>NZ_OCPC01000012.1 GCF_900220985.1 Parahoeflea halophila
GCAAGCATGCCAGGAACGGGATGCTGTCGCCCGTCGAGTTCGAACGGCAGCAAGAAATGAAAACCGAGGGCGTCTAGAAAACTCGGGGCTATTCAAAGACCCCATTGACGCGAGATGGTGATTATCGCTGGAACACCCCGTTAGGCTTTTCGCGCTAGCTGACTGAGGCGCAGAAAAGACCTGGCTTTGGAAGGGTACGCGGGTTGATCAATCCGATGCACCGCAGATCCACTGGGTGGATCCTTGTTGATGCTGCCTTGTGCCTCTCGAATCTTTCTATCCATTTGGTAATATCCAGGACAACGTAAACTGAACCGCGTTACGTATCATTAACCACGTTGCCTGTAGATGTAGCTCGTCTGGATCGGTGGGGGTTAACAACGTGCTTGAAGAACGACTTCTCGTGTTGGAGAGAAAATATCGGCTTTACGCATGGCAAGTAGCCCAAATTCTCTTCAATGAAGAAACCAGTGTCGAACGGTTAAGTGAAATCTGGAATGCCTTGAATAAAGTATGCTTTCTGTCCGCAAGGCTTTGCTCTGAGGCCATCTGCTTCTCTGATGATCCTGATATCTACGTTCAAGCCTCAAACATCGACGGCGCCTGGGTGAATCTACGAAATCAGGTGAGTTCTGCGCTAATGGTTAAACCAGCAATAGCGGCTTAATCGTCTCCTCCGGAGGGATACTTGCTTTCCAGAAGGAATAAGCAACCTGTTGTCTGGAAAATCTCGGGAGGGTGATCATGCATCCTGGCATTCCCCTTTGATATAGGCCTTTGTGTCGACGGCCCACTGTCGTCGATCTCGAGCAGCACTTTAACCAACCACTTGAGCGTGGCCTCGTTCGGAAAAAAACCTGACCTTGATTATGCGGCGCTGGAGTTCTTTTGTACACCTTGCTCCACAGGGTCGGACGTGCGCATGCTACGGCGATGGTGTTCGGGCAAAGCAAAGATGGCGGGCCCTTCTGGCGCCCCATTTTCGAGCCATGCCAAGCCTCCAGCTTCTCATCAACAAGTTTCGTGGCGCGACTGACCTGGGTAGACGACAGGCTTTCGATGCCGAAGTCGCGCATTACCGCCTCGGCTTCGCGCGTCGAAACGCCCTTGATGTACATCTCGGCCACGGCGAGCATCAGAGCCCGCACCGAGCGGCGGCCGCGCTCCAGAGAGTGCGGATAGAACGGTTCACCCTCATGGCCGGCTGTCTTGAGAACCTGCACGGTGACTGTGCCTGCAGGCGTGTCGATCCGCTTGAGCTTGTAACCATTGGTCTAGCCCTGCCGCCCGCTCGTAAATGCTGGCGCCGAGAAACCGTTCACGCTCGATCTGCATCGCCAGTTCGAAGGCTCGCGCAAAGACCGTAGCGATGTCGCGAGGTCCATGTTCGATCAGAAGTTCCAGGAGGGCCTCAACTGTCCTATCCTCCTGCCTTTCCATTCACGCTTCTCCATGGTGGTGTTGCAACTCCATGGAATAACAGAGTGGATCGCCCCTGCCGGGCCACGCCTTGGCAGGGGCTCATGGCACCTGCGCAAAAACAATTTCCAGACGTCAGGTTACACCACTCACAATCAATCGCGCTATTGGAATTTCCATTAGGTCAAAATAGGCAGCAAAGCGACTTTCTTTGTTTGACTTGCCCCGAGTTTTCTAGACCCACGAGCGCTGCCTTAAGACAATAGGAGGGCTTTGTTAACCATAATTTCTTATGGTCTTTGATCATCGGCTGGTTGGTGTTTTGCGTACAGCCGACATGTTTTGGAAGATCGCAGCACCGATGTTGAAGACAAGAAAAATAATGGCTTCTACTGAACACACGAGCCCGCGTCTAAGGCCGGCGCGGCTGGTATTTTATGAGTTGGAGCCGCGTATCGCGTTTGACGCTGCATTCGGCGCTGCTGTTGTCGGTGAGGTTACTGATTTTTCTGTTTATGGCGATGCGCACCTGACGGCGGACGACAGCTTAACTCATCATGCTTCCGAAACCTCAGATCAGTCAGACAAAGATGGCTGGGACCCTGCCACAATAGAACCTCCAGTGCGGTCCGAGATCGTCTTTATCGATGCTGCGGTCGAAGACATCGAAACTCTGTTGTCGGGGATCGATCCCGCGGCAGAGGTCGTGTTCCTTGATGCCGACCGTGATGGCATCGAGCAGATCGCAGAAGTCATGGGTTACAAGGCAAATGTGGGTGCAATCCATATACTTGCTCACGGTTCTTCCGGGTTGATGTCACTGGGGTCTGGTACACTCACGACGGATGCGATGGACGGTATCTATGCCAGCCAGCTGGTCGGCATTGGTATGTCACTCTCCGCGGACGCGGATATTCTTATTTACGGGTGTGACTTTGCCAGCGGCGAAACAGGCCGATTGGCGGTGTCGACACTCGCCGGCCTGACCGGTGCTGATGTCGCCGCCAGCGATGATCTGACAGGTCACAAGGACCTCGGTGGTGACTGGGACCTTGAATACCGCCATGGCAGTATTGAAGCCGAGATATTTGCCGATCAGGACGCGCTGAACGACTGGGATGGAGTGCTGGCCGTTGGTGTAGATTCAACATCTACAGGAACCAGTTCCGGCGGTAATTTCTCGGTTTCTCACACGACGTCTGGAACCGACAGGTTGATGCTTGTCGCCGTGTCGATCAATCAGAGCGCGGGTTCTACCGTGGCTTCTGTCTCCTACAATGGAGACGCACTCACTCTGGTAGGAGCGAGAGAGAGCGGTAGTGGAGGGACTGCGATCCGCGTTGAGATTTGGTCACTCGTGAATCCGGATCTGGCGACCCATACCGTTAACATCGCCATGAGCGGAACATCTGATGGCAATACGGCAGGCGTCATGACGTTTTCGGGTGTTGATCAATCCACGCCGCTGGGCACCTTCGCCTCGGGGGCTGGCGGTAGCGGTGGGGCCGGATCTGCAACAGTATCCTCAGCTGCCGATGAACTGGTGTTTGCTGCAATAGCCGTCGACGACAACGTCGATTACAACCTCATACCTGGCGGCAGCCAGACCGAGCGTTGGGACCTCAAGGCCCCCGAAGTTAACGGAGGTGGCAGCACCGCGGTCGGCGCAGCCTCGGTTCCTATGTCCTGGACCTGGAGTGGCTCGGACGCATGGGCCGTCGGCGGGGTATCTATTAAGCCCTCTTCGGATTTGGATCCAGTGAATGGCACTCCGGGTCCGCAGACAACTAACGAAAACACAGCGCTAGTCTTCAACGCCGGGAACAGCAACCTGATCTCGATCACGGATGACGCAGGCGAAAGCCTAACGGTGACGCTTGGGGTCAACAATGGCACGCTGACACTGTCTCAGACGACAGGGCTAACGGTTAGCAGCGGCGCCAACGGTACTGCTAGCATGACCGTTGTCGGCACGGTTGAGAACTTAAACGCTGCACTAGATGGGCTTCAGTACGACCCGACCCCCGAATACGACGGCGGCGACACATTCACTATTACCACCAACGATACGACGCTCTATCAACTCAACATCGATGCTAACCTGCGTGGCTTCTATAAGTTTATCAGTGTTGATCCGGGCAACGATTCCAGCCCCGCTGGTACTTATGACGGAACCCTCAGGAACGGAGCTGCGGTAGTAAGTGATCCGGTGAGGGGGGATGTCCTCAGTCTGGACGGCATAGACGATCATGTGGAGGTTGCCGGTCTTTTCGGAAATCCGACAAACGTCACGTTGGCAGGATGGGTAAATCTCACAAGTGCTGATACTTGGGGCTCGGACATTGTATCATTGGGCGATAGTGTTGCTCTCAGACTGGATTACCCAGCTAATGCGGGTAATGAAGGCGTGCACGGCTTCTTTTATGATGGTTCGAATTGGAGAGGAACCTCTTCGAGCCAGTTCATTGCTGGTACAGGGTGGCACCATATTGCATATACGTACAGCGATACAGGAAATTCGCAAAAGCTTTACATAGATGGTATTGAGGTTGCTTCCTCTGCGTATACTGACTCAATTAGCTACACGCGCGGTGTCAATACCATCATCGGAGCAAATGGCGACGGCGGGAACGATGCAAATCTTAATGGCTTAGTCGATGATGTTCGGATCTATAACCGGGCGCTATCGGCTGCGGAAATTTCCAATCTGGCGAATGGGCCGGTCAACCCATCCGATAGTGACAATGTCGCCATAACCGTCGTTGGCACGAACAGTGCGCCGACAACCAGTAACAAAACCATATCGGCAAATGAGGATACGCCTTACGTTTTCACTGTTGCGGACTTCCCGTTTGCTGATGCTGATAGCGGTGACGCGCTGCAGCAAGTCCAGATCACATCGCTAGTATCCGTCGGCAGCCTCAAACTGAGTGGCGTTGATGTGACACATGGCCAGATCATCTCACAAGCGGCGATCGATGCCGGCAATCTAACTTTTGCAGCGTCACCAAATGCGTTCGGCAGTAGCTATGACAGTTTCGGTTTTCGCGTGCACGACGGTACTGCCTACAGCAGTGCAACAAGTACGATCTCGATCAACAACTCAACGTTCAACACCAATGCTGATGGCTTTGTTTACGCCGACATTTCCAACGGAGGTTGGGCCGATGGCGCTTATGATTCCGCCGGCGGGAAAACTGGCGGTGGGCTACGCATTGACCTGGGCGGCGGAGTAACCGGGGGTGTGAGCTCAGGTGGCTGGTCGAAAACATTTAATCTGGCGAACGCTACTGAGATAACCGTATCTACCGATTTCCGGTTGCTGATGAGTTCGATGTACGAAGCCGATGAATACGGTGAGATGTATCTTAAAATTGACGGAGTGAGTTACGGCAATGATACCAATTCGTCACTAATCCGAACCGTTGGTGATGGTAATGGTGGTTCAGTGCACGACAGTGGTTGGCTTACATATCAGACCACCATCACATTGGCCGCAGGCAACCACACGATACAATTGAGTGCCAATAATAATAACAGTACAGCGGCAGATGAATTTATTGATGCCTATTTTGACAATGTCACTGTAACATCAGGCGTCTATAATACAATGACGGTTGACGTCGCTGCGGTAAACGACGCGCCGACCGGGGTGCCTGCGATCACCGGGACGGTGACGGAGAACGAAACCCTGACGGCCGATACATCGGGCATCTCGGACAATGACGGCTTGGGCGCCTTCTCTTACCAGTGGATGCGCGATGGTGTTGATATCGGAGGGGCGACGGGCTCCACCTACACGCTGGGGGATGCGGATGTGAGCCGCGCCATCTCGGTGAAGGTCAGCTACACCGATGGCAACGGGACGGCGGAAGGCCCGCTGACGTCAGCTGCCACGGCGGCTGTGGCCAATGTCAATGATGCCCCTGCCGGCGTTCCGGCGATCACCGGAACGGTGACGGAGAACGAAACCCTGACGGCCGATACATCGGGCATCTCGGACAATGACGGCTTGGGCGCCTTCTCCTACCAGTGGATGCGCGATGGTGTTGATATTGGAGGGGCGACGGGCTCGACCTACACGCTGGGTGATGCGGATGTGGGCCGCGCCATCTCTGTGAAGGTCAGCTACACCGATGGCAATGGCACGGCGGAAGGCCCACTGACGTCTGCTGCCACGGCGCCAGTCGCCAATGTCAATGATGCGCCTGCCGGTGTGCCTGCGATCACCGGGACGGTGACGGAGAACGAAACCCTGACGGCCGATACATCGGGCATCTCGGACAATGACGGCTTGGGCGCCTTCTCCTACCAGTGGATGCGCGATGG
>NZ_OCPC01000007.1 GCF_900220985.1 Parahoeflea halophila
TTGGCGCCAGCGGCGCGCCGCCCTCGTTGTGTGAGCGGGTTATAGGGGCACCCCACCAAATGAGTCAACACTCTTTTTCAACAAAATCGAATTTTCTTTGACCAGAAGGAAAAATTCCTTACGCCACCGCTACGAAAGCCCGGAAAGCCGGCATTTCAACCGATTACCCTGCCCGTTTTTTATCAAATGAAACTGATTTTATCCTTATTTGAGGGCAAAGCGATCGCAATGGCGGTGCCGCCCCTGACACCCTGTCCAGGATAGCACCGGTTTCGATGGCTTGATCGACCTTAATGCTGAAACCCGGATCGACTTCCTGCGAGCATCCCCCTTCAACAGCTTCTGCAGCCATCAGCTTCGAAACCGCAAGAAAAAGGTTGAAGGCCCCTGCGTGGACGGCGCCCGTCTGCGCACGATATTTCCATCGGGCCGGCCATCAGATCGGATCGGCAGTCATGAAGTCTGTCGGCCGCAGCTTCCAGTGCTATTTCCTGAATGGCTGCCAGTGGACCTTGCCGATCGATGCCGCAACCCAGGTCCAGGCCCGCCGCGCCGATCTGTCATCCCTGCTGGAACACTGGAGCGAGGTGATCCGCAAGGCACGCGACGGCCGCGTAATCTGGGCCCTGCGTTCTCCACATGGGCTGATGAGTTTCTACACCCTTGCCGCAATCTCGGCCGTCCCTGTGCGACAAGCCATGGAGACCTCATCGACATCCGGACCGGCCTTGTCGCCCTTGAACAGCTATGAGGTGGTGGGAGATACCTGTTTGAACACGCGCCTGACCCACGAGACCGCATGGCTGCGGCCGCGTCATGACGGCTATATGCAGTTCCAGGATGAGGGCTCGGAAACTGTTGCCGACGCTTGCGCGGACGGCTGAAAGCCGAAGTGGCAACAAGCCGCCTCAATCAGCGGTTTCGCGCCAGTTTCAGGTGAGGCTGGCGGAAGCCTGCTTTCCGGCAGCGTCTCCGGCGACAAAACCGAAACCCACGGCCGTCAACAAACCGTTGCCGGAAAGATAACCCGACACATCCGGCCCCGACACGCCGCAGGCCGCACCGCCGCCGGCAAACAGATTGGCGAACGGGCTGCCGTCTTCACGCAGGACGCGTGCCTCCCCGTCGATCATCAGGCCGCCCTGAGTGTGGAACAGGGCTCCGGTCACCTTGACCGCAAATAACGGCGCGGCAAGTGCCGGCTTGCCGGTGAATTCCCGGCCAAACGGATCCGCGGCCTGCCCGGATTGATATCTCGCAACCTCTCCAAGTGTTGTGTCCAGTGCCGCTTCGGAGAGGCCGGTAACGCTGCCGAGTTCACGAACATCCCCCGCCTTTTTCACCGCACCGGCCGCCATCGCCTCCCGGTAATCGGGAAAACCCTTGGCAAAAGCATGCAGCCGCGCGTCATAGATGTTCCAGGCAATTCCCCCTGGCTGTTTAAGCACGTTGACGGCCTGTTCCGAATAGCCGCCATGCTCGTTGGAGAAACGCACCCCGTCGGCGTTGACCTGAATGCCGCCCTCCATCATCAGCGCCCAGGAGATCAGGATTCCATGCGGATGCGCGAGCGAGCCATGGCCCTGATAACCGGAAAGATGCTCGATGCGGGCGCCAAGCGTCTCACCCCAGACCAGGGCATCGCCGGTGTTGCCCTGATGGCCGTAATAGAGACCGTCGGCAATCTCGGGGATATGCTGGCGCACCAACGCGGCATTGCCTCCGAAACCATTGCAGGCCAGCACCAGCGCCGTACAACCAAGCATTTCCGTGGCCCCGTCCGGTCGGGTGATTTCGACAGCTGTGATTCTGTCTTCGGCTTCTGCAAAAAGGGTGGTGACATGGGCCTCGGTGACGATCGGGATCTCCGCCGCCTCGACCGCAGCCAGCAACCGCGCCTCCAGTGCCGCGCCCGTCTTTTCGGGCACCGCGTGCATCCGGTGCCGGGAATGGCCGGGATAGAGGAAATCATGGAGCACGATCCACTCCAGCCCGTGTGTGTCAGCGAGCCATTCGAGAGCCGGCCCTATCGTCTGCGTCGCAAGCCGGGCCAGGGACGGAGCCGACCTGCCCTTGGACTTAGCCATGATGTCGGCTTCGAAACGCTGCGGCGTGTCATCCGCAACGTCAATTGCGCGCTGAAACCGGGTCGCCGGCGCCGGCACGAAACCCGACGACATCGAGGTCGAGCCGGAAGGCGAGCCGTCCCGTTCGAGAACCATTACCTCGGCCCCGGTGGCTTTTGCCCTGAGCGCCGCAACCAGTCCGCATGCTCCTGCACCGATGACGACAACATCCGCCTCTGCATCGATGCGGTCGGGTGTCTGCCGCGATATCCGGCCGCCGCTCACGTCAGGCTCCCGAGAACATGGCCGCCGCCTCACCGCAGGTGAGCGTCTTCGCCACGGTCGACAAGTCCGCGATGGCGCGCTCATGGGTCTCGGTCAAGAACGCGGCACACCCATCGCTGAGCACGAATGTCGAAAAATCCCTCACATGCGCATCGCGCACGGTGGAGGCGACGCCACCATTGGTGACGATGCCGCAGACCATCAGCGTCTCGATACCGGCCTTGCGCAGCACCCATTCGAGCCGCGTCATGTAGAAAGCCGAATAGGCCACTTTCTCCACCGACAGATCCGCCGGCTGCAATTCGTCTACAAGCGAATGCCCCCAACTGCCGGGTGCAAAGTCACCCTTTGTCAGGAATGGACGGATCTGCCTGAGATGCGGCGAAATGAATGGCTCGCCGCCCTTCCCCGGCACAAGGGTGAATTGGGTCGAGATGATCCAGCCGCCCTTCTGTCGGAGCGCATCGGCGACCGGCAACACCCTGTCCGGCAAGGCCGCAATGTCGGCACTTTTCTGGTTGCCTCGTGCATAAGCACCATCGGGGTGCACAAAGTCGTTCTGAAGATCGACAATCAGCAGGCCCGTTCGTCTGGGGTCGATGGCATGAGCGGTCATTGTCTAGGCTCCCGGCGTGATCACGAGATTGCCGAAACCATCGACCACGGCATCCAGGCCGGGATCGACAAAGATCGTGGTGTCGGCCTGTTCGAGCAGCGCCGGTCCAACAATATTGGCTCCGACGGCCAATTGCAGCCGTTCATAGACCGCCGCCTCGTGCCATTCGCCCTCCGCAAACACCCGTCGCGTTCCCATCCGGCAATCCTCTGCCGGCTTGCCGTCGACCGGGGCAAACACCGCCATGTCGAGCTTCGGACGGCGGCCGATCACCGCGATCCGGTAGTTCATGATCCGCATCGGAATGCCTTCGAGCAGCCGGCCGTAGCTTTCCCGGTAAGCGGTCTCGAAAGCGTCACGGATGTCTTGCGTCGTCAGCCCTGTTTCCGGAAACCCGATCGCCACATTCACCGTATGGGTCTGGCCGAGATAGAGCATGTCGAGCTCGGCCACCCGGTCCACGCGGGCAAAAGCGACGCCTGCGTTTTCGAGCAGCGCTTCGGTCTCGTCTCCAACGCGGATCATCTCAGCGCCAAGTTCCGCCGCATCGACCTGATCGAGCAGCCGGTTGACCGTCTGCACCCGGTCGTGGCGCATATCCGCCACGACACAGCCGAGCGCCGAGGTAACACCTGGAAAGCGCGGAACCAGAGCCGAGGCAAGACCGACCTCTTTGATCAGCGCGCCGGTGTGAAGCGCGCCGCCGCCGCCGAAGGGCATCGCCGAAAACTTTGCCGGGTCATGGCCCTTCTCAATGGAGACCAGGCGGATCGCGCCGGCCATCTTGGCATTGGCGAGCTTCAGGATTGCCTCCGCTGCCTGTTCGATGGAGAGCCCCAGCGGTTTCGCCAGATGCGTGTCGATCGCCTGCCGCGATGCGTCGATGTCGAGTCGCGCCAGTTTGCCGCCGATCGGGCGGTCCGGGTTGATGCGCCCAAGGACCACATTGGCGTCGGTGACCGTCGGCCGCTCATTGCCAAGCCCGTAGCAGGCCGGACCGGGATCGGACCCGGCCGATTCCGGTCCCACCTGTAATAGACCGCTGGCGTCGAGCGAGGCGATGGAGCCGCCGCCGGCGCCAATGGTGGTGATCTCGATCATCGGCGTGCGCACCACCATGCCGAAATCGATGGCCGTCTGGGCCGCCAGCGCCGCCTCGTTGTCGGCAACCAGCGACACGTCGAAAGAGGTGCCGCCCATGTCGCAGGTGATGATGTTGTCAAAGCCCGCAGCCTTGGCAATCGCCGTTGCCGCAATAACGCCCGCGGCCGGGCCTGAAAGCGCGGTTCTGACCGGGTAGCTCTTGGCCATGTCGATTGACATCACACCGCCATTCGACTGCACGATCAGGATGTCTCCGCCAAATCCCCTGGCCTCGAGCCCCTTTTCCAGCTTGTCGAGATAGGACGAGACGACCGGCTGCAGGTAGGCGTTCAGCGTCGCGGTCGAGAGCCGCTCAAATTCGCGAATCTCCGGCAGGATCTCGGTGGCGGCTGTGACATAGGCATTGGGCCAGACGGAGCGCACCGCCTCAACGGCGCGCTTCTCGTTGTCGTTGTTGGCGTAGCCATTGATGAAGAACACACAGACCGCCTCGCAGCCACTCTTGGCAAGCGCTTCGGCCTGCGCCTTGACCTCGGCTACGTCGACAGGCTCGGCCACGGTACCATCGGCCAGCACGCGCTCGCTGACCTCGACACGGTCGGGCCGTTCCACCACCGGAGTAAAGGCCCCCTTGAGCCCCCAGGTCGTGGGCCGGTCGCGGCGGCGCATTTCCAAAACGTCACGAAACCCGTCGGTGGTGATGATACCGGTGCGGGCGCCCTTGCGCTCAAGCAGCGCATTGGTGCCAACGGTCGTCCCGTGCACCACCGTGGAAATATCGGCGAAGTTCTCGACCCTGCTGGCAATGCCCTCGACGAAGCCTTTCGACTGGTCTCCTCGGGTAGAAGGCACCTTCGCGGTAGAGACCTGGCCGCTGGCTTCATCGAGAATGAAGACATCGGTAAAGGTGCCGCCGACGTCGACGCCGATGACATAAGCTGGACGCGTCATTGAGCAGGCTCCCGGGTGCGCAGATCTCGTGTGGCGGCTTCATCGACAGACCCGTCCGGTCCGATGACGACGCCATAATCCGCCTCGGCCCTCTCTGCTGTGATGTAGCCCAGCCGCAGGTCGCGGGTGACGCTTTCGGGGTTTCGCTCAAAGGCATGGCCATAGCCGCCGCCACCCGGTGTTTCGAGCCGCAGTCTCTGGCTGCGATCGATATGGACCCCTACGATCTTCGAGGCCATAGGCGGCACATGTTCGCCATCCGCCTGTTGGTAGTGGAATATGTTCAGCGCACCTGCGCCGCCGCCGACGACGCCGGGCGGTGCGAACCGGCCGCGCTCACCGAACAGGAAGACATCCGCCTGCTTTTCCAGCAGCTCGATCTCGTAGACAGCGCCAAGGCCGCCGCGGAATTCACCAGCGCCACCAGAATCGGGCCGCAACGCCCATTGCGTGAACCGCACCGGATAGGCCGCTTCGAGAATCTCGAGCGGCGGGATCGTGGCGGTGGAGATCGGCGCATTGCCGTGGTTGAGACCGTCGCCGGCACCGTGCGCGCCATGGCCGCCGCCGAAGAACGAAAACATCACCCAGCGCTGGCCATTGGCCCGGTGCCCGGCGAGAGACAGCGCATTGATGGTGCCATAGGCACAGGCCATTGCCGGCTCGGGCGCGATCTGCGCCACGGCCTGGAACACCACGTCGATCAGCCGCAGGATCGTTTCGGTATAACCGCCGACCGGCTTCGGTGCTTTCACCGAAAGCAGGGAATCTTCTTCGATGCGGAATTCGACCGGCTCCAGCACCCCGGCATTGGCCGGCACATCTCCGAAAATGTGCTTGAGCGCCACATAACAGGCGGCAATCGCTGTCGCCCGCGAGATATTGACCGGACCGGCACAGGCCGGCGAGGAGCGCGAGAAATCCATCACCATGCTGTCGCCGTCGATGGTGAGGTCGAGAGCGATCTTCAGCGGCGCGTCATGGATGCCGTCATTGTCGAGAAAATCTTCCGCCGAGACCGTACCCGAAGGCAGTTTGGAAATCTGCGCCCGCATCATCTGCGCCGCACGCGCCGTCAACTCGGCCATGCAGTCGGCCACCTTGGCGTCGCCATACTCTTCGAGCAACGCGTTCATGCGCTTTTCGCCAAGCTCAAGCGCATTGATCTGGCCGTTGAGATCACCGTAAAGCGAGAGCGGCAGCCGCGAGTTCGACGACAGGATGTCGACAATGTCCTGGCGGAACTCGCCCCGATCGTAGAGCTTGACCGGCGGGATCAGCATGCCCTCCTGGAAACACTCAGTCGCCGCCGGATTGTAGTTGCCCGGCACATTGCCGCCGACATCATGCCAGTGGCCGACCGATGCCAGGTAGCAGAACACTTCTCCATTGCGGAACACCGGCTTGACCAGCCGGAAGTCGGAGAGATGCGTGCCGCCATCATAGGGATCGTTGAAGATCCAGACATCGCCTTCGTTGACACCGCCCTGTTTTGCAGCCTTTTCGATTACCGCCTTGACCGCAAACGCCATCACACCGACGAAGATCGGCAGGCCGGACTTGCCTTGCACCAGCGTGTCGCCGGTCCTGGCGTCATAGATCCCGTGCGAGGCATCATGCGCCTCGGCAATGATCGGATTGAACGCAGAGCGGAACAGCGTCGCGTCCATCTCGTCCGCGATCTGTTCCAGCCGGCCCTTTAGGATGGCCAGTGTGACCGGATCAATCGTCATTCTTGCGTGTCTCCATCGTAACGCTTGCCGCTTGCAAGCAGATCGGCCGTACCGATGACGCCGTTGAGGCCGGCGAAATCGAACATGCGGTTGCGGAAAGCTTCATTGGAACCCGAAGACAGCAGGTTTGCGTAATAGTCCCGCGCCGTGGCTGCGATAGCGCGCACGATCCCGCCCGGGAAAATGACAAAACTGAACCCGAGCTCCTGAAGACCGGTCGCATTGATGATCGGCGTCTTGCCGCCCTCGACCATGTTTGCCATCAGCGGCACCCGGCCGCCAAAGCGTTTGACGATGAGATGGATTTCGTCCATCGACTGCGGCGCCTCGATGAACAGCATGTCGGCGCCCGCCTCGACATAGGCTTCGGCCCGGTCCATGGCCGCATCGAAACCTTCAACAGCAATCGCGTCCGTCCGTCCGATCACCAGGGTTTCTTCCGAGTGCCGTGCATCGCAGGCCGCGCGGATCTTGCCTGCCATTTCGCCTCTTGAGATCAGCGACTTTCCGTCAAGATGACCGCAACGCTTGGGCATGGTCTGGTCTTCGAGCTGCAGCGCATTGGCGCCCATGCGTTCGAAAACCCGCACCGTCCGCTGCACATTGAGCGCATTGCCGAAGCCGTTGTCGGCATCAACGACAATTGGCAAGGAAATCCGGTCACGCAGCGCCGCGATGCAATCGGCCACCTCGCTCATGGAGACCAGCCCGATGTCGGGGCGGCCGAAACGGGTATAGGCGATGGACGCGCCCGACAGATAGACCGCCTCGGCGCCGGACTGCTCGGCGATCAGGCCGGTCAGGGCATCATAGACACCGGGCGCGAGCAGGATGTCCGCCTGGCCCAACCGTTGTTTCAGGCTCATGCGCCGGCCTCCTTTGCACGTTCCGCGGCGAAACGCTTTTTCAAGTGCGGCACCAGCCCGCCATCGGCGAGCATCGGCCTGAGATTGTCCGGCAACGGCTCAAGCCGAACAGTTCGCTTCTTCTCCGTCAACCGCAGCTCGCCCTTCGCCGGGTCCAATGCGACAGCGTCGCCATCGGCAATTCCGTCAAGAGCATCTGTGACCAGAACTGGCAGTCCGAGATTGAGGGCATTGCGATAGAATATGCCTGCAAAGGATCTCGCGACCACGCCGGCAAGGCCGAGATGCTTCAGCGCTTCCGCCGCCTGTTCGCGGGAGGAGCCCATGCCGAAATTCTTCCCCGCCACGATGACGTCGCCGGGCTTCACGGTTTCGGCGAATTCAGGCCGCACCGATTCCAGGCAATGAGCGGCGAGCATGTCGAGCCCCCCTTTCATGTACTGGCCCGGCGCCAGCTGATCCGTGTCGATATCGTCTCCAAGCAGGAAGATCCGTCCGTTCATGCCGTGCCCGCCCCGTCTCTCAAAAACTCACGCGGATCTGCGATGCGCCCGGCAATGGCAGACGCCGCCACCGTCAACGGGGAGGCCAGCCAGACCTTTGAGGATGCCGCACCCATCCGGCCCTGGAAATTGCGAGCAGTTGAAGAAACGCAGGTGACGTCTTCACCCAGACGATCCAGGCCGTAACCGGCGCAGATGCCGCAGGCATTGGGCAGGATCTGCGCGCCCGCTTCCTCTAAGACCGCCATTATGCCCTCGCTAGCAGCGCGCTGCTGGTCGCGCATCGAGGCCGGGGCGATCTTGAGCGCAACGCCCGGCGCCAGTTTGTGGCCGCGCAGGATCGCCGCCGCCCCCTTGAGATCTTCGTACTTGGCACCGGTACAGGCGCCGATATAGGCCACATCGAATGGCGTCTCGGGTGCTTCGGTGACCGGCATCGCGTTGGCCGGCGAATGCGGTGCAGCCACCTGTGGCGCCAATGCGGAGGCATCGAGCACATGGTGCGCGGCAAGCTCGGCACCCGGATCGGTGGCAAGACCACGCCAGTCGCCGGCTGATCCGCCAACGCCTTCAAGATAGGCCGCTGTCGTTTCATCCGGCGCGATCAATCCGGCCTGACCGCCAAGCTCGGCCGCCATGTTCGACAGAGTCATCCGCTCCTGCATCGACAGCGCCGCAATCGCTTCACCGGTATATTCCACCGCCTGATACTGTCCGCCGTCCATTCCGAGCCGGCCACACAATGCCAGCATGATATCCTTGGCGAGCACGCCCGGCGACAGCCGTCCCTGGCACTCGATCAGGATCGTGCCTGGAACCTTGAGCCAGATCTCCCCGGTGGCCAGAACACCCGCCATCTCAGTCGCACCGATGCCGAACATATAGGCCCCGAACGCCCCGCCCGTCGGCGAATGGCTGTCTCCACCGACGACGAGCATACCAGGTTTCAGGTGCCCGCGCTCCGGAAGCACTACATGGCAGATCCCCTCGCCGTCGTGAAACGCGACCTTCCGCTCCCTGGCCCATTGCCGGGTCAGTTCGAGGATGCGCGCGCCTTCATCGGTGTCCCCGGGAACAAAGTGATCTGAAATCAGCACCACCCTGGAGGCGTCGAACAGGCCGACGCCCAGCTCCTTGAGGATCGGCTCCACCCGTCGCGGGCCGCCCGAATCGTGGATCATTGCGAGATCCACTCGCACCGTGACCACTTCTCCCACACGGGCGGTTTCCAGACCTGCAGCGCGGGCAATGATCTTTTGCGCAAGCGTCGATGCCATCACGCCAGCCCCAGGTAGGAGCGCTGCAGCTCGGGATTGTCCATCAGATCGCCCGGGATACCGGACAGTTTGATCTCGCCGTTTTCCATGACGAAGGCCCGGTCGGCGATTTCCATCGATTGCAGCACATTCTGCTCGACCAGAAGGATTGTCAGCCCGTCCGTGTTGAGCTGCTTGATCAGCGAAAACATTTCCTCGACCAGCAAGGGAGACAGGCCGATCGAAGGCTCATCGAGAATGAGCAGTCGCGGCTCGGCCATCATGCCGCGGCCAATGGCCAGCATCTGCTGCTCGCCGCCCGACAGGGTGCCGGCCTTCTGCGAAAACCGTTCGCGCAGGCGCGGAAAAATCTCTGCCACATGCTCGATGTTGCGCATCCGGTTGCCCTTGCCCCGCCGGTAGCTGCCTAGTTCGAGATTCTCCCGTACCGTCATATTGGGAAACACGTGCCGGCCTTCCGGCACCTGGATCACGCCCTCATCGACAATCGCCTGCGACGAAAGCCCGGCAATCGGCTTGCCCTCGAACGTGATCGCACCCGACCAGGGCTGCATTAGCCCGGACACCACCGCCGAAAACGTCGTCTTCCCGACGCCATTGGAGCCCAGCAGCGTGACGATCTCGCCCATGTCGATGGCAAGATCGATGCCGCGCAGGACTTCGACCGCGCCATAACCGGCGCGCAGATTGCTGACTTCAAGCACTGGTTGTTGCCTCCCGCCCGGCGATGCGTTCGGCCATGCCTTTGCCGAGATAGGCTTCAATGACATGCGGATCCGAGACAACCTCCCGCGGCGGCCCCTCCGCGATGATCGCGCCCTGGTTCAAGACCCAGGTGTAATCCGACAGGCTCATCACCGCCTGCATCACGTGCTCGATCAGCAGGATGGTCACGCCGGCATCGCGGATCGTGTTGATGACGGGAATCACATCGCGGATCTCAGACGGGTTCAGTCCGGCCAGGACCTCGTCAAACAGGATCAGCTTCGGGTCGGTCGCCAGCGCCCGCGCCACTTCCAGGCGCTTGCGCCCCGCCACGGTCAGCGACACCGCATCCATGTCCAGCCGGTCACCCAGACCAACTTGCCGGGCCACGTCTTCGGCCTTGGCCAGCGCCTCGGCGCGGTCGCGAATCTTCAGATGCGCGCCCACTGCAATGTTCTCCCGCACCGTCTGTCCGGCGAAGGGCTGGACGGTCTGGAAGGTCCGGATCATGCCCCGCGTGGCGATCGCTTCCGGCGGCATGCCGGTAATGTCTTCACCCAGGAACCGGACAGAGCCGGAGTCCGGCGTGTGGAACCCGGTGATCAGCGCGAACAGCGTGGTCTTGCCGGCGCCATTGGGGCCGATCAGCGAAGTGATGCCGCCTTGCGGCACCGTCATGGTTACCGATTGCGACGCCTTCACACCGCCAAAACTTTTGCAAATGCCGTTGATCTCAAGCATGGCCCTTGCCCTCTTCCGCCCGGGGTTGGCCAGGCTTTCCGCTGCGCAGATGCGAAGCCAGACCTGCAAGGCCACGCGGTACGAACAGCACCATGATGACGAGCAGCACGCCGTAAAGCACAAGGCTGATCCCCGGCGCGTCGCCGATCACTGCGCGCGAAAGTTCCGACAGGCCGTGCAGGAAGGCCGCCCCGAGCAAGGGGCCAAACAGCGTCCCCATGCCGCCGATGATCGGCACCAGCAGGCTTTCGACAGAGATCGCCGCGCCATAGGCGATGTGCGGATCGAGATAGAGGAAGTACTGGGCGTAGAACACTCCGGCGAGACCGGCGAAAAAGCCTGACAGCATGATTGCGCCCATCTTCACCCGGAACGCATCAACACCCAGTGCCCGCGCAGCGTCCTCATTGTCGCGCACGGCCATCAGCTGCGCCCCGAAGCGCGAGTTTCCGATCTTCCAGACCGTAAGAAAGGCGGCAAACGTCAAGATCCAGATCACCCAGAAGAAGCCTTCCTTGGACACGAATTGGAAATTGGCCGCGCTCCGTTCGAGCGGGATCAGCAGCCCGACGCCGGCGCCGGTGAAATCCACCGAGTTCGACAGAATTCGCAGCACTTCTGCGAACGCCAGCGTTACCAGCGCGAAATAGGAACCGCGAAGGCCGTAGCGGAAGGTACAGAACCCGATGAAGGCACCGACGGCGGCAGCGGCGATACCACCAGCAACCAGGCCGATCCATGGGTTGATGCCGAACTGCACCTGCAGCACTGCCACCGCATAGGCCCCGGTGCCGAAATAGGCCGCATGACCGAACGAGACCTGCCCGCCATAGCCACCCAGAATGTTCCAGGCCTGGCCAAGCAGGGCTGCGTAAAGCGTCATGATGATGATGTTGAGAAGCGAGTCCTGTGCGATCAGCATCGGCGCGAGCCCGATCAGGCCAAAGACCGCGATCAGCATCAGCAGTTTTCTGTCGGTCTTCATGCCCTGGCTCCAAACAGACCCGTCGGCCGGAAAATCAGCACCAGGATGAAGATCAGGAAGATGCCGATCTGGCCGAGGCTCTCGCCCAGAAACAACCCGCCCAGAGCTTCAACAACACCGATGATCAGCCCGCCAATGAGGGCGCCGACAAACGAGCCCATGCCGCCAAGCACCACGATGGTAAAGGCGATCAGCACGAAACCGCTGCCAACCTGAGGATTGACGTAATAGCTCGGCAGCAACAGGCACGCAGCGACGCCGAGGCAGGCAATACCGAGGCCAAAGCTCATGGCGAACACGTGATCGGCATTGATGCCGACCAGTTGCGCGCCCTTGCGCTCCTTTGCCAGGGCCCGGATGGCGCGGCCGAGATCGGTGCGGCTCATCAGCAGCCACAACAGCGCGGCCGTCATCAGCGCGCCGACGAATGCCACGACCTTGGGATAGGGCAGAAAGGCCCCGAAGATCTCGACGACATCAAAGGAATAGGGTGTGTCAACGGTGCGTGTGTCCGAGCGGAAAAAGTAGAGCGACAGGTTTTCGATGATGATCGAGAGCCCCAGCGTCACCAGCAGGATGTTCTCGTCGCGGCCATGACTGGCGCGGCCGATAATGCCCCGCTGCAGAGCATAGCCGAGGGCGAACATCGCCGGCGGCACGATCAGCAAGGCCGCATAGGGATCCAGGCCGAATTGCACATTGAGGAAATAGACGGCGTATAACCCCAGCATCAACAGCGCCCCATGGGCGAAATTGATGATGTGCAACACGCCATAGATCAGGGTCAGACCGAGCGCGACCAGGGCGTATAGCCCGCCGGTGGTCAGCCCGTTGAGAACCGATGGAATGATGATTGCGCTGTCTGGCATGGCGGCCCGCGATCCGGAGGGGAAGTTCGGGCCGGACAGTCGATGTCCGGCCCGTCGGCGTCGGTCGGAAGCCTACATCGTCATCGGAAAGACGGTTTCGGCAGACGCGAACTCTTCCGGATAGATCACTTCGATCTCACCCTTCTGAACCTGCGTGTTGACCGGCTGCGCGCCCTCGTTCTGACCATTGACCATTTTGGTCGGGCCATAGGGCATGCCGTGGTTGGCCCAGGTCGAGGACGCCAGCGCGGCATTGATGGCCTCGGGATCTGTCGACCCAGCACGCTCGATGGCGTCGGCCAGGAAGGCAACCGCATTGTAAGCCAGGAACACTTCGTAGGTGTAGACTAGGCCCGCTGCTTCCGCTGCCTTGCGGCGTTCAAGCGCGACCTCCGACTTCGGATCGTACCAGTGATTGCAATCCATGATCAGTTCGGCAGCTTCAGGGAACTCACCCACGAACTGAAGGTTCGACGCAGCTCCCCCAAGCACCGAATAGATGCCCTTGGCTTCAATCTTCTGCTGCCGCAGGGTCCGGGCCAGAAGCACATATTCATTGTAGTAGTTGGCAGGAATGATCAGGTCGGGCTTCTTCGACTTGATCTGCAGCGCGATGTTGGTGAAATCACGCGTCGGGTTGGCGTGCTTGATCACGTCGACGACTTCGATTCCGATACCCGGAAGCTGCTTGGACAGAAGCTCTGCGGTGCCTGTTCCGAAGAGCGATTCCTCGTGAACGATCATCGCGGTCTTGGCCGGCGAACCGGCTGCCTTGTTGATGGTGTCGAGATTGGTAACCGCCATTTCCGCGACCTTGCCGTAGCCTGGCCCGAAGCGGAACGTGTTCGACAGCCCCCGGTTGACGATCGAGTCGGACACCCCGACATCGACCACATGCGGCGTGTTGGTCTTGGCTGCTTCCTGAGATGTCGCCAGCGAAATCGCCGAGGAATATCCGGCAACCAGGCCATGCACGCCGGCTTCGGCCATCTTGGTCACCTCGGCAGCGCCGATATCCGGCTTGCCCTGGCTGTCGGCGAGCATCGCTTCGATCATGGCGCCGCCCATCGACTTGATGCCACCGGCGGCATTGATGTCGGCAATCGCCATCTCCGCGCCGGCTCGGCACTGCGAACCTGAAAACGCGATGAAGCCCGAAACCGGATGGATCAGGCCGATCTTGACCGGAGCGGCCTGTGCCCGCAGCACGGCCGGAAACCCTGTCACGCCTGCGGCCAGTGCCGCAGCACCCGTCGCAAGAAATTCGCGGCGGCGAATCCCTGAGGAATTGCTCTTTGTTGTCTTCGTATCAGCCATCATTCACCTCCTGTTTGATCGACCCACGGCCGATTCAGTGTTCCCCGGTTATGTTTGTTTCAGCACCGCCGGCCGGGACCGATGGCGCAGTTTCTGTCGCCCATCGCATGCCTTCTCTCTCGCGAACGCGATTCATGGACATTTCGAAGCGATAGATGTCGGGACGATAAAGAACCCGGATGTATTCGACTGGCCGGCCCGAACTGTCGCGAACGACGCGGCGAACCTCGATAAGCGGTGTCCCGGCATGCACCGACAGGGCGCTGGCCACGTCCGAATCAGCAAGTGAAGCGGATATGGTCTGGCGCGCCGATGCCACATTGACCCCCGCCAGCTCGAGCAGCAGCAGCAGCGGTTTGGCATCGAGGTCCTCGCGGCCGAACTGCCTGCCGATATCGGCGGGAACATAGGTCACCAGATAGGACATCGGTTCGCCGTCCAGGCTACGAACGCGCACGGCATGCTGAACCTCCGTCCCCGGCTCGATCTCCAGTGCGTGGACAATGTCTTCATTGGCCGGGACGTAATCCAGCTCCAGCACACGGGCTTCGGTCGCAATGCCCATCAGCGAGATGTTTTCCAGCCACCCGTCAATGGACGAGGTCACAGCCGGCGCCTTCGGACGGTGGATAACCCGCGTGCCCCGGCCCCGTTCGCGCACCACGAGACCGGCATCAGCGAGCTCGTTGAGGGCCCGCTTGGCAGTGATGCGCGAGACGTTGAATTCGAGGGCGAGCTCCTGCTCGCCGGGCACCAGTTCGCCGGAACGGACCTCACCGCCAAAGATGCGATTGCGCAGGATCAGGAAAATCTGGTGGTAGAGCGGCACCCGGGTATTGGGATCAAGCCGGACAGAAGTCCGCTCACCGCCTGTTTCAAGCTCGTCCGAATAGCCCGTCTTGGTCGTGTCCATGCCCGCTCCAGATCCAACCGAACCTAATGGTATGTCAATATGCCATTATGTCAACAGATTCCGGATCGCGCCTGATATTTAAGCTTTCGGTGATTTTACATCCGGCCTCACCGGCCACCAGGACACCCGCGATAATGTGCCTGTTGCCATCAAATATGTCGTACCGTGGCTCGATGGCACGTTGTTTGCCAGCGCCAGGCGGGCGCATGCGAAAAATCACAAGTCCGCTTTCTGAGAGCGTTATTGCCAGCACTGGCTCGGATGCCCCTTCCCGGAAACTGCGGATGGTCCACGCTCCCCGCCGGTCTGCTGTCCTGCTCAGAGCGCACGGATCCGGGTGACGTAGTTTTCGAAGAAATCCGAAAATTTCTTCACCCTGAGCGGCAGTTTCTCGTAGGGCGGATAGTACAGCGTCAGCCACAACGGCGTTGGCTCCCACTCCGGCAGAACCTGCTGCAGCCGCTTTTCGGAGAGTGCCGGTTCGACAATGAAAAGCGGCAGCAGCGCCACGCCCTCTCCGTTCTCGACCAGCCGCGCCAGCAGATCTCCATTGTTGCCGGCGAGCGCCTGCCCGGCCCTGACCTTGTGGCTTCGGCCCGCATTGGAGAGTTCCCAGGTTTCACTGACGGCTTCCTCGTCATAGGCAAGGCAGGCGTGGCCGTGCAGATCTTCCGGCGTGGCGATGCTGCCAAAGGCCGCCAGATAGCCCGGAGAGGCAACCAGCACACGCCGTACCCGGCAGATCTTGCGCCAGATCGTCGACTTGTCCTTGGGCGCCTGGGAGATGCGGATCGCCAGATCGATCTTGTCGGAGACCACATCGACAAACCGGTCTGTCAGGCTGAAGGACAAGGTGGTGTCCGGATGCTCCACCCGGAACCCCGACGCCACATCCGGCAGTATCTGCAGGCCCAGCGACATTGGCGCGTTGATCCGAAGCAGCCCGGCCGCCTCCCCCTGCTCTTCGCGCACTTCTTCCGCGGCCTTTTCGAACTCCGCCAGCAGGGGTTTGACACGGGCAGCATAGATAGCCCCGGCAGAAGTCAGGGAGACCTGCCGGGTGGTCCTGAGAAGCAGTTGCACCCCAAGCCGGTCTTCAAGCGCGCTGACCGCACGCGTCACCGAGGGCGCCGTCATCGACAGAAGCCGCGCAGCAGCAACGAAACTGTGAAGCTCGGCGACCGCAATAAAGGCTCTTATCTGGGATAACTCCTGCATGTGCAATTATTACGAAATGCGCAATAATATTGTCAATATTATTGTCATTCCAATCACCCCTGATATGCCCCATCTTTTCATCAAGGCTGGACACGAGCTCCGCCATGGAAAGGACACCCATCATGATCACGCAAATCAAGGGCCTGCATCACGTCACCTCGATGGCCGGTCAGGCGCAGCAGAACAGCGATTTCTTCACCAAGAAGCTCGGCCTGCGCCGGGTCAAGAAGACCGTCAACTTCGACGCCCCTGATGTCTACCATCTCTATTATGGCGACGAGTTCGGCACGCCGGGATCGGTGATGACCTATTTCCCTTTCCCCAACATCGCGCAGGGGCGCCAGGGAGCGGGTGAAGTCGGCGACACTTACTTCTCTGTGCCCAAAGGCACCATGGATTTCTGGAAAGACAGGCTGGTGGCTCAGGGTGTCACCGGTCTCAGCGAGAGCGAGATTTTCGGTGAGAAGCGGCTCCGCTTCGACGGCCCCGATCAGGACAGTTTCTCGCTGATCGAAACCGACGGCGACAACCGCACCGGCTGGCAGCACGGGGACATTTCCGCTGCGGAAGCCATTCAGGGCTTTCGCGGTGCCAGCCTCAGGGTCAAGGATGCCGCGGCCACCGGCGAACTGCTCCGCTACATGGGTTATGAACAGATCGACAGCCAGGCCAACCACACCCGCTTTGCGATCGCCGGCGGCAATGGCGCCGATATCATCGATGTTGAGGCAGTCCCGCGCGCAAGCGACGCACGCCAGGGCGCAGGCTCGGTGCACCACATCGCCTTTGCGGTGGAAAACCGCGCAGCCCAGCTCGAGGTTCGAAAAGCGTTAATCGACACCGGCTACCAGGTCACGCCGGTGATCGACCGCGATTACTTCTGGGCCATCTATTTCCGCACGCCGGGCGGCGTGCTTTTCGAGGTCGCCACCAACGAGCCGGGCTTCGACCGCGACGAGGACCTTGCCCATCTGGGTGAGAGCCTGAAACTGCCGACCCGCTACGAACAGCACCGCCAGCAGATCGAGCAGTTGCTCGAACCCATCACCGACTAATGTTCAGGCGGGAGTGCGCTCCCGCACCGGAGGCTATCATGACACCATCCCATTACAACGCGCTGACCAAGGCCCCCGCCGCAGGCGCCCCGTTGGTCTTTGCCTTTCACGGCACCGGTGGCAATGAACACCAGTTCTCCGAAATGGTTGGCCAGATCCTTCCCGACGCCGGCCTCGTCTCGCCACGCGGCGACGTCTCCGAGAACGGCGCGCTGCGCTTCTTCCGCCGCGCTGCCGAAGGCGTCTACGACATGGCCGACCTTGCCGAGCGAACCGAGAAGATGGCGGAATTCATCACCGCTCACAAAACAGGCAACCCCGGACACCCGGTCTATGGGCTGGGCTATTCGAATGGCGCCAACATTCTCGCTTCCGTCGCCTTCAAACATGCGGGATTGTTCGACCGGATCGCCCTGCTGCACCCCTTGATCCCGTGGACGCCGGAGGCCAATCCCGGACTTGCCGGCACCCGGGTGCTGATCACGGCCGGACGCCGCGACCCGATCTGCCCGTTTCCTCGGACCGAGAGCCTCGCAAGCTATTTCACTGCACAGGGCAGCAAGTTGCAGACCAGCTTCCATGATGGCGGCCACGAAATCCGTCAGCCAGAACTTTCAGCGCTTGAGGCGTTTTTGACGGCACCATGAAGCGGATCATGCCAGCTTGCTGGGGTGGTGGACGAAGCCGTCCTGACCAGCACCCTATTAAACGGGCAGAACAGGCAGACGGATAGGTTCAGCCGTAGCGGCCTATCAGAAACTCAGTTGAACCTTCATCGCCTGCGACCGGTCGCCGGCCAGTTCGAAGGCTGCCACCGCCTCATCGATCGGCATCGTGTGCGAGATCAGCGGCTTCACATCAATCCGACCCGCCTGCATCAGCTTGACCGCCATGGCAAATTCCTCGTGGAACCGGAAGGAGCCGCGCAGATCGATTTCCTTGGCCGTCATCGCCTGCATGGGCAATGTCATGTCGCCGCCCAGACCGAGCTGCACGATAACTGATCTTGGACGCATCGCCGGGACTGCACCTGCCAGCGCTGGTGCGGCTCCTGAGCATTCATAGAGGACATCGAAACTGCCCTTGCCCGCGGCATAAGCCTTCAGCGCCTCGGGATCCGTGCCGGTGTTGATGATCTGGTCCGCACCCACCTTCCTGGCATACTCTAGCGCCGCATCCGACAAATCGGTGACGACGATCTCCGCCGCACCTGCCGCCCGCGCCGCGAGGACACACAAGGTGCCGATCGGTCCCGAACCGGTGATCAGAACCCGCTTGCCCAGCAAATCGCCGGCCCGTCGCGTCGCATGCAGGCAGACCGACAAGGGTTCGGCCATAGCCGCCTGTCCGGCTGTCAGCCGATTCGCCTTGACGCACTGGCTTTCCAGCGCCACCAATTGCTCGCGGAACGCACCCTGAATATGCGGGAAAGGCATCGCCGATCCGTAAAATCGCATGTTCTCGCAATGATTGCGCAGACCCTGTCCGCAGTAGCTGCAACGTCCACACGGGCGCGATGGCGAAACTGCCACCAAGTCACCGACAGCGAGGCCCGAGACACCCTCGCCCAGCGCCGTGATATGGCCGGAAACTTCGTGTCCCAGAACCATCGGCTGTTTCAGGCGCACAGCACCAAACCCGCCGTGATTGTAGTAATGCAGGTCCGAGCCGCAAATGCCCCCGCTGGCAAGCCTGATGGCGACTTCGCCCGGCCCCGGTGTTTCCACCGGGTAGTCTTCGATGCGCAGATCCTTGGCTTCATGAATGATAATCGCGCGCATGGCACATCCTCACAGAACAGGGTCAGGAGATCGGCACCGGGAAAATGCGCGATCAGTTTGTCTCGAACCAGCTTGCCCATTGCCTCTAAGGGTCTCGGAGGTTCCCGAGGTATGGTGAGGCTGCAAGAGCACATTGTCGAGCGCCAGGCACCGCTGATCGAGCTTTGGCTGCCAAATACCGGTACGCTGCGAAGGCCGCGTCGAGTGGCTTCTGCCCCCTTTGGGATCGGGAGCAATCTGCAATATCTCGACGGCCGCAGCGGAAGCAGGCATGACAGCTCGGCATACAATCTTGCCTGCACTATCGCCAACACATAGACCTGGTACGTAAATATCGACACCAATGTAGCGAGGAACTTCCTATGGCGGATCTCAGCCTTTTTGACCTGAGCGGGCGCACGGCGCTCATCACCGGATCTTCGCAGGGAATCGGCTACGCGCTTGCCGCGGGCTTGGCCAAGGCTGGGGCCAGCCTCGTGCTAAACGGGCGCGACAAGGCCAAGCTCAAGGATGCGGCAGCGCGCCTTTCCGGTAACGGCGCGACCATTCACCGGCTTGCCTTTGACGTGACCGATCACGCTGCAGCCCGCGCGGCCATAGACGAATTCGAGACATCTGTGGGCGCCATCGACATCTGCGTCAACAATGCTGGCATGCAGCACAGAGCGCCGCTTGAGGATTTTCCCGCCGGTGCCTTCGAGACGCTCCTGCGCACCAATATCAGCTCGGTCTTCAATGTCGGCCAGGCCGTGGCGCGCCACATGATCGGGCGCAAGCGCGGCAAGATCATCAACATCGCCTCGGTACAGACCGCGCTGGCCCGTCCCTCGATCGCGCCTTACACCGCGTCCAAGGGCGCGGTCGGCAATCTGACCAAGGGCATGGCCACCGACTGGGCCAGGCACGGGCTTCAGTGCAACGCCATAGCTCCCGGCTATTTCGACACCCCGCTCAATGCCGCACTGGTGGCAGACCCGGAATTCAGTGCCTGGCTCGAAAAACGCACTCCCGCTGGCCGCTGGGGCAATGTCGACGAGCTCGTCGGCGCCTGCATCTTTCTGTCGTCAGACGCGGGCTCCTTCGTCAACGGGCACACGCTTTATGTCGACGGCGGCATCACCGCTTCGCTCTGAGATGACCCGCTACGCAATAATCATGGGCGTTTCGGGCTGCGGCAAGACCAGTGTCGGTGAAGGCCTGGCTCAGATCACCGGTATCCGCTTCATGGACGGTGACGCACTGCATCCGAAGGCCAATATCGACAAGATGTCGGCCGGCATTCCGCTGACAGATGAAGACCGCTGGCCCTGGCTTGAGCGCATAGGCCGCGAATTCGCCAAGAGCCCGGTACCGCTGATCATCGGCTGCTCCGCACTCAAGCGCGGCTACCGGGATCTGATCCGCCATCATGCCGGCGCCATGGTCTCGTTCATTCACTTAAGTGGCTCCCGCCAGATCATTGCCCGGCGAACGCAGGCCCGCAAGGGTCACTTCATGCCCCCGGCACTTCTTGACAGCCAGTTCGCCGCGCTTGAACCGCCAACAGCGGACGAAAACTCGGTATCCATCAATATTGATCAGCCACTTGCAACCATCATCGCACAAGCGGCCCGCCATCTGGAAGGAAAGGCGCCGCGACTGGGAAAGTAACCCTGAGCGGCGCTCCCACGCTCGGCACCGGGCCGGCCAGGCTAGAAACCTCTGTCTGAGCCGTTACATGATTGGTGTGGGAACTACGCTCTCATGCGCTCCGTCTGATGGCGTGCCAGTAAGGTCTCGATCTCCTGCGGGGAGGCATTGCCTTCCATGGGGCCACGCTTTCCAGCTGAGAGCGCGGCAGCGGCATTGGCATAGCGTCCCGCGGTCTCGACAGAATGCCCTTGTGTCATCATCGCCAGAAACGCCCCGCAGAAGCAGTCACCCATACCGGAAGGGTCAACGCGTTCCACATCGTGAACCGGAAAATCGTGGCGCGTGTTACTATCAAGGATGACAAGGCCATGCTCACCAGGCTTGAAGACAATGATGTGCGCGCCCGCTGCCCGTAGTGCCGCAACAGCCTCCGCTTCCGATTTGCCGGGATAAAGCAGGCCCAGCTCACCGTTGCCGGTGAAGACGATCGAGCTTGAAGCCAGGACGCGGCGAAGTGCCTCAATAGCCTTCGCGTTGCCCATGAGGTCTGCATCAAGGCGCAAATCACAGCTGATCCGGCCACTCCGGGCGACAACTTCATCACATGCGTTCAGGATGGCCGTTCGCAATTTTGCATTGCCCAGCGAGGCGCCGGACACATGCAACAACAGATCCGCATCCGGAAGCCCGGTCACCACCTTGCCCACAGCCTCAGCCGCGCTGCTGTTGACATGAGAAATGACGCTGCGACTGCCGTCTTCGAATTCCGACACGAAGGCCACGCCGGTGGGTCTGTCGTCATGCAGTGCGATGCCAGAGGTCTCGACCCCGCTGTCGGCGAGGCGCTCGACCATCGCGCAGCCGAAGCCGTCTTCGCCAAGGCCGCCAAATATCTTTGTCCGCGCACCCATCCGCGCGGCTTGGTCAAGGCAAGTAGCTGCTGCACCGGCGGGATAGGGTCCGGTATAGGAAGCCAACTCGCTCAACGCGCATCCTTTGGCGTGAGACACAAACTCAACGTGTATTTCGCCCACCGAAACAATCGTTGTTGCCGACATCACATGACTCCTTGCTCAAGAGCATTCATTGACGCGATACAAGTATTTATTTTACACATGTCAAAATATCGCTGAGTTTTCTCGGCTGCAAATTTGCAGTTTGCACCTCAGGAGAGCCGAAGGCGCAAGACACCAAAAATCCTACAGAGTCCGCAAATGCAGAAAACGAAAATACGAACCATGGTGAAGCTGTCGTCCGAAATAGGAATTTCAAGGCCTACACTGTCACGCTTCTTCCAGGATCCGGCCTCGGTTCGGCCCTCGACGCGCACTCGAATTGAAGATGCGCTGCAGACAGTTGATTATGTGCCTAATTTCTTCGCCACCAGGATGAACCACAGATCCAGCGGGTTGATTGGCATCATCATCCCGAACCTCAACGACCCGTTTTTTGCCGGTCTGATTGAGGCAATCGAAACTTGCGCGCTTACCGCCGGCTACAAGGTCATAACGCAAAACTCACGCAATAACACGGCACTGGAGGCTCAAGCGGCCCGGAACATGATCGCGATGGGCGTGGACGGGGTCATTATGGTGCCGATTGGTGAAACAAGTTCAGTTGATGACCTGTCGCGGCTCAAGCGACAACGGCCGATGGTGTTTGTAGATACGCGTCCGCAGGAGCGCTTTCACGATGTTGACTTTATCGGCACTGACAATCGACAAAGCAGGGGCTTATTGTCGATTATCTGTGCCGTTCCGGAGAGCCTCCGGCATTTCTTTGAATGCCAAGCAGCAATTCCAACAATCCGGAGCGGGAACTGGCCTACACCAGCCGCATGCTGGAACTCGGCAATGAGCCGGTCATAATCTCGCCATCCGCGACCGGGGAAGATCTTGAGCTCGAGGAATATGCCTGCAAGCTTATGGATGCGCATTTCAACCACGGCAACCTGGTCGACCAGACAATATTGTGCGCCAATGACCGCCTTGCGATCGGGGTCATCCGAGCAGCCAAGCGGCACAGCCTGTTCGGGACACCGGGCAAGGGCACCTCGCGCTTTCGTGTCGCCGGGCATGACGACTATCCGCTGAGCGCTTTCACCTTCCCCAGCCTGACTACCGTGACACAGAACACGCAGGCAATAGCCGAGGCGGCGTCCGGACAACTGCTCAGCAAAATCTGTTGCGAGAACCCTGCGGAAAATGCCGTATCTCTGACATTCGACGCCGAACTTCGGCTGCGCGACTCCGCCTAACCTCCTGAAATCTCACGCTGAGCCGTTGCGCTTGAAGCGAGGGATGCATGTCCATCCATCGCCCTGTTGACTCTTTCCGTTGCGTAATCTAATATTTTACGCGTGTTAAGAAATGGGAGGAGCCAATATGACACTTTCTAGGAGATCCGCATCAACCGCGCTCGGTTTGATTGCTGCGATGTCGATGACGTCGGCCGCCGTATCCGAGGAACTCACAATTGCCACCGTCAACAATGGCGACATGATCCGCATGCAGGGCCTGACGGATGACTTTACGGAAAAGACCGGTCACACCGTAGAGTGGGTGACGCTGGAAGAAAACGTCCTGCGTCAGCGCGTGACCACCGACATTTCGACCAAGGGCGGCGCTTTCGACCTGATGACCATCGGCATGTACGAAACGCCGATCTGGGCCAAGAATGGCTGGCTGGTGCCACTCGACGACCTGTCGGACGAGTACAACGTAGACGATCTTCTGCCTGCGATGGCCAACGGGCTGTCCTATGACGGAACGCTTTATGCGGCACCGTTCTACGGTGAATCGTCGATGATCATGTACCGTACCGACTTGATGGAGAAGGCCGGGCTGACCATGCCCGATGCCCCGACCTGGGACTTCATCAAGGAAGCGGCGATCGCGATGACCGACCGCGACAACGAGATCAACGGCATCTGCCTGCGCGGCAAGGCCGGCTGGGGGGAAGGCGGCGCTTTCATCACCGCAATGTCTAACTCGTTCGGCGCACGCTGGTTCGACGAGAACTGGAAACCCCAGTTCGACACCCAGCCATGGGCCGATACACTCAATTTCTACGTTGACTTGATGTCCAAGGCCGGACCTCCCGGATACGCGACCAACGGGTTCAATGAAAACCTGTCGCTGTTCCAGCAGGGAAAGTGCGGCATGTGGATCGACGCCACCGTGGCGGCCTCCTTCGTGACCAACCCGAACGAATCCACCGTGGCTGACAAGGTCGGCTTCGCGCTCGCTCCCGACAATGGCCTGGGCAAGCGCTCCAACTGGCTTTGGGCCTGGGCACTGGCAATTCCGGCCGGTACCGAGAAAGAAGCGGCTGCCAAGGAATTCATCGAATGGGCGACCAGCACCAGCTACATCGAACTGGTGGCGGAGAAGGAAGGCTGGGCCAACGTGCCTCCGGGCGCGCGTACCTCTCTCTATGATAATCCGGACTACCAGTCGGTTCCATTTGCCAAGATGACCCTGGATTCGATCCTCTCGGCTGATCCGAACAACCCGACCGTCGATCCGGTGCCCTATGTCGGCATTCAGTTTGCGGCCATTCCGGAGTTCGCCGGCATTGCGACCGAAGTCAGCCAGGAATTCTCGGCGGTATATGCCGGACAGCAAACAGTGGAAGAAGCCTTGGAAAAGGCCCAGGCGCTGACCACCGACGCGATGGAAGCCGCAGGTTACTGAGGCATCCTCCCGGGCCGGAGGGCGGTGTAAGCGGCTCTCCGGCTAACTCTCCTTTCGCAAATGACATCTGTTCCTGGCGGCACTTGGCTGCCCGCAGCCTAAGGCTGCTCATTGTGGAGACACGTCATGGCCACTCAGCAATCCCGTTCCGCAGCCCGACTGATGATGGCGCCCGCCGTGATCCTGCTACTTGGCTGGATGCTGGTGCCTCTGATCATGACGCTGTGGTTTTCCTTCCGCGTCTACCTGCCGATGCGCGGCGGCGACCAGGGCTGGGCCGGGCTGGACAATTACATCCGGTTTGTCAGCTCAAGTTCCTTCTGGCCCAGCATCCAGGTCACCTTGATCATCGTCGGCGGGGTCTTGGCGATTACCATCGTCTTCGGCATCATGCTGGCGCTGCTGCTTGATCAGCCAATGTGGGGACAGGGCATCGTCCGCATTCTGGTCATCGCGCCCTTTTTCGTCATGCCGACGGTGTCGGCCCTGGTCTGGAAGAACATCTTCATGGATCCGGTGAACGGCCTGTTCGCGCATCTTTGGAAGTTCTTCGGAGCGACACCGGTCGAATGGCTGAGCCAGGCTTCGCTGCAATCGATCATCATGATCGTCTCCTGGCAATGGCTGCCTTTCGCAACGCTGATCCTGCTCACTGCCGTGCAGTCACTCGACGGCGAGCAGATGGAAGCAGCCGAGATGGATGGCGCGCCTGTCCACAAGCGCTTCTGGTTCCTGACGCTGCCGCATCTGGGCCGCGCCATCACCATCGTTGTACTGATTCAGACCATTTTCCTGTTGTCGATTTTTGCCGAAATCTTCGTCACCACCGGCGGCGCCTTCGGCACCCGCACGCTCACCTACCTGATTTTCCAGCGCGTGCTGGAAAGCCAGAATGTCGGCCTTGGTTCGGCCGGCGGGGTCTACGCAATCATTCTCGCCAATATCGTTGCCATCTTCCTGATGCGCATCGTCGGCAAGAACCTTGACAAGTGAGGTGAATGGATATGGCACGCGCAGTCACAACCAACCGCAAGCTTATCAACACGCTCATCGCCTGGGCCATCGGGCTGCTCATCTTCTTCCCGATTCTCTGGACAATCCTGACCAGCTTCAAGACCGAGGCACAGGCGATCAGTGATCCGCCGGTCTTCCTGTTCTTTGACTGGACGCTGGAGAACTACAGCATCGTCCAGGAACGCTCGAATTACATGCGGTTCCTGTGGAACTCGATCATCATTGCCGGCGGTTCGACCGTTCTCGGCCTGATCGTCGCCGTACCGGCAGCCTGGTCAATGGCATTTGTCCCGAGCAAGCGCACCAAGGATATCCTGCTGTGGATGCTCTCGACCAAGATGCTTCCGGCCGTCGGTGTGCTTTACCCGATCTACCTGATCTTCATCGAGCTTGGCATTCTCGACACCCGCGCCGGTCTGGTCATCGTGCTCATGCTGATCAACCTGCCGATCATTGTCTGGATGCTCTACACCTACTTCAAGGAGATCCCCGGCGAGATCCTCGAAGCTGCAAGGATGGACGGGGCATCGCTGAAGGACGAGATCCTCTATGTGCTTACCCCCATGGCGGTGCCCGGCATAGCCTCCACGCTGCTGCTCAACTTCATCCTTGCCTGGAATGAGGCCTTCTGGACGCTCAATCTCACCGCCGCCAAGGCAGCGCCGCTGACCGCCTTCATAGCCAGCTACTCCAGTCCGGAAGGACTGTTCTACGCCAAGCTTTCGGCGGCCTCGACCATGGCCATCGCGCCGATCCTTGTACTGGGCTGGTTCAGCCAGAAACAACTTGTCCGGGGCTTGACCTTCGGCGCTGTGAAGTGAGGAGCCAAACATGGGACGCATACAGTTAAAACAGGTCAGCAAATCCTTCGGCAAGGTCGAGGTCATTCCTCCGCTGGATCTGGAAATCAACGACGGCGAGTTCGTGGTCTTTGTCGGCCCCTCGGGATGCGGCAAGTCAACCCTGCTGCGCCTGATCGCCGGTCTGGAGGACACAACATCGGGAACCATCGAGATCGATGGCGCGGACGCCACAGGTCTACCGCCGGCAAAGCGCGGTCTGGCGATGGTGTTCCAGAGCTACGCGCTCTACCCGCATATGACGGTGCGCAAGAACATCGCCTTCCCGATGAAGATGGCGAAAATGCCGCAAGAGGAACAAGACAGGCGCATTGCACAGGCTGCCACCGCACTGAACCTGACCGACTACCTTGACCGCCGCCCCGGCCAGTTGTCGGGCGGCCAGCGTCAGCGCGTTGCCATCGGCCGCGCCATCGTGCGCGAACCATCCGCATTCCTGTTCGACGAGCCGTTGTCCAACCTCGATGCAGCGCTGCGCGTCGGCATGCGAATGGAAATCTCCGAACTGCACAAGAAGCTTGCCACCACCATGATCTATGTGACCCACGACCAGGTTGAAGCCATGACCATGGCCGACAAGATTGTGGTGCTGCAGGCCGGTGTCATCGAGCAGGTGGGGAGCCCGCTAGAGCTCTACCGCACGCCCCGCAACAGGTTCGTTGCAGGCTTTATCGGTTCGCCCAAGATGAACCTCATGGAAGGTCCTGAAGCCGCAAATCACGGTGCACACACAATCGGTATCCGACCCGAGCATATCGACATTTCAAAGACTGAAGGTGCCTGGAAGGGCACGGTTGGCATCGCCGAACACCTTGGCTCCGACACCTTCATCCATATCCATGGCATTCCGGGCTGCGATCCTCTGACCGTGCGCGCGGGAGGGGAGTTTGACGTCCGTCATGGCGACACGGTGTACCTGACGCCGCAGTTGGAACACCTTCACCGCTTCGACGCCAAGGGGCTGCGAATTCAATGAACCGACTTGCCGGCAAATCGGCGTTGATCACCGGAGCCGCTCGCGGGATCGGGCGGGCATTCGCCCAGGCCTATGCCCGCGAGGGCGCGACCGTTGCCATCGCCGATGTCAATCTCGCGGGAGCCCAGGCCACGGCAACGGAAATCGGTGATGCTGCCTATGCCGTGGAAATCGACGTCAGCCGGCAGGACAGCATCGATGCAGCCATTGCCACGGTCGTGAACAAGGCCGGCAAACTCGACATCCTGATCAACAACGCCGCCCTATTTGATGCGGCAGAAACCGTCGACATCACCCGGGCCAGCTACGACCGGCTTTACGCCGTCAATGTTGGCGGTACCCTGTTTACGATGCAGGCGGCTGCCCGGCAGATGATCAGCCAGGGCCATGGCGGCAAGATCATCAACATGGCGTCTCAGGCAGGGCGTCGCGGTGAGAGCCTGGTGCTGGTATATTGCTCGACCAAGGCAGCCGTCATTTCGATGACCCAGTCGGCTGGCCTGAACCTGATCAAGCACGGCATCAACGTCAACGCCATCGCCCCTGGTGTGGTCGACGGCGAGCACTGGGAGCATGTCGACGCCATGTTCGCCAAACTCGAACACAAACAGCCGGGCCAGAAGAAGGCGGAAGTTGCAGCCGGCGTGCCCGCGGGCCGCTTTGCAACCCCTGACGACCTGACCGGCATGGCGATTTTCCTTGCCTCGCCCGAATCCGACTACATCCTGTCGCAGACCTACAATGTAGACGGCGGGCAGTGGATGAGCTGATGAAACTCTCGAACGCCAATCTCGACCAGCTTCCGCCCGGCACCAAGGTGCCCGGCTATGACCGCACCGCGCTGAGCCCGGGCATCGTTCATATCGGTGTCGGAAATTTCCATCGCGCCCACCAGGCGGTCTATCTGCACCGCCTGTTTGAGACCGGGCGTGATCATGACTGGGCCATCATCGGCGCCGGGGTAAAACCCTATGACGAGGCCATGCGCCAGCGGCTTCAACCGCAGGACTGGCTGACGACGATCGTTGAACTGGATCCGGCGGGCTTCTCGGCGAGGATTTGCGGCTCGATGATCGACTTCTGCGCCATCGACGCAGGTCAGCTGATCGAGACGATGGCACGTCCGGAAATCCGCATTGTGTCGCTGACCGTGACCGAAGGCGGTTATTACGTCGATGCAAAGACCGGTGGTTTCGACGCTTCGCACCTCGACATTATCGCCGATGCCGGCAATCCCGGCAGCCCGGCCACCGTGTTCGGCATCATCATTGCGGCGCTGATGGCGCGGCGGGCGGCCGGCATTGCTCCTTTCACCGTAATGTCCTGCGACAACCTTCCCGAGAACGGTCATGTGGCGCGCAACGCCGTGGTCGGACTTGCAAAGCTGCGAAGCGACGACCTGGCCCAATGGATAGAGGCCAATGTTGCCTTTCCATGTGGCATGGTCGATTGCATCACGCCTGCTACCGGCCCGCGGGAAATCGGCATCGTGGCGGAAAAATTCGGAATCGACGATGCGGCCCCCGTCGTCTGCGAACCGTTCCGTCAATGGGTGCTCGAAGACAACTTTCCGATGGGGCGACCCGCGCTTGAGACTGTCGGCGTTCAGTTCGTCAGCAATGTCGCGCCCTACGAGCTGATGAAACTGCGCATCCTCAATGGGGGTCATGCAACCATCGCCTATCCGGCCGGCTTGTTCGGGATCAATTATGTTCACGACGCGATGACGAACCCGCTTGTCACCGGGTTTCTCGACAAGCTGCAGCATGAGGAGATCATGCCGACAGTGCCGAGCATCGAAGGGGTCAGCACCGAGAGCTACTACCGCAAATGCGTCGAAAGATTTTCCAACCCGGCGATCGGCGACACCATCCCGCGACTGTGTTTCGACGGCTCCAACCGGCAGCCGAAATTCATCCTGCCAACGATAGAAGCACGGCTAGCGGGAGGGCAAACGGTCGATGGCCTCGCGCTCGAATCCGCACTCTGGTGCCGCTACTGTTACGGCACCACCGACAGCGGTGAGGTGATCTTGCCCAATGACCCCAACTGGGACCGGCTGACCGCACGGGCAAGGCTCGCCAGGCAAACCCCGCAAGAGTGGCTTAAAATGACGGACATCTACGGAAATCTCGGCAACTATGCGGAATTCGTCGATGCCTTTGCCGCAGCGCTCACGGCGCTCTGGCACAATGGCGCGGAGGCCACCCTCGCCGCCTATATCGGCGACTGACCTCAACCCAGATCCCAGGCGTAACCGGACTGTTCACGAAGAACCGCACCCGCCACTGACAATGAACGGAACCAAAACCGCGTGAGAGGGTTGATGCGTCATGACCGATACACCGCTCACGCTTGACCACGACAGGCACACGATAGACCAGGAACTGGCGCGCTTGGACCGCCTGGCCACCCTGCTCGACAGCCGCTTCCGGCTGCCCGGAACCTCCATACGGTTTGGCCTGGACTCCATAGTGGGCCTCGTCCCGGGTATCGGTGACACCCTGGTTGCGGCACCATCTGCCTGGATGATCTGGCGCGGTCACGCCATGGGTGTGAGCAAATGGCACCTCACCCGCATGGCAGCCAATCTCGGCATAGACTACGTTATCGGAGCCATCCCCCTGGTCGGTGACCTTTTCGACATCGGGTTCAAGGCGAACTTGCGCAATCTCGCCATCCTGCGCGAAGGACTGGACGCGAGGAGGTTTCCTCGACGCAACGCGTGAAGCCGTCGCATCAGAGGCAAAAACCGGAGAGACACAGCAAAGTTTCAGTCCATACCGGCAAGTGCAGCGCCTCCCGCCACGCTCGCCGTTGCTACCCCTCGACCAGGTGCTGCGAAGATGCCTCAGCAGATCACAGCCTCTCTCCCGGCGACCATACCGCCGGGAACAATGACAATCGTCAGAATTGGATGATGCCGGCGTCGACCTAAACGCACTGGCCAGTCATCCAGCCAGCTTCGTTAGAGACGAGGAAGGCCACGAACTTGGCGACGTCCTCAGGCTGACCCTTTCCGGGCATGGCCTTAAGCAACTCCACGAATTCGAAGCTTTCGGCATGGTGCCGGCCCTCGCGCGGTCGGATCAGGTGAGGCAGGTAGTCACCGCATTGACCCGGATTCCGTATCTGCCCACTGCGGTCGCCAGCGCGCGGGTGAAGCCGACAGCACCGCCCTTCGCCGCCACATAGGCAGGCATTTTGGGTGTGCCCGCACAAAAGGCTTTGGTTGATCGCCAACGTTACGACCTCGGTGACAAGCTTCGCGCTAAAGCCCGTGCCGCTGCTCCCGATCATGGAAGAGTTGCTGCTTCACAGCGGTCTTGCGGCCCGGGTATTCGACGCACTGGACGAATGCTCCGGCGGAACCCGCGGCCGGCTGTTCTGTCTTACGCTCTGCTGCGGAACGATCTTTGCCACGCCGTCCGGGTTTTTCCATGGCCAACACCGCGATGCTCGGCACCACCCTGATACCCGACATCCCCAAGCGCGGCTGCAAGCCGAAAATGATCCAGGGGCCGATCCTGGCCACCGGAGGGATGGCCAGCATCATACCACCATCCTCGCTCGCGGTGCTGCTCGGCTCAATGGCAAGGATCCATGTCGTTCGAGTTTCAAGAACGCGACAACGAAAATCTTCGGATCGGTGGCGAGACACCACGGTATTTAGAAGGCGGCCGTGTAGATCGCCAGGGCATCCGCCTCGCTCACGGCACGTGGATTGTTGACCAGCAGCCGCGTCTGGTTCATTGCGTCACTGGCGAGTTTCGGCAACCAGTCCTCGGTGATCTTCATCTCACGCAGGGTCTGCGGCAACCCGCACGCAGCCGACAGGGCGGCGAGCTGGTCGCAGAAGGCTGCAACACGTTCCTGACCTTCCAGCGCGGCAAGATCGGGAAACAGATGCGGAGCCAGATCGACATAGGCCTGATGCGCAGTCACAGCGTTAAAGCGCAACACATGCGGCAGCACCAGCGCATTTGAGAGCCCGTGCGGAATGTGGAAATGCCCGCCCAGCGGATAGGCCAGCGCGTGAACCGCCGCCACCGGCGAATTGGCAAAGGCCTGCCCGGCGAGCATCGAGCCCAGCAACATGTTCGCGCGCGCGTCCGCATCGCTGCCGTTCTGTACGGCGCGCAGCAGCGACGGACCCATCAACTCCAGCGCCTGGGTGGCAAGCGTGCGCGACAGGGGATTGTTGTTGGCGCTCGCCGAGGCATAGGCCTCAATCGCGTGCACCATGGCATCGATGCCGGTGGCGGCCGTGACATGTGCCGGCAGGCCATAGGTCAGTTCCGGGTCAAGCAGCGCGATATCGGGCAGCAACACAGGTGAAACGACACCCATCTTCTCCGAGGTTCCGGTGGTCACGATCGAGATCGGCGTCACTTCCGAACCGGTACCTGAGGTGGTCGGTACCAGGATCAGGGGCAGCCGAGGCCCCTTGGCATTGCCGACGCCATAGACCGATTTCAGTTCCTCCTTGCCGACCGCGAGCAGCGCCACCAGCTTTGCGACATCGAGAGAAGACCCGCCGCCGAGACCTATCACGCCATCGACAGCCGCAGTGCGAGCGGTTTCCGCAGCAGTCAGTATCACGGTTTCGGGAGGATCCGCCTGGACATCGGCAAACACTGTCACTTCGACGCCGGCGGCCTTGAGGTGAGAAAGGGCCTGGTCCACAATCCCTGTCGCCACCATGCCTGCATCGGTGACGAGAAACACGTGGTTTCCCATGGCGCTGAGGGCAAGCTCGCCAAGCCTTTCAAGCGCCCCTGCGCCGAACTGAATGCTGCTTGTGGTATTGAAAACAAACGGCAACATCGAAAAACTCCTCCAGGAAATCCGCTCAAAGGCAACAATTGACAATAGGACGAATTGGATGTGATCGGCTACTGCAGCAGCAGTTCCGCCGTGCGCGCACAGGTCAACAGATGGGTGGCAAAGCCACCCTTGATAACCGCTTTGATAGGAGCAACCCGAGCCTCACCAACCGCCACCAGGAAGCCGGCGTCCTTGTTGCGCATATCTTCAAGATCAACGCATATCATCCGTTGACGAACCTCGGTTTCAAGCGGATTGCCGTCCTTGTCGATAAACTGGCCGCAGATGACCGCTGCCGCACCCTTGTCGAGCAGTTTATGCAACTGCATTTCGGTAACGACCCCCACCTTGACGATATGGCTGTCGGGGGTGCAGGTTCCTGCGGCAAACAGTGTCTTGTTGCACCTCTTGATAACATCGAGCTGAGTTGCAACATGGTGCTCGGCACGAAGCTGCCGCGCGAGTTCGACATTGCTTAGATAGGCGGGCACCGGAAGGTTGACGTAGTGGGCCGACAGACGCTGCGCGATGTTCGACGAACATGTTTCGGCGGCAAAAACCAGTGGCGTCGCGAGCGACCCGACAAGCTGCACGACTGTCACATCGCCTACGAAACCTTCCTTCACGTTCAGCGAGACTTCATAGATCGTCTCACCCCAGGAGACACCCAGCACGTCACCGTCGGAAAGCATCCCGGGCAACCACTCTCCAGCCACCCGGCCTACCCGCCTGAGCGCGTCGGCATCAGACAGGCCAGCCGGACGCGGCACCACATAGGCATCGACAAGCCCGTAGAGTTCTCGCAGCTGTCGCGCGAGCGTGACTTCCTGAAAGGCGGCAGGGTTGAGCGATACCTTCACCAACCCCTTCTCGCGCGCCTCCGCCAGATAGTTGACGACCGTACTGCGTGACAGCCCAAGATACTTGGCGATCTCGTTCTGATTCTGGCCGTCGTTGTAATACTGCCAGGCAGCTTCGAGCATCATGGTCGCTTGATTAGGCCGGTGTGGACGACTGCTTTCCATTGGTGTTTCCCAACCCAGATTGTTTCAAACAAGGACCAAAATACATGTTCATGTACCACCAACGGCAACGGATTCTCCGCCACGAGATGCACGTCGCACAAGAGGTTCCCGGTTAGCGCCTCAACATCACCCGGAACGGCCATCCTGTGCGGCACGAACCGACCGCCCCTGATGTCGAGAGGCGCCATGCTGCAGCCCCTTCCCAGCACCAGTTGTGCGGTCGCAGCGCCATCCTTGCCCCCGGCTTACACACTCAGGCTGATTCTACAAAACCGCTGCTCGTGTGCCCACCGGCGTGCTTCCGGAATACCTCCCGGTGACTTATGATCATCTCAACTCAGCTGCAGTGTTGCCACCGTCGACAGTCATGACGTGCCCGGTCGTGCGATCACTTAACGCCAAAGCGACGAATGCATTGGCCACATGGGACGCTTCAACTTCACGGTTCAGCAGATTCCCGCCCATGTAGTCCGTTTCGCTCAGACCGCGTGATGCCGCTCTCTCCTTGATGAACTCGTTGGTAAGCAGTCCCGAACGGATGCGGTCGGCATTCACACCGTTGACGCGAATGCCGTCGCCTCCCAGTTCCAGCGCCAGTTGCCGCATCATGAACATCGTCGCGGCCTTCGGAATGCCGTAGGCTCCCAACTTCGGGCCAGGATTGACCGCCTGTTTTGAGATATTGAACAGAATTTGCCCTGGCCGGCCCTGCACCTTCATCATTCGCGCAGCAGCAACTGCAAAGTTTTTGTGGGCAAAGAAATTGAGCTCAAAAGCTTGGCGAAAAGCCGCATCATCCATATCGAGCATCGAACCAGTCACAGCAGATCCGGCGTTGGATACCAGGATATCGACACCGCCGAAGCGTTGGACCGCATGCGTGACAGCCGCATCTGCAGCAGCCGCATCGGTCACATCGCAAGCGAAGATTGAATGGCCCGCTCCCAGCCTCGCCACAGCTGCCTGCAATCGTTCTTCGGACAAGTCGATCAGAACGCAATTTGCACCCTGCGCAGCAAAGGCCTTCGCGGTCGCCAGTCCGATAGTACCCGCGCCTCCGGTAACGAGGACGACCTTGCCTTCGAACGCCGGAGGTTTGCCGGACACGATCTTGGCCTGCTCAAGCGACCAGTATTCACAGCCGAATTGCTCGCGTTCTGTCACCGGTTGATAACCGCCACTCGCCACAGCGGACAACCGCACCCGCATGTTCTGCTCTGAAAGGTCGCCAGCCGCCTTGGCGATTTTCCGATTGCGGCCGATGCCGACGATGCCAACACCCTCGACCCAGGCGTGGCGCGGCTCGGGCGATAGCATCGTCTTTGCCCCGTCTGCCGTGAGCGCATTCGACGTGAAGTACGCCTGATACCGAGACTTGAACTTCTGGACAGCATCATGAATGGCATCGCGTCCCTGCGACCATAGGGACTTCGGCAATACGAGCGGCCAGGGCTTCAGGTGAATAACATGGTCCGGTGTTGCCACACCCAGACCGGCCAGCTGATCGACGTCCTTCTGCTGCCAGACCGCATGCGCGGCCGTATTGGTACGGATGTCGAAAACGGGCATCGGCGCGTCAATATCGTCGCTCATCCCGGCAATCGCACCGCGCAACACGGCTAGCATCTCGATCTCTTCCGCTGGCGGATTGTTCGCGGAGATTGTCGCACCCGCCATGCCGAAGTAGCGTGCAGCTTCATTTGCATGGCCAACCACACGATCATAGCTTTCACGCGCGGTCTCGCCGAAAGTTACATGGCCATGCTTGAGCAGCAGCAACCCTTCGGCGTCAGGGTTTGCATCAAGGATATCGCGAGCCGCTTTGCCAAGACCAAAGCCGGAGAAGACATAGGGCACCACGGCGATCCGGTCACCGAAGATCTCCCGGCAGACTTCTTCTGCATTTGGCAAACTGGCCAGCACCAGAAACGGCGTCGCATGGGTGTGGTCAACAAACTTGTGCGGCAGAAATGCGTGCAGCAGCGTTTCCACCGAAGGATTGGGAGAAGCCGTATCCAGCAGGCAGCGCCGCAGAACATTGACCATCTCTTCATCGCGAAGCGTTTCAAGCTCACGTAGATCGCGCAGCGGCTCGAGCTTGAGTCCCGGAAGTCCCGCTTCATTCATTTCCGACAAGTTACGCCCGGATCCTTTGACATGCAGGATGTCCTCGACATGTCCGAACAGGTTCGCCCGCTGCACCTTCACCGAAGTATTGCCACCACCATGCATGACCAGATCCGGGTCCTGTCCGATCAGTCGGCTCGTATAGATCCGCAACATCAGATCCCGGTCCGCCTCGTCGTCACCGGCACGCTCAATCCAGCCTTGTGCGTCCTTCTTATCATACCTGTTGACGATCATTGGCAGTTACTCCTTGCAAACACTGGAAACAACTTCGCAAGCCCCTCGCGGCTGGCTTCGGTAATCCCCCATTCAGTAATGAGCGCACATCAGATTTTGTGCCTCAGGGCACACCAACACGTAAAGTCGCTTGTTCCAGGCCAACAAGACGTTCACGCAGGGTTGTCGCTGTAGTCGGTGATTAGTTTTCGGGCACATTCACGCCACGGTCCTCCCAGATTTGTCGGGCTTATCAGCCAGATGTCTGTCATCGACGCCGACTACATCGCACCCGAATACCCAATAGTCAACATAGTTGACATTGTTGCAAATCGTGCTGAGGAGCATGCGAGAAGCGAGCCGTTCCGCAGGATTTGCTGATGTCCAGACGCGCGGTCCCGGCTTTTGTTGGTGCATCATCTTCCTGAAAACGAAGCGAAACACTGTGGGACAGGTTCTTCACGGCAGCACCGCCAAGACCGAGGCAGACCGTCGAGAAAGACAAGAGCACCGACGGAGCTGAGAGCGCTATCAAAGCGATACGGAAGCGATCAGGAAACCGCCGCCAAATGGCAGAAGCGGACATCGTCGGTTGATCTGCCAACCTGTCCGAAAAGCGGAGTTCAGCAGTTGCTTCACCGGATGAAGAAGCTGCCAGCCCGTGTTCCTGGCATTCACCAGAAAGCACCAACCCTACCTGAAGTCATGACGGGTCGCACTCCAAGACTTGATGACATCCTTTGGCGAGTGTGGCCCATGCATGTGAGTGAGCTAAAAGAGCGTTACTCAGCCGGGGGCCTTTTCAAGGGTACGGTAAAAATCCTCGAATATCGCATCCCGATTGACGTCATAGGCTTCCAGCATCTTGTGACGGCCGGGCTCATGCTTCCAATAAAGCTCATCGGTCAATTCCGGTGAGCTGGTCATGTGGACTGTCACATAGTCCGGGTCGAACAGCCACGCCACGTTGATGATGTCCCAGATCACCCAGGTCTTCGTGTCCGGCTCGTTGATCTGATATTTGGTATGCAACGGATTGTGGGTGTAGAGGTGCCACAGATAGTCGCCGATGGCGCCCTTCCCCTTGACGAATTTCTCCATCTCCGGTTTTGAGATCATCAGCTGCGCACCGACATGATAGCCTGGCAGGTAGACATGCGGTACGCCGCATTCGAACAACAGCTGAGAGGCCAGCGGATCCTGTACAAGATTGAGCGATGGCTGATTGCTGAACGGCGCATAGCTCGGGAAAGCAGAAGTCCAGACGACAACGATGTTGTCGATGATGTCCGGCGCCATCAGCAGGGCTGAGGCGATGTTGGTCACCGCGCCCATAGCCAGGATGTAGACCGGTCCTTCGCTGCGCTTGCGCGCCTGTTCTATGATGAAGCGTGCGGCCGGCGTGTCGATGGGTGCGTCGAAACTCTCCAGATAACCGGGAGACCCGCGGAAAACCTTGCCTTCGGATGGCACACCGCATTTGTCGAAGACGCGCAGGATTTCCTCGTAGGACAGTTTCTCGCCTTCGTCGGGTTCGGTGAAGTGGACATCCTCCGCACCACGCCCCGCGTCGATTAATCGCTCCGCCCAGCCGCCAAAAGCGCCCATGAAGTTTTCTTCGAAGGCGTTTTCGGCCGCACCCCGTTTGAGTGCCGCGACTGCACTGTGAAGACCTTCCTTCTGGTGGCGGAAGGAGAAAGGCTCGGCCGTGACGCCTTCAAGTGCCAGCCTTTCCGGCGAAAGCAGCGCCCAGGCCACGGCATATTGATCGTCGATCTCGTTTGCGGTGTCGGTGTCGATGATCACCCGGGGGCGCGGACCCGGGCGGCCGAGACGGCATTGCATCAGAGATTCGTCTAGTTTCGAAAATTTCTGAGCAATTTCCTTAAGCGATGTCATGGGAATGTCCTCGGAGCCTAGTTTCCAAACCCCTTGCCGAAAGCCTCTTCCTTGATGAAGCGCTCTGTGATCAGCAAAAGGATGATGCCGGGAATGGTGACGACCAGTGTTATGCCCGCAGCCGAGGCGTCGAGCGTTCCGCCGGAGATCTTGGAAAACAGCAAGGTTGGCAGTGTGATGATTTTGCCCTGCCCCAGGAAGAAGGTCAGCAGGAAGATATTGGTCGAGACCAGGAAGGTGAACAGCGCACCAGCTACCACCCCGGGCAGCAGCATCGGCAGCGTTACCAGGCGCAGAATTTGCCAACGGCTTGCCCCGAGGATCATGGCCTGTTCCTCAAAATCGCGGCCAAGCCCCTGATAGACGGCTGTCAGCATGCGGATCATGTAGGGGATCGTCGGTATCAGATGAACCAGAATGATCCCGAGATAACTGCCCGCAAGTCCGATCTTGATGAAGATCATCAACAGCGCGATGCCGATGGCTGCTTCCGGAACAATCAACGGCATGGACAAAAAGAACTCGAAGGAGGCCTTGCCCTTGAACTCTTCCCGGGCAAGGACCCGCGCCGTCGGCAAGCAGATCAGCAGGCAGATTACCGTGACCACCGCGCCGATGAACACGGTGTTGAGCGTTGCCTCCCAAACCCGGCTGTAGGGCGAAATCACATAGTCCCACGCCAGCGGCAGCAATGACTTCTCGCGCTGTTCCAGCCACCAGGTGCCGGGCAGCAGATCGGGCCACGCCCAGCGAAATGCGAAACTCTGAATCAGTAGCGGTACAAATGGACCAACGATGAAACCGGCGACCAGAAGCAAGTAGATCTTCTGGAAAGGCGACAGGCGGGAATTTAGAGCCCTTTTGAATTTCTGACGGGCCATGTCAGTGCCTCCCGATCCGCCGTTCATAGCGGCGGTAGAAGGAAAGATAGCTGTAGAGGATGACGCCGGCGATCAGTGCGATCGAGACAACCGTTGCCATGCCCTGAAGCTGAAGCGTGTAGTCGGCGTCATTGAAATATCGCCAGGCTACGACAGGAAGCGTATCGGGAAAGCCGCCCCCCAGAATGAACGGTGCTTCAAACGCACCGATGTTGAAGGCAAAAATGATCAGGGTCGAAGACACGATGCCGGGCAGGATCTGTGGAAACGTGACCTGAAAGAAGATCTGCCATTTGTTGGCTCCGAGAATGGCGGCAGCCTCTTCGGTTTCCCGGCCGACTCCGAGAAGAACAGCGTAGACGGTCAGCGCAACGAACGGCGTCTGCTTCCAGACATAGACCGCAATGATACCCCAGCCATAGTGGGTTTTCAGGATCTGCGGGAACTGTGAAGGGTCATCGATGAGCCCGACGAAAGCCATCAGCCTCGAAATCATCCCACTATTGCCCATCATGATCACCGCCAGCGCAATGCCGACCGTATAGGGGATCATCAGGGGCAGTTTGTAGAGGTATTTGTAGAATGTTTTCCCGGGGAAATACCGGACCAGGGCCAGCGCCAGCAAGACGCCCATCACCAAGGAAAGGAATGTGGAGACAAGCGCATAGTAAAGCGTCAGGCCCAGGGATTGCCAGAAAAACCAGTCTCCCCAGAGCGCACCGAAGTACTGGAAATCCGGAAAGGTGTTCACTCCGAACCAGGGCGCAAACCCGAGCGATTGCATGACGCCAAGGACCAGCGCTCCGCCGAACAGAACACTCAAGACAACAAGCACGGGCATCAGCTGGATCCACATCCAGATGCGCTCCTTGCGCTGCCGTCGAAGTTCCTGTGTGATTCGTTCTGCCATAGCGCTTTCCCCGGGAGTCCCCTCCGGCCGTCCGCTTGCTGGACGATCGGAGGGATCCTTGCACTTTCTCGTTTACTTCGAGAGGTTGTCTGCTGCCCGTTGAACGATTGTTTCAATCTGGTCAGAGCTGTCACGTTCGATGTATTCCAGCCAGGTTGCCTCGATCACATCGACCAGGGTCGCATTGGTGTCGGGAGCCGTATTGGCATCGAGCTCTGCCTGAGTGACGCCAACCAGGCCTGGGGAGGCTTCGGTGAGTGCCTTGACGTCGTCTTCAGACAACTTCCATGGGTCCACGCCGGCGGGCATGCCGGTGAACTTCAGCTTTGTGACCTGAGAGTCGACCGAAGTCATGTAGTTGGCCAGAACCAGAGCCGCCGCTGGGTTCGGCGCATTGGCCGGGATCGCGAGGTAGTTCTTGTTCTTGATCATGTTTCCTTCAGGAAACACAAAGGCCTCCGCCCCTTCCGGATAGGTGCCGTTGCTCAGACCAACCGCCACCGCGTAGAGACCGAACTTGCAGGAGAAATCGATCTCGCCGTTCAGGAAGAGGCCATCCAGAGCGGTGTTATCCTCTGGATAGCGGGCAGAGCCACTTTGAGCACCCAGCAGCAGCGGCTCGAGGCTCTTCAGATATTCCAGCCCTGGCGTGATGAGGCGTGCGAGTTCCTCGACTCCGAGTTCGTCGATCGAATTCTGAAAAGGTTCTCCACCGGTCCCATCGGGATTGTGGGCATATATGGCAGCCTGAACAAACGTGTTGCCAAGATAGTGCGGCGGTTTCACATAGGTGAACTTGCCCGGATTGGCCTCGAGATAGGTCTTCAACTCGGCAAATGTTCCCGGCACATTGCCTTTGTCCACCCGTGAGGTATTGACCGCACAGACATACTGCTCGCCAGACCAGGGCACTTCAGCGGCATTCGTTTCGACGCCGAAATCGCGCAGATTCAGCAGCGAACGCGGATCTTCCGGGTTCCATTCGATGAACTGGCTGTTGGGCATCTTGTCTGCGAAAGCACCGAACAGGGCATCCTGACGTTTCAGGGTGGCGAAGTTCTCGCCGTTCAGCCAGATTGCGTCGACACTTCCTTCGCCGAGCCCCTTGCCGGCGCCTTTTTCGGCCAGCACGAGATCGACGGCATCCTTGGTTCCGGTGATGCGCACCGGGTTGAACTTGACACCAAGTTCGGCGAGCGCAGGTGTGACCACCTGATCCATCCAGATGTTGATCGGATCACTGCCACCCCAGTAATAGAGGTTCACTTCACCTTCCGACTTGGCGCGCGTCTCCACGTCGCTCCAGGTCACCTCCCCCTTGAGAAATCCGTCGCGGAAATCGGTAACTTCATCTGCTACTGCAGAGCTTGCGATCGCGCTGACGGACAGCGACAGGCTTATCAATAGTTTCTTCATGTTCTCCTCCACTTGAACTTGACGTTACGCTCTGGAGCCCTCTTGAATGACCCAGATGTGATTGGGCTGTATCCGCAGCCAAACTGTTTCTCCGACCTCGACCAGACGCCGTGATTGCTCGCTTACGTTGATCGTCTCCCCAGCGCATTCAACCGCGTAATTGACAGAGGCTCCGAAGAATTCCCGGTTGCGCACGACGCCCTGAATAAGGTTGGTTTCGGCACCTTCAGCGGTCAACAGAAGGTCGATCGCTTCACTGCGCAGCAGAAAATGCCCCTCTCCATCTTGCGCTGGCGCTGTGGCCGGATCGAATGTCAGCTTGCCAAACCTTGAATCAATGACACCTGCCGAACTGATATCCGCCGGGAAGATGTTATCCGCCCCCATGAAGTCGGCAACTTCTATGCTGCTGGGACGCTGATAGAGCACATCCGGCCGGTCATACTGGGCCAGATTGCCATTGAAGATGACCGCAACACGATCGGCGAGTTCCATCGCCTCGATCTGGTCATGGGTCACGAATATGGTGGTGATGCCAAGACGTTGCTGAAGATCGCGAATGAAGCGACGCATTTCCCCGCGCAGTTTCGTATCGAGGTTCGCCAAAGGCTCATCCATCATCAGGACGGAGGGCTTGGTAATGAGCGTCCGAGCGATGGCAACGCGCTGCATCTGACCGCCCGAAAGCTGCGCCGGAAAGCGGTGGCGGAAGGGTTGCAACTGAACCACATCGAGAATGTCTTCCAGCCGCTCTTTGATTTCTTCCGCCGGCGTACCGCGCACCTTCAAACCGAACGTGACATTTTTCTCAACCGTCATATGCGGGAAAAGCGCATAGCGCTGAAACACCATGCCGACATTCCGGTCCTGAACCGGAACTTCAGATACATCCTCGCCGTCAAAGAGGATTTGCCCCGATGTAGGCACCTCCAGTCCGGCAATCATGCGCAGGGTCGTGGTCTTGCCGCAGCCCGACGGCCCCAGCAGTGCAACCAGCTCGCCTGACTTGATATCGAGATCAATCCTGGAGATCGCTGTAAAAGCGCCAAAGTCCTTACCGACACCTCTGAGGTGGACTTCTGTCACTGCGGCCTCCCTCGCCCTCAATCGTCCTATCAAATTTGTTAGTACAAATATGAAGACTTCTATCCCTGTGTCAATACGAAAGATCAGATTTGTAAATAGGAAGGCAGTCCGGGGTGGGCCGGAATGACGCCCAGTTGCTCCATGGCGCACCAGCGGGTGAACTCTTCGAAGACCTCCCGCACGGCCCCCGGCACAAGAACGAAGTGGTGTTCAAGGCCGTGCTCCAGAACGGTGGTCACGATATCGGCCGCCGAACGAGGACCCTGAGCATCTTCGAAGCGGCTTACCCAGCCCCGGCAGCCGGTAAATCCGGACGCTGGGCCGGTAGCGACTTCACCCTGGACTGCAAACCCGGCTGTACCGTGACGCGCAACTCTCAGGACCGTGACCGGACCATGCGCAAACTCATAATCGGCAATCGCACCAAAGACCGGCCCCTCCTCGGTGCCACGGCCAATCATGGGGTGATTGATCCACGAAACGGAACCGCCGGCCATATGCAGCGGGCCACCGCCACCATGCCACATCAGGATCTGGTCCCTTTCGAGGTGCGGCGAGGTCATGTCGAGCAGGCATCCAAGCTTGCCGGTAAGCGACTTGACCACCAGTTGGGTCACAGCGCCGAGAACATCGCCTTCAGAGGCAACAGGCAGCCGGTCTTTTTCCTCCAGCCAGCTGAAAGCAGCGCCCGGGTGCATACCGGGATTTTCCTGCAGGGCAGGCCAGTCAGAGACAGCGAGGGCATCAAAGCGCCCCTCTTTCGCTATTCGGCGCAAGGACAATACAGCCTGGGCCGTCAGATCCATTTGAGGGTCGGAGACGCCGCAGACTTCCGCTTTCGCGCTCATCTCAGCCAGTTCCCGCGCAACCTCTTCCTTGTCCTGACCGCTCATCAGGTCGGTCAATTTGTGGATGTCGACGTGTTCCACCTCTACACCCAGCGATTGGAGCAACGCGTCGGTGGAGACTTCCATGTTGTAGAAGGTAGGAGCCAATCCACCGACGACGCCGATACGGGCTCCGCGCAGCGCTTTTCGGGCCGAAAGTGCTGAGAATGTCTGACGCATCCGGTCAACGAGAGCTTCGTCACCCGGTGCTCCGAGATACCATTGGACGGGATGCTTGCGCAGGTTCCTGACACCCCGTGCAATCGACATGGACATGTTCAGCGAAACAAAATTGTTAAGCTGAATATCGTCTGTGAGGGTTGGCTCCGGCGTCGCCCAGACACCCATTGGCATCGGGTCCGAGGCGATCTGGCGCGCGACATCGCCCATGGTAAACCCACCGTGCAGCAGCAACAGGAAATCTGCACCCAGTTGCTTGCACTCCTGAATGGCCTTCCGAGCATCCTCGGCATTCATCGGGATGGTATCTGCCTCGACGAATTGATAGCCATCCTCCCGTGCCACAGCCTGCAGCATGGTACGGGCGGCCTCAAAAACTCCGTGACGCTGGGGAAAATAGCTGGGCAGGGAGGCTTTGATCAGCCCGATGGTCAAGGACATCTGGAAAACTCACATCTCATTGAACGGTTTGCTGGGGCTTGCCGCCGGACAGATCGAAACTGATGGGTCCCCGGCGGTAAACCAGATCGTAAAAGACCGGGTCGGCTTCAGTGTCGAAAGCCGTGCAGGCCTGCGAAAGTATTGGAGTTTGGACTGGTATGTTCAGCCGCTCCGACACATGTGGACTTGCGGCCAGCGAGTCGAGCGTTTCGCAGGCACTGGTCCACTCAAGTCCGAACCGTTGCCTGAGGATGCGCAGGATCGACTGCCCTTGACCGGTTTCAGGAAAGTCACCACCGGAAATTCCCGGCACCAGGCGGGCCGGGATCCAGGTCTGCGTGAGCATGCGAGGCTGGTTGTCGACCGTACGCAGCCGCTCGATCAGCACCAACGGTTCGTCAAAGATCTCCGACACCGCATCCGGCAGATTTCGCGCAGGATTCTCCAATCCAAGCAATCTGGAGCCCGGAATACGGCCGTCCATCAAAACCTGATCAGTAAAGGATACCATGCAGGTTGAAGACGGCGGCGACAGCGTCGAGACAACGTAGCCGCTGCCCTGCCTCGCTGTCAGATAGCCCGCGCGCACCAGCATCTCGAGTGCCTTGCGAACAGTTACCCGGCTAACGTCGAAGGTCTTGGACAAGAGGTCTTCGGTCGGCAGACGTGTTCCGATCGAGTAATGCCCATCCTGCAGGCGTTTCAGGATCTGGTCATGAACGGATTGATATTTCGGGGTGGAGGACACCTTTGAGACCCTATTATGTTGATATACTCAATTCGATATATCAAATCGGCATTGTCTATCCAAGCCAGACGCTTTTGGTCTGGGAATAGAGAGCAATCGCCTCCTCTCCCATTTCGCGCCCATACCCACTCTGTTTCATCCCGCCAAACGGTGAGGCCGGGTCGGTATCGCCCCATGTGTTGATCCAGATCGTTCCGGCCTTCAGCTGTTCAGATACGCGCATGGCCCTCGACAGGTCCCGGGTCCAACAGCCTGCCGCGAGACCGAATTCGGTGTCGTTGGCTCTGGCGAGCACGTCCTCTTCCTCATCAAAGCTCATGACGCAAAGCACCGGTCCGAAAATCTCTTCCCGTGCAACCCGCATGTCATCCCGAACGTTTTGCAAAACCGTCGGAGCCACAAAATATCCGGCTTCGCCGTGACGGGACCCGCCGGCGACGCATTCCGCACCTTCTGAACGGCCACTCTCGATATAGCCCAGGACCTTATTCAGCTGCGCTTCCGAGATAACCGGGCCCAGGTCATTGGTTTTTTGCGCCATTCCCGGTCCCACGGAAATTTCCCGAGCCATCTTCGCCAGGCGCTCGACGACTTCATCATGAATAGATCGATGAACGTAGAGCCGCGCGCCGGCCGTGCAGGACTGTCCATTGTTGCCAAAAAGCGCCCAGAAAGCCCCCGGAACAGCCTTGTCGAGATCTGCATCGGGAAACAGGATATTTGCGGCCTTGCCTCCGAGTTCCAGCGACACTTTCTTCAAGTTGCCCCTGGAGGCCGTGACAATCCTCCTGCCGGTTTCGGTCGAACCAGTGAAGCCAACCTTGTCAACATCGGGATGCGCAGCCAGAGCCGCGCCGGCATCCTGGCCGAGGCCCGGAACCACATTCAGAACCCCGGGCGGAAAACCGATCTTCAGCGCAAGTTCTGCCAGATACAATGCACTCAGCGGGGTCTGCTCGGCCGGCTTCAGCACGATCGTGTTGCCGGCCGCCAGGGCAGGAGCCAGTTTCCAGGCGACCATGAGCGTCGGGTAGTTCCACGGGGTGATCAGCCCGCACACGCCAACAGGCTCGACCCTGGTAAAATTCGTCCGGCCGGGTACGGACACCGGGATTGTTCTGCCTTCGATCTTGCTCGGCCAGCCGGCGAAATACCGGAAATGGCGCGCCGAATAGACTGCATCGACATCGCGGGCAACGTGAAGTGGCTTGCCGTTATCGATCGCGTCAAGCTGGCCGAAGATTTCCTTCTTTTCCTCAATCGCGTCTGCAAGCCGCCACAGGAGCTGTCCACGGTCATGGGGTGTCATCTTCGCCCACGGACCGGACAAGGCGGCCCGAGCCGCCGCAACGGCCTGATCGATCTCCGCCTCGCCGGCACGGGCGACCTGCGCCGCTACAGTCCCGAACGAGGGGTCGATGACATCGAACAGCTGATCAGTTTTGACCATTCCGGATCCGATACGCAGACCCTGAACCTGCTCCAGGAAGGCCGCGACTTCGGGATGGCGTTCGAAGAGTTTCACGAGATCGCCTCCTTGAGCTGCGCCAGGCGGTCGCGTCCTGTCGATTTCATCCATGCGGTCATCGCCGCCGGACCTTCAGCACCAAAAATTTCGATTGCATCGCGCCAGATTGCCCGTCCGCACATGAAGCCATAGGCATTCACCCCTGCGGCCTTGGAAAAGGCCAAGGCGTCGCGGAACTGTTCGAATGTGACACCAGCACTGAGATAGAGAAGCGGAATTCCATTCGCGGCTTCGGCAGCCTGCCGGAATGCTTTTTCGGCTTCTGAACGCGATATCACGGCATTGCCGTAGCCTTCGACAAAATCGAAATTGACGGGAATTTCCACCTTCAGGATATCAATCGAAAACCGCGGATCGGCAAAGGCCTCGGTGGCCGCACGCACCAGCTCAGGCTTCATCCGCGCGAAAGCCTCCGATGCGGAATCGGGGATCGCGCGATCATAGACAATCGGCTCAAACAGAAACGGTATGCCGACAGCCCTGCAACGTTGACCAATGTCAGTCACCAGTTCGAACTTTCGCTCGTTCAGTTCGACCGGGTCGTTCGGGCCAAAATAGAGAAAAAACTTGAGGATCTGCGCACCAAGTGCATAAAATTCGGACACCTCCAGATTTTCCGGCAGGGCTGTTATCCGGTCATCATCGGAAATCCGGTAGACGTCCGCCTCAAACGCCAGCATCTTGACACAACGATCATCAAAGTGTGGCAGCAGGTCACGGCCGAAATTGGCATCGACAAGCAGTGTCGTCGCATCCGGACTTAGTGTTTCAACAACGATGCGCTTGAAGTGAAAAAGATCGTCTTCACGGGAAGCCGCGCCCCGCGCGGACTTGAGGGCTGCTCCCAGCCCACTCCCCTGATCGACGGCGACACCATATACCGGATCTTGCAACAAGGGCTTGGCGTGGCTCATGAATTCAGATCCTCATATGCACAATCGATGGCGGGAAAATGTGGCGTATCTGACGGTGCGCACCAGCACGCCAGCATGTCGTCGGTGGGCTCCAGCAAGGAGATCGAAAAGCCGCCCATTTCCTGGGTGGTGACGTAGCTGCCAATCATTGGCGCAATGGCGGAAATCCCTTTGCTTGCCAGTTTGACGCGGGTCTCGTTCCATATGGTCAGCAGTTCCATTTGGGTCGTCCCACCCATGCCATTGATGATGACACAAGCCTTTGCACCGCTTGACAGCGGGCGGTCGGCGAGGAGCTTTTCCACCATCTGGTCGACCAATCCCGAAACCGGGCCAACCTTCGCCCGGCCAATACCGGGCTCGCCGTGCACGCCCATGCCGAGGAAGATTTCATCGTCCGGCAGGCTGAACATCGGTTTCCCGGTGAGCGGGGAGACACCTGGCGTCACCGCTGCTGCAAGCGTGACCGTCCGCTCGCGCACCTCCTGCCCAAGAGCAACCAGAGCTTCCAGGGATCGCCCCTCCTCTGCCGCCGCTCCCAGAATTTTATAGATGAACATCGTCCCGGGCGCGCCCCGACGGCGATGCCTTCTCTCCGGAGGCGCTGCGGAAATATCATCGTACATCGGCAATGCCACGACCTTTATACCGTCGTCTTCCGCCAGCATCGTTGCAGCCCGCCCATTGATCATGTCGCCGGAATGCTGCGAAATCAGAAGGATCGTTCCTGCCTCTCCCGAAACTTCTGTAATGCCGTCGAGAATGAGATCGGCCGACGGTGCGGCGAAGACATCCCCGACGACATTTGCATCGAGCAGACCCTGCCCGACAAATCCCATGGCAATCGGCTCGTGACCGGACCCGTTCCCGATCAGCAGCATCACCTTCTTGTCGGCGTCCTTCTTGTTTTTGGCACGCACAATGACCCGCGGATCACGTGCGCCGCGCTGAACCTGCGGATAGGCCGAAACAAACCCGTCCAGCATGTCGTCGACCATTGTTTCCTGAGAGTTGAACAGCTTTTTCATGCGGGATCACCCACTTCGGCCAGGGTCTCGAGAATAAGCACCACAGAGACAGATCCCGGATCCAGATGCCCCCTGCCCCCGTCTTCAACATATTGAGCGCGGCCCCGTTGCGCGCGCAGGTCTTTGGTGCCGTCGCGTCCCACCCTTGCCGCGTCTATGCTCGCTGCAAGGCCCTTATTCTGAAGCGCCTCAACAGCCGGATACAGCGCATCCACCATGCTCTTGTCCCCGGCCTTCACCTCGCCCAGATCGCAGATGCGCTCACAGGCCTTGGCCAGCCCGGCGTGAAGGTCCGCACCGGTTTCCAGGTGCGCTTCAATGGCCATCAAGATCAGGCCGAACAACGTGCCCGAAGCACCACCGGAGGCACGCATGAATGCCTTTGCTCGAAGGTTGTCCGGCGCCGAAACAGCCTTGGTCAACCCGCGCAGCATGGTGGACCCGTGATCACCGTCTCCGACAGCAGCGTCAAGCGCGTTGAGCCGAGCCGCTTCATCAGCGACAACGGCGTGCAGCCGGCGGAAAAATGCATCAGCAGACATCAGCAAATACCTCCTTGAGGTATGAGAGCGTTTGCCGGGCAGCCTTGGTCGGGTCCGGCTCGATATCGCGCCAGATATTGAGATCCGCGCTTGCCGGATTTCCAGCCATCACAAACATCTCCGCCACCACCCAGCCGCGATATCCGATGTCCGCCAATGCCTTCGCATCCTTGTGGAAATCATACCGCCCGCTACCCGGCACACCGCGGTCATTATCTGAAACATGGTAATGAACCAGCACGTCCGACGACGCCCGGATCGCGGCCGGTGGGTCTTTTTCCTCAATATTCATGTGAAAACTGTCGAGCAGCACACCGATGCGTTCAGAGCCGCAGGCACGCGCAATGGCGGCTGTCTCTTCGGCGGTAGACGTGAGGTCGCTTTCAAACCGGTTAAGTGCCTCGATACCGAGCGTGACGCCGCAATCAGCCAAAACCCCATCCAGCTGGCGCAAAGTGTCCGCCGAACGCGCCGCTCGCTCCTGCTTGTTCGCCGGGTCGAACACACCCCAGGGAGCAGCAACCACACCCGCCAGCCCCTCGGAGCCGAGTGCACTTGCGACTTCAATTGCATTGCGCAGGACCGCGACCGCATTTTTGCGGACTTCCGGATCGGGCGATGTCGGATCAGCATCTGGAGAAAGACCGGTCGAACAGGTCAGCGCCAAACCGTGATCGGACGCCTGACGCCGGATCAACCCCGCGCGATCATGGCCGATTCCCAGCAGCGAGACTTCGACACCGTCAAACCCTATCTCGGCCGCATGGGCGAATATTGGCGCCAGATCATCGGTCCAGGCCTTCATCCAGAGGCCCGCATGGATGCCAAATCTCATGATGTCTGACCTCTGCGTGTTTTTGCAACGAAATTCATAGATACATATTAGTAGTAACAAATTACAATCGTCAAGCGCCGGGGGCAGCGTTTTCCCGTGCGCGCAACGCTCGCCGGTTGATTTTTCCCGAAGATGTCATCTCGAAATCTGCAACGAACTCGATCTCACGCGGCGCCTTGTAAGCGGCCAGGCGCTGGCGCACATGGTCCTTGAGCGAGTTCTTCAGCTCCTCGTCGCCTCTGGTGCCGTTCGACAGGCGCACAAAAGCCTTCACAATGCTGCCGCGTTCTGCATCCGGCTTGCCGATCACGCCGGCCTCGGCGACAGCGGCATGAGCCAGGAGGCATTCTTCGATTTCCGCCGGACCAATACGGAAGCCGGAAGACTTGATCAGATCGTCCGAGCGTCCCTTGTACCAGAAGTAGCCATCCTCATCACGCACCGCCAGGTCGTGCGTCATCATGTAGTCTCCGAGCCGCAGCTCCGCTTCCTTTTCGCTGTTTTTCAGATAACCGAGATAGCGGGTCGGGGCATCCGCAGGCGTAACGATTTCACCCTGCTCTCCTGGCGGGACCTCCCTTCCGGCGTCGTCAACAAGCCGGACGTCGTGACCTGGATAGGCCACCCCCATGGATCCGGGTTTACGTGGATAGAGGGCTGCGCAATTGCCGATCAGATGATCGACCTCGGTCATGCCGTAGAATTCGTTGCAGACAACACCGAGTTTGTTTTCTGCCCAGGACAGCGTGTCGGCAGCCAGCGCTTCGCCACCGGTGCAGATCACGCGCAAGGACAGATCATATTCCGATCGCGGGTCAGCTGTTTCCGCGAGCCTTTTGATCGCCGTCGGCGCCAGAAACGTGTGCGTGACCTTGTGACGGCTCATGAAATCATAGGCCCAGGCGGCCCTGAAGCGCGCTTCAGAGGTGACAACCGGGCGTCCAGCCAGCCATGCCGGAAACAGCATGTCCAGCAATCCGCCAACCCAGGCCCAGTCCGACGGCGACCAATAGACCGCATCCGGATCATCCAGCGTCAGGTTGAAAAACAGATTGATCGAAGGCCTGTACGACGCCAGTACCCTGTGGCCGTGAAGGATTCCCTTTGGCATGCCGGTCGACCCGGACGTGTACATGAGCAATGCCGGATCATCGGCACGGGTGTACTCAGGTTCGAAATCCTGCGGCACGGGCGCTTGAAGGATCCCGGTCAGATCCGCCTCACGCCCCACAGCACCTTCAGCCACCAGGATATCGGTGAGATGCGGCAGGTGCGTCGCAGCTTCAGTCCTCAGCGGAGCCCATGCGCTTTCCACCGTCAACAAGCACCGCGCCTTGCAGTGGTTGAGGGCATGCGCCAGGGCGTCTGGCCCATAAAGTTGGGAAAGCGTTACAGCCGTCGCGCCCAGCTTGCAGACGGCCATATGCGCAATGGCTGTTTCCGGGCGCATGCCCGTGTGGATCCCGATCAGATCTCCGCGGCCAAAACCACGCTGACGAAGGCTCGCTGCAAGGGCGCTCGCCTGAGCATCAACTTCGCCAAAGCTCCAGGTCTGCAAAGCTCCCGACGCCGTTTCGAAGACAAGCGCCCGTTCATTCTGCCGTCCTTCCGCCAATTGCGCGCCAACGGTCATGTGATAAATATTGGCGTCCTCGGGGATGCTGATCTGCAGCGAATTCCCGCTGCGCTTCAAGCCGATCCGAGCCAAATCGCTGTCCGCCCACGCTTCAAACATTCCCATCTCCTTTGGCAGTTACCGTGTCGAGCAGAAGCCAGAGACCGGCCTCACTGTTTTCGGGCACACTCAGTTTGCCCGTCTCGCCAGCTATTTCGGGGTTTTTCAGGGCCACGGTGCTCATGGCGTCCGCGCCATCGAAGCGTACAAGGGCGACCCCCTTCTCTGCCCCGCCGGTGCGGCAGCTGACCCGTGCGGTGCCCGGCAAGGTGACCCATCCCAAAGCATCAGAACCGCAATCTGCGCACAGCACGCGCGCGGGAAACGCAACGTGGCCGCAGGCCCCACACTTGCTTGCCAGCGCCTCACCGCGTCTCAGCGCTTCAAAATGCGGCTGCAAGCAGCCTTCCGGCAAGGTATAGTCGAGGGTTATCGACTGCTTCATGGTGCCTCCAGAATACTGACGGTGTTGAGGGTCGCGATGCCTCCGTGCGTATCAACAAGAGCGAATCTGGCCGCTTTGGCAGGGCGCAATCCCCAATAGCGGCCTTCGAGCTGAAGCGCCGCAGCAATGACCTGGGCAACACCGGTCGCGCCGACGGGCGCCCCTTGCCCCAGAAGCCCCCCGGACAGGTTGACCGGCATCGCACCGTCGGCGGCAAACATGCCGCTGCGCTCGGCAGCAACCACGTCCTCCACAAGGCCCAGCGCCTCGAGTGCCTGCAGCTGCGCACCCGAATAGCTGTCATAGACCTCGGCAAGACCGATATCGGTCACCTCGACACCCGCCATCGAAAAGGCACGGCGGGACGCTTCACGTTTTCCGGCAAAATACCCCGGGTCGCTCCGTTCCCCGAGGCGTACCCGGTCGGTGCTGTTCCCCAACCCCTTGACGCTGGCACGCGTTTGTCCGTTTTGCGGCAGGTCTTTCGCGCGGGCGAGAATCAGGGCCGCCGCACCGTCGCTGAGCGGCGAACAATCGAGCCGATGGTAGGGCGCGGCCACAAGCGTTGAGGAAACAACATCGTCAATCGAGACATCGAGCGGCAAATGCGCATAGGGGTTCAGCCCGGCATTCTGCCGGTTGCGGACAGCAATCTGCGCAAAGTCGGCATGTTTCGCACCGGTGCGTTGCATGAACATCTGAGCCGACAGGGCATAAAGAGACGTGGCGTCGACACCGGTCATGCCATCTGTCCAGGCGTCGAAGGACAAGGCGTAAAGGGCACCGACGTCTGCCCCTTTCAAATGGGACGCTGAAGGCTCGACGCCGAGCACCAGCACCCGCTTTGCCATACCGCCAGCAAGCGCTGCCACTCCGGCATGGAACGCCACATGTCCGGACGCGCCACCCCCTTCGGCCCTTTGGGCAGCAACCCCGAACAACCCGCATTCATCTGCGAGAAGAGCAGCAGGATTGAGCTGCAAAGTGAAAAAATCGCTCTCTGAGGCGACCACGAGCATGTCGATGTCGCGTGGCTCAAGACTGGCATCCTTCAGCGCACCGGAAACCGCCGTCCGTGACCAGTCCCTGAAGGAGCTGCCATCCTTTCGGCGGTTGAAGGGCGTCATCGCCCCGCCTGCAATCTTCACATCGTTGAGCATGCGGCCTTCTTCTCCGGTGTTCGATGAAAAAGCACAAAAACAAGCGCCAGCCCGACAAGATTGACCAGGAGAACCGCCGTCAGCAGTCCCTGTGTCCCGGTCCCGCTCCAGATCAGGCCTCCGAGAGCGGGACCAAGGGCCATCATGACCAGCCCCACGGTTGCAATGACGCCGAGGCCGCGCCCGATTTGCGAGCTTGGCAGATGCCGAGCCGCAAGCAGCGGCCGAAGAATTGTGTGAATACCGTAGCAGCCGCCCTGCAACAGCAGTACGGCGTATAACAGCCAGTTGGACAATCCGAACAGAAGCAACAGCAACGGCGGCAAGCAAAACAGACCGAACAGGATCTTGGCAGCAAATGCTGTAACTGTATGCCCGCCATAGGCCCGCCAGATCAGGCGGCCGGCAACTTGCGCCGGACCAAGTATGCTAAGCGCCAACAATGCCGCTGAGCTGCCCTGATCAGCTCCGCCAACAATGACCGGCAGCATGAACAGCAGGATCGCGTGGCCCAGCATGGTCATTCCGAACGAGACTGCAATCAACCTCGGGCCAGCTCCGAAATCCAGTTTCCCGACCGCCACCACGCGCTGTTCTTCGACAGCGTGCGGCTCCTTGGGCAACAAGACAACACCGGCGGCTGCGCCTGCCGCAAACACCAGCATCACCTCTTGCCATGACAGAAAGGACGACAAGATGCTCACTGCGGGGAAAGTGAGCAGTGTTGCAAAGCCGGCAATCAGGGTGACCGTCGCGACTCCGTTCGCCGCCTTGTCCTTCATTCGCCTGAGTATCAAGGCAAAGCAGGGATCATAAAGGGTGGCAGCCATGCAGCAACCCAGCAACACAAAAAGTCCGCTAAACAGCCAGCGGTCGGTCAGCTGGGTCAGAACCACGAGCAGCAGCGCTCCAAGGAGGCCGCCCGCACGCATCATGGCGTGGCCGTACCCCCGATCAACAAGCCAGCCAGCAAAAGGTGCGCTGGCAGCCCAGGCCAGAAAAACAACCGAAAAAGTGGTCGAAAGATGCACAACCGGCCAATTTGTCTGGTCCGCGATTTGTGACATCAGCGCAGGCAGCAGATAGTAGAAAGCGGACCACAACAGCAATTGCGCCGCCCCATGAGCGGCGACATAGGGCGGGAGCGCCTTGGCAATAGTGGACGTCGATCGTGAACCCATGACGGCAGAATACATAGATACTTATTTGTTACAACAAATTTTTTCCGGACTTGTCGTGCAGATATTGCATCCGTACCTGGCATGGTCCTCAAGAGATTGCGGCCTGATACAAGCTTGGTCTCCCACTTCTGGCCGGAACGGGTGAAGTTGCAGGTCCAATGGATCCGGAGCCATGCGCAGCGGCAGAAAGCTTTTCAGCGCTCTATGCTGGGTTATCAGGCGAAGGTGCGATCGGGCTTGGGCAAATGCAGGTCATTTGCCGCTGTCGCATGGCCATAACGAACTTCGAGCGGGATTGGTTGGCAGGTACAGGTCTGCCGAGACCGCAAAGGACTGACGCAAAGAGACAGAAAATCGTGGGTGTTCATCAACCGGACCATCGTCGTTCCGGCCAACGGCAATGCCATGGGTGCCAAATCACCCCTTGCTGAGAATTTCCTGCATCTGTTCGCGCATGACAAATTTCTGTGGCTTGCCGGTAATTGTCATCGGCAACGCCTCGACGATACGGACGTATCTGGGAACCTTGTAATGCGCGATCTGGCCGCTGCAGAATGCGCGCAGCTCCTCCCCGTCGAGACTGACGCCCAGCTTCGGGACGACCCAGGCGCAGACTTCCTCGCCATATTTTTCGTCGGGCACTCCGAACACCTGGACTTCCGAGATCTTGGGATGGCGGAAAAGGAATTCCTCGATTTCGCGCGGATAGACATTTTCGCCACCGCGAATGATCATGTCCTTGACCCGCCCGACGATGGCGCAGAAACCCTGCTCGTCCATCACCGCCAGATCGCCGGTATGCATCCACCCGTCCCGGATCGACTCAGCCGTCTTCTCCTGTTCGCCCCAATAGCCCTTCATCACCGAATAGCCACGGGTGCACAATTCGCCGCGAACACCGACTGGCACGATCCGGCCGTCATCATCGACGATCTTGACCTCGAGATGCGGGTGGACACGGCCGACCGTTCCGCATCGCTTGTCGATCGGATCATCGGTAAAACTTTGAAACGATACCGGCGATGTTTCGGTCATGCCGTAGCAGATCGTCACCTCGCGCATGTGCATCCGCTGCATCACCCGGTGCATCACCTCCACGGGGCACGGCGCACCGGCCATGATTCCGGTGCGCAACTGCGTCAGGTTGCGTGGCGAAGTGTCGAGGTTCTCGAGCATGGCGACGAACATGGTCGGCACGCCATAGACCGCCGTGCACCGCTCCGCTTCAAGCGCCTGCAATGTAGCCGACGGATCGAAAGCCTCGCCGGGAAACACCATCGCGGCACCCTTGCTGACAGCACCCAGCACCCCCATCACCATGCCGAAACAATGGTAGAGCGGCACCGGAATGCACAGCCGGTCGCTTTCCGTAAGCGCAATGCGATCGGTGACGAAGCGGGCATTGTTGACAATGTTGTAGTGCGAAAGCGTGGCGCCCTTGGGATGACCCGTCGTTCCCGAGGTGAACTGGATGTTGATGGCGTCATCCGGGCCAAGCTCGGCGTCGATCGCCGGCAACCGCAACTGCTGCGCCGGACCGCCGAGGGACCTTACCCGGTCGAACGAAAACACCCCCGGTTCGCTCACCTCGCCAAGCACGATCACCGCGCGCAGATGCGGAAGCCTTTCAGCCCGCAACCGCCCGGGTGCGCAGTCCGCGATCTCGGGCGCCAGCGCCGTGATCATGTCGAGATAGTTGGACGACTTGAACGCGCGCGCTGTGACCAGCGCCTTGCAGCCGACCTTGTTGAGCGCATATTCCAGCTCGGAGAGGCGATAGGCCGGGTTGATGTTGACCAGCACGAGCCCGATCCGTGCCGTGGCAAACTGGGTCAGCACCCACTCAAAGCGATTGGGCGACCAGATTCCGATACGGTCACCCTTTTGCAGTCCCATGGCGAGAAAGCCCGAGGCAAGTTCGTCGACCGCGCGGTCAAACTCGTAATAGCTCAGGCGAATGTCCTGCTGCGGGCAAACGATCGCCTCGCGGGGACCGAACAGAGACACGGTCTCGCGCAACAGTTGCGGAATGGTCATGTAGCGCAAGGGCAGATGGTTGCTGCCGCGGACATAGGAGAGATTGTTCTCGGGCTCTGTCACTTCAACCGCCTGCGCCTTGTCTGTGCGGCCAAAATCGGAAAGCTTTCCTGCCAGGCTCTCGTTCAGAATGGACATGGGCCTCTCCCCTACATGCTGCGCCAGTCTTCGCTTTGCTCAAATGCGTGCGCTGCCTGGTAGATCTTCATCTCGCCAAAGCTCGGTCCAACCAGCATCATGCCGATCGGCAATCCCTCACTCAGACCGCAGGGTACACTCATGGCCGGAAGCCCGCCATTGAAAGGCGCGGTGTTGCCGATCATCTCGAAGGCGCGCTGGACATAGAGGTTGATTGAACAGTCCGCCGGTGGGATTTCCCGCGGCTTCATCGGCATTGTTGGCATCAACAGCACGTCGAAACGCTTGAGCGCCTGGGCATATTTCTCGTTGACACGGCGCATGAGATTCTGCGCCTTGCCGTAGAACCGGCCCCGGTACTGGGTCTGGAAATGCTCGCCAAGGAACATGCAGGTCTTGAGCGAATGGCTGAGCTCGTCCGCCCGGTTGCGCCATTGCGACATCTGGTCGATCATCGACGGCAGGAACAGGCCGCGATAATTGGTGCCCGCCGTGTTGCCGTGCATCATGAAGTCCTGAAGACCTTCAACCGTGATCGCGGTCCAGCAATCGACGGCAAGAGCGTGTTCCGGCACCGAGATTTCCTCAACCATCGCGCCCAGTTGCCGGAACCGCTCAGCGGCCGCCAGCACCTTGTCATCGACATCCGATTCGCTCTCCGGGCGGCGAAAACCTTCTTTCAGGATCCCGATCCGCAGTCCATGCGCGCCGCGGCCGAGCGCTTCGGTGTAATGATAGACCTTCGGGTTGTACTGGCGCGGATCGAGCCCGTCCTCGCCGGCGAGCACTTCAAGCAGCAGCGCATTGTCGGCGACATTGGAGGTCACCGGGCCGACGTGGTCGATGGTCATCTCCACAGGCATGACGCCGGTGTAGGGCACCAGGCCGTGGGTGGCCTTCATGCCGTAAACGCCGCAGGCCGAGGACGGCAACCTGATCGAACCGCCCTGGTCACCGGCGATCGCCATGTCGACCTCTCCGCTGGCGACCAGCGCCGCCGATCCGCTTGACGAGCCGTTGGCCATGTAACCGCGTTTCCAGGGATTGTGCACCGGTCCCTTTGCATTGGTGTGCGATCCGCCAGACAGGCAGAAATTCTCGCAATGCGCCTTTCCGGCGATGATCGCACCCGCATCGAGCATCCGGGTTACGATTGTGGCGTCGATCTCGGGTGTGTAGCCTTCCATGATCGACGACCCGTTCATCATCGGCACGCCCGCAAGGCAGATCGTGTCCTTGAGGGCGATGCGCTTGCCGCGCAGCGGCCCGTCGGGGGCCCCGCGCACCTCGGTCTTGACATACCAGGCATTGAGCGGGTTTTCCGTGGGATCTGGAAAGCGCCCCGGCGAACGGGGATAGCGAACCTCGGGCAAATTGTCCGGCAGGGCATCAAGCCGGTCATAGGCCTGGATATAGGGTTCCATGATCTGGCTGTATTCGCCGAGTTCCGCATCAGTGAGGCTCATGCCGAAACGGCTCGCCATGGCGCGCATCTGCGATAGGCTGGGACGTTTGATTGTCATGCTGGTCACCGGTGGCTGGGAGATGATGGGTGCAGGATTGCCGGTCTGGTGGATGCGCTCGGGGCTGATCACCGGGCCTGGCGCATCACGCGTTACCGTCTTCGTCGTGCTACGGGTGGAGCGGGCCGCGCCGAAGCCGAGGAACTGGTCGACCTTCCCCTGATCGGACAGGTCCGCCTTGGAGAGTTCGCCGGTGATCCGCCCGCGTTCAAGCACCAGAACCCGATCCGACAGGTCGGCGATGAAGTCGAAATTCTGTTCGACAAGCAGGATCGACAGCCCGCGCCGCGCGCGCAGCTTCAACAGGGTCTCCGACATCTCTTCGATGATCGAGGGCTGGATGCCTTCGGTGGGCTCGTCCAGCAGCAGCAGTTCCGGATCGCCCATCAGGCTTCGGGCCAGCGCCAGGAGTTGCTGTTCGCCGCCGGACAAGGCGCCGCCCGTTCGGTCGAGCAACCGTGCCAGCCGTGGGAAATCCGCAAGGACGGACTCGATCACCTCGTCCTCGCTGCCGCCTGAATAGTCGTGCCAGGCAAAGCGGAGATTGTCGCGCACGCTTAGTTGCGGGAAAATTCCGCGACCCTGCGGCACGTAACCGATCCCGTGCCCTGCCCGTTCGTAAGGCGAAAGGCGATTGATCTCGACACCGTGAAATCTGACGGTGCCGGAACTTGCGGGCAGGAATCCCATGATGGTCTTAAGCAGGGTGGACTTGCCCATTCCATTGTGACCGAGAATGCCGACGACCTCGTTCTCCGACACGGAGAGTTCGATGCCGTGCAGGATAGGAACCTTGCCATAGCCCCCCGAAAGGCTCTTGATATCCAGGCAGGTCTTTTGGTCCGTGGCCGTCATCAGGCTTTCTTTCCCAGGTAGACGTTGCGGACAGTCGGATCCGCCATGACCCGGTCGACATGATCCTCCATCAGCACTGCGCCCTGGTGGAAGACGGTGACGGTGCTGGCAATCGAGCGGATGAACTGCATGTCGTGCTCGACGATGACGACGGCCGCGGTCCGGGTCATCTCGCGTATGATGGTGCTCATTCGTTCTACGTCATCGGCGCTCATGCCGGCCGCAGGCTCGTCAAGCAGCACCAGCCAGGGATCGGCGGCAACCACCAGGCCCAATTCCACACGCTGCCTCTCCCCATGGGCCAGCCGTCCAAGCTCGGTCCGCGCAATCGGGCCAAGGGCAAGACGCTCGATCACCTCCGACGCCTTGCGCATCGCATCGGGCATCGACAGGAACCGACGCGCGGCCATCCAGATGTTTTCAAACACATCGAGGCCGTCCATCAGGTTTGGCACCTGGGTCTTGATCCCGACCCCCAGCCCCGCGACCTGATGCGGGTTCCAGCCAGTGGTCTCGTATCCGCGCATGAACACCTGCCCACTGGTGGGCGTCAGAAGCCCCGTGATGCATTTGAAGAAGGTCGACTTTCCAGCCCCGTTGGGACCGATCAGGCAGCGCAGCTCCCCCGCCTTCAGCTTGAAATCGACATTGTCGCTGGCGACCACACCGCCAAATCGCATCGTCAAGCCCGCTGTTTCAAGGACAGTTTCAGCCATGCCCGACACTCCGGCCGCGAAGGCGACGCACGCCATGACGGGGAAACCTGCGGCGTCGCCCGAAACTGACTTTCCACAATGACCCGATTGCCGGAACCAGCCCCTTGGGCAGAAAGAGCACGAAAAGCACGAGAATGATTCCGGTCAGCAGCGTGTTGTCGATCATGCTCTGCTGGCCGAGCAGGAACTTGAGATAGGCGAGCCCTGCAGCCCCGACGATCGGGCCGATGCGGGTACCAAGTCCACCGACGATGCACCAGATGATGATTTCCGCCGATTGCCCGAGACTGAAGAGATTGGGTGTCACGATCTCTCCCCAATTGGCAAACAGTGCGCCCGCCAGTCCGGCAATCGCCGCGCCGATGGAGAACAGGACAGTCTTGCGCGCGCTGACGTCATAGCCCATCAGCGCAACGCGTACCTCGTTCTCGCGAATGCCGATGGCCACACGCCCGAAAGAGGATTTCAGCAACCAGCTGACCAGCAGATAGACGATTATCAGGAGAATGGCGCAGAAATAGAAATACGGGTCGCCATAGATGTAGTCGTTCGGGCGTCCCGGCACATTCAGCGTCTGGAAGCCAGGGATGCCGTTGAAACCGCCGAGCCGCGCCTTGCCGATTACGTATTCCGGACCGGCCGTCGAACTGATGAACTTGAACAGGATCAGCGTCACCACCAGCGTGATCACGCCGAGATAGACATCCGTCAACCGGCCGTAAAACATCATCGCGCCAAGCAGGGCGGCGAAGGCGGCCGGTACGAGAATGGCAAGCAGCATCGGAATGGTGCTGTCGCCGATATTGATGGCGGCGATTGCGTAGGTATAGGCCCCGAGCCCGAAGAATGCCGCCTGGCCGAAACAGAGAATTCCGCCGAAACCCCAGATCAGGCCGAGGCTGAAACCAAGCATGCCGTAAATCACGAGCACTGTCAGCGTAAAGGTGCCGACAATCATCGGCATGATCCAGATCAGCAATGCCGCAACCAGGATCGTGGCCGGCACCTCCTTTGTCCAGAAGGTCGCCATCACACTCGTCCCTTGAAGAACTTGCCGGTCACACCTTGCGGCAGCAGCCTGAGCAGCACCACCGCAGCCACCAGCAGCGCCACCTCTCCCATGACCGGCGAGACTGCGAATGTGAAGATCTGACTGATGAAGCCGAAGAGACCGGAACTCGCCATAAGTCCGGCGATCAGGGACGGGCCGCCGGCAATGACGGTTATGAAGGCCTTGGCGATATAGGCCCCGCCCGATGTCGGCACCAGACCGACCAGGGGCGCTAGTATGGCGCCCGCAAGCCCCGACAGCGCCGACCCGCAGAAGAACGTGGCCATGTAGATGCGTTCCGGAGAGTAACCGAGTGCCGCCGCCATATCCGGCAGCTGCATCGCACCGCGCGCGATCAGTCCGAGCCGGGTGCCCTTGAGCACTGCAAACATGAGGCCGAGCAGGACTATAGCCACCAGGATGATGAAGAAGTTGTAGCCGTTGACCTGGTAGTTTCCGACCGTGAATCCTGAAATCGGTGTCGAGATCCCGGTCGTTGTGTTCCCGAAGATCATGGTCACAAGCCCGATGAAGAACAGGCTCAGGCCCCATGTCGCAAGCATCGTGTCGACCAGCCGGCCATAAAGATGCCGGATCACCAGTCGTTCGACCACCAGTCCGATTAAGCCAACAACCACCGGAGCGATGACAAGCATGGCGAGAAATATGTTGGCGCCCAGGGTGACCGCCGTGATCGTCACATAGCCGCCCATCATCATGAACTCGCCATGGGCCAGGTTGATCACCTTCATCATGCCGAACACGATGGCGAGACCCGCGCTGATCAGAACCAGCGAGGCGACCGCATAGAGCATTTCGACGATGATGACGAATACCAGATCCATGAATGATGGCCTTGGGTGAGTTGAGGCAGCGGCAGGGGCCGCGCGCCTGGCGGCCCCTCACCGAGCTTGAGAAGGTGTCAGATCTGTATTTCGTACTGGGTGTTGTCATCCGGATTGGCGACCAGATCGCAGACGGCCTGGGTGTCGATCGGCTGGCGTTGCGGCAAGGTTTCGACAACCCGCATCCCCTGGTTCTCGAATTCCATCAGGTGAACATCGAGAACGGCATGATGGGTCTTGGGGTCGACTGTCACCTTGCCACCGGGGCCGGTGATCGAAATGCCGGTTTCCAGTGCGTCGATGATGGCGTCGCGCTCGAGCGAGCCGGCGAGGCGAACACCTTCGGCCCAGGTGAGCACGCCGTGATAATTGGAAACCGCAAGTTCGTGCATACCGCCAGCATCGCCGCCGGCAGCAACCCAGGCTTTCTTGAAGGCTTTGTTTTCCGGTGTCTCCAGTTCCTGGCTGTAATTATAGGCAACCATGATGCCGTTGCCCTCTTCGGCGGTCAGCACCTTGTGTTCATTGCCTACGCCCAGGGTCGTCGACGCTAGCGCGATCCGGTCCTTCATGCCCGCCGCGGCCCATTGCCGGAAGAACGAGAGATGAGCTCCGCCGACCAGCGGTGCGATGACCAGATCCGGACCGGCAGTCTGAATCTTTGCAATGGTCGAACCGAAATCCGAAACATCAAGCGGGAAGAAGTCGACGCCGACGGTTTCGCCGCCATTGTCGGCAACGAATTTCTGCAGCCAGCGGGCGGTGATCTGCCCGTAATTGTAGTCGGCGGCAACGATGTAGACCTTCTTGCCCGACTTGCCCATCGCGTAGGGCACGAGGGCTTCGGCCTGCTGTGCCGGCGTTACACCGTTGATGAAGATGTTGCGATCGCAGACGCCGCCTTCATAAAGCACATTGTAGAAATACAGCGTCTTGTTCTTGTGCAGGGTCTGGCGAATGGCCTCACGTGAAGCCGACAGGATGCCGCCATGGACGACGTCGACCTTGTCCTGGCGTACCAGCTGCTGGGCATATTGTGAGTAGAGCGCCATGTCGGATTGTGTGTCGTAACCGACGACTTCGACCTGCTTGCCGAGCAGTCCGCCGTCAGCGTTGATCTGGCTGACGGCCAGCCGCAGTGCCATGTCCATCGGCTTGCCATAGGCATCGAAGATGCCCGAAACATCAAGCACCGATCCAAGTTTGATCGTGTCGGCGGCCATCACGGCGCGCGGCAGCATGAGCGCACCGGTTGCAGCGGCCGCGGAGGCGAGGAAATGGCGTCTGTTTATCGACATATCGTGTTCCTTCCATAAGTCGGTTGAGTTGCGGTCAGGCAACCGGGGCAGGTGGTCTCAGTCTTTGTCTTTTTGCTTGGTTCGCTGGGCATAATCAGCCGTGCGGCCGGCAAGGTTCGCGTCAAAATCCAGCCCGATCTCCTCGCCCATCTGCTTCATCGCCGGCAGCCGCACCGCCATGCCGAGAATCTGGTCCATCGCCGCACCGAAGGCATTGTCCACGCCGGAACCGCCCCCGGATGTGCCGCCATTGCCCATGCCGCCGATCTGGTTGATGCGGATGGAATCGATCTTTTCGACCGGCTTCATCATCTGCGTCATGATCTCGGGCAGGCGATCGAGCTTGCGCTCCTCGAGGCGCATCCGGATAACGGATTCGCTGAGAGTGTTTTCCGCCTGGTTGAGCGCATGGCGCCCCGCAGCCTCGGCCTCCATGCGGCGCTGCTCCGTCTCGGCGAGAGACCGCGCGACCTCGGCCTCGCCCTTTGCCTTTGCCAGCATGGTCCCCACATCGCTTTTGACGCGCGCATCCTCCAGCGCGATATCCTTTTTCTGACGAAGGCTGGAAATCTCCTGTTCCCGCTCGACGACGGCGCGCTCCTTCTGCATCTGCACGCGTTCTGCCGCGAGCAGGACCTGAGCTCTGGCCTCTTCTTCGGCAGCCTTGGTCGAGGACTCCTCGATCCGCCGCTTGGCGAGCTGGACTTCGTTTTCGATACGGGTTTCCTCGAGCGCCAATACGGCCGCCATCTCGGCACGCCTAAGCGCCTCGTCATTGGCTACCTGCGCGGCCTTCACCCGTTGAGTCTTCTCGATCCGGGCCTGTTCAGTGGCAAACTCGGCCTGTGCTTCTGCCTGATCCGACCGCGCCCGCGCTTCCGACTCCATCCGCCGGAGGTGCTCTTGCTGCACGATTTCGGCCTCCTTCTCGGCACGCTGCAACTCGAGTTGCCGCTGGTGCTGCGACAGCCGGCTCTCGCGGATCGCAATTTCGGTCTCGGTCTCGACCCTCACCCGTGCCTTGCGCTGCTCGGCCACCATCTCGGCAAGCCGGCGCATGCCCTGAGCATTGAAGGCGTTTCCTTCGTTGAGTTGGCTGAGGTCACTCTGGTCGACGCTGACCAGCGATGTCGAAACCATGGTGAGCCCGAGGCGGGCGGCATGCTCGGCCACAGCCTGGGTCACTTGCGCGGTGTAGCCGGAGCGATCGAGATGAATGTCTGCCAGATTGCGCTGGGCGGCGGCATCCTGCATCGCATTGATCAGGGCGCCGGCCACAACCTCGCGGATGGCGTCGCCGCCCCGGGCGATCCGCATCCCCAGCACCTGCGCGGCGGTGGCGACACCCTCTGCCGTCGGTTCGACCCGGAGTTCGAATTCCATTTCGATATCGGCGCGAAGCTGATCCTTAGTCAGCAGCGAGTCGCGCCCCTTGCGGCCGGCCGGAAACGTCACGGACCCCATCGAAACGCGCTGGATCTGGTGCAGAATCGGCAAGGCTAGGCAGCCGCCGTCGAGAACCACACGCTTGCCTCCCAGACCGGTACGCACCAGCGCGGTGTCGAGTGTCGCCTTGGCAAAATAGCGCTGCAGGAACCAGATCGCGATGATCAGAAACAGCGCAATGGTGAGCAGCGAAAACAACCAGACCAAGGCCAAATCCCCCAACGGCATGATGGTCGCCTTCCCCTTTGTCTGGCAGGGGTATCGGCGTCACGTAACCATGGAGAATTTTATTTTCCTTTTCAAGTAATTTATTTTCCAATTCAAATTAATTGCTATCGTATTGGTTTATATCTGTTTTATGACTTCGAACATGATTCCATCGGCACGGGCCAGGTAAATCGGGGCGCGGTCGACGGCCTGTCTTGGAGAAAATGCCTTCTTCACGCTTCGGTACCGGAACGCCGACCAGGAGAAGGCATTATGGTCGCGCCAGTCACCTGCTTTACCGTCCATCAGGGCAGCCAGGTAATGCATGCCCTCATACGTCGACTGTCCGATAGCGTTGAGTACCGGCGCCTTGTCACCGTGCAGGCCGTAATAGCTTTCCTTGAAGGCACAATTGCCGTCGGTTCCCAGCGAACCGAAATAGCTTGCCGAGGAGAAAAAACGTTTCAGATTGCGGTCTCCACAAGCAAGCAGGCCATTCTCCTCGATGCAACAGGAGAGCCGGATCATCCGCCCGTCCAGCCCTGCTGCGCCGAAGGCTCGGTTAAATGTCACCGCGTCTTGGCCGACAAGCGAAATCAGCAGCGCCTCGGCACCCGACATCGCGATTTCCTCGACATAGTGAGACATGTTGCGCACCCCGAAAGGCAGGTAGCGTTCGTAGCACAGCCCGGCACAAAGCTCCTTTAGCTTGAACTTGGCATAGGAATGCGAGGTGTGCGGCCAGACGTAGTCATTGCCGATCAGCGCCCAGCGCTTGGGCCGGAACTGCAATTGCAGTATTTCCATGGCCGGGCCGAGCTGCTCCTGGGGAGTCTCTCCGATGGCAAAGATCCCCGGCGTGTTTTCCCCGCCCTCATAAAGCGGCGTGTAGACGTAGGGCACCCGCTGCCGCACCACCTTGCTCAAACGCTGGCGGATGGCACTGATATGCATGCCCACGATAGCGTCGATCGCATCGGTTTCGATCAGGTCGTTGACGATTTCCTCGACTGGTACCGCCGCCTCCAATGCCGAATCGATCATGATCAGCTGCACTTGACGGCCGCCGATGCCATTGCCCCGGTTGATCTCTTCCACCGCCAGTTGCGCGGAGGAAATGCAGGAAGGGGCCCAGATTCCTGCCGAACCGCACATCGGGATCAACAGCGCGACGCGATAAAAACCCACCGAACTTATCGAAGCCCAGTCTCGGAGGTCGTCCAACTCTGCCGGGAATGCCACAGCGGCCCGGGAAAACTCCATGCACGTGTCCCCTGTCAGCCGTGCTTGAGGGATTTTCTTCATTGCAATTGATATTATTTTCCAAGTCAACTATTTTCTGCCAAGCGCCATTTCTGGAAAGACCATGAAGAATCCGATCGAGTCCTACATCTCCTACACTTTGGCTGCGGCGCACCGGGCCGTGCACCAGTCGCTGACCACTGCATTGAAGCAGCATGGCGTGCAGGTCGAAGTGTGGCGTGTGCTTGAGACGCTGGACGCGCAGCCAAGCCAGACCATGGGCGAACTGGCGAAAATCGTCTTGATGAACCCGCCGACGCTGACCAAGATGGTTGATCGCATGGTCATGGACGGACTCGTCCACCGCCAGGCAGGCAAGAACGATCAGCGGCAAGTCAACCTTATGCTCACCGATCTGGGTCGAAAACGGATGACACAGGTCAGGCAGGTCGTTCAAAACGAAGACGACGCACTCTGCAACCTGCTCGGTGACAGCGATGTGGCCAGGCTCAATGACATCCTCGGCCGGTTGATGTAACCGGCCATGGCACTCAAACCGGCCAGTCATCGGGGGTGGCAAGATCGGCGGCCCATTTCCAGATGATATCCGTAGCGCCACTCGTCAGGCAAAGTGGTCACCATCTTACAATAGGTTCGTCCGCGCGGTCCGGGCGCCTGCATTCCGCCATCAAGCGGCACGGCTTTGAGCCAGGGCCCCCAGAACCAGATAGCGCATCACATGCTGTTTCAGGCTTGAACAGTGCCGCAGTCCGAGCCTTTCAAGACATTCCGTGTCCGGCGGCGATGTCAGCCCGCGAGCGGCCAGACGCGTCATTTCCGACCATGACCCGGATGCGTTTTTGAGCGTCGCGAGTGCGGGCAGAAGCCGTTTCTCGGTTTCGGTGAAATCCGTGCCGAAAGGATACTCGGGCAACAGAGATTTGCGACGAGGGGCTTTAAGCCAGCCGTTCAATCGTTCAGGCGAGTTGCGGCGCTTGGCAGGGGTAATCTCGAAGTTCGTGTCGATCTTGCCCGCCTTCTTTGCTTCGGCGAGCAGGTCTGACTGAAAGCGGCTGTCGGCAATTCCGATAAGAGCGGCAATGCATTCCTCATCCGTCTTGCCCCGGAGATCCGCCACACCGTATTCGGTCACCACGATGTCGCGATAATGCCTCGGCACGGTCTGGTGCGCATAGTCCCAGCGGATATTGGAGATGGTCTTGCCACCGCTTTTTCGCGTCGCGTTCAGCGTGATGATCGAGCGCCCGTCTTCAAGCGCAAAGGCCTGTTCGACGAAGTTGAACTGGCCGCCGACACCGCTGACCACCTTGCCATCTTCCACCCCGTCGGAAATGACAGCGCCGAGGCAGGTGACAATCATGGCATTGTTGACGGACCGCGCATCGCGCCGCGCGGCGCGTTTCGACATCTCGTCTCCGTAGAGCGAATTGGTGAAGGACACGGGCTTCATGACGATCTTTGCGCGCTGGCTGGCGGGCATATCGCGCAAGGACCGGTAGAAGTCACGGCATTCGAGAAAGAAGCCAGCATGGATGGCCGCGCCATCGACTTCCCTGCGAATGATCCCGCCCCGAAACAGCTCGAGAATACCGCCGACCAGCATCTCGGTCACCGCATAAAGCCCGATTTCGAATGGAGCCAGATGTTGTCCGGAGCCGGAAGAGGCAAAAGGGCTCGCTTCGACCAGAGCCCGATAATCGCTGTTCTTCTTGTGACGAAGCAGCAGCGACTGGGCGATCGCATCTCCGATGGAGCCGATGCCGATCTGCAGTGTACCGCCGTCTGCCACAAGCTGTGAGACATGCAGGCCGATCGCCATGTCCTGCAGGCTCACTGGTCGGCGCACTACGGAAAACAGCTCGAAGCTGGTCTCCGGATCGTATTCGATGTCGGCTTCGCCATCGGGGATTTCAGCCGGTCCCTCCATGAAAGGAAGATGATCGTTGATTTCGACGGCAAATGTGAAATCGGCCTTGCCTTCGCGGCGGGCTGTCAGCAGGTCGACGGTGATGTCGGTGTTGCAGCTCAGGCTCAACCGGCCGTCCGCGTTGCGGGCAACCAGCTGCGCCACCACATTGGGCTTGAAATCCAGCACATAGGACAGCGCATGGGTATAGTTGGCCGGTATGTAGTGCCGCTGCGCATAGCTGTTGCCGAGCCATCGCCCGGCCTGAAAGAAGAACTCCCGGACTTCGATGTTGGGAGGGAGTGTCCCCTCATCGATCATCTGCGCATAAAGCAACGGTTTGTACCGGCCGAACAACCGATCCGCCGCAGGTTCGAGAAACCGCCGCTGCAGATCAGACCCGGCCTTCGGGCGCTGCAGCGTCAACGCCGTCAGAATGGTCAGCCGGATGGCTGGATCCTTGCAGGCGGCGCGGGTGAGCGCGTTGACGAGACTGTTGGCCTTGCCAAGCCCGAGCGGCAGCGCCAGCCGGATCTCGCCGCCCGTCTGCTCGATCAGTTGCTGCGCCAGGGCCTTGGCATCGGCTGAAGACGAATTGTCATTCTCAGGCAAGATCTGCCCATCCCGCATCGGGGGTAAATCGGGGGCCGTGCCTGGCAGCCAGTTGCTCGAGCGTCTTGACGACATCATCCTTGCCCCGTTGCCGCGCGTAGTGAACCGGGCCGCCGCGGAAGGGGGCGAAACCGGTGGCAAAGATCATCGCGGCATCCAGCATCTCTGCATCACTGATCACCGCCTCGCGCAGGCATTCGACCGCTGCATTGAGCATTGGGAGAATCAGGCGGTCCTCAACATCATCAGGGAGCTGCTTGCCGTCGTCCTTAGCCTTGTCCTTTTCCGGCTTGCCATCTTTCCAGACATAGACGCCTTTGCCGGATTTCCTGCCGAGACGGCCGCTTTCCACCCGTTTTCGCATCCAGACGGGGACCTCGGAGATGGGCTTGTCGAGGTTGTCGCGCAACGTGTCGGCAACATGCAGGCACACATCAAGCCCCACCCGGTCGGCAACTTCCAACGGCCCCATTGGCATGCCGAAGCGTTCTGCGACGCGGTCAATCTCGACGGGTTCGATGCCTTCATCGACCATCAGCCCGGCCTCGAGCAGATAGGGCGTGAGCACCCGGTTGACGAGAAAACCCGGATAACTTTTCACCGGGGCCGGCAGACGGTCAATCGCTCCGACAAAGGCATTGAGCCGCGACAGTGTTTCCTTGCTGGCGCTTGGCTGCGACACCACCTCGACCAGCTCAAGTTTTGAGACCGGATTGAAGAAATGCAATCCGGCGAAACGGCCAGGTGTCTTCAACACCGAAGCAAGGCCATCCAGCTCGAGACTGGAGGTGTTTGTGGCGATGATCGCGTCATTGCGGGCACGCTCTTCAATCGACGCGAGCAGATCACGTTTCAGATCGAGCGTCTCGGGTGCCGCCTCGATGATCAGGTCGGCGTCGGCCAGTCCAAACTGCTTCGGGTCCGGCATCAGCCGGTCCAGTGCATCGCGGATCTCAATGTCCGACAGGTGGGCGTCGCGCGCCATCCGTGCAGCATTCTTGACCGCCTTTGCCAGGGCTTCCAGCTTCAGGTCGCTGAGCGTGACCCTGAGCCCCTTGATCGCGCACCAGGCCGCGATCTCGGCGCCCATTGTGCCCGCGCCCACAACATGCACCCGATCAATGCCGCTCTCGCCGCTGGCTTTCTTCTTCAGCGCCTCGCGCAGGAAGAAGACCCGTATCAGGTTCCTGGCGGTATCGGTCATCAACAGCTTTGCAAAGGAGCTGATTTCCGCTTTTTGCATGGCGTCACGGTCGCCGCCATGGATTTCCCGCAGCTCGATAAGCGCATGCGGGGCGGGGTAGTGGCGTTGCGGGGCCTGTTCTTCGGTTTGTGTCCGCATCCGTTTGGCCGCAAGCTTGCGCGCCGGGCCCATATCCAAGATAGCCGCTTTGACTCCCCGGCGGTCGCGGCTCTTCTTCTGTCCGAGGCGGGCTCGGACGGCAGCATCGACATGCCGTTCCTTCGTTACCTCGTCGATGATCCCCAGCGCCTTGGCCTTTTTCGTGTGCGCCGACTTGCCGGTCAGCATCAGGGTCATCGCCTCGGTCGGGTCAATCAGTTCTGACAGGCGGAATGTGCCGCCGAGACCCGGATGAAGGCCGAGCTTGACTTCAGGAAAGCCGAACCAGGCGCCGTCGACAGCGATGCGCTGGTCGCAGGCCAGCGCCAGCTCAAAGCCACCGCCCAGTGCGTAGCCATGAACTACGGCGATCGTCGGACATGGCAGACCTTCCAGCCGGTCGATGACCTCATGCCCTGCGCGCAGGCGCTTGGCCGCAGCCTCTTCATCGCCCGCCTCGCGGAACTCGGATATATCGGCGCCGGCGGCAAACCCGCCGGGCTTTGCCGAGCGAAGCACCAGCAGCTCGGGCATCTGGCTTTCAAGCGCATCGAGAAGCTTCGACAAGTCCGTAAGCACGGCCTCGGAAAGCGTGTTGGTGCTTGCGTTCTCGCAATCGAGAATTGCCCAGGCGATGCCGCCCGTGTCACGGCGCAGCCTCCAGTTGCCGAAGGCTTGTTCTTCGCCGGAGCCAAGCTCGAGTTTGGTTTCGCCAATCACGGACAGGACAGGTTTGCTCATCACACGGCCTCCAGAAGCATTGCACCGCCCAGCCCGCCGCCGATGCATTCGGTGGCAATGCCGCGTTTTCCGCCCCGCCTTTTCATGGCCCGGACCAGATGCAGCACAATGCGATTGCCACTGGTGCCAACCGGATGCCCGAGCGCCACCGCGCCGCCGTCGACATTGAGCTGATCGCGGTCGATGCGGCCGAACGGCTCTTCCAGATCGAGAACCTCGCGGCAGAAGTCTTCGTTCTCCCAAGCCGCCAGGCAGGACAGCACCTGGGCTGCAAAGGCCTCGTTGAGTTCCCATAGGTCAATCGATGTTCGTGCCAACCCGTTACGGGCCATCATCCGGGTGGAACACAGCACCGGTCCTAGACCCATCACCGAGGGATCGAGTGCTGCCCATTCGCTGTCCTTGATGATGGCGAGAGGCGTCAGGCCATGGCGTTCGACGGCGTCTTCACTGGCCAGAATGACCCAGGAGGCGCCGTCGGTGATCTGCGAGGAATTGCCCGGTGTCACCTTGCCGTGAGGCTTTTCGAACGCCGGTGAAAGCTTGGCCAGGCTCTGCATGTCGCTGTCAGGTCTGACGCCATCATCCTTCTCGTAGACCTTGCCATCCCGGTCGAAGGCCGGTTCTACCTCGTCATCGAGCCAGCCCTCATCTTGGGCCCTGGCCAGCCGATGATGGCTTTCCATGGCATAGCGGTCGGCTTGCTCGCGGCTGATGCCGAACCGGTGGGCGAGGATCTCGGCCGTCTGGCCCATGTTGAGCGCCGTGATAGGATCTGTCAGCCCGCGCTCCAGCCCAATCACCGGCTTGAAGAAATCGGCCTGAAGGCCGCCCAGTCTGGACAGACGATCCATCGGGGTCTTGGCGCGTGCCATGCCGGCATACCACTCGACTGCCTCTTGCCGCAGAACCAGCGGCGCATGGCTCAAGGCTTCCGTGCCGCCGGCAAGGATGAGATCTGCCGATCCGTCACGGATATAGCGATAGGCGGTGTCGATCGACTGCATGCCGGAACCGCAATTGATCTGCACCGTAAAGGCAACCGTGTCTTCACCCATCCCCAGCCGCAGCGCTGCCACCCGGGCAGGGTTCATCTCGTCGGCAATGACGTTGACGCATCCCAGGATAACCAGATCATAATCGGTGGCAGCGATCTTCTGGCGTGCAAGCAGCGGCCGGCCGCACTGAACCGCAAGGTCCACGGGCGTGAATGGGCCGGGCCCTGAAGTTGCTTTCAGAAAGGGAGTCCGGGCGCCATCAACAACGTAAACAGGCTGGCCTTTCGTCATTGGGCCGCCTCCTGGTGGGAATAATCGCTTGTGTCGCGGACGATCTCGGATGGATCGAAGTCATCCACCGCAATCACCTCGCCGACCAGTTGCTCAGCCGCGCGCAGCAACCGGCCTTCATCGTTTGTAAGAATGCCATTGGCGAGCGCCGCATCGACTGAAAGTTCCGCCTGCTTGAGCTTGCGCCGCAGCGGCTCCGTCGCAACGACCAGAAAGAAGGCTTCCTCCAGCGTCTTGAGCGCGCCTCCCCCCCTAACAGCCTCGACACCGCGTGAAATCCTGTTGCGGGTCGGCGACGGCGTCAGCAGCAATTCGGCAACTTCACGGGTCAACTCATCCGAGGGCCCACGGTTGGACCCGCCGGGAACCGTCAGAAAGCGAAGAAGCCACGCAGCAGGACGATTGGGCAGATTGGCCAACACTTCATCCAGGCTCGCGGCAATCTTGGCAAAGCTGTCCTCCGCAGTCCATTCAACCAGCGGAAAGTCAGCAGCGATATTGCCTTCATCGTGCCAGCGCTTGAGCACCGCAGAAAGAAGATAGAGTTCTGACAACACGTCGCCGAGGCGCGCCGAAAGCATCTCCCTCCGCTTCAGCGAACCACCAAGAGTCAGCAGCGCAAAATCGGAAACCAGCGCAAAAGCGGCAGAATAGCGCGCCATGCGGCGGTAGACCGGCGCCGCCCTGCCCACGTTCTCTGGCGCAGGTGCGAACTGGCTTCCGGTCCAGGCCCGACCGGTTGCCCTGAACAGGGTCTTGAGGGAATGGCCGACATGGGCCCAGAACGCCTTGTCGAACGAATCCAGCGCTTCATCCTCGTCGTCCTTGTCGAGCGCGAGTATTTCATCAAGCAGATGCGGATGACAGCGGATCGCGCCCTGACCGAAAATGATCATGTTACGGGTGAGGATATTGGCGCCTTCCACGGTGATGCCAACCGGCACGGATTTGTGAAAATTGCCAAGATAGTTTCGCGGCCCGTCAATGACGGTCTTGCCGGCGTGCACATCCATCGCGTCATCTACGGCGTCGCGCATCCGGTAGGTGGCGTTGGACTTCATGATGCCCGAGATCACCGCAAGCTTGCGCCCTTGATCGAGCCCGGCGCAGGTCAGCCGCCTTGCGGCGTCAAGTGTGTAAGCATTGGCGGCGAGACGGCCCAGACGTCGCTGCACGCCCTCGAACTTGCCAATGGGAATGCCGAACTGCTCGCGAACCCGCGCATAGGCACCAGTTGCATGCGCCGAGATCGATGCAGCCGCCGAGGACAGCGAGGGGAGTGAAATGCCGCGCCCGGCGGCAAGCGCACTCATCAGCATCATCCAGCCCTTGCCGCTGTAGTCCGGCCCACCGATGATATGATCGAGCGGCACGAACACATCGGTTCCGGAATTCGGCCCGTTCTGGAAAACCTGGCCGCAGGGGATATGACGCCGTCCAATGGACACGCCGGGAAGATCAGTTGGGATCAGGGCGCAGGTGATGCCTTCAGCATCGGCGTTGCCGAGCAGCCCGTCCGGGTCTTCAAGTTTGAAGGCAAGTCCGAGCACAGACGCGACCGGCCCGAGCGTAATGTAGCGTTTTGACCAGTTCAGCCGCACGCCAAGTGTTTCCTCGCCTTGCCACTCACCCTTGCAGACAACGCCGCTGTCGCGCATCGCCGAAGCGTCGGATCCGGCTTGTTCGCTGGTCAGGGCAAAGGCTGGCACATCCTTGCCAGCGGCCAGACGCGGCAGCCAGTAGTCGCGCTGCTCGTCGGTTCCGAATTGCAGGAGCAGTTCGCCCGGCCCCAGGGAATTCGGCACCATGACCGTCACCCCGGCGCTGACCGAACAGGTCGAGATGCGCCGTACCACTTCGGAGTGGGCAAAATTGGAGAACCCGAGGCCGCCATACTTCTCCGGGATGATCATGCCGAAGAACTTCTGCGACTTCATGAAGTCCCAGACGTCGGCGGGCAGATCACCTGCGCGGGTAATCTCCCAGTCGTCGAGCATCCTGCATAGTTCTTCGCATGGACCGTCGAGGAACGCCTGCTCCTTCTCGGTCAGCGCTGCCGGTGGCGTGTCGAGCAGCTTCTGCCAGTCCGGGTTGCCGCTGAAAAGTTCAGCGTCCCACCAAACCTCACCGGAATCTATGGCGTCGCGTTCCGTATCTGACAGGCTCGGCAATTGATTGCGCGCCCATTTGAAAATCGGGCGCGTGAGTGTATCGCGGCGAAAGGTTCTCATAGACATGTGATGCTCCTCAAAACTCAATGTGCGACCGGCAAAAGAGTTCCAGCGAGCGCGCTTGATCAGATCTACATTTGGGAAAGCACGCCCGATGTGTGCGCGAGAAGCCGTGCGTTGTTCCGGGACCGGCTGAGTTTTATCAGCGCACCTGTCTTCGGCCTCTCGGTGAGCGCCCCAAAGCATGGCCCCCGCCTGTGACGGGGAACACGACTCCTGTCGCATAGCTCGCTTCTCCGGTATCGCCAGGCATCGGCTGCTTCCAGCTCGGCTGAGGTGGTTGCGGGTAGCGGACTCGTCGATATCCGAGGATACTGCGCGGCTTCCCAGGTTTTCCCGTGTCGCAATCGGGAAGCGGTTTCGGCTCAGCGTAGCACCAAAATTGCTAGGAGGACGGCAATCAGCACCACGACGCCGGGAAAGATCAGCAGATATTTCCCGGCGCGCCGGCGCGAGTTCCCGGGCCCGTCGAGTTCCGCGTGACGGGCCCGCGACGCGGCTGCCCGGTCCGTTTGGATCCCGCCTGCTTCCGCATCTGTTCCCAGTGGCACGGTTGCAGGATCGGACGCGTCGACCTTTTCACCCGTACGGCCGCTGTCGATATCCGCGCGCAGTTTCTGCTCGGGTGCGGCGGTTTCGTGTGGCTTGCCTGTCTGCACGGCGTCTTCTCCCTGGTTGAGCCCTTTAGCGGAGTCTCGGGCTGCTTCTCTGGTCGGCAGGAAGCGACCGCGGAGGTTTCAGCGTCGCCCGCGAAAAACCACGGAGGCGGTTCCTCACCATTGCGACCTAGTCCTGTTCACGCGTTCCCGGCGCGGCTTCCCTTTGCTCACTGTCTTCAAGATCAGTGGCAACAACGAATTGGTCGCCGTTGTTGGCGTTGCGCAGCGCTTCCCTCCGGGCTTCCTGCGAAACGGCATCATCGGGGCTGGCCTGCGTGCGCGATACCGATGGGCCCATCGTTGCTTCCGACTGCGCATCGGCGTTCTGGTCGGGTCTGTTGGTCGTCTTGGCGGCTTGGTTGTCGGATTTGGTCATCTCGGTCTCCTGTTTACAAAGCGGACAAACCCCGGGGGATGCGGTATGGTTCCACCCGATCGGGAAAGCAGCGCTGATTTGGGAGCGATGACGGGCGGTAGCGATGCTACTTGCGGCCGCTGTTTTCAGAATACAGTTCGGCGGTCTTCTGATCCCGCCTGATTTTTTCCCCGCGGCTGAGGCGCCGCTTTTTCGCCAGCCCGTAGATCATGGCCGCCGCGAGCACGACCGGACCTATGGCAACGGCAAAGAACCAAAGTGAATATTCCATCTCATGCATTCCTTTGTTGATGCTTGCTCCAAGCCGACCTGCCAGTGCCGGTTTGGTTCCCGAAATGACGAGGAAGGTCGCGTTCGGCACTGTTCCTTCAGACGATTTGTCTCCTGGCGGAGGAACCTTGGCCCGGCGTCGCATTCCAAGGATTGCTGTTACAGCAGCAGAACTGCCATTGTCTTCAATCAGCAGCCTTGCGTCTCTGCATAGACCTCAAAAAGGTCAGCAGGCGTTGCTCCATGATCCCGATCTGGGACTTGGCCTTGACCTTTCGGCGCAATTGCCGGTCCAGAACGGGGAACAGTTCTTCATCCGTTGCCAGAGCGAGTACCTGCGGGTGCACATAGGACTTCCGGCAGACTGCCACAGTGTTGGCGAGTTCGGAGGCTGCGCTCTCACACAGCGTCCTGATGGTCGGCACCTCGCCTCGACGTATGGCGGCGGATGCGGTCTCAAAGGCTGCGAGCGTACCGCCCCATGTCCTGAACACTTTTGCCGATACACCCGGCCCACCTATTGCGGCGAGATGCTGGTTCAGCTGACCGGAGTCCACGCCCCGCGACTGGCCCTCTTCGTCCTCCCAGCCGAACAGTTGCTTGCCGGGCAAATCTGCGATGCGCTCCAGAGTTCTTTGTAGACGCGGAGCCTTGAGGCTGCGCTGCATGCGGCGTCCACCCTTGCCCAGAAACCGCAGTTCTATCCGATCACCAAACGTCACGTGCCGCTTGAGCAGCGTGGTTGCACCATAGGTGCCGTTTTCCTCCAGGTACTGCCGATTTCCCACCCTGAGATAAGCGGCATCAAGCAGCAGTATCAGGGCGCCGAGAACAGCACGCTCGCGATCTTCGAGCCGTTCGGCGTCGGCACGGGCAACACGCCGGATCTGCGGCAGTTTTTGACCAAATCGAAGCAGATCGGAAAACTTGGCTTCGTTCCTCAATGCCTGCCAGTCCTCGTGGTAACGGTATTGTTTTCGGCCGCGCGCATCGTGACCGGTGGCCTGAATGTGGCCGCGTTCGGAGGGGCAGATCCAGACATTTGTATAGGCCGGAGGAACGCCGAGCCGCTTGATGCGGTCGCGGATAATACTTTCGGTGACAGGTGTTCCGTTGGGGTTGAGATAGCGATACCCGCGTCCCCTGCGCTGACGGGTGATTCCGGGCTCGGCGTCCGTGACATATATGAGCTCGGCCTGTGCAATCTTGTTCTTATCGGTGGGTTTGATGCCGTGCAAAGCCGTATCCGAGCCTCGTTGGGAACTGGAGAGTTTGAACGCAGCGCATGTCAGCGAATTGCAGGACTGCGTGTTTCTCAGAAGCTTTTGCTTCCGAAATTCCAAACTTTCGGCGAGGGAAAACGTTCCCAAGCCACAGAGCGCATGCTGATTGATGCAGGACATTGCAGAATGCCGGGAAGAAAAGCGGGAGCGCCACACAAAAACAATTTCGGTTGGAACCAACGGGCGTCTTTCGTGTTTGTATAGCGGCGTAGTGTATCGGGGACAGGGGATGAAACCTTCAGACTCATGTAAAACCAATATTCACGACCGGGGAAAGCGGCGCGGCGGTTCCATGACAGCGCGGCCATATCGAGACGCTTCGACCATTGGGATCTCGCTGTTGTGACGGAGTGGCTGGTATCCATCGTTCCCTTGTTCAAGACGCTGCACCTCGTCGCGCTGAGCGTCTGGTGCGGAGGCCTCATCGCGTTGCCGATGATGCTTTCGCGTCACGGTTCGCTCATTTCACAGGGTGATTACAAGATTGTCCGTCACAGAACCCACATCACCTACACGATTATCGTCACGCCGGCCGCCATCATTGCGGTCATTGTGGGAACCTGGCTGATATTCCTGCGCCAGGTCTTCGTGCCGTGGCTGTTTGCAAAACTGGTCTTTGTCGCGCTGCTGCTCGTGCTGCACGTCTGGATAGGCCATAGCATCGTCCGAATCGCGGAAGAACCAGGCGATCACACACCGCCAAGTCCCTATCTGCCGGTGACTGGTGTGCTGGCCTGCGCCACCGCGATCCTGTTTTTCGTTTTGGGAAAACCCGATCTTGATGGGGTCGATATGCCCCAATGGCTGCTCGAGCCCCGGGGCGGTCACCTGCCCTTCGCAATTCCGAGCCGGTAATCGAACACGAGTTTGCCCCCATGCCAGCCAGTAAAGCCCACCATCAGAACGCACAGCATCGACATCAGGATGCCGTGAGGGAGCACGGCACTTTCATAACCAGACAGTCTGAGACCCCAATTTGTGCCGAGCAACGACAGCAGCGTGACCGCAATGATGAAATGGGTCCACGCTGCAGCCCGGACGCGAATGCCCCGGACAAGCAAAAGTTCAGCAGTTCCCGACAGGCCTGCGAACATTCCAAGCAGGAACGCTGCACCGACCGTCCACATTGCGCCACGCGCCCAGAACGGATCGCCCGTCCACCAGTAGAGCATATCGGCAGCAAGCGTACAGAAAGTGAGCGCGATGGGAAACGACACGCTCATGGCATGGATCGGGTGACCCGTTATGGCAATCCGCGATTGCGTCTCGTCGAAGCCGGGCAATTCAGCCACCGGATCGACAAGTCGTTTTTCCTCTGCTTCGATCTCTTGCACGCCCACAGCACCCGTCTCCTCAAACTGTTCGTCTTGAGCGTAACGCTTGGAACCCTCCCGGGTTGCACCGGAGACTTGTCGATGCTTGACCCGGCAGGGCCAGCAGCGCACTCGATCGCCACACTCTGGTGGGTCATGCTTATCACATTTACAGTGATATTCGTGTTTGTGATGGCGCTGCTGGCGCTTGCCTTTCGTCCCGCCGGGAGCGGGCTGGTTCCGGCTTTTGCTGAAAAAGTATGGATCATCGGACTGGGCCTGGTGTTTCCCGCCGTCATTCTGCTTGGCCTTTTGGCCTATGGCCTGTGGATCGGCGAGCGTCTCATGCCGCGTGCTGGCGCTGAGGTGACACGGATCGAAGCCGAAGCGCGAAGCTGGTCGTGGCGCTTTACCTATGGTGGCGACGCCTCGCGCACGACACAAAATGTCTTGCACATTCCAGCCGGGCGCCCTGTCGACATCGCCATCACCACGGCAGATGTGATCCACAGTTTCTGGGTTCCGCGGCTTGCAGGCAAGCTCGACGCGATCCCGGGTCACATCAACGTGCTCCGGATCGAAGCCGATATACCCGGCAGTTATGCGGGACTGAGCGCCGAGTTCAGCGGCAATGGCTATGACAATCACAGGTTCACCGTGATCGCACACGGCCCCGAAGAGTGGCAGAGATTCCTGGAGGGCGATCAATGAATGCATTGGCACGGCATCGCAAGCTGACTGCCATCTGGTCTTCCGAACCGGGCTGGAAGGGCTGGTTTTCCACTGTCAATCACAGCGATGTCGGGCGCATGTTCATCGTCACCGCGGCGTTTCATTTTCTGGTTGGCGGGATTCTTGCCATGCTGATCCGGGCGCAGTTGGCGACCCCTCATTCGGCCTTTGCCGGTCCGGAGATCTACAGCCAGCTCTTCACCATGCACGGGACCATCATGATGTTCCTATTCGCCATCCCGATGATTGAGGGCCTGGCGATCTACCTTCTGCCCAAGATGTTGGGCACGCGTGATCTGGCCTATCCCCGTCTCACCGCCTACGGTTACTGGTGCTATTTTTTCGGCGGCGCCATGCTACTGATCTCGCTCCTGTTCGGGATCGCGCCCGACAGCGGCTGGTTCATGTATCCGCCGCTCACCGGCCGGATCCACTCGCCCGGCATCAACACCGACTTTTGGCTGATCGGCATCACCTTTGTGGAGATATCGGCGATCTGCGCCGCGGTGGAATTCACCGTCTCGATCCTGAAATACCGAGCACCCGGCATGACGCTCGCGAAGATGCCCGTGTTCGCCTGGTACATGCTGGTGGTCTCCTTGATGATCCTGACCGGATTTCCGCCGCTGATCCTGGGATCAATCCTCCTGGAGCTGGAGCGAGCTTTCGGGATGCCGTTTTTCCAGGTGGAACTAGGCGGCGACAGCCTGTTGTGGCAGCACCTGTTCTGGTTGTTCGGCCATCCCGAGGTCTACATCATATTTCTGCCCGCCGCGGGCATGGTTTCGACCATCCTGCCGGTGATGTCGTCCACCACGCTGCTCGGATACCGCTGGGTGGTTGCTGCAGCGGTTGCACTCGCGATCCTGAGTTTCGGCTTGTGGGTGCACCACATGTTCACCACCGGCATCCCACATATGGGGCTTGCCTTCTTCTCCGCGGCCTCGACTCTCGTCGCGGTTCCCACAGCAGTCCAGGTCTTTGCCTGGATCGGAACGATGTGGAAAGGCTCGCCGACGCTGCGGCTGCCAATGCTTCATATCCTTGGCTTCTTCGTGACATTCGTCATCGGCGGATTAACCGGTGTCATGGTGGCCGTTGTCCCATTCGACTGGCAGGTACATGACACCGCTTTCGTTACCGCGCACCTGCATTACGTGCTGTTTGGCGGCTTCGTTTTTCCGGTTCTGGCCGGCATTTACTACTGGCTTCCGCTGGTGACGGGGAACCGGCGGTTCTTCCGGCTTGGCGAGATGGCGTTCGCGCTGATCTTCCTGGGCTTCCATGTCACCTTCCTCGCCATGCACTGGGTCGGCCTGATGGGACAGCGGCGGCGCATTTCGACCTATTTGCCCGAGGATGGCTGGACCGTGATCAACCTGATCTCGTCGGTCGGCGGTTTCGTGATGGCGTTCGGGCTGACCCTTGTGCTGATCGGGATTCTGCTCAATCTCGCTGTGCGTCATCGCGCCAGGCGCAACCCTTGGCGTTCGGGCACGCTGGAATGGGCCATCCCGAGACCGTCCGCGGCTTATAATTTCGCAAGCCTGCCGCAGGTGAATTCGCGCGAGCCACTGTGGGATAATCCGGTTTTGCCGGCAGAGCTTGCGCGCGGCGACGGCTATCTCGGAGATGCGGCAACCGGCCGGCGCGAGAGCCTGATGGTTGACATCGCTACGGGGAAGCCTGAACAGCTGGTGATCTATCCCGCCAACACCCGCCTTCCTGTAATTCTTGCGGCCGTGACGGGTGTGTTTTTTGTCTCTCTTCTCGTCAAGATCTACGTGATCACGCCGTTTGCCATTGCCGCCGTGGCCGCGCTTGGCTGGCGCTGGGTCTGGCAGCTTGGTTCACGACAGGACCTGGGCGATCAGCCCATCGGACACGGGGTTCTCATCCCCCCAATTGCCGAGGTCAGCCGCCCCCCGGGCTGGTGGGGATCAGTTTTCCTGCTGGTGGCGAATGCAACATTGTTCGGCTCGCTGCTGTTCGGCTATGCGTTCCTGTGGACCATCGCCCCGGGCTGGCCGCCTCCTGCCTTCATGGAACCGTCGCTGCCAACCATGCTCGCAGCGGCGGGCGGCGTGATGCTTGCCGCCGGAGGCACGGCCATAGCCGTTCGCAAGAACCAGAACGGCAGCAATCCTGCCGTGGCCATTTCAGCGGCACTCACCGGCGCGCTTGGGCTTGTGGTCGCCTTTGCAATGATGCTTTGGAATGCGCCGCCTGCAGCCGAGCATGCCTACAATGCCACGATTGTGGTGCTGGGGTCTTATGGTCTGTTTCATGCGACGCTGACGAGCCTGATGGTGCTGTTCCTTCTGGCCCGGCAGCGCGCCGGCTACATATCGCAGCGGCGCCGGGGCGAACTCTCGATCGTGATGGTGTGGGCGATCTATCTCTTCGTCGTGACAGGTCTCATCATTCTGGCCGTCTATCTACCGGGGCTGGTGGGATGAAGGATGTGCTCCGAATTCTCATCTCGCCTGTCGTCTGGCTGGCCTCGTTCAGCGCCGTTTACGCGCTGCACGGGTTCGTCTGCGAGCTTGATCCCGGCAACTCCGAGATCGGGATCTCCTGGATCCGGATCGTGCTGGTTGCCGCATTCCTGTTTGCCGCAGCTCTGCAGATTGTGCTGCTGACGCTTATGTATTCGCCCAGGTTCGGGTCTGCGCCGGGGTTTGCCCGCAGTGTCAGCCGCGCCTCTGGCTGGGTCGGGCTGGTCGCCACGGTCTGGACGCTGTTTCCCACGCTGGCCATCTCCACATGCGCAGGCTGAGGCTCTGGCCACTTGCGGCCGGGCTGTTGCTGCTGGCCGGGCTGTGGCTCGGCCCCTTGGCCGAGATGGCCCGTCGCGCCTTTTCACCCCACATGATCCTTCACTTGGGTGTGATGATAGTGGCCGCACCCTTGATCGTGATTGGCGGTCTCAGGCTGTTTCCGGGCGGTCTTGCGCCGCGTTACCGCTACCTTGGTGCTGTCGCGGCCTCGGTTTATGACTTTGCCGTGGTCTGGGGCTGGCATCTGCCGGCTCTGCATGAGGCTGCGGCACGCATGAACTCGGCTTTTACCGTTCAACAGCTGAGCTTTCTGACAGCTGGGCTTGCGCTGTGGTGGATCTGTCTGGCGGGCCGTGATGCGAAATCCGATGCTGCGGGCGCGTTGGCGATGCTGTTTGCCTCCATGCACATGGCCATGCTCGGCGTGCTTCTGGTTCTGGCACCGACGCTGATCTACGCGCCGCAATTCTGCCTCGGAGCCTTCGGCCTCGATCCACTTCCGGATCAGCAGCTTGGTGGTGGCCTCATGGCCCTGTTCGGGGCGCTGCCCTATGCGGTGGGCGGCGCCTATCTGGCCTCACGCCTTGCGCTGCAGGAAGCCTGATACTTCAACACCAATCCAGCGGCATTGTCGCAAACCACCTTGCCGGAAACATCTGCACCGACTGCAAGACCATCAGCCGGCCGCAGCTTGAAGACCTGGCGTTGACCTGCATCCGAACACTCTGTGGAACCTGGTCAACCTCCACACCATGATTGCCGCCACCAAGGAGAGAGTGGCAGCCAGACAGACAGAGGCATATCCGCCCTCAGTCAGAACCATCCTGAGCTGGTCTGGCAAGTACCGTTCTCAGATGGTTTCGGACGCAGCCTTGACCTGATGGCTCAAAGCTCCAACTTGGCGTTCTCGCCGAGGTTCGGGCCTTCGTCGGTGAAATAGGCTTTCGTTACCTCATAGGCCATTTTAAGGACCCCCTTGTCATTGTCCCAGTATTCGGCACGCGACGCATTTACGGTAATGACAGACACGCTGTCGGGACCATCTGGAAAGAATGCCTCGCAATAAGGACCCCACAACTTGTCAATAAGCCTCTTGTCCTCAGAGATTTCGGCCCGTCCCGAGACTGACGCGAACAGCATCGCTTTCGTGTCGGCAAAAGACAGGCAAAGCTCGCGGTCGAGCAACATTTCGTCGATCTTCGCGCTGTCGTCATCGGTGACGAACTGGATGACGCGCGCATCCTTGTCGACGAACGGCGCCATGGGGCGCGCGCGGATCAACCCGCCATCCGACGTTGTAACCATACAGGCGCGCATGCCGGCAATGATCTCCCAGAAACGTTCGTGTTCGTGTTTGTCTGTCATGTGCTTTCCTCTATCGGCTTTGGTTGACTGAGACCGTGGTGAAAGGCTCATCTGGTAGTGCGTGTGTTTGACGGCGATGCGGTGGCAGGCAATCAGGTCGAGTCGCATATCGGGCTAACGGTATAGCCGGATAGCGGAAACCGCGACGTCTGCCTGAAATTCACGACCAACCGCCAGCACTCCAATCCGGCGCAGTTGGTTTGGATCGAACGAAAATTCGTGCCGGTATGCCTCGAAACCATCGAACGGCATCCGCACGGTCTTCCAACCTTCGCTTGCCTGAAATTCGGCCCTGAATGATTGCCAGGGCTTAGTGAGTTGGCTGGTCCGAAGGCGAACCTCATAGGTCTCGTTGTTGCCGGTCACGTCCAGTTCCAGACCGGTCCAGTCGCCGGCGTCGTCGACAGCTATGTCGCCGGTCAGGTCAAACGCCATTTGGACAAATCCGCCATCGTTTTCCAGCGACACATGACCCGTGAGGCGGTGGGCCGCACGCTCCTTGATGCTTGTGGCGGTTACCGAACCTGTAGACACACCGCCCATCACCGTGTCAGCGACGAACACCCAATTCGGGCTCAGCTGCTTGGTCATGGTCATTGCGTGGCGTCTTTCGATTTCCTGCCTGGTCAAGTCACGTTGGAACCAGACGCGCCGGTTCGGTGATCACCGCATGCCTGGATCTGAAGAGCCCGACCGCGCGCGCTGCAACCAGCGCCCCAAGGGCGGCGAAGACATTTGCGGCAATCGCAGCCATCAGAATGCCTGTGTAGCCAAACAGCCAAACCCCCGCCCATGCAAGCGGCAGGTAAATCAGGAAAATGCGACCAAGGCTGAGCGACATGGAGTGCAATGCTTTTGATCGTGCGTTCATGGCCGCGTTGGCGGTAACAAGGATACCGTAACCGAACAGGCTCCACCCGACAAAGGTCAGGTATTGCTGGGTAAATTTTCCCGCTTCTGCGCCCGGTGCGATGGCCAATGCGATACGCTCGCCGAAGAGGAAGAGCGCTGTACCAAGCAAGGCACCGTAGATCAGACATATCAACCAGGACTGGCGCACGGCGGCGCGGGCGCGGTCTTTGGACCTTGCGCCCCAATTCTGACCGACGACAGGGCCAATTCCCGACGAAAGTGCCAGCAGCGGTACAAGTGCAACGGACTGCACCCGCGTCGCGGCGCCGAAGCCCGCAACCGCTGCGTCGCCAAGCGTCGCGACAGCGGCTGTGACCAGCACCATGCCTGCAGGATTGATCGCATTGGAAAGGGCGGCGGGCACGCCGACGCGTAAAAGCTGTCCGAGCGACTCCCATAGATCTTTGAAGATATTGACAGCGAAGTCGAGGTAGCCGCGGCGCAACGCGTAGATGATCCCGATAATAGCTGCAGCGCCGCGCCCCACGGCCGAGGAAATGGCGGCGCCCTCGGTTCCAAGGCCGGGAATTGGACCCCAGCCGAAAATAAGCAGCGGGTTCAAAACGATGTTGATGACAGCCGCCAGAACCATAAGCAGAGCCGACACCGTTCCGCTGCCGTAAGCGCGGAAGATCGCATTCGTGATCATCAACGAGACCAACAACGGAAACGAGAGCGCCCAGAATGGCATGTAAAGCGCGATCTCCCCCAGCACTTCCGATTTCGCGCCAATCAGGCGAAACAGAAGCGGATAGGTTGCCCAGACCAGCAGCGCGGCGGTCGCCGCCATGACGACGCCCAGTCCGAATGCGTGCATGGCGTAGCGCGCTGTGGTTTCCTGCGCGTCACTCCCGCCAATGCTCTGAGAAACGGTTGCATTCGCACCTGCAGACAGCCCGATAGCCAAGGACGCAAATGTTGCGGTCACGGGAAAGATGAAACCGATTGCCGCAAGGGGTGTGCCACCAAGCTGGCCGAGGAAGTAGGCATCTGCGACGCCCACACTGAGCACCGCAAAAATTCCGAGCGACATCGGCGCAGAAATGCGTGCAAGAGCCTTCCATACCGGGCCGCTTGTAAGGTCCTTTCCTGCCATCAGAAGTCAACGCCGAATACGCGTGCCACGCATTTGATTGTGGATGCTGTCATCTCTTCTGGCCTTTCGACTGTAGGGTCTCGCGATTGTTTTTCCCCAACCGGCTATTCGGTCGTACGGGCAATGCCGCAAACCCCGTAAAGTCGACAGGTCGCGGTGTTAACGAGCAGACTCGAGGCGGCAAGGATGGCCAGGACGCTCGTCGGCCCATCGGTATCCGTAACCGCCTGGCGTTCCTCCCGGGACCGGCAACTTTCCGGTCTACGTGCTCGGCACCGCGGTACAGGCAAATTGGCTGACATGACCGTCCTTACCGGCCTGATAATCCTCGGCTACGATGAAGACCGGATCCTGTCGATCTACCGACATCTCTAAGGCGGTAATATTCACTTCTGTTTCCGGCCCGCAGGTTTCGAGTTCGGGTTTGTATCCGGATGCAGGGCGAATTTCGATGTGTGTCCGCGAGCTTCTGCCTTCAATGCTATTCTCAAAACTCCACTGTTCTGGGCAATTGTTGCTAAGAGGTACGACTGCAAGGCGCAATTGGATCAAGATCCAGCTGTGGTTTCTTCTTTCGCTCCTGCGATGTGGCAATTGATAAATGGCTTGGTGGCTGCCAATATCAGCCCGGTTTCGGGCTTCTGCGACGCCAGCACTGTTGGCGTACGGAGCCGCACCTCTCGGCTGGGTCCGAAGAGCTGGAAGCCGTCTAACAACTTCGAATCGGTTTCAGAGAGCACGTCAACTCCTGCCGTTCCTCAGGCTCTTGGGTAGAACGCAAAAAGCGCCCGTTTGGGCGCTTTTTCGTCTTGGTTTTGACTTGGTTTTGGGGGCAGGATTTCGAACCTGCGACCCGCTGATCCGGTAGGCGGTTGCGCAGCAAACACCGGGAGACTTTCAAATTATGGTCCGTTACACCACCCTGTAACCAGTTCGGTGTGGCTGAACGACTTGGCAATGCCCTCCCTGGTTGTGATGGATCACCCGCTGGTAAGCGGGTGTTGCTGCGTTTGAAGTAAACCCAGGTCAGTTCCTGAGCTCTTGCTTCACCCGGTCAGCATGGCGGATACCGGCACTGAGGCCCATAGATAGTATTCCGCCATTTGGACCGGATGCAGCATCAAAGACGGATCATGCCTGCGTCGACATTGACGCACTGGCCAGTCATCCAGCCGGCATCGTCCGAGACGAGGAAGGCCACGACCTTGGCGATGTCCTCGGGCTGGCCCTTTCCTGGCATGGCCTGAAGCATTTCTACGAATTCGAAGCTCTCGGCATGGGGGCTGGCCTTCACACCATCTGAATCGGTGAGGCCGGGGGTGACCGCATTGACCCGGATCCCGTACTTGCCCACTTCTGTCGCAAGCGCACGGGTGAAGCCGACGACGCCACCCTTCGCCGCAACATAGGCCGACATGTTGGGCGTGCCGGCATAAAAGGCGTTGGACGCAATATTGAGAACCGTTCCCCTGCGATCGACGGCGCGCATCATGTCAGTCGCCTTGCGGCTGGCGATGAAGACACTCGTCAGGTTGGTATCGATGATCTTCTGCCAATGCGCCAGATCCACGTCGTCCCATGCAATATAGGGAACGATCGAGGCGTTGTTGACGAGGATGTCTATGGCACCATTCTCGGCGGCATCTTCCAGCATTTTCTCGACCTGGTCGGCCTTGGTGGAATCGCAGGTCACGCCAACCGCACCGTGCCCGACATCGGCAGCGGCCGCCTTGGCGCCTTCTCCGTTGATGTCGGAGATCACGACCGTAGCACCCGCTTCGGCCAGCGCCTTGGCGATTGCCTTGCCGATTCCCTGCGCTGCACCGGTAACCACAGCCTTGCGGCCTTCAAGACTTCTACTCATGATTGCTTCCTTTCCTGTTCGCCGTTGCCGGCCTCATGCGTCGATTTCTGCGTCCCAGGTGGCCTGCGCGGCAGCGAGTCCTGCTGCCACGTCCACGTCGGCACCGAGGGCCTTCAGCGCACCGCCCATGGCTCCGACGGCGAGCAACGCGTAGCCCGGCTGTGCGGTGGGGCCCATGTGGCCAATGCGGATCAGCTTTCCGAGGGTTTCAGCGCGACCCGCGGACATGGAAACGCCGTAGCGCGCTCTGGCCTCACCGAGCACCACCCCGGCGTCGATACCCGTGGGCATCTTCACGGCTGTCGCGGTGGGCGAGGCGATGTCTTCGCTCGCCGCCCACAACTCGAGCCCCATCGCCTTGATCCCTTCACGGCAGATCCGCGCCGTCAGCGCGTGACGGGCCCAGACCTGCTCCGGTCCCTCATCGAGATAGCGGTCCAGAGCTGCGCTCAAACCGTTGAGTTCCGCCACCGACGGGGTGAAGGGGAACGGTTCCGTTTTCTTCCAGGCGTTTTTCCAGTCGGTAAAGCTCAGCATCGAAGCGAAAGGCGCATCGGGGTTGGCCTCGATCTTCGCCCAGGCGGCTTCTGATACGGCGACCAGCGAAAGAGCCGGGGGACAGCCCAGGCACTTGTTCGGGCCGGTAACGTAGATCCCCGCCTGGCTCGAATCCGGGCTTGTCGGCATCCCGCCCCACGAGGAGACGGCATCGACAATGAGAAGCGCGCCGGCTTCCGCTACAACAGCGCCGATCGCGTCGATATCGTTGAGCGTCCCCGACGGCGTATCGTGGTTGCACACGCAGACGATCCTCACCTCCGGATGGGACGAGAGGAAATCGCGCACCTGTTCGGGATCGATCGCCGTGTCGTAGGGCACTTCGATCTCCTCGACCTTCCTGGCATAGCGCGCGGCCCAATAGCCGAACCCTTTACCGTAAACGCCGGACGCGAGGTTGAGCACCACATCTTCCTTGGCGATCAGCGAGGCTGCCGCCGCTTCGAGCGCCAGAACCGGCTCTCCCTGCAGGATGAGAGGCGGCAGGTCACAGCCAAGTGCCTCCTGGGCCTTCAGGGTGAGATCTTCAAAAAACGCCTGGAAGGCCGGGTCGTAGTCGTAGAGCACCGTCGTTCCGAGCGCGCGCAGCACTTCCGGATAGGCATCCACGGGGCCGGCAGTCAGGGTAAAGACCGGCGGCTTGGTTTCAGGATATCTCATCGGTTTCTTCCCTTCAGCCATAGAAGTTCACGCCGGTCTTGTAGTCCTTGAAGCTCTCCGGATCGTGGCTGAAGAGCACCTCGGCGTTCTTCTCCTTCTCGATCTGCTTGAGCCTGCGCATGGAACTCACTCCCGCCACGGGATCGATGTGGAAGCCGGCATTGATGTCGTTGTCGTAGTTCTTGCGTGTGTAGGCCGCGTCCAAGGTCAGAAGCAGCGGGCGCCGGTTGTCGAACTCGACGAGCAGCGAGTAGTGGCCGACCGTGTGACCGGGCGTGTAGACAAGGGTCACACCCGGGGCCAGCTCCACGTCACCCTCGATCAGTTCATACTTCGTGTTGGCAGCCGTTTGGCCCGCGGTCAGCTGGTCGGACATGCCGCGCGCCTCGGCCACCTCGGTCGAGAAGGCAAGGTCCGAATAGCCCAGGACCTCGAAGGGCTGGCACTTGGCTGCCTGCGGCAGCTCATCCTTGTGGCAGATCTTCTTGGTGTCGGGGAAAAACTTGTTGCCGCCCACATGGTCGAAGTGGAAGTGGGAATTGAACAACACGTCAATGTCCTTGGGCTCGAGGCCCAGCAGCTTGAGTGCGCCGGGGATGGTCTGCTGTTCGGTCTGCTGCGGTTTCTCGAAGGGCAAGACCTTCTGCACGTGATCGAAGTCGTAGCCGGTATCGATCAGGAACTTGCCCTTGGGGTGATCGACCAGCACCGAATAGACCGGAAAGCGGACCTCACCGCCCGGTCCCTTGTTCCACCAGATATGAAAACCATCCAGAACCAGCGAGCCGCCGTCGAGCAGGAAGACTTTGGTATCGGCCATGTCACTTCTCCTTTGTTGCGCCGCGCCCTTATCTCCCTGGCGCGGTCATTGTGGGCACGCCCTAGCGCGCGCCTCGTTCATAGGCTGCGCCCAAGGCCGAGGGCAGCTTTGCCCGGCGGCCGAAAAGCACGAGAACCAGCATCACGGCCGCAAAGGGCAGCATCTGGATCACATCGGTTGGAATGTTCGAGCCTGCGACCTGCAGAGCCGTGGTCAGAGACAGCGCCGCCCCGAAAATCAGCGAGCCGATCAACACCCAGAACGGCCGCCCGCGCGCCAGCATGGCAAGTACGATGCCGATGAAGCCCGCACCGCCGGTCATGAACGGCACGAAGAGTCCGGCGCCGATGTTTGCGAGATAGGCGCCGCCGAGCCCGGCCATGGCGCCGGTGAACAGCACAGCAAAGACGCGAATACCGAGCACGTTGCCGCCGGCCACGTCGAGGGCGGCCGGGCTTTCCCCCGCGGCCCGCAAGGTCATGCCGAGATTGGTGCGGCGATACAGAAGCGCCAGAATAATGACGGCAAGCAGCGCCAAGTACACGATCAGGTGCCGGCCGAAGAGCGACGGTCCTATCACCGGCAGGTCGGTAAGGCCGGGAATGTTCAGCCTCTCCGGTACCGGCAGGCGCGGATAGGTACGCGAGAACTGGAAGTGATGAAGCAGCGCGGTAAGCCCCTCGGCCCCCAGTGTCAGGCCGATGCCGATGACAATCTGGTTCAGGCCAAGCCGCACGCACAGAACCGCCATGGCGATGGCCACCATCAAACCGCCGAGAATACCGCCCACGAAGCCAAGCCACAGGGAATCTGTCTTGAAGGCAACAAGGAAGCCCATATAGGCACCCATCAGCATCATGCCTTCAATGCCGATATTGAGGACCCCGGCCTTTTCCGACATCTGCTCGCCGAGACCGGCCAGCAACATGGGCACAGCGGCGACGATCGCGCCGGTGAAGAGAGACGACAGGAACGCCTCGGTCAGCAGGCCATCCATCTCAGCGCTCCTTCTTTCGCTTGTGATGATCGATGTATTCACCGAGGCCGAGACAGATCAGCAGGCTCGCCACCAGCACGAGGGTGAAATCCTGCGGAACGCCAAGGCGGCGGGCGGCGCTCTCGCTGCCGATCAGCAGCGCGGAGTAGAAGAACACCAGCACGATGGCACCCACACCATGAAAACGCGCGAGAAAAACCAGCGGAATGACCATCAGCCCATAGGCAGGATTCCAGTTGGCGCGCACATTGCCGGCAACACCGAGAATCTCCGAAGCGCCTGACAGCCCGGCAAAGCCTGCGGAGAGTCCGAAAGTCGCCAGTGTCAGCAACGGCACTGAAAGACCGGCATGGGTGGCGGCCGCCGGGTTGGCACCCACCATCCGCAACCGTAGTCCGAAGGATGTGCGTGTCATCATCAGATGGACCAGCAGCACCGCAACAAGACCCCAGATCAGTCCACTTGAGATCGTGGTGTCAAACAGCCGCGGCAAACGATCCGCAACCGGCAGAGTGCGGGTTTGCGGCACTGTGGTGGCCGGATCGCGGAAAACGAGCTTGACCAGCGTCGAAGCCAGAAGCACCCCCAGAAACGACATCATCAGGGTCGTGATGATCTCGTTGACGCCCTGATAGGCCTTCAGGAGTGCGGGAATGATCGACCAGACCGCGCCGACGATCGCCGCAAGCGAAAAGCCCACCAGCAGGACCGCCCATCCCGGAAGAACACCGACGAGAAGCGGCGCGGTCGCTGCTGCCACAACGGCCCCGAGCAGAAACTGACCATCGGTGCCCAGATTCCAGATCCCCGCCCGGAAGGCGATAATCAGACTCGCGCAAAGAAACAGCAGCGGCGCCATCCGCGTTGCTGTCTGCTCCAGCCCGAGACCCGAGAACAGCGATCGTTCGAGAATATAGCCGTAATAGGTCAGCGGATTGATGCCCACCAGCATCAGGATGATGGCCGACAGCAGGAAAGCGGCCACGATCGGGCCTATGGTAACCGTCAGAAAGCGCTGCAACGCGCTGCGCTCCGTGGCTGGACCGGCTGCATCTGCGGCACTGGCGCCCTGGTCCACAGAACCGGGGTTGGTTTTGTTCTTCATTGTCATGCGGTTGCCTGTTTTTGTTCTTCCTCGCCCGCCATCATCCGGCCGATACGAAGTCGCAGCACTTCACCCGATCCGTCGTTCCTGAGGATCCCGCGGACACGGCCACCCTCCATCACCGCGATGCGGTCCGACAAAGCCATGAGTTCGTCGAGATCGGTGGAGATGAGCACCACGCCGAGACCTCTGCTCGCGATCTCGGCGATGCGCTGGCGCGAAGTGTCGATGTTCTGGAGGTCAAGCCCGTAGGTGGGCTTGTTGAAAACGACGACGCGGGCATCACCCGAAAGTTCCCGTCCAAGCAGCACCTTCTGGATGTTCCCACCTGAAAGCCGGCCGATCGGTGTGGTCTCGCTCGGGGTGCGGACCGAGAACTTCGCGATCAGGTCACGCGCGTGCTGTGCGATACGGTGCGGCCGCTCGATGCCGTTCGTCCAGAACGGCGGCTGGCCGATATCCTTGAGCACGGTGTTTTCAGAAATCGGGAAAGCCCCGACCGAACCCTCCGAGAGCCGGTCATCGGTCAGGTAACGCAAACCCTTGCGGCGGCGCTGGGCAACCGATGCGAGGCTGATGTCCTCGCCGTCGATCTCCACCCGTCCACCTGCCAGCGCACGTTGCCCGGCAAGCGCCTCGGCCAACTGCTTCTGGCCATTGCCGTCGATGCCCGCGACACCGAGTATTTCCCCGGCCTTGAGATCGAGAGAGATGTTCTGGAGACCCATGACATTGGAATCGCCACGGGTCGAAAGATCGGTGACCTTCAGCACCGTTTCCGCGCGCGCCGTGCTTGCGCGGAGCTCGGCAGAGGCGGCGCCGGCCTCACGTCCGAACATCAGCCGGACGATCTCGTCGACAGCCTGATCCTCCGACATGCCCCGGAGGTCTTCGGGCCCCATCTCACCGGCAAGAGCGCCCTGCTTGAGGACGGAGATACGGGTGCCGAAGCGGTAAGCCTCGGCGAGCTTGTGGGTAATGAAAATCACGGCCAGTCCGCCTTGGACCAGCTTCTGCATCCGCGCGCCCAGTTCTTCTGCACCTTGCGGCGTCAGCATGGACGTTGCCTCATCGAGGATCAGCACCTTGCTGTCACGCAACAGGGCACGTGCGATCTCGATCTGCTGCTGCTGTCCCAGCGACAACTCGCCGGTGATGGCGTCGAGCGGGAGGGAGAGCGCGAAATCTCGCTTGAGCTCTTCCATCCGCTGAGTGATAGCCGCCCGTGGCGGCCGCTCGTACCAGGGCGCACCAAGGGTGAGGTTTTCGAACACGGTGAGTGTCGGCACCAGCATGGAATGCTGGAAGACCGTGCTGATGCCCGCATCGAGACTGGCCGATGGGCTGGCCAGCCGCGTTTTCTGTCCCTCGAGCGTCAGGTAGCCCTCGTCCGGCTCCTGAAGCCCGGCGAGCATGCCGACGAGCGTCGACTTGCCCGCGCCGTTCTCGCCGAGCAGGACATGAACCTCACCCGGGTGAATGCTGAGCGAGACGTTGTTGACCGCGATCACGCCGGGAAAGCGCTTGGTCACACCATGCACACCGATGATGCCTGTCCCCTTTTGAGGGGACAGGTTTGTCGGGGTTTCCGTTGCAAGTGCCACGGACTTGCTCACTCGGCCAGGGTGACCAGCGCACGGACTTCCGCGGCATCGAATTTCGGCTCGACCTTGATCTCGCCGGAGAGGATCTGCTCACGCAGAGCCATGACATCTTCCCAGGCCGCGTCGTCGACCTGCGGAGTCTTGATCAGCTTGACGGAATCGTCGGCCAGGCTGATCGCGTAGCTGCGGGTGCCGTACTTGTCGGCTTTCAGGTCTTCGATCATCGCGGTGTAGACCGGAGTCATGTCCCACATGACGGAGGTCAGGAGATGTCCCTTGTCGAGCGAGGACTTGTCACCGATCACGTCGATGAACAACACGTCCGAGCCGTCGGTGGCCTTGTTGGATTCAACCGCCTGGATCATGCCGAAGCTCGATCCGTTGCCCTGACCGAAAATGATGTCTGCTCCGGCTGCGATCACTGAGGTGGTGACGCGGTTGCCGCCGGCAGCATCCGAGTAGGCGGCCGGACCGATGACGGAGTAGAGGATCTTCACATCCGGGTTCTCGGCCTGAACACCTTCTGCGAAGCCAGCCGACTGCGCATTCCACGATGGCGGTTCACCAGATACCACGATACCGACGGTGCCGGTGGTGGTCATCTTCGCGGCAAGACGGCCGGCCAGGTAGGCCCCTTCATGACCGGACAGCGTATAGTCAGCAACCTTGCCGGGCGTGAGCGCGTCGGGGCTGTCGACGATGGCAACAGCCACACCCGTCTCCTCGGCAATTTCAGGGCCCGCAGTGTTGTAGCCGCTGGCATGGGCGAGCAGCAGATCTGCTCCTTCGGCGGCAAGTTCGCGCATCGGAGCACGCACATCACCATAACCAAGACCTTCTGCGACGATGATTTCGACACCGGTCGCCTCGGCCGCAGCCTTGGCTGCGTCTACGCCCTGTTGGTTCCAGCCGAAGTCACTTCCCTGTTCCGGAGTGAGAATGGCTATGGTATCAACCTCGGCGGCAAATGCCGGGGATGCTAGCACCACGCCAAGCGCGGCAGAAATAAGTAGGTTTTTCATCATGTTGCTCCCACAATGGTTATCGGTTTCCAAACTGAATACGAAAGCGATTGGCAGACGATTTGTTGTTTTTGTTGCCCTGTCTGCTGGGCTTTCCTCACTCCCGGCTGAAGCCGGAAGCGGAGCTTATGTGCCTTATTCAGGCATCGTTCACGGGACAGAGGGGACCGACCCGGTGAAGGTTTCTGTGATCAACGCGACCGGTACTCCGCTTGTTTGCGAAGCTGCGCTGGCCCACTGGTACTCCGATGAACTCGGTCGCATTTCTCCCGGAGAGGAACTCACTTTCACGTTGCAGCACGACCCGGAGACTGGTGTTTTCAACCTCATGAACGCGACCGATGCCCGGATGCCGGTCGAAGCCCTCTGGTGTGCCAGCGATGCCGGCCGCGCGCGGCTCACCCTGCCGATTGCCAGCGGCAAGGCGGAAGCGGCACTGCGCTACTCCTGCCATGCCGGTGACGAAACCGGTCTGAGCTGCGAGACAGCCAGCGGTTAGCGCGTCATTTCGAGCGGACCTCTTTGAGTTTTGCGGCGATCCGTTCCTTGACCTCGACGACCTCAGGCTGATCGGCAATCACCTCTTCGGCGACCTTGGCGAACGTCGCATGCAGCTCATTTTTCTGATCTTCAGTGAGCGTGTGAACCTCGCCGCCATTGTCCAGCCAAGCTTTTTCTGCACGCTCGACATTCTCGACACCCCAGGGGAACACAGTCTTCTCGGCCGCCCTGCCGGCTTCGATGATCGCGGTTCTGACCTCCTCGGGCTGCGATTGGAACCACGCTTCGTTGACAAGCGTGACCGAGACAAGCTGGGTCATGTCGATGTTGGTGACGTGCTTGGCCGTGTCATAGAACTTGAACGCCGAGAGGATCGGAATACCGGCCAGCATGCCGTCGATGCCGCCCGCCTGCAGCTGCGGTGTCACTTCCGAAAGTGCCAGCGGTGTCGGATTCACGCCAAGTGCCGCCATCGGCTCCATTTGCAGCGGCGAAGCGAAGGTGCGCACCTTCAGGCCTTTGAAGCCCTCAAGCGTTGTCACCGGTTCACGAGTCAGGATCTGGGTCGGCGAGTTGAAGATCGCGCCGATGATTCGGACACCCTTGTCGAGGAAAAGGGTTTCCAGGTAATCGCGGAAATCCTCGTCATGGATTACCGCACCGACTTCGTTGGCATCAACAAACAGGCCCGGCACGTCGAAGGCCTGAAAACGCGGATCGACATTGGTCACGAAGGAAGTCGGCGTGGTGAAGGCTTCGATGGTTCCCAGCAATACACCTTCGGCCATGCGCGGGATCGCGCCAAGCTGCGAGGCTGGATAGAGTTCTACATTGAGCGCGTCGCCGACGCGGGCTCCGACCTCCTTCTGGAATTCCTTCTGCCACTCGTGCTGCACGTCGTTGATCGTGGCCGAGGCAAGCTTCATCGTGCTTTGTGCATAGGCGGAACCAGCAAAGGGCAGCATCAAGGAGACTGCCGCAATCGCGCCGAGGGCGCGCCGGGTCAAGGTGAAGCGTTTGGTCTCTTTCGTCATTTCCTGTTCTCCATGTGCGTGGGTGCACTTACGACATGCCATTAGTGAGCCATAGCGAAAGCGCGGGGATGAGAGTGATGAGGGCGAGAGCGGAGATCTGGACCACCATGTAAGGCAGAACTCCGCGGTAGATGTCGGATGTGCGCAAGCCGAGAACCGACTGCGCGACGAAGATGTTCAGACCGAAGGGCGGCGTGAACATGCCGATGGCGAGGTTGACGGTCATGACCACGCCGAAATGGATGGGGTCGATACCGAGCGACACCGCGATCGGCACCAGCAGCGGCGACAGCACCAGGATTGCCGAAGTCGGATCGAGCACGCAGCCGATCGCCAGCAGAAGCAGGTTCACCGTCAGCAGGAAGCCCAGTGGTGACAGGCCGGCGTCAGCGGTTGCTGCGATCAGCGCCTGCGGCACCCCTTCGACGGTCAGGATCCAGCTGATGACACCGGCAGCGGCGACCACAATCATGATGCGGGCGGTCATCATCGCCGAGGTGATGGCTGCTTCCAGCAAAGCGCTGAAATTGACGGTACGGTAAATCACCATCCCGACAAAAGCGGCATAGGCGCAGGCAAAGCCGCCGGCTTCGGTGGGGGAAAAGAATCCCGCATAGATGCCGATCATCACGAATGCCGGCATGGTGAGCGCCCAGAACGCCTGCTTGAATGCCTCCCAGGCGATCTCGGCGCGGAAGCTCGCTTCCCGGGGAATGCGCGCCACCAGGGCCGAAAAGGCGATGTAGCCGGCCATCAGCAAAGCCATGACGATGCCCGGAATGATACCCGCGATGAAAAGCTTGGCGATCGATTGCTCGGCCGAGGCGCCATAGAGGATCATGGCGATCGACGGGGGGATCACGATGTCGATCGCGCCGCTTGAAGTGATGATGCCGGCAGCGCGTTGTTTGCCGTAACCGCCCTTGATGAGCTGCGGGTACATGTTCCGGCCAACGGCTGCGACAGCGGCGGCGGAAGAGCCGCAGATCGTGCCGATCAGAGTCGAGCCGCCGAGTGCCGCAATCCCGAGCGAGCCAGGCACCCGGCCGAAAAGCGCGCGCACAAGATTGATGAGCCGGTCGGCGATGCCGCTGATCGCCATCAATTCACCGGCAAAGACAAAGAACGGAACCGACAACAGCGCATAGGCGTCCAGGCCGCCGAAAATCGTCTGCTGGAGCGCGATCAGCGGCGGGCCAGGGAAGAGAACGAGCGCCAGCGACCCGGCAGCGAGCAGCGCCACGAAGATCGGCGCGCCGAGCGCAATCAGGACGACGACACTGATGCCCAGAACCCAGGTCATGAGCGACGTCCTTGAGAAAATGCGAGCCGGGACATGTCGATTACGGTCAGGAAGGCCGTGACAGCCGCGATGCCGACGAAGCCGACGAGGATTGCCGAATGGGGTACGACCATCGGGATGCCGAGCCCCATGCTGGTCTGGTTCAGGCTCGCAATCCGGCCGATGAAATCGAAACTGTGCCAGGCAATGAAGAGCGACACGGCAACGGTGGCAATGTCGATGAGGATCTGCACGGTTGCTGCCAGGGCGCCGCTCATGGCGGTTGGCAACAGGTTGATTGCGAGGTGGTCACGGTTGCGAGCGGCAAGAATGGCGCCAAGCATGACGATCCAGATCATGCCGTAGACCAGCAGTTCGTCTGCTCCAACCAGGGAGTACCAACCGCTGTAGCGGCCCACCGCGTTGGCAACATTGACCACGACCATGACGACTAGGCCAATGCCCAGGAGTATCCCGACGAGCCGGACAACAGCCGCCTCGGCCCGGATGAACCCGTTGCCCCTCATGCGCCCGTCTCCGCCCCGTGGTCCTGTGGTCATGGTGCTAGTCTTTCCCCTCGAGAATGCGGCGGATGGCGACGAGCTTCTTCGCCCGTTCCGGCTGCAATTGCGCGATCTTCTCCGGCGGGTAGGCGTAGACCCCTTCGCCAGACTTGATGCCAAGCTTGCCGTCAGCCATCTGCCTTGTCACAAGCGGAGCCACATCCTTGCGATCACACAGGTCTTTGTTCAGGAACGAAGACACCGAGTGGTAGATGTCCATCCCGGCCATATCGAGAAGCGCCATGGGCCCGACGACAGCCAGCTTGTAACCGATGCCCCAGGAAACGCAGGTATCGATGTCCTCGGGCTCGATCACACCGCGCTCGACGAGATCAACGACCTCGCGCAGCAGCGCATAGAGCACGCGGTTTTCGACAAACCCCGGGACGTCCTTCTTCAGCAGGACGGGCAGCAACCCGAGCGAGCGGATGAAGTCGCGGATTGTGGCGATCGTTTCCGGAGCGGTCTGCTCGCCGCCGATCACCTCAATCATCGGAATGATGTGCGGCGGATTGGACCAGTGCATGCCGACCATACGGGCCGGTTTCGAGATATGCGCTTGCAGCCGGGTGATCGGGATGCCCGACGTGTCTGAGGCGACGATCGTTTCCGCCGAAATCATCCCCTCGATGTTGCGGTAGACGTCGGCCTTGATGTCCTCTTTCTCGGGGACGTTCTCGATCACCAGATCGGCACCAGCCACGGCATCCTGCAGCTCGCTGGTCAGGCGAACCGATCCGGTGCCCTTGGTCTCGATCCCGAGATTGTCGAGAACCCCGTCTGCGGCGGCCAGCATCGGGCGTGCCCGCTCGATCGCCGCCGGAGCGATGTCATAGGCGACGACGTCCATACCGCCCCGCGCAAGACGGGCCGCCATGCCGGGCCCCATGGTTCCTAGACCGATTATTGCTACGCGCTGGATCATGCCGCGACCTCATTCGTCTGTGACTGCTTGATAAGATCTGCCGCTTTTTCGGCGATCATGATGACTGCGGCATTGATGTTGCCTGAAGGAAGATCCGGCATCACGGAGGCGTCCACCACACGCAGGCCGCCGATGCCACGGACCCTGAGCTCCGGATCGACCACCGCGTCGGCATCGGTGCCGGCCCGGCAGGTGCCCGCCGGGTGGTGCACCGTGATGCACGTCTTGCGGATATGTTCGTCGATCTGCGCGTCGGTCTGACAGTCTGGGCCGGGGAAAAATTCCGCCTCGATAAACGGCTCCATCGACGGCTGCGCGGCAAGGTCGCGCGCCACCCGGAAACCGGCCCGAAGCGAGGCCCAGTCCTCTTCGGACGCGAGAAAGTTCTGGTGAATCAGCGGTGCGGCCATCGGATCGTTGGAAGCAAGTTTCACTGCGCCGCGGCTTTCAGGCTGTGTCGCCACGACGCGAGTTGCAAAACCATCAGGGAACGGCGCCTTGAAGGGCTCGAAATAGGGCCAGGCGGCAAGGGGCGCCGCGGTGAAGAGCAGTTGGACATCCGGCAGGGGTCGCTCGGAGTCGCTCTTGAGGAAGGCTACGACACCACCGGGCACATCAGCCGAGAAGCCTTTTCCAGTCAGATAGGTCTTCACGAAATCGAGCCCGATCCGGTCTGCCCGCATCGTCTTGAGGAACGGGCCGGGTTCGCGCCGCCGATACATCAGGATGACCGAGACATGGTCCTGCAGGTTCTTGCCGACGGAGGGAAGGTTGACGCGGGTCTGGATGCCCTGCGCCGCCAGTTCGTCGGCGGCTCCGATCCCGGAGAGCATCATGAGCTGTGGAGTGTTGATGACGCCGCCCGACAGCAGCACTTCCCTTTGCGCCGCGACAGTCTTCTCCGTCCCATTGTGATCGAGGATGACACCGGTAGCGCGATTGCCTTCCAACACGACGCGTTTGGCCATGGCGCCGGTCAGCACCGTCAGGTTCGACCGCTTCATGGCAGGGCGCAGATAGGCCGAGGCGGTGGAAGAGCGGCGCCCGTTGGAGATCGTCATCTGCAGATGGCTGAACCCTTCCTGCGTCTCGCCATTATAGTCTTCAGTCTGAGGGTAGCCAGCCTGGCGGCTTGCTTCACGGAAGGCATCGATCAGCGGATCCTGATACTTGCAGTGTTGAGTGCTGAGCGGACCCGACCCGCCGCGCCAGGCGTTGGCGCCACCTTCCCAGGTCTCCTGCTTGCGGAAATAGGGGAGGACCTCGTCGTAGGACCAGCCGGTCAGGCCATTGGCCGCCCACCTGTCATAGTCTCCGCGGTTGCCACGCACATAGGCCATGGCGTTGGTCGAGGACGATCCGCCGATGACCTTCCCGCGCGCGCATTCCACACTGCGTCCGCCGACATTCTCTTCCGGCTCGCAGAAATACATCCAGTCGTGGCGGCGTTCGGTGAGGATCTTGCCCCATCCGAGCGGAATGTGGATCATCGGATCGCGATCCCAGCCGCCGGCTTCGAGCAGCAGCACGGTGCAGGTCGGGTCGGCGCTCAGCCGGTTGGCAAGCACACACCCGGCTGAACCGGCTCCGACAATCACGTAATCATAGCTTTCCGCGTGCGACATGACTTTCCTGCTTTCAACTGAGACCCGGCACCCGGATCATCGAGAAGGCGGGAAACCCCAACCCATGGCCGGGGTTTCACTTTCTTTTCCCGGGCTAGCTCAGCAACCCGGCCTGACGGAGCCTCATTGTCCAGTGATCCCAGCCACGGTCGATCTGGGCTCCAACAAGGTTGCCCGCTGTCTTGATCTCGCCTGGGGAGAGATACTCGATGTTGCCGATCTGCAACCCGGCCGTTTGCGCCTTTGCCTCCTGTTCGGTGTAGAAGGCACGGAAGACAACCTCGCGAACCGACCGGCCGACATTCACGACGCCGTGGCGGGCCATCAGCACCACCGGAGAATCGCCCAGAGCCTCCGCAATGTCGGCGCAAACGTCTTTGCCTCCGCCGAAAAGGTCGGTTGCATCGCCATGCTTGTCACGGATTTCATAGACCGGCACCGCTTCGCCCAGAAACGCGCCCATGTGGGTTACCGGCCGCAATGGCTGATCGGTAAAGCAATAGGGCAGCACGGCCGGAGAGTGACTGTGGAGCACGCACTGGACGTCCGGCCGTGCCTTGTAGATTTCACTGTGAATGTAGCGCTCGAGATAGGAAGGCCGGTTGTCGTCGGTCTCCCCTTCGAGGTTCAAACGCTGGATGTCGTCTGCCGTAATGTGACTGGGGGCGATTTTCTGCGCCAGGAAAAAGCTCTGCGGATCCTCGGGGTCACGGGCGCTGATATGCCCGAACGTGTCGAGGATGCCTTCATGCAGCAGAATTTTCGTGGCTGTAACCAGCTCCTCAAACACGGTTTGCTGGGCAGGTGTTGTGGCGGTCATCTCAGGAATCTCCCAAATCGCGGCGATCGTGGCGGCTGATGGTCAAGGCTGTCACCTACCTCTTCACGTGTTTTCGTAAAGGCCAACGATCCTGTTCTGCTCAATGATGTTGTCGGCATATTTGGCAAGGAACTCTTCCCGGGTGGGCGTACCTTCAACCGTCGTGTCGAGAGCGTAGACCCAGAAATAGTAGTGATGCTTGCCGTGGCCTGCCGGTGGCTGAGGACCATAATACTGCATGTTCCCTGCACCATTCGGGCCCACGCGATACTTTTCCTGCGCGTCCGAGAGATCGGTTGCAGCGGGATCGATACCGTAGACTGTCCAGTGCGTGAAGCCGTGAGCCAGCGGAGCGTCCGGATCGTGGCAGATCAGAGCCAATTCCTTGGTGCCGGCGGGGACACCGCTGACAGTCAGCTTGGGCAAGACGTTGCCCTTGTCGCCGGCATGTTCGTCGCGCATCATTGTGAGCGGCTCGAAGTCTGCGCATGTGATCTTGAGGTCTTTGATATTCAGAGGCATTGAAGGCGTCCTTCCGTCACGTTCTATCTGGTTACTGGGCAGCCGCGAGATCCGCGACCGTCTTGCCGCCCACGCGGTGGTGGACACGCGGGCCGGTCGCCGCTGCGACGCAGATGAGGATTTCATCCGGCCGCGGGCCATCCGGCACCGCAAAGGTGATCGCATCATAATGCGACCGAATGTAAAGCTCGTCCTTGTGGGCCAGCGGGATGTCGATCGAAGTTCCGGCTGACGCGACCTTGGACACCGATGATATCCAGGCTTTTCCGCCCCCTACCTGGTCCCGCAAGGGGTTGCCGAATTCCGTGGTGATGCAGGCAACGACGTGCTCCTGCTCGCCATCGACGCCCGCGATACCACCCTTGCCGTAGCTCTCGGCCGAACGGCCACCGAGCAAAGCCGTTGCGCGTTCGCCCAGCGCGTTGCCGATCGACGCACTTGGACTGATTAGCTCAGAAAGATCGGCCTTGTAGGTCCCCACGAAGGGATTGCGGATAATGACGCCGACGGCGACCTTGATCAGCGGCTCGCCCGGCTCACCGCCGTCATGCCGGATTTCCTGCACGGACGAGTACCAGCCACGCACCTCATAGTGCTTCTCAACTTCGGCCGAATGGTTCATTTTCATCTCCTTGGGAGCGCGCTGCCGCGGCGCGCGCAAGTGGTCTCACTGATTGCGGTTACTGGTTCTGCGGCCAGGAATAGACGCGCTTGATCGGGTCGTAGCGCGCCGCTTCCAAGGCCTCGTTGGTGAACATGTTGCCCTTCGACAGCGAGCGGTTGGCCGCATACTCGCCGGACAGGTACTGGGTGTGGTCGGTAATCGGACGAATGCGCTTTTCCCAGGAGACAAGCGCGTCTTCGACCGACGACTGCTCGGCAAGATCCTGGGCAAGGCTAAACGCATTGACCATGGCGCAACCGGCACCTTGGGCGAGCGCCGGGCACATGGCATGGGCAGAATCGCCGACGAGCGCCACCTTGCCCTTCACCCAGGTGTCGAGCTTTGTGGTCGCATACTTGTCGTAGCGGGCCTGCTGCAGCTTCGCTGCCTCAACCAGGCAGGGCTCAAGGAAGGGGAACATCTCGACCCACACTTCGAGGTCTAGCGGCACCTTTGATCCCCGCGGATCGGCGGCGGGCGCCATCAGGCCGAGATAGAGTTCGTCCTTGTTGCAGGGCGAATAGAGGATTCGCTGAACACGCGGCTTGAAGTTCCACATGTCGATGGTGTTGTCCCAGTTTGCCTCGTCACCGAGCTTGTCCTTGAGACGCGGCACGATGAGACGAATGATGCCGTCGGTGGAAACCCAGCGGTCCTGCTCGAAGCCCAGCGAGTCCCGGACCTTGGAACCGACGCCATCGGCGCCGACGATCAGGTCGGCTTCGAGAACTTCGCCCGACTGAAGCGTCAGGCGGCCGTCCGCCTCCGCCGAAACGGCTTCGGAGTTGGTCCGCACGTTCACGCCGACCTCGCGGGCACGCTTCACCAGCGCGTCGTGCAGGTGCGCACGCGTCATGATGCGCCAGGGCAGGCCGTTGAAGGTTTCCTTGGATACCGACTGGTTGTGCATCCAGGTCTCGTAGGCCGGCGGCGTATGGGTGCCGTGCAGCACGTCATTGAGGGCGTCAATGCCCTCGAGCACCCGCAGGCCATTGTGCCAGAGATAGATGCCGGCGCCGAACGCGCGCAGCTCCGAATCCTTCTCATGCAACGTGACATCCCAGCCGTTCTGCCGAAGTGCGATTGCCGCCGTCAGGCCCGCAAATCCCGCACCGGCCACCTGCGCACGAAGAGCTTTTCCGGATGTCTTGTTTATATTCGCCATAGTCCAATTCCTGTTGCGTACAAATGAGGCGGAAGACCCACAGTCAGGCATCGATGAAGTTTGTGATCGCCTTGAAAGTGATGTCCGGGGACACTTCGTTGACGTAGTGGTCCGCGCCGGGAACGACGACGACCGGGAGATCGGGTCGCAGGCCGCTGGTCTTCGCAAGCGCCTCAGCCGAAACGAGTTTGCTTTCGCCGCCCCGCATCAGCAGCACCGGCCTCTTGACAGTCCGGTACGCGGGGCTCAGGTCGGCGCGCAGGCCGGTGGCGATCTGCGCCATGGCGGACGGGGAAGCGAGGGGGCGCAGACCGTCGTCGGCCTCCTGGTAGCCGGTGACTGCCCTGATCTTGATGGCAGGTGCCGGAATGTTCGGATAACGGCCGGCGAGATAAGCCTCCACCGCTTCCTGATCCTTGAACACCTGATCGCCGGCGTTCACACGGCTCTCGAGCGCATCGAAAACCTCGGGTTCGATAAAGGGGGTGAAATCGATCGCCACGACGGAGCGTACGAGTTCGGGATACTTCGCTGCAGCCGTGACCGAATTGCGCGAGCCGAGCGAGTGACCGACCAGAATCGCCGGCCCGCGATCAAGCGTATTGATGAGCGCTGCGATATCCTCGGCGAAGTCGGCAGCCTCGTAACCGCTCTCCGGCTTGTCGCTATGTCCATGGCCGCGCTGGTCGACCGCGACAACGCTGAAACGATCGGCAAACCGCAGCGCCAGCGGCGCGAGGGTGCCGGAATTCGCCGTGATGCCGTGAAAGAACAGCATTAGCGGACCGCGCCCGGCCTCACGCACATTGAGCGTGATCCGACCGGTATCGATGCGTCGCACTTCCATCTGCTGGGAGGCGTTTGCTGCCATAGTCAGAACCCCCGGCTGTCTCTTCTTGTTGTCCCGGAGCATGACAGAAACAAACCAGTCGTCAAGTGGATTGTCAGACATTCTTTCAATCTTACGTATTGACAGTAAGTGTGTTCCTGCTGTCAAATTAACGCATGGTCGCGTATTGTACCGGGTTGGCGACCCTCAAACCGTGAGAACAAAAGATGCCGCCAGATATGAACCTACGGATCTTGCCACGTACGGTGCAGCAGGAGACTGTCGACAAGTTGCGGCTGGCGATTTTCTCGGGTGTGTTCGAGCCCGGAAGCCGGCTGATTGAAAGCCAGTTGTGCGTCCAGCTCGGCATCAGTCGCCCGTCTCTGCGAGAAGCATTGCGGAGTCTCGCGGCAGAACGCCTGATCGATTTCGTGCCCAACCGGGGGCCGTCCATTCCAGCGCTCACCTGGGAAGACATGACCGCAATCTACGAGGTCCGCGAACTCTTGGAGGTCGAGGCTGTAGGACGCTGCTCCCAGCGCATTCCCGAAGAACAATTGTCGGAGCTCGAGAGAGCTTTGTCAGCTTTTGCGGAAGCGGCGTCGAGCAACAACAGCCTCGCCCGGGTTACGACTGCAGCGGACTTCTACTCAATCATTCTTGCCAATTGCGGGAATCCCATTCTGGAGGAGATCCATCGGGGCCTGGTCGCCAGAATCAGCTTCTTTCGAGCCCGCTCGATGTCCCTGGAAGGCAGGGCACAACAGAGCTTTTCTGAAATGCAGGAGATTTACCAGGCGATTGCCTCAGGCGACGAAAAAGCCGCGCGCAAGGCGTCGAGAAAGCACATCCTGAAGGCAATGGCTGCTGCCAAGGAATCCATGGAAAGCGCCAGCTGACTGTCCGCGACTGACTGCCAGAAACAAAGACAGTCAGAGCGCGATTGCGAAAAGAGGGATCCCGCGGGCGCTACACAGGATGTCGAGGCTTCCGGTCGGCTCCCGAACTCCTCGTCAGACGAAGAAGCGTTACCGGAATTGATGATGAGCCAAGGCGGATCCACAGACAAACTTAACACCGACATTCTGATAATCGGCGGCGGTTCGGCGGGCGGACTGCTTGCGGCAAGGTTGAGCGAAGATCCGGCGTGCGAGGTCCTCATGATCGAGGCGGGAGAGGAGGCGACTGATCCAATTATCTGGATTCCCGCCGCCTGGCCGGCGCTTCAGGGCCGCAGCTACGACTGGGACTACGTTACCGAACCGCAAGCGTTTACTGCTGGAAGGGCTCACCATTGGGCGCGCGGACGCCTCGTCGGGGGATCGAGCTGCCTTCATGCCATGGGATACATGCGCGGCCATCCGGATGACTTCGCCCCGTGGGCCGAGGCGACCGCCGACGCGCGCTGGAGCTGGGAAGGGCTACTTCCCGCCTTCCAGGCCAACGAGAACCACGAGGTTGAAGGGCGCGACAGCGGCCCCCTCACCGTCCACAGGACCGACGCCGAAGCAAGCCCGCTCACACATGCCTTCATTGCCGCCGGAGCCAGGCTCGGACTGCCGCGGCTTCAGGGTCACAATGAGGGCGTCATGATCGGCGTGACGCCGAACTCGATGAACATCCGTAACGGCAGACGGGTGATGGTTGCCGATGCATGGCTTACGCGGGCGGTGCGCGCGCGGAAAAACCTGACCATCATGACCGGCGCCTTGGCCCGCAGACTGGTCCTGACCGGCAAGGCGGTTGAGCATGTCGAGATCACCAGCCGCGACGGCCCCGTTCTGATCGCGGCCGGCAAGGTGCTGCTGTGCGCCGGATCGCTGGAGGGTCCGGCCCTTTTGATGCGGTCGGGCATCGGGCCCCGGGACGTTCTCGATGCCGCGGACGTCGATTGCATTTTCGACATGCCGGAGATTGGCAAGAACCTGCAGGATCATCTGCTCGGCGCGGGAAATCTCTATGCGACCCGCAAGCACCTGCCGCCCTCACGGTTGCAGCATTCCGAATCCATGGCCTACATGCGCGCGGAAAGCTTCACCGAAGGCGGCCAGCCGGAAATCGTGGTCGGTTGCGGAGTGGCGCCCATCGTCTCGGAACGTTTCGAGGCTCCTGCCCCGGGCGCGGCCTTCTCCCTCCTGTTCGGCGTCACCCATCCGACGAGTCGCGGCACTCTGGAGATCACCGGCCCGGAGCCCAACGACCGCCTGATTATCGATCCCGCCTATCTGTCAACCGAACGCGACCGAAAGCTCTTTCGCGCGGCACTCGAAGCTGCCCGCACGATCGGGCAGTCTCCAGAACTGGCGGAATGGCGCGATCAAGAGATCTTGCCCGGTCCGCTCGAAACAAGCGCGGAAGTCGACGCCTTCATTGCAAACGCGGCGATCACCCACCACCACCCGAGCGGCACCTGCCGGATGGGCAAGGACGATTCCGCACCCGTGGATGCCGATTTGCGGCTCAAGGGGCTCGACAATCTCTTCGTTGTTGACGCGTCGGTAATGCCCAGCCTGACCGCGGGTCCGATTCACGCCGCTGTTCTGGCGATCGCCGAAACCTTTGCCCGGACACTGTTCGACTCCAGAAAAGGAAGCCTGAAATGATCGACCAACGCCCCGAATTCCAGACAGAACAGTTTGAAAAGGGTCTGAAGATCCGGCGCGAGGTTCTGGGCGACGCCTATGTGGACCGCTCGATCGCGACAGCCGACGACGTCTCCGCTCCTTTGCAGAAACTGCTGACAGAATGGTGCTGGGGCGAGATCTGGAGCCGCCCCGGTCTCGAACTCAAACTGCGCAGTGTTCTGAATTTGGGCATGATCATGGCCTTGAACCGGCCGGCGGAACTTAAGCTCCACCTTCGCGGCGCCCTCAACAACGGATTGACGCGTGAAGAGATCGTCGAGATCATCTTGCAATGCGCTATCTATTGCGGCGCACCTGCCTCGCTCGACGCCATGCGAACCGCGCAGGCAGTGTTCGCGGAATTAGACGCCGAGACAAATGCGCTCTGACTTCCGGCGTTGGTTTTCAGCGAGAACGAACCTCCAGACGGAAATCCGGACCCCTGGACGTGACCCGTTCCCCATTATGTCCGCGTCTATAAGTTAGACCTTTCCACGTGGTGGTCCATTTGAGACCGGTGGCTGCGGAACAGATGCGTTTTGAGGCACTCGTCCCGCCGCCTGCCGTTGAAGCATTCGACAAAGCCGTTCTGCATCGTCAGGCCGCTCGC
>NZ_OCPC01000003.1 GCF_900220985.1 Parahoeflea halophila
GAACAGCATCGCGTTTGAAATCGTCACTGAATTTGGCTGTGCTCATGATGGCCTCCTTGCCTCAAATTTAGGGAAGAAGGCGTCTACAAATCTAGTGGCTATTCAACAGGAGCGTAGGCCGGAGAATCGGACCTATCACGTGACGCGCTGATTGACTGGAAACTGGTTCGAGAAAACCGTTCAACAAACAGACTCCCAGGATCGCGTGTTCCGCTGCGGACTCACATGCGGACCAAGGAGCGCGCCAGGTGGCCATTCTTCCAACACCGGGCGCGTCGGCCGCGGCCTACGCTCAAGGGCGTTTTCGTGCCGGTTGTTGCCTCCTCTTCGGTTATCGACTGCCTGTTGGCTCGGTATCCGCGACACCCGCCAGGCCACAATAACCGGCTTTTCAGCCACAAACCGTCCCGATGCGACAAACCTGACCCAAGCCAAATTGCAAACAGCCGCTGGATCGATCACAACAGGACCGTACTTGCTCATGGCCGTTGACCATCGTGCAAGAGAGCTCAACGCACGGGACATCACACCCGGCAACAACAACAGCTCAATCCTGTGATCGAAGAAGGGCCTGGACCATGAGACTCAATCCGCTGAGGATTTTTCTCGCGATCGTTGACACCGGCAGTCAGCACGCCGCATCACGCGCACTTGGGCTTACCCAGCCAGCAGTTACCAAGGCCCTGCAAAGACTGGAGGCGGAACTGGATGTCCGCCTGTTCGACCGTTCCGTACATGGGGCGGTTCTCACGGAATACGGGCAGGTGCTGCTTGCCCATGCACGGCTCATCGATTCGGAGCTCAAGACGTCCATCGAAGCGCTCAACCAGATCAAGGGGGCGCGGAAGGGTTCGATCTCGGTGGCGCTGTCGCACCTGCCCGGCACCTTGCTCCTGCCGGTGGTTCTGGGCAATTTTCGCAGGAAATGGCCCGATATCAGCTTGCGCATCGCGGCCAGCGCCTATCCGTTCCTGCTGCCGCAGGTCCGAGAGGGTTCGCTGGACTTTGCCATCGCACCTGCTCCCGACTCCGACTGGCCTGAGGATCTGGTGCGCGAACCCCTGATGGCAACGACCCTGTCTCCTGTGGTGAGACGCGGCCACTCACGGGCGTCAGCAGCAAGCCTGAGAGATCTTGCAGGTGCCGAATGGGTGCTCCCGACCCAGGAGAGCGCCACGGCGCAGGCGCTCTATGCGGCGGCAAAGCAGCTCGACATGCCGCGCCCCCACTGCCAACTGACCTGTGAAACCTTCACCGCAATGATCATGACCGTGGCTTCGAGCGATCTGATCGGTCTCATCCCCAGCGAGATGGTCGACAGCATTGCAACGCTCGCAGGTGTCGTCGAGGTGCCGATCGAAGACCGGCTGGAGAGCGGCGAACTTTGCCTGATCCGCAGGCGATCGAGCGTATTCACGCCAGCGGCCGCGGCACTTGCAGCCAATTTCGCCTCGGCGGCGCGCAACCTGTCGGGCGCCAACCAGCGTCGAAACAATAACGAAAAGTTATCAAGATGATTATTCCTCGTCTTTCTCCGCGCCGATAACCCCGTATCGTTCCGGTGTGTAAGCCGGCCTGTCGGCATCGAAACAGTTTCCAACAAGGACACGGTCTGTCGCGAGAGGTGATCCTGAGGAGACTGGACGCAGGCCGGATGATTTAGAACTTGCAATTTATCGGCCCGTCGCGATTCAGACGCTACACCGAGACAACGGCCAGCGGCGCAAACGCGGCCAAACCAGAATGGGGAACTTTGATGAAAACTCTAATTCGATCGATCCTGCTTGCCAGCAGCGTTGTTGCGGCAACTGCGATGCCGGCGCTCTCCCAGGAGATTAAGGTGGGGCTGTCCCTGCCCCAGAATGCAACCGGCTTTGATTTCGTCAACGGCATGTACGAAACCTTCAAGTCGGAAGTCGAAGCCAATTCCGACATGACGGTCGACCTTGTCTATGCCGGTGCGCTGGGCGCACCGAACGAGCGTTTGAACCAGATGCGCCGCGGGGTCATCCAGATGAGCGACGCGGCAGACGGCAATTATGCGACGATCCACCGTGATATCCAGATCCTCAACATGCCCTATCTGTTTCCCACCGAGCAAACCGCCTGGGCCGTGTTTGACGGCCCCTTCGGACAGGCGCTGGCGGAAGATGTGCGAGAAAAGACCGGCATCCGCGTTCTCGGCTGGTGGGAATCGGGCGGTTTCAAGCATTTCAGCGCCAACAAGGCCATCGGAACCCCCGGCGACATGGCTGGCCTCAAGATGCGTGTGCTCGGCCCGCTGGCGACGATACCGGTCGAAGCCCTCGGTGCATCGGCAGCTCCGATCGCCTTCGGCGAACTCTACACCTCGCTCAAGACCGGTGTCGTCGACGGACAGGACAACTCGGTTTCGGTTTTCAACCTGGTCAAGCTCCATGAGGTGCAGTCCAATCTCACCCTGACCGGCCACACCTATGCTTTCGGCCCGCTTGGCATCAATGACCGCTTCTTTGGAGGCCTCGACGAGGCCAAGCAAAAGGTGATCATGGACGCGGCAGACAAGGCGATTGCCTTCAACCGTGCCAAATCGCGGGAAATGGAAGCAGGCGCCATTGAACTCGCCAAGCAGAACGGCGTCACCATCACCGAACTTGACGGTGACGCCAAGGCGGCCTTCCGCGATATCATGCAGCCGGCGGCCATCGGTTGGCTGAAGGACAATGTCGACACGCCTTCGCTTATCGATGAGGCGATTGCCGCGGCCAAGGCGGCGGAATAAGCCAATGAACTCGATGGCGCGCATCATCATCGACCTTGTCGACAAGGGTTTGCGCGCCATCGCGGCGTTGTGCCTGGTCATCCTGACCGTGCTCGTCGTCTTCCAGGTCATCAGCCGTTACGGCTGGGGCAGCGTGCCGCTCATGACCGAGGAAACAGCGCGCTACGCGATGATCTGGATGGCCTTGCTGGCCGCCGCCGTAGGGGTGCGCGATGCCGCCCATATCCGGATCGATTTCGTCCCCACCCTGCTGGAAGCGGTAGCGCCCAAGGCGCGGCGGATCCTGGAGGTGCTGCTCGATGTCATATCGCTCACGGTTTTCCTGACACTGATCTGGTTTGGCGTTGACACCATGATGTTTGCCGCCGGCCAGACCAGCGATGGAATGCAGATCCCGCTTTCCTATCCCTACAGTATTTTGCCGATCTCGTTCTTCTTTGCATCGGTGTTCGCGCTTCTGCGGATTGTCGCCGGGGACGTCCGCCCGTGACACTTTCCCTCTCCATACTGCTGATCAGCTTCATGGGCCTGATCCTGGCCGGTCTTCCGATCGCATGGGCGATGATGGCGTCTGTTCTGATCTGGATCGGAGTGACCGGAAACTGGTATTTCCTGCCGATCGCTTCCGAGCGGGTCTACCAGGGCATGGACAGTTTCGTTCTGATGGCGGTGCCGCTGTTTATCCTCGCAGGCGAGATGGTGAACGCGGGGAAAATCACCGACCGGCTGGTCAACTTCGCCAACGCCATCTTCGGCTGGATGCGGGGCGGTCTGGCCCAGGTGAATGTCGGCGCATCGATCCTGTTTTCCGGCATAACCGGTGTAGCGCTGGGCGACATTGCCTCGCTGGGACGTGTCTTCATCCCGGCGATGATCCGTCAGGGTTACACGCCGGCCTATGCCGCAGCGGTCACCGCCTCCTCTTCAATCATCGGTCCCATGGTCCCGCCCTCGCTGATCGCCGTGATCTACGGCTCCATGGCGGATGTCTCGATCGGCGCGCTGATGGCGGCAACGCTGATCCCGGGACTGCTGATCGGGGTTATCCAGATGGGGCTGATCGCGGTGCAGGCGCGATACTACAATTTCCCGCGCGTCGAGATGGACCGCTCACCACGGGCCATCGGCGTGGCTACCGGTCATGCTCTGGTTCCGCTGATGATCCCGGTGATTATTCTCACAGGCATGCTCGGCGGCATCATGACCCCGACGGAGGCCGGCGGCGTCGCCGCAGCCTACGCGCTTGTCATTTCCATCGTTCTTTACCGTTCGATCCGCCTGTCGGCACTGGCCGATGTGTTCAGCCGCTCGGCATTGTTCTCCGGCCAGTTGCTGATCATCGTCGGCTGTGGCGCAGCCTTTTCCTGGGCCATGGGAATGGAGAACGTACCGCAACTGGTTGGCGCCACGGTCGAGAGCTGGGGCCTGGGTTATCTGGGCACGATGCTGGTTTTCAACCTGATCCTGCTGGTGCTCGGTATGGTCATCGACCCCACCACTGTCATTATCCTGTTCGGCCCCCTGCTCTCCCTGGCGGCCACCCGCGCTGGAATTGATCCTTTGCATTTCGGCACTGTTGCCATCCTCAACCTGAATGTCGGGCTTCTGACACCGCCGCTTGGGGTTTGTCTCTTCGCAGCGGAAAAGATCGCCGGCTGCGGGCTTTGGCCCTTGCTTCGTTCCACAGCGCCGTTCCTGCTCGTGACATTGTGCATGCTGGTGGTGGTGGCAGCGTTCCCCGAAATCAGCCTCTGGCTTCCAGGCATCCTTGGTTTTTAAACATCTATGAGGCAGTTCAAACGACCATGACCTACAAGACACAAGACGGTTCGGGCTACTTTCTCTACCATTCGATCGGCATGTATCCGGACAAGGAAGCCGAGATGGAAGCCGCATTTTCCCAGTTCTCCCGGAGCTGGAGCAGAATGGATGACCATCAGTGGATGCGGGCGCTTGCCGCGCGGCAGGAATTTCTCGAACTGTGGAGCAACCTGATAGGAGCCCCGAAGGGCACACTGACTTCGGCGGAGAACGTGACCACCGCGCTTTACAGCTTGATCGGGGCGTTGCCGGAACACCATCTCAAGGACCGGACGTTGCTGGTTGCGGGCGATTGCTTTCCAAGCCTGCACTTCCTGCTGTCGGGGCTGGCAAAGCGTTTCGGTTTCGAGCTCAGAACCGTGCCGCTGCGGCCTGACGAAAGCTGGGTGCGCGACGAAGACATCATCTGGGCCTGGGACGAAAGCGTCGGACTTGCGTTGCTGACATTCGTCACCTCCACCGCCTCACATCGCTGCGACCTCGAGACCCTCGTCGCCCATGGACGCAGGATGGGCAGCCTTGTCGGCGTCGACATTACCCAGGGCGTCGGGATCATTCCGTTTCGCGTGGATGAGCCGCATGTGGATTTCACACTGTCAACCAGCCTCAAATGGCTGTGCGGGACACCCGGCGCCGGGATTATCCACGTGGCAGAGCCGCTGCTTTCCACCTGCGAGCCCGAATTGCGCGGCTGGTTCAGCCAGGACAACATCTTTTCATGGGATCTCGACGCGTTTGCCTATGCCGGCGATGCGCGCCGTTTTGATCACGGAACGCCTTCGGTGCTGGCATGTGCCGGTTCCGTTCCGGCGCTTCAATGGCATGCTCGGCAGAACCAGGCTGCGCTGCTTGCCCATAACCGCAGCCTTGGACAGGCCATCATCGATGCAGCGCCTTCGCTGGGCATGGAACTCATAAGCTCTCGAGACGCGGACCGAAGGGGCGGCAGCATCATGCTCAGACTGCCGGAAGGAGCTGATCCCGCCGTGTCGGTCAATGAGTTGCGTGACCAGGGTATCTATACCGATTGTCGAGGCCGGATCATGCGGCTTTCGCCGGGTGCGGTCACGACCGCAGAAGGTCTCGACCGGCTGTTTGCCGGGCTAAGGGGAGTTGCAAAGGCTGCATGATCAATCCGTCTTCAAACTACGCCCACAGCGTGACCGGCCTGTTCGACGTGCCGGCCGAAGCCGCGTTCAGCTTCATGGCCGATCCGGTCGCTCTCGGACAATGGTCGCTTGGTTGCATGAACACCCAGCCGGTAAACCAGACCGGAATTCACAGCGGTCATTCGCTGTTTGACGGTGCCCAAGGTTTCTTTGAAATCGACACGGATTCCAACCGCCTGATCGTCGATTATCGCCTGGGGTCGCTGGAACACATGGTCCCCAGGGTGTCGGCAAGGGTGGTCCCCGCCGAGATCTGCGGTTTGGGCCAGCAACAGTGCTACGTCACCCTGACAGCCTGGCGTTCAAGTGACATGGATGATACCCGGTGGCATCGCCTGTGTGCGGCCCATGAGGCGGAAATCTACCTTATCAAATCACAGTGCGAAGCGACATATTCCAAGGTTTGATCGGACCAGAATCCGGCCTTGCGAGCAACCGGACGAGAGAAAGCTTCACCTCCCTCTCCTCCCTCGGCCCGATCCCCTGAAACAGGTTCAGCCAAGCGCTGCGATCACCTCGTCAGTTTTCGTCACAAGCGACACATTCTGCAGCGCATAATTGATCGAGGCGTTGTGCCAGTCGGCGTTCATGGTCGAGCAGCCATCCTCGGGGATGATCATCACATAGCCCTTGTCCGCACCGGTTCGCGCCGTGTGCTCGATCGACATGTTTGTCCATGCACCCGTCTCGATAATCATGTCCCGCCCCTCGGCCTTGAGGACGGTCTCTAGGGTGGAGCCTTCCCATGCCGACATGCGCATCTTCTCGACCACGAAATCGCCGTCCTCGGGGACGAGCCCATCGACAGGCGATCCGCCCCAGGTGCCGCGGACCAGGGCCGCATTGTCGATCACGCCTTCAAACAGCGGGGCGTTGAGCGTCAGCCCCCTGGCTCCGGGCGGGACGAGGAAATGGACATGAATTACCGGTACCCCGAGCGCACGGCACCGGTCGGCCAGGCGCGCGATATTGGCGATGGCATTCTGGTCGCGGCAGTGCTGAGGTGATCCGGATTCGGCGAAGGCGCCCCCCTCCATTACCACGTCGTTCTGCATGTCCTGGATAATCAGCGCGCAGCGCCGGGCGTCAAGCCGGAGCGGCTCGTCGGCGCCTGAAGATTGTGCAACCGATGCTTCCGCGCGCGAAGCGCTCCCGCCTGCCCTTGCGCGCATGAAAGGCTCATTGCGCGGTCCCACCTTGACGTCGACAGCATAGAGCGAGGTCGAGGCGCAGACATAGAGCGTGCGCCAGTCCGGGCCGCCCCAGTGGAAATTGGCAGGAAGCTCGGGAATCGAAACCTTGCCGATCAGCTTGCCGGACGGATTATAGACCCAAAGGCCACCGGGGGCCGTACACCAGACATTGCCCTCTGCATCACATTTCATGCCGTCGGGCACGCCGGCCAACAGGCTGTCGCGGATTCCGGACGCGAATACCCGTCCGTTCTTGAGCTTGCCGTCAGCTTGAACGTCGAACACCCGGATATTGGCCTGCTCGGTGTCGTTGATGTAGAGCAGGCTCTCATCAGGAGAAAAGCAAAGCCCGTTTGGCATGGTGAACATGTAGCGTTCGACAACCAGCTGCGGTTCCGCCCCCGGCTTGTGGCCCGGCGCCAGGCGGAAAACACCCTGCCAGCCCAGCTCGCGCGGCCGCTCGACGCCGAAACCCGGCATGCGGCCATACCAGGGATCGGTAAACCAGATCGATCCGTCGGACTTGACGCAGATGTCGTTGGGCGAGTTGAGTTCACGCCCCTCGAAATGACTTGCCATCACCTCGCGCCGGCCATCAGGTCGAAAACGGGCAACGGAGGATGTGGAATGCTCGCAGACCAGCAGGTTGAGGTCTGAATCATATGTCATGCCGTTGCCCATGTTGGAGGGACGCATCCACTCCCGCACGCCGCTCTTGTCGAAGCGGCGACGCACATCGCCCGGCATGTCCGAAAACAACAGATACTGCTCGACCGGATGCCAGATCGGGCCTTCGGTGAATGTGAAGCCGCTGCCCGGCTGGCGCACCGGCGCATGCTCGTCGATCAAGCGCCGGAAGTCGGGATCCAATGCCTGGTGAGCCATTGCAACCTCCCGTTATGCTGCGAACCAGTTCCGCTTCGGCACCGACTGGCTGGCCGGCCCGGGCACCTGCATGTCCAGCCGGCCGACGACCTGCCCGTGTTCGACCATTGCCGGTTTGTCGTGGACCGGCAGCAGGAATTTCGCCCCGGAATACATGAGCTTGCGAATGGCACCCTTCTCGCCGCGCTTGGATCCGCCATGGTTGCCGGTCACCTGATACTCCTCGGGACCGAATGTGCGGACGGGGTCGATCACCTGATCGTTGAAATCGTAAATGACATCGCCGCAGATCGTGGCGCGGCCCTCGGCGGTGTCGACATGGACATTCATTGAGCCCTCGGTATGCGCGCCGGCAGCTTCGAGGAAAACGCCCGGGATCAGCTCCACCGCGCCCGAGATCTCAAGATCCTCAAGCCGCAGCGCACCTGGATGATGCAGCCGTTCGACCAGATGGATGATGTCGGGCTTGGGGTATTGCGGATGCATCAGGCCCGAGACCGAATATTCGAGTTCCCGGCGGTTGATCACCACCGTGGTGTTCATCGAGAAATGATCGTCCTTGCCGGCATGATCGATGTGAAGATGGGTGTGCAGCACGTAGCGGACATCGCCCGGCTTGACGCCGTGGTTCGCCAGCTGCCGCTCGATCATGTTCTCGTGGAACTGCAGCCCGCGCATGCCCAGCGTTTCCATGATCGCGTTGTCACGGTAACCGGTGTCGACAACGATCGGATATTGCCCGCCGAGGATGAGGAAGCCGTAGACCGGCACTCTTCTGACCCGGCCGCAATCGCGTCCGAGCACGAGAAAGCTCGATTCAAGCTCGATATCACCGTAATCCAGCACCTTGATTTCCAAAGCCATTCGCGTTTCCTCCCGTTCAGACCTTGTAGACCCGGCAGGCAGTGCCGGAAAAAATCTCTTGTTTTTGTGCGTCGCTCGGCGTCGCCGCTGCCGCCTGATGTGCCGCGAGCAGATCGGCGTAGCCGGTCCAGAGCTTTTCGATCGGGAAATTGGATCCCCATAGGCAGCGCTCGGCGCCGAAAATCGCAACGGCCTGCTCGACCAGCCAGGCGATATGTGCCGTGTCATTGCGGTGAATGAAGGTGCCGAAGCCCGAGAGCTTGCAGACCACATTGGGTTGCCCGGCGAGCGCCTCGAGATTGGCCCGCCACGTCTCCCGTCCCGTCTCCTCAAGGTCTTCCAGCATCCCGGCATGCTGGAGAACGAAAGTGACATCAGGGCAGCTGCGGGCCAACTCACAGGCACCCGGCATCTGACCGGAGAAGACCTGCAGATCGAAGCTCCATTCATGCTCGGCTAGGCGAGCGACATTGCGCTGAACCACAGGGCTGCGGCACAGGTCCGGATCCGCGGCGAACCGGTAGAGCGGGTTTTTATGCCAATGAAACTGCTGACGGATACCGCGCATCAGTGGATGGCGAGCCAGGCGCTCAAGCGCCGGACGCACGTCGTCGGCAGTCATGTCGGCATAACCGACGACCCCATGCGGCCAACCGGTCTCGGCAGCCACCTTCTCCAGCCAGGCGACCTCATCCTCCGCCTTTTCGGGCGGCCAGTTGGCCTGCACATAGACAGCCTTCTCGACACCGGTGCCGGAGACATCCTGAAGATATTCGGACATCGAATAATCGCGACGTATCGGTTCATAGGGTCCGAAGATCCGCGGCTGCATCGGCCCGGACAACCATGGCAGATCCGACTGGCGCCAGACGTGAAAATGAGAATCGACCACCTTCATGCGCGCGCCCCCTTTGAAAACGCGAGAATCTCGCGGGCCAGCGAGCCGGGGCTGGAGCCGTCGCCCAGCCGGTCAAGCATGGGGAGGATCGCGCGCATGGCCCCGGTTTCGGGCCGGTAGGCCGGATCGGCGGCGAGCGGGGACAACCAGAGCACCGACCAGGCGAGCCCGTCGAGCGTGTGTATGGCCGAGGTCAAGGCCTCGGGTCCGCCGCGCTCCAGCCCGTCGGAAATGACGATCGCAAGCGCGCCGCGCGCAAATGAGGCGAAGCGCGGCACCGAAAGGAACACCGACAACGCCTCGCCAAGGCGGGTTCCGCCATCCCAGTCCGCCACAAGACCGGAGGCGAGTGTCAATGCCTGCTCCCGGCTACGGTGTCTCAATGCGCGGGTGACGCGTGTAAGTCGGGTTCCCAGTGTAAAAATTTCCACCCGCTCGCCGGCCTGCATCAGCGCATGGCTGAGCCGGAGCGCACCATCGGTTCCCGCCTTCATGGAGCCCGAGACATCGACCAGAACCAGAATGCGCCGCTGCCGCAAGCGCCTGTGACGCTTCGGCAGTTGAATGATCTCGCCATCGCGCCTCAGCATCTCGCGAAAGGCGCGGCGCGGATCGGCTTGCCGGCCTTTTCCGGGCGCGGTCCGCCGCGATCGCCGCCGCGGCAATGCGCCCGGGGCCGCGCGGGTGAAGCCCCTGAGAACGACATCCTCATCCCCCGACGTCAGCAGCCTTGCAAACAGCCGCTCGGCCGCCGTTGCGTCCGCGCCCGACGGATCTTCTTCCGGTCCCTCGGGCATCAGGTCGAAATCGCCCGCGTCGAAAGCCTGCGGCAGATCCTCGGCTTCACCCATCGCGGGTGCTGCGATCGAGCGGCCAAGAAAAACCGCATCGAAAACCGCATCAAAGGTTCCGGTACGTTCGGGTCCAGGCCCGAAGGTTGCGTGAGCTGCCCGCCGGACGTCCCTTATCGACCGCGGGCCCAGCAGTCCGACGCCTGTCACGAAGGCCTGAGACTGTTCGGGGGCGGCGGGAATGCCTGCCTCGCGCAATGCGGCTGCAAACGCAAGAAACGGTTCGAGTGCCCGCGGCAGCGGCTGCCTGAGCGTTTGTCCGGTCACGCCACGGCCTCCTGCAACAGCGCGTCGAGCCGCGGGACCATGAATTCGAGATCGTCCTGATCCTTCAGCGCCACGCCGATGGCGCGGGCAAAGGCACGCGGCCACGGCGCACCTTGGGCGTTGAGCAATGTCGCGGCCTGGGCCCACTCGACCGTTTCGGCCACGCCGGGCGGTTTCGCAAGCGGTTCGGCCCGCAAGCCGCCAACGGCGGCCACCACCTTGCGGGCGGTGTCCTGTGCGACGGTCGAAGCCCGCATCATCACGATCTCGGCTTCGAGTTCGGGCGCCGGATAATCGATCCAGTGGTAGACACAGCGACGCCTGAGCGCCTCATGCAGTTCCCGCGTCCGGTTCGACGTCAGGACGACGACCGGCGGTTCGCCTGCGCGGATGGTGCCGCGCTCGGGAATGGAGACGGTGAAATCGGACAGAAACTCGAGCAGAAAGGCCTCGAACTCATGGTCGGCGCGGTCGATCTCGTCAATCAGCAACACCCGCTGGCGCGGTGCCTGCAGCGCCAGCAGGACGGGACGGGCGATCAGAAATTCATCTGCATAAAGATTGATGTGTTCGTCGCCGGCCTGGCGGATCGCAAGCATCTGTCGCGGGAAGTTCCACTCATACATCGCCGCCGCAGCATCGATGCCCTCGTAGCATTGCAGCCGCACCAGTTCCCGGCCTAGCACCGAGGCGATGGCCTTGGCGGCTTCGGTCTTGCCCACGCCCGGCGCACCTTCCAGAAGCAGGGGCTTGCCCAGTGCCAGGGCCAGATAGGCGGCGGTCGCCAGGCTTTCATCGGCAATGTACTGGGCGTCGCGCAAACCCTGAGCCAGGGGCCCCGGGCCATCAATGCCGAGAATGCTGGACCGCACCGCCATCAGAGCATCCGGCGCGGTTTGGCGCCGCCTTGTGCCCTGAGCCCGCGCAGCACCTTCTCCGGCGTCACGGGCAGATCGTCGATCCTCACGCCGATCGCGTCATATACCGCATTGACGACCGCCGGGAGCACCGGATTGGCGCACATCTCACCCGGTCCCTTGCCGCCATAGGGACCGTCGGGCGCGGGCCGTTCGAGAACCGAGATGTGGTGTGGCGCGAGATCGCCCGGACCCGGCATCAGGTAGGAATTGAAATCTTCCGGGCCATGCTCGCGCGACGGATAATAGGGCTCCGTCGTCTCCCAGATCGCGTGGCTCATGCCCATCCAGGCGCCACCGCGCAATTGCTGCTCGACGAGCTTGGGGTTAAGCGCGCGGCCGACCTCATAGGCCGACTGCATGTCGATGACGGCAACCTCGCCGGTCTCGTCGTCCACCTCGACATCGACCAGCATCGCCGCATGGGCGAAGCAGGAGACCGGCGTCATCTCGCCGGTATCGGGATCGACCTCGGAAAGCGGGATGAGAAAGATCCCGCGTCCCGCGATGGTCCGGCCTTGCTTGAACTGCGCGGCCTGTGCGGCGGCCATCGTGGTTATCGAGCGCGACGGCGCGCCCTTGACGTGGATGTTGCCCTTGCCGTCGGTGACAAGATCTGCTGCATCCACTTCCAGTTCCTCGGCAGCCGCCTCCAGCATCACCGAACGCGCCTCGTTGGATGCCTGGATCACGGCATTGCCCATGCGGTGCGTCCCGCGCGAGGCGAACGAACCCATATCGTGCGGACCGGTGTCGCTGTCGGCAGTGTCGACATAGACATCCTCCACCGGCACGCCCAGCGTTTCAGCCGCGATCTGGCGGGTAACCGATTTCATGCCCTGGCCAAGATCGATGGCCGAGAGCGCTACCGTGAACTTGCCATCGGGATTTGAATGAACCAGCGCCTGACTTGGATCGCCGCCGAGGTTCATGCCGATGGGATAGTTGATCGCCGCGAAACCGCGGCCGCGATGCGTCGCCATTATCGCCTCCTGAAGCCGGCCAGTGATGAAAACCGCATCGCTCCGCTGCGCGACGCCGCGGGCCTTGCCCCGGGTGGCTGCGGCGGAGGACCGCTCCGGGGCGGCGCTTGCTCCGGCGTTTTCGCAGACGGCGGAGGAGATGCCGGTTGCGGCGCTCTTGCAGGCTGCGGGTTTGGCGGCGCAGAAGCCGACACGGGAGATGTGCCGCCGCCCTTGCGGGCATAGGAGCCGGTGTCAAAACCCTCCACACGGCCGTTCTGGTCGGTCGCGGTGTAGTTCGGAATGCGCGCACGCTCGCCGCCACCGCCGGTCATCGATGTCGCCGCCTTCGCCTCTGCAGACAAGGTGACACCGGCTTTCTCCGCCACAACCTGGCAGCATTCCACCAGCGCGCAGTTCTTCGCCTCGCGCCGGTGCGCCTTCATGTCACCGTCACGGTAGCTGTTGAGTATGCGCAATTCGATGGGGTTGAGACCCACGGTTTCCGCCACCTTGTCCATATGGGTTTCGATGGCGAAATCGACGCCGGTGATGCCGAAGCCGCGCATCGCGGTGGCCGGTGTCCGGTTGGTGTAGACGCAATAGACGTCGGCATAGACGTTCGGGATGGTGTAGGGCCCGGGCAGATGGCCCACGCCCTTGATGATCGCGTAGGACGACAACCGGGTATAGGCGCCACTATCGAAATAGCCGATGAACTTGCGCGCGGTGATGCGGCCGTCGCGATTGACCGCGTCCTTGATGTACCAGCGCTCGGCCCCGCGGGGGGCGCCGACCTGCATCTCCTCTTCCCGGTCCCATGCGTATTTGACCGGCCTTCCGGTCAGCATGGCCCCGAGGATTGCCAGCGGCTCGTGGATCGAATCCACCTTGCCGCCAAAGCCGCCGCCAACGGTGCCGCCGACGAAATGCAGCTTCGAGGATGGCGTCTGCAGGACCTTGGCTGCGGTTCCCAGCGAGAAGAACAGCGCCTGTGTCGAGGTATAACAGACATAGCGGCCGTTCTGCTCCGGTGCGGCAATCGCCCCGCAGGTCTCGATCGGGGCCTGCTCGATGGGCGACATCTGATACCGCCCCTCGACAATGTGATCGGCCGAAGCGAAAGCGGCCTCGACATCTCCGAACCTGAGCTTCTGGTGGTCATATTTGCCGTGATAGACGAACTTGTTGTTGGGGTAGATGTCCAGCACCTTTGGCGCGCCGGGCTTGATCGCTTCCTCGACATCGAGCACATGCGGCAGGACTTCCCAGTCCACCCGCACAGCCTTGACCGCCGCCCGCGCCTGCGCCTCCGTCGCTGCGATGACGGCGGCCACCGGCTCGCCGCGATAGGCGACCTTCTTATCCGACAGGATCGGTTCATCGTCGATACCGAAATCAAGCAGGCTCAACAGTGTGTTGAGATTGGCGGGCACATCCTTTCCGGTGAGTACGCGGACCACGCCGGGCATCTTTTCAGCCTGCGAGGCATCAACCCGTCTGATGCGGGCATGATGATGCGGACTGCGCACGCAGCGCAGATGCAGAAGCCCGTCGAACTGGTGATCGTCGAAGAAGGGCGAGCGTCCGGTGACATGGCCCAGAATATCCTGACGCCGGGTCGGCTTGCCGATCTCGTTCAGGTCGTCGTCGCGCTCGTTTGCAAAAAACTCCTTGCGGAATTCGATCATGCCCTCACCCTCCCCTCGGCAACCGCAAGGATCGCCTGGATGATCGTCTCGTAGCCGGTACAGCGGCACAGGTTGCCGGAGATCGCCTCGATTACCTCTTCACGGCTGGGCCTTGGATTGCGGTCGAGAAGCGCCCGCGCGGAGACCAGCATGCCCGGCGTGCAGTACCCGCACTGGGCCGCGAAATTCTCCATGAACGCCACTTGCAAGGGATCGAGCGCCGGAGATGGAAGTCCGCTGGCGGTGCGGACTTCCTTGCCGTCGACAGCCTCGGCAAGCACCAGACAGGAAAGCTGGGTCTCGCCGTCGATCATTACCGTACACGCGCCGCAGGTGCCCTGCCCGCATCCGTATTTTGGCGACATGTCGCCGACGCCGCGCCTCAAGAACTCGAGCAGGTTCTGACCGTCTTCGGCGAAGGCGGCGCGGGCGTCGCCGTTGAGCGTGAAATTGACAGGTTTCTTCGCCATCACCCGCGCTCCATCTGTTCCAGCATGCGCCTGAGATGCACGCCTGCCACCTCGCGACGATACCAGTCGGTTGCAATCGCATCGGTCTCCGGGTTGAGCCCCTCGGCTGCCGCCGCCGCGGCCCGCCCCATCGTCTCTGCAGTGAGGGACTGGCCTTCCAGCGCCCGTTCCGCCGAAGTGCCGCGCTGAGGCCGCGGCCCCATTGCGCCCCAGGCCACCCGCGCGCCGCGAATGCGGCCACCCTCGCGGGGCAGCAGTGCCGATACGCTGAGCACGGAAACACCCTTGGGCTTGACCCTGCTCACCTTCAGAAACCCGAAGGTACCGGATCTCGGCCTTGCAAACTCGACCGCAGCCACCAGCCCCGGAGACCGCGTCCCATCCCGCAGAAGGTCGTCGACCGGCCGGGCACCGCCCTGCCCGGCCATGACGACGCGTGCGCCCAGTGCCAGCAGCGCAACAGCGAAATCGCCATAGGGATGGGGCGCGAAAAGATTGCCGCCCACGGTTCCCATGTTGCGCACCTGGGGTCCGCCCACAAGGCGCGCGACAGGGTGCAGGAAGGCCAGATCCCGATTGGCGAGAATATTCGCCATCGTGACCCCGGCCCCAAGCGTAACGGTTTCACCGCTGATCCGGATTTGTTTTAAAGACGGGTCCGTGGTCCGAACGAGACTGGCCGCCGCGGTGCCGGCATTGATATCGCGCATGATGATGGTGCCGCCCGCAAAAAAGGTCGCGCCTTGCGCCACGGCACTGGCAGCTTCCCCCATCGTTGCAACGGTTAGAACCGTGGAAGTCATCGGGCCTGTTCCTCCAAAAGCGCGCGAATGGCGTCAATTCCACCCTGATAGATGTTCTCACCCACCATCTGGGCCAGTTCGTCCTCCCTCCCGGGCGGCGTGTCAAAGCGCGACTCCCAGTGCCAGAAGGTGCGGTCACCGTCGGTCACGGGCGACAGCCTCACATGGGCAACGTAGTTGAGCAGCGGCACCGGCGTGTCGAGCAGGCAATAGGAAAACGCCATCTCGGCATCCGAGAAGGTCAGCAGCTTTTCACGAAGCTCGGAACCATCGACGAGATGAAAACGGCGAACACAGCCCACCCTGTCAGACGGGTAACCTCGCTCGATGGCGGACTCCGCGACCACCGGATGCCATTGGTCATGGCCATTGAAATCGCGCAGCACGTCCCATGCCGTTTCCACCGGCACGTCGAGAATTGTGCTTTTGACCACCCGGACCATCGTCTCAGCCCATCATCTGCCGCTTGAGCGCATCGAAACCGGCCTGGAACACATCTCCGCCAATCCCGGAGACGAGACCCTCGGCGTCATCGACCGAGCACTCGAATTCGGCCGACCACTCGGCAAAGGTCCGGTCTCCGTCCGTGACAGGGGTCAACCGCAAGGTCGCGACATAATCGGTCAGCGGCATCGGGCTTTCCAGGATTGAGTAGGTGCAGAACAGGTCGTAGTCCGACAGCCCCAGAAGCTTTTCCCGGATGCGGTCACCGTTCTGCAAATGGAAGTCGCGGACACAGCCGACACGATCGGAGGGTTCTCCGTTCTCGATCCTGCTGTCGCGGATGCGCGGGTGCCAGCGCGGAAGGCCGTTGAAATCCCTCACCCGTTCCCAGACCTTGGCGGCAGGCGCGTCGATCACCGAAGAAATGTATACCCGCGGCATCTACTTCTTCTCCTTTTCGCCGGCCTTGGCACCGCCGGGAGGCGCCTCATCGGCCTTGGCGCCGCCGGATTTCGCGGTAGTGCCTTTTTTCACCTCATTGGCGACGCGCTGCATGTCACTCGCCTCGCGGATCAGGCCACCCTGCTTGGACAGATTGGCGCCGTCGATGCCGATATCGTTGAGCAGGCTGTCGATAAGAGGTGCCTGAACCCGGTATCTCAGCGCCGAATTGATGACCTCGTCGGTGGGGCTGCCGCCGTCGCCCCGCCCCGCGCCACCGCCATGAATGCCGTCGAGTTGCATGATCCGGATGTCCTGGATCTTCTCGAGCGGCTTGACGCTGGCCGAGACGATGCCCTCGACATGCTCGAGCAGCTTGCGGCGGAACAGCGATGCCCGCGCCGGATCGGTGAGCACGTTCTCGGCCTCGTTGATGAGACGCTGTGCTTCCGCCTGCACGGCCAGCCGAACCCGTTCGCCCTCGGCGATTGCCTGGGCTTCCGCAGCAGCCTTTTCCGCCATTAGCACATCGATCGACTTGCGCCGGTTGGCAGCTTCGGTCTCGCGCACTGTCTTGACCTTTTCCTCGGCCTCGGCCGCCTGGGCCCTGGCGGCATCCGCCTTGGCGCGGGCTGCACTTTCCTCGAGGCTCTTCTGCGACAGCGCGATGGCCTTTTCGATCTGTACGGTTTCCACCTCACGCTCGCGCTCGACCTCCAGCCGGCGGCGCTCGGTCTCGTGGCTGATGCGGATCTCGTCGAGGCCGCGCTCGGATGCGATACGGGAGCGCTCGATATCCTCGCGGCTTTCGATCTCGGCTTCGCGCAGTGCCTGCACGCGGGCGATCTCGAGCTGCTCAATGGAGCGGCGACGCTCCAGCCGTGCTGCTTCCAGCGCCCTTTCGCGTTCCACTTCCGCTGCCTCGACTTCGCGCTTTGCAGCGATTTCCGAGCGTTGCACCGAGGCTTCTGCAGCCACGCGCTCGCTTCGGGTATCCGACAGAGCCACGATGCTCTTCTGCTCGGCTTCCTCGACGGAACGCTTCCGGTCGATCTCGCTGACTTCGCGTGTCTTCTGGCTGGCGATGCGTTCCTTTTCGAGCGTCAGCTCGGTTGCGACACGCTTCTTCTCGACCTTTTCACGCCGCGCGATGTCGGCCGCCTCGAGTTCTTCCTGCTTGGCAATCTCGCGGACCCTGACTTCCTGTTCCGCCGCGATCTTCTCGGCCTCGATGGCTTTTCTCTGCGCGATGCGGGCCTGCTCGACGGCCTCCTCGGCAGCAACCCGTGCCTCGTCGATGATCCGGTTGCGGGTGATTTCGCGGCTCTGGGTTTCCTCGTCGGCGGCAATGCGGGTGGCTGCGACCTGCTTCTCGCGGGAGATCCGGGCGGCATCGATGGCCTCTCCGGCTGCGATTTCCGCCGCGTCGACGGCCTGCTGGCGCGAGATCTCCAGTTCGCGGATCCGCTGATCCTCCGAGATCCTTGCCTCGTTGACTTCAGCAGTCTGCAGGATGCGGATGCGTTCGACGGTTTCGCGGGCGACGATCTCGGCTTCCTCGAGCCCCTGCTGACGCGCGATTTCACGGCGGCGGATGTCCTCCTCACCCTTGATCCGGGTCTGGGCGATGATCAGGTTCTGGGCCATCCGGGCGCGTTCGGTTTCCTCATGCGCCTTGATTTCCGCCTGCTCGATCGTGCGCTGCCGCTCGATTTCCAGCGCCTGGGTTTCCTTCTCCTTGGCGATCCTGGCTTCGGTCACCGCCCGTTCCTGGGCGATGCGCGCCTTCTCGGTGATTTCACGGGCGGTAATCTCGGCCTCGTCGAGCGCCTTCTGGCGTTCGATTTCGCGCGCACGGGTGTCCTGCTCGTTGGTGATGCGGGCTTCGGAAACCGCACGCTCCTGGCGGATCCGTGCGGTTTCGATGGCTTCGCGTGCGGCAATTTCCTCGGCCTCATCGGCCGACGTTCGTGCAATCTCGCGGGCGCGGATCTCGCGCTCGGACGAGATACGCGCTTCGGCAACCCTGCTTTCGTGGGTGATCCTCGCCTTTTCGACCATTTCGCGGGCGGTGATCTGCGCGGCTTCCGCCTCGGTTTCGCGCTCGGCACGTTCACGTGCCAGCAACGCGCGCTGCTGGGCGCGGCGGAACTCGACTTCACGTTCCTGGTCGAGCCGGGCCTCTTCGCTGGCCCGCTCGATTTCGAGCGCCTGTTTCTCCGCTTCCAGATTGCGGGTGCGGATCTGGATCATTGAGTCCTGCTCGATGTCGTTGCGCAGCTTGCGCCGTGCCTCGATATCCTTGATCAGATCGGTCAGACCTTCGGCATCGAAGCGGTTGGACGGATTGAAGTACTCGAGCGGCGTCTGATCGACATCGATGATGGCGACACTTTCCAGCTCGAGCCCGTTCTTGGTCAGGTCCTCCTGTGCGACTTCACGCAACCGCGCCACATAGGTCGAGCGGTTCTCGTGCATTTCGCCCATGGTCATTTCGGCGGCGATGGCGCGCATCGCGCTTTCGAACTTGCCCGACAGCAGACCGTGCAGATTGCCCGCCTCGAGCGTGCGCCGGCCCAGCGTCGAGGCCGCCATAGAGACCGACTCCCTGGAGGGATTGACGCGGACATAGAATTCCGCTTCGACATCCACCCGCATCCGGTCCTTGGTGATCAGCGCGGTCTCGTTCTTGCGGGCCACGGCAAGCGGCAGCGTGTTCATGTTGACCGGGGTGATCTCGTGGATGATCGGCCAGACGAAGGCACCACCGTCGATCACCACCTTTTCGCCGAGGAAACCGGTTCTGACGAAGGCGATTTCCTTGGTCGAGCGCCGGTAAAGCCACTGCATCACCCAGTAGATGACGGCAATCACAACCACCGCCAGGATTAGCCACAAGATCAGTTCTCCGATGATCTGTCCCGTCATCTCTTCCTCCCCCTGGCGCTATGCCAGTTACTTGCCTGCGATGAGCTTGAATGCGCGGGTCTGTTCGGTCAAAGCCACTTCGGTCGGCAACCGCTCCATCGAGGAGGCGCCGTAAAATCCGTGGCAGATCTCGGTGTTCTTCAAGACGTATTCGGCGTCCTCGGGCAAGGCGACCGGTCCGCCGTGCACCAGAATGATCGCATCCTTGTTCACCTTCAGCGCCGCTTCCGCCCAAGTATCGACAAGCGCGGGGCAATCAGCCAGCGTCAGCGCGGTCTCCGCTCCGATGGAACCGCCAGTGGTCAGGCCCAGATGGCAGACGATGATGTCGGCACCGGCTTTGGCCATGGCCTCGGCATCCTCGGCGCAGAAGACATAGGGCGTGGTCAGCATGTTCCGGGCCCGGGCCTTGGCGATCATGTCGACCTCCAGCCCGTAGGACATTCCGGTCTCTTCCAGATTGGCCCGGAAGGTGCCATCGATCAGGCCGACGGTCGGAAAGTTCTGCACGCCGGAAAAACCGACCCGCTTGAGGTCGTCGAGAAACACGTCCATCAGCCGGAACGGATCGGTGGCGCAGACCCCCGCCAGAACCGGTGTGTGCTTGATAACCGGCAACACTTCTGCGGCCATCTCGACGACGATCGCATTGGCGTCGCCATAGGGCATCAACCCGGCAAGGCTTCCGCGGCCGGCCATCCGGTAGCGGCCGGAATTGTAGATCACGATCAGATCGATGCCGCCGGCTTCCTCGCACTTCGCCGAAAGGCCTGTGCCCGCACCGCCACCCACGATTGGCTCGCCGGCTGCGATCATGCTGCGGAATTTCTCGAGAAGGGTCTCTCTGGCTATCATCTCCGGGCCTCTCTTTTGCGTACCGGCCTGCCGCCGCCATGCAGCGCTCGAAACGCGGCCACAACGGCTGCGGCAAACGCGGGGTCGTTGATGTGATGGGGCAGACGGATCAGTTGCCTGTTGGAAGTCTGCCGCACGGTGGATTGAAGCGCCTCGTAAACTGCCGCGCGCGCTTCCGGATCGTGGAAGGCCTGACCGGGTGCGTCGAGCGCCGAGACGCCGCCCTCGGGCAGGAAAAACCGCACCTGCCCTTCCATCTGGTTCAGCCGCTCGCCAATCCAGCGGCCCATTGCTGCGCACTCTTCGACTGTGGTGCGCATCAGGGTCACTTGCGGGTTGTGGACGTAGAAGGTGCGGTCCTTGTATTTCTCCGGAACCGTCTCGGGTGCTGCGAAATTGACCATGTCCAGCGCGCCGACCGAGCCGATAAAGGGGATACGCGTCCGGATGACCGCGCCGAAACGATCTTCGGTCGCGGGGAATACGCCGTCCATCATCAGGTCGCAGACTTCGGTCGTGGTGATGTCGATGACACCGGACGTCTTTCCGGACTCGACAAGCTTTTCCATCGAGCGCCCGCCGATCCCCGTCGCGTGGAAGACGAGGCAATCATGCGTGTCATCAAGCAGATCGACGATCTGGCGCACGCAGGGAGTGGTGACGCCAAACATGGTCAGTCCCACCGCAGGTTTGCCCTGCACAGCCTCTTTTGCACCACGCCGTGCCTTGACCATACCCGCCATCGCCTGGGCGGCGTTCGACAACACCTCCCGGGTGATGGTGTTAAGCCCCTGAACATCGGCCACCGAGTGCATCATCGTGATGTCCGAGGGGCCGACATATTTGCTGACCTCACCCGAAGCCACGGTGGAGACGATCAGTTTCGGCACACCGACCGGGAGCGTCCGCATCGCCGGGGCGACAATTGCGGTGCCGCCTGAACCGCCCGCCGATATGATGCCGCCAATCCCCTGCTGGCGGGCGATCCAGCGCTCGAATGCAAGCGTCATCCCGGCCACCGATTGACCACGGTCGCCAGTGAACACACCGGCCGAGCCGCGCGGATGGAACGCGGCGATCTGATTGGCCGGGATTTCCGCGCCCGAGTGCTCGCCGGATGTCGAAAGATCCACCATTCGTACCGGAAGTCCGGCCGCGCGGACCTGGTCGCGGATGAATCTCAACTCGTCGCCCTTGGTGTCGAGTGTTCCGGCGACCAGCACAACGCTGTCACCCGGACTTGCCAATTGACGAATTTCCGCCTGCTCCGCACTTGCGCGATTGGTCGGACCGGCGGTGATTACGCGCCCCGAGCGCTCAAGCTGGGCAACCGGCACCGGCTGCGACCAACGCGTCGGCGCCGTCGGGTTGGATTGATAGATCTTGACCGTGCCGGAAGTCCGCGCATCGGCCTTGGCGGCCTCTTCCTTGGACGTCCCCGCCGCAGCAATTGCGGGTTGGGCCGGCGTGTCGTCGTGGCTGTGACGGCCCACTCCGAGCAGGCGTTGCTGCAAATCACGGTCACCGGCAAGCTCTGCCGCCGGAGCGATCCGGTTGATCCGTCCGTTGACCATGATGGCCACATTGTCGGAAATGCCGCAGGCAACGCCGATGTTCTGCTCGATCACCAGCACTTCCATATCGCCTTCATCGGCCAGACGAAGCAGCATGTCTTCAACCTGGGCGACGATCACCGGGGCGAGGCCTTCGGTGGGTTCGTCCATCACCAGAAGCCGGGGATTGGACAGCAGCGCCCGCGAAATCGCCAGCATTTGCTGCTCGCCGCCGGAAAGCTGCCCGCCGCCATTGTTCTTCCGCTCGGCCAGGCGCGGGAACGTCGAATAGATGCGTTCGACAGTCCAGGCCCCGCTCTTGGTGGCAACCATCTTGAGATGTTCGTCGACCGACAGCGAGCGCCACAACCGGCGGCCCTGGGGCACGTATCCAATGCCAATTCGCGCAATCTCGGCCGGCGTCTTGCCGACCAGAGACTGACCCGAAAAATTGATCGTTCCGGAGGCAACCGGCACCATGCCCATGATCGCCTTGCAAAGCGTCGTCTTGCCCATGCCGTTGCGGCCGACCACCGACAGGACGCCGCCTTCGAGCTTCAGATCGCCCCCCTGCAGCGCGTGGGAGGCGCCATAGAAGACATTCAGATCCTTGATTTCCAGGGCGGGAACGCGGGAACGTTCAACCATGACCGTCTCCCAGATAGAGTTCCTGAACTTCCGGATCGTTCTCGATCTCCTCCGGCGTGCCTTCCTTGAAGATTTTGCCGTTGTGCATCATCGTCACGCTTTCGGCGACACGAAGTGCCACGTCCATGTCGTGCTCGATGATGATGAAGCCGATATGCGACGGAAGCCCGGTCAGGATCGAGATAAGTTCCGAGCGCTCGGTCGGTGAGAGACCTGCGGCTGGTTCGTCAAACAGGATGAAACGCGGTGCGCCGGCAAGGGCGAGCGCGATCTCGAGCTGCCGTTGCTGACCGTAGCTCAGTTCGGAGACCGGCGTATCGGTGGCAGCCGTCATGTTGACCGCCTCGATCAGTTCGGCGGTTCTGGTCAAGAGCGGATCGCCCTTTCTCGGTCTGATCAGGGAGAACCGGCCTCGCGAAACGCCACGGCAGGCGAGATAGACATTGTCGGTCACGGTCAGCCCGCCAAACAGGAGGCTGATCTGATAGGTCCTGCGCAATCCCCGGCGGATCCGCTCATAGGCCGGAAACGTGGTGACATCCTCGCCAAACAGCCGGATCGTGCCGGATGTCGGCAGGAAGTCACCCGTCACGCAGTTGAATAGAGTTGTCTTTCCTGCACCATTCGATCCCAGCACCGCCCGGCGTTCGCCCGGACGTACGGACAGGGTGATGTCCTCGATCGCGGCGAGTGCGCCGAACATCTTCGTCACGCCGCGCAGTTCCAGTGCGTTGCCGGAACTTACCGAACCCAGGCCCTCGGTGGCGTTGCGGGTCACGGTCAGCGTCATTTCACAGCCCCCGTCAACGGATCACGGTTGCGGGTCTTGCGGTTGCGCCAGCGCACCCAAAGGCCCAGGACGCCATCGGGTGAGAAGAACACGACAGCAAGAAAACCAAGACCTATCAACAGCTTGAAGCGCTCTCCCGACATTCCGAATCCGGTCAGGATGTCCGGAGAAAAGGTGCGCAGAACCGTATAGATGAGCGCGCCGATAAACGGTCCGATGGGGCGTCGCACCCCGCCGACAACGGCAATCACCAAAATGTCGATGACGGCCGGAATGCCCGCGGTGCCGGGGGAAATCTGCGCATTCTGCCAGACCAGCAGGATACCGCCGAAAGCCGCGATCACCGAGGCGAAGGTGTAGGCGGCGATGCGATGCGCAGTCACATTGAAACCCAGTGCCGCCATACGGCGCGGATTGTCGCGCACGCCCTGAAGCGCCAGCCCGAAAGGCGAGCGGGAGACATAGACCACCGCGAGATAGGACAGTGTCGCGCACCCGAGCGACAGGTAGTAGAACGGCACCGCCTGGCGCCAGTCGACGCCGAACAGTTGCGGCGGCACCACAAGGTTGAAGCCGGAATAGCCGTTGAAGATCCCGTAATTCTGACGCGTGAAGTAGAAGAAGGCCGAGGCGATCGCGAGCGTGATCATGATCGTGTAGATACCCTCGGTCCTTACCGCGAGCGCCCCGACGATGGTTCCGAATATGGCAGCAATGACCACCGCAACCGGGATGTAGAGCCACCACGGAAGCCCCATGCTGATCGACTCGACACCGGAGGTGCCGAAGATGGCGACCATGTAGCCCCCGAGTGCGGCAACCGACATCTGGATCAGGCTGACCATCCCGCCATAGCCGGCCAGGAACATCAGGCTGAGGGCGATCATGCCGAGCAGGAATGTCCAGCCGAAGACCTGAAACAGAATAAAGTCGTTGGCGATCGCGGGCATGATCAGCAGCAGCAAGGCAACCGCCCACCACTGGGGCGGGATCCGCTCGACCCACGGAACGTAATAGGGTGTTGAGCGTTCAACGAGCGCCATCATATCCCCTCATCGCACCGTTCCCAGAAGGCCCTGAGGCCGGAACGCCAGCACTGCCGCCATGATCAGAAAGGTGAAGACGACCGAATAGGTCGGCGCGTAGACCAGACCGATCTGCTCCGACAGCCCGATGACGGCCGCGCCAATGGCAGCTCCGGGAATCGAGCCCATGCCGCCGACGATAACCACCACGAGGCTGGCCAAAAGAAACCGCGTGTCCTCGCCCGGCGAAAGCGACTGAAACGTCCCGCCGACAATCCCGGCCATACCGGCCAACCCGGCTCCGAATGCGAAGACGGCGAGGAAGACGTATTGAATCCGAACACCGGACGCGGCAAGCATCTCGCGGTCGTCGACACCGGCACGGATCAGCATGCCGAGCCTGGACTTGTTCAGCACCAGCCACATCGCGAGCCCGATGACGATGGCAGCGACAAGGATGGCGATCCGGACCGCCGGATAACGCAGATAGACAGCCTCACCGTTTGATTTGATCGTGGAAATGATCGGAAGTTCAGCCGGACCACTCAGCCATTCCGGCGACAAGATCGTGTAGGACTGGCCACCCCATATCCACAGCATGATGTCCGCGATGACAACCGACAGGCCGATCGTCACCATCGTCTGCCGCAACTCCTCGCCTTCCATCCTGCGAAACACCTGGTTTTGCAGAACCAGACCGAGCCCGGCAACGAGAATGAAGACCACCGGAAAGGCCAGCAGCCAGGATCCGGTCGCGTCCGAGACTTCGTAGCCGATATATCCTCCAAGAAGATAAAGCGAGCCATGCGCCAGATTGACGTTTCGCATCAGGCCGAAAATCAGCGTGAAGCCGGACGCCACGAGGAAATACAGCGCGCCAAGCGTGATGCCGCCAAACACCGCATTGAGAAAGATCTTCTTGCGCCCGAGCGTATCGACGAGACCTTCGGGCCATGGCGCGAAAACCATCCACAGCACGATGGCCACCGCGACCGCGATGATCAACGACCAGATCGGTCTGCGTCTGTAGAAATTTCCCATCCCGTCAGCCTGTCCCATCAGCCTGTCAAAACGGCGCGTCCTCTACGAGCCGTAGACAAAACACTAGCCCGGCCCGGACCTTACCCTTATACCCGAGAGTCTTTTCGTTGGCCCCGGCGTCGGGAAAACCATTATTGCGGCAAGGAAACGTGGATGCTGCGACGATAGGCAGATGGTGGTACCACGCCGTTGGCGATGAAGAAGCGCGAGAAACTTGCCTGGCTTGAAAAGCCCAGATCGAAGCCGATGTCTGAGACCGCCTCCTGGCTCAGTGCCAGGCGGTCAATCGCGCGCTCCATCCTCAGTGCATTGAGGATGGATTGGGCGTAAGCCCGATCTGCTCGCGGAAAAGCTTGTAGAAATGCGGCCGCGACAGGCCGACCTCCCGTGCGACGGCATCAAGGGCGAGCGCTTCGCCGACCCGCTTTTGCAGGACGCGCAAGGCATTGCGGATCCTGTAGTCGCGCTTGACGAACATCGGTCCCGTGAAACTCTCGCCGCGGTGCGTCCATTGCCAGGACTGGTCGAAGGCCAGCTGGGTCAGCGAGCAGATGCGATCTTCGAGCAGTGGATCTTCCTTGTCCACATCCATCATCGACTGGGTGGTGCCGAGAACCAGGCGCGCCATCTGGTCGGTGACCTCTATACCGACACGGCCGAAACTCAGCGAGGCTGTTGCACGCCGCGACGCCTCCAGAAACCAGGCCGGCCGAATATAGAGTACGAGCCCCAGCGTTGGGGTATCATCCTGAAGCGGTCTGAAATAATGCCCCTGCCAGGGGCTGACAGCTACGGCCTGACCAGGCGCCATAGGAAACGCCCGGTCGTTGACGATCATTTCAGCCGGCGGCCCCTGCAGATGAAATATAAGGTGTCCTTCCCTGTGCCCGTGCGGCACCATGCCCCGATCCATCAAATAGAGGCAAACTCTCCCGAAAGCACCATGAAACACGGCCAGTGCTGTGCTCATATTCCTCCCTCATGCATTCTTGCGATGCATTGGCTGCAAACGATAGCGCAGAAACATCAAAGCGTAAACATTTGGCGTTTCGTGGTTTTATGCTTTGCTAATCTGCAAAACTCACTAGCACGCCTCCTGCAACAGACGAAAATAGTCGTCGGCCGTGGCGAGCCGCGGGTTTGTCTGATTGGCCGGATCGGCAGCCGCCGCCTCCGCCGCCTTTCGCAGATCCGCCCGGCCGAGCCCAAGTGAACCGATCCGGTCAGGCAATCCCAGACGCACGCCAAGCTCGGCGATCACGAAAGCGGCATCGCCATCGGGTGGCACCCCAAGCGCCTCACGGATCACCGGCAGCCGTACCGTGACAGCCGGCGTATTGAAGGCCAGCACATGAGGAACGAGCGCTGCATTGAGTGCACCATGCCGCCCCCAAAGACCGGCCTGGGCTTCCACCGCCTTTGCCGCGGCATCGATCCCGCCCAGCCCCTTCCGCGCTGCCAGACCGGCGTTCAGGGCTGCTGCAAGCATCTCCCGCCTGGCTTCAAGGTCATCACCATTTTCAACCGCGCGCGACAGATGCCGCATCGCCCGGCGCAGACCCTCGAGCGCAATGCCGTCGGCCGGCGGATTGAACGCGGTGCCGAGATAGGCCTCGAGGCAATGGGTCAGCGTGTCCATTCCCGCGATCGCTGTCGAGTAGGCGCTTGCACCCATGGTCAGCGTCGCATCGCAAAGCACGACCGAAGGACTGCGCGGATTGCAGATTTCCCTGCCGGCAAATGCCGCCCCGATCGGACCGAGACCGACGCTTTCGGTGGTGGTCGGTATGGTAATCAGCTGCGAGCGTGCATCAATCAATCGCGAAATATCCAGCGCCACAGCGCCCCCGAAGCCGATGACCCCATCGCACCGGTTTTCAGAACAGGCCTGCGACACCGCCCTTACCTGCCCGGTCATCACCTTCGCACTGAATCCGTTCAGGTGGACCGGGTCGCAAAGCGGAGGCAGGGAATCCAACAGACGGTCGAGACAGTCGTCACGCTCTCCAGCCTCGTCCGTGACGACCAGCGGGCGCCGTATGCCGAGCTTTTCCATTTCCTCCGGCAGCGCGTCCTCGAGAACGCGGTCGGCAAAATGGATTCGTGTGACGAAGGAAATCAACGACATCAACCCGTACTTTCACACAAACCGCGACCGCAGAGCGGCGCGGAACGCGGGAGTGTCCGGGGGGCGGCGCATCTCCGTGCGCCGCCCCCGGAAGGTGAATGCGCTCAGCCCTTGCCGCCGAGGGCGGCGCAGTCGGGCGTGTCACGCGAGGGAAGCCCCATCGCACGGAACTCGTCGGCCGTCATGCCAAGCGTCTGGTTGACGTCCTCGACCTTGCTGACCATGACGTTCTTCAGTCCGCCGGCGCCATCATCCTGCACCTCGTTGATGAAGACTGTTCCGGTGGCCTGCCGGTTCTCGTTGAGCGAGACCGGACCCAGCGGGGTATCAAGCGGATCATCGGCCAGTGCCTCGCGGAACTTGGCCTGGCCATCAGACAGGTCGCCATCGATTTCGTTGAGCGCGTCGATCGCGGCCAGCGTGGCAACATAATAGCCAACACCAAACAGCGACGGTGTCGGGAACCGTTCATCCTCCGGGAAGGCTTCCTGATAGGCGGCAACATACTCGGTCCAGGCAGGATCAGGATTGTCCTCGGCGAGCGCACCCGACGTTGGCGTGCCGACAAGCGCGTCCTTGGCGCGGCCCTTGGAAGTGAGAACGGTCTGGTCGGCCATGATGGTTCCGCCGATCAGGTTGGTTTCAGCACCCGCCTGCTCATACTGGTTGAGGAAGTTGATCGCATCGGTTCCGCCGACGCCGAGATAGATGGCATCGATATCATCCGGCATGGCGGCGATCACGCCGCCGAAATCGGACGAACCGAGCGGCACCCAGAAGCGCTCGACAATCTCGCCACCGGCGCGGCAGAAATCGACTGCGAACCCGAGGAAGTTGGTATAACCGAACGAGTAGTCTGCGGCCACGGTTGCAACCTTGTTCCAGCCCTTTTCCTTGACAACGTAAGTGCCGAGACCGGCGCCCCACTGCGAGCCGTCGAGGTTGAAGCGGAAGAAATTCTCCGCCGGATCCACCCAGGTGGTTTCCAGCGCGCCCGAGATGCCGTTGATGATGGTCTTGTCAGGCACGGTCTTGGCGTAGTCGCGCATGGCGATGCCTTCGGAACCGGAAAGCGGACCGATGATGATGTCCACACCGTCCTGCTCTATGAGCTTGCGCGCCTGGCGGACGGCGGTGTCGGGCGTCGTGTCGCTTGGCGCGACAACGATCTCGATTTCCTTGCCGCCGGCCTTGCCGCCAGCCTGCTGAATGGCGAGTTCGACATTGCGCACGCCATCGGCGCCGCCGGCAGCAAACACGCCTTCGAGCGCAACAAGGACGCCGATCTTGACCGTGTGATCGTCAGCCATGGCCCCCGCCGGAAACAGGAAAACTGCCGCAACTGACGCAAATAGTGCCTTCTTCATGGTATTCCTCCCTGAGCAAGCGCGGAAACCATTCCCAATGTCACCGCCCCGCTGCCTGCATGATCTTACGGCAACTACCAGAAGGTTATCAGCGTGAGCCCTCAGCACGATGACCTCATGTTGGTCGTCATACCCCAGCGTCTCTTTTTTTCAGCCAATGGATAGCGATTGGCATTGAAGCAAAGCACGATGCGAGCCCGCAGGACAGACCGAGAGCACCTCACCGGCGCGGGCGCCGCAAACCTGCGGGCCGCGAAGCCGGTAGGACAACAAAGGGCGTGTGTTATGAAACCCGCCTCCGGAGCAATGATTTGGGAGAGAAGGCATGAACGACCAGCAATTCCAGGGAATGACCGCAATCGTTACCGGCGGCGCCCAGGGCATCGGTGAAGCTGTCGCGCGGCGGTTGCACAAGGCAGGGGCCAGGATCGCAGTGTGGGACCTTGACCAGGAGCTGGCTGAAAACACTGCCAAAATCCTCGGAAACGCCGTTGCCTTGAAGGTCGACATTTCCAGATGGGACGATGTCGAAAGCGCCTGCGCGAAAACACTCGACGCGCTCGGCCGGATCGATATCCTCGTCAATTCCGCCGGCATCGCAGGGTCCAATGCTCCGGTCAATGAGTACCCGGTGGACGAGTTCGCCAAAATCGTAGCGGTCAACCTGAACGGGACGTTTCACGTCAATCGAGCCGTGGTGGCACACATGCGCACTCAGGCTTTCGGCCGGATCGTCAACATCGCCTCCGTTGCCGGCAAGGAAGGCAACCCCAATGCGTCCGCCTATTCCGCCTCCAAGGCTGGCGTGATTGGCTTTACCAAGTCACTTGGCAAGGAACTCGCCGGCCTCGACATCGCGGTCAATTGCGTTACGCCGGCGGCAGCGCGGACACGCATCTTCGATCAGATGGCCCAGACACATATCGACTACATGCTTTCGAAGATCCCGCGCGGCCGCTTTCTTGAGCTGGATGAGGCGGCGGAGATGATCGCCTGGCTGTGCTCACGCGAAAACAGTTTCACTACGGCCGGTGTTTTTGACCTTTCCGGGGGCCGGGCAACCTACTGAACCCTGCATTCAGTTAAATTCGACTGCGTGCCCGAATGGCCGGCAAAGCTTTTGGGCTCCGCGTGTGGCACTGCGGCGGTGGTGATATTTCTGGGGTGCAGGCTGGCCCGGGCCAATGCATGCTGGGGCTCAGCCGCGCGTTTCGGCCACGAGGGATGAAGCGGCAGAGTGCTTCAATTCGACAGGACCGGCTGAACGAGGATTATCGGCAATCGGTCATATCCACATTCTTGTGTTTCTGGGGCAGATAGACAAAGCCGTTTCGTGTAAATGTACAGGTAAACGTCCGCCCGGCATGCCGAGCCATGTCGTGGTATTCCTCTTTGTCCTTCCACTCCCATTTGGTAGCCCGGATGTTGTAGTGCCCGGGTTCATCCGCTTTGTAACACTTCAACGTCGCATACTTCTTGCCACTGATGGTCCCAGCCGTGATCGAGCACACGCCTTTGAAAGAGATCGTTTTTGAGAATGACATCTGCGTCGACAGAACCAGCATGACCGCGGATCCCAAAACCAAAATTCTTCTCATTTCGTTTTCCCTTTGCGGCGGCGGCGCAGCCGCAAGCGAAATGCTTGATGCCCCTCCGAGTTTGCTCTTGCGACGACTATGAACGCCAAGTGCGCGGATTTAAACCCCACCATTTCAGGGGTTTGCAGAGAATCTACCTGATCAGCCTCTGCACAGGTACAGCGCCCGAGACAAGCGATGTTGACCCTATCGTCCAATTGATCTGCAGCAATGAGCATTGCTGCCGGCCGGTGTATGGGTGGACTTGTCCGAAGTGCAAGGCGCTTCCGATTTCGTGGGCGCATTTCTGGAGAACCGTCTCGACACCGGTCTGCTGGCAGTTTCTCTCCCCGGCCCGATTGCAGGGTCCGGGTTCAGTCTGGCGGGCCTGGTCACGGCTTCGGGCCTGGGCTGGTCTGCGGGGGGCATTCCCGTGCTGCTGGGATCCTGCAGTCCCGCGGAGGTGTGACGGCACGCAATCCGGGTCGGTGTGGCGCGCCTGCCCTTGCATCCTGTCCTGGCAATCGCCATTGTCTGGCAAGGAGTGGAGTAAGCTCATCACATGGTTTGGAAATTCAGTTTCATCGCCTCGCTGGCCCCTGACGCTCAGGCAGCCGCTCAGCACCTCGCTGCGCTTTACGGCAATACCCGGCAGCAGGACGCTGACGTCATCGTGGCGCTGGGCGGTGACGGCTTCATGCTGCAGACATTGCATGAGCAGATGAACAGCGGCCGGGCTGTCTACGGCATGAACCGCGGATCGATCGGCTTCCTGATGAACGACTATTCGGATGAAGACCTTCCGGGCCGGATCCAGGCCGCGGTTGAAAACATCATCCGCCCGCTCGAGATGATCGCCAGGGATGCGCACGGCGCTACCCACAAAGCCTTGGCCATCAACGAAGTCTCGCTGCTCAGGCAGAGCTACCAGGCGGCAAAGCTGAAATTGTCGGTTGACGGGCTTGAACGCATGGAAGAGCTTATCTGTGACGGGTTGATGGTGGCGACGCCGGCGGGGTCGACCGCTTACAACCTGTCAGCCCATGGCCCGATCCTGCCGCTTGATGCACAGTTGCTGGCCTTGACGCCGGTCAGCCCGTTCCGGCCGCGGCGCTGGCGGGGCGCGCTGCTGCCCAACAAGGTCAAGGTGACCATTGACGTGCTGGAAAGCGACAAGCGGCCGGTCAACGCGGTGGCCGACCATATCGAGGTCAAATCCGTAACCCAGGTCCAGGTCGCGGAATCGGAGGAATCGACGACCCGGATCCTCACCGATTCCAGCCATTCATGGAACGACCGCATATTGGCCGAACAATTTCTCTACTGACTCACGAACGGGAGGTTGAGTTGATGCTGCGTACGACATTGAAGATGATGGCGATGCTGGCTTGTCTTGCTGCCTGGATCTTGGCGCCGGCTCCGGCCTTTGCCCAGCAGGCGTCGGAACTCGCCGACAGCTTGTCGCCGCGCATCCTGTTTGCGACCAGCGGCGGATTTTGGGAGAAAACAGTGGAAGGCTCGGACGCGGGAGCCTCCCCCCAGCGGGGTTATTACCGGCTTGTCGCCATCCGTGGCGAAGACAACCGCTCGCTGCTTGAATTGCAGGAAATCGCCCTGGGCCCGGATGGTCCGGCACTGGCCAGCACCATCGGGATCGATGAGATCAACAATCTGGGCGGCTACATCACCGACATCAGACCCGAAGATTCGACCGGCTCGGCAAGCCAGCAAGGCTTCGGCGCCTATATCTATCTCAAGACCGATCCCTCGGTGGTGGAACCGGAAACCTGGGTGCTCTACATCGACGAATTCGGCGAGATGCTGGTGGAGCGCTCGAGCAACTGACAGAGCTGCCGGTCAGGCTTGACCGATCAGGTCGCAGTCATCAATCAATGTCTGCGACCTCATCGCCGCCGCCATAGACGCGCTGCGCAAGTGCAGCTTCCATAAACTCGTCGAGATCACCATCGAGCACCCCTTGCGGGTTGGTGCTTTCTGTTCCGGTGCGCAGGTCCTTGACCAGCTGGTAGGGCTGCAGCACGTAGGAGCGGATCTGGTGACCCCAACCGATGTCGGTCTTTGACGCCGCCTCGGCGTTGGCCGCTTCTTCGCGCTTCTGCAACTCAGCCTCGTAGAGTCGCGCGCGAAGCATGTCCCATGCCTTGGCGCGGTTCTTGTGCTGCGAGCGTTCCTGCTGGCACTGCACCACGATCCCGGTTGGATTGTGGGTGATGCGAACGGCCGAATCGGTTGTGTTGACGTGCTGGCCACCGGCGCCCGAGGCACGGTAGGTGTCGATGCGGCAATCGCTCTCGTTGATGTCGACATCAATCGAATCGTCGATCACCGGATAGGTCCAGATGCTCGAGAAGGATGTGTGACGCCGCGCCTGGCTGTCATAGGGCGAAATCCGGACCAGGCGGTGAACGCCCGATTCCGTCTTCAGCCAACCATAGGCATTGTGACCCTTGACCAGAAGCGTGGCCGACTTGATGCCGGCCTCTTCACCGTCATGAATCTCGAGAAGCTCGACCTTCATCCCGTGCTGCTCGGCCCAGCGGGTGTACATGCGCAACAGCATGTTGGCCCAATCCTGGCTCTCGGTTCCACCGGCGCCGGAATGAACTTCGAGATAGGTGTCATTGCTGTCGGCTTCACCCGAAAGCAGCGATTCGATCTGCTGCCGGGTAACTTCGGTGCGAAGCTCCTTGAGCGCAGCTTCCGCCTCGCTGACAATGCCGCTATCGCCTTCTTCCTCGCCCATTTCGATGAGTTCGAGGTTGTCCGACAGCTGGCTTTCGAGACGTTTCAGCCCAGTGATGGAATCATCGAGTTGCTGGCGTTCGCGCATCAGCTTCTGAGCTTCCTGCGCGTCATCCCAGATTGACGGGTCTTCAGCCTTGGCGTTCAGCCATTCGAGACGCTTTTGAGCAGGTTCCCAGTCAAAGATGCCTCCTCAGCAGGCTTATGGCCTGCTTGATTTCGTCGACAACGACCTGGGTTTCTGCGCGCATGAATCTCTGTTTCCGTTATGTTGTCAGGCAAGTTTCCTGCCGAAGCGGGCGGACCATAAGTTCCGCTCCGCGTGTTGTAAAGGCGTCAAGGGCGCCGATTTTCCGATGCGTCAATAAAGCCCGCCAACACCATTGTTCACAGCCTGGTTGGCCTGCGGCGAAATCGTGGTGATGGCTTCGCCGGTGGCAAATTCCTCAAGACCGATGACCGAATAGACGTCCGAAGGCCCGGTGCCTGGCTTGAACGCCTCCATGATCACGTCGCCCTCGCCTTCAAAGGCTTGCATGCCTGTTTTGCGGTTGATCGCAATCAGCTTCATGCCCTGCGGGACGCGGAAGTCAGCCGGGCGCGTGCCCTCGAGCGCGCCCTGCATGAACTCATTGAACACCGGTGCGGCCAGCGCGCCGCCGGTGGAGCCGCGGCCCATCGGTGTCGGATTGTCAAAGCCGATGAAGACTCCGGCCACGAGGTCGGCGGTATAGCCCATGAACCAGGCGTCCTTTTCCTCGTTGGTGGTGCCGGTCTTGCCGGCGGTCGGGCGATCAAGGTCGATCTTGCCGGCTGCGGTTCCGCGGGTGACCACACCTTCCATCATCGAGGTGATCTGGTAGGCGGTCATCGGATCGAGCACCTGCTCGCGGGTGTCGATGACTTCGGGCTCTTCCTGCGACAGCCAGGCAGTGGCAACACAGGCATCGCAACTGCGCTCCTCGTGCTTGAAGATGGTTTTTCCGTAGCGGTCCTGAATCCGGTCGATCAGCGAGGGCTTGATCTGCTTGCCGCCATTGGCCAGCACCGAATAGGCCGACGCCATCCGCATCACCGTGGTTTCGCCGGAACCCAGCGACATCGCCAACACCGGCAACATGTCGTCATAGACACCAAACCGTTCGGCATATTCCGCCACCAGGTTCATCCCCATGTCCTGGGCAAGCCGGACGGTCATCAGGTTACGCGAGCGTTCGATGCCGAGCCGCAGCGTCGACGGGCCAGCCGAGCCGCCACCGTAGTTCTTTGGCTTCCACAGTTCACCGCCGGACACAATTTCGATCGGTGCATCAAGCACCACCGAGGCAGGCGTATAGCCATTGTCGAGAGCGGCTGCATAGACGAAGGGCTTGAAAGCGGATCCGGGCTGGCGCTGGGCCTGGGTGGCGCGGTTGAACTCCGACTGGGCGAAGGAAAAGCCGCCGACCATGGCGAGCACGCGCCCGGTATGCGGATCCATTGCCACCAGCGCGCCCTGGACCTTCGGCGGCTGCCTCAGACGCAGCTTCTGGGTCCCGTCCTGGTCAAAAGGTTCGACATAGACAACGTCACCCGGAGCCAGCACATCGGAGGCCTTTTTGACGTTCCGGGCCTTTTCTCCGGGCAGATTGACGCGGTATGCCCATTTCATGTCCTCGGCCAGAATCGTGCCGGTCGGCCGCTCTTCGGCAACTGCGCCGGAAACCTCCCGGCCGGGGCGCAGGCCAACCTCGACGGTGTCGTCGGAAGCCGACAGAACGACAGCCAGTTTCCATTCAGGCACGTCACGCAGCGGATCAATCTCGCTGAGCGGCGTGCCCCAGTCGCCGGATATGTCGATCCGGGTCACCGGCCCGCGGAAGCCACGGCGCTCGTCGTAGTTCAACAACCCTTTGTGCAAGGCCTTGCGTGCAATCACCTGAAGCCGCGGGTCGAGCGTGGTGCGGACCGACAGGCCGCCCTCATAGAGCGCATCATCGCCGTAACGGTCGATCAGCTCGCGGCGGACCTCTTCTGCGAAATATTCGGATGCAAACAGGTAAGATCCGGTCTTGCGCGGCGTCACGCCCAGCGGCTCGGCCTTGGCATCGGCGCCGTCGGCGGCGCGGACGTAGCCGTTTTCCATCATCCGGTCGATCACCCAGTTGCGGCGCTCCATGGCGCGCTCGGGGTGACGGAAGGGATGGTAGTTCGCGGGAGCTTTCGGAAGCGCCGCCAGATAGGCGGTCTCGGCAATGGTCAGCTCGTTGACCGACTTGTTGAAATAGGTCAGTGCGGCGCCGGCAATACCGTAGGCATTCATGCCGAAGAAGATCTCGTTGAGATAGAGCTCCAGAATACGGTCCTTGGAATAGGCCTGCTCTATGCGGAACGAGAGAATCGCTTCCTTGATCTTGCGCTCATAGGTCTGATCGGCGGTCAGCAGGAAGTTCTTTGCAACCTGCTGGGTGATGGTCGATGCACCCTGCCGTGCGCCGGTGCGGATATTGTTGATCACCGCGCGGGTGAGGCCTACCGGATCAACGCCGGGATGCGAATAGAAGTTCTTGTCTTCGGCAGACAGAAACGCCGCCTTGACCCGGTCCGGGATGGCCTGGATGGGAAGGAACAAACGGCGCTGACGGGCGTATTCCGCCATCAGCTCACCGGACGCGGAGTGGACACGGGTGGTCACCGGCGGCTCGTAGCTGTTGAGCACCTCGTAGTCCGGCAGATCCTTCGAGATATCCCCAATGTACCAGGCAACACCGGCTGCAACAATCAGAAACGCAACGGTCCCGATCCCGAAGAAATATCCAATCAGTCGTATCATCAGCCCGCTACCGTTTGCTTTTCATTCAGACCCGCCTGGCTGACGCCAGGACAATGGCCGGACATGTCTTGTGCCCGGTTAGCCCGGACAATGTGAGTAAAATAGGGCGCTGCCGCGTTTTCCCATTTGACCTCGGAAAATGAAAACTGCAGCAAACGCTTGGTTTTCAAGCCTTCTCGTCCGTCACCGCGCTGCGCGTTTGGCCGCATGTACCACGGCTCATGGCGCGATGCCACGCAACCGCATGTCCGTCTCCCGGCGACCGGCCCGAGACGCCCTGGCCGCCAGCCGGAATCGTCATGTACCTTATCGGTCATCATTGCCTGCCCGCCAAGATCGTTTCGCGGTAAGCCTCAACCGATTGTGCAAGCAGCCGGGCGGTGTTATTGCGCCATTCCTCATCATTGAGAAGCTTTTCGTCCTCGCGATTGGACAAATAGCCCATTTCCACGAGTACCGACGGAACATCGGGAGCCTGCAACACCCGAAAACCGGCGTGGCGCAGCGGATTGTTGATGAGTTTGACCTGGCCTTCGAAGGAATTGATCACCTGTTGGGCGAGACCTGTGGAAAACACCCGTGTTTCGGTCCGCGCCAGATCCACAAGGATGGCGGCAATATCTTCGGGCGCATTCTCGAGGCTGGTCCCAATTATGGCGTCCTCCCGGTTTTCCTGATCCACCAGCGATTGCGCCACCGCATCGGATGCCTTGTCCGAGAGCGTGTAGACCGTCGCACCGCGTAGCGAGCGGACGGCGATCGAATCAGCATGCAGCGAAATCAGCAGATCCGCCGCCGCCTCGCGCGCGCGCCGCACCCGCGCCGACAGCGACAGAAAGCTGTCGTCGGTTCGGGTCATGATAACACGGATGCCGTCCTTTTCCTCCAGCGCCGCTTTCAGGGCCTCTGCAAAGGCAAGAGTGACATTCTTTTCCATCGAGCCGGCGGGGCCCTCTGCGCCTCCGTCGATGCCGCCATGACCTGCGTCGACGACAATGGTCATGCTGTCGCCAGGCGGGGTGGCAGACTGTCGGCTGCTTTCGTCATCCGGTTCCGGCCAATCGGTGGCGGAAACCTCGGCGGCGAAATCCTGTTCGTCGACGATGGTGATGTCGAACACCATGCGGTGGATCGCGCCATCGGCTTCCGTGCTGGTTTCGGCCAGTTCCATTTTCGTAGGCGCAGCGAATTCAAAAACCATGCGCGCTTGGCTGTTACCGGAATTGCCATAGCGAACCGAGCGGACCAGTCCACGCTGCTGCAACGCGTCCTGTGAGAAGGCAAACACTGTTTCGGGCAGATCGATCACGGCACGATGGGGATTTTCGAGGTACTTCAGCCTGAATTCGGGTTCGCGTTCGAAATCGAGCACCAGCCGGACGCGGGTGTCGTCGCCTGCCAGGCGCGCGGCAATGGCGACATGGCGCGGCGCGGCAGAACTTTCCGGATTTGCCGCCAGTGCCAAGGGGGGTAGCGCCACGAGAGCAAAGGCGGCGGCCACAAAACAAGCCAAGGCACACAGGAGCCGGTGGCCTCCACGCGCATTTCCCCGCCGTCCTGTCGCATCTTGTCTCATCGGTCTGCACCAAGCCCTTTTTGCGAAGCTTCCCCGGCGTCGTGAAGGACGAGCCTCTAGCGCCAAACGACGTCAATAGAATGGCACGATTCGAACCGTCATCCGTGCTGTAGCATGGTGCAATCGGGTTAACCCTTCGTTCACCATAAAAAACCGGAGACCGGTTTACGCGGTTGCGGGTTAGGTCAACTCGCGGCGATATACAACCGGATGCCCAGATGATTTCAGTTGCCAGATCGATAAACAGCCCATAAAAGCTTTCCTTGGGTAAGTATATTGACGGGATAGAACTGTCACCCTTCCGGCCGCCGCCTGCAACAGGCCCAGGGCGCCAGGAGTGCGGATCGTCCGTCGTCGAATAAAAATCCTTTCCCGGAGCGGCCAGCTCACAGTTCCCTCGTCGGGAACCAATTCTGACTGCTCCTGCTCGGCAATATGGCCAGAGATGCAGAGAGGCTTGTCAGTCCTCCACAGCACCGAAGGCCAGGACATTGATTAAACCCGGCAGGCGAGGACTCCTGCCACAACCTTCGCGGCCCTTGTCGCCGCACGCCTCTTCAGAGGCTTTCATCGGTCCGCAAGGACTACACGCAAATGAATTTTCGGCCGGCTTTTATGGTGCAAATGCGGAACTCCCAAAGTGTGAACAGGCCCCGGGCGTCAAACGCTCCGGTTTCAGCCCTGACCACTGCTCCATGCCGACGTCCGGAATATCTATCATCCGGCGCACTTCTCGGTGACCATCCCCTGCCCCGACATTCGGCGCGGCGGAGTCAGTCTTTGAGGACGCGCCGAGGAGCTTACATTCAATGGCAGAAAAAATGCTTATCGACGCCTCCCATCCCGAGGAGACTCGCGTCGTTGTCGTTCGTGGAAACCGCATAGAGGAATTCGATTTCGAATCGGAGCACAAGAAACAGCTCCGCGGAAACATCTATCTGGCTAAAGTCACCCGCGTGGAGCCATCGCTTCAGGCGGCCTTCGTCGATTATGGCGGCAACCGCCATGGTTTCCTGGCGTTTTCCGAAATCCATCCCGACTATTACCAGATCCCGCTCGCCGACCGGCAGGCTTTGCTTCAGGCCGAAGCCGAGGATGCAGAGAACGATCCCGACTTCGAAAGCGCCGACGAGGCTGACAATGGCTCGAGCAAGCCGAAGTCGCGATCCAAGGCCAAGGCGAATGACGATGAACAGGGCAGCGAGGACGCCAACGCCTCGAAGTCCCGACCCCGCCGCAGCCGGCGCGGCAAGAAATCCACCGAGGCAGCCAAAACCGAGGATGCTGATGCGGATGCCGCAACCGCTGCAGAGGAAAGCGATACCGCTGCAAGCGATGTCCCCGTTGCCGAGATGGCGGCGGCTGCCGATGCAGATGAGAAGGATGCAGCGGAAGCGTCCGATGCGGGTGCCGGAAACTCCGACGACTCAAAGGACGACGATGACGGTAAGCCGACCGAAATGGCTGCCGATGTCGAGGCCGACGAGATCTCCGAACCGGTATCGACATCACGCAAGGGCAAATCGAAGAAAGACGATGACGACGACGCGTCCAGCGACGACGAACCGGTCGAATCGGTCGGCTCCGAAGACGCGCTGGAAGAGGTTCCCACCCGCTCGCAGCGCAAACCGCGCAAGCAGTACCGGATCCAGGAAGTCATCAAGCGCCGCCAGATCCTGCTGGTCCAGGTGGTCAAGGAAGAACGCGGCAACAAGGGCGCCGCGCTGACGACCTATCTGTCGCTGGCCGGACGTTATTCGGTGCTGATGCCGAACACCGCGCGTGGCGGCGGGATTTCGCGCAAGATCACCAACCTGCCTGACCGCAAGCGTCTCAAGGAGATCGCTCGCGAGCTGGAAGTGCCCAAGGGCATGGGCGTCATCCTGCGCACCGCCGGCGCCAACCGCACCAAGGTCGAGGTCAAGCGCGACTTCGAATACCTGATGCGGTTGTGGGAGAATGTCCGCAACCTGACGCTGAAATCGACCGCGCCGAGCCTCGTCTACGAGGAAGGCAGCCTGATCAAGCGGTCGATCCGTGATCTTTACAACAAGGACATTTCCGAAATCATCGTTTCGGGCGAGGAAGGCTACCGCGAAGCCAAGGATTTCATGAAGATGCTGATGCCGAGCCACGCCAAGGTGGTTCAGCCCTATCGCGACCTGCATCCGATCTTTGCGCGCTCGGGCATCGAGGCCCAGCTCGACCGGATGCTGCAGCCGCAGGTAACGCTGAAATCGGGCGGCTACATCATCATCAACCAGACCGAGGCGCTGGTCGCCATCGACGTCAACTCGGGGCGCTCGACCCGCGAGCACTCGATCGAGGACACGGCGCTGCAGACCAACCTCGAGGCCGCCGAGGAAGTTGCCCGCCAGCTCAGGCTGCGCGACCTTGCCGGCCTGATCGTCATCGACTTCATCGACATGGAAGAAAACCGCAACAACCGTGCGGTCGAAAAGAAGATGAAGGACTGCCTGAAGAACGACCGCGCCCGCATCCAGGTCGGCCGGATTTCGCATTTCGGGCTCTTGGAGATGTCGCGTCAGCGGATCCGGGCGTCGGTGCTGGAAAGCACGATGCAGGTTTGCCCGACCTGCGGCGGCAACGGCCATATCCGGTCGCAGTCATCGGTGGCGCTGCATGTCCTGCGTGGCGTCGAGGAGCACCTGCTCAAGAACACCACCCACGACATCATCGTTCGCACAACGGGCGAAACCGCGCTTTACATGCTCAATCACAAGCGTGATACGGTGGTTGATCTGGAGAAACGCTTCGGCGTCTCGATCAGCTTCTCGGCAGACGAAAGCGTTGGCGCGAACCATTTCGCCATTGATCGCGGCGCTGCCGTGGAATCGCCGGTCAACATCGAACACATCACCGTCAACACCCCGGCCTATCCCGAGGATGACGACGATCCGGAAATCGTCGAGGAAACCGGCGAGGAGACCTCGGAGTCGGACGACACGTCTGAGGCCAGGAGCGACAACCGCCCCGAGCGCGAGGAAGGCCAGGGCAAGAAGCGGCGCAGGCGCCGCCGCCGTGGCGGCCGCAAGTCCGAGGGCGACACCAATGGCGATGAGACGAACACATCCGCTGATGGATCGGCGCAGGACAGCAAGAGCGAAGGAGACTCTTCATCAGGCGAGGAAGCCACGGATGCTTCCGCCGAGGGCGAGAATGATGAGCAGGCGCGCGGCAAGCGCCGCCGCCGTGGCAAGCGCGGTGGACGTCGCAACCGCGAGGAAGATACAAACGGCGCATCGGATTCCAACGACGGGTCGTTGCAGACAGACGAAGTAGCGGCATCCTCCGAAGGGGCCTCTCCCGTAGCCGACACTTCCGGCGACGCTGCCGCGTCAGAGCCTATTGCAACTGCTGCCGAGGCCGAGCCTGCTGAGGTCGCGTCTGCAGCCGAGGAAGAGAAGCCCACCAAGCCCGCGCGCAGAAAACGCCGGACCAAGGCGCAGATCGCCGCTGACAAGGCTGCGGAAGAAGCGGCGGCTGCCGCTGCTGCGGAACCTGAAGCTGAAACCGCCGCTGAACCGGAGGCGGATGCAAAGGCTGACAGCGACTCCGAGGCTGCCGCGCCGGACACTGTTGATAAAGAAGAGAAGAGCGACGACAAGGCTGCCGACCGCAATGCCGCGCGCACCGATCTCGCCGCGATTGCCACGGCACCCGTGGTAACCTCATCGACCGCACCTGATGAGGAAAAGAAACCCAAGAAGGCCGGCTGGTGGCAAAAGCGCGGCTTCTTCTGAGCCAGTCCGAACGACAGGACGAGAAACCGGCGGTTCCCCCGCCGGTTTTTCATTTCAACACAAGAATAATGTCGCTTACCACCATACCATGACTCTAATATTTTAGTTTATCAAACTTATATAAAATTGTGTAATTGCTCAGTTTTTCCGATTCACAGAATTCAGACGCTCCATGATCAGGACCGGGCTGCCTCGGAGTTCGCCGGAACAGCGCTCGACAAAACCGTTCTTCGCTGCAATGAAACGGACCACATCGGGATCACTCCAGAGGGCGGCGGATGGTTTGAAGTCGGAAACGGTATGGCGCCGCATGCGCGTCCGCTCGGTCAGGATACCGGAGCCAGCCGTTTCGGCGGCACAGGCTGACAGAGCAAGTTTTTTGCCGCCCTTCACCTGCTGCCAATCCAGCTCTCGATGCGATCCAGCGCCGTCACCATGTCGGCATGGTCGCCGGCATAGGAAAAGCGCAGATAGCGCGATCCGTCTACCGGATCGAAGTCCCTGCCCGGCGTTGCCGCAACATGAATGTCCGCGAGCATCTGGCGGGCAAACGCCATCGAATCATTTGTGTGCGCGGAAACGTCCATCCACGCGTAGAAGGCGCCGTCCATCGGGGCTGCGAAGGGCAGTCCCAGTGCCGGCAGCCGCTCGGCCAGCAATGAACGGTTTTTCTGATAGCCGTTGCGGACCGCCTCCATTTCCGCAATGCCATCCAGAGCCGCCTCGGCGGCGACCTGGGAAAGTTCCGGTGCGCTGATGTAGAGGCTTTGCGCGAGGCATTCGACCGGCCGCACCAGATCTTCAGGCAGGACCATCCAGCCGATGCGCCATCCGGTCATGCAGAAATATTTCGAGAAGGAATTGATCACCACCGCATTGTCGGAGATGGAGAGCGCGGTCGTCTCCTCGCCGCTCCAGGTCAGGCCATGATAGATTTCGTCGGATATGAAGGCCACACCGCGAGCTGCGCACCAGGCGTCGAGTTCGGCAATGGCGTGGGCGGAATGAACCGCGCCGGTCGGGTTGGCGGGACTGGCGATCAGAACACCCGCAACACGCATACCGGCCTCGCGTTCAGCGTCCTCAATGGCAGCGGGGGTCAAGGCATGGCCGGTATCCGGTCCCACCGCAATCTCGATCACCTGCAAGCCAAGCGCTGCGAGAATGTTGCGGTAGGCGGGGTAGCCCGGGCGGGTGATGACGACAAGGTCGCCGGGATTGAACAGCTGCAGGAAAGCAAGGTTGAAACCTGCCGAGGACCCGGTCGTAACGGCGACACGCTGTGGATCGAGGTCTAGACCGTGGACGGTCTTGTATCGGTGCGCAATGGCCTGACGCAGGCTCTTGATGCCGAGCGCATCGGTGTAACCAAGCCGCCCGGCTTCGAGCGCGCGCGCGGCGGCGGCACGGGCTGTTGCAGGGGCCGGATGGGCGGGCTGACCAACGGCCATGGAGATGACCGGCTTGCCCTCCTGCTTGTGCCGTGTTGCGGCGGCCAGCACGTCCATGGCGTGGAACGGCTCGACGGATGGCTTGCGTTTCAGTGTCAAGATTGGCTCTCCCTGGCCGCGGACCGACAATCGGTTGCGGGTGTTGATTTCTTTAGTGCCCGTTTTTGCGCAAGCTCGGGCGAATCCGCGGACAGCCGCTTACCTGCGCTGGACCGGATGGCCGCACAAATGCCCGATTGTCGTGTCCTTCACAAGTACGAGAGCGCTACCGCTTGGTCGCATTGGACAATTGCTTTTCCGGCCCCAGCGATTACCCTTCAACCGAACGAGGAGAGCTTCACCGATCATGGCTGACTTCACCAGGGTCCACGACAGTATGGCAGGCAAGACACGCAGGCCAGGCCGGCTCATATCTGCGGCGATTGCGGCACTGGTTACGGTTTCACTCGCCATGCCAGCATTCTCGCAGGGCCGTGTGGCTGTTGTTCGCGACGCGGAAATCGAAACTCTGCTGAAGGAATATGCCACACCGGTGCTGAAAGCGGCCGGGCTGAAGTCCAGCCGGGTACGGATCATCCTCGTCAACGACCCGAGCTTCAATGCCTTCGTCGACGGTGAACGCATCTTCATCAACACCGGCGCGTTGTCGGCTGCGACCGTTCCCAACGAGATCATCGGCGTCATTGCCCATGAGGCCGGGCACCTTGCCGGCGGACATCAGCAGCGGCTTCGCGAACAGATCGCCGCGGCCCAGACCATGGCCATTGTCGGCGGCTTGCTGGGCATCGGCGCGATGGCCGCAGGCTCCATCGCTGGCAGTGACGGCAGCGCCAGGGCCGGCGGTGCACTGATCACGGCGACACCTACGCTGGTGCAGCGCAACTTGCTGAGTTACCGCCGCTCCGAGGAGATGAATGCCGACCAAGCAGCGGCGCGCTACCTCAATGCCACCGGGCAGTCGATCAAGGGCATGCTGACGACCTTCGAACGGTTCTCACAGAGCCTGTCACTGTCCGGCGTCCAGGTGGACCCGTACCAGATCAGCCACCCATTGCCGCGCGAACGCATCGCGTTGCTCGAAGAGCTCGCGCGCAAAAGCAAGTATTTCGACGTCAAGGATCCGAAACGGCTCAATGACCGGCATCAACTGATGCTGGCCAAGATTGCTGCCTATTCGGGCGGTGCGGCCGCCGTGGCGCGGATGTTCGCCAATGACCGCAGCTCGCTTGCCGCGCGCTATGGAGACGCGATCGCGACCGATCTGACGGGAAACTCCGCAGCGTCGCTTAAAAAGCTCGATGCGCTGATACGCGAACAGCCCAACAATCCCTATTTTCACGAGTTCCGCGGTGAAGTGCTCGTCAAGTTGCGCAAGACCGACGAGGCAATCAAGGCTTTCGCGCGGGCGCTGAAACTCGACCGCAGCAATTCCCCGCTGATCCGGGCGCGGCACGGCTTTGCGCTCGTCTCCTCCGGCAATCCAAAGAACATGACACGCGCCATCGAGGAACTGCGGGTCGCCATCCAGGCCGAACCCGACAATTTTGCCGCCTACCGGCACCTTTCCCAGGCCTATGGCCAGACCGGGGACATCGCCAATGCGGAGCTTGCGATGGCGGAAGGCAATTTTCGCGCGGGCAATTTACGGGAGGCAAAATCCTTTGCCGCCCGCGCCCTTACGAAGCTGCCGAAGGGGTCGCCCGGTGCCCTCCGCGCAAATGACATCTTAACCATCGGCAGATAGGAACGCCTGAGCATAGGGGCGTTGGCCGCACAGACAACGATAAGGATCTGATCGACATGAGACTGAAAACCGGCACCGGCCTGATGGCCGCCCTAATCATCGGCATGTCGACGGCGCTGCCTCTGCCCGCCGCGGCGCTGGATGATACACAGAAGGAGGAATTCGGCGCCTTCATCCGCGAATATCTGATGGCCAATCCAGGTATCATTGAGGAGATGCAACAGGCGCTTGAGGTCAAGAAGGAAGCGGAAAGCCGGGCCCTGGCGCAAGCCGCGATTTCGAGCAACAGCGATGCTATCTTCAACGCGCCGGAAGACATCGTGCTGGGCAATCCGGACGGTGACGTCACTGTGGTCGAGTTCTATGATTACAATTGCGGCTTCTGCAAAAGCGCGATGAACGACATGATCGCGCTTCTCGACAAGGACCCGAACATTCGTTTCGTGCTCAAGGAATTCCCCATCCTTGGACCCGATTCCCTGGCGGCGCACCGTGTTGCCATGTCGTTCCGCGCACTGGCACCGGAGAAATACGGCGACTATCACATGCAGATGCTGGGCGCCGATGTGCGTGCGACCGAAGACCGGGCCATCGAACTGGCGAAGTCTTTCGGCATCGATGAGGCAGAGCTGCGCGCCGGAATGGATGACCCGGCGATCGAACAGTCAATACGTCAGACCTATACCCTCGCAAACGCGCTGGGAATTTCCGGCACACCATCCTTCGTCATCGGTGACGAGGCTGTATTCGGTGCCGTCGGTGAAGACGTGCTGCGCGAGAAGATCGACAACATGCGCCAATGCGAAAGCACCATTTGCTGACACGCTCAGTGATTAAGCGGCCAAGCAACAGGGCGACTGCAAACTGCTTCAGGCGGCTGGTGTTCCAGCAATCGCTTGTGGAAAATGCCATGAGCCCGCGAAAGCTTTCTCATAGGAACCGCCAGACAGTGTATTGATTAATACTGGACGGCCTGAACCGGCAGATCGGGATTTCAGGCCGATTCTCGGCTCCTTGAACAGTGCGGGCTTGTCACCGGGCAGTTCGGGGCTGTAAAGGACAGACAACCAGCGACGGCTGCATTTGCCGTCGGCGACAACAAAAACAAAGGCAAAAGTCCGATGGCAACACGAAAACCGTCGATCGACCAGGATCTGATCCGGGATCTGGCCAATATTCTCAACGACACCGATCTCACAGAGATCGAGATCGAACAGGATGATTTGCGCGTCCGGGTCAGCCGCGCCGGCACCCCGCAGATGGTCCACGCACCGGTCGCACAGTCCCCGGCACCGGCTGCACAGCCTGCAGCAGCTCAGCCGGCGGAAGCTCCGGCCGCAGCAGCGTCAAAACCATCGGCCAATGCCGTGACGGCTCCAATGGTCGGGACCGTCTACATGTCGCCGGCGCCCGGTGCCAAGCCGTTTGTCGAAGTCGGCCAGTCGGTCAAGGAAGGCCAGACCATCCTGATCATCGAAGCGATGAAGACGATGAACCAGATCCCCGCACCGCGCTCCGGCAAGGTTGTCGAAATCCTGGTTGGTGACGCCGATCCGGTGGAATACGGCGAACCGATGATTGTGATCGAGTAGGTGAGCGAGGCTATGTTCTCAAAGGTCCTCATAGCAAACCGCGGAGAGATCGCGCTCAGGGTGCTGCGCGCCTGCAAGGAGCTCGGCATCAAGACTGTGGCGGTGCATTCCACGGCCGACCAGGATGCGATGCATGTGCGCCTGGCCGACGAAAGCGTCTGCATCGGGCCGCCGCCATCGCGCGACAGCTATCTCAACATTCACCAGATAGTCGCCGCCTGCGAGATTACCGGCGCTGATGCGGTGCATCCAGGCTACGGGTTTCTTTCCGAGAACGCCAAGTTTGCCGACATCCTTGATGCCCACGGCATCACTTTCATCGGACCGACCGCCGACCATATTCGTCTGATGGGCGACAAGATCACCGCCAAGAAGACCGCAGTGTCGCTCGGTATCCCCTGCGTGCCGGGGTCCGACGGAGAAGTGCACGACGTCGACCAGGCAATCAGCATTGCCAAGGAAACCGGCTATCCGGTGCTGATCAAGGCGACAGCTGGCGGCGGCGGCAAGGGCATGAAAGTGGCTCATAACGACGAGGAGCTTTCCGAAGCCCTGTCGACGGCCCGTTCGGAAGCTCTCGCCAATTTCGGCAATGATGCCGTTTATATGGAAAAATACCTGGGCCGTCCCCGACATATCGAAGTTCAGGTGCTCGGTGACGGCGAAGGAAACGCGGTGCACCTGGGTGAGCGTGACTGCTCGCTGCAGCGCCGGCATCAGAAGGTCTGGGAAGAAGCCAACTCGCCTTCGCTGAACGAAGACCAGCGGATGGAAATCGGCGAGATCTGCGCGGAAGCGATGCGCAAGCTGAAATATCGCGGCGCCGGCACGATCGAGTTTCTCTACGAGAACGGCGGGTTTTATTTCATCGAAATGAACACCCGGCTGCAGGTCGAACACACCATCACCGAAGCCATCACCGGCATTGACCTGGTCAATGAGCAGATTCGCATCGCCTCGGGAGCTGGATTGTCCGTGTCCCAGGACGACATCCGGTTTCAGGGCCATGCCATCGAGTGCCGCATCAACGCCGAGGATCCGAACACCTTCGTCCCCTCACCGGGAACGATCACGCACTACCACCCGCCCGGCGGTCTTGGCGTACGCGTGGATTCTGGCGTCTATCAGGGCTACAGGATCCCGCCCTTTTACGACAGTCTCATCGGCAAGCTGATCGTACACGGGCGGACACGCGTTGAATGCATGATGCGGCTGCGCCGGGCGCTGGATGAGTTCGTGGTCGACGGCATCAAGACCACGATCCCGCTGTTTCGCGACCTTCTTGCCAATCCGGACATCGCAAATGGTGACTACGACATCCACTGGCTGGAAAAATTCCTCGCGGCGAAGTCCGGCAAATAGGTTTCTGCCGCCCCTGATCCGGAGGGCCTGACATGCGCCGCGGATCCTTGCCGCAGATCACGCCGGACCTGCTGTTGCGCGCCTATGCCTCCGGCCTGTTTCCGATGGCGGATTCGGCGGACGACCCGGACCTGTTCTGGGTCGAACCGGAGGTTCGCGGCCTGTTGCCGCTGGACGGTTTTCACGTCCCCAAGCGCCTTGCCCGCACCGTGCGCCAGGCGCCGTTTGAAATCCGCATCAACACCGCATTCGAGACGGTCGTTGCGGCTTGTGCGGAAAGTGTCGAGAATCGCCCTTCGACCTGGATCAACTCGACCATCACAGAACTCTACAGCGAATTGCACCGGCTCAACCACGCTCACAGCGTCGAGGCCTGGCGTGATGGCAAGCTTGTGGGCGGGCTCTATGGAGTCTCGCTGCGCCGGGCCTTCTTCGGCGAAAGCATGTTCAGCCGCGCCACAGACGCCTCCAAGATCTGCCTGGTGCATCTTGTCGAGCGGCTGTGCGCGCGCGGGTTTGTGCTGCTCGACACCCAGTTCACCACCGAGCACCTCAAGCGCTTCGGCGCCATTGACGTGCCGCGCGAAGACTATGTCGATTTGCTGGCGGAGGCGCTAGACGGGCCGGATCTGGCCTTCGCCGATACCGACCAACGCGATCGCACCGGTACATGAGCCTGCCGCGGCGGCGCTGATACTGCATTTCACTCACACGACATCAATAATCTTTCCGTGCTGCCCACCATTCGCCGCAAGCGACTGGTAGCAGATCCCGCTGGCGTATTTTCGACGTGGTCCAAGGACTGACGCGGTACAGCCTGCGGATGGAACCACAGCGGGCGCTCAGGCGTTGAGCGCCCGAAGGAACGTTCACCTTACAGGAGTTGCCCTCGTGACATTGCCACGGACCCTACTTGCCTCCACCGCCATCAGCCTCTGCAGTCTCGGCTTCAGCCATGCTGCATCTTTCAGCCATGCTCAGGCACCCGACCTTAGACAGCCCGGCATCCAGTATCCGCTTATCCGGGTGCAGATGAGCGTCGCCGATGCCGAAGCGGCCCTTGCGGCCGCACTCGAACGCAAGGCAGAAGCTGAAAACACAGGTGGAGATGTCGCCACCGCCCAGGCCGAGGTAGAAGCCGCCCAGGCCGAGCTCGAGGCCGCTCAGGCCGCTGAACAGTCTTCGCAATCCTCCGCAGACGCGGCGCAAGAAAAGCCCGCCGAAACCACTGCCCCGGCAGCGGCCGAATCCGAAGCCCAACCTGCTCCGGCACCTGCTGCAGAGCAACCGGCGTCAGAACCAGAGCCCGCCTCCGCACCCGACGCCGCACCCGCGGCCGATAAGCCCGTGGAGCCATCGGCCAGCCAAGATACAGCCGCAGAGGCCGACGCTGAAGCCGCTGTGACGGAAGGCGGTTCCACCGAGACAGAGCAGCCAGTGGAAACCGCTCCCGTCGAAGGTGCCGGTGCTGAAGGTGCAGGCGCTGAAGACGAGCCGACCAGCGAGGCTACACCGCAGGCCGAGCAGCCCGAGGCTGCTGAAGAGGCTCCGGAGCAACCTGCAGAAGCACAGGCTGAAAAACCGGCAGCACCAAAGCCGGCTCAGGCAGAAGAGGCGGAACCAGCCCCGGCAGCTCCTGCCTCTGAAGATCCCGCTTCTCCGGATCAACCCGCTCCAGCCGATGACAGTTCCGAGAGCGGCGAACCGGTCGGCGAGGAGGCTCCTGCCATGGAAGCGCCTGCCGGTGAAAACGAACCCCAGGTCGCACCACAGAGTGTGGCACCGGAAGAAGCTGCGCCCGACCCGGCACAGTCATCCGAAACACCTGCTGAAGAGGAGAACACGGAATCCCAGCCCAAGGCCGACGAGGCCGCCGGCACACCGGCAACCCCGGATGCGGCACAGGGCCAACAGCCAGAGGCAGAAACGCCCGCGCCTGCAGAGGAAGAAGTTCTCACCCTGCCCGTCGAAGATGGCGCGCCCGTGCTCGACAGCGCCAAGGAAGAACCGGCCCCGGAGGAAGGTGGTACCCGCACGGCTCCGGCTGCAGCCTCCAGCGAGCCGGCCGCCCCTCCTCCGTCCTCGGACGCCGAAGCACAGGCCCCTGCCTCGCAGTCCGCTGCGGCGCCAGAGGCCGCGATGTCGGAACGCGGCGAACGCATCGACGAGGCACCGCCGCGCGAAGCTCAGACCAACGTCACCATCATCAACCAGACCGACAACCGGACCATCATACAGGTCGACAATCGCACCGTCATCGAGCACGATGAACGCGAGCGCCTGCGTGCGGGCAGTGACGAGGTGTATTACGAGCGCCTGCGCGGCGGCCGCGTGCGCGAGGTCATTGTCCGGCCAAACGGCGTCCAGCTGGTGACCATAACCAATCGCTGGGGTGACGTGATCCAGCGCAGCCGCATCATGCCGGACGGCCGCGAATACGTGCTGTTTTACGCCGAGGCCAACAGCGACGGTTCGCGCGAGGCCTTTGTCGACCCGGGCCGGTCGCTGCCACCCTTGCGGCTCGGCATCCCGATCTCCGATTACATCCTCGACGCCAGCGAGGCCCGGCCATCTGCATTTCTTGAATTCCTGATGGAGCCCCCGGTCGAGCGGGTCGAACGGCTCTATTCGGTCGAGGAAGTGCGCCGCTCGGCTCGTATTCGCGACAAGGTGCGCCGCATCGACATGGATTCGTTGACATTCGAGTTCGGCAAGGCAAGCATTGCCGAAGACCAGGTCCAGCGTTTGTCGGACGTGGCAGACGCAATCAGCAAGATACTCGACCGCAACCCGGCTGAAACCTTCCTGATCGAAGGTCATACCGATGCCATTGGACGGGATGAATCGAACCTGCTGCTGTCGGACCGTCGCGCCGAAACGGTCGCCGTGGCACTGACCGACGTGTTCGGCATCCCGCCGGAAAACCTTGTCACACAGGGCTATGGCGAGCGCTATCTGAAGGTTCGCACCGAGGCGCCGGAGCGACTCAACCGGCGGGTCACGATACGGCGCATCACACCACTGGTGACCCCCATCGCCTCGCGATAAGGGTTGCCTGCCAACAAAGGCAAAACGCCGCGCATCCAGTCGGATGCGCGGCGTTCTTTTTAAATTGCGGACTGTCGCCCTGATGGATCGGGTAACGCAGGCGGAGACTAGTTGCCCGTGCCCGGTGCGGGAATATCGGACTGCTGCTTGCAATCCTTGAGCCAGACGTCATAAACAGCGTGATCAACCGCATTCAGGCCGGGAGAATCGGCAAACATCCAGCCGGTAAAGCGGCGCCTGATCTTGCGGTCGAGGGTGATTTCATCCACTTCGACAAATGTGGTTGTTTTCGGTGGTTCGGTTTCATCGCGGCTGTAACAGACCCGCGGCGTGACCTGAAGCGCGCCGAATTGCACGGTTTCACCGACATAGACATCAAAAGTGGTGATTCGACCGGTGATCTTGTCGATTCCGGAAAACACCGCCACCGGATTTTCAATGCGCGCGGCGTGGGCGGGAGAACCCACAATGGCCGTGGCTGCAAGAAGCAGCGCGCTGGTGCACGTTACGAGGCTGTTCAGGTGGAAATTCATTCGCTTCACTCGTCGCAGGGCCATTAGATGACCGTTCCGGCAGATCTCCGGCCGAGAGGCTAGCTCACCGCCGTCAACGAAGCGTTAAGCATGAATTGTGGCAGGGCTTAGCCAAAGCCATGACGGCCTGTCAGGATTTTGGTGTCCAGGCGTCGTAGTCGCCGGTGACATGCGGACGTGCACCCTGGTTGAGGATCGACCCCTTGGGGCGGTAGGCGCGGCCAGTGCCCGTCATGTTTGCAATGTGGGCTTTTTCCCAAGGCCTTGGCACATAATTCTCGGCAGCAGGCGAGACATCGGTGCGGTGATGCATCCAGCCATGCCAGCCGGGCGGAATAGCAGAAGCTTCCGAGTAACCGCTGTAGATCACCCAGCGGCGGGTGCGGCCTTCCGAGTCAGTCCCGCCTTCATAATAGACATTGCCGTCGGCATCCTCACCGACACGGGTGCCATGGCGCCAGGTGTGAAACCTGGTCCCCCAGGTCTGTCCATTCCACCAGGTGAACATCTGAAGAAGTAGTGCCTTCATGAAAGCCTCTCGTCCGTGGACTGGCGACCGGATTGCAGCCGCGTCTTGTCCCGCCTTATGGCCCGCTGCGCCAGCATTGTCCAGTGTCTGGACACCGGGCTCAGCGCAATTTCATCTTGAAGCCGAGATGGCTCTGGCTGAAACCGAGGCGGCTGTAAAACCTGTGCGCCTCAGCCCGGCTGGCATTGGACATCAGCTGTACCAGCCGTGCGCCGCGCGTCTTTGCCTGCTCGATGGCATGGCTAATCATCGCCTTACCGATTCCCTTGCCGCGCATATCGCTGCGGGTGTGCACAGCCTCGACCGTCAGGTTCGAACTTCCCTTGCCGGTCAGCGAGGTGATCAGCGTCGTCTGGAATGTGCCGACGATTTCGCCATTATGGACAACGACGAAAAGCTGATCGTTGCGGCTTGCGGCGATGGTATCGAAGGCTGCAGTGTAGGCCGGCAGGTCAGCGGGATCGGCACTGTCTCCATGGCCGCCGAGGTCATCGTCGGCAAACATGGCTGCGATCGCGGCGACATCTTCGCGCCGGGCCTCACGGATTTCCATGTTCATCGCCCTGCCCCTAGATTTTTGCCTCAGAGAGAGTCGCGACCGAGAACAGGACGCCGAACTGCTCGCACCAGATCACCGCCGATCCCCATTCCGACGGATTGGTACCTTCGGGGATCACATAGGTCTGGTCGCCCTTGTTGCCGCGAAGCGGGCCAAGCGAAAGCCATTGGCTGGCGCTGACGTCAGCAGATTTCTGCGGGTCCGGATCCTTGACCAGCCAGACTTCCAGATCCGGGCCGTTGGTGACTTCGAAATCGGTGAACCTGAGCAATGCGGCGCCAGCCGGCGAGACCAGCACCTGCGCCTTGCCGGAGCCGCGGTGGGCCCCGTCGACATCGCGAAATTCTCCGCTGCGCAGTTCACTCAGGTCAAAGCCTGCAGGCAGTTCTTCACTGACCACCCGGTCGAAGAGCGCCGGGGAAAACAGATACCAGAAACCGGCACCGGCCAGAAAGCCGATGAAGAATACCGGGATTACGATCTTGTAGCTCTGTGTCATGGCACCCCCTCCCCCGATCCACCACCGCAGTATCCGCGCATTAACTTACGGGGACAACAGCCAGTCAAGCTTGAGAGCACGGGTGAACAAGCGTCAATTCGGCTTTTGGCTATCCACACAGAGAAAATGGCTGCAAGTTCGCATCAATTGCCGATGGCAGGATGGCAGCGATCGAGGTTGCCTGCGACCGCGAGCGCCGGAGCTACTTCATCGAATGTTCAGCCGTGCGCTTCTGGGACCTCCAGGGCCGGGAGCTGGAGGCAAACTGAATCCAAAGCCCGGGCTGCGGTTGCCTGTTCTGCCCCCTATCCCGGAAGCGGCTTGCTCATGATCACGGCAGGGATGCCCGACTGGTCCTTGCCGCAATTGTCGGTGCGGCCGGTCTCGGTCATGCCGTGAGCCTGGTAGAACGCGATCGCCGGCTCATTGCCGGGATCGACTTCCAGGCTGAGTGTCTGCGCGCCCGGAAAACAGGTTTCGATTTCGGCAAAGAGATCGCGTCCGATGCCAAGCCCCTGACATTCAGGCCGGACATAGAGCTGATGCAGCGAGACGGTCCTCGACGCGGCAGAGTGGCTGGCAAAGGCGATGCCGCCGATCTTTTCGCCGTCGTCGGCCACCAGGAATTCGCCGTCCGGCCGTGCCAAATGGCTTTTGATCGCCGCTTCGGAATGCCAGTCGGCAATGATCTCCTCGACCCTCGCCGCCCCGTAGAACGGCGCATAGGTCGCCCGCCAGGTTTCAGCCAGCACATCGCGGATGGCTGAAACATCGCGGGGAGAAGCGGAGCGGACGAAGAACATCAGGCTATCTTAGTCCTCGATGCCGAGCTTCGACTTGACCAGGTCCTGCACCGCCTTCGGGTTGGCCTTGCCGCCGGTGGCTTTCATCACCTGACCGACGAACCAGCCAGCAAGCGCGGGCTTGGCCTGTGCCTTGGCGACCTGATCCGGGTTGGCGGCGATAACCTCGTCAACGGCCTTTTCAATGGCGCCGGTGTCGGTGACCTGCTTCATGCCCTTGGCTTCAACGATTTCAGCCGGGTTGCCGCCCTCATTCCAGACGATCTCGAACAGGTCCTTGGCGATCTTGCCGGAGATGGTGCCGTCCTTGATCATGTCGATGATGCTGCCGAGCTGGGCCGGGGAAACCGGAGTCTCTTCAATGCCTTTGCCGGATTTGTTCAAGGCACCCAGCAGGTCGTTGATGACCCAGTTCGCAGCCATCTTGCCGTCGCGGCCACTGGCCACTTCCTCGAAATAGTCGGCAATCGCCTTTTCCGACACCAGGATCGAAGCGTCGTAGACGCTCAGCCCCATGTCGGCCACGAAACGCGCCTTCTTGTCGTCGGGCAGTTCCGGCAGATTGGCCTTCAGCGCATCGACATATGCCTGATCGAACTCAAGCGGCAGCAGGTCCGGGTCAGGGAAATAGCGGTAATCGTGCGCATCTTCCTTCGAGCGCATCGAGCGGGTTTCGCCCTTGCCGGGATCGAACAGGCGGGTTTCCTGGTCGATCGTGCCGCCGTCCTCGATGATGGCGATCTGACGCCTGGCCTCGGATTCGATGGCCTGGCCGACGAAGCGGATCGAGTTGACGTTCTTGATTTCGCAGCGGGTGCCGAACTCGCCGCCCGGCTTGCGCACGGAGACATTGACGTCGGCGCGCATTGAGCCTTCGTCCATATTGCCGTCGCAGGTGCCGAGATAGCGCAGGATCGAGCGCAGCTTGGTGACATAGGCCTTGGCCTCGTCCGCCGAACGCATGTCGGGCTTGGAAACGATCTCCATCAGCGCGACGCCGGAACGGTTGAGATCGACATAGGACATCGACGGATGCTGATCGTGCATCGACTTGCCGGCGTCCTGCTCGAGGTGCAGGCGTTCGATGCCGATCTCGATATCCTCGAAATTTCCCTGGCGGTCGGGGCCGACCGAAATGATGATCTTGCCCTCACCGACGATCGGGTCCTTGTACTGGGAGATCTGATAGCCCTGCGGCAGATCGGGATAAAAATAGTTCTTGCGATCAAACACCGAGCGTTTGTTGATCTGCGCCTTCAGACCGAGACCGGTGCGCACGGCCTGGGCGACGCACTCCTCGTTGATCACCGGCAGCATGCCGGGCATCGCCGCATCGACGAGACTGACATTGGAGTTGGCAGCCTTTCCGAACTCGGTGGACGAGCCGGAGAACAGTTTCGAGTTGCTGGTCACCTGCGCATGGACTTCCAGACCGATGATGACCTCCCAATCGCCGGTGGCGCCGGGAATCAGCCGTTTGGGGTCAGGGGTGCGGGTGTCGACGAGTGTCATGGCAGGCTCATTGTCTGTGAAGGATCAGCTCCCAGTCGGGTAGAACAAACCCGGCCCGACTGCAAGGCTTTCCGGGCGGCGAGGCCCGGAACAGGCCCGAAACCAAGTGCAAATTGTTTGACCGAGATCAATGCGGCCGCGCGGTGCCGATGAGATCCTCTCCACAACAGCAACAAGGAGAAGAGCATGAGCGTACTCGACATTTTCAGCCGCCTGACAAGACAGGCCGACCTGATGGACGCCATGATGATCAAACTTGGAGTCGCAGACGAGATCCGGGCGCTGCCGGATCACGCAGGCGTGCTGCGCCGGGCCGCCAATCGATGCCTGAGTTGCGACCGGACCGATGCTTGTGAGCACTGGCTTTCCCACGAAGCCGCGCCGGATGAGGCCCCGTCCTTCTGCCGCAATCACGATCTTTTCGCGCGGGTTCTGCGCAACGCCGAGGCGAAGACACAGCCTGCAGCGTGAATTTAGAACTCCCTTGAGGTGAAGGCGTTTTCTTCGTCCAATTCTGAGCCCGGGTTGCCTCGCCGCGTCCGGGTCTTTTCTGCCTGACGCAGAGCAGCTCCGCGCGCTCCACCTGCGGCGGCGCTGTTGTGCCACCTTGAAATGAAGCGTGTGTTCAATTGTCGTAAAGGCTGTAGTCGTCGGTTCCGGGATCACGGGGCTCGCCGCCGGGGTCGTTGCCGGGCTCGAACTCCTTGATCATCTCGACCTTGTCGATGTCTTCGTCCAGCGGGTCGGAATAGGTGACGAAATAGGTTTTCACCCGATACCGCATCCGCTTGAAAAGCCGGATCGCGGCGAGATTGCGGGCGTGGGTATCAAGCCGCGCAGACGGAAAGCCGCGCGCCATGATACCTGCTTCGATCTCATCGAGCAGAGCGGTGCCTATACCCCGGTTCTGAAACTCCGGCAGCACCCAGAGATCGGTGATGAAATCATCGGCCTTTTCGCACGATCCCCAGCCGGCCACATCGCCATCCCATTCCGCCACAAGAATATCGGGCCAGCAGCGGGTGCAGAAATCGTAATAGGCATCCCGGGCGTTGTCGCGCAGGCGCTCGGCATCCTCACCCCAGACGCGGATCGCCTTTTCCCATGCGGCGAGACCGATCTTGGCAAGATCCTGGGCTTCGGCAGACGTGGCAGGCCGGATAGCTAGCATCAAGACCGCTCCGTAAGTTCATGACCGCGCCGGTGCGAGGTAATCGCTCCGACTTTCGCCGGAATCCGGCAAATCATCAAGCCCTGCACCTTTGGCCGGGCAAAAAGGCAACAGTGGCAATGCTTCTCAAGGCACCCCGACCGAGTTTCATTGTGCCCGGCTCCCGCCCCTTCCATGGTCTAACGGTCCATCACCGGAGCCTTTATGTTCTTCCAGTCCGAGTCCCGATAACGGGCCTGCCCGCGTCGAAGCCGCCGCGTCAGGCCCGACAAAAACATGAAGCCGTCAATGTCAGAGACATTGGCCCGTGTTTTTGTGCGCTCACCGGAGCGCTATCCCGGATACGAACAATGGATATATCCCGCGCAGAACAGCGCATTTTGCACCTGCTGGCCCAAGGCGGCAGGATCGAGCCGGTCCGTGACGAACGCAAGAAGATCACGGAACTGAAACTGTTTACCCGTGAAGGCTGGCTGTTTACCGGTCTCGATCTCGCGACCTTTCGCAAGCTCAAGCGCCGCCGCGCGATCAGCTCGCGCAGGGGACAGCCCTACGGCGTAACCCGCCGCGGGCTGGAACTGGTCAGATCACAGCTGAACAACCGCTAAACGCAAAGCGGCGCCTCGAGGCGCCGCTTTGTCATCTCTCGGATTGAAAGATTACCACCACTTCTTCGCTTCGAACCGGCCGGCGGCCTGTTCGATGACGTGAGCGGTCTTGAACAGGGTTTCTTCCTCGAAGGGACGGCCGATCAGCTGCAGACCGAGCGGCAGACCTTTGGCGTCGAGACCGGCGGGGACCGAAATGCCCGGCAGGCCGGCCATGTTGACGGTGACGGTGAAGACGTCCTGCATGTACATCTTGACCGGGTCGCTGGCCAGGCTCTCGTCACCGACGGCAAAGGCCGAGGACGGCGTTGCCGGGGTCAGAATCGCATCAACGCCCGCCTCGAAGGCGAGTTCGAAATCGCGCTTGATCAGGGTGCGGACCTTCTGGGCGCGCAGGTAATAGGCGTCGTAGTAACCGGCGGACAGCACGTAGGTGCCGATCATGATGCGGCGCTTCACCTCCTGGCCGAAGCCCTCGGCGCGGGTCTTCTCGTACATGTCTGCAATATCCTTGCCGGGCACACGCAGACCGTAACGCACGCCATCATAGCGGGCCAGGTTGGACGAGGCCTCGGCCGGGGCGACGATGTAATAGGCCGGCAGCGCGTATTTCGTGTGCGGCAGTTCGATATCGACGATCTCGGCGCCGGCATCCTTGAGCCAGGCAATGCCCTTCTGCCACAGCGTTTCGATCTCTTCCGGCATGCCCTCGATGCGGTATTCACGCGGTATGCCGATCTTCAGGCCCTTGACCGAAGCGCCAAGGGCGGCTTCGTAATCGGGCACCGGCATGTCGACGGAGGTGGTGTCCTTTTCATCAACGGAAGCCATCGACTTGAGCAGGATTGCAGCGTCGCGTACGTCGCGGGTGATCGGGCCGGCCTGGTCAAGCGAGGATGCGAAGGCGGCAATGCCCCAGCGCGAGCAGCGGCCATAGGTCGGCTTGATCCCGACCGTGCCGGTAAAGGCTGCGGGCTGACGGATCGAACCACCGGTGTCGGTCGCCGTTGCACCCGCACACATCAGCGCAGCCACCGCAGCGGCTGACCCTCCGGAGGACCCGCCGGGCACCAAATTGGCGTTGGAACCCTCGGCGCGCCAGGGGTTGATTGCCGGGCCGTAATAAGAGGTTTCGTTGGACGAGCCCATGGCGAACTCGTCCATGTTGAGCTTGCCGAGCATGACTGCGCCGTCAGCCCAGAGATTGGCCGTGACGGTGGATTCGTAGCGCGGTTCGAAACCGTCGAGCACATGGGAGCAGGCCTGGGTGTGGACGCCCTCGGTGGCATAGAGATCCTTGACGCCGAGCGGGATCCCCTCAAGGGCCCCGGCCTGACCGTTTGCACGGCGGGCGTCGGAGGCTTTCGCCATTTCGCGCGCCTTGTCGGCGGTCACCTTGACATAGGCATTGATTGCCGGGTTTGCCGCCTCGATGGCATTCAGATAGGCATCGGTCAGCTCGACGCTGGAGAGTGCGCCCCTGCCCATTTCGTCACGGGCTTCGGCGATGGTCAGGCGGGTGAGGTCGGTCATGCGGACAACTTCTTTTCAAAGAACCGGGAATAGTGAGATGCGGGATAATCGAGCACAGCGCCACATTCGGTGAAGCCGTGGTTCTGATAAAGCCGGACAGCGGCGGCGAGCCCCTCGCCGACGCCGGTTTCGAGGACGAGGCGCTCGATCCCCAGCGACCGGGCGCGTTCTTGGATCGCCTCGAGCAAGGCCGAGCCGATGCGCTGCCCGCGCACGGCAGGATCGGTGTACATGCGCTTGATCTCGCCCAGCTGCTGGCCTTCGTACTGGCCGATATGCTTGAGCGCGCCGATTCCAACCGCCTTGCTGTCGCCGTTGCGGGCAACAAAGACGGTTGTGTCGGCGGCGGCCATCTCGTCCAGATCAAGACCGAAATTGAACTCGGCCGGCGCCAGTGGCGCCAGATGCGCATCGAGCGCCGTGACCAGCGTCTTCACCTCGTCCTGAAGCGGCGTTTCAATGGCGATCGACACAGCCATCGGCTTACTCGACCACCTTCGGCACCATGAAGAAATTGTCGGCCCGTTCGGGCGCGTTGGCGACGATGTCGTCCGCCTTGGAGCCGTCGGTAACGGTGTCGGCGCGCTTCTTCATCGCCATCGGCGTCACCGAGGTCATCGGCTCGACGCCCTCGACATCGACTTCGGAGAGGTGCTCGACAAATCCCAGGATGGTGTTGAGTTCGCCTTCCATGCGAGCGGCTTCCTCGTCGGTGACCGCAATGCGGGCCAGGTGCGCAACGCGTTTGACGGTGGCAAGATCTACGGACATCGGGTCCTCATCGGGGTGGTGTGAACAGGTGGCCCCGCTATAGCGGCGAGTGGGCAAGCGTGCAACCGCGCGGCATTGTTTTGTGCCACGCGGCTGCCGGAAGACGGAATCAGACTGTCACGCTCTCGCCTGACCTTGGGACGGCGACGTTTCCGGCATCCTCTTCCATGGCCTCGACGAAACCATCCGCCGTCTGGTCGAGGATCGGGAACGTTCCGTAATGGCAAGGCAAGATCTTGGAGAAGGAGAAGTATCTCCGGCAGGCAAGGCCTGCGACGGCACCACCCATGGTGAAGCGGTCACCGATCGGCACGATGCCGATTTCCGGCCGGTGCAGCTCGTTGATCAGCGCCATGTCGGAGAAGATGTCGGTGTCTCCCATGTGCAGAAGTGCCGGTTCATCATCAAAATGCAGCATCAGGCCGTTGGCGCTGCCCAGCGAGTGCGAGACGCCGTCCTCGGTGATCTGCGCCGAGGAATGGAAGGCGTTGACGAAGGTCGCCGAGAAATCGCTAAGCGAGATGGTGCCGCCGGTGTTGCCGGTTTCAAGCTTGTCGACGCCCTTGTGGTGCCCAAGCCATACGCCGAGATCATAGTTGCACAGCACCACTGCGCCGGTTTCCCTGGCGATCTCCGCCGTGTCGCCGACGTGATCGGCATGGCCATGGGTGAGCAGGATATGGGTGACATCCTTGACCGCATCCTTACGGTCATTGCCTTCGAAACCCGGATTGCCGGTGAGAAACGGATCGATCAGGATGGTCGACTTGCCGGTTTCCAGACGGAACGCGGCGTGACCCAGCCAGGTGATTTTCATGGATTATCCTCTCTCGCGTTACACGGACCCTCGCGTTTCAAGGGCTTGTTCGCTAAACCCGACATTTAGCGCGGCATCGGTCCGTGCGCAAAGGCGGAGTTGAGACATGGCCGTGATTGCCATCGAGGACGTGGGCGCGCATCTGGCGCCGGGCCAGACGATTGCCGGCATCGACCTGGGGACGGAAACCATCGGCCTGGCTGTGTCAGACCTGTCGCTGCGGCTGGCCTCGCCGCGGCCGGTAATCAAACGCAGGAAATTCACCCTCGATGCCATCGCACTGCTTGCGGCGCTGGAGAAGGACAATGCGGCGGTGGCAGTGATCGGATTGCCGGTCAACATGGATGGCAGCGAGGGCCCCCGCGTTCAGGCCACGCGCGCCTTCGTGCGCAACATGGCGCAGAAGACCGAGATGCCCTTCGTGTTCTGGGACGAGCGGCTGTCGACAGTTGCTGCGGAACGGGCGCTGATCGAAATGGACGTGTCGCGCAAGAAGCGCAAGGAGCGGATTGATTCGGCCGCCGCCAGCTTCATCCTGCAGGGCGCGCTCGACCGGTTGACCGGCCTGCGCGCGCAGCAGCAAGCCTCAGGCGCTTCTGGAGAATTCTGAGTCAGCCTGGGCGGAAGCGGGGATCGGCTCATCAGCATTGTCGGACCAGCCGAACATTCTGCGGATGGCAGCCCAGATCTGCTTGCGCCGGCGCTTGATGATGATGAGGCCGACGACCAGGAAGGTGTCGAAAATGATCGCCTTGAGCACCAGTGGCGGTATCGTCTCCGGCGGAATGCCGAGCAGATTGCCGTAGATCTCGAACACCAGATCATGCAGCTCGCGGGTCAGGATGCGGTAGCCGAAACTGATGTCGTAATAGGACAGGCCGTACCAGCTGCCGAGCAGGATGATGGGCATGACCCAGAGCGCGAGAAACACCTTCATGGCCTGGATCCGTGTCTGGAGAGCGAGGCCAGCTGCGCGCTGAAGGCAGCATGGTTGGCGGCGTGGTCGGCAATCACCTGCTCGAGCTCACTCGCCTCCTCCACGTTCTCCCGGTCCGGTTCGATCTCAAACTGGCCAAGTGACAGGACGGTGAGGAACAGCCCGCCGAGAGCGCCGAATTCCAGCGCCAGAAGCGCACCGGCCTGTCCGCCGGCAAGGAACACTGCGGCCGTCAGCATGGCGCCAAGTGCTGTGCATGCGACAGCGCCCTGCGCCAATGACCTCGATTCGCGCTGCTCGCGCTCTTCGCCAAAGACGTAAAACATCATGGAAAACAGAAGCAAGCCGGCGGATGCGGCGCTGAAACCACCCAGTAGCCCGAAGACGACGCTTTGCGCCACCGGCGACAAGCCGATGGACCGCATGGCTATCATCGCAGTCTCGACCAGCCCGGCATCGCTGAAGAGGCTAAGGCCGGCCACACTCAGCCCGCCCTGCGGTGCATAGGCCACGACCATTGCCAACAGCAACAGATAGCAGACCCAGAACAGCATCATCGAGGCATAATACAGGCGGTTTGATATCATCACGGGACCGGCGGGGCTCATGCGTTAAGGTTAAAATCAGCTGCCAGCATGACGGTGGCGGGCCGCCCGCGCAATGTAAACCATTTGTTAAGGTTAACAGCCGCCATTGCCCTTGCGTGCGTCGCTGCTTATGAGAGGACTCCCTACCCCACGGCGGCCCTTCATGATCCCCATCTTCGAAAGCATATTGCCGATCTTTCTGATCGTGCTTCTCGGCATTGTGCTCAAGCGCGCACCCTTCATCGACCAGAGTGTCTGGCCCGGGCTGGAAACGCTGGGCTACTACCTGCTGTTCCCGTCGCTGCTGTTCCTGACGCTTGCTACTGCCGATTTTTCCGGCATCGAGCTTGGCACCGTGGCGCTCGTGTCACTGGTGGCGGTTGCGGTGATGACGGTGCTGCTGATCGCGATTCATCCGATTGCTCGCGCACGGGGCATGTCGGATTCAAGCTTCACATCGCTGTTTCAGACCTCATCACGCTGGAATGCCTTCATAGCCCTGGCAATCGCCGAAAAACTTGCCGGCGCGAGCGGTCTGGCGCTGGTTGCCCTGGTAATGGCGTTGATTGTCGTTCCGCTGAATTTCATCAACGTCACCATGCTGGTCTGGTACGGTACCGGCGCGCGCAGCATGACGACACTGGTCAGGAGAATAGCCGGCAATCCGCTGATACTTGGTTGCGTCGCGGGCATTATCGTAAATGCCCTCCCCTTCGGTATCTACCCGCCGGTGGAACAGGCAGTCGATCTTATCGCCCGTTCCGCGCTTGGCCTGGGGCTGTTGTTGGTCGGCGCCGGACTGAAGCTCACCGATGCACTGCGGCCAAGCCCCGCCGTGCTGACACCAGTGGCACTCAAGCTCGTCGTTTTTCCGATCATTATGGTGTCGCTGGCGGTCGGATTTGGCCTGAGCGGAGAGACGGTGCTTATCCTCGCGCTGTGCGCTGCGGTTCCGACGGCTATGAACGGCTATCTGCTGGCCCGGCAGATGGGCGGTGATGCGCCGCTTTATGCCGCCGTCACCACTGTACAAACCGTAGCTTCTTTTCTCACCATTCCGGCAGTCATGTGGGCGGCTGGACTTCTCGTCGGCCCTCAAATCGCCGGCGGGTAAAGCAGGTCCACAATCTGGCGGGCGTCGAAACGGGCATCGAGCATGCCGTAGGTCGAGCGCCAGGCGCCGCCCAGACGGGTCTCGACAAAGGCTTCGGCAACATGGCCGGCGCCCAGACGGGTCAGTTCGGCAGCGGCAGCCGCCAGCGCCAGCTGTTCGGTAAGCAGTCTTGCAGCGCCCTCGTCACGCTCTGCAACGGCCATGCAGGCGCGTAGCACATCGACGGTGCGCGGTCCGGCGGCCCCCAGATCGCGGTTGATGCTTTCCAGCGCCACCTCGCACAGATCGCGGCCGCGGGTCAGCACTCTGAGCACATCCAGCGACATGACATTGCCCGAGCCTTCCCAGATCGCGTTGACCGGGGCCTCCCGGTAGTGCCGGGCCACCGCGCGCTCCTCGACATAGCCGTTGCCGCCCATGCACTCCATCACCTCATAGATGACGGAGGGGGCAATCTTGCAGACCCAATACTTGACCACCGGGGTCAGCAGCCGGGCAATTGCTGCCTCGGAAGGGTTGTCGCGGGCATTGTCAAAGGCGCGCGCCAACCGCATCGACAGCGCGGTGGCAGCAGCCGTGTCGAGCGCCAGATCGGCAAGCACGCGCGCCATCAGCGGCTGGTCCACCAACAATTCGCCGAACACCCGGCGGTGGCGGCAGTGGTGCACGGCTTCGGCCAGACTCGCGCGCATCATGCCGGCGGAGGCCAGTGCACAATCGAGCCGCGTCAGCGTCACCATGTCCAAAATGGTGCGGATGCCCTCGCCTTCACGGCCAAGCAGGAAGCCGAAGGTGTCGGAAAACTCGACTTCGGAAGAGGCATTGGAGCGGTTGCCGAGCTTGTCTTTCAGGCGCTGAATGCGCAGGCCGTTGAGAGTTCCATCCTCGAGAATGCGCGGCACCAGGAAGCAGCTTACCTGCTCGTTCGAGCCCTTGCCGGTCTGGGCCAGCATGACGAAGGCGTCCGACATCGGCGCCGACATGAACCATTTGTGGCCGGACAGCCGGTAGACCCCTTCGCCTGCGCGGGTGGCCACACTCTGATTGGCCCGGACATCGGTCCCGCCCTGCTTTTCTGTCATGCCCATGCCGATGGTCACGCCGGATTTCTGCATCGCCGGGCGATGGCTCGAATCGTAACGGCGCGATACCACCTGCGGCGCCCAGGATTTCTCGATGCGCGGTGCCGCCATGATGGAGGCAATCGAGGCATTGGTCATCGTCAGTGGACATAGATGGCCGCATTCGAGACCGGCGGTCAGAAAAAACCGGATGGCGCGGGCCTGATGGGCGAAGCCCGCCTCCTCGCGCTTGCCCTCCCAGACCGAGCCTTGCAGACCGGAGGCCACACCGCGGCGCATCAGGGCATGCCAGCTGGGGTGAAAATCGACCTGGTCAATGCGGTTGCCGGAAGCATCGTGGGTCCTGAGCTCCGGTACGGAGCGATTGGCAATTCGCGCCAGATCCTGGGCTTCCGCCGAGGCCACGAATTTGCCCACCGTTTCGAAATCGATGCGAAGCGCCCGCGGCATGTCAGCGGCGATATCCTTCAGCAGCGGATCGGAACGATAGGCGTTGTGCCCGGAAAAGGACGGGCTCTGATTTTCGGCCTGCGGGCCAAAGGCTTGGATTGGGCTCATTGGACCTCGCATACAGGGATTCGCGTGCTAATGCATGGGGACATTACGTATTTCCACCCCGCTCAAGCTTGCCCCCGGACTTGAACCTTTCTATGAACGCCTAGGACTTTAGATCACAGGACGCATGATGTCATTTCCGCACCGCCACCTGCTCGGAATCAAGGGGCTTTCGGAGCTGGACATCCACTATCTGCTCGATCAGGCGGACGAAGCGGTCAAGATCTCCCGCCGGCGCGAAAAGAAGACCACCACCCTGCGCGGCCTCACCCAGATCAACCTTTTTTTCGAATCCTCGACCCGGACGCAAGCTTCTTTCGAACTGGCCGGCAAGCGGCTCGGCGCTGACGTGATGAACATGTCGGTCGCCAATTCCAGCGTCAAGAAGGGCGAAACCTTGGTCGACACGGCGATGACGCTCAATGCCATGCGCCCCGACGTGCTGGTGGTGCGGCATTCGTCTGCCGGAGCGGTGGCGCTGCTTTCGCAAAAGGTCGGCTGCCCGGTGATCAATGCCGGCGACGGCGCGCACGAACACCCGACACAGGCGCTGCTGGACGCGCTCACCATCCGCCGCGCCAAGGGCAAGGTCGGACGGCTGATCGTCACCATCTGCGGCGATGTGCTGCATTCGCGCGTCGCCCGTTCCAACATCCTGCTGCTCAGTGCGCTGGGCGCACGCGTCCGCGTGGTTGCTCCCTCCACACTGTTGCCTTCAGGCATCGCTGACATGGGCGTGGAAGTGTTCCAACGGATGGAAGACGGGCTCAGAGATGCCGACGTCGTGATGATGCTGAGATTGCAACGCGAGCGCATGGCGGGGTCGTTCGTTCCCTCGGTGCGGGAATATTTCCGCTATTTCGGCCTCGACGCCGAGAAACTCAAGGCAGCGAAGAGCGATGCGCTGGTCATGCACCCGGGCCCGATGAACCGCGGTGTCGAGATCGCCTCCGACATTGCCGATGGTCCGCAAAGCGTGATCGAGCAACAGGTCGAGATGGGGGTAGCCGTGCGGATGGCCGTGATGGAGACGCTGATGCTGCACGGGGAGCTTGCCCGATGAGCGCGAGAATTCTCCAGAACGTCCGCATTGTCGATCCCTCGACTCAGATGGACGAGATCGGCGACATCGTCATCGTCGACGGCAGGATTGCGGCCTGCGGCACTGAGGCCCGTGATTTCGAACGTCCCTCCAACGCCGAAATCGAGGACTGCGAAGGCCTGATCGCCATTCCCGGACTGGTCGATGCCTGCGTGCATATCGGGGAACCGGGCGCAGAACACCGCGAGACGATTGCCTCGGCCAGCCGGGCTGCGGCAGCGGGCGGGGTCACTTCGATCATCATGATGCCCGACACCGATCCTGTGATCGATGATGTGGCACTGGTCGATTTCGTTTTGCGGCTTGCACGCGACGAAGCCATCGTCCGGGTCTACCCGGCGGCAGCACTGACCAAGGGGCTTGCCGGCGAGGAAATGACCGAGTTCGGGTTGCTGCTCGACGCCGGCGCGGTGATGCTGTCGAACGGCCGCCACACAGTCGACAACCCGGCGGTGATGCGGCGGGCGATGACCTATGCGCGTGACTTCGGCACCGTTATCGCAGTTGCGACCCAGGACCGGCAGCTGGGCGGTGCGGGCGTGATGAACGAAGGCCTGTTTGCCAGCTGGCTGGGCTTGCCCGGCATCCCGCGCGAAGCCGAAATCATTCCGCTCGAGCGCGATCTGCGGCTCGCGGCCCTCACCCGCTCCCGTTACCACGCAATGAGCATTTCGGTGCCGGAATCAGCTGACATCATCCGCGCTGCCAAGGCCCGCGGGCTCGACGTGACTGCGGGGATTTCAATCAATCACCTGACCCTGAACGAGACCGATATCGGCGAGTACCGGACCTTTTTCAGGCTTTCGCCGCCATTGCGCACCGAGGATGACCGCACCGCCATGGTTGCCGCTCTTGCCGACGGCGTCATCGACATCATCGTCTCGGCCCACGATCCGCAGGATGTCGACACCAAGCGGCTGCCTTTCGCCGACGCCGAGAACGGTGCGATCGGACTTGAGACGCTGCTTGCCGCAGCGCTGAGGCTTTACCATTCCGGCGATGTGCCGCTGATGCGGCTTATCGATGCGCTGTCGACCCGTCCGGCGCAGATTCTGGGTCTGGATGCGGGGACGCTCAAGCCGGGCGCGCGCGCCGACATCGCCTTGATGGACCCCGAGCACCCTTGGGTTCTGTCGAAGGATGATATCGTGTCGATGTCGAAGAACAGCGCCTTCGAGGACGCCAGGTTCACTGGCAAAGTCTTGCAAACACTGGTTGCAGGTGTCACAGTTTACCGGGCCTGACACCGGCTTTGAGGGCCTGGTAACAGGTTCCGGAGAGGAAGAATACGCCGTGCCTGACCTGATTGACTGGACCCTATCCACCCCCCTGATGCTTGGATCGCTGCTGTTCGGCTATCTCTGCGGCTCTATCCCGTTCGGGCTGATCCTCACACGCATGGCGGGGCTTGGCGACGTGCGTGCGATCGGCTCGGGAAACATCGGTGCTACCAATGTGCTGCGCACCGGCAACAAGAAAATTGCCGCGGCGACCCTGCTCGCCGATGCGCTCAAGGGAACAGTGGCTGTTGTGGTCGCGCGCCATGTCATCGGAATGGAAGCCGCATTGATCGCCGGGCTCGGCGCCTTTCTGGGCCATCTCTATCCGGTCTGGCTCAAATTCAAGGGTGGCAAGGGAGTGGCCACCTATCTTGGCGTGTTGCTGGGATTGGCGCCCGTGATGGTGCTGGTTTTCGCAGCCGTCTGGCTCGGCATGGCCAAAATCTTCCGGTATTCATCGCTGGCCGCACTTGCGGCGGCGGTGGCGGTACCGGTCGCACTTTATCTATACGGGCGGCCGGAAGTGGCGTCGCTTTTTGTGGTGATGTCACTCATCACCATTCTCAAACATCATGAGAATATCCGCCGTCTGGTTTCAGGCACCGAGAGCCGGATCGGGGACAAGGGCTGATGCCTGCCGGCGAGGAAGGGAGACGCGGCGTCCCCCTTTCCGATCGCCAACGGCTCAACTGGTTGCGGCTGATCCGCTCTGACAATGTCGGCCCCGCAACCTTTCGCGACCTGATCAATCACTTCGGCTCGGCCGAAACCGCGATCGAACAGCTGCCGGAACTGTCGCGGCGCGGCGGGTCGGCACGTTCGATCCGGGTGGCAAGCGTCGAGGAAGCAGAACGGGAACTGGAAGCGGCTGAGAAGTTTGGCGCGGTCTTTATCGGTATCGGTGAACCGGATTATCCACCCGCGCTCAGGCGGATCGACGGTGCGCCGCCGTTGCTTGCCGCCATCGGCGACCTCGCGCTGGCAACACGTGCAGCGGTGGGGATCGTGGGGTCGCGGAACGCCTCGGTTTCGGGCGCCAAGATGGCCGCGCGGATGGCCCGGGAACTGGGAACCGCCGGTTATGTCATCGTCTCGGGCTTTGCCCGCGGGATCGACGCGGCCGCCCACCGGGCGAGCCTGGAAAGCGGCACCATCGCGGCCCTTGCCGGAGGTCTGGACCAACCCTACCCGCCGGAAAACAAGGAACTCTACAAGGGCATTTGCGCCGGAAACGGTCTGGCCATCAGCGAGATGCCGATGGGGTGGGAGCCGCGGGCGCGGGACTTTCCACGCCGCAACCGGCTGATTGCGGGCATCGGCCTGGGACTTGTGGTGATCGAGGCAGCCCAGCGCTCCGGCTCGCTGATCACCGCCCGCCGGGCCGCTGATTTTGGCCGGCTGGTGTTCGCGGTGCCTGGATCTCCGCTTGATCCGCGGGCGGCCGGCGCCAATGGCCTGCTCAAGGATGGCGCCATCCTGACCACCGAAAGCCGCGATGTGATTGACGCCTTGGCTCCCTCCAGCCGGTTCTTTGGCGATGACGAGCCCTTATTCGAAGAACCCGACAGCGACGGCAATGACCCTTTTGCCGAGCCGAGAGATGACGACAGGACCCGTGTTATCGAGGCGCTCGGCCCCTCACCCGCCGAGACAGATGACATCATCCGGCATACCGGCGTTGCCGCGCAGACCGTATATCTGGTGTTGCTGGAGCTCGATCTCGCCGGCCGGCTGCACCGTCACCCCGGCGGGATGGTGTCGTTGGCCTTCGAGACTGACTGATACACGTGGTTGACCACACTGCTTTCTAAGGCGCCTTGTCGGCCAAGTGCAATGGCCGCTTGCCGTCCAGGACATCACCGGCCTCGAGATAGGCCATCTCGATCAGATAACACAGCATGTCGGCGTTTTCGCTTCGCGCAACGGTGCCCAGTTCACCCAACATCTGCCGGACATAGACGATCTTCTGCTCCGTCTGCGGGTTGTCCGACCAGTCTTGAGAGGGGTGGATCGGCATCATGGCTCCCTTGAAATTCCGTGATCAGCGGCACACCGGCAGCACATCTCAGATTAGAAAAACAAGATACCTGAATTATCTAAAATTGCAATACAGTTGCAATCGCGCAATGGTTGTATTCGGGTTGCGAAACAGCCGTAAAATGGAACTTGGGCTTGACCGCGCCGCATTCGGTGTACATTTCGTGGGCCGATCGGTACGGCGCGAATTCGCGCGGCCTGCCGAATCTCATGGCCGAATGCGAGCAACCTAATGAATGTAGTGGTAGTGGAATCGCCTGCGAAGGCAAAAACGATCAACAAATACCTTGGAAACGGTTACAAGGTGCTGGCCTCGTTCGGCCACGTGCGAGACCTCCCGGCCAAGGACGGATCGGTGCTTCCCGATGAAGACTTCGCCATGTCATGGGAAGTCGACACGGCGTCGAACAAGCGGCTTAAAGACATTACCGAAGCACTCAAGGGTGCAGATTCGCTGATCCTGGCAACCGACCCGGATCGCGAGGGCGAAGCGATCTCCTGGCACGTGCTGGAAGTTCTCAACAAGAAAAAGGCACTGAAGGACAAGACGGTCTCTCGTGTCGTCTTCAACGCCATCACCAAGAAATCCGTACTCGATGCGATGGCCAATCCGCGCGAGATCGACACGCCGCTGGTCGACGCCTATTTGGCGCGCCGGGCGCTCGACTACCTCGTCGGTTTCAATCTTTCGCCGGTGCTGTGGCGTAAACTGCCCGGCGCCCGCTCCGCCGGCCGGGTGCAATCGGTGGCCTTGAGGCTTGTTTGCGACCGCGAGAGCGAAATCGAACGCTTCGTCTCCGAAGAATACTGGCAGATCGCCGCCGAACTGAAGACCCCGCGTGGCGACGGGTTTACCGCCCGCCTGACCTCGCATGATGGTGAGAAAATCACCAAGATGTCGATCACGAACGGCGATCTTGCCGGACAGATCAAGGACATGCTCGAAGGCGCATCCTTCGTCGCCGACAGCATCGAAGCCAAGCCGACGCGGCGCAATCCGTCACCGCCCTTTACCACCTCGACCCTGCAACAGGCCGCCTCCTCCAAACTCGGTTTCAACGCCTCGCGCACCATGCAGGTGGCGCAGAAGCTTTATGAGGGGATCGATATCGGTGGCGAGACCGTTGGTCTGATCACCTATATGCGAACCGACGGCGTGCAGATGGCGCCTGAAGCAATCGACGAAGCGCGGGCAGCAATCGGCGCCCGGTTCGGGGACCGCTACGTTCCCGAAAGGGCCCGTCTCTACTCGTCCAAGGCGAAGAATGCGCAGGAAGCCCACGAAGCCGTCCGCCCGACCGGCTTCGAGCGGGCGCCGGACGAGCTGAAGAAATACCTCGATTCCGACCAGCTCAAGCTTTACGACCTGATCTGGAAGCGTGCGATCGCCAGCCAGATGGCATCCGCCGAGATCGAGCGCACCACTGTCGACATCACCGCCTCCAAGGGCGGCAAGACGGCGGGCCTGCGCGCCACCGGTTCCGTCATCCGCTTTGACGGCTTCATTGCCGCCTATACCGAGGCCAGGGAAGACGGCGAACAATCGGATGGCGATGGCGACGATGATGCCCGCCTGCCCGAGATCAAAGCAAAGGAGGCGCTGGCCAAGGACAAGATCAATGCCTCGCAGCACTTCACCGAGCCGCCGCCACGGTTCTCGGAAGCCTCACTGATCAAGAAGATGGAAGAGCTCGGCATTGGCCGGCCCTCGACCTATGCCTCAACGCTCGCAACGCTGCGTGACCGCGACTATGTGACGATCGAGAACCGCAGGCTGACACCGGAGCCCAAGGGCCGCCTGGTCATTTCGTTTCTGGAGAATTTCTTCAACCGCTACGTCGAATTCGGTTTCACTGCCGATCTCGAGGAAAAGCTCGACCGGATCTCTGCCGGCGAACTGGCGTGGAAGGACGTGTTGCGCGAATTCTGGACGGAGTTCCATGCGCATATCGACGAGACCAAGGAACTGCGCGTCACCCAGGTGCTCGATGCACTCAACGAGGCACTTTCCCCGCTGGTCTTCCCCGACCGGGATGACGGCTCCAATCCGCGCATCTGTCCGACCTGTGGCACCGGCAACCTTTCGCTGAAGCTCGGGAAATACGGCGCGTTCGTCGGATGCTCGAACTATCCTGACTGCAATTTTACCCGTCAGCTTTCCTCCAACGGCTCGGACGCCGACGCGGCGCTTTCCAACGAGCCGCAGGAACTGGGCACGGACCCGGCCACCGGCGAGCAGGTCACCCTGCGGACCGGACGTTTCGGTCCCTATGTCCAGCGCGGCGAAGGCAAGGAAGCCAAGCGCTCCAGCCTGCCCAAGGGGTGGGAAGTGGCCAGCATCGATTTCGAGAGGGCACTCTCGCTGCTGGCACTGCCGCGCGAAGTCGGTGAGCATCCCGAAACCGGCAAGATGATTTCGGCAGGAATCGGCCGTTACGGACCGTTCGTGCTGCATGACGGCACCTATGCCAATCTTGAAAGCGTGGAGGACGTCTTCACCATCGGTCTCAACCACGCAGTTACCGTGATCGCCGAAAAGCAGGCCAAGGGACCCGGCCGCGGACGCGGCACGCCAACGGCGCTGAAGGCTCTGGGTGATCATCCCGATGGCGGGCCGATCACCGTTCGGGACGGCCGCTATGGTCCCTATGTCAACTGGGGCAAGATCAACGCCACCCTGCCCAAGGACAAGGTGCCTGCTGAAGTGACGGTCGAGGAAGCGCTGGAAATGATTGCCGCCAAGGCTGCAGCTTCGGGCAAGAAGACCAAGGCACCAGCGAAAAAGGCCACCAAGGCGAAGACAGCCGCCAAAAAGACCGCTGCGGCGAAGAAGCCTGCTGCAGCAAAGAAGGCGGGGGCGGCCAAAAAGACCGCAGCTGCCACGGCAAAGAAGGATTGATTTTGGCACACCCTCCGCGCAAGCCAAGGGCAGGAAAGCCGTCGCCGGACAAGAGTGACGGCGCGGCAGCGGATGCACGACCGGCCTTCCGCCGCGGCGACATGCCCGACAAGGAAACCATTCTCCGGTTCATCAGCGAAAACCCGGACCGCGCCTCCAAGCGCGACGTCGCCAAGGCCTTCGGCATCAAGGGCGACACACGCGCAGAGCTCAAGGATGTGCTCAGGCAACTGGAAGAGGAAGGCCTGATCGAGCGGGACAAGAAGATGCTCCGCCGGCCCGGAACGCTACCGGCGGTGGCGGTGCTCGAAATCACGCTGCGCAACAGCGATGGCGATCTGGTCGCACGACCTGCGGAATGGCTAGAGGATCATGGCGCGGCTCCCGTCGTGGTGGTGCGCCAGTCGAACGCCGGACGCGACCGGGGAAAGAGCCGGACACCCTCGACCGCCGCGAGTATTGGCGACCGGGTGCTGGCGCGGATTTTTCCGGCCCAGCACGGCAAGGGCCCCAGCTACACCGCCCGGATCATGAAGATCCTCGACCGCCGCGACGGCCTGATTCTCGGCGTGTTTCGCTCCACCCCCGGCGGCGGCGGACGGTTGATGCCGATCGAACGGCGCGGCGAGGAACTGGTGGTCGACCGTGATTTCACCGGAGACGCCAAGGACGGAGACCTGGTCGAGGCCGAACCCGCGCGGCTCGGGCGCATGGGGCTGCCGCGCGCCAAGGTGCACGCGGTGCTGGGATCGGTCGAGGGCGAGAAGGCGATCTCGATGATCGCCATTCATGCGCATGGCATCCCGCATGTCTTCCCCGCCGAGGTGATCGAGGCTGCAGAGAATGCCAGGCCGGCACCGCTTCAGGGCCGCGAAGACTGGCGCCACATTCCGCTGATCACCATAGATCCGCATGACGCCAAGGACCACGACGACGCGGTGTTTGCGGAGGACGACTCCTCACCCGACAATCCCGGCGGCGTCATCGTAACCGTCGCGATTGCCGACGTGTCGTGGTATGTGCGCCCCGGATCAAATCTCGACCGCGAGGCACTCAAGCGCGGCAACTCGGCCTATTTCCCGGACCGCGTGGTGCCGATGCTGCCGGAGCGGATCTCCAACGACCTGTGCTCTTTGCGCGAGGGCGAAGACCGCCCGGCGCTGGCGCTCAGGATGGTGTTTTCCGCCGAGGGCCGCAAGGTCGGCCACAGGTTTCACCGCGTGATGATGAAGAGTGCGGCGAAACTGTCCTATCAGCAGGCCCAGGCCGCGATTGACGGCAATCCCGATGACAAGTCCGGACCATTGCTGGAACCTGTTCTCAAGCCGCTGTGGAAGGCCTACGCGGTGCTCAAGCGCGAGCGCGACCGGCGCCAGCCGCTTGATCTCGACATGCCCGAGCGCAAGATCCTTCTGACCCCGGAAGGCAAGGTCGACAAGGTGATCATGCCCGAACGGCTCGACGCCCACAGGCTGATCGAAGAATTCATGATCCAGTCCAATGTGGCAGCTGCGGAAACACTGGAAAAACGCAAACAGCCGTTGATCTACCGGGTTCATGACCAGCCCTCGCTGGCAAAGCAGGAAGTGCTGCGCGAATTCCTCGGGACACTGGGCCTTTCACTGGCGCGTGGGGCTTCGGTTCGCGCCAACTCATTCAACGGCATACTGTCCAAGGCCGTCGATCAGCCCTATCAGGACATGGTCAACGAGATGGTGTTGCGCAGCCAGAGCCAGGCCATCTACTCGCCCGAGAATCTGGGACATTTCGGCCTCAACCTGATGAAATATGCCCATTTCACCTCGCCGATCCGACGCTATGCCGACCTGATCGTCCACCGGGCGCTGGTTGGATCGCTGGGCCTGGGTGAAGGCGGGATCACGCCATCGGAAGAGGCAGCGCTCGAAAACATCGCTGCTGAGATATCGGTCACCGAACGGCGCGCGATGGCGGCCGAACGCGACACCGTGGACCGGCTGGTGGCGCACCATCTCGCAGGCCGCATCGGCGAAGCCTTCGACGGGCGAATCTCGGGCGTGACGAAATCCGGATTGTTTGTCAGCCTGCCACAATTTGGCGCAGATGGTTTTATTCCTGTTTCCACTTTGGGGCTGGACTATTATCACTATGACGAGGCACACCAAGCGTTAACCGGCGCGAAAACCGGTCTCGGCTACCGTCTTGGTGATGGGGTGGAGGTCAAACTCGTCGAAGTCGTACCGCTGGCAGGATCGATGCGGTTCGAGATGCTCAGTGAAGGCCAAAAAATGCCAACCGGCACGCGCTCGTTCCACAAGTCCGGCCGGGCCAAACGCGGCGGGCCAAAGAAACCCGGCACAAGGCCACCACGCGGGCGGCGCTGAGATCGCGCCGACCAGCAATCTGCAGCGTCCAGGGCGCTTGTTGAGTTCAGGAGAAGAGATATGCATGAATATGGCGGTAACATTGCCCATGACAACGAAGCTTCCCGGGACAGCTGGCGTGCGGTCAAGCGCGGGATGGTCTGCCGCTGCCCCAAGTGCGGCGACGGCAAGCTGTTCAGGGCTTTCCTGAAGCCAGTGGATGCCTGCGCCAACTGCGGGGAAGAGATGGTTCACCACCGCGCGGATGATTTTCCGGCCTATCTGACAATTTTCATCGTCGGACATATTGTTGTCGCCGGCTTCATGGCCACCGATACGTGGCTGCTGCTTGAAAGCTGGCAGCACCTGATGATCTGGATCCCGATCACCATCATGTTGACACTGGCAATGCTGCCTTCGATCAAGGGCGCAGTCATCGGGCTGCAATGGGCCTTGCGCATGCATGGTTTCGGCGGGCACTCGGAAGAACCGATGCTTGCCGACACCGCACATGAGGATGGGCGATGAACGACCGTGTTGCAGCCAACACTGCGCTGCTGACGGAAGATCACCAGGCGCGAACCAGTGAAAAGCGGCATCCGGCGCGGTCCCCGCGCGACGCGGCGTCACTCATTCTGCTGGATCGAAGCAGCGCGACACCGCGGGCGCTGCTGGGAAAACGCGGCAAGGCCCACGCCTTCATGCCGGACCTCTATGTCTTTCCCGGTGGCCGGCGTGATCCCGGCGACAACCGGGTGCCACTTGCCCGGCCGCTGGAAGATGCGGTTCACGAAAAGCTGATGATACGAACCCGGGCCCGGTTTCACGACAAGGCGGCCCGCGGCCTCGCCGTCGCAGCGGCGCGTGAAATGATGGAAGAAGCACATCTGTCGCTCACACCACCGGAATATGCCGGCCAGCTTCGCCCGGATGTCTCGCGCTTTCGTTTCCTTGCCCGCGCCATCACGCCTCCGGGCCAGTCGCGCCGTTTCGACACCCGCTTCTTTGCCTGTTTCTGTGACGAGCTGGGCCTCGATCCAAAAACCGTGCAGGACAGCGAGGAGCTCCATGACCTGACATGGCTGCCGGTCGACGCCCATGAAAGCCATCCCCTGCCCCGGATCACGCGGGTGATCCTTTCCGACCTGGTCGATGCGCTGTCACAAGATCCGTCTTTACCATTTGGCAAAGCGGTTCCGTTCTACTACTCCCGAAACGGACGGTTCGTTCGCGAATTGATTTAGGGCGCCCGCACATGGACAACCCATCCCTTCGCCCCCCATTGATCCGTGAGGAGATACATTGGCCTGCCCTGATCGCAGCCGTATCGGCGATCACAGCGGTCGGTATTGCCATCGGTCTGGGGCTGCCGCTGCTGTCGATCATTCTCGAGAAACGCGGCGTCTCGTCGTCGATGATCGGACTCAACTCGGCGATGGCCGGCGTTGCGGCAATGGTTGCAGCGCCGATCTCCACCATGCTCGCGCAGCGCCTGACCGTGACCGTCACCATGGTACTGTCGATCGTTGCGGCTGCAGCAAGTGCGCTGGGGTTCTATTTTGCCGAGGCGTTGTGGATGTGGTTTCCACTGCGCATCATCTTTCACGGCGCCATCACCATCCTCTTCGTGCTGTCGGAATTCTGGGTCAACACGGCAGCGCCGCCGTCGCGGCGGGGGCTTGTTCTCGGGATCTATGCAACCGTTCTCTCGCTGGGCTTTGCGGCCGGCCCGCTGATCTTCTCGGTGATCGGGTCGGAAGGGATCATGCCGTTTGCCATTGGCGCCGGTATTATCCTGCTGGCTGCGGTTCCGATCCTGATGGCGCGGCGTGAGAATCCGATCATAGAGACGGCGCCGACTCACCCGTTCATGCGCTATGTATTCCTGGTTCCGACGGCCACAGCTGCAGTGTTCATCTTCGGGGCAGTCGAATCGGGCGGACTGTCGTTGTTTCCGGTCTATGCCAGCCGGACCGGCTTTACCGAATCACAGGGTGCACTGCTTCTGATGATGATGGGGTTGGGCAATGTGCTGTTTCAGATCCCGGTCGGAATGATCGCAGACCGGATGCAGGACCGGCGGACGCTGCTATCGCTGTTTGCCTTCATCGGCCTGGCCGGGTCGATTGCCCTGCCCTTCCTGATCCACAACTGGCTGCTGACAGCCGCAATCCTGTTGTTCTGGGGCGGCAGCGTGGCGGGCCTCTACACGGTTGGACTGGCACATCTGGGTGACAAGCTGCACGGTGCGGACCTCGCATCAGCCAATGCCGCCTTCGTGTTCTGCTATGCGCTCGGCATGCTGATCGGTCCACAGACCATTGGCGTGTCGATGGATATTGCCGGGGATCACGGATTTGCCTGGGCTCTGGCCTTCTTTTTCGCGCTTTATGTGGCGCTGACCCTGTTTCGTATCTTGCTGCGGCCAAAACGGACTTGACTTTCCCGGAGGCTTTTGTAGTTTCCGCGCAAGTTTCGCCGTGGAGCCCTGTGTGCTGTCCGCGGCTTCATTTTTGAAGAAGGCAAGACACCATGGCCAAGGCGACCACAATCAAGATCAAGCTCCTGTCGACCGCCGACACCGGCTTTTTCTATGTAACCAAGAAGAACAGCCGTACCTTCACCGAAAAAATGGTGAAGACCAAGTACGATCCGATCGTCAAGAAGCATGTCGAGTTCAAGGAAGCCAAGATCAAGTAATCTGGCTTGTCCTGCTGCCTTCGGGTAGATTTTTCGACGGCAAACAAAAAAACCCGCCTCCTTCCGGATGCGGGTTTTTTCGTGTCGAGGGCCGACCGAAACAAGGCGTGGAACGAGGATACCACTTGGTGCACTTGGTCTCGGTCGGCCACCCCACGACCCAGGAGATGCGGCGGACCTGAACATCATGGGGTAACCAAACTGGCTTAGCGTCGCAGGCTGCCTTTCAACCGTCCCATAACGCTTCATGTGTTTATGATATTTGTCTCAATCCGGTAAAAAAGCAACAGTTTCTTAATACTAATTCGAAAACGTCATAGTTGTTGGTTAATATTGGAATCAATTTTAACTAAACAGACACCGGCAACGAGATGAGACGAAGCATTATTCAGTCCGAATACGCGGAGTGTGATTTACAAGAAGTAATGCGGCGATCAACTTCAGGCTGCTTGCCCAACGACCCTGTTCCGGCCCTCGTTCTTGGCCTGATACAAAGCCTTGTCAGCGCGCCTCAGTAATGAATCGGCGCCTTCTCTGTCCGCCTCAAGCGTTGCTATACCTACGGAGGTGGTTACAGACGCTGCAATCCCCGTTGCCGATATCATGAACGGCGCGGCGGCTACCGCCTCGCGCAGCCGCTCGGCGACTTGCGCGGCAATTTCCGCCGTCGTGTCAGGCATGACCACGACGAATTCCTCCCCGCCATAACGGCAGGCTAGGTCAGCGCCGCGGACTGCTCCGCGCACCCTGCGGGCAAAATCGCGCAACACGTCGTCCCCGCCTTCATGGCCATGGGTATCATTGATGGCCTTGAAGTGATCGATATCGGTGATCAGCACCGACAAGGGACGCCCGCGCCGGCTCGACCGGTCGACCAATGTCGCCAGATGGGTGTCGAGGTAGCGGCGGTTGTTGAGCCCGGTCAGTGCATCGGTGACCGCGAACTCAACCGATTCGGTGAGGCTGGCTCGCAGCTTGTCGGAGTAGCGCTTTCGGCGGATCTGGGTGACGCTGCGCGCAAGTAGTTCATTGGGATCGAGTGGACGCACCAGGTAATCGTTAACACCCAGTTCAAGCGCGCGGATCACGAGATCGTCCTCTCCCTGCTCGGCCACCACAAGCATTGGAATGAAGCGGGTACGCTCAAGCGAGCGCAGCTGCGAGCACAGCCGCAAAGGGTCATAGTCTTCGAGAGACGACGACACGATAACCAGCTCATAGGGCTTGTCGGCAGCCTCGAACAGGGCAGCCTGCGGATCGGCGATCGCCGTGATCTCGGCAATGCCGCTCAGGGCGCGGGACATGCGCTCCTGGGTGTGGGCGCGGCTTTCCACCAGCAACACCATGCCCGGATCCTCCAGCCTGCCCTGATGGGGCGTCAGAAGGCTTTCCAGGCCGATGCTGCGCGCGGTCTCGGCCCGCAGCCGCAACTCGTCGCTGAGCGCCTTGAACCGTATGAGGCTCTTGACTCGGGTCATCAGCTGCAGGTCATTGACCGGCTTGGTGAGGAAATCGTCGGCACCGGCCTTGAGCCCGCGCACACGATCGGCGGGCTGGTCAAGTGCCGTGACCATGACCACCGGGATATGGGCCGTGCGCGGATTGTTCTTGAGCCGTTCGCAAACCTCGAAGCCGTCGATACCGGGCATCATGATGTCGAGCAAAATCAGATCAACCGGCGTCTGGTCACAGATCGATAACGCAGTCATGCCATCGGCGGCGGTCAGCACCTCGAAATACTCGGCCATGAGTCGGGCCTCGAGCAGCTTTACATTGGCCGGAATGTCGTCAACCACCAGGATGCGCGCAGTCATGTCAGGTCTCCACCCTCAAGCATCACCGAGATAGGTCTTGATGGTTTCAATGAATTTGGGAACCGAGATCGGTTTGGAGATATAGGCCTCGCAGCCTCCCTGGCGGATACGCTCCTCGTCGCCCTTCATCGCAAAGGCGGTGACAGCGACGATCGGGATGACGTGAAGGTCATCGTCCTGCTTGAGCCATTTGGTGACTTCAAGTCCCGAGACTTCGGGCAACTGGATGTCCATGAGAATGAGATCGGGGCGGTGCTTGCGGGCAAGATCCATCGCTTCCAGACCGTTGCGGGTCTGGATCGTCTTGTAACCTGATGCTTCGATCAGGTCCCGGAAGAGTTTCATGTTGAGTTCATTGTCCTCAACAATCATAACCTGCTTTGTCATATCCGACCCCATAGCCGATCCACGCAGACTTCCTGCCCGCCGGATCCTGTTGTTGCCGGTCGCCGGCAATCACGCACACCGGCGTTCGGCTGTTCCGGTTTGCGGAAATTCAGGTCCCCAGTGCCGGCCAACACTGCCACCTTAGTTCCATTAGGTTGAAAAAGTGGTAATCGGTCATTTCGAATACCCTGCGTGGCTGAGAGAAAGGACGACACAGCAATGGCGGATGCGGAAGATACGGCGATTGCCGCGCTGGCCTGGCTCGCGGGCGAGCCTGAACTGATGGGCCGCTTCCTGGCACTGACCGGGCTCGAGGCCTCCAACCTGCGCGAGGCGGCAAGGCAACCGGGGTTCCTCGCCGGCGTTCTCGGGTTCCTGATGAGCCATGAACCGACACTGCTGGATTTCTGTGCAGCGACCAATACCCGGCCCGAAACCATTTCCCGCGCCTTCCAGGCGCTGGGCGGTTCGAGCGCGACATGACGAAGCTTATTCCTGATGCCGAGCATGACGATCTGCACCTGGGCGACCGGCCCTTGATCGTTTGCGATGTCGACGAAGTGGTGCTCGAATTCGTCACCCCGTTCGAGGCGTTCCTGACCGAGAACGGTCACGAGTTGCGGCCGACATCGTTTCGCCTGCATGGCAACGTGTTCAATCGTGCCGATGGCAGCGAAACACCCGGCGAGGACGTCAGCCGGATGCTGGAAGCCTTTTTCGAGAGCCACGACGAATGGCAGACGCCGGTTGTAGAAGCCGCCGACAGCCTTGCACGCTTGTCGGAGCAGGCCGACGTCGTCTTCCTCACGGCGATGCCGCCGCGCCATCGCGAGGTACGCAGGCGGCTGCTGTCGCGGCACGGTTTGGACTATCCGATGATCGCGACCGAAGCGCCGAAGGGGCCTGCGGTTCTTGCGCTGCATGGCGAGCGGCCGCACCCGGTGGCCTTCATTGACGATATTTTCGTCAACTTGCAATCCGTCCGCTCCCACGTGCCACAATCCCTGCTCATCAATCTGATGGCCAACGCCACTTTTCGCGCAATGGCGCCGCATCCCGGCGACGGGGTCGACATTGCCACTGACTGGGCGCATGCCGAGGCGCTGATCAAGGCCCATATCGACGCGTCCTAGGGCTAAGCGACACGCAGCCGGGCGGGCTATGGCGCCGGGAGCTGCGGCTCTCATGCGAGAACCTCGAGCATCAGCGGGCGGCGCGGCAGGCGCTCGGCAACAGTCTCAAACCCCGCCTTTTCAAACACCCGCAGGGAACCGGCCAGCAGGCCGACGGGTCCGGAATGCCTGGTCTGCTCGACCGGGCAGGCCTCGAGGATGCGGGCGCCGCCTTGCCGTGCTTGGGAGACCGCGGACTCGACCAGCGCGTGGCTCAGCCCCTGACCGCGTCGCCTGGACTGGATGAAAAAGCAGGAGATGGCCCACAGGCCCGGATCTTCGGGGTTATCCCATGCCAGCGGCCGTAAAAGGGTTCGCGCCGTATTCCAGCGCAGCACATGCGTCCGCGGCGTCGCCTGCCCCCAGCCCACCGGATCCCCGTCCTTGAGGGCGATCAACCCGGGAGGTATCAGGGCTTCAGCTTCGTTCTTCAGGTGTTGATTCCTTTCATCCCTGCTCAAGGTCTCGCCCAGCTTCGGCTCCGGCCGGAACAGGTTTTCCTGCAATAGCCAGAGATCGGCAATGACGGCGCAAACAACGAGGTTCAAGTAAGGCGTTCTCCAGTTGATCAGCCGGCCTTGTGAGTCCGAAGATTATTGCGTAATCTGGAAATGTTCAACCTTTGTTCCGCCGAATGATCCGATGACCCCAGCGCCGTCTCTTCAAGATCCGGGTCCCGGCTTTTGCCGCGATTGCCTTGCGCCAGCACGCGCCGGCGGCAAACGCTGCCATGCCTGCGGTAGCCCGCGCGTAATCCGGCACCCCGAGATCGACCAACTGACACTGGCGCATGTGGATTGTGACGCGTTTTATGCAACCGTTGAAAAGCGCGACAACCCGGAGCTGGCTGACAAGCCGGTGATCATCGGCGGTGGCAAGCGCGGCGTGGTTTCCACCTGCTGCTACATCGCGCGGATTCACGGGGTGCGCTCGGCAATGCCTATGTTCAAGGCGCTGGACGCCTGTCCCGACGCGGTCGTGATCAAGCCGGACATGGAAAAATATGTTCGCGTCGGACGCCAGGTCCGGCAGATGATGGAAGAACTGACCCCACTGGTGCAGCCGATCTCGATCGACGAGGCCTTCCTCGACCTGGCCGGGACCGAGAAGTTGCACAAGGAAAGCGCTGCGCGGACCCTGGCCCGCTTTGCTGCCCGGGTCGAAGCGGAAATCGGCATCAGCCTGTCCGTAGGACTGTCCTACTGCAAGTTCCTCGCAAAGGTTGCTTCGGATCTCGACAAGCCGCGTGGCTATTCGGTGATCGGCAGGGAGGAAGCGGTCGAGTTTCTCAAACCGCGTCCCGTGTCGCTGATCTGGGGCGTAGGCAAGGCGTTCAGCGAGACCCTGGCCCGTGACGGCATCCGCACCATCGGGCAATTGCAGGTCATGGAACAGACCGCGCTGATGCGCCGCTACGGGGTCATGGGCAAGCGGCTCTACCATCTGGCGCGGGGGGAGGATGACCGGACCGTGCACGCCAACGAGGGCGCCAAGAGCGTGTCGGCTGAGACCACCTTCAATGCCGACCTGTCTCAGGCCAAGGATCTGGTGCCGGTGCTCCGGCGGCTGTCAGAAAAAGTGTCGGCGCGGCTCAAGGCCTCGGGTGTTGCCGGCCAGACCGTGGTGCTCAAGCTCAAGACCGCCGAGTTCAAGAGCCGGACGCGCAATTTCAAGCTGGAGGATCCGACGGTGCTGGCGGACCGTATTTTCCGCACTGGCCTGCATCTGCTGGAGCGGGAGCTGGGCCAGGACCGCTTCCGCCTGATCGGCATCGGCGTCTCCGATCTCACCGATGCGAGCCGCGCCGACCCGCCGGACCTGGTTGACCCCGCCGCGGCACGCCGGGCCGTGGCCGAAAGCGCCATCGACAAGGTGCGGCAAAAATTCGGCCGCGACATCGTCGAAACCGGCTACACCTTCGGCACGTCACGCAAGTTGAAGCAGGCAGACGAAGACTGAGCGGAACCGGCAGTTTCTTCAGACCAGTTCCACGTCGAGAACCCCGGGAGCGGCCTTCAGAGCCGAGGCCAGCTGCGGCGAGATCTTGTATCGATCGGGCAAGGTCACCTCGATCTCGCGGCGGCCGTCGTCCTTGATCATGACGAAGGACACCTGCCCCTCACCGCGTGATTTGAGATGGGTTGAGACGGAGTTGAGCGGCTTCGAGTCGCGCAGGAACACCCGGAGCGCGGATTGCCCGCGCGCTGCACGATCCTCGAGTGAATCGGCAGTCTGGATGCGCAGGCCGATGCCCTCGGGCCGCTCTTCCGCGGTAACCGTGATGACGATCGACTTGCCCGGTTCAAGCAGCTCCCGGTAGAGCGCCAGGCCTTCGGAGAACAGCACCGCTTCATACTGGCCGGAGCTGTCGGAGAAGGCGACGATCCCCATCTTGTTGCCGGTACGGGTCTTGCGTTCCTGCTTGCTGGTGACGGTGCCCGCGAGCCGGCCGGCGGTTGCTCCGGCCTTTACCGCAACGGAGAAATCGGCCCAGGTCTGCACCCGCATCTTGGCCAAAAGATCATTATAGGAATCAAGTGGATGGGCAGAGAGATAGAAGCCCAGCGCCTGGTATTCACGGTGCAGTTTCTCGGCCGGCAGCCAGGGTATGGTGGCCGGTAGCTGGATAGTCTCACCCTCGCCCGCACCCCCGCCGATGCCGAACATGTCGCTTTGGCCGCTGATGCGGTTTTCCTGGGCGCGCTGGGCGAAGCCCAGAATCCGGTCGAGTCCGGCGCTCAGCATGGCGCGATCAAGCCCGAAACAGTCGAGCGCGCCTGCCGCAATCAGGCTTTCGAGAACCCGCCGGTTGACCTGGCGCGGATCGATCCGGGTGCAGAAATCTTCCAGCGAGGCAAAGGGTTCGTTGCCGCGAACCTCGACAATGTGCTCGACCGCGGCATCGCCGACGCCCTTGATGGCGGCCAGCGCATAGTAGATCTTGTTGTCGCCGGTCTCGAAATGACGGAAGCTGGTCTGCACGGAAGGCGCGACCACCTCGATGCCGAGGCGTCTTGCATCCTGACGGAAATCGACGAGCTTGTCCGTGTTCGACATGTCCAGCGTCATCGACGCGGCCAGAAACTCGACCGGGTAATGCGCCTTGAGATAGGCAGTCTGGTAGGACACGATGCCATAGGCGGCCGCGTGGGACTTGTTGAAGCCGTAATTGGCGAACTTTGCCAGCAGATCAAAGATCATGTCGGCCTGCGGCTTGGAAACATCGCGCTCGACCGCGCCCTCGACGAAACGGACCCGCTGCTTGTCCATTTCCTCCTTGATCTTCTTGCCCATGGCACGGCGCAAAAGGTCGGCTTCTCCGAGCGAGTAACCGGCCAGCACCTGGGCGATCTGCATCACCTGCTCCTGGTAGACGATCACGCCCTGGGTTTCGGCGAGCAGGTCATCGATCTTGGGGTGGATCGAGGCGACCTCTTCCTCACCATGCTTGCGGGCATTGTAGACCGGGATGTTTTCCATCGGGCCGGGACGGTAGAGCGCAACCAGCGCGATGATGTCCTCGATCCGATCAGGCCGCATGCCGATCAGCGCCTTGCGCATGCCCGCCGATTCCACCTGGAAAACACCGACGGTCTCGCCGCGGGAGAGCATCTCATAGGTGGGCTGGTCGTCGAGCGGCAGGGCTTCGAGATCCACCGTGATGTTGCGTTTGGCAATAAAGCCGACCGCGGTCTTCAGAACGGTGAGGGTCTTGAGGCCAAGAAAGTCGAATTTGACCAGGCCCGCCTGCTCAACCCATTTCATGTTGAACTGGGTGACCGGCATGTCCGAACGCGGATCGCGGTACATCGGCACCAGCTGCGACAGTGGCCGGTCACCGATGACGATACCGGCGGCATGGGTCGAAGCGTGCCTGTAAAGCCCCTCGAGCTTCTGGGCAATGTCAAGAAGCCGGCCGATAGCAGGCTCTTTCTCGACCTCCTCGTTGAAGCGCGGCTCTTCCTCAATCGCCTTGTTCAGCGGCGTCGGGTTGGCTGGGTTGTTGGGTACCAGCTTGCAGATCCGGTCAACCAGGCCGTAGGGCATCTCGAGCACGCGGCCGACGTCGCGCAGCGCTGCGCGTGCCTGAAGGCTTCCGAAGGTGATGATCTGTCCGACCTGCTCGCGGCCATATTTCTTCTGCACATAGCGGATCACCTTTTCACGGCGATCCTGGCAGAAGTCGATGTCGAAGTCGGGCATCGAGACACGGGCCGGGTTGAGGAAGCGCTCGAACAGCAGCGAAAAGCGCAACGGGTCGACGTCGGTGATGGTGAGCGCGTAGGCGACCAGCGAGCCGGCACCCGAACCACGGCCCGGGCCGACCGGGATGTCGTGGTCCTTGGCCCACTTGATGAAGTCGGCGACGATGAGGAAGTAGCCGGGGAACTTCATGTTCTCGATAATGTCGAGTTCGACCTTCAGCCGCTCGCGGTAGTCGGCTTCGGTATAGCCGTCCGCCAGACCGATCCGGGCCAGTCTCCTGTCGAGACCTTCGATCGACTGGCGCCTGAGTTCAGCGGCCTCGGCGGCAAGGGCTGCGGCCGGATCCTCCTCGCCGCCGCCGGTGAAGCGCGGCAGGATCGGATCGCGGCGCTCAACGATGGCGCTACAACGGTGGGCAATCTCGATGGTGTTTTCAAGCGCCTCGGGAATGTCGGCAAACAGCTCCACCATTTCGGCGCGGGACTTGAGACAGTGGTCCTCGCTCAGCCGCGGCCTGCGGTCATCGGACATGACGGCGTTGTTGGCCACCGCCATCAGCGCGTCGTGTGCTTCAAAATCTCCCGGCGTGGGAAAAAAGGCCTCGTTGGTAGCGACAAGCGGAACTTCGGCATCGTAGGCCAGCGCAATCATCTTGGATTCATGCGCCCTGTCGAAGCCGCCCTGGCGCTGCAATTCGATGTAAAGCCGGTCGCCAAACAGGTCCTTGAGGCGATCAAGCCGCGCACGGGCCTGATCCGGATGGCCTTCGCGCATTGCCTGGTCGACGGGACCGGCAGCAGCACCGGTGAGCGCGATCAGCCCCTCCGCCCCCTGCTGCAGCCAGGACAGCATCAGATGCGGCCTGTCGTTGCTGTCCGGATTGCCGCCAAGATAGGCCTGGCTCACAAGCGCGACCAGACGTTCGTAGCCAACCGGAGTTGCCGCATAAAGGATGATTGACGGCAGCTTCTGCAAATGGTCGCGATGCGAGCGCCGGTCCCCGGCCTGGCCATCCTCCATGTCGATGTCCAGCTGGCACCCGATAAGCGGCTGAATTCCCGATTCCATTGCCTTGACCGAAAATTCGAGCGCGCCAAAGAGATTGTTGGTGTCGGTTATGGCGAGTGCTGGCTGGTCATCGGCAACAGCCCGCTTGATCAGGGTCTTGACCGGCAGCGCGCCTTCGAGCAGCGAATAGGCCGAATGCACCCGCAGATGCACGAAGCCAGGCCACTTGCCGAGCCCGCGATCGTCAGTCTGCTTTCCGCGCTCCCGCGCCTGCTCGGCCCCCGCCGCCAGATTGGCCAGCAGTTTCGCCGACTTGCTTTCCCGTGCCATTGATGTCCTCTGCCGTCCGGTCCGCCGCCCGGCACCCTGCCGGCATGCTGCGAGACTCAAACCACAATTGTGAGGACCGGGACGGCAAAGTCCAGAGCACAGGCCGCGAAAACACCCCTTGACCACCCCTTCTTTCCAGCTTGCAACAACGCGAGTGAGGGAACCGTGACGTCAGACCCCGAACTGCAACCAGGAATGCTGTGCAGGCGGGGCTGCCAGGCTGCATGCCGCCGCTAGCGGCGACATGAAAAATCACAAGAAAACCCTATCAAAACGCCATCGCCAGAATGGCGAAGGAGGCCACGAACAGGGACATGGAAACGAATGCGGCAATGTCACGGGCAAATGCGGTCATGATCAACTCCTTTGAATTCCCTTTATGTTTTTAATCTGTTCTATTTTTGTTCTATCGTCAAGTCCACTTGCCACGAATATGCGTCTGACCCTCCTTGTTCCTCGTAAACCGTGACCGGCCCCACGACGTCACAAGGCAATCAGGCATGCGGGACGAACAGCCTGAACTTCAGACATTCCCCACGCGCCCTCCCCGCAACAAAAAGCCCGGGCGCTGGCGCCCGGGCTCATCGTCATGCAATCAAGTCAATCGAGCTTAGTTGCAAGCGTCCTTGAGACCCTTGCCGGCCGAGAACTTCGGCACGTTGCGTGCAGGAATGTCAACTTCCTTGCCGGTCTGCGGGTTGCGGCCCTTCGAAGCTTCGCGGCGCGAAACGGTGAAGTTGCCGAAACCGATCAGACGGACGTCGCCGCCATTCTTGAGCTCATTGGTGATGGTGTCGAACACGGCTTCGACCGCCGAAGTTGCATCACCCTTGCTCATGCCCGATTTCTCGGCCACTGCGGCCACGAGTTCATTCTTGTTCATTTCCGTCCCTTTCTGGGTTTCGTCGACTCATATTGTTCGATGCGGTGATCCTACGCATCTATCTGTCACGCGCAACCAAACTCCCCGGAAACCCGCGCTTTATAAAGGCTTTTCACAGGCATTTTGCACCTTGTGGGCCCACAGCGGCCAAGAAAGTTAAGAATTCGGGTGAAATGCCGCGCGCCTGTGCAGTTTCGGCGCATTTTTCCGGTTCCTGGCGGGTCCCGGAATGCAAGACGGGCGGAAATGGTCCCGCCCGTCGCTACGCTTGTTTCAGTCACACCTTCCGATCAGTGAGCGATGGTTGCACCGCTCTCTTCACCGGCATCAGCAGCAATTGCTGCTTTCGGATCCGCGTCGGGGTCCCAGGTGATCGGCTCGGGCATCCGCACAAGTGCGTGACGCAGGACGTCCCCCATCTTGGCAACCGGAATGATCTCGAGGCCGTTTTTGACATTGTCCGGAATCTCGGGGAGATCCTTCGCATTGTCCTCGGGGATCATCACGGTCTTGATGCCGCCGCGCATGGCCGCAAGCAGCTTCTCCTTGAGACCGCCGATCGGCAGCACCCTGCCTCGCAGAGTGATCTCACCGGTCATGGCGACATCACGGCGCACCGGGATGCCAGTCATGATCGAGACGATCGAGGTTGCCATGCCGACGCCTGCTGAAGGACCGTCCTTCGGCGTCGCGCCTTCGGGAACGTGGACGTGGATGTCGCGCTTGTCGAACATCGGCGGTTCGATACCGAAATCGACAGCCCTGAAGCGAACGTAAGACGCCGCCGCAGAAATCGATTCCTTCATCACATCGCGCAGATTGCCGGTCACAGTCATCTTGCCCTTGCCCGGCATCATGACGCCCTCGATGGTCAGCAACTCGCCGCCCACCTCGGTCCAGGCCAGCCCGGTAACGACGCCGACCTGATCGTCGAACTCGGCTTCGCCGTAGCGGAAGCGGGGCACGCCGAGATAGTCGGACAGGTTGTCGGCATCAACAGAGACCCTGGCGTTGCCGGTCTTGAGGATTTCGGTCACGGCCTTGCGCGACAGCTTCATCAGTTCCCGTTCGAAATTGCGAACACCGGCCTCGCGGGTGTAGGTGCGGATGACCTGCAACAGCGCTTCGTCGGTGACCTCGAACTCCTCTGGCTTGAGCGCGTGATCGCGCACGGCCTTGGGCAGCAGGTGCCGGCGGGCAATCTGCAGCTTCTCGTCCTCGGTGTAGCCGGCGATGCGGATGACTTCCATGCGGTCCATCAGCGGTGCCGGGATGTTGAGCGTGTTGGCCGTGGTGATGAACATCACGTGCGACAGGTCGTATTCAACCTCGAGATAGTGGTCCATGAAGGTCGAGTTCTGTTCCGGATCCAGCACCTCGAGCAGAGCAGACGACGGATCACCGCGGAAATCCTGGCCCATCTTGTCGATCTCGTCGAGAAGAAACAGCGGGTTGGACTTCTTGGCTTTCTTCATCGACTGCACGACCTTGCCGGGCATCGAGCCGATATAGGTGCGGCGATGACCACGGATCTCGGCCTCGTCACGGACGCCACCGAGCGCCATGCGCACATATTCACGGCCGGTCGCCTTGGCGATCGACTTGGCGAGCGAGGTCTTGCCGACCCCGGGAGGGCCGACGAGGCAGAGGATCGGTCCCTTGATCTTGGAGGAGCGCGACTGTACCGCGAGGTACTCGATGATGCGCTCCTTGACCTTCTCCAGGCCATAATGATCGGTCTCGAGCACCTTCTCGGCGGCGTTCAGGTCGATCTTGACGCGGGATTTCTTGCCCCAAGGCAGACCGAGCAGCCAGTCGAGATAGTTGCGCACGACGGTGGCCTCGGCCGACATCGGGCTCATCTGCTTGAGCTTCTTGAACTCCGCATCGGCCTTTTCACGGGCTTCCTTGGAGAGCTTGGTCTTGCCGATGCGGGCTTCCATTTCGGCCATCTCGTCGCGGCCGTCCTCGCCGTCGCCGAGTTCCTTCTGGATCGCCTTCATCTGCTCGTTGAGATAATACTCGCGCTGGGTCTTCTCCATCTGCCGCTTGACGCGGGAGCGGATGCGCTTTTCGACCTGCAGCACCGAAATCTCGCCTTCCATGAAGCCGAGCGACTTTTCCAGCCGGCCCTTGACCGAGACCGTCGAGAGCATGTCCTGCTTTTCAGGGATCTTTATTGACAGATGAGAGGCGACCGTGTCGGCGAGCTTCGAATAGTCGTCGATCTGACTGGCCGCGCCCACCACTTCGGGCGAAATCTTCTTGTTGAGCTTGACGTAGTTCTCGAACTCGGAGACCACGGAGCGCGACAGAGCCTCGATCTCGACCGGGTCTTCCTCGGGCTCGCCAAGCTCGACAGCGCGGGCTTCGTAATAGTCTTCCCTGTCGGTGTATTCTACGATTTCCGCGCGGGCACGCCCCTCAACGAGCACCTTGACGGTTCCGTCGGGAAGCTTGAGCAGCTGAAGCACATTGGCGATCGTGCCAATGTCATAGATGCCAGCCGGCTCCGGATCGTCATCGCCAGCATTGATCTGGGTCGCAAGCATGATCTGCTTGTCGGATCCCATGACCTCCTCAAGCGCCTTGATCGACTTTTCACGACCAACAAACAGCGGCACGATCATGTGCGGAAAGACAACGATATCGCGCAGTGGCAGAACGGGATAGGTACCGGCCTCTTCAGGGGCCTGTGATGCGCTCACATTTTTGTCCGGCATAGTATTTCCTTTCGTGGTCCGTACAGACCGATTGGCAACGCGGCACGCGATCCCGGTTCATCCAGCAACCGCCATTTGCGTCCTTACGAGGCGTTATGCCCTTTCCGGTCTAATTGGAGAACCGGCGCGCTGGTTTCAAGTCGGATCATCCACGGCAATCACTGTCAATGTCGATTCGTTACGATATTAGACCTCGAAAGTGGCGGGAAGCTGGAGTCCTGGTGACAAGCTCACCGCCGGAAGATCAAGAGCTGCCCCTATGTCCGCGGCCGCGGGCTTGCTGACCGGTACGCATTCCGGCCGCGGACGTGCAAACGGGCCCCGAAGGGCCCGCTCAAATGGGGAAAACCGGGCTTTAAGCCGATATCAGGCCGAGGCCGAATCCTTGGCCCCGTCATCGCGCTCAGCATAGATGTAGAGCGGACGGGCGTTGCCGGTCACGACCTCGTCGGAGATCACAACCTCGCGCACCCCTTCGAGCGTCGGCAGCTCGAACATGGTGTCGAGAAGGATCTTTTCCATGATCGAGCGCAATCCGCGTGCGCCGGTCGCCCGGATAATACCACGCTTGGCAATTTCCTGCAGGGCCGATTCGTGGAAGGTAAGCTCGACCTCTTCCATCTCGAACAGGCGTTGATACTGCTTGACCAGCGCGTTCTTCGGCTCGGTCAGGATCTGGATCAGGGCTGCTTCATCCAGATCCTCGAGCGTGGCCAGCACCGGCAGACGACCAATGAACTCAGGGATCAGACCGAACTTGACCAGGTCCTCTGGCTCAAGGTCGCGCAGGACCGCACCAACGCGGCGTTCGTCCTGGGCACGGACATTGGCACCGAAGCCGATCGAGGTTTTCTCGCCCCGCGCCGAGATGATCTTGTCGAGGCCGGCAAATGCGCCGCCGCAGACAAACAGGATGTTGGTCGTGTCAACCTGCAGGAATTCCTGCTGCGGATGCTTGCGGCCACCCTGTGGCGGCACGGAGGCCACTGTGCCTTCCATGATCTTCAGCAATGCCTGCTGCACGCCCTCGCCCGAAACGTCGCGTGTGATCGACGGGTTGTCCGACTTCCGCGAGATCTTGTCGACCTCATCGATGTAGACGATCCCGCGCTGGGCGCGCTCGACATTGTAGTCGGCCGACTGCAGCAGCTTGAGGATGATGTTCTCGACGTCTTCGCCGACGTAACCGGCTTCGGTAAGCGTCGTGGCATCGGCCATGGTGAAGGGAACGTCGATGATGCGCGCCAGCGTCTGGGCAAGATAGGTCTTGCCGCAGCCGGTCGGTCCGACAAGCAGGATGTTCGACTTGGCCAGCTCGACTTCACCCGACTTCGACGAGTGGTTGAGACGCTTGTAATGGTTGTGAACCGCGACGGAGAGGATCTTCTTGGCCTGATGCTGGCCGATGACGTACTCGTCGAGGGTCGCGATGATCTCTTGCGGCGTAGGCACACCATCGCTGGCCTTGACCATCGAGGACTTGTTTTCCTCGCGGATGATGTCCATGCACAATTCCACGCATTCATCGCAGATGAACACGGTCGGACCGGCAATGAGTTTGCGCACTTCATGCTGGCTTTTGCCGCAGAAAGAGCAGTAGAGGGTATTCTTGGAGTCGCCGCCGTTGCTGCCGCTAACCTTGCTCATTTCACTTTCCTTCCCGCAATCCCGGCATCGAACCCGGATGTATGGCGCCTGACCAGCCCGACGCCGCGACGTCGAGGCTTTCAAGCAATCTCGGGGTACAAACCCGACCGTCAGGTAACCATTCCTGTAGCCGGTGGCAACGAATCCCCGTCACTCTGGCGATGCTACGCCAGATAAATTGAACATAGACTTAACGCCTATATTAGCGTTCCACGGCACTAGCGCCACCCCGTGTGCACACAAACGTGTTGCAGGAGAAGCGCAATCACCGGAAAACATCGCATGCTTCAAGCAAAAATCCTGACTGCTGGATCAAGAGTCGTCTTCAACATACTCGCGCTTGTCGATGACACGGTCGATCAGACCGAAGCCGAGCGCCTCGTCCGCTGTCATGAAGTGATCGCGGTCGAGCGTCTTCTCCACCGTTTCGTAGTCCTGTCCGGTGTGGGTGACGTACACATCGTTGAGCCGCCGCTTCATCTTGATAATGTCCTGGGCGTGGCGTTCAATGTCGGAAGCCTGGCCCTGGAACCCGCCTGACGGCTGGTGCACCATGATGCGGGCGTTTGGCGTTGCAAAGCGCATGCCCTTCTCGCCAGCCGCAAGCAGGAGCGACCCCATGGAGGCCGCCTGGCCAACGCACAACGTCGACACGGCCGGCCGGATGAACTGCATGGTGTCATAGATCGCCATGCCTGCCGTGACCACACCTCCGGGCGAATTGATGTAGATGGCGATTTCCTTCTTCGGGTTCTCGGCTTCGAGAAACAGAAGCTGGGCGCAAACGAGCGTCGCCATGTGATCTTCAACCGGGCCGGTGATGAAGATGATGCGCTCCTTGAGCAGCCGCGAAAAAATGTCGTAGGACCGTTCGCCGCGGTTCGTCTGCTCAACCACCATGGGCACCAGGGCCATGGCGTTATCGATGGTATTTTTCATTGCGCTTCCCTTGTCAAACGGCCCGGCAGGCGACATGGCCCGCCCAGAATCAGTCTCATTGAACCCACTACATAGAGTGTGCCCCCCCGCCGCTTCAAGACGCAAGGCAGCGAAACGGCTTCAGGCCGTTGTTTACGAGGGGTGTTAAATTGAAGTTACGGTTTTCAATTTGCCTGCGGTGAGGCTGCATTTTGTCCGGAATGCGGCAACTGCCTGCGCCACCACAGGGCCCGTCCCGAAAGGGCCAGTCAAGCATCAGCAGAAAACCCGAAAGAGGAGAAGCCTGACCGCACGACGATGTCGGCTTTATGAATATGCGGCCATGTCAGCAGTTCGCATGCACCGACCATCTGCCGCCTTGCCTAAGAGACAAATAGCGTCATGCCGCCTGGGGAGGGGGTATTCCCGGCAATGCGCGAGCGGGATATGACGGCTCGGAACAGGCTGCATCAGGCAAGATCAGAGGTGTTTCGCGAGGGATGGCCGTCGCGTAGCCGTCAATCAGGGATTAACGTTTTGCTTTCCTCAATCGCAAGAGTACGGCACACTCGACTTGCTAGTCGCGGAAACGGCCGCCGATAAGAGCCGCTGCCGCAACATGGGAGTGAGTAAAATGTCTGAGTTATCAACAATTTGCCGCACTATTTCAGCCACGCTTGTGGCGCTTTCCGTCGCCTCGCCGGCCTTTGCCGGCGGCAAGACACTGGCCTGTTACCAAAAGGTTCATCAGCCTGCAGTCTACAAAACAATTCATGAACAGGTCGTGGTCCGCCCCGGCGGAGTGGTCCACAAGACCATCCCGGCCCGCTATGGCCAGGTGACCGAAAAGGTGCTGGTGTCACCTGCCCAGGTGGTGGCGCGGCACATCCCGGCGGTCACCCGCACGGTTCATCAGACCGTCATGGTCCGGCCGAAATCGGTCGGTTGGGAATGGCGGCACGTGCACGGCAAGAAAACCCTGTGCAAAGTCGTTCACCCGGCTCAATACGAAACCCGGGCCCGGACCGTGGTGGTTCATCCAGCCCGCACGGTGCATGAGCGGATGCCGGCACGCTATGCCCACCGTACCCGCACCGTGGTCGTTGAACCGGCGCGGACCGTCGCGCACAAGATCCCGCCCGTGATCAAGACGGTGGCGCGCACGGTTGAAGTGCAACCGGCGTCGGCCGGCTGGGTTCAGGTCTCCGGCAAACACCGCTGCCACTGAGGCCGCACGGAAGGCTGATCTTCGACGCTTGATCCGAGGCGCTTGAACTGGGGCGCTTGAACTGGGGCTTGGTGCCCGCCTTTTGCGGGCTGTGTCAGTACTCGGCGTCGATCTAGTTAAGGTTGTCTCCGGGATCGCAGATAACACTGTCCGGCGACGCTAGTCGGTCAGGACTGACGGCGCACCCCGGATTTCGACGCCGCTTGCGACAAGCTCCGCATGACACGTATCGACGGCCGGTGGCGGCTCGCTGAACGCCAGTTGTACATTAGCTGCCGCCTGCTTTGCAGCGCCGTCATCTGCGACCGACCACCTGCCGCGCCGCCTCAGGCTCAACGGCGATCCACCAACACGAAAGCTGACTCAGTTTTCACGCTTTACCTCTAGCGGGCAATTCATGATGCTGCGGTGAAATTCCCGTGTTTTCCTGAGGGTGCTCACAAGAGTACGGGGGGATCGAGCCTGCCGATTTGACTTAGGGACATAAGACTTCCCTCATGCGGAACCGGCAGCGAATGTTTCATGGCCTGTGATGACAAGACCAGGCTTTCGTGAGACTAACCTATTTTGTCCTCTCCCGTTCCAGGCTGTAGCCCGCGCATGATCCGACACCAGCTTTCCATCTCGCAAGACCCCAGAGAACCCGGCTTCGTTCAGGATCCCTACAGTTTTTATGCCGACATGCACCGCATCTCACCGGTGTTTTTCTGGGAAGATTACGGGATGTGGTGCGTGGCGGGCTATGATCAGGTCAATGCGCTGCTCAGAGACCGGCGGCTGGGCCGTGAAAACCGCTGGGGCGCACCGTTGAACCCGGTCGAGGGCCGCGGGCACCTCGCTGACTTCGACCGGCTTGAAAGCGGCTCACTTCTGGAACGTGAACCGCCGGCCCACACGCGGTTGAGAACGCTGGTCAACCGCGCCTTCGTTTCGCGCTCGGTCGAGCGGCTCAGACCCCGCGTTTCGGCACTGGCCAATGAGCTGATCGACGCCCTGCCCGCTGGCGAACCGTTTGATCTGCTGCCGTCCTTCGCCACCCCGATCCCGCTGACGGTGATCTGCGAATTGCTCGGTGTGCCGGTCCACCGCGCTGACGACCTGCTGTCCTGGTCGCATGCGATGTGCGAGATGTATGTGCCGCAACGCTCACGCGAGACCGAGGAGCGCGCCAACACTGCCTCGGCCGCGTTTGGTGCCTACCTGACGGCCCACATCGCGGAACACCGGCACACTGGCGCCGATGATTTGTTGTCGGCGCTGATCGCGGTGCGGGACACCGGCGAGAAGCTTGACGACGACGAGCTGATTTCCACCTGCGTCCTGCTGCTCAACGCCGGTCACGAGGCAACCGTGCATCAGACCGGCAATGCGGTGAAAACAATCCTTGACCAGGGCGGCGATCCGGGCCGGTTTTTCGTCACACCCGAGGCCACTGCGGCGACTGTCGAAGAGACGCTGCGGTATGACGCGCCGCTGCACATGTTTACCCGCTATGCCTATGAGGAGATCGACCTCGGACCGGTGCGGCTCAAGCCCAGCGAGCAGGTGGCGCTGTTGCTCGGCGCGGCCAATCGCGACCCGGCGGCGTTCGAGGCACCGCACGACTTCCGCCCCGGACGGGCAGACCAGAAGAATGTGAGTTTCGGTGCCGGACTGCATTTCTGCATCGGCGCACCGCTGGCACGGCTCGAGCTGCAGGAATCGCTTTCGGTGTTGTTCTCCCGGCGCCCGGCGCTTGCAACCAAAGCCACGCCACGTTATCGCAACAGCTACCATTTCCACGGGCTCGAAAGCCTGATGGTCGAATGACCCAGCTTGCCGTCTTGGCCAAGCTGCCGGGTCGAAACCAAGGAATGACGCGCGTGATATGCCGCAGTTAGCGTAATTTCCTAATGTACTACATTAGATTTTTATAACATAATCTTTGCGAGTTGTTTCAAGCACTTCCCAAGATCCTTTAAAGCCCGGTCTGAGGATGAAACTGTCACCAGCCTTGACTGTCACAGCCTCGCCGCCATCCTCGGAGATCACCGATACGCCTTCGAGAATACGGCAGTATTCCCACTCGTCATAGGAAATCACCCATTTGCCGGGCGTCGACTGCCAGATGCCGCAATAGAGCCCGTCGCGCTCTTCAAGGTTCCAGGTGCTGTGTACCGGATCACCCGCGAGAACCTTGTCTGGCCCGGGCCTTGAAACTTCAGGTTCGACGGAGGTGGTAACGGACAGAAATAGATCTTTGCTCATGTGAAATTGCCTTACCGCCATGTGAAGACAACGTGCAGCAGGGGCCGCATCAAAGCAAGGCAGTCGCGCCGCCTCACCCTTGACATACTGCTGGCTAGCGCCTCTCCCGGAGGAGCGAAGCAACGATGAACCCGACAAAGGCCCCGGCAGCAAAACCGGCCGGCGGCCGGTCATCGAGCTGCGGCGGGACTGTGTCCTGACGCTCAGTATCTGCACCGCGAGCATCATCAGCGGAGCTCCATGGGACGGCATCAGCCTTCACTGCGCCGCGCTGCCCCATCGGCTGCCTCTCACCGACCGTTGTGTCCCGGATCGTATGATGCTCGATTTCTGCGTTCACCTCGGCGCCGATCAGAACGACCGAAATCATCAGCCACAGCCACATCATGAAGCCGATAATGGCTCCCAAGGACCCATAGGTTTCATCGAACTTGGCGAAATTGCTGACGTAGATGGTAAAGGCCAGCGAAACCACCAGAATCAAGACAGCAGCCGCGATAGCGCCTATCCAAAGCCATCCCCACCTGGCGCTACTGCGACTTGGACCATAACGGTACAGCAGCGTAAGCCCACTGATGATAATGGCGAACATCACTGCAAAACTGACGCCCTGGACAAGCCACTCGGTCGATTCCGCCGCAGGAATGTAGCTGAATACGACGGGAAGCACGATGACGGTCCCAGCGAGAACGAGGATCGTGGCAACGGCGGCGATGGTGAACACGAGAGTTGTCAGTGTCAGCCTGACAAATCCGCGCTTCTCGCTTTCGTCGTAGACCACGTTGAGAGACTGAAAAATCGACTTCATGCCCGCATTGGCGCTCCACAGCGACAGGCCGACTGAGACGATCAGAGTGAGCCCCAAAGTTGTGTTATCCTTCGAGGTCAAGCGGATCAGCTGATCCTCGATAATACCCAGCATGGCTTGAGGTACGATGTTCGAAAACGCTGCGATGTGATTGGTGAGCGAAGTCGGATCGGAGAAGAGCCCGTAAATGGACACGACAGCACTGATGAAAGGCACCATGGCCAACAGCATGTAGAAGGTTGCACCACCAGCGACGAGCAGCAGATTGTCGGCGGAAATCTCGTTGGCAACCCGTTTGAGAATGTCGAACCATCCGCGAGCCGGGATCGCAAGCGGCGACCGGGCGGCCCGTCCGCGGCCAGAACCGGTTTCGAATGCGTCGTGCCCGGTTTCGGTGTTTGATGACAAATTCTCGCCCTTTCGCTGTGTGGTTCGGTTCGGTCTGGTCCTTACCTAACGTTCAAGGGGCCAAATTGATCCCTTAGCGCTGCCCAAAAAATCGACACCATCCTGGCAGCAGCAAACAACGCGAGCGGCGGCCCGGCACAGCGCCGGACCGTCGCGATGACGCCAGACCTAGGCTTTGGCGAGTGCCTGATCGAGGTCGGCAATGATGTCCTTGACGTCCTCGATGCCGATCGAAAGACGCACCACGTCCGGACCTGCCCCGGCCGCGATCTGCTGCTCCGGTGTGAGCTGACGGTGGGTGGTGGAGGCCGGGTGGATGACCAGCGAGCGGGTGTCGCCGATATTGGCCAGGTGCGAGAACATCTCCAGGGCTTCAACGAATTTGACACCCGCGTCGTAGCCCCCCTTGAGGCCGAAGGTGAAGACCGCGCCGGCACCCTTGGGCGAATAGCGCTGCTGCAGTGCGTGGTTTTCATGATCCGGCAGGCCGGCATAATGCACCCAGTCGACCTTGTCGTGCTTGGTCAGCCATTCGGCAACCGCGAGCGCGTTGTCGCAGTGGCGCTGCATGCGCAGCCCAAGCGTTTCCGCACCAGTTACGATCTGGAACGCGTTGAATGGCGAAATGGCGGGTCCCAGGTCGCGCAGGCCAAGCACGCGGCAGGCAATGGCGAAGGCGAAATTGCCGAAGCTCTCGTGCAGAACGATGTCGCCATATTCCGAACGCGGCTCGGACAGGGCCGGATACTTGCCTGATTTCGACCAGTCAAAGGATCCGCCATCGACAATGATGCCACCCATGGAATTGCCATGACCACCAATGAACTTGGTCAGAGAATGCAGCACGATGTCGGCGCCGTGGTCGATCGGCCGGATCAGGTAGGGAGAGGCCATGGTGTTGTCGACGATCAGCGGCAGGCCGTGCTTGCGCGCCACTTCGGCAATCGCGTTGATGTCAACGAAGGTACCGCCGGGATTGGCCAGGCTTTCGACGAAGATTGCCTTGGTGCGGTCATCGATCTGGCTTTCGATGCTGTCCATGTCTGCAGGGTCGGCCCAGCGCACATGCCAGTCGAAGGACTGAAAGGCCTTGCCGAACTGGTTGATGGAGCCGCCATAGAGGCGGTTAGCGGCCACGAAGTTGTCGCCCGGGTTCATGATGGTGTGGAAGACGATCATCTGTGCGGCATGGCCCGAAGCCACGGCCAGGGCCGCAGTGCCGCCTTCAAGTGCTGCGACGCGCTCTTCGAGCACAGCCTGGGTCGGGTTCATGATGCGGGTATAGATGTTGCCGAAGGCCTTCAGCCCGAACAGTGAGGCCGCATGATCTGCATCGTCGAAGACAAAGGCGGTGGTCTGGTAGATCGGTGTGGCGCGCGCGCCGGTGGCCGGATCCGGCTGCGCTCCCGCATGAACAGCTAGCGTATCAAAACCTGGTTGAGTGCTCGACATGGACTTCTCCCCTTGTGCCCGAGAACAATATGAAAGCGGTTATCCCGCATGTCTGCGCCACGGTCAAAGAAGATTTTTGCGTGAACAAAGAGGCGTGCGCGTCTTGCGCGACGACAAGGACTGCGCCGAGGAAATAATATTCCACCGCACTTGCCGCTTGCAGGCATTGAATCTGCTGAAACCCAGCTCCCGATGCTTCCGTAAATTGATCACATATGCCGGAGCCGGCAAAGCCCGTTCGTCATTCGCTAACCAACGGACTCCTCGCAATCGGGCATGCGAGAGAGCAGCCAGTCACGCGATGGGCGGACCTGTTCGGGAAGGTCCCGGAGAACATCATCGACAACCTCGGCCGACACCACGCTCACCTCACAGCCATAGGTCTCGAGATCGCCGTCCGGATTGTGTTCCTTCCATTCGAGGAAATCCTGGCGCTCAAAGGCAACAGCGGCGGCGATGCCGGCCACCGGCACCACGACAAGGGCTCGCCGCAACCGTGCCTTGGCCTTGGTTCTGAGCACGGCTGCGGCGATGGCCTTTCGATTGGCAATCGCGGCAGCTGCAGCGCTGGCGGTCATGGTGGTTACCTGCGCGGTCAGCGTTACCGCCCAGACACCAAGGCTGACCGCCGTAGTCGCCAGCGAAACGCACATGACCAGGAGAAAGGCGGTAGTGCGGAAGTAAGCACAGATGCGCATGATGACTGTAGCCCTGTATTCCAAGGAAGGCCCTCCCGTGGCTCAAGGCGGCAGGAAGCGCTAAACCGGGCATCTTGCAAGGCAATGAAACGGAAGTATGGCGAAGCGCCTCTTGACAACCGCGACGTAAAGCGGTGCTTCATCATCGCAAGCGGGTCAACCGGCACTTATGGGGAACCTGACTGCGTCAGGGTTTGCCGCCTTCCGGCTTTACCCGTAACCCATAGCTCTGAAATCCGGTTCGCATCACCGGTTTGCGCGATGACAGAATGCCTGAATTGACGCCGTTCCAGCCGATTTCACCGGACAGCCTGCCATATTCGATCTTCGGGCAACGGTTCATCACCACCTTGATGCCGGCGGCTTCCGCGCGGGAGGCGGCTTCATCATGGCGCACGGTGAGCTGTGTCCAGATCACCTTCGGCAGCGGATCGAGCGCGAGAACGTCCTCGACGATGCCGGGCACCGCATCGGAGGCACGAAAGATGTCAACCATGTCGATCGCCTCCGGGACATCGGAGAGACTGGCGTAGGTCATCTGGCCGAGGATCTCACGGCCCGCCTGGCCGGGATTGACCGGAATGACCCGGTAGCCCTTGTCGAGCAGGTACTTCATCACGAAAAAGCTTGGCCGCACATCATTGGCCGAGGCACCGACCACCGCAACGCTTTTCACCGAGTGCAGGATGCCCGATATATAGGCGTTGTCGTAGCTGTCATGGTTCATGGTCGGGTTCCGGTTTGGATCTGCAGGTTGTGGCAATGGCGTCAGGCACCGTCAAGCACCTGATTGATGACTTTCCTCCCGATCAGCGCCACAATTGTCAAGGATGATGGGATCGAAAGGTTCGATGGAGCTCGCCATGACAAAGACATCAACTTCCCTTCTCAAAAAGTTTCCCGCCGCTACGTTGCTGCCCGCCACGCTGATTGCGGCTTTCGTTGCAACCGCCAGCCCTGCCGGCGCGATCTCCCGCGTGGAGACCACGCAGCATGATTGCAGCGCCATTCGCGGCACCCTCATCCGCGAAGGAGCGGCAATCCTGAGATACAAGTCGAAGCGCGGCCTTCCGCTTCATGACCGCTATGTCAGCTCGTCACTGCTGTGCGAAAGCCCCTCGGTTGGCGCCTGGGCACGGGTGCCGGCGCGCGACACCAAATCCTGCAGGGTGATACGCTGCGATCCGCATGGCGCAGACGATGACAACGGTTTGCTGGATTTCAGACCGCTGCTGCAGATCAGGGCACCGTGAGGCAAGGCTGCTACAGCGCCACGCATCCAATCGAATGCGTAGAGGTCACTGTAACACCTTGAAATGATGCATATACGTTATCGTTCAAATGAATTCGTTTGAACGCGACATGCATTATTCGGGCAAGGTCATATGGCCCTGCCCGTCCAGTTCCATGAACGGGTTGTAGGCCAGTTCCCACAAATGGCCGTCCGGATCAGCAAAATATCCGGAATAGCCGCCCCAGAACACCTCATGCGGCTTATTCACCGGCTCGGCCCCGCACTCCACAGCGAAAGTCCAGGCTGCATCGACCTCTTCGCGGGAGGACAGATTGTGAGCGAGCGCAACCCCCTCAAACGCCTGCGGTGAGGTCGGCTCCCGGCCGGCGTCGGCGGCGAGCGCATCGCGCCCGAAAAGTCCCAGCACGGTACCGTTTGTGTGAAAGAAGGTGACGCTTTCGTTGGAGGCGGAAGAGCGTTTGAAACCGAGCCGCTGATAGAACGCGGTTGCGACAGCCACGTCGGCAACTCCAAGCGTGATCATGCTGATACGCGGTTCAAGACTCACTTTGCGCCTCCCCGGCTGCCACCTCATGGCCCCGATTTACACCTAGAAACAAAAGAACATAAAGGGAACATTGCGTCAACTCCCGACCGTCGCCAAACAGATTGTCCTATTCACCGGTCCATTCCGGGGTGCGCTTGGCGATGAAGGCGTTCATGCCCTCTTCCGCATCCCGCGCCAGCATGTTCTCGACCATGACACTGGCGGTGTATTCATAGGCATCATCCAGCGGCATTTCCGCCTGGCGGTAAAACGCTTCCTTGCCGATCTTCACGGTCAACGGTGACTTGGAGGCAATCACATCGGCATATTTCATCACCACCTGGCCCAGATACTGGCGCGGCATGATGCGGTTGATGAGGCCGAACTCCCGCGCGGTAGAGGCGTCGATGGTTTCGCCGGTCAGCAGCATTTCCATCGCCTGCTTGCGTTGAACGTTGCGGCTCAGCGCCACCATCGGGGTGGAACAGAACAGGCCGATATTGACACCCGGCGTACAGAAAGTGGACGTATCGGTACAAAACGCCAGGTCGCAGGAGGCGACCAACTGACAGCCGGCGGCGGTGGCCAAGCCATCGACCTCGGCCAGCACCGGGACCGGAAGATGAACGATGGTCTGCATCAGCTCGGAGCAAAGCTTCATGGTGCGGGCGAAAAACGCCCTGCCCCGGTCCTCGTCAGCGCGATGCAACGTCAGTTCCTTGAGATCATGGCCGGCGGAAAACAGCTGCCCGGGTGTCGCCGACGCGATGATCACCGCCCGGATCGAGTTGTCTTCGCGGGCAGCATCCAGTTCGGCCTTCAGGGTTTCCATCATGGCAATCGACAACACGTTGGCAGGCGGATTGTTCATCTCCAGCCGCAGCACAGGACCAAGCTTTTCCACCTTCACCAGACCGGCGGTCGCCTCCGGCTTCAATTCGACGACGTTCATCAGCAATTCCTTTCCTATCGTGCCCCAGTCTACCGCGGTCGGCATCTGGCGGAAACCCCGCGACGACGTTGACCGGGCAGTTCATTTCCGCAAATTTGGGTACATGCAGCGAATCTGCCGGGAGGGCAAATAACCAGTGTCTAAAGTACTTTACCAACGCGATGGCCGCATCGCCAGGATAACGCTGAACCGCCCGGAGGTCCTCAACGCGATTGACGACGACGTTCCCCGCGAGCTCGAGGAAGCCGTCCTGCGGGCCAATGAGGAACCGGGGGTCCACGTAATCGTGCTCTCGGGCGCCGGGCGAGCTTTTTGCGCCGGCTACGATCTGACCTATTACGCCGAGGCGTCGGGCGGCAAAGGCAATTCGGTTACCCAGTCGATGCCCTGGGACCCGATGAAGGACTATGCCTTCATGATGCGCAACACCGAGCGGTTCATGAGCCTGTGGCGCTCGCACAAACCCGTGGTCGCAAAGGTTCACGGCTTCGCAGTGGCCGGCGGATCCGACATTGCGCTCTGCGCCGACCTGGTGGTGATGGCCGAAGACGCCGAGATCGGCTACATGCCGACGCGGGTCTGGGGCTGCCCGACGACGGCGATGTGGGTCTACCGGCTCGGCGCCGAAAAGGCCAAGCGAATGCTGTTTACCGGAGACAAGATCGATGGCCGCGAGGCCGAACAGATCGGACTGGTCCACAAGGCAGTTCCGCCCGAAGAGCTGGACGCGGAAACCGAGCGGTTGGCCGAGCGGATGGCAACGGTGCCGGTCAACCAGCTGATGATGCAGAAACTGGTGATCAACCAGGCCATCGAGGCAATGGGGCTTAAACAGACACAGATGTTTGCCACGGTTTTCGACGGGATCACACGGCACTCCCCCGAAGGCCTGAATTTCAAGCACCGGGCGGAAACCGAGGGCTGGAAAAAGGCCGTCAAGGAGCGGGATACGGGCACCTATGACTGGACCGAAGACCGGCCGATCAACCCGCGTGGATGATCGGCAGACCGCGCGCCCGGACAACAGGATATCAATCATGCCAGCACCGACAGAACCGGTCATGTCCGCCGCCGAACTGGCGGACTATCTCGACGAGGTTTACCCGCAAATCAATGCCGAGGGACCGCTGATCTCGGTGACCGAGGTCAGACCGGGCGCCACCGTCGTCCGGCTCAATGCCGACGAACGGCATCTGCGCCCCGGCGGCACGGTGAGCGGGCCGACCATGTTCATGCTCGCTGATCTCGGCGCCTATGCTGTGATCCTGGCGCATATCGGCCGGGTTGCGCTGGCCGTGACCACCAATCTCAACATCAACTTCCTGATGAAGCCCCAACCCGGCCCGCTCGATGCCACGGCGACGATCCTGAAACTGGGCAAGCGGCTTGTGGTCACCGACATCGCCATCAACGATTCCGGCGGCGAACTGGTCGCGCATGCCACGGCCACATACTCGATTCCGCCACGGGTTTGAGCAAAATCGTACGGGAATCATGCGGTATTTAAATACCGCACAACCAACGCATTGTTTTTGCTGGTTTTTTTGCCATAAACTCCGAAACATAACGCTTGACGCTGATTTCGGCCTCTCCTATAAGCACGCAGCGTCGAAGTTCGCGGAATTTCGGCGCGTCCGTTGTTGAAAGAGGCTGATTTCAGCCTTTCACGGCAACACAAGCAACAAGAAACGTCCGGCGGCCGGAACGATTGGCACCGGATCCTGAACAAGAGAGAACTCCAATGAAAACCTTCTCGCAGAAGCCTGCAGAGGTGGACAAGAAGTGGGTGATTATCGACGCGACAGATCTCGTCGTCGGCCGTCTTGCCACCATTGTCGCCAACCGCCTGCGCGGCAAGCACAAAGCCACCTTCACCCCGCATGTTGACGATGGCGACAATGTCGTAATCATCAATGCCGAAAAGGCGGTCCTGACCGGCAAGAAGTACACCGACAAGAAGTACTACTGGCACACCGGCTATCCCGGCGGCATCAAGGAGCGTACTGCGCGCCAGATTTTCGAAGGCCGCTTTCCCGAGCGCGTCATCGAAAAGGCTGTCGAGCGCATGGTTCCCCGCGGCCCGCTAGGCCGTCGCCAGATGAAGAACCTGCGCGTCTATGCCGGTGCAGAGCACCCGCATGAAGCCCAGCAGCCGACCGTCCTCGACGTCGCCTCGCTGAACACCAAGAACAAAAGGAGCGCCTGAACATGGCTGAACTCAATTCGCTTGAGGAGCTCGGCGCATCCGTGACCGGGACCGAGCCTGAACAGCAGGAAGCACCCGTGCATGTCCGCAAGGTAGACGAGCAGGGCCGCTCCTACGCCACCGGCAAACGCAAGAACGCGATCGCCCGCGTCTGGGTCAAGCCCGGCACCGGCAAGATCACCGTCAACGGCCGTGACTTCGTCACCTATTTCGCACGTCCCGTGCTGCAGATGGTTGTCCAGCAGCCGGTCGTCGCCGCTGCCCGTCAGGGCCAGTTCGACGTTGTCTGCACCGTTGTCGGCGGCGGTCTCTCCGGCCAGGCCGGTGCGGTTCGCCACGGCATTTCCAAGGCGCTGACCTACTTCGAGCCGGGCCTGCGTCCGGTGCTCAAGAAGGGCGGCTTCCTGACCCGCGACAGCCGCGTTGTCGAGCGTAAGAAATACGGCAAGGCCAAGGCCCGCCGCTCGTTCCAGTTCTCAAAGCGTTAAGGCGCCGGACAGCATCGGAATGCATTCTGGACGGGGCTTCGGCCCCGTCTTTTTTGTGCCTGTCTAAAGAATACCGGCGGGCTGACGGTGAAAAGACCCCTCCTCCGCCTGCCCGGCTTTATCCTGCGGCAGGATTGGGTTAGACCGGTTGGGACATCGTTCTCGCATCCGGAATCCCAATATGGCCAGCAAATCCATCGATCATGCCTTCACCGCCCGCTCGCTGACCTCGGCGGCGAGTGATCCGACCTATGCCGGGGCGCTGTCGTTCATGCGGCGCAAATACACCAAGTCGCTCAAAGGCGCGGATGCGGTGGTCTGGGGCATTCCGTTCGATGCTGCCGTGTCAAACCGGCCCGGCGCCCGCTTCGGGCCGCAGGCAATCCGGCGGGCGGCGGCGATTTTCGACAATGACCCGCAGTATCCCTTTAACCGCGACCTGTTCGAGGCGATGGCCGTGATCGACTATGGCGACTGCCTGCTCGATTACGGCAACCACCAGAAGACCCCGGCGACGATCGAGCGTGAGGCGGCGAAGATCCTCGCCTCCGGCGCATTTCTCATGAGCATGGGCGGCGATCACTTTGTCACCTGGCCACTGCTGAAAGCGCACGCCGCCAAGCACGGACCGCTGGCGCTTGTGCAATTCGACGCGCACCAGGACACCTGGTTTGATGACGGCAAGAGGATCGACCACGGCTCGTTCGTCGGCCGCGCCGTACGCGACGGCGTCATCGACCCGGCGCGCTCGATCCAGGTCGGCATCCGCACCCATGCGCCCGAGGATTGCGGTATCCGTATTGTCTACGGGAATGAGGTCGAGGACATGACGGCTGCACAGATTGCCAACACCATCCTCGAGCATGTCGGCGATGCCGCCTGCTACCTCACCTTCGACATCGATTGTCTGGACCCGGCCTTTGCGCCTGGCACCGGCACCCCTGTTGCCGGCGGGCCTTCGAGCGCGAAGATGCTCTCCGTGCTGCAAAAGCTCGGGGGACTTGATATGAAGGGCGCCGATATTGTAGAAGTGGCCCCTGCCTATGACCACGCGGACATCACCGCGATTGCCGGAGCCTCTGTCGCCATGCACTATCTCGGACTTCTCGCAGAACGCCGCTCGCGACGATAAAGTCTCGCTCGCCCGACTTTTGCTTCTGGAACTCAACCGAAGCGCTGCCCAAGTCCCTGAATTCCATGCATGAACGGAGAAGCCCGATGGCTCCCAAGATCTTTATTGACGGCGAACACGGCACCACCGGTTTGCAAATCGTATCGCGGCTGCAGGACCGGAGCGACATCGAACTGATGTCGATGCCGGCCGAACAGCGGCGGGACCAGGATGTGCGGACCAGGTTTCTGCGCGAGGCTGACATTGCCATTCTGTGCCTTCCCGATGATGCGGCGCGGGAATCCGTGGCGCTGGCAGCGGATGCCGGAACCCGGTTCATCGACGCCTCGACCGCGCACCGGAGCAACCCCGACTGGGCATTCGGCTTTGCCGAGCTCTCCCCGGACCAGGCCGAACGCATTGCCGCGGCGCAGTTCGTTTCCAATCCGGGCTGCTATTCGACCGGCGCGATCGCGCTGATTGCGCCGCTGGTTACCGCCGGCCTTCTGCCAACAGACTATCCTGTGACAATCAATGCCGTCTCCGGCTACACCGGCGGTGGCAAGCAGTTGATTGCGCAGATGGAAGACAGCTCCCGCGACGATGCGATTGCGGCTGCGCATTTTGCCTATGCGCTGACCTTGGCGCACAAGCATGTGCCTGAAATCATGACCCACACCGGGATCACCCGGCGGCCGATCTTCACGCCGGCCGTCGGGCGTTTCGCCCAGGGAATGCTGGTCAATGTGCCGCTGCATCTCGACCTGATGAGCGGCACTCCGTCGATGGCGGACGTGCATTCGGCGCTTTCCAGGCACTATGGCAGCGGGTCTGTCGTGGAAGTCGCGCCTCTTGCGGTTTCCGCGAGCCAGCCCCGGCTTGATCCGGAAGAGATGACGGGCAGTGACCGCATGAAGCTCTATGTCTGCGGCATGGAGGGTGCGGGACAGGTCAATTTGGTTGCCTCGCTCGACAATCTCGGCAAGGGCGCATCCGGTGCGGCGGTGCAGAACCTCGATCTGATGATCCGCGGCTGACGGGAGTCGGGCGACGAGCGCATTGCGGGCGCATCCGGATACCCGCCGTGAGCGCGAACTTCCTCTGTGCCTGACCGGCCGTGTTACGAACCGTTCTCGTATCGCTTGGCCAGATCCTCGTAGTCGTCCTTCTCGACATAGCGCAGTTCGCGGATGATGCGCAGCGTCGGCTTCAGCGCAAAGCAGACAGATCCGACCAGGAAACACCAGGTTCCCGCGGTCTGCCAGGCTTCCGAAAAGAACATCACAGAGCCGACCACAAACAGCAGCGCAGCACTGACATCGACTGTCGTGTAGGCCAGCTCGAACCAGGCGTAGTATCGTTCATCCGAGATGTAGCGGTGATGACGGGAAAGCTTGAAAAGCGCCACTGCATACTCCTTTCCGGCTTACTGTCTTGTCACCGCAGTCTCTGATGATGGCCGCCAGCGGTCAACTGCGGATGCGGATTTTGGTCTCCATCGGATAGGCGCCAAAGAAACCGCGCCAGTGGGCCACCGCAAAGCCAAGCACCACCACCGCCCAGCCCTGGTGGGCCAGTGCCCAGCTTACGGGGACCTTTGTGACAATGACCACGATGCCGATCAAGGCCTGGATCGTGACGAGGCCAAACAGCACGATCGCCCGGCGGCAGTGGGTGGTCCCTCCTCCGCGGCTGATCGCGGCCAGCATGTGCCAGAGCGCCAGGGCAAACAGCACATAGCCGCCGAGCCGGTGGACGAACTGCACCGCCAATTCGTTTTCGAAGAAATTGCGCCAGGCCGGGGAGATTTCGAGCAGACCCGGCGGCACCAGGGCCCCATTCATCAACGGCCAGGTGTTCGAGGCAAGCCCGGCATCGAGACCCGCAACAAGGCCACCGAGATAGATCTGCACGAGGATGAGGGCTGTCAAAGCCCCTGCTCCGCGCTTCAATCCTTCGCTTGGAACCGGATCGGCCGAATGCGGCGCCAGTCCCCGCATGACCCAGACGATCGCCGCGAAAATCAGGCAGGCAAGGGTCAGGTGGGTGGCAAGCCGATACTGGCTGACATCGACGCGGTCAACGAGGCCGGATACGACCATCCACCAGCCGACCGCGCCCTGCAGGCCGCCCAGCACCAGCAGGCCGAACAAGGGCCAACGCAAACGCTTTTCCACCCGGCCGGTCGCGAGCAAGACCAGGAACGGCACGCCGAACAGAACACCGACACCACGCGCCAGCAGCCTGTGGGCCCATTCCCACCAGTAGATGGTCTTGAACTCGTCGAGGCTCATGCCCTTGTTGATCAGCTGGTATTCGGGGATCTGCCGGTAAAGCTCGAGCTCTTCCTGCCATTCCGCCTCGCTGAGCGGCGGGATGATCCCATGAATCGGCTTCCACTCGGTTATGGAGAGGCCCGAATCCGTGAGCCGCGTGGCGCCACCGACCAGCACCAAGGCAAAGATCGCGACCAACACGAGGCCGAGCCAAACCCGCTGAATTGTGCGGTTGCGGCGGATCCGCTGCTGCTCGACCTTAACCTGGCCGGCATCAGGCGATTGTCCGGTCCGGGCTTCAGGTTGCTGAGCGCTGATACTGGCAGTCATCGACGATTTCTTCCTTTGAACAACTGCGCGACATGTGCACCACAGCATGGGGCAAGGCAAGAGATATGGCTTTGCGGCATGCGGTCGCGGCAGGGGTCAGCATCCCGGCAAGCCTTGCGTTCCCCGGCAAAGCCGCTATGTCGAGGATACCCTCCGCCCTGCCCACCCCAGACAAAAGGCCTGTCCATGCCCGTCCGCCTCAAAAAGCTCATTGGAACAGTGATTATCGTCGCGCTGGTGGTGATTTATGCGCTGGTTGCCACGACCGTCGCCAGCTACCGGTTGGCGGAATCGGCCTGGTATGTTCACCTGCTCTACTTCCTGTTCACCGGAGTGCTCTGGGTGGTGCCGGCGATGTTCGTGATCCGCTGGATGGAGCGCCCGCAGAAAAACAAGCAGGGCTGATCCGCCTTCACTGCGACGCGGCCTTTAACCTTCCTCTCGTTAACGCGGGATTAGCCTTTACAGCGGCTTTTCGGGCGGACCTTGCCGGAATTTACCCGAATTTCGCCTCTCCCGGCCATCCTCGTCCAACAAGCAGGACGATGCGAGAGCTTTAAACCATGGCAGATGCACAAGACCTATCCGCGCCTCTGGTGACGCCGGTTGAGCATGCCTATCCGGTTGCAAGCCCTTTTTCGGCCAGGCTCACATCGGATTCTGGCGAACTGAGCGCGCTGTGGCAGGCACTTGAAGCCGATCCGGCGACGACATTTCATCAACGCCGGGTGTGGGCCGAAGCCTGGAGCCAGGGGACCGGAACCGTGCTGCAACTGGTCACACTGGAACGAAATGGTGTCGCCTTCGCGCTTCTGCCGCTGGAGATCAGTCTTGCCGGCGGACTGAAGGTCGCCCGGTTTGCCGGAACTGCCTATTCGAATGAAAACACCGGTCTCATCGACACGCAGTGCCAGGGTGGTCTTGAACCGGTCTCCAGCAGCGACCTGGCTGCGGCCCTTTCGCAAGCCGGGCTGGCAGCTGACATCGTGGTTTTTGACAAGATGACAACGGAAGCAGCCGGGCGCCCCCCGTTCTCATCGCTGCCGCGGGTGTTGCATCAGAACCCCAGCTTTCAACTGCCGCTGTTTGAGGATTTCAACGCGGTGCTGGCGCAAATCAACGGCAAACGCCGGCGCAAGAAATTTCGGGTTTCGGAACGCCGCCTGGAAGCAATGGGTGGCTACACTCACATCATTGCCAAAACCGACACAGAGGCGATCCGGTTGCTTGAGACGTTCTTTGCGCAAAAGGGTGTACGGCTTGCCGCGCAAGGCCTGCCGGACGTCTTTGCGGATCCGGGTATCCGTGCCTTTTTCCGGCAACTTGCAACCACGCGTGACTCTGACGGAAACACTGCGCTCGAGCTTCACGGTATCGAGCTCTCCGGCGGGGACCATGCGGGCGAAATCATCTCCGTCGCAGGATTGACCATCAAGGATCATCATGTCACCTGCCAGTTCGGTTCGATCAACGAAGAGATCGCGGCCGATGTCAGTGCCGGAGAATTGCTGTTCTTCAGGATGATCGAGCGGGCTTCGGCGGCCGGTCACACGGTTTTCGATTTCGGCGTTGGCGACCAACCCTACAAGCGGTCGTGGTGCCCGCAGCGGACCGAGCTGATGGATTGCTACTGTCCGCTCAATGCCAAGGGCCGGCTGGCTGCCCCGCTGATCGCCGGTCTCATCCGCCTGAAACGCATGATCAAGACGTCTCCGCTGCTGCACAGGCTTGCATCACGGCTGCGCGGCGGGCTGATGGTGAAAGCGAAGCCTGCTGCCGAGGTTGATTGACCGGCGAGCCGCAGATTCCCGCGCGCCCGGCCTGATCCTTCAGGCAGCGGTGCTGCGATGCCCGAGCGGGCCGACTGGCTGTTTCGGCGTCATGATCAGCACATCCTCAAAACCCTCAGCATTGAACTCCGCAAGCAGCTGGGAGAATTCTGCTTCCTCGAATTGCACTATCGAGAGCACGACCTCGCCTCGTTCGGCACGCGCGATCCGCGCGATCGAGGCGGCATCGGCGGCGCCACACTCGACAACGACCAGATCATAGGCTTCCGTCAGCGCATCGATGATCATCGGCAAACGATCAATGGCACGCATGGCGCGGCGGGCATTGGCGTTGCCGCGCGGGATGATATGAGCCGAGGAAAGCCGGTCCGGGTGGATCGAGTCGGCAATGGAGATCTCGCCGCACATCAGATCGGTCAGTCCCGGACGTCGGACGGAATCGGCCATCAGTTCCGTCGGGCAGGCCGACCCGGTCAGGTCGATCAGCAAGGTCTTGAGACCATCGCCGGCGACGGTTCGGGCAAGCATCACGGCAGCGGCCGAGCCCTCGTCGCCTTCGGGTGACACACACACCGCAACCGGAGTCATGTCCGTAATCAGCTGTTCGGCAACCGCTTCGACGCTGAAATCGTCGGCATCGTTGGAAATGTGGGGCAGCGCGGGGCCTGGCGTCTCCTGCTCGTGTGCGGCGACAACAGCCGGGGCAGCCGCACCGGTTGCTGCGTTCTCTTCTACGCCAGCAGGATCGCGCACCAGGCCGGTCGAAGGCCGCAGCGCCCGCCCCGAGAACAGTTCGCCCAGCATCACGCCGATCGAGGACAGCAGGAACGTCGCCAGCGCCGCGACGATAACGATGGGACCGGTTTTCGGGAAATAAGCTTCCGACGCGGGCACCGCGCGCGAGATTACCCGGGCATCGGCCGGCAGGGCCTTGGGCTCGGTGCGCGAGGCGGCTTCACGGTAGCGACTGAGATAGGTTTCGAGCAGATCGCGCTGGGCCGCGGCCTCGCGTTCGAGCGAACGCAATTCCACGGCTTCCTCGCCCTCTCGGGCCGACCCGGCCTTGAGCTCGTTGAGTTGCCCCGTCAGTTCCTCTTCACGGATGCGTGCCACCCGAGCATTGTTTTCAAGACTGGACAGCACCTTGCGGACTTCACCATTGATCTGACGCTCGACATCGGCGAGCTGGGCGCGCAGTCCCTTCATGCGCGGATGATTGTCGAGAAGCGTTGTCGACACGTCGGCGAGCTGCGCGCGGATGTTGCCTTCGCTTTCGCGCAGCCGCTGGATCACCGGGGAATCCAGCACATCGGACACGGTATCCACAGCCTGGCCGCTCTGCAGCGCATTGCGCACCGAGCGGGCGCGGGCTTCGGAGTCGGCCCGCTCGGCCCTGATGCGGCTCAGTTCGGTCGAAATGTCCGAGAGCTGCTTGGCAGCGATCGTGTCCTGCTGGTTGACCAGCAGCAGACCGGTGCGCGCGCGGTATTCGGCAACCTTGCTCTCGGATTCACGCACCCGTTCACGCAGCCTGGCGATTTCCGGCTCCAGCCAGGCGCTGGCATCGGTGTTGCTCTCCAGTTTGGCGCCGGATTGTGAAGCGAGATAGACGTCGACCAGTTCATTCGGCACTTCTGCCGCAAGTGCCTCGTCCTCGGAGGAAAACTCGATGCCGATAACGCGGGAGTCCGGCACCGCGTAGACGTCCAGCTTCTTGTAGAACTCCTTAAGGATGCGTTCCTCGGCGGGAACAGCGAGCGGATTCTTCTTCAGCCCGAGCATGACCAGAAGATCACCGAGCGCCGAAGGGTTCGCTGCCGGGTCGAACTCCTCGCGCGACGAAAGATCGAGGTTTCGCGCCACCTGCTTGATCAGGTCGGTCGAGCGCAGAATCTCGACCTGGCTGGCAACGGCGCGATCATCGAAGGTGCTGTCCCGCACCGGCTGGCTCTGGTCGCTTGTAAACACCGGCTCGCGGGTTTCGATCAGCAGCCTGGTTTCCGACTTGTAGAGTGGGTTGAGCATGCCGGTGACAATGAAGGCCAGACCGGCTGCAGCCGCGGTCAGTCCCGCCACAAGTGCCTTCTTTTCCCAGATCGCCTTTACCAGACGGCCCAGGTCAATATCCACATCAGCTTGTGTCATCGGTGAGACAGACATGCGCAGCTACTCCGTACTTGTACTGGACCGCAAGCGTAAAGGAACATGGTAACGCAAGGGTTAAGGCGGATGTCAGGGATTGTTTACCATTGGCCGCCGCCCTGCCCTCAGTATCTGTTGTTCCGCTATTTTCGCCAAAGCTGCGCGGCGGAAGTCTAAAAATCCTGCGAGTTTTACCAGCCGTTAACCCTAATGGATCGATAACGGGTGTCGAAATGAGCACGGTTCTCGTGGAGCACGGAAAAAGCATGACACCCGCCAAGTCCAAAGCGACACAACTTCTTGCGGCCGCAATGGCCGCAGTCCTGCTGGCGGGCTGCTCCGGCTATCAACCTGCGCCCAAGGCCTTCCACGAAGCCGTGATGCAGCCCTACCGCCTGGATGCAGGTGACCGCCTGCGGGTGACCGTGTTCGAACAATCTGGACTGACAGGCACCTATGCGATCGACCAGGCGGGCTATATTGCCTTCCCGCTGATCGGCGCTGTCCCGGCACGGGGCCGCACATTGCAGGAACTCGAAGCCAGCATCGCCGGGAGCCTGCGGCAGGGCTTTCTGCGCGATCCGGACGTCTCGATCGAGATTGACCGGTACCGCTCCTTTTTCATCATGGGAGAAGTCGGCCAGTCCGGTCAGTACTCCTATGTCGCAGGCATGACCGTGCAGAACGCCATTGCCATTGCCGGCGGCTATTCGCCAAGGGCGAACCAGCGCAATGTTGACATCACCCGCAACATCAACGGAAAGATCATGACCGGACGTGTCCGGATTACCGATCCGATTCTGGCGGGCGACACAATCTATGTGCGCGAGCGGCTTTTCTAACCCCATGGCAGCAGACAGACCCTTGCGGATCCTTCATTGCTTCCGGTCGCCCGTAGGCGGCATTTTCCGCCATGTGCGGGATCTGGTGGAAGAGCATGCAAAGGCTGGTCACCAAGTCGGAATCCTGTGCGATTCGACCACTGGCGGCGCCTATGAGGACGCCCTGTTTGAAAGCATCATGCCACATCTGGCGCTGGGGCTGACACGGCTGCCCATTCGCCGGTCACTGGGATTATCAGACATCACCACGGCCAAAAAAAGTTTCGGTGAAATCAAGAATTTGCAGCCGGATGTGTTGCACGGACATGGCGCCAAGGGTGGCGCTTTCGTGCGGCTGATCGGCTCACGGTTACGGGTATCAAGGTCTTGCGTTGCCCGTTTTTATTCGCCGCATGGCGGCAGCCTGCATTACGATGCAGGCACCATTCGCGGTCAGGCCTATTTTGCCATCGAGCGGTTTCTGGAACGCTGGACCGAGGCGCTGGTGTTCGTCTCCGATTACGAGCGCCGCACCTACGAGGCCAAGATCGGAACCCCACGCACCGCCTGGCGGCTCATTCACAACGGCCTGCGCGCCCACGAGTTCGATCCGGTCGGCACCGCGCAGGACGCCGTCGATTTTCTCTATATCGGCATGATGCGTGATCTCAAAGGCCCCGATGTATTCATCGAGGCAATGCGCAAGGCCGAGCAGCTGGCCGGCAGGCCACTACGAGGCACCATGGTCGGCGATGGCGATGACAAACCACGCTATCAGGCGCGGCTTGATGCAATCGGCATGGGAGAAAGGGTGAGGATGCGCGATGCCATGCCGGCTCGTGACGCCTTTGCGCTGGCGCGGACGGTGGTGATCCCCTCTCGCGCGGAATCCATGCCCTACATCGTGCTGGAAGCCGTGGCGGCGGGAAAACCGGTGATCTCCACCCGGGTCGGCGGTATTCCTGAAATCCTGGGCCCAAGCTTTGCCGGCTTCGTTCCCCCGGGCGACAGCGAGGCGCTGGCCGGCGCCATGGCGCATGCCATCAGCGACCCGCAATGGTTGCCCGGTGCGATGCCCGAGATGGAGATGTTCCGGCAGAATTTCTCAGCACAAACAATGGCCGACAGGATGGCATCGCTCTATCAGGAGCATGTGGCAGGCGAAAGACGGACGCGGCGATAACGGGTAACGTCAAGCCTTTCTTAGGGAGCACATGGTAATCCGGTAGCATGAGTTTCCGGGGAGTGTCCGACCGTGAACAAGTTCGACCGCAACGATGCGTTCAATTCCGAAGCCATCCGCAAGGCCATGGCCGACGTCAAGGTCAAGCCGAGTCTCAAGGGTGCGGACGGAGAATCGGGCGTCGAAATGAGCCGCCTTGCGCGCCAGACCGCGAACCGGCTTTCCCAGGAAAACTACTCGCCAACCATGATCGTCGGCTCACTGCGGTTGGCGGAGCTGACCCTGCTGGCGCTCAGCGGATTTCTCGTGCACGCGCTCTATGTCGGCCTTTCCGGTGATCTGACGGTCTATGTCTACACTCCGGCCATCCTGGTCGGGTCCGCGCTGGCGGTGTTGCTTATTCAGATTGTCGACGGGTATCAGGTTCCAGCACTCCGCAGTGCCTTGCGAACCCTGCCCAAGGTGCTGAGCGCCTGGTCAATCGCCTTTGCCATCATCGGCCTGCTTGTCTTCTTCCTGCAGTACGGGCTCGCGTTTTCGCGGGTATGGTTCGCGGTCTGGTATGTCAGCGGCGCGATTTCGCTGATCGTCGTCCGCAACATCGTTGCCTACGGGATCCGGCGCTGGGCCCGGAATGGCGTGATGGAACGCCGTGCGGTTATCGTGGGCGGCGGCGAAATCGCAAAGGCCCTGATCCGCTCGGTGGAGCAGGATGAGGACAACGACATCCGCATCTGCGGCTTTTTCGACGATCGTGACGACCAGCGGTCACCGCCCATGATCGCAGGCTACCCGAAGCTCGGAAATATCGACGCGCTGGTGGAGTTCGCCCGGATCGCCCGTATCGACATGCTCATCATCGCCATGCCGCTGAACGCGGAATCACGAGTTCTCGAACTGTTGAAGAAATTGTGGATCCTGCCGCTCGACATACGGCTTGCAGCCCATGCCAACAAGCTCAGGTTCCGTCCCCGCGCCTATTCCTATGTCGGCGCGGTTCCGATGCTCGACATCTTCGACCGGCCGATCACGGACTGGGACTCGGTTGCCAAGCGGATCTTCGATGTCTTCTTCTCCATGCTTGCCATAGCCGCGCTGTGGCCGGTGATGCTCGGCACCGCCATTGCCATCAAGCTCGATTCCAAGGGGCCGGTGCTGTTCCGGCAAAAGCGTCACGGCTTCAACAACGAGGTCATTGACGTGCTCAAGTTCCGCTCGATGTACACCGACCAGTGTGACCCTACAGCGCGTGCTGCGGTGACCAGGGGCGACCCGCGGGTAACCAAGGTCGGCCGGTTCATCCGCAAGACATCGATCGACGAGTTGCCGCAGTTCTTCAACGTCTTGCGCGGCGACCTGTCTCTGGTGGGGCCGCGGCCACATGCGGTTGTCGCTGCCGCGCACGACCGTCTGTTTGCCGAAGTCGTGGATGGTTATTTCGCCCGCCACCGGGTCAAGCCCGGGGTCACCGGATGGGCCCAGATCAGCGGCTGGCGTGGTGAGATCGACAATGACGAGAAGATCAAGCAGCGCACCGCCTGCGATCTCTATTACATCGAGAACTGGTCCTTGCTGTTCGATCTCAAGATCCTGTTGCTGACCCCGCTGAAACTGCTCAACACGGACAATGCGTATTGACCAGCGCCGCCCTGACAGCCCCTGCCCCGTTTCTGCCGCAGCGCGCGGCGATCTCCATCATCGCCTCGTTGATGGTGGCGTTCGGGGTGTTTCTGTCGGGCTTCGTGATCAACGAGCCGGCGCCCTACGAGCTGTTCCTGGTGGTGCTTATCGGTGTCTGGGCGGTGTTCGGGCTGAGGCTGTCGAAACACATCGCACCGCTGATTGCGCTCTATGTGCTGTTCAATATCGGCGGAATGTTCTCGATCCTGACCATGGACGATGTCAAGGGCACGCCGATGTACATGGCGGTGTCGCTGTTTCTGGCCTTCACCTCGATGTTCTTCGCCGCCATCATCGAGGCTGATCAGCGGCGGTTGACACTGATCTTCCGCGCCTATCTGGCGGCAGCCATCATCACCGCGCTGCTCGGCATTCTGGGTTATCTGGGCATCCTTCCGAACGGCGAGGTGTTTACCCGCTATGGCCGTGCGATGGGCGCGTTTCAGGACCCGAACGTGTTCGGGCCATACCTGGTGCTGCCCGCGCTCTACCTCATGCACGGGTTGCTGACCGGGACGCTGAAGACCGCACCTCTGCGCGCCTTCGGCCTGACGATCCTGGTGCTAGGAGTGTTCTTCTCGTTTTCCCGCGCCGCGTGGGGCCTGCTCGCCATCTCCATAGTGCTTCTGGTGATAACCATGCTGATCAAGGAGCGCACCGGCGCGTTCCGACTGAAAATCCTGGTGATGACGCTGATCGGCGCGCTGCTGCTTGTCGGCGCCATCATCATTGCGCTGCAGTTCGACCAGATTGCCGACCTGTTCTCCGACCGCGCCAAGCTGGTGCAGGCCTATGACGGCGCCCGGCACGGCCGTTTCGAACGTCACGCTATCGGCTTCCTTATGGCGATGGAGCATCCGCTGGGCATCGGACCGCTGGAATTCGGACTGATGTGGGGCGAGGACACGCACAATATCTGGCTCAAGGCGCTGATGGATTACGGCTGGCTCGGCTTTGTCAGCTACGTCACGCTGATGGGCTGGACATTGCTGCTGGGCTTTCGCTTCCTGCTACGCGACCGGCCATGGCAACCCTATCTCATGATCGCCTACATCGTGCTGATCGGACACACGATGATCGGCAATGTCATCGACACCGACCACTGGCGGCATTTCTACCTGCTGATGGGGATTGTCTGGGGCTGCATCGCACTGGAAATGCGTTGGCAGGCTGGCTTGCGCAAGACCGGGCAAGCTCACGTGCCCCTGCCCGCCTGACCAGCAGCATCAAGGGCGCCGGGGCACAGGTTCGGTTACAGGACGAATTGAAAAATGGTCGGAGCGGCGGGATTCGAACCCACGACCCCTTGTCCCCCAGACAAGTGCGCTACCGGGCTGCGCTACGCTCCGACTGGGGACAGGGATTAGATCATCAGTGTTTTGCGGGCAAGGACAAAATCGCCTGACCGGAGGAAAAACCCAGAAAAGCCGGCACCACCCGTCTCAGTCGTCGAAACCTACAAACCGGGTCACGTTTTCGACCGGGCGGCGGCGGGAGACGACGGCGTTGGCGACAAAGTCCTCGTCGGGCCAGCCGAGCGCAACGCAGGTCAGGATGACCTGATCCTCAGGGATGCCCGCCACTTCCCGCACCACCGGGCTTTGCATGATGCCTTGGCCATTGATGACCGCGCCAAGCCCCTTGCTCCATGCGGCCAGAACGAGGCCATAGGTCATCGCACCGGTGTCGAAATGGGCGATCGTGTTGCCCAGCAGATCGCGGTCGAAACACACCACCACGGAGACCGGGGCATCGAACTGCCGGAATCCGCGCATCACCCAGTCCTGCCTGCGCTCGGCATCATGGCGTTCGATGCCCATGGCTTCAAACAGCTGCACGGCAATCTCGATCTGGCGCTTGCGGTGTTCTCCCTGATAGGCGGCGTAATCCTCGATCTCACGGCTCGGCGTCACGCCAGCAAGCATCCGCTCGGTGTTGCCCTGGCGCACTTTCTCCAGCGGCTCACCGCTCAGCACATGCAGATGCCAGGGCTGTGTGTTCATCGACGATGGCGCCCGGTTTGCCAAAGCGATGATCTCTTCAAGCAGTTCCCGGGGAACCGGCTTGTCGAGAAAGCCGCGGATGGACCGCCGCTCCTGCATGGCTTGATCAAGTTTCATTTCGCTGCCTCTCGAACGGCACCGAAGGAATTCGTGCCTTGGTCATGGATGCAATTCCCGCCACAGTTAGCTGACCCGCACCTCAATTTCAAAGCTAAAGGGCTGGCACCACTGCAAGGATGATCACCCCCACGTCACCAACGCGGCGGAAAAGAAGGACCGCGTCGCCGGTTTTGGAAACCCGCCAAGCGGCGAGCCGACAGCACTCGCGGGCCGCCGAAGCGAAACGCTCTGTTTGTTCAATCTGTTCGAATATTAGAAACAGGATTTTTAACCTTTTCACCTACAATCCAAGAAACAATGATGGTCGAGCGCCATCAAGAATACCTCAGTCAGCCAACTCAGGAGCGGAAGAAATGATGAAGAACAGGTTCCCGATCTGGACAGACAAATCTGGCAATTTCGCTTTGACATTCGGCATTCTTACCGTGCCTGTCATGCTGGCCGGTGGTCTTGCCGTCGATTATGTCAGCTTGAGCATGGAAAAGGGCGAACTGCAGAATGCGGCGGACTCCGCCGCGCTCGCCGTCGCACGCGAAGGCAAGATCACCAAAGCCTCGGCGCTCGAGGTCGCGCAAAACATCTTCGTCGCCAACTACGGTTTGACGGGTGCCCAGGTCTCGGTTGACCTTAATGACGGTGTAGCCACCGTCGAGGCCACCGTCGACAAGCCTCTGGTCTTTGGTGGTTTCATGGGACGGAAAACCGCACCGGTGTCCGTCACATCGGAAGCGACCTATGCCTTTACCAAATACGAAATCGCGCTCGTGCTCGACACCACCGGCTCGATGAAGGGCGGCAAACTGGCCTCCATGCAAGACGCAGTCATCGGACTCGTGAAAGGCATGGAAGACATGAAGCTGGACAAGGAGCAGATCAAGTTCGCACTGGTGCCTTATGCAGGTTTCGTCAATGTCGGGCCAGACTTTGGTCCGAAGGTCGACAAGTCTGGCCTGTACAAGAAACGCGGTGCGGAATGGCTCGACCACGACGCTGTTACGCCCATTCCTCAGTCGGATCTGCCAGCAGGGTTCAGCCGCTTCGCAATGTATGAACACCTGGGCGAGAAATGGCCGGGATGCGTCGAAACACGGGTGCCGCGCAAGCGGGCAGCCCACGATGTGGATGACACCGAACCGACCCTGAGCGACCCGAAGTCACTGTTTACCCCCTTCTTCGCCATTGATGAACCGGACGATCCACGCCGTTATGCCAATTCTTACCTTCCCGACGATGGTGTCCCGGTCAAGGAACGCAAGAAAGCCAAAAAGGGCGGTCGCGATGACGATGACGACGATGATGATGATGATGATGATGGTGAGAACAGCGCAGCGGTGAAGCGGTTGGAGCGCTATGGCAAAACGGGCGATTACCATGATCCCAAGGACGTGTGGGACGCCCTTGCAATGACCATCAAATGGAAAAAGCCGAAGATCGACGACTCGCCATCCTCGCTGTTTTACTCCCTGAGGCATCCTAAAGGCCCCGGTTTCGGCTGCGAAGTCGAGCCGTTGGTACCGCTGACGACAAAAGGGTCCGACATTATCAAGGTCGTGAAGAAGCTCGAGGCAAGCGGCTCCACCAACATGCTCGAGGGCGTCATGTGGGGTTGGCGGGTGCTGTCAAGCCGCGAGCCATTCACCGACGGCGCCAGTGAAGGCGACAGCTCGGTCGAAAAGATCATGATCTTTCTCACCGACGGCAAGAACTCGTTTGGCAACCTCAACAATTCCCTGGGTTCGCTCTATACCAGCATGGGATATCTGGTCGATGGTCGGCTGAACGGCCTGACGGCGGCCTCGAGCAGGCAGACCAACACTGCGCTCGACGAGAAGACCCTGACCGCGTGCACCAACGCCAAGAAAGACGGAGTTGAGATATTTACAATCCGTCTTGAGGAGTCAGACAGCGATACGGGCAGGCTGCTTTCGGAATGTGCCTCGAGCAAGAGCCACTATTTCGATGCCCCGTCGAGAAGCGATCTCGAGCCGATATTCGACACCATCAAGAAGGGCGTCGTCAAATTGCGGCTGAGTTCGTAAGCGACGCTAGCGCGCGTCCGCATACATCAAATACGGAAGGCCGGGATCACGCAGCGATCCCGGCCTTTCTTTTGGTTGGCAAGCTTTCCCGGCCCGCCGCCCCTTCGGGGTGAATAAAACCGGGCAGGCGCGCCGCGTGCGGTGGCGTCAACCCTGCGCCCGCCCGGTAAACCGCTGGTCGTTAGGCTTCCCCGGCGGTTTTGGAGTTCAGAACGAAGACATTGTCGCTTCGTTCTGAAAACGCGAGTTTCATTTTGAGCCGCAACAGCGCCTCGAGATTCGTATCGGAGACCTTGGAAGGCTCTTCGCCCTCCCAGTCCAGCGCCGTCTGCAGCACGGCCATGTTGATGAGCCGGCTGAGATCCCCCAACTTGAGACGATCGGCCTCTTCGCGGCAGGTGACGAGGGTGCGGATGATCCACGCGTAGGATCCGGTATCAGACATCATCAGTGCTCCGCTTCCAGTTGGGACCTTTCAGGCAACCGGGGTTTGCGAAGTGCCGAAGCCTCCAGCGGTCCACCGACATGCCAGGCACCTTCTGGCCGGATCAGCCGGTAGGGATCGTCCTTGAGCGACAGCGCGGTCGGTGACGGTTCGATGTCGTCGACCATCTCGACAAACAGGTGGTCGGAGAAGGCGAACGGTGCGCCGTTTTCCTTCAGCTTGAACCCGAAATGCTGCCAAAAAGCGAGATAGTCCTGGCGGGCGTGGCCGTAGATTCGCCGGAAACCCTTTTCCTTGCACAGGGCGACGCTGGCGCGCACCAGTTGGAATGCGGTGCGCGAGTTGCGAAACTCACGGCGCACGGCGAGACGTTCGAGCTTGGCAAAATCACCGAAAAATCTCAGCCGCATGCAGCCGGCAGGCTCATTGTTGACCAGCGCCAGCAGATGGGTGGCGGCCAGGTCGTTGCCGTCAAACTCCTCGTCATAGGGACAGGTCTGCTCGCCGATATAGACCGCCGAGCGCACCGCGGCGACGCGCATCATGTCCTCAAAACCAGTGACCACCTTGATGCCGGTGGGGCGCAGGGCCCGGTCATAGGTGGCATAGACCGGCTGCCGGGCAGCCAGCGTCCGGGGCCGGCGCGGGATCATATAGAAGTTCTTCAGCAGCCGCCCCTCGTGCAATACCCCCTCCTCGAAGCCACGTCGCACCATGGCGCGATGACCTCGCAAGGTGAAAGAGGTCGAAATGATGTCGGCCTCGCAATAGTGGGGGGAATCGAAGCGGTCCATCACCCGGTTGATACCCGCCGCAAGGACGCCGGGCGTGAAACTGGCCCAGACATAGATCGCAGCCGGGCGTTCATGCTGGCTGACCAGATACTGATCTTGCGGATCGAGCAGGTTCAGCGATCCATCAAACAGCGCCGTCCGGCCTGCCTCATTGAGCAGCAGGGCCGACATGAAGCCTTCCGGCCTGTTCCTGCCGCGGCGCATGAACAGCCACACCGCATCGGCGTTCTTATTGGCTACGCGGATGACGGTTTCCGGCGAGGCCAGGCGGCCGATCACGTTTCCGGCCGCCTCAAGAAGGCGCGGAACCTCCTGCTGTTCCAGGCGATTGGTGACGGTCACCATGGCGGCCGCACGTTGCATGCGCTCGGCTTCCAGCGCGGCTTCGGCAGCCAATGCACTTGCATTTGCTGAAGAAAGACTATTCTGTGATGTGACTGACATGATCGGGCATCCCTTCTAGTGGCTTGAGGATAACCAGGGTGTCCCGATTTGACTTTGGCAAAGAGTGTAACAGAGAGTTCCACCCATGGAACACCATTGGCGCAACGCCGATTGGAACAGTATTCGAGTTTTCCTGGCTGTCGCGAGAGATCACAGTTTCCGCAAAGCTTCGGAAGAGCTTGGCATGTCCGTCAATACGGCGCGGCGTACAATCTCGCGGCTTGAAGATCAGCTCGGTTACCCGCTTCTGTTTCGCGAATCCGAGGGCGTACGCCTGACCGATGAGGGCCGCCGGGTCGTGCTTGCCGCGCGCGATGTCGAAAACTCTGTCTCTGACATGTGGCGCGTGGCGGCCATGGCGGAACGCGAGGCAACCGGTCCAATTCGTCTTGCCATCACCGAAGGCCTGGGAAGCTTCTGGCTGACCCCGCGCATTGTCGAGTACATGAACGACACCCGCGCCCAGAACCGGATTGAACTGCAATGCGCCATGCGCTCGGTTGACGTGCTGCGCATGGAAGCCGATATCTCAGTCCAGCTGGAGATGCCCAACCGACCTGAACTCAAGGTCAAGCGGCTTGGCTATCTGCATCTGGTACCTTTTGCCAGCAGCAGTTACCTGGACCGGTTCGGCCGGCCCAAAACCGTTGCCGACATGGTCAATCATCGCGTGGTGGAACAGCAGACCGACCAGCTGCGCGGCTATGAGCTCGACAAGATCTTCGGCTCCAAGATCGCCGAGCGTATGGTGCGGATGAAGACCAACTTCTCATCCGCCCATTACTGGGCGGTCGCAAAGGGTGCCGGTATCGGACTGATGCCAAATTATGCGAAAGCCATCGGCGGCGATGTCGAGCATGTCGACCTGGGCTTCGATTTCCGTGTCGAGATCTGGCTCGCCACCCATCCGGAGGTGGCCAAAAGTGCAAGGCACCGCGCGTTTATCGACTTTTTGACCGAGAGTTTCGACGACCGGAGATACCCCTGGTTCGGGGCCGAAACGATGGCGCCGTCGGAAATCGAGAAACAATTTTCACGCGAGGATCTCAGATCCTATTTCGAGGGATTCACAGCTCGCTCATGACCCTTCGCCGCCAGCCCCGTGCCGTTCCGGAAACCGTCACTTTGGCGACGCAGGACGAACATGACCGTGTAGCAATGGTGATCATGCAGCTTGAAATGGCGCTGGCGCTGGCCAAAACCAAGAAACTCTCACAATTGTCATCGCATCTCGAGGCTGCGCTGGTGGAAGCGCGCAGCGTGCACGACAGACTGATCAACTAGACCAGCGGCTGCAATTCAGCGGACCTGATCAAGCAACCGCTTGCATTCAAGAAGATCATAAAGCGCTTCCTGAAGCAGCGCCCTGTCGTCGCGCTTGAGGCCGCCTCCCCCGTTCTCCTGCGCGTCGGCTCCGGGTTTGCCACTGTCTCCGCCAAGACCGAAGAAACGTCGCGTCGAAGGCGGCTTTGCCCTGCCGACCAGTTGATCCTCCTCACTGGCCTGCTTGGGGGGAGAAGGCATCTCTTCGGACATGCTGGCCGAAAGTGCCTCGGCCGCAGCCAGATCGCCGCTGCCGATGGCGATGACAAACTTGTTGCCGTTCTGCTTGAGAAGCTTCTGCACGCCCTTGATGGTGTAACCCTGGTCATAGAGCAGAATACGGATCCCCTTGAGCAGCTCGATGTCGTCCGGGCGATAGTAACGCCGGCCGCCACCGCGCTTCATGGGCTTGATCTGGCTGAACCTGGTCTCCCAGAAACGCAGCACGTGCTGCGGCAGATCCAGGTCTTCCGCCACCTCCGAGATCGTCCGGAATGCATCCGGGCTCTTGTTATCCATCAGGCAACTCCGTTTCATGAAGCTTCGCGCCGCCGAATGGTGGCATATGGCTTGGCAATGCAACCGACCTGCCCCCGATCGCTTCTACGAGGACCCGGATGGCACAGGCTATTGTGACGCTCCCATGACAGGGCGAATCGCATCGCAAAGCGCCCCTGCGGGAGACATATCAATGGTTTGGGATCGGAATATCAAGTGCTGCCCAAGCTGGCAAACCGGCTACGCACCGGTTTTCGCGCATTTCCAGACGCCCGGGCAAGACGCCTCCTCCGGTACTCAGGCCTTGTTTGCCTTGCCCTTGCGGCCAAGGTGGCCTTTGAGAACGCGGTTCTTGAGCACGTTCGACGCCTTGAAGGTCATCACGCGGCGCGGGCTGATCGGCACTTCCTCGCCGGTCTTGGGGTTGCGACCGATCCGCTCCTTCTTGTCGCGCACCTGAAAGGTCGCGAAGGAGGACAGCTTGACGCTGTCGCCACGCACGATGGCATTGCACACTTCGTCAATGACCATCTCGACGAGTTCAGCAGACTCTGTTCGAGAAAGCCCGACTTTGCGAAAAACAGCCTCCGCAAGATCAGCTCTGGTAATCGTTTTGCCGCTCATTTTATCCAACCAGACCGGTCAGCTTCCCCGCCGCCCATAAATGCAATTCGGTAACTTTATGGATCATGGCTCACAAGGTCAAGCAACTCGCATCCTCGTGGTCGTCGTGCCCTGTCACTATCCCGGCTGCCACTCCGGGTAGTTAATGGTCCGTTATGCAACGGCACTTCACTACCAGCGCAATATCACCGAACCCCAAGTGAATCCGCCGCCCATCGCTTCGAGCAAGACCAGATCACCTTTCTTGATCCTGCCATCGGCGGCTGCTTCACACAGCGCCAGCGGGATGGAGGCGGCAGAGGTGTTACCGTGGTGATCGACGGTGACAACCACCTTGGAATCATCGATACCAAGCTTGCGGGCCGACGCATCGATGATGCGGCGGTTGGCCTGATGGGGAACGAACCAGTCGATGTCGTCAGAGCTCACGCCGGTTGCAGCATAGGCCGCCTCGATCACATCGATGATCATGCCGACCGCGTGCTTGAACACTTCGCGGCCCTGCATGCGCAGATGACCGACGGTGCCGGTGGTCGAAGGTCCGCCATCGACATAAAGCTTCTCACGGTGGGCGCCGTCCGAACGCAGGTGCGTGGTCAGCACGCCGCGGTCGGCAGTGGTCCCCTCGCCGTTTTCAGCTTCGAGCACGATGGCGCCCGCGCCATCGCCAAACAACACGCAGGTGGTGCGGTCACTCCAGTCAAGGATGCGGGAGAATGTTTCCGCGCCAATAACCAGCACCCGCCTGGCCAGGCCCGACTTGATGTAGCTGTCCGCCGTGGTCACCGCAAAGATGAAGCCCGAACACACGGCCTGAACGTCAAAGGCCGCACCGTGGTGCATGCCGAGACGGTTCTGAATGTTGACCGCGGTGGCAGGAAAAGTGTTGTCAGGCGTCGATGTCGCGCAAATGATCAGATCGATATCTGCCGGTGTCATGGCGGCACGTTCGAGTGCCGCGCGGGCAGCCATCTCGCCCAGGAAAGCGGTCGTTTCGCCCTCGCCTGCAATGTGGCGCTGGCGGATACCTGTGCGTTGAACGATCCATTCGTCGCTGGTTTCAACCACGCCTTCCATATCACTGTTTTTCATGATGCGTTCGGGGAGATGAGCCCCGAAACCACGTACGACGGACCGGATCATGCTGGCATCCTAGCTGGAAGAAGTGTCGCCAACCGGAACGGCAAATGCTGCCCGGCGGTTGTGATAGAGTTTGAGATCATGTTCGATTTTGGCCTTGAGACCATTACGGGCCATATCGTAGCCAACGTCGACAGCAGCGGCAAAACCTTCCGCATCGGCTCCGCCGTGGCTCTTGATGACGATGCCGTTGAGGCCAAGAAATACACCGCCATTGACCTTGCCGGGATCCATTTTCTCACGCAGCAGGTCAAAGGCCCCCTTGGCGAACAGGTATCCGATGCGCGCCATCAAGGTCCGCGACATCGCCGCGCGCAGGTAAGAACCGATCTGGCGGGCCGTGCCTTCGGCTGTCTTGAGCGCGATGTTGCCGGAAAATCCTTCGGTCACCACCACGTCGACGGTTCCCTTGCCGATGTCATCGCCCTCGACGAAACCGAAGTAGTCAAAGCTCGGCATCGCCGCCTCGCGGATCAGGCGTCCGGCTTCCTTGACCTCTTCCTGGCCCTTGATTTCCTCGACACCGATGTTGAGGAGGCCAATGGTGGGTTTTTCGATCTCGAACAAGGCGCGCGCCATGGCGGCGCCCATCATGGTGAAATCGATCAGCTGCTGGGCATCGGCACCGACCGTAGCCCCGACATCAAGGACGATGCTCTCGCCGCGCATCGTCGGCCAGATCGCCGCAATCGCCGGCCGGTCGATATTGGCCATGGTGCGAAGGCAAAACCGCGACATTGCCATCAAGGCGCCGGTGTTGCCGGCGGAGACGCAGACATCGGCATCACCGGTTTTCACCGCCTCGATGCTCCGCCACATGGATGACCGGTAGCGGCCGTGCCGCAGCGCCTGGCTCGGCTTGTCGTCCATGCTGACCGCGACTTCGCATGGCACGAAGGTCGAAGCCTCACGCAGCGCCGGATGCTTGTCCAATACTCCACGGCATTCTGTCTCGAGTCCAAACAGGGTGAAGCGGATGTCCGGATGACGCTCCAACGCCTTTCCGACGCCGGGCACAACAACCTCGGGGCCATGGTCGCCCCCCATCAAATCAACCGCAATCCTGATCACGCCCCGTCCTTTATCCCCCGGCTCTAAGGGCCGGATTTGTGAGCAGAAAATACCCGTTTTCGCGCGCGGTACAACCGCTTTGTCATTTCGACGCGGCCTAGCCGTCGGATTTACCGCCCTTCAGACCCTGCAAAACCGCAAAAGGTGACGGTTTTTTGTCCGTCGATGAATCGCTTTCGATCCGGTCGGCGTACTCCAGCCCTTCCTTGCGGGGGTAGGCATCAATGGAAAGTGCCGCGAACTCTGCAGCTACAGCACCGACATCGATCGAATCGCCGCTGAATAACTCGGGCAGATCCGGGCCGTCGGGATCCAGGAACATCTCGCCATTGACATCAAGCGTGCGCTTGGTGAGCCGCGAATTCTCTGGCAGGAAAATGGTTTCGACCTCCTCTTCGATAGTCTGGGTGACGGGATCGAGTGTCACCACACATTCCTGAACGATGGTGGAGCGGACATGGCCTTTCACACGTACGCCGTCACGCTTCCAGCGCCCCAGTTCCAGTTCGGTTTCGAAGCTTTGCACCTCCGGCACGTGCCATTGCCGCGCCAGGCGTTCGAGATCGGCCGCATCAGCGGAAATCTTCACACTGATCGGATTGGCCGATACGTGGCTGACCTTGACCTCGTAACTGAAAACATCGTCCTGTTCACCCATTACATCACCTCTCTGTCGACCGGTCCGAATTCCAGCCCACCGGCTGCCAGCGTCTCGTCCGAAACCTCCTCAAGCGCGCGCGCCGTGGCAAAGGTCCAATCGGCAAGAGGCTCCATCGACGGCGCATCCTCGCCACGCTCAGGGTGGATGTTGCGCTTGAGCGCTTCGGCCAGGGCCTGCCGGTCACCGGCGTCGAGCGCCTGACTGTAGGATGTCACCCGCCCGTAGAACATCTTGGCGAGCTTTTTCATCCGCTTTGGCACGCCCATGTCGCCAATGCCTAATTCCCTGATCGAATGATCGACGTCTTCGAAAAACGCATCGACCAGATCCTGCGCAAGCCCCCTGGCGGCCTCGCCGGCCGAGCCGGTACGGCGCAGGTAGAGGAAAAGATGCAGCGAAATCATCTCGAAACGGCCCATCACGGTGTCGGGCACGCCCATTGCCTCGTAAAACACCTCTGACCGGGCAGCCGCGGTGATTTCGGCATACTGCTTCTCAACCAGAGCCTGATTGGCCTTTTTTCGCTTGAACAGGTTCCAGATCATGAAAATGCCTTCAATTGCCGATGGATATCACCGCACCTGCGGTCGACTGGCGTGTTGCATCCGTGCGGAAGCTGGTTTACCGAATGGGACGCAAAACGCAATGGCTGCGGCTGGCTGGTCGCATGCCAAAGGAGATGTCGTTGACGATAAGAGTTTTCAAGGCAACCGGACGGAAAATGCGTCTCGGCGCGGCTATTGCAGTTGTCTCAACGATTGCACTTGGCGGATGCACCACCAGTGAAGTCCTCAATCAGGGCTATGTGGTCGACGAGACAGCGCTGGCGCTGACACCGGTCGGTTCGAGCCGCGAGCAGGTCCTGCTTTCTCTCGGCACACCGTCGACCACGGCGACGTTCGACAATGAAGTGTTCTATTACGTGTCGCAAAAACGTGTCCGCGGGGCCATGTTCATGAAGCCCAAGCTGGTCGACCAGACCGTGCTTGCGGTCTATTTCGATGAGGAAGGCACGGTCAAGCAGATCGCAAATTACACGCTTCAGGATGGACGCGTGTTCGACATGATTTCGCGGACGACGCCCACCGGCGGCGTCGACAAGTCGTTCCTGGCCCAGGTGATGGAAGGGGCGACCAGCACGGAAGCCTCGCAGAACATGGCACGCAACATTCTCGGTGGCGGCAACTGACGGATCAAACGTGGCACGGTTGCGGGTTTTCCGCCCGGCTCTGGTTTCTGATCTGAACTGGCTATGTAAAAACCCCGCGGAGATTGCTCTCCGCGGGGTTTTCCATTCAGTGCGATTGCGCCATGCTTATCAATGCGCGAGCACCGCCAGCAGCAGCAGGGCCACGATGTTGGTGATCTTGATGGCCGGGTTAACGGCCGGACCAGCGGTGTCCTTGTAGGGGTCACCGACAGTGTCACCGGTCACCGAAGCCTTGTGGGCTTCCGAACCCTTCTCGTGCTTGATGCCGTCCTTGTCGACGAACCCATCCTCGAAGGACTTCTTGGCGTTGTCCCACGCGCCGCCACCCGAAGTCATCGAGATGGCGACGAAAAGGCCATTGACGATAACGCCCAGAAGCGATGCGCCGAGTGCTGCAAAGGCGGATGCCTTGGAGCCGGAGATCAGCAGCACACCGAAATAAACGAACAGTGGCGCCAGGACCGGCAGCAGCGAGGGCACGATCATCTCGCGGATCGCTGCCTTGGTCAGGATGTCCACCGCACGGCCGTAGTCAGGTTTTTCGGTTCCGGCCATGATGCCCGGCTTGGACTTGAACTGGGCCCGGACCTCTTCCACGATCGAACCAGCGGCACGCCCCACGGATGTCATGGCGATGCCGCCGAACAGGTAGGGAATGAGTCCACCGAAGATCAGGCCGGCGACGACATAGGGGTTGGACAGATCGAACGAGATCTCACCCATGTCCTTGAAGTAGGGATAGAGCGTCGAGCCTTCGGCGTTTGCCTTGGCGGCAAAGAACTTCAGGTCGTTCGAGTAGGCCGCAAACAGCACCAGCGCGCCAAGACCGGCGGAACCGATGGCATAGCCCTTGGTGACGGCCTTTGTGGTGTTGCCGACCGCGTCGAGCGCATCGGTTGCCTGGCGCACTTCCGGCGGCAGACCCGACATTTCGGCAACGCCGCCGGCATTGTCGGTGACCGGACCGAACGCATCGAGCGCCACAATCATGCCAGCGATTCCGAGCATGGCGGTGACCGCAATGCCGGTTCCGAACAGGCCAGCAAGCTGGTAGGTCGAGATGATGCCGCCAACGATGACGATCGCAGGCAGTGCCGTCGATTCAAGCGAAATGGCTAGTCCCTGGATCACGTTGGTGCCGTGCCCGGTGACCGATGCCTGGCTGATCGAGTTAACCGGACGCTTGTTGGTGCCGGTGTAGTACTCGGTGATCACCACGATCAGCGCGGTAACAATCAGACCGATGACGCCACAGGCAAACAGTGCCGTACCGGTGATGGACATGCCGTCGATCACCGCGATCTCATCCCAGCCGATGGTCAAAGAAGTGGCGGCGCCAAGCCCGACGATCGACAACAGGCCGGTGGCAATCAGGCCCTTGTAGAGAGCGCCCATGATCGAACCGTTTTGGCCGAGCTTGACGAAGAAGGTGCCAACGATCGATGTAAGGATCGACACGCCGCAGATGGCCAGCGGATAAAGCATGGCCGAACCAAGCACGTCCGTCCCGCCGAAGAAGATCGCCGCCAGAACCATGGTGGCAACGACGGTCACCGCATAGGTTTCAAACAGGTCGGCGGCCATGCCTGCGCAGTCACCGACATTGTCACCGACATTGTCAGCGATTGTCGCCGGGTTGCGGGGGTCGTCTTCAGGAATGCCGGCCTCGACCTTGCCGACCAGGTCCCCGCCGACGTCGGCGCCCTTGGTGAAAATGCCGCCGCCGAGGCGGGCGAAGATGGATATCAGCGAGGCGCCGAAGCCAAGCGCGACGAGCGCGTCGATGACCTGACGGCTGTCGGAGGCCAGGCCCATCGGGCCGGTGAGAACATAATAGTAGACCGCCACACCCAGGAGCGCGAGACCCGCCACCAGCATGCCGGTGATGGCGCCTGCCTTGAAGGCGATATCGAGGCCGCCGGCCAAGTTGACCGCCGAGGCCTGTGCCGTGCGCACATTGGCACGGACCGAGACATGCATGCCGATAAAGCCTGCCGCCCCCGACAACACCGCACCAATGAGAAAGCCGATTGCGGCGGTGGCGCCGAGCAACAGCCAGGTGATGACGAAGACGACTGCACCAACGATTGCGATGGTGGTGTACTGGCGGTTCAGATAGGCCTGAGCGCCCTCACGAATGTATCCTGCGATTTCCTGCATGCGTGCATTGCCCTGGTCGGCTGCCATCACCGATCTGGTCGCCCAGATGGCGTAGACAACGGAAAGCAATCCACAGGCGATCACAGCAAATAGAATTGTCATGCTGATATCCCTCCAATATGGCCGGAAACCTCCCCCCGGCCAGTCATTTAGCGGCGAAAGGAGCATGAACCACACGTCCGCACACCCTGCCGCATCGGGGCGGATGATTGCGACAGAGGTGGGGTGCCGTCAAGGGCGCATATGGCGTTAATGCCGGGGCGCAGCCAATATGCCGCTTGAAACGGTGGACAAGCGGCAACTGCATTCCCGATCTGCCAGTCACGGATACCATCCGGCCTGGCCGGCGGTAGTGCCTTACAGCGACCGGCGGCGTTCCCACAGGATCTGCGTGCCCAGCGCCAGCAAACAAAACAGCGCGACGGGCCAGAACAGGCTGTTGAGCGCATCCCAGCCCCAGGCATTGAGCACCTTGCCCGACATCAACGACGAAAAGGCAACGATGCCGAACAGGGTCACATCGTGGAAGCCCTGCACCTTGTTCTTCTCCGAGGGTCGGTAGGTCATGGTCACCATTGTGGTGGCGCCGATGAAGCCGAAGTTCCAGCCGATTCCGAGCAGCACCAGGGCGAGCCAGAAGTTCCACAGCTCGATCCCCATATGGGCGACCACGGCGCATCCGAGCAGGATCACCAGGCCCGCAGCGGTGATGGTGTCACGGCCAAAGCGGGCGATCAGCTTGCCTGTGAAGAAACTTGGCGCGAACATCGCCATCACGTGCCACTGGATACCCAAGGTTGCGAGTTCGGGAGAAAAGCCGCAGCCGACCATGGCCAGCGGCGCCCCGGTCATCATGAAGGTCATCAGAGCAAAGGTGCCGACACCACAGATCATGGCCGTGATGAAGCGCGGCTGGCTGATGATTTGCGCGAGCGGGCGGGCCGGTGTCTCGTCGTGCCCCTCGTCGCCCGGCCGCGTATCATTGGGGATGCGCAGGAACCACAGGATTGCCATCGTGATCATCGCCAAAGGCACCAAGGCCACGAAAGAGCCTGCGAACATCACCGGATCGAACAGCTCGCGGGTAAAGATCACCGTCTGCGGTCCGATGATGGCAGCGAAGACGCCACCGGCCAGGACCCAGGAGATCGCCTGCGCCTTGAAGTTGGCAGGCGAACCGTCAGCGGCGGCAAACCGGTACTGCTGCACGAACGAGCCACCAAAGCCGATGAAAGCCATACCAAGGGCGAACAGCCAGAAATCATGGCGGAACAGGGCAATGGCGGCGATGATACCGCCAAGCGCGGTCATTGCCATTCCCGACAGGAAACCGTGACGTCGGCCGATCTGGCGCATCAGCCAGGCCGCAGGAAGCGCTCCAATGGCCACGCCGAGGTTGAAGCCGGTTACCGGCGCGGTGGCGAGCGACTTGTCTGTGCCCAGAAGATAGAAACCGGCGAGACCTCCCATCGAGATGGCAATCGGTGCCGCCGAGCCGCCGAAGGCCTGAGCTCCGGACAGCAACAGCGCATTGCGCCGCGCAAGATTTTCGGCGTCCGTCGCACCGGCCAGGCCGACCCTGTCGAGAAACGCCATCGGGGGCTCAGTCCTTTTTGGGCTTCTGGTCTTCGCGGTACTTGCGCGCCAGGCGATCAAGCACCGCATTGACGATCTTGGGCTCTTCGCCGTCGAAGAAAGCCCGCGCAACATCGACGTATTCGGTGACGATGACCGCGACAGGGACATCCTTCTTGTTCGAAAGTTCCCATGCCCCTGCCCTCAGGATGGCACGCAGGGTTGCGTCCAGACGCGACAGCGGCCAGTCCTCGGTCAGGCCGGAGCGGATCACCGGATCAAGCGCACGCTGGTTTTCAACCACGCCGGAGACGACGGCGCGAAACCACGCAGGATCAGCCGGCCGGTACTGTTCGCCGTCGATTTCGCCGCCCAGCCGGTGGGCTTCATACTCGGCAACGATCTCGAGCACACCCGCGCCACCGATATCCATCTGGTAGAGCGCCTGAACAGCCGCCAGCCGGGCCGCTCCGCGCTGGTTTGCGGACTTGAATTCGGGTTTCGGTTCCGCTGATGGGGGGGTCTGTTCTGTCACCGTAATCAACCTGCCAGCTTGTCTTTCAGCGCGATCATCGTCAGCGCCGCACGGGCCGCGAAACCGCCTTTGTCGAGCTTGTCCATCTTGACCCGCTCCCAGGCCTGCGCAGCGTTCTCGGTGGTCATGATACCATTGCCAAGCGCGAGGGATTCCGAGATCGACAAGGTCATCAGGCCGCGCGCGGATTCATTGGCGACAATGTCGAAATGGTGGGTTTCGCCGCGGATAACCACGCCCAAGGCGACAAAACCGTCATATGCGGTGCCGCCTTCGTCCATCGCATCAAGCGCCATTGCGATGGCGGGCGGGATTTCCAGTGCGCCTGGCACAGTCACAACATCATAGGTCGCACCGCCCGCATCAAGCGCTGTTTTGGCGCCTTCGAGCAACGCATCGGACATGTCGTCGTAAAAACGCGCTTCGACAATGAGCAGGTGCGGAATCTTTGGCTTGGCCATGGCGAATTTCCTATTAGCGGGCAAGTTTGCCACGCGCGGGGTCCCAGCGGGACCCGGGAATTGGATCGGATCAGAGCGCGGTCAAACCATTTTGTCTGCGGCTTGGCAAGGAAAAAACCGCCCCTTGGCGATGCCGGGTCGGTTTTCGGTGCCCTCTGTCCGTCCGAGCCTACTTACGCGGAAGGATTCTGTTGTATTTCCACGGATTGCGCGGCTTAAAGGTGCGCGCGCCGCGCTGCTCCATCCCGGCGATTTTTTCAACCAGTTTTTCACTGATCGGCCGATCAAATTCGACAGCCGCTGTGAAGACGCCAACCCTGCGTATGGTGGCAATCCGGAGCAGATTCGACCAGGGCAGATACACCTTGCATGTGGTCTCGATAGTCGAGTACACGATTTCGTCAATATTGGACGGTTCAACATTTCTCCAAGGCAGATGCTCGCTCAGGATCAAGCAACCACCGAGCGATATGTTGATGAGACGCCCAATTACGGAAGCATATTGGGGCGTCTCGCTGAGATAGATCTCCAGGACGACCGGACAATTCGCATCAAGCCGGGCGTGAAGCCGGCGTTCATGCTCCGCTGGTGTCGAAACCGCCAGTCTTTCGCGAATAATGTCCACAACAGGCCTCCATCATACTGAGCTGGTTTCAATCAGTGATTGTTGCCTGCATTTGTTAATAAAAGTATGAATTGGGCGCTGATGTTTTAGATGATTGCGTTCGATCGAGGTCTTCCTGAACAGATATCAACTGCGGTTTCTGCACCTCGCGAGAAACGAGATGCCCTGCCCGTTGAGCGGGTTGGCATTTGACGTTCACGCGAGCCGGGCTATACCGCGTCGCATGAGCACACCTAAACCGCGCGAAACAGATCTCTATCTTCCCGTGAAAGCCCTGCTTGAGGCTCAGGGCTATACCGTCAAGGGCGAGGTCGGGGCGGCTGACATTGTTGCCGTGCGTGGCAAAGAGGATCCTGTCGTTGTCGAACTCAAGACCGGGTTCTCGCTGTCGCTGTTTCACCAGGGTATCGAACGGCAGGCGATCACCGACACCGTCTACATTGCCGTGCCGCGTGGCAGCGGACGGATGTTCCAGAAGGCAATTGCTGCCAATACCTCGTTGTGCCGCAGGCTGGGCCTGGGCCTGATGACCGTTCGGCTGAAAGACGGGTTGGTGGAAGTGCATGTCGACCCCTCCCCCTACAAGCCGAGAAAATCGAAAATCGAAAAGGCCCGGCTGCTGAAGGAATTCAACAGGCGAACCGGCGATCCGAATACCGGTGGCGCGACGAGGCAAGGTCTGATGACGGCCTATCGCCAGGACGCGCTTCGGTGTGCCCGCGTACTGCGCGAGCTCGGGCCGACCAAGGCCGCGCTGGTTGCCAAGGCCTGCGGGGTGGAACGCGCCAGAACACTGATGGCCGACAATCATTACGGCTGGTTCGAGCGGGTGGCGACAGGAATCTACGGGCTTTGCGCAAAGGGTGAGGAGGCGCTGGCCATGCTGGGGGACCCGGACGTTGCCTTGCCCACGCCGGACGAGAGAGCTGACGCAGACCCGCCACCCCACTTGAACGACTGAGACGTTATCCTCCCGCCAGCACCCGGCCAGTGAAGGTTGAACAGATCTGGACGCCCAGGAATTCAGAACGTCTGACACACGCCGGCGCGATTTTCCTTGCAATCAGCAAAGACAACAAGCCCTATCCACAACACTACGCCGAAAGGCACCTCGATCAGAGCCTTTCGAGATAGCAGACCGTTTTTTTACGCTCGGTTAACCATAAGTGGGGATGCTCGGAATCTCGAACTTCTTTCCCGGGCATCGGCATGCGCCACGTATCACCGTACATCTCCGGACCCCAGCGCCGGCAGGTTGCCTCCGCGCTGCAGGGCGGCATCGGTTTTGCACGGGCTGATGTGGTCTCTCCCGGGCTTTTGAGGCTGTCGGCGATTGTTCTGTCGGCGGCTGGGCTGGCATTGATGCTGATTTCGTTTCAGCCTTTCGCGCATTCGAGCCTGGTCAGCGAGACCGGGGGCGACGGCAATGTCGTCAATCAGGTCGGTTTTCTCGCAGCCGGACTGGTATTTGCGCTCTCGATGATGTGCCTGGCGAACCGCAGGGTGCTGGCCAGCCTGTTCACACCAGGTTTTCTGCTGCTGGCGATCGTCATAGCCTACATGGTTGCGACATCGCCTGATCCCGACGATGTCTTTCGTGGTGTCTCCTTGACGTTGATCGGCATGTTCATCGCCTTGTCCACCATCGTTCTGCCGCGCAGCGCATACGATCTTCAGCTGGCGCTGCTTGCCGGTTCGGCTGCGGTGCTGGCCATGTCCTATGGTGGTTTGCTGCTGGTGCCCGATCTGGCGACACATGGCTATGACGTCTATGAGCCACAGCACTCCGGGCTGTGGCGCGGCCATTTCAGCCATAAGAACATAGCCGGTCCGGTGATGTGCGTGATCGCCATCTTCGGGATTTATCTGGCCCGGTCGGGTCATCGTCTTGCCGGCTGGATAATTTTCCTGGCCGGGGCCCTGTTCGTGCTTGAGACCGGATCGAAGACCACGAGCGGGTTCTTTCCAATATCGATCATGATCGTCTGGATGGCGACCCTGTTCGGACGCAGCAGCGCAGCGGTTGTATGTTTCGTGCTCGCGCTTTGCACAGTTGCCGCGGTAACCCTGGGGTCTCTCTACAGCGATGCGATCCTGGCCATGATAGGCAACCTGCTCGGCGACGACACCTATACTGGCCGTGCCACCCTTTGGCAGTTCAGCATTTCCAAGATCCCGGAAGAGCCGTGGCTCGGGTTCGGGCTCTACAATTTCTGGAGCACCGACAACGTGTTTCTGCTGGACAAGCCGTTCGAAGACGCGTGGGACTACCGTTTCATTGTCCACGGCCACAACAACTACCTCGACATCCTGCTCAATCTGGGCCTTGTCGGCGGATCGGTGCTGATGTGGGTGCTTTATGTCGCCCCGGTGATCAATTACGTACGTGCTCGGAAAATTCGCGAAAACCGCAAACTCGCCGACATGTTCTTCACCATCGTGGTATTCATGGCGCTGCTGTCGTTTCTGGAAACATTCTTCCTGGCGCGCAACGACCCGCTTTGGCTGATGCACATCTTCGCCGTCTTCGGTCTGCATCTTGCAGCCCGCTTCAGCCTCGGCCAGATGCAGCGATGACGCGATGACAGACAAAACTACGCCCGGGCCTGGGCGCGACGATCAACCTGACGCCGCGGTTTCGGCCAGGCGGGCGGCATAGCGCGCCATCTGGTCGACCTCGAGATTGACATGATCGCCGGCCGCGCGCTGCCCCCAGGTGGTAACCGAGAGCGAATGTCGGATCAGCAGTACGTCGAAGTCGGCTCCCTTGACCGCGTTGACGGTCAGGGAGGTGCCGTCGAGTGCCACCGAACCCTTGGGGGCGATGAAGCGGGCCAGCGGCGCAGGGGCGCGCAGGGTGAAACGGCGGGCCTCGCCTTCATCCTTGATGGAGATGATCTCGGCTTGCCCGTCGATGTGCCCGGAGACCATGTGGCCACCGAGTTCGTCGCCCATCTTCAGCGAGCGTTCAAGATTGACCGGCGAGCCGACTCTCCAGCTCCCGATTGTGGTCAGGCGCAGCGCCTCTTCCCAGGCCTCGACCTCGAACCAGCGGGAGCTGTCGCCCTGTTCCGGCAGGGCTGTGACAGTGAGGCAGACGCCAGAACAGGCGATCGATGCCCCGATGTCGATTCCGGCAGGATCCCAGGCGGTCTCGATGCGCAGGCTCACGCCCTGGTCGAGCCTGGTCAGCGCGGCCACCCGGCCAATATCGGTGATAATGCCGGTAAACATGGTGTCAGGCCCTCTCGTATTCATCCATCTGGTCGGACCCGTATCTCATGGATGCGACCGGCCGGAAAGGCTCGGGCACGGTTTGCCGTGTGACCGGTGCGTTCACCGCATCGCCCTCGATCACCTCCTCGCCTGTCAGAATGATCAGGCGGTCGACAAGATCCTCGTCGAGGAAAGCCTGGGCCACTTCCGCTCCGCCTTCGACAAACACCGTCGAGAGCCCGCGCGCGGTTATGTCCTCAAGCAATTCGGGCAATGCCAGCCGGTCATCAAGCGCTTCACAGGCCAGGAACTCTGCGCCGGTTGCAGCAAGTTCCGCCCGGCGCGGATCGTCGGCATCGGCGGCTGTCGCGATCCACAGGGGAACATCGCGCGCTGTGGCCGCGAGCCTCGCGCTGACCGGCAGCCGCAAATGTGTGTCGAGCACCAGGCGCACGGGAGACCGGTGCTTCAGGCCGGGCAACCGGCAGGTCAGATCAGGATCGTCATTGATGGCGGTACCAACACCCACGAGGATCACGTCTGACTGGGCACGCAGGGCATGAACCTGGCTCCGGCTCACTTCGCCGGTAATTGCCACTTGCCCGCCGTCGCGGCGTCCGATCTTTTCATTGGCCGACACCGCGAGTTTGAGCGTCACGTGGGCGCGGTTGCTGGTGCGGCGCTTGAGATAACCGGCGAGATCACGCTCGGCTTCGCGAGACAGCACGCCCTCCACCACCTCGACCCCGCTAGCGCGCAGGATTTCATAGCCGCGTCCCGATACCCGCTCGTCGGGATCGGTGGCGGCCGCCACCACGCGGGCAACACCGGCAGAAACCAGCGTTTCAGCGCAAGGCGGAGTGCGGCCGTGGTGGGCGCAGGGTTCGAGCGTCACATAGGCGGTCGCGCCGCGGGCCAGCTCACCGGCTTCGGCAAGCGCCTGGGGCTCGGCATGAGGGCGGCCACCGAGAGCGGTGACACCGCGCCCGACGATGACCGGCACGCCGTCGATCTGACGCACGATCAAGGTTGCCACGGAGGGATTTGAACCGGTGCGGCCCTCATGCCAGCGCGCCAGGCGGATTGCCGCTGCCATGTAACGACGATCGAGCGCGCTTGCGGTCATGATCTCAATGATCCCCCACCTTGCTGTCCCCGGCAATGCGGGCCGTGAGTTCGGCAATGGTCCGCTCGAAATCCTCGGGACCGGAAAAATCCCGGTAAACCGAGGCGTAGCGGACAAAGCCGACATCATCGAGCGCCTTCAATGCCTCGAGCACCAAGAGGCCGATGCCGTCAGTGGCAATCTCGGTCTCCCCCGAGCTTTCCAGCCGGCGAACGATCCCCGAGACCGCGCGATCGATCCGCTCGGGATCCACCGGGCGCTTGCGCAGCGCGATATGGAACGACTTCGCCAGCTTCTCACGGTCGAACGGCACCCGCCTTCCGGTTTTCTTGAGCACCTGCAAATCGCGCAACTGCACGCGTTCGAAGGTGGTGAAGCGGCCACCGCAATCAGGACACACGCGCCGGCGCCGGATCGCGGAGCCGTCTTCGGCGGGCCGCGAATCCTTCACCTGGCTGTCTTCAGAACCGCAATAGGGACAACGCATCTGACCTTACCCGAGATGCGGGTAGAGCGGGAACCGATCGGTCAGCGCCATGACCTTGGTCTTAACCGCGGCCTCGACCTGGGCGTTGCCCTCTTCGGAATTCGCAGACTTGAGACCGTCGAGCACCTCGAGGATCAGCGCCCCGACCTCTCGGAACTCGGCCTGGCCGAAGCCGCGCGTGGTTCCGGCCGGCGTACCAAGACGGACACCCGACGTGATGGTCGGCTTCTCCGGGTCGTTGGGGACACCATTCTTGTTGCAGGTGATAAAGGCGCGGCCAAGTGCTGCCTCGGAGGCTTTGCCGGTCAGGTTCTTGGGGCGGAGGTCAACCAGCATCAGATGGGTGTCGGTGCCGCCGGAGACGATTTGCAGGCCGCCAGCCACCAGGGTTTCAGCCAGGACTTGCGCATTGAGCACGACATTGCCGATGTAGTCCTTGAATTCCGGCGTCAGGGCCTCGCCGAAGGCCACAGCCTTGGCGGCAATAACATGCATCAGCGGACCGCCCTGCAGACCCGGGAACACCGCCGAATTGATCTTCTTGGCAATATCCTCGTCATTCGTCAGCACGATGCCTCCACGGGGACCGCGCAGGGTCTTGTGGGTGGTCGAGGTTGCGACATGAGCGTGCGGGAACGGGCTTGGATGCGCGCCAGCGGCGACCAGGCCTGCGAAATGGGCCATGTCGACCCAGAGAATGGCGTCGACCGAGTCGGCAATTGCCCGGAATCGGGCGAGATCGATCTGCCGCGAATAGGCCGAGCCGCCGGCGATGATGATGCGTGGCTTGTGCTCCTTGGCCAAGGCTTCAACCTGGTCATAGTCGATGATACCGGTTTCCAGATCGAGCCCGTACTGCACGGCATTGAACCACTTGCCAGAGAGGTTGGGCCGGGCGCCGTGCGTGAGGTGGCCGCCTGCATCCAGGCTCATGCCGAGCAGCGTGTCGCCCGGCTTGGCCAGCGCCAACAGCACCGCCTGATTGGCCTGCGAGCCGGAATTCGGCTGCACGTTGGCGAAGTCGCAATCGAACAGCTTCTTGACCCGATCGATTGCCAGTTCCTCTGCGATATCAACGAAATGACATCCACCGTAATAGCGGCGGCCGGGATAGCCCTCGGCATATTTGTTGGTCATCACCGAGCCCTGCGCTTCCAGCACGGCCCGCGAGACGATGTTCTCGGAAGCGATCAACTCGATCTCGTGACGCTGGCGACCCAGCTCGCTCTCGATCGAGCCAAAGAGTTCGGGGTCTGCTTCGGCGAGCGGTCGATTGAAGAGGTCAGAAGTCGCGTTGGACATATTCCAGGTTCCTTGTCTGGCTCGGGTCTGGCAGGGCGGCCGCGCGGTTGTGGCGGCGCTTCGGGAAGTGCTCGAATCCGGCTTGGGTGGAGTGTCAGGCCGGAAGCGGCTGTTTACCCGTGTCGCACGGCAAGGGCAATATCCGCCGTCCCGATTGCGTCATTGCAGCGCGCCAACGAAAAAGGCCGCCCTCTCGGGGGCGGCCTTGATATCGTCTCGGGAACGAATGTTCAGCGCAGCGCCAGCTCCTCGACGCCATCGCGCTGATAGACATCGTCGCGGAACTGGACGACGCCATCTCCCGATGCCCAGGCCGAGAAATAGACGAAATAGACCGGCACTGGCGTCGACAACGCGATCTCCGTATTCTCGCCCGAAGCAATGGTGGCCTCGATCGCCTGACGGTTCCAGCCGGGCGTGTCGCGCAGCAGCCAGGTGTTAAGATCGCGGACGTTCTGCACCCGGACGCAACCCGATGATTCAAAGCGCATCAGCTTGTTGAAGACGCCCTGCTGCGGGGTATCGTGCATGTAGACGGCGTGCGGATTGTGGAAGTTGATCTTGGTCGAGGACATGGCATTGCCCTTGCCCGGGTCCTGGCGGAACATCAGATCCGGCGCCTTCTCGGCATGCCAGTCGACCATTTCCGGCGGCACTTCGTTGCCCTGATTGTCGAACAGGCGAATGTTGTTGCGCGCCAGATAGGTAGGATCCTTGCGCATCAGCGGAACGATGTCCTTTTCGATGATCGAGCGCGGCGAGGTCCAGTACGGATTGAGGATGATCTCGTGGATCTTCGAATTGAGGATCGGCGTCTGGCGGTCGATCTTGCCGACGATGGCCGTGTGACGCAGCACAACGGAGCCGTTTTCCACCGCCTCGATCTGGGCCGCCGGAATGTTGACCATGACATAACGGTCACCGAGGAAGCCCGACATCGAGCGCAACCTCACCAGGTTGGTTTCGAGTTGGCCGAGACGCACATCGGCAGACACGTTGAGGGCCTGATAGGTGTAGTTGCCCATAACGCCATCCGGCGGCAGGCCGTGACGCGCCTGGAACTTCTTTACCGCGCCATCGACATAGGAATCGAAGGCATTCGAAAGCCCGGCGCTGCGGACCAGATCGCCCGATGCGATCAGGCGCTGGCGCAGGATCTGGACTTCGGGCTCGGAAACGCCCATGCGCAGCTTCTTGGTCGGCGGCACGAACGGCCAGCCGCCCTGTGCGACGAGATTCTGGTAATCGAAGATGGCGCGTTCGACAAAGGCGATGGTGTCGGCACTTGCGATCGGATGCCGGGTTACCGTCGCCGCCACCGAACGCGAGCTCTTGGCATCAAACTGGTCGTCCCAGGCGCCGCGCCGCGGCGAATTGATGATTTCCTCGATCGCGGTCTGAGCCAACGCCGGACCTGCAGCCACTGTCGTGGCCGCCAGTGCTGCGGCGCGGCCAATGAAGCGGCGGCGGGAGATCGAGTAAGGACGGGTCGGGTTGCTCATGCGTTTTCCACCATGCATTCAGGTCTAGCGTTTGATCCTGCCACACCGGGTAGCATGATTAACGTTAAAAATTGGGGACCAGAACCGGTCCTTCAAGCCTGCCGCAGCACTTACGCTTGCACACGCGGAGAGAAGAAAAACCGATTGATCGGCTTCCTGATTTCAGGCTTTTTGATAGCACACTTGCTCCCACGGCAATATGGCTAATTCATGATCCGGGAAGGAATACCGGCCAGGCCCCTGCCCCCGCGCAACCTGCCCCTGCTTCCAGTGCATATCCCACGCACCGGTTTTCGTGGCCGTGCCGGTCTCGCGGCCGCTGGAACTTGAATCGGACAACGTCAAAAACCGAAAAGGCGGCAGGTTTCAGCCCGCCGCCATTAGGGTGCATATTATTTTTGCCGGTTTACAGGCGGTACTGGATCTGGTCGTTCCAGAACCGGTCGAGACGCTGCATCAGCTTGTTGAGTTCCTCGAACTCGTTGGTGCCGATGCCGCCGACCTTGGCGATCGAGCTGATGTGCCGGTCATACAGGGCCGCGACGGTTTCGGCGATTTCCACGCCGTGCTCGGTCAGGCTGATGCGCACCGCGCGGCGGTCGACCCGCGAACGCTGGTGGTTGATATAGCCCAGATCCACCAGCTTCTTGAGGTTGTAAGAGACGTTGGAGCCTAGATAGTAACCGCGGCTGCGCAATTCACCGGCCGTCAGCTCGGAATTGCCGATGTTGAACAGCAACAGGGCCTGGATGGCGTTGATGTCGGTGCGGTTGGCGCGGTCGAACTCATCCTTGATGACGTCGAGAAGGCGGCGGTGGAGCCGCTCGACCAGCTGGAGCGATTCAAGGTAGAGATCGCGCAGGACTTCGGAGTCGTCGTTTGCAACGGCCGGTTTCGACCCGGTGGCGACTGCTGAATTGGTATATGACATGATGACTGCCTCACTGTTTGTTGTGGCGGCTTTTGTTCCCGCCTTGAGACAGACCCTATCGAATACGGCTAAAATACTACTTAAAATGCAGGCTTAACAGGGGGTTACCGGCTTGCGAGTGGCCATCACGGTGAATCAGTCCTTACCTGCAGGGCATCGTGTCGGCGCTTGACGAACAACGCTACGCGAAAGCCTATATAGACGCAGACGACCACGGCATGGGCGATGACCAGCATCGGACGCTCGCCAAACCACAGCGGCAGCCCCCTGTGCATGATCGCCTCGGAGCCGGCAGCAACCACCCACAGAACCGGCCCCCACGAGACCTGCATCCACAGCCCGACCGCCGCCACCGGCAGCAGCACCGCCAGCGAGGCGGAGGCCAGTTGCCAGTAGGACGGAATGAGGTCAAAGCGGAAAGCGCCACCCTCGGAGTAGCCGATCAGCCGGCCCCAGTACTGCACCCCGGCCAGCAGGCAGCTCAGCGCGACCAGCCGCAGGAACAGCCGGAAACTGGCTTCGAGCGCACCGGTGCCAACTTCCGGCGAAGTGCCGATCTGCAGTATCGCCATGCAAGGCGTCTCCTGTTTTGGGGCCGGGGTTACTGTGGGGCTCCGGCGCATTCGAGGTCCGGCCACCCCGGCCGCGGTGCAGTCATAACCAATCGGCTGCTTGCGGCGCAAGCCCGCAGCCCTGGCGGGCTGGCCGCGAGGTCATTGCCCTGCTTGACCGCCCTGCCCTCGGTGGGGTCTAAAGCAGCGGACACAAACCGGGCGAGTCCGGACGGACACCGCGGGCACGGCAAACTGAGGACAGGACAATGGGCGAGAAACCGAGCAACACCGCGGCAGGACTGGCGGCAGCAGCGGCGAGCGACGTCGACGAGATCACCGGCCATCGCCGCATGCGTCGCACCCGGGTGACCGACTGGTCGCGCCGGCTGACCCGCGAGACCCGACTGACGGTCGACGATCTGGTCTGGCCGATCTTTGTTGTTCCGGGCACCAATGTGCTCGAGCCGATCAAGGCCATGCCCGGCGTCAACCGGATGAGCGTGGACCGGGCCGTGGAGGCCGCGAGAATGGCAGCGGATCTCGGCATTCCCGCCCTTGCCACCTTCCCCAATGTCGAGATGGACAAGCGCGACGACACCGGCTCGCATATTCTCGCACCGGACAATCTGATCAACCAGACCACCCGCGCAATCAAGCAGGCTGTCCCCACGATAGGCATCATCACCGATGTGGCGCTGGATCCGTTTACCAGCCATGGCCACGACGGCATTCTGCGCGACGGCGAGATCCTGAATGACGAGACCGTGCGGCAAATCGCGGCGGGTGCGGTGCACCAGGCCGACGCGGGCGCTGACATCATCGCACCTTCGGACATGATGGACGGGCGCATTGGCGCCATCCGCCGAGCGCTGGATGCGGCAGGCCACCATAACGTCGCGGTCATGTCCTACGCGACCAAGTTCGCGTCAGCCTGTTACGGCCCCTATCGTGAGGCGATCGGCACCTCGGGGCTGCTCAAGGGCGACAAACGCACCTATTATCTTGATCCGGCCAATGCCGTGGAAGCGATCCGCGACGCTGGCATGGACGTCGAGGAAGGCGCGGACATGCTGATGGTCAAGCCGGGCCTGCCCTATCTCGACATCTGCCGGGCGCTGAAAGACACTTACGGCCTGCCGACCTTTGCCTACCAGGTGTCGGGCGAATATTCGATGATCAAGGCCGGCGATGCCGCGGGCTATATCGACGGTGAGCGGGTGATGATGGAAAAGCTGCTGGCGTTCAAACGCGCAGGCTGTGACGGAATCCTCACCTATTTCGCCCCGGAAGCGGCAAGGCTGCTTGCCAAGGGTGGCTGGTGAGAGGTGGGCGAGCGGTTGAGCCTTTTACGGTCTTGAACAGCCCGGCCACTCCTCGATTCCCGTCATTCCGGCCTCCGAGCCGGAATCCAGCCACCGCGCGTCGGCGCGGTGAGAGACTCTCCTAGCCAAGCTGTCGGATCGGAGTGCGCACAAGTCCTCCGGCTCGCGGACGCTCGCCTGCCGGATCCCGGAGGCAACGACGTCGCTTCGCTTGTCTGGCTCAAGGCCGGGATGACGGCTGAAGATATGTCGGACTTTTCACCCCTAGCATTGCGGAGAGCTCACAATAGCCCAACCTGCCAAATCTTGTCGAACCAGCCAAACCCTTTAATTCCGGCATCTCAAATCCTACATCAGGGTGAACGCGAGCCCTTTGCCCGCGCCCGTTGACAGGAGAAACCGATGAGCCAGCCGATCCGCGAGAGTGCAGACAATCACGCCATGGGCGCGTATGACGACATCGCGCTTTATGACGGTGTCCGCACCAAGCGCGTGCTGGCGTTCTTTGTTGATTACGCCCTGGTTCTGGCACTGTGTGTGCCGGTGGCGATCCTGGTCTTCTTCATCGGCGTCTTCACGCTGGGGCTCGGCTTCCTGCTCTATCCAATCCTGTTCCTGCTGGTCGCCATTCCCTATATCGGCCTGACCATGGGCGGACCGAAGCAGGCCACGCCCGGGATGCGGCTGATGGGCATCCGCCTCGCCCGCCTCGACGGCCGCCCGGTCGACTTCATGCTCGCCGTCGTCCACGGGGTTCTGTTCTGGGCGTTGAACGCCGTACTGACCCCCTTCATCCTGCTCGCCACGCTGGTGCTCGACCGCAAGCAGACCGTGCACGACTGGATGCTCGGGACCGTGGTGGTGCGGAGCTGAGCTTTCCCGACGCGATACCTTTTCCTATCGGAACGGATCCTCAACTCCGTCATCGCGGACCTGAACCAGATACATTGTTGCCTCCGCGATCCAGCCACCGCGGGTCGGCGCTGCGCATGCCTCCGCCTCACACCTGCACCCGCGTCTCGTGCTTCAGCTGCCGCAGGATCAGATTGGTCTTGACCGTCGAAACGCCTTCCAGCGCGAACATGAAGCCTTCCAGAAATGCATTGTAGGCAGCCAGATCGCGGCAGCGGACACGGAGGTGGTAGTCGGCGTCGCCGGTCGTTGCGAAGCAGTCGAGGACTTCGGGACGGGTCATCACAGCGTCGATGAAATTCTCGACATGGCGGGCCTGATGGCGCGACAGCACCACGTGGACCATGGCGTGGAAACCGAGGCCGACGGCTTCGGGATTGACGAGTGCCGTGTAGCGCTCGATGACGCCGGCCTCCTCCAATGCCTTGACCCGCCGCCAGCAGGCCGAGGCCGACATGCCGGCGCGCTCGGCCAGGTCCTGATTGGACATGCGGCCATCGTTTTGCAGGGCGTTGAGAACCTGGCGGTCAACCTGCTGGATCTCGACCTTCTCCGTCATTCTGGACAATCCTTTCACCTGAATACTGTTCTTCGTAATTTCTTACCGAACTGATGCCTCAGAGCGGCCAATCTGGCAAGCTCTACCCCTAGAGCCGTGCTATGATCGCGGGCGGAGGACCTGCCCATGACATTTCACACATCCGCGCCATCCAGTTACGCCCTGTCCGACCGCTACACGCTTTCGAGCGGCCGGGTCTTCATGACCGGCACCCAGGCGCTCGTCCGCGCAGTGTTTGATCAGGCCCGGCGCGACCGCGAGGCGGGGCTGAAGACCGGCGGTTTCGTGTCGGGCTATCGTGGTTCGCCGCTCGGCGGTCTCGACATGGAATTGTGGCGGCAGAAATCACGGCTGGCAAAGGACGGGATCGAGTTCCTGCCTGCGGTCAACGAGGATCTGGCGGCAACCGCGGTGCTCGGCTCGCAGCAGGTGGAAACCAATCCGAACCGCACCGTCGAGGGCGTGTTCGGGCTCTGGTACGGCAAGGGGCCGGGGGTCGACCGGGCCGGCGACGCGCTCAAACACGGCAACGCCTATGGCTCCTCGCCGCACGGCGGGGTTCTGGTGGTGGCGGGCGACGATCATGGCTGCGTCTCCTCGTCGATGCCGCACCAGTCGGATGTGGCCTTCATGGCCTGGTTCATGCCGACGCTCAATCCGGCGAGCGTTGCCGAATATCTGGAATTCGCCGAATACGGCTACGCGCTGTCGCGCTATTCCGGCATGTGGGTGGGCTTCAAGGCAATCTCCGAGACCGTAGAGGGCGCCAGCTCCTTCCTGCTCAAGCCCGACCGCGTGTTTGCCAAACCTGATTTCCAGCCCCCCGCCACCGGCCTGCACTACCGGTGGCCGGATCTGCCGGGCCCGCAGATCGAGGAGCGCATGGAGGCCAAGAAGCATGCAGCCTTTGCCTTTGCCGAAGCCAACCCGATCGACCGGGCTATCTACGGCATCAGGGAGGCGCGCTTCGGTTTCGTAACCACCGGCAAGGCGCATCTCGATCTGATGGAGGCGCTGAGGCTGCTCGGGCTCGACGAAGCCCGCTGCCGGGCGCTCGGCATTGACATCTACAAGGTCGGCATGGTGTGGCCGCTGGCCCGGCGCGCCGCACTCGATTTCGTCCGCGGCAAGCGCGAAGTGGTGGTAATCGAGGAAAAGCGCGGCATCATCGAAAGCCAGTTCAAGGAGTATTTCTACGACTGGCCCGGCGACAAGCCGCAGCGCATGGTCGGCAAGCATGACGAGACCGGACGGCGCTTGATACCCTGGACCGGCGAACTGTCACCGAAACAATTGCTGCCGCTGATCGCCAAGCGGCTCGACGGCGTGTTCCGCGGCGAGAATTTTGCCGCCCGCGCCGCGGAAATCGTGGCCGAGCCGGCGGTCGCACTCAGCGATCCGGGCGCGACGCGAACGCCCTATTTCTGCTCCGGCTGCCCGCACAACACCTCGACCAAGGTGCCGGAAGGCTCAAAGGCGCTGGCCGGCATCGGCTGCCACTTCATGGCCAGCTGGATGGGCCGGGAAACATCCTCGCTGATCCAGATGGGCGGCGAAGGCGTCAACTGGGCGGCTTCCTCGCGCTTTACCGGCAAGGACCACATCTTCCAGAACCTCGGCGAAGGCACCTGGTACCATTCGGGCTCGATGGCGATCCGCCAGGCGATCGCGGCAAGGGCCAACATCACCTACAAGATCCTTTACAACGACGCCGTCGCCATGACCGGCGGGCAGCCGGTGGACGGGCCGGTGAGCGTGCAGGCCATCGCCCATATCTGCCGCGCCGAGGGCGTCGAGCGGATCGCCCTGGTCTCGGATGATCCGGACAAGTTCGCAGCCGGAGATTTCCCGCGCGGGATCACCATCCATGCGCGCGGCGAGATGGACGCGGTGCAACGCGAGTTGCGCGCGGTTCCCGGCGTCTCGGTGCTGATCTATGAGCAGACCTGTGCGACGGAGAAACGGCGCCGCCGCAAGCGCGGCACCTTGCCGGATCCCAAAAAGTTCGCCGTCATCAACGAACTCGTTTGCGAGGGCTGCGGCGATTGCTCGACCGAATCCAATTGCCTGAGCGTCGAGCCGAAGGAAACCGAATTCGGCCGCAAGCGGCAAATCAACCAGTCGAACTGCAACAAGGACATGTCCTGCCTGAACGGTTTCTGCCCGAGCTTCGTGACCATAGAAGGCGCCGAGCGACGCAAGCCGAAGCCCGTGGATCTCGACATCGAGGCGCTTGTGAAGGCGGTGCCCCTGCCCACGCTGCCCGCGCTTGAAACACCGTTCAACCTGCTGGTCACCGGCGTCGGCGGCACCGGCGTGGTCACTGTCGGTCAGCTGATATCCATGGCAGCGCATCTCGAGGGCAAGGGCGCCAGCATTCTCGATTTCACAGGCTTCGCACAGAAATTCGGCTCGGTGCTGAGCTTTGTGCGGATCAGCCAGAACCCGGATCAGATCAACCAGGTCCGGATCGACTCCGGCATGGCCGACGCGGTGATTGGCTGCGACGTGGTGGTTTCTTCCTCGCCCAAGGCATCCGGCACCTATTCGGCGCGCACACAGGTAGCGCTCAACACCGCCTCGATGCCGACCGGTGACCTGGTGCTCAAACGCGATGCGGATCTCAACATCGATGGCCGCGGCAAATCCATCGAAGCCGTTGTCGGAGCCGACAATCTTGCCTCCATCGATGCCAATGCGGCGTCCGAAGCGCTGTTTGGCGACGCGGTGTTTGCCAATGTGATGATGCTCGGCTTTGCGTGGCAGCGCGGGCTGGTGCCGGTGTCGCTAAATGCGCTGATGCGGGCGGTGGAGCTTAACAACGTCGCCATAGAGAACAACAAACGCGCGCTCGCCTGTGGACGGCTGATGGCCGCCGATCCTGCGGCGCTGGCCGCCCACCTCAATCCGAAACCGGATATCGCGACCTCGTTCGAGGATGTCGTCGCCCGCCGCGCGGACTATCTGGAGAGCTACCAGAACGCTGCCTGGGCCAAGCGCTACCGGACGCGCATGACGGATTTCCGCGCCAGCCTGCCGTCCGACCTTGCGGAAGATCTGGCGGTGAAGGCGGCGAAATCACTCTTCAAGCTGATGTCCTACAAGGACGAATACGAAGTGGCCCGGCTGCACCGTGACAAGAACTTTGTCGCAAGCCTGACCGACCGGTTCGAAGGCGATTTCAGGATCGTCCACCATTTCGCGCCGCCCCTTCTCGCAAGCGGAAAGGACGCACGTGGCCGACCTCTGAAACGTGAGTTCGGTCCCGCAATCCGGCCTGTCCTGTCAGTGCTGGCACGGCTCAAGCGGCTTCGCGGCACGGCGCTCGACCCCTTCGGCTACACTGCCGAGCGGCGGATGGAGCGGGAGCTGATCACCTGGTTCGAAGCCCTGATGGCGCGGTGCACGCAGGACGTCACCCCAGCAAATGCGCACACATGGGCGAAGGTGCTTGCTGCCCCCATGGAAATCCGCGGATACGGACCGGTCAAGGAGCAGGCTGCACTCGAGACACGGGCAAATGTGGACGCGCTTCTGGCCGGGTGACCGGCGGAAGCGAGCTGGCCCGCGCAGCCCGCGGGAGGCGTGGCCAGGCCCACGCCTCGGGTGCTCCGGCTGTACTGGGCCGAAATTTTCATCTCAGGCTGCGGGCCACCCTTGCTGTGTCCGTTGCGCGACACGTGCATCGCCGGAAATATTCGTCCTAGGCGCACGCCGCAGCGACGCGGTAAAGTGGTGTCGAACCCGCCTTACCGGAGTCGCACTGCGTCCATGCCAGATTTCCATCTCATTGCCACGTTTGTCATCATTGCGGCCACCATAGCCGCCTATGCCTCGGAACGCTGGCCTATGGAAACGGTTTCGCTGGTCTCGCTTGCCGCCGTGCTGATCCTGTTCGGCCTCCTGCCCTACAGCAGCACCGACGGCGCGACGCTGGAACCGGAGCGGCTTCTGGCCGGCTTCTCGAACCCTGCGCTGGCCACCGTCATTGCGCTGCTTATCGTCGGCCAGGGCTTGTTTGCCACCGATGCGATGGAAGCGCCGGCCCGTAAGCTGGGGCGGATGGGCGGCGCCAGCACGTTCCGGCCGATCCTGTTCATTTTGGTCGGGGCGGCGATCATCTCGGGCTTCCTCAACAACACGCCGGTGGTGGTGATCTTCATCCCGATCCTGGTGGTCATTTCCGCCCAACGGTCGATTTCTCCGAGCCGGGTGTTCATCCCGCTCTCCTTCATCACCATCCTGGGCGGCATGACGACTCTGATCGGGTCCTCGACCAATCTGCTGGTTGCAGGTGTGGTGCGTGACTATGGCTATGAAATCGGGTTCTTCGACATTACCGGCATGGGCACCATCCTGGCTCTTGTTGGAAGCGCCTATGTGCTCGGTGTGCTGCCGCGGCTGTTGCCAGAACGAACGGGCGAACTCACAGCAGGGGCAAAGTCAGGCGCGCAATTCATCGGCGAAATCACGCTGACGCGGGATCACCCCTTTGTCGGCATCTCGGCCAAGGCCGGCATGTTTCCCGGCCTTGGCGAACTGACGCTGAGACTGCTGCAACGGCGCGATGTTCCCGTGTTGCCGCCATTTGAGGACCTGACGCTTTCGGTTGGCGACACGCTGGTGGTAACCGGGACAAGACGGGCCTTCTCCAAGGCGCTCGCGCGCGGCAGCGCCGCGCTCGACAGCGACGACCGGCCCTTGGACGAAGCGCACCAGGAGCAACCGCCCGGCCCGGACTACCATCTTGCCGAGGCCGTGATTTCGCCGGGATCGCGCTATGCCGGGCGAACCATCCAGCTCTCCGGGCTGAGACCGCAGTTCGGCATCTCGGTTCTCGGCGTCCAGCGCAAAAGCCGCATGGCCCGCTCGGCAATGTCCGACATCCGGCTTGAACCCGGCGACACTCTGCTCATCGGCGGACCGATGGAAGCGATCAGGCAGCTGCGCGGCAACCACGATCTGCTGCTGCTCGAGTACTCGGCGGAAGCCGTGCCGCAGTCACGCAAGGCGCGCATCGCCGTGGCGATCTTTGCGGCGATCGTGCTGGCATCCGCCTTCTCGATCGTACCAATCGTGGTTGCGGCGATCTGCGGCGCGGTGTTGATGCTGCTGACCGGCTGCCTGTCGATCCTTCAGGCGGGCCGTGCCTTTGACCGGCAGATCTTCCTGCTTGTGGGGTCTTCCGTTGCGCTCGCCACGGCGCTTGAATCAACCGGCGGGGCGGCACTGATTGCCACAGGCGCCCTGGGGCTGATGGAGGGAGCTCCGGCCGGCGTGATCCTGTCGGGCCTGTTCCTCGTCATGGCGGTGCTGACCAATGTGCTGTCAAACAATGCCACGGCAGTGCTGTTTACCCCCATTGCCCTTGGAATAGCCAAGGGCATGGGCGCCCCGCCCGAACCGTTCATCGCGGCGGTGATTTTCGCCTCGAACGCCTCTTTCGCCACGCCGATCGGGTATCAGACCAATCTCCTGGTGATGGGCCCCGGGCACTACCGCTTCAGCGATTTTCTTCGGGCCGGAACGCCGCTTGTGATCATCATATGGTTGACGTTTTCGTTACTTGCGCCATGGTACTACGGACTGTGACCAGCTTCGTGCCGAAGAGATGATGAACCAACCGATCAATTCCCCGCAGTTCTTTCTGACCGCGCCGTCAGACTGCCCCTATCTTGAGGGGCAGAGCGAGCGGAAGGTGTTCACCCACCTGGTCGGCGAAAAGGCCCGTGACCTCAACGACTTGCTGACCCAGGGCGGCTTTCGGCGCTCACAGAACATAGCCTACCGCCCGGCTTGCGAAACCTGCCGGGCCTGCATTTCGGTCCGGATCCTGGCGAGTGAATTCGAAATCACCCGATCGATGCGACGCAACCGGGCGGCAAACAGGGATCTGGTTTCGACCGAATATCATGCGGAACCCTCCAGCGAACAGTACAGGCTGTTCAGGCGCTATCTCGACAGCCGACACAAGAGCGGCGGAATGGCCGACATGAGCATCGGCGACTATGCCATGATGGTGGAAGATTCGCATGTCGACAGCCGCATCATCGAGTACCGTCTGAGAAACGAGGGCGACGGGGTGCAGGAGCAACCGACGGGTGAACTGGCGGCCGTGGCACTGACCGACCGGATGGGTGACGGGCTATCGATGGTCTATTCCTTCTTCAACCCGGAGCTGAGCGAGCGCTCGCTCGGTACTTACATGATCCTCGATCATATCGCGCGGGCGCAGGCGTTGGGTCTGCCGCATGTCTATCTGGGCTATTGGGTCAAGGGATCGCGCAAGATGGAATACAAGACCCGGTTTCTTCCGCAGGAACACCTGATGATGCAGGGCTGGCAACGATATGAACCTTAACCGCCAGACGGCTCGCCACTCCCGATAGCTTATTCATTTCCATAACTGGAGCCGGGGCACCGGCTCTCACCAAGGCTTTTTCATGTCCGATTTTTCCCAGCAGGCCGCCGACCACCGCAAGGGGCTGCTGATCACCGCAATTGGCGGACTGGCGCTGACCATCGACATTCCGCTGATCAAGCTCTCCGGCGGAGAAGCCTGGTCCGTGGTCGCGGCACGCGGCGGTATGACCTTCCTCGCGGCACTGGTGATGTGGGCGGGATTGCGGCTCTTCAGCTCCGATCGGACACCGGTGATCCCGGGACGAACAGGACTTCTGGTGACCGGGCTCTACGGCATCGCAGCGATCAGCTTCATGTTGGCGGTGTTTCACACGACGACAGCCAACTTGGTGTTCATTCTCGCCTTCAATCCTATGTTTTCGGCTCTGATGGGCTGGTTGCTGATCGGCGAACGCCCCAAGCCGCAGACCTTCGTGGCGATGGCCGCGATGGTGTTCGGGGTCGGACTGATCGTTTCCGACGGGCTTCAGGCCGGCAACATGATCGGCAACGCTCTGGCGCTGTTCACCTCGCTGATGCTGTCGCTGATCATCACCATCAGCCGCAAGGCGCGTACCGGCATGGGTTTTGCGCCGCTCTTTGCAGCCATCGTACCCTGCCTGGTCGGATTGTTCATGGTCGGAGGCCCCTCGGGTGTCGTGCTGCCGCAACCGGGCTGGCTGGCGCTCAACGGCCTGGTGGTGATTCCGGTCGCGTTCTGGTGTCTTGCGACGGGACCGAAATATATCTCCGGTCCGGAAGTGGCAATGTTCTACTTGCTCGAGACCATTCTGGCGCCGGTCTGGATGTGGATGATCTTCTCCGAAGCGCCAACGCGGCTCGGTGTGATCGGCGGGGCGATCATCGTGGTGGCGCTGGTGACGCATTCGCTGTGGCAATTGCGCGAGCACCGGCGTGCAGCCAGAACGCTTGCACCACGTCATCCGATGTGAAGGGCTGAATTGTCAGGCGGATCCCGGCCCTGCCCTTTCCGGGTTCGCCGCGCGCCCTATTCTGGTCTCATGTCGGTGATCAACTGTGATCCCCGGAACCATTCTGGACGGACTCTATCCGCAATGAAGAAAATCGCGCTCGTCCTGCTGGTGTGTTTCGTGGCACCCGCGCTCGCGTCACTTGCGGTTCGTGCTGCAGGTTCCCAGCCGGGGTCCTGGCGAACGGCGGACTGGTCATCGTCCGGGCTGCTACCCGATCCAGCGCTGGACTCTGAAGCGGCAGTCTATGTCATGGCGGCACGCACCGGCGGCCTGAAAGGAGCGCTGGCCGTTCACAGCTGGATCGTCACGAAGTCCGCCGGCGCAGCGCGCTACAGCCGCTACGACAAGGTTGGCTGGGGAAGCCCCATTCGCACAAATGCCTATCCCGCGGACGGGCGCTGGTACTCCAATGCACCGGAAATCCTGACGGCACTGCATGGCGCGGATGCGGGCAAGCTGATCCCGAAAATCGAAGCCGCAGTAGAATCCTACCCGTTTTCGCACCGCGGCGACTACCGGATCTGGCCAGGGCCCAATTCCAACTCCTTCATCGCCCATGTGCTTCGCGAAGTTCCGGAGCTCGACGTCGCCTTGCCGCCGGAAGCCGTTGGCCGCGATTTCCGCAGCCTGGGCGATTTTGTCACGCTGTCGCCGGACTGGCGCAATCTCGAACTCTCGCTCGGCGGCTATGCCGGGCTCGCCGTCGGCACACGTTACGGCGTGGAACTGCGGCTGGCCGGGCTGGTCTTCGGCATCGACATCATGCGCCCTGCGGTGAAACTGCCTGGTTTCGGGCGGATCGGCATGGCGCGGGAGGTCGCGCTGGTCAGCTGAACTTGCCCGAGCGCGGGAAGCCTTTCGGGACCAGGCGGCCGGCTTGGGCGCGGTCGGCGATCCACTCGATCAGGTCTTCCTTCTTGCGGCTATGGGTGCGCCCGGCACTGTCTTCCCAGCTCAGCCCCTCCTCCATCGCAAAGCACCTTACATCGGACACGCCACCATCCTTGTAGCGCTGCAGGCGAACACCCTTGCCGCGGCTCATTTCCGGCAGCTGCTCAAGCGGGAAGATCAGCATCTTGCGGTTTTCACCGATGACGGCCACGTGGTCGCCGGTCACAGGCACGCAAAGCCGCATTTCCTGCGGCAGGCTGACATTCATGATCTGCTTTCCCTTGCGGGTGTTGGCAACCATGTCGCTCTCGGCCACGATGAAACCGTTGCCGGCGGTCGATGCGACCAGCAGCTTGCGCGCAGGATCATGAACGAAGGCTGTAAGCACTGCCTGGTCATTGTCCATGTCGACGATAATCCTGAGCGGCTCGCCATGACCACGGCCACCGGGCAGCTTGTCGGCGCCGAGCGTGTAGGCCTTTCCGCCGGTGGTAACAATCACCAGCTTGTCAGTGGTGTGGGCATGGAAGGCGACCTTGAGCTGGTCGCCGTCCTTGAACTGCAGGCCTGCGAAATCGGCCATGTGGCCCTTCATCGCCCGAATCCAGCCCTTCTCGGAAATCACCACCGAGATCGGTTCTTTCTCGATCATCGCCTGTTCGATGGCGGCAAGATCGGCGACCGGGGCTTCGGCGAAGCGGGTGCGGCGCGCGCCGAGCTCGGTTTCCTTCGAGAAGGTCTTGCGGACCTTGCCGATTTCCCAGGCCACGGTCTGCCATTGCTTGGAATCGGAGGCGAGCAAGGCCTCGATCTCCGCCTTCTCCTCGGTAAGACCGTCGAACTCCTTGCGGATTTCCAGCTCTTCGAGCTTACGCAGCGAGCGCAGGCGCATGTTGAGGATGGCCTCGGCCTGAACGTCGGTCAGTTCAAAGGCCTTCATCAATTCGAGCTTGGGCTCGTCCTCCTCGCGGATGATGCGGATCACCTCGTCGAGATTGAGATAGGCGATGAGGAAACCGGAGAGTAACTCCAGCCGGCGTTCGATCGCTGCCAACCGGTAACGTGAACGGCGCTGCAACACCTCGCGCCGGTGGGCCAGCCATTCCGACAGAACCTCGACCAGGTTCATCACCTTTGGCACCTTGCCCATCGACAGGACGTTGAGGTTGAGCGGAATGCGGTTTTCCAGATCGGACAGCCTGAACAGCGATTCCATCAGCAGGTTTGGGTCTACCGTGCGGCTCTTGGGAGTGAGAACCAGGCGGACGTCTTCCGCAGATTCATCACGGATGTCGTCGAGCAGCGGCAGCCGGCGCGCGATCAGCAGTTCGGCGATCTTCTCGATCAGCCGCGATTTCTGCACCTGGTAGGGTATCTCGGTAACGACGATCTGATAGCCGCCGCGGCCGGTGTCCTCGACCTCCCACTTGGCCCGAACCCTAAATCCGCCACGGCCGGTGCTGTAAGCCTCGAGCATGGATACGCGGCTGTCGATAATGACACCGCCGGTTGGGAAATCCGGTCCTTCGACGTATTGCAGCAGATCCTCGACGGTGGCACCGGGCTTGCGGATCAGCGCCAGGGCCGCATCACAGAGTTCTGCGGCATTGTGCGGCGGGATCGAGGTGGCCATGCCGACGGCGATGCCGGTGGCGCCATTGGCCAGAAGATTGGGGAAGGCGCCGGGGAGGACGACCGGTTCGCTGTTCTCCTCGTCATAGGTATCGCGGAAATCGACCGCGTCCTCGTTGATGCCTTCGATCAGCAGTTCCGCGACCGCGGTCATCTTGGACTCGGTGTAGCGCATCGCAGCGGCGCTATCGCCGTCGATGTTGCCGAAATTGCCCTGCCCGTTGGCCAGCGGATAGCGCACGGCAAAACTCTGTGCCAGCCGCACCAAGGCGTCGTAGATCGACTGGTCGCCGTGCGGATGGAAGTTACCCATCACCTCACCGACGATCTTGGCGGACTTCTTGAAGGAGCCGGCTGACCGCAGCCCCATCTCGTTCATCGCGTAGACGATCCGGCGATGCACCGGCTTCATGCCGTCGCGCACATCGGGCAAGGCGCGGTGCATGATGGTTGACAGCGCATAGGCGAGATAGCGCTCTTCGAGCGCTTTTTTCAGGTCGATGCCCTGAATGTCATCGCCGCCGCCGGGCGGTACCAAGCTTTTTCCCATGGGCCGGAGTTAAAGGAAGCGGTGATTCGGGGCAAGGGGTGTGGGCCCGCCCGCAAAGATGCAAGTGTTTTTCTGCTTTATCGAGCACTTAGCGACCTCTTGGCGGCTCTCGATGCCGTCACAAATCCGTGCGCCAGAAAATTTATTTTCAACGCCATGTCGAAACTGGATCGGCGTGTTCGTCCCTCTGACGTAAACTCGGGCTCGAACCGACCCCGGATCACACTGGATAAAGGAAAAACAACCATGAAGTATCTTGCACTCATCTACGCAGCCCCGGGAGCCGGTCCGGATTACGGCACGCCGGAATTCGGCCCCTACATGGACGGATACCGCAAGGCGACCGAAACCTATAAGCGCGATGGCGTCATGCTTGCCGGCGAAGCGCTGCAGGAAACCTCGACGGCGACGACCGTGCGGGTGCGCAACGGCAAGACGGAAACCATGGACGGGCCGTTTGCCGAAACCAAGGAACAGCTCGGCGGTTTCTACATGTTCGACTGCGCCAATCTCGACGAGGCGATCAAATATGCAGCGATGATCCCGACAGCCGAGCATGGATCGGTGGAAGTCCGGCCGATCATGGACATCGAATAGCCGCATGGCATCGGAGTGCTCCAGGCACGATAGCAGCGCGCGCAAGGCCCTCGAGGCGCTTGCGCGTGCCGACACCGGGCGCCTGCTTGGTGCGCTGCTGCGCGATGTCCGCGATTTTCAGCTGGCCGAAGACTGTCTTCAGGATGCGATGGAATCAGCAATGGCGCACTGGTCCCGCAACGGGCTGCCCGGCGCGCCTGCAGGTTGGGTGCTGCAGACGGCGCGCAGGAAGGCCATTGACCGGTTCAGGCGCACGCGCAACTTCGAGCGCAAGGCCGAGGAATACGGCCGGCTTATCGAGCTTGACCAGCAGGCAGTCGACAGTGACGAACCGCCGGCAATTCCCGACGAACGGCTGCGCCTGATCTTCACCTGCTGCCATCCGGCGCTTGACCGAAAGACCTGCGTCGCCCTGACCTTGCGCACCTTGTGCGGGCTGACGACAAGGGAGATCGCCCGCGCCTTTGTCGACACGCCGGAAACCATGGGGCAACGGCTGGTCCGAGCGCGCCACAAGATCACCAAGGCAGGAATTCCCTTCGAGATTCCCGAACCGGAGGACTGGACAGAACGGCTCAATTCAGTGCTGTCGGTGATCTACCTGATCTTCAACGAAGGCTATTCGGCAACCGAGGGTACGGAGCTGCTGCGTCAGGATCTGTGCCTTGAAGCAATCCGGCTGGGGCGGTTGATGCTGGAACTTGTTTCCGGCAACGCGGAATGCGAGGGATTGCTGGCGCTGATGCTGCTCAACCATGCCCGCGCCGCGGCAAGACTTGACGAAGACGGCCGTATGGTGCCGCTCGATCAGCAGAACCGAGGCCTGTGGCACCGGGAAAAAATCGAGGAAGGCAGCCGGATCCTCGACCGGGCGCTTGAACGCGGACACCCTGGCCTGTTTCAATCGCAGGCGGCCATCAGCGCGCTCCATGCCCAGGCCGCCAGCCACGCGGAAACGGACTGGCAGCAAATCGTGCTGCTCTACGAATCGATGCACAGGCTGGCAGACAACCCGGTCTACCTGCTCAACCGCGCCGTTGCGCTGTCCTATGCCCGCAGCGCGGATCAGGCGCTGGATGCTCTGGCCATGATCTCATCCGCACTTGACGGCTACCAGCCGTTTCATGCGGCAAAGGCGGATTTGCAGCGCCGCACCGGCCGGCACGAGGCGGCAAGGCAAAGCTACCGGCGGGCAATCGAGCTCAGCGGCAACGACAGCGAGAGGCAGTTTCTTGCGAGCCGGATCGCGGCCCTGGATCAGGCGGCCGAAATAGCTCCAGCGGCCTCACCCGCACCACAAAGCTGTTGACGATGACAGGATACGCGGCGGCCGCTAGGATGGGTGGCGTGTTACTTTCAGGATGCTGCCCTGGTCGGCATCGCCAGCAAAAGGAAGATCCGATGACGTTTCCCTATTCTCCCTCACGGATGCTTTGCGCATCTGCGTTTGTCGTAGCCTTTTCGGGCTTTACGGTTCCCGCCCTTGCGCTCGATGCGGATGATTTTGCCACCAAGCTTGCGGCGATCTCCAGCCAGAGCGGAACCAGTCTAAGTTTTTCTGCTGTCGAGCCCGATGGCAGCACGATTGTACTTAAATCAGTGCGGGTGCAGGCTCCGGGACAAGCACCCTTCAATGCCGGAGACATCACCTTCTATGGCGTCGAGGAAGTCAATGACGGCAGCTATCACGCCGACCAGGCGCTGTTTGAAGACATCCAAATTGTGGACGGCCCAACCAAGGTGTCAATAACCGGCATACAAATGTCCAATCTCAAGATCCCGCCGGTCAAGCAGGTCTACGATCCGGCTGACAACATCGGTTTCTTCCAGAGTATTTCAACCGGCCAGATCAATTTCGAACATGAAGGCGATAAAGTTTTTTCATTAGGGGGAACCAAAGTAAATTTGGACAGCGGAGATGACGGCAACCGGGTGGATATCAAGATGTCCGGTTCGGACCTGTGGATTGATCTTGACCGGCTTGATGATGCGAAAGCTCGCCAGGGGCTCGCCGAACTCGGCTACCAGACACTGACTGGCGACATCAGCGTTGACGGCATGTGGCAAATGGATACCGGCATCTTAAACGTGACCGAAATGTTCTCCCTGGATGATGTCGGCAGCCTCTCCTTAAGCATGCAGGTATCGGGCTATACGCGCGAGCTGGTCGAGGCCATGCAGCAGGCACAGAAGGCTGCAGCCGAGAATCCGGACAAGAAGGCGGCCGAACAGGCGCTCGGCCTGTCGATGCTGGGCCTGATGCAGCAATTGAGCTTCAACTCAGCGGCCATCCGGTTCGAGGATGCCTCGGTCACGGAACGGGCGCTGGCGTTCGCAGGCAAGCAGCAGGGTGTTTCGGGCGACCAGATGCGGATGGCGCTGAAGGGCATGCTGCCGCTGATGCTCGGCCAAATCGGCATTCCGGAGTTGCAGAAGCAGATCGCCGCCGCTGCGAACGTCTATCTCGACAATCCGCAAAACATCACGATTACGGCAAAACCGGAATCACCGGTCGCACTGCCTGTGATCATGGGTGCAGGCATGGGCGATCCGAAATCGCTGGTCGATCTGCTCAATGTCGAGGTCAGCGCCAACACATCCGATTGAGATCTGCTACCAGCGATCGGATCGCCGAACGGGGAAGTTTAAGGCTTGCTCGTTCCCACTGCCGCCCGCTCCTGCACAGAGTGGTGGCGAAGAAAAAGCCCGGGAAACAGAAGTTTGCCCGGGCTTGTTGATGAGTTGAGTCTGCTGGCGGCCTATTCGGCCTTTGGCGGAATGGCGCGCAGGGACAGCTCGCGCATCTGCGCCGGAGAGGCAGGGCTTGGCGCGCCCATCAGCAGATCCTGGGCCTGCTGGTTCATCGGGAACAGCGCCACTTCACGCAGGTTCTTGGCGCCGACGATCAGCATGATCACCCGGTCGACGCCAGCGGCCATGCCGCCATGCGGCGGTGCACCGTACTGGAAGGCGCGGTAGAGACCGCCGAAGCGCTCTTCGACATCGGCCTGGCTGAGACCGACTTTCTCGAACGCCTTGACCATCAGCTCTGGCGACTGGTTACGTATCGAGCCGGATGCAATCTCGAAACCGTTGCAGACGAGATCGTACTGGTAGGCCTTCAGCGTCAGTGGATCCTGGCTGTCCAGCGCTTCCATGCCGCCCTGGGGCATGGAGAACGGGTTGTGGGCGAATTCCACCTTCTTGGCGTCTTCGTCCCATTCGTAGAACGGGAAGTCGACGATCCAGCAGAGCTCGAAGCGGTTCTCGTCGACCAGTTTGAGTTCCTCGCCGGCGCGGGTGCGGGCGTCGCCGGCAAACTTGGCAAACTTGGCCGGGTCGCCGGCGGCGAAGAAACAGGCGTCACCGTCTTCAAGGCCCATCTGGGCGCGGATCGCTTCGGTGCGTTCCGGGCCGATGTTCTTGGCAATCGGTCCGGCACCTTCGAGAACATCACCTTCCTTGCGCCAGAAGATATAGCCAAGCCCCGGCTGGCCCTGGCTCTGGGCCCAGGAATTCATCCGGTCGCAGAACGCGCGGGAGCCGCCGGACTTGGCCGGGATCGCCCAGACCTCGACCTTCGGGTTATTGGCGATCATGCCGGCAAAAACCTTGAAGCCGGAGCCTGCGAAATGCTCGGTGACGGCCTGCATCTCGATCGGGTTTCTGAGATCCGGCTTGTCGGAACCATATTTGCGGATCGCCTCGTCATAGGGAATGCGCGGGAACTTCTGGGTAACCGGCTTGCCTTCGGCGAATTCCTCGAACACGCCGCGCATCACCGGCTCCATCGTGTCCCAGACATCCTCCTGGGTGACGAAGCTCATCTCGAGGTCGAGCTGGTAGAACTCGCCCGGCAGACGGTCGGCGCGTGGGTCCTCGTCCCTGAAGCAGGGCGCGATCTGGAAGTAGCGGTCGAAGCCCGCCACCATCAAGAGCTGCTTGTACTGCTGCGGCGCCTGCGGCAGGGCATAGAACTGTCCGGGATGAATGCGGCTCGGGACCAGGAAGTCGCGCGCGCCTTCGGGCGAGGATGCGGTGAGGATCGGAGTCGCATATTCCGCAAAACCGATATCCGACATCCGCTTGCGCATATCGGCGATCACCTTGGTGCGGGTGACGATGTTCTTGTGCAGGGTCTCGCGGCGCAGATCGAGAAAGCGGTACTTGAGGCGTACGTCTTCGGGATATTCCGGCTCGCCGAAGACCGGCAGCGGCAGCTCCTTGGCCGCGGACAGGATTTCGATCTCCTTAGCGAAGACCTCGATCTCGCCGGTACCGAGATTTGGGTTGATGGTGTCGGCCATGCGCTCCTTGACCACGCCGTCGACCCGGATCACCCACTCGCCACGCACCTTTTCGGCGGCCTTAAAGGCCGGCGAATCGGGGTCGGCGACCACCTGGGTCAGGCCGTAATGGTCGCGCAGATCGATGAACAGCACGCCGCCATGATCGCGCACGCGGTGCACCCAGCCCGACAGGCGGACATTGGCGCCGGTGTCGCTTTTTCGCAGAGCGGCGCAGGTGTGGGAACGGTAGGGATGCATGGCATATCCTCGATGGCTTGGACCAATGGGTGGAATCGGCGGATCGGCAGGTTGCGAGACGGGCTCGCATCGCCACCTCGGCGCACGGTAAAAATCGCGCGGAAAAGCGCATGACCCACCCGGTTTGTCAAGGTGAAAGGCCGCTTTGCTGCCGCCCTGGCGCTGACCGGCTGTCCGATGTCGGGATTTCGTGGCGACGGATCAGCGTTTTCGATGTAGGACTGGACGAACTGATTTTCTCATTTTCGGCATTTCATGCAATCGCTTCGCCCGTTGATCCCGCTCTTGACCACCGCCGGCATTCTGCTGGCGGGCAACGGCCTGCAGGGAACGCTGGTCAGCCTGCGCGGCTCGGCGGAAGGGTTTTCGCCCACCGTCATCGGCCTTGCCGGTGCGGGCTATTATTTCGGCTTCATCATCGGCTGCTGGATGACGCCATGGTTGCTCAGGACCACCGGCCACATCAGGGCGTTTGCGACAATGGCTGCTGTTGCGGCCTGCGCCTCGATGGCGCTGGTGATGGTGATCGATCCCTTCTTCTGGTTCCTGATGCGGCTTGTTACCGGCGTCTGCTGTGCCTCGCTGTTTGCCAATGTGGAAAGCTGGATCAACGCGCAGATCACCAATTCCAACCGCGCCCGTACGCTCGGGATCTACCGCTTTGTCGACCTGGGGGCAGTCACCTTGTCACAGTATCTGTTGCCGATCTTCGGCATTGGGGGCTTCGAGATCTTCGCGGTGATGACCATGCTGATGATCCTGTCAGTGGTGCCGGTGTCGCTTGCCGACCGCTCCAACCCTGCCCCGCCTGCCCCGTTCTCCTTCAGCCCGAAACGGCTGTGGCAGGTCTCGCCGCTGGCCTCGGCCGGTGCCATCACGGTGGGGCTGACAACAGCTTCGTTCCGGTCCGTCGGCCCGCTATACGCCGAGGGCCTCGGGCTGCAGGTGGGCGATATCGCCTCGTTCATGAGTGCCGGGATTGTTGGCGGCATCGTGCTGCAATATCCCCTGGGCTATCTGTCCGACATCATCAGCCGGCGCTCGGTGCTTTTGATGGCGACCACCGGCTCGACGCTCTGCGGGCTGTTCATGGTGTGGTTTGCCGGCTCCAGCGTGGCGCTGAACCTGATCGGAATCTTCTTGTGGGGCGCATTCACGATGCCGCTCTACTCGCTCTCGGCGGCGCACGCAAACGACAAGGCGAAGGCCGGTGAATATGTGCAGATCGCATCGGGACTGATGTTCTTCTGGGCGATCGGCGCCTCGATCGGGCCGCTGCTGTCGGCAATGCTGGTCGACTGGCAGGGACCGGTGGCGTTTTTCACCTTCGTCGGCGCCATGCACGGAGCCTTCGTTGTCTATACCGTCATGCGGATCATTCTGGGGGCACCCGACGAGCCCGATCGCGGCCGCTTCGCCGGTCTGCTGCGCACCTCGCCGGTTTTTGCCCGCATGGCTGCACAGGCGGTCGACCGGGATGCGCAACCTCCAAAGAAAGAGATGCACGGGGGAGAAGACAAACCAGAGAATTCCCGCTAAATGCCACGCATGGACATGATAAAAACGACCGAGGCGCTTGCCGCCTTTTGCGCCCGCCTTTCCAAACACGACTATGTCACCGTGGACACCGAGTTCCTGCGTGAGACCACTTACTGGCCCGAGCTCTGCCTCATCCAGATGGCAGGGCCGGAGGATGAAGGGGTCGTTGACCCGTTGGCCAAAGGCATTGATCTGACACCGTTTTTCGAGCTGATGGGCAACGCGTCAGTGGTCAAGGTGTTTCATGCCGCGCGTCAGGACATCGAGATCATTGTGAAGCTCGGAGACCTCGTGCCGCACCCGCTTTTCGACACCCAGGTGGCGGCGATGGTGTGCGGTTTTGGCGAATCGATTTCCTACGACCAGCTGGTCTCGCGGATCACCGGCGCGCATATCGACAAGTCGTCCCGGTTCACCGACTGGAGCCGCCGGCCGCTTACCGAAAAGCAGCTTGATTATGCGCTTGCCGACGTAACCCACCTGCGCGACGTCTATCACGAGCTGGTGGCGCGGCTCAACGCAGAAGGCCGCAGCCTCTGGGTTGCCGACGAAATGGCCGTGCTGGAAGCGCGCTCGACCTACGAGATCAACCCCGAAGACGCCTGGAAGCGGCTGAAAATGCGGGTCAAGAAACCAGTCGAGCTGTGTGTGCTGCAGCATGTCGCGGCATGGCGCGAACGCGAAGCCAAATCGCGCAATGTGCCGCGCGGCCGAGTGATCAAGGACGACGCAATCTATGAAATCGCCCAGCAGCAGCCCAGGGATGCAGAAGCGCTGTCGCGGCTGAGGACAATCCCGCGCGGCTGGGAGCGTTCGCAACAGGGTGCCACACTGGTGGAGATCGTCAACGAAGCACTTGAAACGCCAAAGGACAAGATGCCGCGGCTGCCACGGCAGAAACAGACGCCCGAAGGTGCCCAGGCCTCCATCGAGCTGTTGCGGGTGTTGCTCAAGCTCACGGTCGAGAAGGAAAACGTCGCCGCCAAGATCATCGCCAATTCTGATGATCTCGAAGCCATCGCCGTGGCCGGCGACGACGCCGATGTGGCAGCACTTCAGGGCTGGCGCCGCGAGCTGTTCGGGGAGCGCGCGCTCAAGCTCATTCGCGGCGAACTGGCGCTGCGTTTCGCCAACAAGCGGGTCGAAGCGGTCGAGCTCTGATTGCCGGCCTCTCATGGCAGGTGGCTGAGTTCAGGCAAGGGCAGCGGCTGGCCTGCCGGTTTCCCGTCTGCAGTCGCACCCGAAAACGGGGCAGATCCGCGCGTTCCGCAAATCCCACCAAAGCCCAGCCGGAGCGGCGGTCCGCTTTCTCTCGCCGGTCGATGACCGCGCTTTCCGCCTGGCGCAATTCTTCTCAAGGCTTCGCGTCCCGGAGCGAGGTCACGTCCGGACGCCCGCTTGCCCAGCCCACTTAGCCTGCCGATCTACCCTGCCCACTGGGCCTGACCATCCTTTGTTGCCTTATTCACCCACTGCAAGGCAGTTGCCTGAACGGCGCTCCCCCAAAGCGAGCGGGCCCGCCCGTCTGCGCTGCAGAGACGGCGCGACCGGGCTTCTGCGGGATTGGAAGAGCAGAAAGGCACACACGCGCAAACACAACCGAGGCGACATTACCACTGGTTAATCTATTTATAGTTGCGCTTCGGCCAATCTACCGCCATGAATTGTATTCGTTAGGCACAGCTCCGGCCGCACTCACCCGATAACGCGACCGGGATCTTCAATCGCTACATCCAGGGAGAAGACAAAGGCCAAGTATCACGAGTTCAGCGACGACAGGGTTGCCGCCGCGATTGACGCAGCGCGCAGCTACTATGCGGATATGGGCACCTACCAGGAAGGCGGCAAGATCGATCCGACCGACGACGGTCACATGAACATCGCCGCCGACTGCATCCAGGTCACCGTCGAAAATGGCAAGATCTGCCTGAAGCTTCCGGTTCTCGGCAACACGGTCTGCCTGCCGATCCCCTCTTTCATCCCGAACGGCACGGCGGCGGAAGCCTGCTTGAGCATCTGTTTCACCGGCCCATTTCCAACCGGCGTCACGGTCACCGTCAGCGTTCTCGGCAAGGTGATCATCACCAAGTCGTTCGGCAAATGCTGAACCGGTGAACAGCCCGCCGGAGTTAGCCCAGCTCCGGCCAATGCCGGCCCGTTGCCACACGGGCCGGCCCTTTGGGAGGATCAGGCCATGACACGCAGGTACACGCTTTTCATTTACAACACGTCCGGCAAGGAACAGGATTGGACCGTTTTCAGCGAAGGCGTGATCAACCAGGAATCAAAGGTCGGAGATATCCGCAAGTCCTTCACGCTGATGCTCAGCGGGGACGTCTCGATCCAGTTCGGCGTCGACCACACGGTCTATCTGAAGGCTGACTATCTTTACGATACCGACAGCTGGACCTACAAGACGGACACACCGAAGGACATATCCTTTTCGACCGGCCCAAACGCGATCACGGTCAGTTCGGATTTCAAGCCCGACGATTGACCTGAATGGAGCGTGTTCGGCGTTTCTGTCCGAATTTACCCGGGTACCCAGACAATCGTTCAGAAGCACCGACAAGGAGGACAGCAAGGAGATTGCCTCCCGCCTTGATATATTGGCAGCTTCGTCGAGGCAGATCAGTATGGTCGGTCTGAATTTCGCCCTGCCTTTTTGCATGGCTTTTGCTTGGCCGTTAGCTGCTCCAGGCCAACGGCGGCATCCTCACCAATGAAGCCGCGGCTGTCTCGAGGGCACGCTCACCGATAAAGGTCCGCACGCGTTGGCGGCAGGCCGGCGGGGCCGCGCCTCAGCTTGGTTGTCACCGTCTGATAGATCCGGACAGTGTTTCGCTCAAAGGCGATCGAGCAACCGCCGAGATAGACCAGCCAGAGCCGTGTCTTGACCTCGCCGACTTCCGCCACCGCCGCATCGTAATTGGCCAGAAGTCGGTCGTGCCAATGCCTGCAGGTGCGCTGGTAGTGTTCGCGCCAGTTTTCCACGTCATGAACCTCGAAACCGTGCTGTTCGAGCATCATCACGGTGTTGCCGATATGGTCGAGTTCGCCGCCGGGGAAAATGAATTTGGTCAGCAATGCGAACTCCTTGTTCTTCTTGCGGAAGGTCCTGGCGTCTTTCTTGGCTGGCCGGGTAATGGCGTGATGCAGATAGATCCCGCCCGGTTTGAGCACTCGTTGAATGGTGGAGTAATAGGTCGGGTAATTGTCGATGCCGATGGCTTCATGCATGCCGATCGAGGAAATCTTGTCGAACTCGCCCTCCACCTTGGCATAATCGAGCAGCATGAAATTGACCTGGTCCGACAGGCCGAGTGTTTCTGCCTTTTGCGTGGCAAACTCAAGTTGCCGTTCGGACAGGGTGACGCCGGTGACGTGGACACCGTAGTTTGCGGCCGCATAGAGCGCCAGTGATCCCCAGCCGAAGCCGATGTCGAGCATTTTCTCGCCGGATTTGAGCCTCAGCTTGCGGCAGATCATCTCCAGCTTGTCGCGCTGCAACTGCTGAATGTCATTATCCCAGTCGGTGCAATAGCCGCAGGTGTAGACCATCTGCTCGTCGAGAAAGAGCTGATAGAAGGCGTTGGAGACGTCGTAATGATAGGCGATGTTCTTCTGGTTTTCCTCGGCATTTCCGTCAGAGGGCTTTTCGTCCGGTTGGTCGCTCAGCGGCCAGGGCCCGCCCTTATCCACGAAGAGGAATTTGCGCAGGGTGTTTAACACCTGAAATTTGCTCAGTTGCTTGCGGATTTCGCGGGTGCGCACTTTCGGGCGCCGCGCGACCATCTCGAACATGTCGCCGTTTTCGAAATCGATCCGCCTGGCGACCCACAAATTGAGCAGGGTTTCGGGATTGGGGGCCCGCAGGAGTGCCGCGACCAGGCCCTCGTCGGCGAAACGGATGGTGAAGGCCCCGGGCGCAAGGTCCTCGGGAACCGTCGATCCGTCCCAGAGCCTGAAACCGATATCCAGTTCAAGGATCTGCCGGGCATGGGTCAGAAGTTTGCGAAAACTATTCAACCGACTGGTACTGCTCACGCACTCCCCTCCCGCAACCAAAAAATCCTGAACCCGTGTGCTTCCGGGTCACCGCGTCTTGAAACCGCTACATGATCCGGAAGGCAAAGCCTAGCATGATGTGAGCCGCCGGTGTGAAGGCCTAAGAAGGGCCGGTCTGGGTTATTCTCCGGCTCGACGGGGCAGGCGCTGTGCACTCTTTTCGGAGAAAACCCTGTTCGGCACCCTTGCAATCGCAAACCGGCACACCATATCAGGGTCAGCAAAGAAATTTGCCTCCAGCCTGACCACGGATGTACTGGCAGGTGTGTTGAGGCAGATCAGGAAGGTCGGTGCGAATTTCGCCCGGCCTTTTCCTTTGCCCGGTCTGCGGTGCGCGGATCGAATGCGCTTCCTTCAGCATGACCTCGCAGGTAGCTACGATATGCCGATCGCCCCCTCCTGGAGCGGCGTCAGCCGACGCGGAAGCCCAGCCTCTTGCCGGTCAGCTTGGCCAGTTGCTGGAGACGTCCCTCAAGCCGTTCGCCAACAAAGGCCTCACAGGACCGCGGTACCTTGAGCACAATGTCGACCTCGCCGTCCGAGGCAGCCGCAGGGACGAATTCGAGCTGCGGCACCATGCCCGGCATCGAGGCGGAGAAGAGATAGACCACCCGCAGCATGCCGCCAAGCAGTTTGGCATAGTCGAGATATTTGCTGCCTGCGATCGCCGCCAGCTCCGAAGACATGCCGTCATCATTGAGGCCTTCAAAACGAAAGTAATTGGCCAGTGCAATATAGGCCCGCCCGGCATGGCTGATTCCGGTGAAGGTGCCATGAGCGATGATGTTGAGCGCCTGGGGTCCGCGATAATCGGGATGGGCGCGCCAGGAGATATCGGCCAGCAGACAGGCCGCCTGGCGGTAACGGGCATCCTCCTCGCTTTCCTCGACACCGAAGACCGGGAACATGCGTCCGGTCCAGGCGGCGAGTTCGCGGGCGTGTTCGGGCGAACGGGCGCGCAGGATCGCCAGTTCGCCTGCCGCCGTCAGCAGCGGGTCACGTGCGGCCTCGGCGGCACCGAGCAGCGAGTAGAGAAAGCCCTCGCGCACGCCGAGCGCGGAGAAACTGACCCGCGCAGCCTTCATCGCAATCAGGGTTTCCTGCAAGGCGACGGCGCCATAAGGCAGGAGGCCACGGCGGTTGCGCGAGATAGCCTTGATGGCGTTGATCTTGGATTGTTTCATGGCGGCGACTTCGCCGAGGAACTCGATAGCGGGGGCGGCGTCGATCTCGTAGGCCTGCATCATGTGCAGCGGATAACCGGTGATCTCCATGTGCAGTTTGGCAATGTTTCGCCAGGTGCCGCCGACCGCGTAGAAGGTCCGCCCTGTCCCGCCCTTGAGCACTGCGGATTTCTTGAGCGCCCGGCGTGCTATGGTGCGCGCCTTCGAAACCGAGTTGCCAGACATTTCCGCCAGTCTCAGACCGCCAAGAGGCAGGGTCTGGCCGCCAGAATGCACGGTGTTCCTGACATCGACAAGCTCGAGCGAGCCGCCGCCAAGATCTCCAGCGATCCCGTCGGGTTTGTGGTAGCCGGCAATAACGCCGAGAGCGGAAAAACGGGCCTCTTCCTCGCCGGTCAGGAGCCGGATCTGGCAGTCGAGAATTGCTTCGGCAGCAGCTATGAAGGCGGCCCCGTTTTCAGCTTCCCGTGCGGCCGCTGTGGCAAGAACGTGAATTTCCGAGGCTCGCGCCTGTTCGGACAGCGCGCGGAACCGTTTCAGCGCACCGAGCGCACGCGCAATCCCGCTCTCGTCCATCCTGCCGGTGGCAACAAGCCCCTTGCCCAGCCCGCACAGCACCTTTTCGTTGAACAGGACCGAGGGCGCCCGGTTAAGTCCCTCATAGATGACGATACGCACCGAGTTGGAGCCAATATCGATGACGGATATGGGGTGAATTCCCGGCAACCGGCCCTGAGCTTCCGATTCCACCATGTCTAAGGCGCTCTATGGTTAGGGCGACGCGGTCCGCAGGCGCGGAGCGAAACCAGGGACACAATCTTGAGCGCCCTTATATAGAGCATCGTTGGGAACTTAAACCCGGCAGAAACGCCGCAGCACAAGTTTTCCCGATCACCGGGGACGGTTCTTGTCGCACAAACAGACGTGAGGCTGGCCTGTCCGGGACGATACACATCTCCCGCCCTGTCCGGCGGACAGGACAGCACGGCGTACGAGACGCTCCTGACGGGCCCGGACTGATCGGCGGAAGTCACAAATCAGCGGGAGCTGCGTGATGCCCGCGCCAGCCGATCGGCGATCAGCTTGGGCGCATTGGACTTCAGGGCTTCGCCTCTGCCAGAGAGGCTCGGATTGGTCATGAAATACACCTGTGCATTGAACGGCTCTTCATCCTCGCCCGGTTCGATCCGCCGCGAGGTTCCGTCGGGCAATATCTCGTAACTCTGCTGGTTATCAATCATGTTCCCGAGCATGATCTGCAAAAGCACCTGTTCATGCACAGTCTTGTTACTCAACGGCACCAGGGTCTCGACACGGCGGTCGAGGTTGCGCGGCATCAGATCGGCGGAGCTGATATACACCAGCGCCTCCGGCGACGGCAGGCCATGGCCATTCCCGAAGCAATAGATCCGGCTGTGCTCGAGAAACCGACCGACAATCGACTTGACATAGATGTTTTCGGATAGACCTGGAACCTGCGGCCTGAGGCAACAGATCCCGCGCACCACCAGATCGATCTCGACGCCTGCCTGGCTGGCATTGTAGAGCGCATCGATGACTTCCGGATCGACCAGGGAATTCATCTTCATCCAGACGGCCGCGGGCCGCCCGGCCCTTGCATGCTCGATCTCGGCCTCGATGTTGGCGAGAATACGTCCCCGAAGGTAAAGCGGCGAGATCGCCAGCTTGTTCATGTCCTTGGGTTCGCCGTAGCCGGTGATGAAATTGAAGACATGAGCCGTGTCGCGGGCCATGACCGGATCGCAGGTGAAATAGGACAGGTCGGTGTAGATCTTGGCGGTGATCGGGTGATAATTTCCGGTGCCAAGATGGCAATAGGTAATCAGCTTGCCCTCCTCGCGCCGGACAATCAGTGACATCTTGGCGTGGGTCTTGAGCTCAATGAAGCCGAAGACCACCTGGACGCCTGCACGCTCAAGATCCCGGGCCCAGCGGATATTGGCTTCCTCGTCGAAGCGGGCCTTGAGCTCGACCAGGGCCGTGACCGACTTGCCGGCTTCGGCCGCGTCGATCAGCGCGCGCACGATCGGGCTGTCGTTCGAGGTGCGGTATAGCGTCTGTTTGATTGCCAGCACGTCCGGATCGCGGGCCGCCTGAATCAGGAACTGCACCACGGCATCAAAGGATTCGTAGGGGTGGTGAACAACAAGGTCCTTTTCACGGATGGCTGCGAAGGTATCGCCGGCATGTTCGCGGATGCGTTCCGGAAAGCGGGCGTTGTAAGGCTCAAATCTGAGATCGTCGCGCGGTGCCTTGGTGATTTCCGACAGCGTGTTGAGCGCCAGCAGGCCGGGCAGCACGGCGACGCGGTTTTCAGGCACATTGGTTTCGTGGACCACAAATTCGCGCAGGCTTTGCGGCAGCTCCGAATCGAACTCGATGCGGATTACCGAGCCACGGCGGCGGCGCTTGAGCGCGCTTTCGAACAGCCGCACCAGGTCCTCTGCCTCCTCCTCGACCTCAATATCGGAATCGCGGATGATCCGGAACGTCCCGGAGCCCCGCACCTCATAGCCGGGGTAGAGCGAGCCGATAAACAGGCTGACCACGTCCTCGAGCGTGATGTAGCGAATGGCGCCATCGTGATCCGGCAGGCGCAGGAAGCGGTCGAGCGCGACCGGCAGGCGGATCAGCGCCGTCATCGGTTCGTTGGCCGCCTTGGACGCCAGCTGCAGGCAGATGGAAAAGCCCAGATTCGGGATAAACGGGAACGGATGCGCGGGATCAATCGACAACGGCGTAAGCACCGGGAAGATCGATTGCAGGAACTGGTCTTCGAGCCATTCCATATCGCCTTCCACCAGCGCAGAGGGGCGCACGATATAGATGTTCTCGGCGGCCAGGTTTTGCTGCAGGATCGCCAGCGACGCCTGCTGCTCAAGCTGCAGACCATCGATTTCACCGAGGATCTGGTCAAGCTGTTCGCTTGGCGAGAGGCCGTCGTGCGAGCGGTTGGTGATGCCTTCGCGGACCTGGCCTTCCAGACCGGCGACCCGTACCATGAAGAACTCGTCAAGATTGGCAGCCGAGATCGACAGGAACCTGATCCGCTCAAGCAGCGGGTGGGCGCCATTGAGGGTTTCTTCAAGCACCCGGCGATTGAATTGAAGCCAGGAGAATTCCCGGTTGATGAAGCGCTTGGGACTGGTCAAGAGCTCTTCGGGCGTGATGTCCGATGCAATCGGATCAATCCGCAACTCGTTTCCACTCACGGCCTCAAGATTGTCCATTGTGCACTCCAACGCCCCAATTCAGGATCGCCCGTCTATAGCACAAGAAAGAAGGAACTATGACACTTCAGTGTCGCTCATCCCGGCCTCCATTTCGGCCAGCACTTCGGCGGCCAGGGCACGGGTGATTTTCGTGCCGCGGGCCAAGGCCAGCTGGTCGAGGCGAGTGACGACAAGACGGGCGGCGGCAAGCGAACGTTCCATCCGTGCAACCAGCCAGTCTATGATCCTGTCATCGACGACCAGCTGGCGGTCCGAGAACAGCTTGACCAGAACCTTGGCCAGCAGTTCCTCGTCAGGCTCGGCGATTTCGACAACTGTCGCCGCCTTGAGCCGGGAGGCCAGGTCCGGCAGGCTGACCTGCCAGCCGGCGGGCCACAGCCGGCTGGTGATGAGCACGGCGCTGCCATGCTCGCGCACGGCGTTGATAAGGTGAAACAGGGCGGTTTCATCAAAGCCTGTGTGATCGATGTCCTCGACCAGCACCGGCCCCTGAGCCGCTGTTTCAAGCACCATCGGATCGGGCCTTGTGATGTTGACGGTGGTGGCGCCGACGCGATTGGCCCAGACCGTGGCCAGATGTGATTTTCCGGATCCGGTCGGCCCGGCCAGAACCACCACCGGCGACGGCCAGTCGGGCCAGCGGTCGACGATTGCCACCGCAGCGCTCAAGCGGTCGGAGACGATCAGATCGTCCCGGCCAGATGCGGAATCATGATCGAATTCGAGCGGCAATTGCCGGGTGACTGGCGGCTTGCCCATCACTGACCTGCAATGTCGTCGGATGATCCGCCATGCGGAACCGGCCGCTGGGTGCCGTGGTAGAGATCGCTGTCGAGGTAGCGCGATATTGCAAAGCGCACGAGCACGCCAATCGAGGCGGCGACCGGCACCGCCATCAGCATGCCGACAAATCCGAACAATGCGCCAAAGGCAAACAGCGCGAACATCAGCCAGACCGGATGCAGACCGACCGACTTGCCGACCAGACGCGGCTGCAGAATATTGCCTTCGAAAAACTGCCCCAGCGCAAAGACCGCGATCACAGCACCGATCATGACAAAATCCGGCCAGAACTGGACAATCGCCACAGTAACGGCCAGGACCAGTCCCACCATCGAGCCAACATAGGGAATAAAGCTGATCAGACCGGCGAAGAGACCGATCAACAGGCCGAAGTTCAGCCCAACCATAGACAGACCGATGGCGTAGATGAGACCGAGAATGATGCAGACACTGCCCTGCCCGCGCACGAAGCCGGCAATGGTCGCGTCTATCTGCTTGGCCAGGTTGCGCACCGTGCCGAGATGATCGCGCGGCACCCAATTGTCGACCTTGGCAACCATGTTGTCCCAGTCGAGCAGCAGGTAGAATGCAACAACCGGAGTGACCACGAAAAGGGCTGCGATATCAAGCAGCGCCATGCCCGAATTCCAAATCTGCTGGAAGATGGTTCCGACCAGCCCGGCGCCCTCTTTCAAGAGAGCAGCGAAACTGTCCTTGATCTGGCCAAGCTGATCGCTGACCCAGCCGGGCAGCAGGTTGGATTCCGACATCAACAGTGATTGCAACTGGGTGATGTAGCCGGGGATCCGGCCGCCGAGATCGGCCGCCTGGGTGACGAGGATCGGGATGATGACAACCAGCGAGATGGCAAACAAAGCAATGAAAGCGATCAGGATCGCTACCGTTGCCATCAAACGCGAAAACCCGCGGCGTTCCAGCCAGTCTGCCACCGGATCGAGGAAATAGGCCAGCGCCATCCCGGCGATGAACGGCAAGAGGATGGAGCGGAAGACCATCAGAAAGCCGATCGCGACGGCCAGCGCCAGCAGCCAGAAGAAGATTTGGCGGCGCAGCGCCGCGCGGTCTATGTGAGTGGTCATGATCCCTCGCTAGCAGACCCGGGTGAGCCGGCCATCTTCTTCTCCATCAATCGGCCCGTTCGTCGCTGGTCATATGCCTGAGCCAGGTGACGAGATAGGCGCCGGCCGAAGCAATGGTCAAGCCTGCGACCGCATAGATCATCCATCCGACGATCGCGTCAAGCCGGGGAAGTCCAGCCAGATCCGCCAGCACCAGCACCACGAGAATGATCTGAAACATGGTGTTGGCCTTGGAGACCAACAGCGGCCGTATCGCTACCGGATTGCCGAGCAGGCTGGAGAGCACCACCGCACCGACAATCATGGCATCGCGCGAGACCACGAAGATAATTAGCCATTCGGGCAGCGCGCCGAGCCAGCCGAGCATGACAAAGACACTGACCAGCAACAACTTATCGGCGATCGGGTCCAGCCAGGCGCCGAACTCGGATTTCTGATTGAACTGGCGCGCAATGAAGCCATCAAGCCCATCAGACACCCCGGCCAGCAGGAAAAGCATGAAAGCTGTCAGCATCTCGCCCTTGATCATCGCAAGGATGATGAGCGGAACCATAACGAAGCGAGCAATGGTAATGAGATTTGGCAAGGTCATGGGCAGCAACCGATCCTGAGTAATTTCGATATGGCAATTGATCGATGCTATTCCAACTGGTTTCGCATGGAATAGCATGTTTCAGCGCGGTTTTCCCGGAGTTTGTGCGTCAACCGGTCAAGCTTCGGCTTGCGGAACCGGACGCAAAATGCCATCCCGCTGGTCATACGAAGCTGCTTAGAAACCCAGGGAGGGGAAGCCAGATGGCTGATCCGAAGAATGGCCTCACCTATGCCCAGGCGGGCGTCGATATCGATGCCGGCAACGAGATGGTCAACCGCATCAAGCCGCTGGTGCGCTCCACCCGCCGTCCCGGAGCGGATGGCGAGATCGGCGGCTTCGGCGGTCTGTTCGACCTCAAGGCAGCAGGCTTCAGCGATCCGGTTCTTGTGGCTGCCAATGATGGTGTCGGCACCAAGCTTAAGGTTGCGATAGAGGCCGGCATCCACGACACGGTCGGCATCGATCTGGTGGCGATGTGCGTCAACGACCTCGTGGTCCAGGGTGCCGAGCCACTGTTCTTTCTCGACTATTTCGCCACCGGCAAGCTTGATCCCGAACAGGGCGCGGCGATTGTCTCGGGCATCGCACAGGGCTGCCTGCAGGCCGGATGCGCGCTCATCGGCGGTGAAACGGCTGAAATGCCGGGCATGTACCGCGATGGCGACTACGATCTGGCGGGTTTTGCCGTGGGTGCTGCCGAGCGCGGGCAGTTGTTGCCGTCAGGCAGCCTGGCCGAAGGCGACGTGCTTCTGGGCCTGGCCTCGTCAGGTGTTCATTCCAACGGTTATTCGCTGGTGCGCCGCATCGTCGAAATGAGCGGGCTGGAGTATGCCGCACCGGCCCCCTTCGATGCCTCGACCAGCCTGGGTGCGGCGCTTCTCGAACCGACCCGGATCTACGTCAAGTCGCTGCTAGCGGCGATCCGCGAGACCGGCGCGATCCGGGCGCTGGCCCATATCACCGGTGGCGGCTTTCCGGAAAACCTGCCGCGTGTTCTGCCCGAAGGGCTTGCTGCAGAGATCGATCTCGGCGCAATCCGGCCGCCGGCGGTGTTTTCCTGGCTGGCGCAGACCGGCGGCGTTGCGGCAGAGGAAATGCTGCGCACGTTCAATTGCGGTGTCGGCATGATCGTGGTCGCGGCGCAGGCCGATGCCGGGCGCGTTCAGGATGCGCTTGAAGCGCAAGGTGAACAGGTCATCCGGCTGGGCAAACTTGCCATACGCGCCAACAACGGCCCCGGCGTGATCTACCAGGGAACGCTGGCGCTGTGAGTTCCAGGCCGAAAGTTCCGGTTGCCGTGCTGATCTCGGGACGCGGGTCCAACATGGGTGCGCTGATCGCCGCATCGCTGCACACGGACTTTCCGGCCAGGATCGTGTCAGTCATCTCCGACAAGCCGAACGCCAAGGGCCTTGAGCATGCCCGGGGCTTCGGCATCGAGGCGATCGCGATCCCGCGCGCCGACTATGACAGCAAGGCCGAGCACGAAGCTGCCGTCATCGCCGCGCTCGATGCGGCAGGTGCGAAAATCGTCGCACTTGCGGGCTATATGCGGCTGTTGTCAGGCGATTTCGTCACCCGATATGCTGGGCGGATGATCAATATCCACCCGTCCCTGCTCCCGGCCTTCCCGGGCCTGGCAACGCATGAACGCGCGCTCGCAGCAGGATGCCGTGTGCACGGGTGCACGGTGCATTTTGTCACCGAGGGCATGGATGAAGGCCCGATCATCGAGCAGGAGCCGGTGCGCGTCGAGCACGACGACACGCCCGAAACGCTTGCTCAGCGCGTGCTCGAAGCCGAGCACAGGATATATCCGCTAGCCCTGGCGATGGTGGCCCGCGGCGAGGTCCGCATGACCAGCGACGGCCGGGCCCAGCACAGCCGGTCCTAAATCGGGTCCCATCCACTGGCATCGCCGTATCTGCGCCACACAACGCGAATGGACTGCCTCCTGGCTGGATCTTTACGCCGGCACCGCAACCTGCTTTCGTAGCACCACGGCAACGGGAACATCACCGACAGCTGCAAGGACACCCGTTTCAGAACGGAGAGACCATGCCTTCGCTTTACGGACTGCTCAACAAGGCCATCAGGGTTGGACGATTGACCATGACCGACGCCAAGGGCGCGGTGCATGTGTTCGGCGGCAAGGAACCGGGCCCCGAGGCCGCGATCCGCTTTACCCGCAAGACCGCGGAATGGAAAATCCTTCTCAATCCGGAGCTCAATGCAGCCGAGGCCTATATGGATGGCGAACTGGTCATGGACAGCGGCAGCATCCATGATCTGATCAAGGTGTTTTACGCCAACAAACGCCATTTCGACCTGTCGCCCAGCCAGATTTTCTGGCGAGGCATCTCGCGCAAGATCCGCCGGTTTCACCAGCACAATGTGCTGTCGCGATCGCGCGCCAACGCCAAGGCTCATTATGATATCGGCGAGGATCTCTACCGGCTGTTTCTCGACCGGGACATGCAGTATTCTTGCGCCTATTTTCCGGAGGGCACGGCAACAATCGAGGATGCCCAAACGCTGAAGAAGCGTCACCTGGCCGCCAAACTGGTTTTGAAACCCGGCCAAAAAGTGCTCGATATCGGGTGCGGCTGGGGCGGCCTGGCGCTGTATCTGGCCCATCTCGCCGATGTCGAAGTGCTCGGCATTACACTCTCGGAGCGGCAACTCGCCGTCGCTCGCAGGCGCGCGGAAGTTCTCGGCGTCAGCGACCGGGTCAGGTTCGAGCTGATTGATTACCGCGAGGTGACCGGAAAATTTGACCGGGTGATTTCGGTCGGCATGCTCGAACATGTCGGGGTGCAGTATCTGGCGCCCTATTTCCTCACCGTCCGCGACCGGCTGTCGCACGATGGAGTGGCGCTGATCCACTCGATGTCCAGCAAGGCGCCGCCCGGCGTGACCGGACCGTTCATCCGCAAATACATCTTTCCCGGCGGCTACGCGCCTTCGCTGTCGGAGACGGTGGAAGCGCTTGAACCAACCGGGCTGTGGCTGCTCGACTGCGAAATCTGGCGCTGCCACTACGGCTACACGCTGCAGCTCTGGCGCAATCGCTTCCTCGACAACCGAGAAGCTGCTGTGAAGCTCATGGGCGAGCGGTTCTGCCGGATGTGGGAACTCTACCTGTCGGTTGCCGAATGCGTGTTTCTGCAGGGTTCAAGCAATGTGTTCCAGCTGCAGATCGGCCGTGAGCGCGACGCGGTGCCGATCACACGCGACTATATCGGCGCGGAGGAAGCCCGGCTTGCAGGCCTGGAGCCCGAATTTCTGGAGCGGGTGGTGGCCAGCGCCGCCCAGGCGCTCGACGAATAGAAAACCCGGGCCGCAATGGACCCGGGCTTATGATGTCCGCTCAAGCCGAAGCTGGCCCTCACGCGAGCTCGGGCGTGATGCTGAGTGAACCGGAGGTGGCGTGCGAGTAAGGGCAGACCTTGTGGCCGCCGGCGATCAGGTCTTCGGCAACGGATTTCTCGATGCCCGGCAGATCGACCTTGATCTTGACGTCGAGACCGAAACCATTGTCTTCGCGCGGGCCGATGCCGACGGTCACGGTCACCGTGGCGTCGTCGGGCACCTTCACCTTCTTCTGGCCGGCGTAGAACTTCAGGGCGCCAAGAAAACAGGCGGCGTAGCCGGTGGCAAAAAGCTGTTCCGGGTTCACACCGCCACCGGGGCCGCCCATCTCGGTAGGAACGGCGAGATTGACATCCACTGCCCCGTCATGGGTTTTCGAGCGGCCATCGCGGCCGCCGGTTGCTGTCGCCGAGGTGCTGTAGACAACTTTTGTAACCATGGTCCATTTCCTTTGTTTGCGATTTAGTCGTGCTCGATATATACAGGTCCACAGCGCTTCCTGCAAGTGGCTGCACGGATGCGATGGCCGAAACAGATTTGGCTGAAAGGAGATTGCCAGATGGCTGATGACAACCTGCCCGGCGGAATGAGCTTGCGCCCTGAATCAATGCTGTGCTTCGACATTTACGCGACCCATCACGCCATCGGCCAGGCCTACCAGCCGCTGCTGTCGGAAGTTGGCCTGACCTATCCGCAATATCTGGTGATGATCGTGCTGTGGGACCGCGACGGCCAGAGTGTGGGCGACCTTGGCGCCCGGCTTGACCTCGCCTCCTCCACCCTGACTCCGCTGATCAAGCGGATGGAAAGCCAGGGACTGCTTGAGCGCAAGCGTGACAGCTCCGACGAGCGCAAGGTGCGGGTGACACTCACCAATGCCGGCCGTGAATTGAAGCAGAAGGCCAGCCATGTTCCGGCCTGCGTGGCCAGAGCATTCGGGTTGTCGATGGAGGAGTTTGTGCAGCTGCACGGAATGCTGGGGAAACTCAGGGCATCGCTCAGGAACGCAAGGGTAACCGGGACCGCCTAGGTCCTCTGACCGGCTAGCGGGTGACAGAAAAGCCCTTGATGCCGAGAAGGGTGCGGCTGGTTTTGTGTGCCAAAATCGGGTGTCGGGAAGGTTTCGCCTTGCCCAGGCAGTGGCTCTCGCAACACAGGAGAGCAACATGCGACTTGAGGGAAAGACAATCATCAACACCGGCGCCAGCAGTGGAATTGGCGCCGCTGCAACGGACCGGTTTGCGCCCGAAGGCGGAAATCCGGTACTCGGCGCGCGGTGGAAGACGAAGCTGGCGCAGATCTTCGGCAAGACCAGCGAGACAGGCCGCAAGGCGAAATGGCTGGCCGGCGACGTTGGTCACGGCGGCTATCACAAGGCGCTCGTAGATCTGGCAATCTCGGAGTACGTCGGGCGCGACGGCAGCTTCAACGTTGCGGGCACGACAGGCGAGATGGCGGGTGACGACTCATCGTTCCATGAATGGGTGGCAGGACTACATGCGCTGAAGCGAATGGCGGAGCCCGAAGAGATCGCGCGCGCAGCACTGTTTCTGCTGTCCGATGAATCAACCTTCGTGACCAGCGGCGCACTGGCGGCTGACGGCGGCAATTCAATCTACAAGACCTGAATTCATGGCGCGCCGGTCCACTGCCGGCACGCCATGCGAAATCCACCAAGGTTCAGGCCTTTTTCACCCATACCCGCGTATCGTGAAACGCCGCACCGCCATAGGGTGCGCAGGAATCGGCACCGGTGAGCGTATTGATGCCCTCGCCGCCCTCGAAGGCGGAATTGGGCCAGAGCCCTTCATGGATGACCACGCCGCGGCGCTGGCCTGCATCGAGTTTCGCAGGCATTGCCAGTTCACCGCGGCTGTTGCCGAGCCGCACCTTCTCGCCATCGGCAATCCCGAGTTCCGCCGCATCTTCAGGATGGATCAGCAATTCCGGCTGCTTCTCCCTGGCCTTCGAAGAGGGCGTTTCGGCAAAACTCGAATTGAGAAACGAGCGCGAGGGCGATGTTGCCAAGCGAAAGGGGTGAGCCTCATCGGCAGTCTCGATCAGCTCGACATGATCTGGAAATTCCGGCAACTGTGCCACCGGGCCCTGCGGACCCATACGCTTGGGCGGTTTGTTGGCGGCCGGCGTGCCGGTCCAGTCGGGGCGAAAGCGGTACTTGCCGTCCTTGTGGGCAAAGCCTTTGAGGAAGTGCGCAGTTTCGAAATCCACCTGCACGTCGGCCCATTTGTCGGCCTTGAAACTGTCGAAATCACCCAGATCGCGCTTTTTCAGCATTATATCGATGTGCTCGCGTTCGCTCAAACCGAAGCCATCGCGATCGCTGACGCCCAGGCGTTTTCCAAGCTCCTCGATCACATGATGGTTGGGTTTCGGGCCTTCGGGCGGGTCGACCAGCTTCGGGCCGAGCACAATGTGCTGATGTCCGCCGCCGCGGTAAATGTCGTCATGCTCGAGGAACATCGTCGCCGGCAGGATGACATCGGCAAGTTCCGCGGTGTCGGTCATGAACTGCTCGTGCACGGCGAGGAACAGGTCCTCGCGCTTGAGGCCTTCGATGACCTTGCGCTGCTCGGGCGCGACATTGGCCGGGTTGGTGTTCTGCACCAGCATGGCGGTGACCGGCGGTCCGCCGTCCAGCGCCTCGGCGTCGCCGGTGAGCACCCGGCCGATCTTGGACTGGTCGAGCCAGCGCAGGCCCGGATCGAAATACTTGCGGCCTTCGAGCAGCGATTTGTCGAGCCGGAACAGATCGGAGTTGGAATGAAATGCGCCGCCGCCTTCATACTGGTAGCTGCCGGTGCAGACGGCCAGCGAAAGTGCTGCGTGCATGTTGACGGCGCCATTGCGCTGCCGGGTAAAGCCGTAGCCGAGCCGGAAAAAAGTCCGCTTCGTGGTGCCGACCAGCCTTGCAAAGGCCTCGATCTCGGCCACCGGGACGCCGCAGATGGCTTCGGCCCATTCGGGTGTCTTATCCTGCAGATGTGATTCAAGACCTGCCGGGTCGTCGGTGAATTTGTTGAGATATTCGCGATCATCCAGACCTTCGCGGAACAGCACATGCATCACCGCGCAGGCGAAGGCACCATCGGTCCCGGGCTTCAGCAGTACCTTGATGTCCGCCTGTTTCATCGTCGGCGTGTCGTAGATGTCGATGACCACGATCTTGGCGCCGCGCTGCTTGCGCGCGCGCATGGCGTGGGTCATGACATTGACCTGGGTGGAGACCGCGTTGGTGCCCCAGATGACCACGCAATCGGACTGCGCCATTTCGCGCGGATCGGAGCCGCGCATGGTGCCGGCACCCATGGCGAAGCCGGTCCAGGCCATGTTGGTGCAGAAACTGTCGAACTGGTTGGAGTAGCGCTTGGCATGCCGCAAGCGGTGGATGCCGTCGCGCTGCACCAGCCCCATGGTGCCGGCATAATAGTTGAGCCAGACTGTCTCGGAGCCGAATTTCGCTTCCGCCTGCTCGAATTTCTCGGCGATCAGATCAAGTGCTGCGTCGAAGCTTGCTTCCTTCCACTGGCCCTCGCCTTTTGCGCCGGACCGGATCAGCGGCTTGAGCAGCCGCTCGGGGTGGTGAATGCGTTCGGAATAGCGCGCCACCTTGGCGCAGATGACGCCGGCGGTGTAGCTGTTGCCGGCATCACCGCGCACCCGGCCGATGCGGTTGTGCGAGAGCAGCTCCACCTCCAGTGCGCAGGTGGACGGGCAATCATGCGGACAGGCCGAGTGGCCGAGTGCAGTGGGAGCTGCGGATTCGCGCTGAGCGGAATCAATGGGGGTCGCGTCGTTCATGCTTTCTCTATATGAGAAAACATAGCACAGCGCCATGACATGCGCACGCGATCAGATCAAATCAGGGACAGAACACGCCAGACGATGAATTACCGTCACAGCTATCATGCGGGCAATTTCGCCGATGTGCTCAAGCATGCGGTGCTGGCCCAGATCATCACCTATCTCAAGCGCAAGGACGCCGCATTCCGGGTGATCGACACCCATGCCGGGATCGGGCTTTACGACCTGTCGTCAACAGAGGCGCAGAAGACCGGCGAGTGGCGCGAAGGTATCGGACGGATAAACGCCGCCGGGCTGTCCTCCGGGCTCAAGGCCTTCCTCGCGCCCTGGCTTGAGGCCGTCGAAGCGCTCAATCCTCAGGGCGGTGTCCTTCACTATCCCGGTTCACCGAAACTTAGCCGCGCGCTATTGCGCAAGCAGGACCGGCTGACAGCGATCGAGCTGCATCCGGACGATGCGAAACTGCTCAAGACTGTGTTTGAGGGAGATTACCAGACCCGGGTCATCGAACTCGACGGCTGGCTGTCGCTGGGCGCGCATCTGCCGCCCAAGGAAAAACGCGGGCTGGTGCTGGTCGACCCGCCGTTCGAGGCCGAAGGCGAGTATGACCGGATGATCGACGGGCTGGCGCGGGCCACGCGGCGGTTCCCCGGCGGCACCTACATGCTGTGGCACCCGATCAAGGCGGACAGTCCGCTTGCCGGTTTCGACAAGAAACTGGCTGCGCTGGGGCGGCCCAACACCCTGACGGTGCGGCTGATGATACGCGACAATACACACGCGCCGGGGCTGAACGGAACCGGGCTGGTGATCCTTAATCCGCCGTTTACGCTGGAGGCCGAGCTCAAGCGGGTGTTGCCCGAACTGGCCAAAATCCTGGCCCAGGGACCGGGCGCCGGTGCCGAAGTCGCCATGCTGGTTGGCGAGCGCTGACGGGCAATCCGGCTTGCCGAATAGCGCCGGGTCACCTTATACCGAGACTCGCATCGTGTTTGGAGGACCCGGTCGTGACCATGAAAAGCCTGATAATTGCACTTGCAACGACGCTTGGCGTGTCGCTGTCGGCTTATGCAAGCCCTGCCCCGGCCTTCGGCGGCAAGCATTTCCCCGCTTGCGACGCGCCACAGGTGCTCTCGCACATCCAGAAGCGTTTCTTGTGGAATGACCGTCACGTGCTCAAGCGCGGTCTCGCGATCGCGCGCATTGACCGGGCGCACCGCAATCGCAGCAGATACGGCACCGAATACTGGTCGATCCCCCGGCTCTACTGCCATGGTACCGCCCTCATGAATGATGGCCACAAACGGCAGATCTGGTGGCTGATCGAAGGCGGTCAGGGCTTTGCCGGACTGGGTGACAATCTCGAATACTGCATCTCCGGGCTCGATCCGCTCAAGGTTCACGGCGCCTGGTGCAGATCGGTTCGCTGATCAGGTGATGGCACGACCGACGTTCCTGAGAGTTCTGCTGGGCCTGACGGTGCTGATGCTGGGGGCGGCATGCTCCGACGACGGCACCCCGCCCGCGCAGGCCGAGACGCACCAGGCATCCGGCAGCAACGGCCTGCCGCTTGGCTCCGGCTTTGATTTTTACGTGCTGGCGCTGTCCTGGTCGCCGGCCTATTGCCTGGTCGAGGGTGACCGGGCCAACCGGCAGCAATGCGCCGAAGACCGCGACCTCGGGTTCGTCGTGCACGGCCTGTGGCCGCAATTCGAGAATGGCTATCCCGAGTTCTGTCCGTCGCGTGAGCCCGACCGGGTGCCGTCGCAACTGGGCCGGAATTATCTTGATACCGTGCCCTCCATGGGGCTGATCGGGCACCAGTGGCGCAAGCACGGTTCCTGTTCCGGGCTGACCCAGGCCGAATACCTGAAGGTGCTGCGGGCCGCGCGGGAACAGGTCGTGGTGCCCAAGGCCTTCGCACTCGACCGGTTGCCGGCGCGGGTAGACGCACTGGAAGCCGAAGATGCCTTCATTGCCGCCAATCCGGGGATGACGCGCGAGGGCATCGCGGTCAAGTGCCAGCGCGGGCTTCTGCGCGAGGTGCGGATCTGCATGACACCGTCTCTCGGCTTTCGCAGTTGCGGCGAGATTGACCGCAACGGCTGCACGATTGAAGATCTGAATGTTCCCGAGCCGGGCTGAGCGCTGCTGGCTGTTTTCACGAAAGAAGAAACCGATGATGAAAATCCTTTACTCGCCGGCCTCCCCCTATTCGGCCAAGGTCCGGATGGCGGCAAAGTTCGCCGGGCTTGAAGCCGAAGCCGTGCTCACCGACACCAATGCGGCGCCGGCAGAGCTGATCGACAACAACCCACTCGGCAAGATCCCGACACTGATCACCGCGGAAGGTCAGTCGATCTTCGACAGCCGCGCCATCATGCAGTTCATCGACCGGGCCGGTGGCAAGCGGATCTACCCGCGCAATGCCGCCAAGCGCACCGATGCGGAGGTGATGGAAGCGCTGGCCGACGGGACCTGCGATTGCCTGCTGGCGATCATGTATGAGCGGCGTTTCCGCCCGGCCGAGATCGTTCATCAGGACTGGATCGACAGGCAGTGGACCAAGGCAACGCGCGCGCTTGACCATCTCGAAGGCAATCTGCCGCGCATCACCAAGGCACCCAACGGCGGACATTTCGCCGTTGCCGCACTGCTCGGCTACCTGGCGCTCAGGTTTCCTGGCCAGTGGGAGCGCGGACGGCCGAAGCTCAAGCGCTGGAGCGCGAAATTCGCCTCCAGCTTTCCCGAACTCGACGCCTTGCTGCCCAAAGCGTGAGCCAGCGGCCGGACAAGGAAACCGGGATCGCCCATATTCTCGCCGCCACCCGCTACTCGCTGGGCGGGGTAAGGCGGCTTTTGCGCGAAACCGCTTTCCGGCACGAAATCGTAGCCTTCGTGCTGCTTCTCGGGCTGTTCGGCCTTTCCGGAGCTCCGCTGTGGGGATATGTGGGTGCGACGTTGCTGTTCTTGCTGACAATTTCGGTCGAGGCCCTGAACACCGCAGTCGAAGAGATCACCGATCACGCGTCGCCGGCCTATTCGGAAATGGCAAAACACGCCAAGGATCTGGGATCATTTGCCGTGTTCTGCCTTTTGCTCACCAACGGCATATGGGCGGCCTACGTCCTGGCGGCACTGTGGCTGCCGCTTGCCACGTAGGTGCCAGCATCCGGGACAAGGCTGTCAGGCTTGCACATGCCACGGTCTCGCCAGGCCAAAAAACCCCGGCATTGATGTGGCATTTCCGGTTTCAGTGATTATGTGAAGTTCCAAAACCTCCCTACACACTGGAACATTGGATTATTCATGACCGAGCAAACCCAGCCTTTACGGATCGACATCGTATCGGATGTCGTCTGTCCGTGGTGCATCGTCGGCTACAGCCAGCTCAAGCAGGCGCTGGAGAAAACCGGCACGGCACACGAGATTCACTGGCACCCTTTCGAGCTCAACCCCGAGATGGGCCCGGAAGGCCAGAACCTTGCCGAACACATCAGCGAGAAATACGGCAGCACCCGTGAGCAATCGCAGCAAAGCCGGGCACACCTGACGGCTTTGGGCGCAGGACTGGGATTCGCTTTCAATTTCACCGACGAGATGCGCATGCACAACACCTTCAACGCGCATCAGCTGATCCACTGGGCCAATCTGCAAGGACTCGGCAATGCGATGGAACAGGCTTTGTTTTCGGCCCATTTCACGCATCAGCGGGACCTGTCGGATACAGATGTGCTGGTGGAAATTGCCGGTGAGACCGGACTTGACAAGACCGAAGCGAAAGCCGTGCTTGAAGAGCAGCGCTATGCCGAAGACGTGCGCAAGATCGAGAGCTTTTGGGTGCAGCAGGGCATTCGCGGCGTGCCGGCCATCGTGTTTGATGGCAAACACCTGGTGACCGGCGCCCAGGGCACGGAGAATTACACCAGCATTGTCAAGCAGCTGACAGGCGCTGCCGCCTGACACGGCTACCGTTTCGCAGCATCATCGACCTGAAAACAGAAAAAGCCCGGACGATGGCTCGTCCGGGCTTTTTCCTTTTCAGGTTCTGACAAATCAGAACTTCATGCCGATACCGACGCGAACCGAGTGGTCGTCGAAGCCCGACGACACGTTGGTGCCACCGAGATTGTAGTTCTTCGACTGGTAGTCGGTGTAACGATACTCGAGACGGGTGGTGATGTTTTCGGTCAGGAAAGCTTCCGCGCCTGCACCGGCGGTCCAGCCGACATGGGTGTTGGTGTCCGAACCGGCTGCGTTGGTCAGCTCTGCCCGGGTGGCGGCAATACCGCCGGTCGCGTAGACCAGGAACGGGTTGACGTCGATACCCATGCGGGCACGCAGCGAGCCGTTGAAGCCCTGCTTGCCGGTCACACCGCCGGCAGAGAAGTCAGCGCCGGAGTAACCGATGTCGCCTTCCACACCATAGACAATGTTGTCAGACTGCCAGTTGTAGCCGCCATAGACACCACCGCCGAAACCATTGGCGTTCTGAGTCGGGGCAGCGTCGAACTCGCCCCACTTGTATTCGCCATAACCACCGAGATAACCGCCGGTCCACAGGTAAGCCTGCGGTGCAACTTCCGCGACAGGCGGCTCAGGTGGCTGTTCGATGATAGCGTCCGCGGCCAGCACGGGTGCGGCGAGCGACAGGGAAGCGGCTGCTGCCAGCAGTGCCAGTTTACGAATACGCATTTTATTCTCCTTGTTTTGACGGGCCCAACACAAACAGCGGACCTTCAGCCACGGGGGCATTGGGATGGATGCCTTCCGACAGGCTGCAAGATGGAGATCGAATGCGGCGGGTTAGCGCCGAGATTGTGAAGACTCCGCGGCAGAAAAAGGGCAGTCGCCGCTGTTGCTTTCGGGCAACATTTTTGCCGTTGCCTGCCCCTTGACTCCATTGCGAATGGACAGCCATCGCCTATATGGGGACTATCCGAATGAAACCGCGAGCGTTGATTTTACAGCATGTTGAGCATTTTGACCCTGATCGCGGGCTTGATCGTCCTTGTCTTTGCCGGTGACTACCTCGTGCGTGGCGCTGTTGCGCTGGCAGAGAAACTGTCTATCGACCCCCTGATCATCGGCCTGACCATCGTGGCTTTCGGCACCTCGGCTCCCGAGCTCTTCGTTTCGCTGCAGGCAGCATTCAACAATGTGTCCGGCATTGCCATCGGCAATGTCGTCGGTTCCAATATTGCGAATGTGCTGCTGGTGCTCGGCGCGCCGGCCCTGCTGATGACAATCAATTGCCGCGAGAACGGTATTGCGTCGTCACTGGCGGTGATGATCGTGATGAGCGTGGCGCTGATGGTGATGATGTGGTTCGGGCCGCTGAGCCGGATCGACGGCGCCATCCTGCTTGTGATGATCGTCGCCTATCTGGCCTGGCAGATCAAGGCGGCCCGCGACAGCGGCGTGGCAACCGTGCCCGACTACCATGACGAGGTCGCCAACCTGCCGCAGCAGGGCTGGAAGACGGGCCTGTTCATCGGCGGTGGCCTGATCGGCCTGCCGATCGGAGCATGGCTGACAGTCGAAGGCGCTTCGCACATAGCCCGTATGCTTGGCGCCACCGAAACTGCCATCGGGCTGACCATCGTCGCAGTCGGCACTTCGCTGCCGGAACTGGTGACCTCAGTGATGGCCGCCTGGCGCAAGTCAGGCGCTGTCGCGATCGGCAACGTGGTCGGCTCCAACATCTTCAATATCGGGCTCATTCTGGGTGCGACGGCAGTTATTCTGCCGCTCGAAGTCGATCCACGAATCGTCTCTGTCGACATGTGGGTGATGCTGGCCGTGAGCCTGCTGGTGGTCGCACTTGCGCACTGGAACGTGCCGATCAAAAAGCTTGGCGGCGCGGCTATGCTTGTGGCGTTTGCGGCCTATATCCTTTCGGTATTCTGAATTTGAAGGCGGCCTTCCGGGCGCAGCGACAAGGACCGAAAACCAGCATGACATCTTCCAGGGGAACAGTTCTTGTCACCGGCGCCGCGCGCCGCATCGGCAAGGCCATCGCATTGGATCTGGCCGCACACGGCTACCGGATCGCCATTCACGCCAACAGCAGCGGCAAGGAAGCCGAAGCCGTGGCGGGCTCGATCCGCGATCTGGGCGGCGTCGCGGAGGTATTTCTGGCTGACCTGTCGGACAGCAAGGCGACGCGTCGGCTGCATGACGAGGTGACTGCCAGGCTCGCCCCGCCCGACATCATCGTCAACAATGCCTCGGTGTTCGTGGACGACGACGTGCGCGACTTTGACGAAAAGAAATTCGACCGGCATTTCGCCCTTCACCTCAAGGCCCCGGCGATTCTGGCCGAAGCCATGGCCGCGAACCTGCCGGACGGACGCGACGGGCTGATCGTCAACATCATCGACCAGCGGGTGTGGAAGCTGACGCCCCGGTTCTTTTCCTACACGCTGTCGAAGGCCGGGCTGTGGACAGCGACGCAGACAATGGCCCAGGCTCTGGCGCCGCGAATCCGGGTCAATGCCATTGGCCCCGGCCCGACACTCGCCAATAACCGCCAGAAGAGCGATGACTTTTCCAAACAGGCTTCGGCGGTGCCGCTAGAGCACGGGCCGGAGCTCGCCGAATTCGGCGCCACCATCCGCTATCTGCACGACGCACGCTCGGTGACCGGCCAGATGATCGCGCTCGACGGCGGCCAGCATCTGGCCTGGGAAACACCCGATGTGACCGGCATCGGTGAATAGGCTGTTTGCGCTTGATAAACTCCACTGCTGACGCCAGATGACAGGTACTTGAGCAAACCCTCTCTTGCCCACACAGCGTCAGGAGTTGATAAGATCGGCCGATGACTCGCCAGCCCGACCAGACATCCCCGAAACCTTCCAAAGCCGCGGCGAAATCCGATGGTGGCGTGATCTATGCGGAAACCGACAGCGACGAGGACGAGCTGACGGAAGCCGAGGCTCCCCTCCCCGCCGATGTCGCCAACATTGCCGATATGGAGTGGAACGAAAGCCCCGGCCTTGCCAGGGGCCTGAAGGGCGCCGAGGTCATTCAGGCCTTCGTCAAGCACCTGCCCAATCAGCCCGGTGTCTACCGGATGATGAACGAAGCCGGCAACGTGCTTTATGTCGGCAAGGCGCGCAGCCTGAAGAAGCGTGTGACGAACTACGCGCAAGGCCGCGGCCATTCCAACCGCATCACCCGGATGATCGCGCAGACGACCAACATGGAATTCGTCACCACGCGCACCGAGACCGAGGCACTGCTGCTTGAAGCCAACCTGATCAAACGGCTGAAGCCACGCTTCAACGTGCTGATGCGCGATGACAAGTCGTTTCCCTATATCCTGATCACCGGCAACCACGAGGCCCCGGCGATATTCAAGCATCGCGGCGCACGCTCGCGCAAGGGCTCCTATTTCGGCCCCTTCGCCTCTGCCGGCGCGGTTGGCCGGACAATCAATGCGCTGCAGCGGGCATTTCTGCTCAGGACCTGCACCGACAGCGTCTATGAAAGCCGCACGCGGCCCTGCCTGCTCTACCAGATCAAGCGTTGCTCCGGCCCCTGCACCGGCGAGATCAGCGCCGAGGGCTATGCCGAACTTGTGAACGAGGCCAAGGGGTTTCTTTCCGGCCGCAGCCAGGCGGTCAAGTCGCAATTGTCGACGGCGATGCAGGCGGCTTCGAACGATCTCGATTTCGAGCGGGCGGCGATCTACCGGGACCGGCTGTCGGCGCTCAGCCACGTGCAGAGCCACCAGGGCATCAATCCGCAGACAGTTGAAGAAGCTGACGTTTTCGCCATCCACCACGATGCCGGCATGGCCTGTATTCAGGTGTTCTTTTTCCGCACCGGACAGAACTGGGGAAACCGCGCCTATTTTCCGAAAGCCGATCCGTCGCTGGCCTCGGGGGAGATCCTGGGTGCCTTTATCGGCCAGTTCTACGATGACAAACCGGCGCCGCGGATGATCCTGATTTCTGAAGATTTCGAGGACCGGTCACTGCTCGAGGAAGCGCTCAGCGTGCGGATGGAGCGCAAGGTCGCAATCAGCGTGCCGCAGCGTGGCGAGAAGCGCGAACTGGTCGACCAGGTGCTGAGCAACGCGCGTGAGGCCCACGGCCGCAATCTGGCGGAAACCGCTTCCCAGACGCGGCTGCTCAAGGGCCTGGCCGAAACCTTCAACCTGCCGCACCCGCCACGCCGCATCGAGGTCTATGACAACTCGCATATCATGGGCACCAGCGCGGTTGGCGGGATGATTGTGGCCGGGCCAGAAGGCTTTGCCAAGAATCAGTACCGGAAGTTCAACATCAAATCGACCGAGATCACCCCGGGCGACGATTTCGGCATGATGCGCGAGGTCATGCAGCGGCGGTTCTCGCGGTTGATCAAGGAGCACGGCGGTGCCGGGCCGACGCCGCCGGACGCGGCGGACGATGCCGATGCGGTGACGCAGTCGGGGATGCCGGCCTGGCCCGACTTGGTGCTGATCGATGGCGGCAAGGGCCAGATGAGCGCCGTGCGCGCGATTCTCGAAGAACTCGGGATCGCCGACAAGATTACCGCCATCGGCGTGGCCAAGGGTATGGACCGCGAGGCGGGGCGCGAACGCTTCTTCGTGGAAGGCAAGCCGGACTTCACCCTTCCGCCGCGCGATCCGGTGCTTTATTTTGTCCAGCGGCTGCGCGATGAGGCCCACCGCTTTGCCATCGGCACGCACCGGGCGCGGCGCAAGAAGGAGATGGTTGCCAATCCGCTGGACGAGATCGCCGGCATCGGGCCGACGCGCAAGCGCGCGCTGTTGCATCATTTCGGCACCGCCAAGGCGGTGTCGCGCGCTGGGATCGAGGACCTTGTTGCCGTGGAAGGAATTTCACGCAACGTGGCCGAGCTGGTCTACAATCATTTCCACGAGGATAATCGCTGAATGGAAGCAACGAGCGACACGAAACTGCGGCATTCGGGCGCTAATACGCGGCGGGACGGTTGACCTTTCGGCTTGGCCGCGCGCATCTTGCGCAGAATCCTGAAACGGATGGGGTGCCCCATGGCGTCACGTGCGCTTAACATACCGAATATACTGACCTATGGACGGATCCTGGCGGTTCCGCTGATCGTTCTGTGCTTCTTCATCGAAGGCCGGCTGCACGGCTCGGATCTGGCGCGATGGAGTGCTCTTCTGATCTTCATCATCGCATCGGTGACCGACTTCTTCGACGGCTACCTCGCCCGGATCTGGGACCAGACATCCAACATCGGCCGGATGCTCGACCCGATCGCCGACAAGCTGCTGGTCTCTGCAATCCTGTTGCTGGTCGCCGCCGACGGCACCATTGCCGGCTGGTCGATCTGGGCAGCAATCATCATCCTGTGCCGGGAAATCCTGGTATCGGGTTTGCGCGAGTATCTCGCCGCCCTGAAAGTGTCGGTGCCGGTGACCTGGATCGCCAAATGGAAGACCACGCTGCAAATGGTGGCTCTCGGCTTCCTGCTGGCAGGTCCTGCCGGTGACAAGGTGCTGCCCTACACAACGGAAATCGGCATCGGTTTGCTGTGGATCGCGGCGATCATCACGATGTATACCGGCTACGACTATTTCCGCGCCGGATTGAAGCATATGGTGGACGAATGAGCTTGAAGGTTGTCTATTTCGCCTGGGTGCGCGAGCGCATCGGCAAGGGATCGGAAGAGCTGGAGCTGCCCGAGAGCGTCGTCACCGTCGGTGACCTGATCGCGCATCTTGCGACGCTGGGCGAAGAATATGCGGCGGCCTTTGAAGTGCCGCAGGTGATCCGCGCGGCGATCGACGAGGAACATGCCGGACATGACGAGGCCATCGGCAACGCGCGGGAGATCGCGCTGTTTCCGCCGATGACCGGGGGCTGAGATGACGGCGGACAGCACGCCCCCGGCGAAACGGCCGGTGCAAGTGACCGTCCGGATCCAGAGCAGCGACTTCGACATCAGCGATGAGATCGGCGCGCTGACCGCCGGCCGTGCCGATGTCGGTGCAGTGGCAAGCTTTACCGGGTTGTGCCGTGACGAAGGCGGCCGGCTGTCCGCGCTTGAACTCGAGCACTATCCCGGCATGGCGGAACGCGCCATCCGCGCGATCGCCGAAGAGGCGGCCGAGCGGTTCGAGCTGACCGGCCTCACCGCCATTCACCGCTATGGCAAGATCGCTCCCGGCGGCAATATCGTTCTGGTGGTGGCATGCGCCTCGCACCGGCAGGCGGCCTTTGACGGCGCCGCTTTCCTGATGGACTATTTCAAGACCGATGCGCCGTTCTGGAAAAAAGAACATCTGAAAGACGGCGGCGCGGGCGAGTGGGTGTCGGCCAAGGATGCCGACGACAAGGCCAAGGCACGCTGGCGGAGCAGATCGTGAATACCACGGTCACGCTTGACGAGAGCTGGAAGGCTGCCCTGTCGGCGGAGCTTCAAAGCCCCTACATGGGTGAGTTGCGATCCTTTCTTAAAACCGAACTGGCGGAAGGCAAGGTGATTTTCCCCAAACCGTCCGAGTATTTCGCAGCCCTCGACCTGACACCGCTCGATGAGGTCAAGGTGGTCATCCTCGGCCAGGACCCCTATCACGGCGACGGCCAGGCACACGGGTTGTGCTTTTCGGTGCGGCCCGATGTACGCACGCCGCCATCGCTGAAGAACATCTACAAGGAACTGGAAGCCGATCTCGACGTCCCCAGAGCCCCGCACGGACATCTGGTCAGCTGGGCGCGGCAGGGCGTGCTGCTGCTCAACTCGGTGCTCACCGTCGAGCGCGGGCTTGCCGCCTCGCATCGCGGCCGTGGCTGGGAAAAGTTCACCGACGCGGTGATCGCCCGGGTCAACCAGCTCGAGCACCCGGTGGTGTTCCTGCTCTGGGGCGCCTATGCGCAAAAGAAAGCGCAATTCGTCGACAGCAGCCGCCATTTAGTGCTCAAGGCCGCCCACCCCTCGCCGCTGTCGGCGCATAACGGCTTTCTCGGCTGCAGGCATTTTTCCCAGGCCAATGAGTTTCTTGAGAAGAACGGTCTCGAGCCGGTCGACTGGCAGCTGCCGGAAAAGCTCTGAGCGGAGGCAACCGACCGCCAACACCCCGGCCCGATCGTCCAAGTCAACACGACCCCTCGACCCGACAGCCTGCACAGGAGAGCCAGCGTGAAACCGTCAATTCTACCCATGACTGGAAAGTGCCGCTGCGGCGAGGTCAGGTTCCAGATCACGCAGTCCCCGCTGATGACAGCCGCCTGCCACTGCACCGGTTGCCAGCGCATGTCCGGCAGCGCCTACTCCCTGACAGCGATGATACCGGTCGACGGGTTTTACGTCATCGAAGGCGATACGGTTGTCGGCGGCCTCAGGGGGCCGCAACTGCATCACAACTTCTGCCCGTCCTGCATGACCTGGATGTTCACGCGGATCGAGGGCGTTCACACATTTGTCAATGTTCGTCCGACATTGCTTGAGGATGCGAACTGGTTCTCGCCATTCATTGAAACAATGACCGTAGAAAAACTTGACTGGGCCACGACGCCCGCCAAACACAGCTTCCAGGGTTTTCCGGCAATGGACGAGATGCCGGACCTGATTGCCGAGTACGCAGCGAGCAGCTGAGAAGTGTAGCCTTGGAAACGAACGAAAAAGGCGACCCCCAGGCCGCCTTTCGTATCGTGTTCAAGCGCCGGATTGTCCGGCCGCAATTGAAGCGGGTTCAGCCGACGATTTCGGTGCCGGAGAACCAGTAGGAGATTTCCTGGGCTGCGGTTTCGGGAGCGTCCGAACCGTGCACCGAGTTCTCGCCGATCGACAGCGCGTAGGTCTTGCGGATGGTGCCTTCGGCGGCGTCGGCCGGGTTGGTGGCGCCCATGATCTCGCGGTTCTTGAGGATGGCGTTTTCACCTTCGAGCACCTGGACGACGGTCGGGCCGGAGGTCATGCCTTCAACCAGTTCGCCGAAAAACGGGCGTTCCTTGTGGACGGCGTAGAAGCCTTCAGCTTCGCGCTTGCTCATCCAGACGCGCTTGGAAGCGACCACGCGCAGGCCGTTGTCTTCGAATACCTTGGTGATGGCGCCGGTCAGGTTGCGCTTGGTGGCATCGGGCTTGATCATCGAGAAAGTGCGTTCAATCGCCATTGTGGTCTGTCCTGTCATTTGGTTGTGGTCACCAGACTTGAGCCCGGCAATTGCCTGCGCAAGATGTTCGGTGTGCGAAAAACCGGGTTGGAAGATCTCCGGCCCGGAGTTGGCGCCTAAATAGCCGCATGGCCTGTCATCCGCAAGGGGCGTCGGGCGCAACAGGCCAAACCCCTTCCACGGCCAGCGCTGTGCCGAGCCACCGCGCCACACGGTCGACCGGGCCGCGCCGGGCCGTGGCCGGATTGGGAACGAGCCAGATCGAGTTCGGCAGACGCACTGACTGGTTGCCAAACGGGGCAACAAGCAATCCAGACGCCAGGCTGTCACGGGTCAGCGACAGCCGCGCCAGTGCGACGCCCTCGCCGCACTCGGCCGCCCGCAACAGAACCTCGCCCGAGTCATAGCGTGGTCCCCGGCTGCAATCCATGCCAGTTGGACCATGCAGCCGCGCCCACGTCTGCCATTGCGCGCTGGGATCGCTGTCATGCAAAAGGCGCATGGCCGCAATATTATTCGCCGGACCCAGTGTGCGCAGATATCCTTGACTGGCCACCGGCAGCAGCAGATCGTTACCCAGTATCATGGCACCGGCTTCCGCCCAGGGGCCCGCGCCCAGCCTGACAGACAGGTCAGCGCCCTGACTCTGCGGAGGTGCCACTTCACGACTGACGGTGACCGAGACGTCGACACCGGCCAACACTTCCCGTGACGCGAGCATGCGCGGAAATAGCCAGCGGGCAGCAAAGGACGAGGTGGTGTTGATGACAACGCCGTTGCGGCCCGTAGGCCGGGCTATCGTGGCCAGTGCTGCCTCGATCCCGGCGATCGCGGCGATCGCCGCGTTGCCCAGTGTCTGGCCCTCGGGGGTGAGCTCGAGCCTGCGCCCCTGACCACGCCTCCGCACCATGGCAACACCGGTGGCGAGCTCGAGCTCGCCAAGCGACCGGCTGACCGCAGAATGGGCAATGCCCAGTCGCTTTGAGGCCGGTCGGACTCCGCCCTCCTCGATGACCGCAGCTAGGGCACGCAAATGGATGAAGGGTGGCAACATGGTCTATTTCATAGACCAGATTACACAGATTTTGAACCGGAATTTTCTGAAGTAACGCGGTATCCTGCAGGCACAATTTTCTCAGGAGGCGCACATGGGAATGCTAATAGACGGAGAATGGCACGACAACCCCGACCCGAAATCAACGGATGCGACGGGCCACAGCTTTCCACACTGGTCATCTCTGAGCACCAATAACGCTCTAGGCGATTTGGCTGCACGCTATGTTCTGGTGGCGTCCTACAGCTGCCCGTGGTCGCATGCGACGCTGGTTACCCGCGCGCTGCTGGGGCTGCAGCAGACGGTACCGCTGCATGTCGCCGGCGGGCCGCGGATTGAGGGATACGCGTTGTCGCCCGAGGGGCCGCTGTCTGCTTCGGCGACGACGGCGGACGCGACCACAGTTTACCGGCATCTCCACGAACTCTACACGGCGACGGCACCCGGTTTCACCGGCCGGGCCACGGTTCCGGTGCTCTGGGACCGCATGGAGCGGCGCCTGGTTCTGGCCGATTCCGGCGATATTCTGCGATGGCTCGACCTTCTGGGCGGCGCGGGTCCGGCCCGGTTGCACCCGGAGAGCGCGCAGAAGGAAACGGAGGAGTTGCTTGCCCTGCTCCGCGACCGGCTGGCGCAGCCGATCTATCGCGCCGGTCTCGCCACCACGCAGGCGGTCTACGACGCGGCGACAGACACGGTCTTTGCGACGCTTTCCGATCTCGAGGCTCGGCTGGCCGACCGGCGCTTCCTACTCGGCCCCGTCCTGTCTGTCGCCGACATCCGCCTGTTCTGCCTGCTGGTCCGTTTCGACACGGTCTATGGTCCGCTTTTCCGTCTCACCCGCCGGCGCCTGACCGACCACCCAGCGCTCTGGGCCCATACGCGCGACATCCTGTCTTTGCCCGGCGTTCAGGACACCGTCCAGATGCGGACCATCCAGGAGGGGTACTTCCTCAATGACGGCGCCACCAATCCACATCGCATCATCGCCGATCTGCCGGATCTTGACTGGACCCCGGACGCCGGGCGCGTGTTTGCCGGATGCGTGAGACGCGCCGTCCCGGCGCCGGCAGCCGCTGCTTGGATCACCAGTCGATCCGGGATAAAATCCTCCCATGTCTGACGCGGTGATAGCCTCGGGAGTTGTCGCTGTGGCGGTTTTCGGGTTTGCGCCTCAGAACCAGGCGATGCTGGCGGCGGGTGCTGCGCGAACCGTCAGGCCGGTGCTCGACACGATGTTTGTCAGCCTCTGCGGCTGGCTGCTGCTGTTCGGACTGGCGCTGGGCTTGTTGCGGCTGTTGCCCGCGTGGATCGGCGGGGCGGCGGTGATCTTCGCCTCGCTCTTGCTGGCGGTGGCCGGACTGAGCCGCTACATGGCCGATCCGGGAACCCGAAGGGATCCGGTGGCGGCCATCACTCACCCGGCGCTCCCGCGGCACTATCTGCAAAGCCCGGAAAGCTGGGCAGTGGCGTTCTTTCTCGCGGGATCCGCCGCCGGCGGCTCCGTGACGCTGGCCGCTGCCTTTGCCGGCTTGACGCTGCTGACCATCTTCAGCCTGGCGCTGTGGGCCACAGCGGGCTGGGCCGGATGTCAGTACCTGGCGTCACGCTGGCACCGGCGGCATCTCGACTGGGGCCTGGGCATCCTGATGTTCTTCGCAGCCATGGCCTCGCTCACTCCCTCGGGCTGAACGCCCGGCAGCTCAGACCGCTGCGGGAGCCGAGCGCCCCAGTCCATCATGCAGATCGAGGCAGCGCTCGAACCAGTCGCCCACCGGGTCTGCGGTTTCAACCAGGCTGATCCCGGCGGTCAGCCGCACCCATTGCAGGGCGCCAAAGACGATGTAATCGGCAAACAACGGCGATGAACCGCCAATCCAGGGCTGCCGCTTCAGGGTCGTGCGTAGTGGCAGGAGCGTCGCCGGCAGCGCCTCGAGCGCTTTCGCACGCCCTTCCGCCACCTGTTCCAGCGTCATGCCCATGCGGGCTTCGCGGCTGGTGCGGAAATACGCCTGGTCGGCCGGCGCAAGCGCATTGTGGATGTCCATCAGAGCGATATCGCGCATGGCGCCATGCAGCACCGTGTTGGTCCAGCTCTCGATGAAGCGGGCCATGGCCTGGCCGCCCTCCCCGCCAAACAAGCTCGGCTTGTCCGGGTGGGTTTCCTCCAGATAGGCGGCAATCATGAAGCTGTCGGCTATGACCTGGCTGCCATCACGGATGACCGGCACAGTCCTGGACACGCCGCCCTCTACCTCGGGCACCTTGGTGAAACACACCTGACGACGCTCGAACGGCAGACCCTTGTGGGCAAGCGACATCGCCGTCTTCCAGCAATGAGGGCTGAAGGGGCGTGACGAATCCGCGCCAACAAGTTCGTGAAAGATGATGGTCATGTGTTTGTCTCCCAACGCCAATTCAGCATTGTTGTGGCGCAACACGAAGCGGTTGTCACCCGGGTTGCGACCATCATTGCGTGGTTTCCCCTTGCCATTTTGGTTCAACATCGCCAGAAGCGCGGGCATGCTTACGATCACAGACCTTTCCGCACGCATTGCCGGGCGGCTTTTGATTGACAATGCCTCGTTGGCGCTGCCCGCAGGTATCAAGGCCGGGCTTGTCGGCCCCAACGGCGCCGGCAAATCGACCCTTTTCAGGATCATCACCGGCGAAATGGCGAGCGAGACCGGCCATATCTCGATCCCCAAGAACACCCGCATTGGCCAGGTGGCGCAGGAAGCGCCGTCGGAAGAGACTGCTCTGGTCGAGATCGTGCTGCGCGCCGACCTCGAGCGCACCAGGCTGATGAAGGAGGCGGAGACGGCGACCGACCCCAACCGCATCGCCGAGATCCAGACCCGGCTGGTGGATATCGACGCCCATTCGGCGGAAGCCCGCGCTTCCTCGATCCTGGCCGGCCTCGGCTTCGACCAGGACGCACAGCAGCGGCCGGCCTCGAGTTTTTCCGGCGGCTGGCGCATGCGGGTTGCGCTGGCTTCGGTGCTGTTTGCCGAACCCGACCTTTTGCTTCTTGACGAGCCGACCAACTATCTCGACCTTGAAGGGACCTTGTGGCTGGAAGATTATATCCGCCGCTATCCGCACACCGTGCTGATCATCAGCCATGACCGGGACCTGCTGAACACGGCTGCCAACGCGATCGTCCATCTCGACCAGAAGAAGCTGACCTTCTATCGCGGCGGTTTCGACCAGTTCGAGCGCCAGAAGGCCGAGCGCGACGAGCACCAGATGAAGGCGCGCGAGAAGAGCCTTGCCGCACGCAAGCACATGGAAGCCTTTGTCGAACGTTTCCGCGCCAAGGCGTCGAAAGCGCGCCAGGCACAGTCACGGCTCAAGGCGCTTGAGAGGATGGGCACGGTCGATGCGGTCGTGGAGACCAGTGTCAGCGGGTTCTCGTTTCCGCGGCCAGAGAGAGGCGTCGCCTCGCCGATCATCGCAATCGAGGACGGCTCGGTCGGCTACACGCCGGGATCGCCGGTGCTGAAACGGCTCGACCTCAGGATTGATGCCGACGACCGGATCGCCCTGCTCGGCTCGAACGGCAACGGCAAGTCGACCTTTGCCAAGTTCATCGCCGGCCGGCTTGAGGCCGAGGGTGGCCGCCTGCGGGTGGCACCGCAACTGCAAACCGGTTTCTTCGCCCAGCACCAGATGGATGACCTGATCCCCCAGGAATCAGCAGTCGCCCATGTGCGCCGGCTCATGCCCGATGCTCCGGAGGCGCGCGTCCGTGCGAGGGTGGCGCAGATGGGCCTGAAGCAGGACAAGATGAACACGCCTGCCAAGGATCTCTCCGGCGGCGAGAAGGCGCGGCTCCTTATGGGGCTTTCGGCCTTCCATGCACCCAATCTGATGATCCTCGATGAGCCGACCAACCACCTCGACATCGACAGTCGCGCTGCGCTGATCCGGGCGCTCAATGATTTTCCAGGTGCAGTGATCCTGATCAGCCATGACAGGCATCTGATCGAAGCCACGGTCGACCGGTTGTGGATCGTCAAGGACGGCACGGTCAGCGCGTTTGACGGCGATCTGGACGACTACCGCCAGGAAGTGGTGGGCTCCTCGAGCAAAAGCAAGAAGAGCTCGGACAATGACGGCGGCGGCTCCAAGGCGGAGAAGCGCAAGCAGGCTGCCCGCGAGCGTGCGAACCTTGCGCCGATGAAGAAAAAGATCAAGGAATTCGAATCCTTGGTGGAGAGACTTAGCAAACAGATTCAGTCGCTTGATGCAGAACTTGCGAACCCGGACCAGTTTGCCGATGCGCCCTACAAGATCGCGCAGAAGACAAAGCAGCGGGCTGATCGGGCAGCCGAACTGGCCAAGGCCGAGGAAGACTGGCTGGTGCTGACAAGCGAAGTCGAGGAAGCCGAAGCGTCCGAGTAAAATGCACAGTGGTTTCCGGGATTTCCTGCTCAGAAACCGTGGCGCTTTTGAAGCGACGTTCGTAACCCGACCGCGCGGAACTCTCCGGAGCTCTTTGTTGTTCGACGCGTGCACCAACCCGGACCGTTGTCCCTGCCGGTCACGCAAGGCCGTCTTCACCTATGCCGCCGGCTTTGATGGTTGGCCGGTGCAGTTGATTGACGAACGGTTTGGGCTGGATAATTGTGGCGCTTGGCAGTTCAAGCTTCAGCGTTCACGACCCCAGGGAGGTCCCGAATGACCCAGTCTGCAAAAGCCGACGAGTTTGCGACCCTTCACGTTCCCGGCCAACCGCTCGTGCTCTACAACATTTGGGATGCCGGCAGCGCCGCTGCCATTGCCGAAGCCGGCGCTTCGGCCATTGCGACGGGTAGCTGGTCGGTTGCCGCGGCTCAAGGCTATTCCGATGGTGAGCAGATTCCGCTGGAACTGCTCCTGAGCATCAGCGAAAGAATCGTTCATGCGACTGATCTTCCGGTCACGATCGATTTCGAGGGCGGCTATGCACGCGCACCCGCCCAACTGGCCGAAAACGTGACCCGGCTCATCGAAACCGGGGCCGTCGGCATCAATTTCGAAGACCAGATTGTCGGTGCTGATGATCTCTATGCGATCGCCGAGCAGACCGACCGCATTGCCGCAATCCGCGAGACGGCACACTCAGCCGGGATGCCGTTGTTCATCAATGCCCGAACAGACCTGTTCCTGAAGGAAAAGGACGCTTTGCGGCACGAGGGTCTTGTCGACAGCGCAATCGAGCGGGCACAGAGCTACGAACAGGCCGGCGCCAGCGGGTTCTTCATTCCAGGACTGTCCGAACCGGAACTGATCAGGCGCGTCTGCCGTGCGGTTTCCCTGCCGGTCAATGTCCTGCGTCCGGGTACAAGCCCATCCCGTGCAGAGCTGGGCGCGCTCGGGGTCGCGCGCATATCTGCCGGCCCGGCGCCTTACCGGAGCATGATTGCCGATCTTTCCGTACGCTTTGCGAAATTATCATAGCCTGAACTTGCTGCGGCAGCCTGTCACGAACCACGGCACAAGGCTAAACCGGCAGGCGATTTGTCCATCCAGTGTTTGCTGTTAGATTTTCGCTTCTCTCCGGCTTCGAGGCAGGGCGAATGGCAAAACATGCAACGAAGGTCGCTTGCCGACCGACCCATGGTGCAAGCCGGTTAGGGCCATTGGTCGCCCTTGGCCTTCAAAGTCGGCTGCAGGTTACGCTGTTGATCTGGATTGCCGCGGCACTGAGTGCCTGTACAACGGGAAAACCCGGCACAACGTACCGGCATTACATGGTCTACGCGGAAACAACACAAGGGTTTGCCCGCAGCGTACGGGCCAATGCGCCACGCGGTGGACGGGCCTTTGGGCTGGTCGAGATCACCTTTCACCCCGACTATACGTTGAAGCCGGACGGCAAAGCGTGCGCAGCCACGGTCAAGTCTGTCGGCCTTGAACTTGTGATCGTGCTGCCGAAATGGCGGGAAGGAAAACCCGTCCCGGCTCAGGTCAAGCGAACATGGGCCCGGTTCGACCGGACCATCACCGCCCATGAGAACGCCCATGTCCGCATTGCGCGGGCCTATGCTGCGCGGATGAAGAAATCCATCTCCGGCATGCGGTCGGCCTCAGGCTGCGGCGACCTCAAACGCAGGATCAAGGACCGCATCTCGAAGTTGAAAACGCAACATCTGCGCGCTCATGACCGCTTCGACGCTCGCGAGAGGAAGCGACTCAAAGCGTTGTTGTAATATGATCGTTCTGATCTGAAGCGGCCATGCGTAGGGCGTCAATCACGCCTTTTTCTGCCAGCGCCGATCCGGGGTTTGCTGCCAGTAAGTGAGCGTGTGGCCGCCAGCCTTGAGAGCCTTCCACTGGGCCCGGGCCGCATCGAGCTGGCTCTGGTCGTGACCGTCGAACATCATCACCAGGCGCTCAACACCGTCGAGTTCAGGCATATCCGCCCCGTCGGCGACAAATCGCACGGTGGCGCCGTTTGCCGGTTCGGCGGCCAAGGTCAGCAACACCGGCTGGCGTTCCGCGTGGGCAGATTGTGCGCTGCCATGCGGCAGAAAGCTGTCCTCACGGAAGGTCCAGAGGTGGGCATCCAGCGCTGCGCAGCGCTCCTCGCTGCCGACATGCACGGACACCCGCCAACCGCGTTCGAGGCTCTTCTCGAGCAGCGGCGGCAAGGCGTCCTCAAGCCGGGATTCGGTCAGATGGTAAAACAGCGCCTCGACCATCGGGCAAACTAGCTTTCGTAGTTGGCGCGCACCAACTCGTCGAGCAACCGGACACCAAATCCAGAAGCCCAGGACTGGTTGATGTCGGTGGCGGGCGACCCCATGGCGGTGCCGGCGATGTCGAGATGTGCCCAGGGCGTGTCGCCGACGAAGCGCTTGAGGAACTGCGCGGCGGTGATCGAACCGGCATAGCGGCCGCCGGTGTTCTTCATGTCGGCGAACTTGGAATCGATCATCTTGTCATAGGCCGGATCAAGCGGCAGGCGCCAGACCCGTTCCTGGGTGGCTTCGCCGGCCTTGCCGAGGGCTTCCGAAAGCTTCTCGTCGTTGGAGAACAGGCCGGCGTGATGCTGGCCGAGCGCCACCATGACGGCGCCGGTGAGCGTTGCCAGGTTGACCATGATCTCGGGCTTGAAACGCTGCTGACAATAGGTCAGCGCGTCGCACAACACCAGGCGGCCCTCGGCGTCGGTGTTGATGATTTCGATGGTCTGGCCCGACATCGAACGGACGATGTCGCCGGGGCGCTGGGCGGCGCCGTCGGGCATGTTTTCAACGAGCCCGATTATGCCGACAGCGTTGACCTTGGCCTTGCGGGCGGCAAGCGTGTGCATCAAACCGGTCACGGCGGCCGCGCCGCCCATGTCGCCCTTCATGTCTTCCATGCTGGCGGCCGGCTTGATCGAGATGCCGCCGGTGTCAAAAACCACGCCCTTGCCGACGAAGGCCAGCGGCTTGTCCTTGGGCTTGCCGCCCTGCCATTGCATGATTGCCAGCCGCGGCGGGCGCACGGAGCCAAGCGAAACACCAAGCAGCGCCTCCATCTTAAGCTTCTTCATTTCCTTCTCGGTCAGGATTTCGACTTCCATTCCAAGCGCTTCAAGCTCCTTGGCGCGGCCGGCAAACTCGACCGGTCCGAGCACATTGGCCGGCTCGTTGACGAGATCGCGGGCCAGCTTGACACCGTCGGCGACTGCCTGGCGGCTGGCAAAGGCCTTCTTGCAGCCAGCGGCGTCTTCGTGCTGAAAAACAACGGTGAGCTCGCGTGAACCGTTCTCCTCATCCTCGGCCTTCTTGGTCTTGTACAGATCAAACCTGTAGGCCCGGAGCAGCAGGCCCAGCGCCATGTCGGCCGCTGCTTCCACGCCGATGGCTGCCGTGTCGCCCAGCAGGACCGTGACCCTCTCGGCCTTGCCGATCAGCGTGAATGCCTTGCCACCGATGCGCATCCACTCATGTCCGGTGAGCTTGTCAGGCTCCCCTGCCCCAACCAGCGCTATGCGGTCGACGGGCGCGTCGACAGGGGCAATCACATCGGCGGTCGAGAAGGTCTTGCCGGTAAAGCCTGCGACCTTGACCGCCTTTTGCAACTGGCCCGACGGATCCACGCCGCTGACGGCGTGTGGTACCGGCTGGTTCAGCGATCCCAGGGCAACAACCAGTCCTCCAGAGGTTTTCGCTGTTTTGGAGAAACTGATCTTTATGCTCATCGACATGACGGCTCCCTTGAATTCAGATGATTTGCATGGCTGGCGATCTTCGCGTTTTCGCGGCAGAAGGCAAGAGTTGTGAATCGGATCAGGCGCGAAACGCGCGTTGGTTCAAGACGAACCCGTTTTGCGTCGAAAATTAGGCGCGTCCGGACAATCGTCGAATGAGGACTGAAGCGGATTTTGCAAGGAACATTGCATTTGCCGTCCGGCACCGCAATAAAACGTTAACTGTGTTTGTTTGCCACAGATTATCCAATTTGCGATTTGATAAGGCCGGTGCATGGTTGGGCTGATCCAACCGGAATTCCGCAGTGCCTGAAGAAACATGGTTCTGCCCGGCTTGCTCCGGAAAGGCACGATGAAGCAGATTGAACGCTACATATTCATCCGCATGGCACTGCTGACCTTCTGGTCGCTGTCTGCCGTGACCCTGCTTGTGATGACCACGCAAGTGCTTGTCCGCGTCAATGTGCTGACCACGACCGGCCAGGCATTCGGCGCATTCCTGTTGCTTGCCGCCACGCTCATACCCTCGGTTCTGACCATCGTGGCGCCGTTCGCGTTGCTGATCGGTGTCAGCCAGGTTCTGTCGAGCATGAATTCCGACAGCGAGCTGGTTGTCGTCGAAGCTGCAGGCGTTCCTCCGGCCACCGTTTTCAAACCCGTTCTGATGCTCTCGGCAACCGTATCGCTGGCCGTGCTTCTGATCAGCCATTTTGTCGAGCCCTGGTCGAACAACAAACTCCACGACGTCCTTGCACAGGCACAGTCGGATCTGTTCTCCGTCGCCGTGCGCTCGGGAACCTTCATGAAGCTCGTAGAGGGTCTCCACGTCCAGATCAACGAGAAGCTCGCCGATGGTCAAATGGGCGGAATCTTCCTGTCCGACAACCGCACCGAAGGCAATGAGACGATCTATTACGCGCGCAGCGGCGTGGTCAGGAAATCCGAAGAGACCGGCAGCAATATCCTGTTCCTGGTCGACGGCGAGTTGCAGCAGCGGGACCTGACCAGTGACAGGATCTCGATCGTCACCTTCACGTCCTACGCGCTGGACATGGCAGCCTTCATTCCGGCCGGCAGCGCGCCGGCCATGCGCCCCAACGAGCGGCCGACACAGTACCTGCTCCACCCGGATCCGGACGATTATTTCATGAACGGGCCCAAGAACGCCATAACCCAGGAGCTTGTTAAGCGATTTTCGACGTGGATGTATCCACTGGCCTTTGGACTGATTGCGTTTTCATTTCTCGGCAAAGCGCGCTCGAACCGGCATGAGCAGTTCCAGAACGGAGCGCTGGTAGCCGCCATTGCGCTTGGCAGCCGCGGGCTTGGATTTTACAGCACTGAAGCATCCGGAATAAACCAAACCATGGAAATTCTTTCCTATGTGGTTCCTGCGGTCCTGATCCTGGTCTTCGGCCTTCTGGCCCTGACCGGCAGAACGTTGACCATTCCGAAAGCCTGGGCGCAGTTGAATTACCGTGTCATGGACTTTTGTGCCGCACAGATCGCCAGACTTCAAGGCCGTGGCCGCGCGGGTGAAGGACACTCGACATGAGGCTGCCCTTCACCACCATGTCGCGCTATTTCTTCTACCGCTACATGGCGACTTTCCTGATCTACTGCCTCGGCCTGCTGCTGGTGATCCTGCTGGTGGATTTCAACGAAACCAGCCGGCGGCTTTCACGGGCGGAGGACTATACCGTGACGCTGGGGCTGCTTGTCTCTGCCCTCCGCGTTCCCACCGTGCTGCAACTGATTATCCCCTTCGTCGTGCTTATTGCATCCATTGCGACGCTGATGCAGCTCAACCGCAAATATGAGCTGGTGGTGACGCGCGCGGCCGGTATCTCGGCCTGGCAGTTTCTGGCGCCGCTGGTCGCTGCCAACGTGCTGATCGGGCTGGTTTCGGTTACCGTGCTCAATACACTGGCCGCCAAAGCCATGACCATGGCAGAGACTATCGCCGTCGACCGCAATCTTGGCAGTGCCCGCTCGTCAGACGTCCCGCCCTGGCTGAGGCAGCGAACGGAGGAGGGCGATACGGTCCTGGGCGCCCGTGCAAGTTCCGAAGGCGGCACCAGATTGTCGGGCGCCACCTTCTTCCTGTTCGACAAGGACCAGCGGATCAAGGAGCGGCTGGAAGCGGAAACGGCGGTCCTCGGCGACGGGGTCTGGGAGCTGACGAACGTCAAGCGGATTCGTGGTCAACAGCCGGTGGAACAGGTGGAAGCCGCAACAGTGCCCACAGCGCTGAAACCGGAGTTCGTCGGCGAATCATTGAGTTCGCCGGACACGGTCCCCTTTTTCGAGTTGCGCGGGAAGATCGCGACAGCCAAATCTTTCGGCCTTCCGGCAACCAGTTACCAGATGCAGTTCCACCGTTTGGTGGCCCTTCCGGCGCTTCTCGCGGCGATGACGCTGATTGCTGCAATGGTCTCGCTGAAATTTGTTCGCTTCGGCCAGTCTTTAACGGTCATCCTGGGTGGAATCCTGGCGGGCTTCGTGCTTTATGTCGTTTCCGAGTTGATCCAAGCGTTTGCCAACGCTGGGACCATTCCGCCGGTCGTGGCGGCCTGGCTTCCGGTGCTTGTCGCTTCGGCATGTGGTACGACAGTGCTTCTCCACAAGGAGGATGGATAGTGGCGGGTGTGCGCCGGTCTAGAGTAGATGTGTTTGCTGGCGTTCTTTGCGCCGGCGTGGCCGTTTGCACCATTTTTACGTTTGCCGCTGAGCAGGTCGCAGCGCAGGGCGTACCGCCTGGCAGTTTCGACATTGCAGAAGACGCAAAGATGCTGCTGGCCGCCGATGAACTGATCTACAACAACGATACCGGCGTCGTCGTGGCAAGTGGCGGCGTGCAGATCGATTACGGCAATTACAAGCTTGTGGCCGACCGGGTCGAGTATGACCAGAACACCGGCCGCATGCAGGCTTTCGGCTCGGTCGAAATGGTCGAGCCAAGCGGAAACCGGATTTATGCTGACAATCTCGATGTCACGGATGATTTCGCTGACGGGTTTGTCAACGCACTGAGAATCGAAACGCCCGACAACACACGCATAGCGGCCGAAAGTGCCGTACGCGGAGACGGCCAGACGACATTCAACAATGGCGTCTACACGGCTTGTGAAATTTGTGAGGAAAAACCCGAGCGCGCACCCTTCTGGCAGGTCAAGGCAAGGCGCGTGATCCAGAACGGCGAGACCAAGACGATCCGCCTCGAGCATGCGACTTTCGAACTCCTGGGCATGCCGATTGCCTACCTGCCTTTTCTCGAGCTTCCCGACCACGACAAGAAGCGCAAGTCCGGCTTTCTCACCCCCAGCTACCTGATCAGCGAGAATCTCGGTTCCGGGGTATCGATCCCGTTCTATTTGGCGATTTCACCCTATATGGATGCGACCTTCACAGGTACCGGCTACACCAAACAGGGTTTCCTCGGGGAAGTCGAATTCCGGCAAAACTTCGCCAATGGCGAGCACACTCTGCGCATGGCAGGCATTTCCCAGACGGACCCAAGCGCTTTTGCTGCAAACACATCGGACTCGCTGACCACCCGACGGGGCATGATCGCATCTCAGGGGCAGTTCAGGATCAATCCGCGCTGGACCTTCGGCTGGAACGGGATGATCCAGACCGACAACAATTTCTCAGAGACCTACGGCATCGCCGGCTACAGTGGCAGCACGGTCAAGTCGGAAGTCTATCTGAAGGGCCTGTCAAACCGGAGTCACTTCAATCTGCAAGCCTACAGGTTCGACATCCAGGACGCCGACGAAACCAATGCTGCTGAAAAGCTCCAGACCGTTGTCCACCCGTCGCTGGACTACAAACGGACGTTTTCCGAACCGGTCGCCGGCGGGGAATTGTCGCTCGACGTCAACGGATATTCGGTGTCACGGCAGGCAGACGACAAGACCGTGCGCAGTGGCTCCGCCTCCACCAACCCGCTGAATGCCGACCGTTACAAGGGCTTTGCCGGTTCGAACTCGCGGCTGAGCGCCGAACTCGAGTGGAGACGGACATTCACCTCCATGAACGGGCTCCGGCTCACTCCACTGCTGGCAGCGCGCGGCGATGTCAATTCGGTCGATGTCGACACCGCGCCGGACGATTACAACGGGACCTTCGCCGGAAATGGCTCGCATGGCCGCGGCATGGTCACCGCCGGGCTTGAAGCCAGCTATCCGGTGCTGGTTACCACGGCCGGATCCAGCCATGTTTTCGAACCGATTGCGCAAGTCTTTGTGCGCCCCGACGAGCAGTTGGCAGGCGGCATTCCGAACGAGGATGCCCAGAGCTTCGCATTTGACACGACTTCGCTGTTCGAACGGGACAAGTTTTCGGGTTTCGACAGAACCGAGGGTGGCACACGGGCGAATGTCGGTGTTCGCTACACCGGCAGCTTCGACAACGGCCTGACGACGCACGGCGCGTTCGGCCAGTCTTATCACCTTGCGGGCCTCAACTCCTTCGCCACGCCGGACCTTTCGCAGGCAACGCGAAATTCGGGCCTTGAAGACAATGTCTCCGATTTTGTCGGCTCGGGCGGAATGGCTTTCAAGGGCTTCTCGTTCGCAGCCTCAGCCCGTTTCGACAAGGATGACTTCCGCATCGAGCGCTCTGACCTGCGCGCCGGGTACTCTTCCGGACGGATCACCACATCGATGACCTACAGCGAAATCAAGGCGCCGCGGCCACTCGTTCAGGGCGACGAGGACCGCCGTGAGATCACCGGACTTGCCTCACTGAAGGTCCATGATTACTGGCGTGCGGCGGCCTCCGTGAGCTACGACCTGGTCGACAGGAAATTCAACAGCACGGCTTTTGGCCTGCTGTATGAGGACGAGTGCTATGCCTTTGCCCTTGCTTATGAAACGACGCGGGACGACGGCAACACATCGGCGCGCGATTGGAAAATCGGTGCCCGCCTGAGCTTTCGCACCCTCGGCGATATCGGCACGGGCGACGTGACAAATCCGTTGCTGAAGTCGAGCTTCTAGGGCCTGTGGACAGTTATGGTTGCGCCGGATACGCCTCGTTTTCGCCGCATGCGACAGGCATTTACGTGCGACATCGGATTTGCAAGACTGGTATCTTCGGGTTGACCGGACAAAAGGACTAGAAAGCATGAACTTCACCGCGATCTCTCGCCTGACCGGCCTGCTGCTTGCTGCCGCCGTCGCGCTGCCGGTCTCGTTGGCCGCAACACCTCCCGTTCGCGCTGCCAGCGAGATCAAGATCGTGGTCAACAACCAGGCAATCACAAGTGTCGATATCGCCCGGCGGGTGGCATTTCTCAGACTACAGCGCACCGGCGGCAACCTTGGACAGAAAGCGCGCGAGCAGCTCACCGAGGAGGCCCTGAAGCTGCAGGAGGCAGCGCGCATGCGCGTGATGGCCTCGGATGCCGAGGTTGACGCCGCCTTCGAACGCTTTGCCGCCTCGAACAACTTGTCCACCGCCCAGATGACCCAGGTTCTCAACCAGGCCGGCGTTACGCCAAAGCATTTCAAGAACTTCATCCGGGTTCAGATGAGTTGGCCGCGGGTTGTTGGCGCAATCGGTGGCGGTGGTCTGTCGACGCAGGAGCTGGTTACCAAAATGCTTGAGCGGGGCAACAGCAACAAGGCTTCGACGACGGAGTACATTCTCCAGCAGGTGATCTTTGTCGTCCCAGCCAGCAAACGCTCCAAATCGGTTTTGAACGCCCGCAAACGCGAGGCAGATCAGCTGCGTGCAAGGATCAGTGGATGTGACAACATAACTTCAATGATCACCGGACTCAGGGACGTGTCGCTGCGCCAGCTTGGCCGCGTAATGCAGCCGCAGTTGCCGTTGGACTGGAAGCCGCTGATCGAACGGGCCGACACCGGTTCGGCCACCTCGACACGGATTACAGAGCGTGGCGTGGAATTCATCGTGCTGTGCTCAGCAAAGACAGTCACGGACGACAAGGCAGCCGAGCTCGTGTTCAGAGCCGAGAACGAAGAGGCCGGCGAGTCCGAGGAAGCCAAGAAGTACCTCGCCGAATTGCGCAGACGCGCGATTATCGCAAACAAGTAAGGGCTGCTCGTTGACAAACGGACGCCGCCGCGCGCTGGCCTTGACCATGGGCGATCCAGCCGGAATCGGCCCGGATCTGGCTCTGGCGGCCTGGACGAACCGTGCAGCTCTCGAATTGCCACCGTTTCTGATCATCGCTGATCCGGCCATGCTTGCCGAGCGGGCTGAACGGTTAGGTCTCAATGTAGCGCTGGCCGTGACCTCGCCGGAGGACGCTGCGGTTAAGTTCGATACCGCACTGCCCGTCTTGCCGGTGACGCTGGCCAAGCCGGCCATACCCGGAACGCCTGACCCGGCCAATGCCAACACAATTATCGAAGCCATAAGGCTCGGCGTCGAATTGACCACCGGTGACAGAACCCGCGCCGTTGTGACCAATCCGATCGCCAAGAGCGTGCTTTACGCGTCCGGCTTCGGCTTTCCCGGCCATACCGAATACCTGGCGCATCTGGCGGGTGAGGCCGCGGGGCATGTTGTAACCCCGGTCATGCTGCTGGCAGGACCCGAGCTGCGCGTGGCGCCGGTCACGATCCACATTCCGCTCGGTCAGGTTCCTCAGGCGTTGAGTACCCGTGCCATCGTGGAAACCGGCCGGATCATGGCGCGGGACCTGGTTTCGCGCTTCGGGCTGAACGCACCACGCCTGGCGGTATCCGGCCTCAACCCGCATGCCGGGGAAGACGGCGCGCTGGGCAGCGAAGACGGCGACATCATTGCGCCCGCCGTGGCCGAACTGCGGGCCATGGGGATCGGCGCATTCGGTCCGCTCCCTGCCGACACCATGTTTCACGCCGAGGCCCGGGAAAGCTATGATGCAGCGCTGTGCATGTATCATGACCAGGCGCTGATACCGGCCAAGACGCTCGGCTTTCACGATTCGGTCAATGTCACCCTCGGCCTGCCCTTCATCCGCACATCGCCTGATCACGGCACCGCGTTTTCGCTGGCTGGACAGGGCGTGGCCCGCCCCGACAGCCTGATCGCCGCGATCAGGCTTGCGGCCAGGATGGCCGATACCGAGATCGAAACCAAAACGCCGCAAGCGTCGAGCCGGATCTGATGGCCACCACCCCAGACGGCCTGCCGCCGCTGCGCGAAGTTGTCGCCACCCACGGACTCGCGCCAAAAAAGGCGCTTGGCCAGAACTTTCTCTTCGACCTCAACCTCACCGCCAAGATTGCCCGCTCCGCCGGTCCGCTTGAGGGTTTTACGGTATTTGAGATCGGCCCCGGCCCGGGCGGGCTGACCCGCGCCCTGCTGGCGCAAGGTGCCTCACGCGTCGTGGCGGTGGAGACAGATCCGCGCTGCCTGCCCATCCTGGACGAAATCTCCAACCATTATGCGGGCCGCCTGCAGATTGTTCAGGGCGACGCGCTGAAGACCGACCTTGCGGCCATTGCTGCTGGCGGCCCGGCAAAGGTCGTCGCCAACCTGCCCTATAATGTCGGCACGCAATTGCTGATCAACTGGCTCACCGCCAATCCCGACGCCCCTTTCTGGACGTCGATGACGCTGATGTTCCAGAAGGAAGTCGGCCAGCGGATCGTGGCTGGACCAGGCTCCAACCACTATGGCCGCCTGGGCGTACTTGCGGGATGGATTGCGCACAGCGAGATCCTGTTTGACGTGCCGCCGCAGGCCTTCACGCCGCCACCCAAGGTCACCTCCAGTGTGGTCCAGCTTGAACCGCTCAAAGAGCGCCTGCCATGCGACCTTGCGAAACTCGAGCGCGTGACCCAGGCTGCCTTCGGCCAGCGCCGCAAGATGCTCAGGCAGAGCCTCAAGCCGCTCGGCGGGGAAAGCCTGCTCGAGCGCGTCGGCATCGACCCGGCGCGCCGCGCAGAGACCCTGAGTGTTGAAGAGTTCTGCCAATTGGCGCGGGCGATCTGACACAGCCGTGCCGCCTTTTGTTGCGCGAAGACCGGCTTGACCGAGGGGTGGGGAGTAGAAGCCATGAAGACAATCGGCATTCTGGGCGGGATGAGCTGGGAGAGCACGGCCACCTATTACCAGTTGCTCAATCGGATGGTCCGGTCGAGACTTGGCGGCTTGCACTCCGCCGACATCCTGTTGCGCTCCTTCGACTTCGCGCCAATTGCCCGCCTGCAGTCCAACGGCGACTGGGACGGCGCAGCAGAGCTGATGACCAAGGCGGCTCTTGCGCTTGAGAAAGCCGGCGCGGACTGCTTGCTGATCGGCACCAACACGATGCATATCTGCGCCGACCCCGTGCAGTCGAGACTGTCGATACCGCTATTGCACATCGCCGACGTGACAGCGGAAGCAGTAAAGGACCGTGGCTGCAGATCTCCGTTGCTGCTTGCCACGCGCTTCACCATGGAAAGGGATTTCTACAAGGGCAGACTGAGCCTGAAACATGGCGTCGAAGTGGTGATACCCGATGAGCAGCAGCGAGCGGACGTTCACCGCATCATCTATGACGAGCTGTGCCAGGGCTTGATCAGCAGCCAGTCAAAGGCGCTGTATCTCCAGATCATAGAGGCGGCGAAAACCCGCGGCGCCGATGGCGTGATCTTCGGCTGTACAGAGGTCGGCCTGCTCATTTCGGCCGACGATGTCGACGTGCCCGTGTTCAACTCGACTGAACTTCATGCCCAGGCCGCCGTGGATTTTGCACTCACCGATCAGATCTGACTTCTGACATCGGGAGCTTACTGTCAGGGTGTGCCCGCAATGGTGCGGAATAATCGGCCCGGCAAACAGCCCGGTCAGGTGTCGAGCAGATCCTTGACGAAATCGAACAGGCCCGGCCGACGGTCGCGGCGCAGGCGTTCGGCCTGGACAATGGCGCGGACGGCCGAATAGGCGCGGTCGAGATCATCGTTGACGACGACATAATCGTATTCGCGCCAGTGTTCGATCTCGGAGCGGGCATTGGCCAGCCGCTGTTCGATCACCTCGTCGGCGTCCTCGGCGCGGCGGTGCAGCCTTGCACGCAGCTCTTCCATCGACGGCGGAAGGATGAAAATCGAGACCACGTCGACGCTCATTTTTTCCTGCAGCTGCTGAGCGCCCTGCCAGTCAATGTCAAACAGCATGTCGCGGCCTTCAGACATCGCCACTTCGGCGGCTTCGCGGGGCGTGCCGTAACAATTGCCGTGCACCTCCGCCCACTCGAGCAAAGCTTCGGAATCACGCATGCGTTCGAAATCGCGGCGCGACTTGAAATGGTAGTGAACCCCTTCGATCTCGCTGCCACGGCGCGGGCGTGTGGTCACGCTGACCGACAGGCTGAGACCGGGGTCATTTTCCAGCAAGGTGCGGGCAATGGTGGATTTTCCGGCACCCGAGGGTGAGGAAATCACCAGCATGAGACCGCGCCGCTTGATGCGGGCCGAGGGAAGATGGGCGGGCGGCTGGCTCATCGCTACTCCAGATTTTGAACTTGTTCGCGAAACTGGTCTATCAAGACCTTCAAATCAAGCCCGATCGCGGTAACCGGCGCGGCATTGGATTTGGAACAGATGGTGTTGGTTTCGCGGTTGAATTCCTGGGCCAGGAAATCAAGGCGCCGGCCCGCGGGTGCATCTCCGGCGATCAGGGCGCGTGCGGCATCGACATGGGCCTTGAGCCGGTCGATTTCCTCACGCAGATCCGCCTTGGTGGCGAGCATCGCCGCCTCCATGTGCAGGCGGTCGCGGTCAAGGCTGGCGTTGGCGTCCATCAGGCTGGCTACCTGCTCGGCCAACCTTGCGCGGATAGCGTCGGGCGAGCGCGACGGCTCCTCCTCGACGGCACGCGTCAGCGCTGCGATGCGCTCGACCTGGGTTTTTAGAATTCTGGTCAGCGCCGCCCCTTCCGACAGCCGCATGGCCTTGAGATCTTCAAGCGCATGCATGAAGCCTGCAAGCACCGCCTGGTTGCGGGCTTCGCTGTCTTCAGCAGAAAGTTCGGGCTCGCGAAATTCGAGGACGCCCTTGATGTTGAGAATGCCGTCCAGTGCCGGTTTGCGGGCGTCGATACGCTCGCCAAGCCTGTCGACGAGGCTGATCACGGCTTCAAGGGCTGCATCGTTGATAACGGCTTCCACCGCATTGCTGACCACATTGGCAGAGAGCGACACTTGCAGATTGCCCCGTGTCAAAACCGCGGCCGCGGCCCTGCGAACCGGCTGTTCCAACGCCTCGAAGCCCTGGGGCAGCCGCAGCCGGACATCAAGGCTCTTGCCGTTGACCGAGCGGAGTTCCCACACGAAGCGCAAGCCGGCAGCTTCGCCCTCGTGGCGCGCAAATCCCGTCATTGACTGGATTGCCATGCTTGTCGCCCCCTGTTGGCCCCACGCCCGCCCTGCCCGGCCGGACGCAGGAAGATCAATCGCCCTGTGTGCCCGCTTCGCCCTCGGCAGCCTTGGCTGCTTCGGCCTCTTCCGCAGCAAGCGCTTTCGCCCGCTCGGCTTCAAGCCTGCGCCAGCGCGCGACATTCGCGTTGTGATCATCGAGTGTCTCGGCAAAGGCATGACCACCGGTGCCGTCGGCTACGAAGTACAGATCCTTGGTCCGCGACGGATTGGCAACGGCTTCCATCGCCTCACGGCCCGGATTTGCTATCGGGGTGGGCGGCAGACGGTCAATCACATAGGTGTTGTAGGCGGTCGGCTTTTCTATGTCGGACTTGTAGATCGGACGGTCGGCCGGTTTTCCAGCGCCTCCGAACAGGCCGTAGATGATGGTCGGATCAGACTGCAGCCGCATGCCGCGGTTAAGCCGGTTGATGAAGACGCCGGCGACACGCGGGCGTTCGTCAGCCCTTGCGGTTTCCTTCTCGACGATGGAGGCCAGGATCACCAGTTCATCGGGCGTTTCAAGCGGCAGATCCGGGGCGCGGCGGGCCCATACCTGCTCCAGCGCCCGGGTCTGGGCCCTGGTCATCTGCTCGACAATTTCGGCACGGGTGGTGCCGCGCGAGAACTTGTAGGTTTCGGGCAAAAGCGCGCCTTCCGGGGGCATCTCTGCCGGCAGGTCCCCCTGCAGCATCTCGTCGGCCTTCAGCCGGTCGAACACCTGCTGCACGGTCTGTCCTTCGGGAACGGTGAAGGAATAGAGAATCGACTTGCCCGACTGCAGCAATTGGACAATCTCGAGCATCGAAGCCCGGGCCTTGATTTCGTATTCGCCTGCCTTGAGCGTGTCTTCGCCGAGCACGCCCTTGGCGCCGATCGAAAAGATCCGCTGATTGTCGATGATGCCCTGGCGTTCGAGCGCGGCCGCGATCTGGTTGAGACCGGCTCCGTCCCGAACCATGAAGTTGGTGGTCTGGTCGAGCGGGCCATGGCCTTCAAACTCGGTCTTGCCATACCAGAAGACGCCGATACCGACGATGGCGACAAAGATCACCAGGGAGAGGATGAAGTTGAGGAACACCACCACCTGGCTGCGGGCACGGCGCGAGCGCCGGGGTGGAGGCGGGGCCATTTCGGGCTTCAATGCCTGTGACGGCGAAACCGGCACAATCGGCCCGGAATCGGCATTGTTCTTGCCACCAGCCCGGCCAAAAATGCCCTTGCCTTGATCAGTGCGGTCGTTCACGAGGTCAATCTCCGCAGGAATTGGTACAGGGTCAGCGCCCGATGCAGTGTTCTTGCCGCTCAATGTGGCGAAATACCGGTTCGAGATGCTCTCGATTCGAACCGGTTCGTCGTTACTGACCCGGAAAACGTTTCAGAACAAGGGATGCGTTGGTACCGCCAAAGCCGAAGGAATTGGACAGCGCGACATCAATCTGGCGCTTGCGCGCAACCTTGGGAACCAGATCGATCCTGGTTTCGACTTCGGGGTTGTCGAGGTTGAGCGTCGGCGGAGCCACATTGTCGCGAATGGCAAGGGCCGAAAACACCGCCTCCATGGCGCCGGCGGCACCAAGCAGGTGCCCGATGGACGATTTGGTCGACGACATCGAGATCTTGCCCGCGGCGTCGCCCACCAGCCGCTCGACAGCGCCAAGCTCGATGGTATCGGCCATGGTCGAGGTGCCATGGGCGTTGATATAGTCGATGTCGGAAGGCTCCAGCCCGGCGCGCTTTAGCGCCATCTGCATGCAGCGGTAGGCGCCGTCGCCGTCTTCGGACGGGGCAGTAATGTGGTAGGCGTCACCGGACAGGCCGTAGCCCACCACTTCGGCGATGATGTTGGCGCCACGCGCCAGCGCATGATCAAGATCTTCGAGGACCACGATTGCAGCGCCCTCGCCCATGACGAAACCGTCACGGTCGCGATCATAGGGCCGAGAGGCCTTTTCCGGGGTGTCGTTGTAGGCGGTGGACAAGGCCTTGCAGGCGGCGAAACCGGCCAGGCCGATGCGGCAGATGGCAGCTTCGGCTCCGCCGGCAACCATGACATCGGCATCACCCAGGGCAATCAGACGGGCTGCATCGCCGATGGCGTGTGCGCCGGTCGAGCAGGCGGTGACGACGGCGTGGTTGGGACCGCGCAATCCGTGCCGGATCGAGACCTGACCCGAGATCAGGTTGATCAGGCGGCCCGGAATGAAGAAGGGAGAAACCCGGCGGGGGCCCTTGTCGCGCAGGGTGTAACCAGCTTCGACAATGCCCTCGAGACCGCCGACGCCCGAGCCGATCATCACACCGGTGGCGATCTGGTCTTCACGGCTCTGGGGGTGCCAGCCGGCATCCTTGAGCGCCATGTCAGCCGCAGCAACGCCGTAGAGAATGAACTTGTCGACCTTGCGCTGTTCCTTGGGCTCCATCCAGTCATCAGGATTGAAGGCCCCTTCCACCGAAGGATCGCTGGGAACTGAACAGGCAATCTGGGCGGCGATGTCGCTGACGTCGAAATCGGTGACCCGTGAGGCACCGTTCTGGCTGTCGATCAAGCGCGACCAGGTGATCTCCGTGCCGCAACCCAATGGAGAAACCACACCAGTGCCGGTAATGACCACTCTGCGCATTTTTTCAAACCCCAGTCATGTCAAAATGCAAATAAACCGGCGCATATGCTGCGCCGGTCCTGACTACGGACATCAGGTCCGCCGGTCAACTTCAGTTCAATCAGGACTGGGCCTTGGAGATGAACTTGATAGCGTCGCCAACCGTCAGGATGGTGTCGGCCGCATCGTCGGGGATTTCGACGCCGAACTCTTCTTCGAATGCCATCACCAGTTCGACCGTATCGAGCGAGTCCGCACCGAGATCGTCAATAAAGCTTGCGCTTTCGGTCACTTTTTCAGCGTCAACGCCCAGATGTTCGATGACAATTTTCTTTACGCGGTCTGCGATGTCGCTCATGTCGTATTCCTCGACCTGTTTCACATTGTTGTTGCGCTTCGTTACCTGCGCAAGCATGGGTAATCAAGCTCGTTGCTCGTTTTTATGGGCAATACCCGCTTCCGTCAAAGCCGAAGCTGTGGATTTCAGCAGTTTTTGACCCAAGGAAACAGGCATGTACCGAGCCTAGAGAGGGGGCGAAGTACCATGGTTTGGCAACCGGGCAAAGACGGAAAATGCACCTTTGCGGTGATTCCCGGCAGCATGGTGAAGCCATGACATCCGTCCCGGATGCGGGTCACACCATCAGCATGCCGCCATTTACGTGAACCGTCTGACCGGTGACATAGGATGCTTCGTTGGAGGCCAGCCAAGTCACGGCAGAGGCGATTTCCATTCCGGTGCCCATCCGGCGCATCGGGATCGCGCCCATGATGGCTTCCTTCTGCTTGTCATTCAGCTTTTCGGTCATGGCGCTTTCAATGAAGCCGGGAGCGACGCAGTTGACGGTGACGTTGCGCGGCGCGACTTCCTGGGCAAGGCTCTTGGAGAAACCGATCATGCCCGCCTTTGCAGCGCAATAGTTCGCCTGTCCCGGATTGCCCGACACGCCGACGACGGAGGTAATGTTGATGATGCGGCCGTTGCGGCGCTTCATCATCGGATGCATCAGCTCCCGCGTCAGACGGAAAACGGCGGTCAGGTTGACCTCCATGACCTGGTCCCAGGCCTCGTCGCTCATGCGTACGAACAGCCCGTCCTTGGTGATGCCGGCGTTGTTGACGAGAATGTCGACGCCCCCGAGCTTCTCCTCGGCGCTCTTGCCCAGCTCAGAGACGGCATCACGATCAGACAGGTTGGCCGGAAACAGCTCGACCCGCTCGCCCAGTTCCGCAGCCAGGGCTTCCAGCCGCTCGACGCGGGTGCCGTGCAGACCGACTGTGGCGCCCTGGCTGTGCAGCTGGCGGGCGATGGCTTCGCCGATTCCACCGGATGCACCGGTCACGAGAGCCTTGCGGCCTGTCAGATCGAACATGGAAAGTCCTTTCGGGGTCTTCTTCAATTTGGGCCGTTGCAGGCCGTCGTGATGTGGTGCCGGCAGCTCTAGGCGTTGATTGCGGCCAGAAACGGATCGATGTCGTCGGGTCCGGTAACATTGATGCCGGTGAGCGAGCGGTCGATGCGGCGGGCGAGCCCGGTGAGCACCTTGCCCGCACCGATTTCGGCCAGCGCGTCGACGCCGTTGGCTGCGAACCAGGCCACCGTTTCGCGCCAGCGCACCTGGCCGGTGACCTGCTCGACCAGCAGACGGACGATTTCGTCCGGATCGGAGACCGGGGCTGCGCGGACATTGGCGATGACCGGCACAACCGGGGCCGACTTGGCCACGCTGGCCAGCGCTTCGCGCATGGCGTCGGCGGCGGGCTGCATCAGGCTCGAATGGAACGGCGCGGACACCGGCAGCATCAGCGCGCGCTTGGCGCCCTTTTCGGTCGCGGCGGCCGCAGCGGCTTCGACAGCCGGCTTGAGTCCGGATATCACTAGCTGTCCGCCGCCGTTGTCATTGGCGATCTGCACCGCGCCATGCGCACTGCCTTCCGCACACGCGGCTTCGACATCGGCGTTTTCCAGCCCGATGATGGCGGCCATCGCGCCCTCGCCCGCCGGCACTGCCGCCTGCATGGCGTTGCCGCGAATGCGCAGCAGCCGTGCAGTGTCGGAAATCGAGAACATGCCTGCAGCACACAATGCCGAATATTCACCCAGCGAGTGACCGGCGACATAGCTGGCGCTCTTTGCTAGATCGAGACCGCGCGCTTCGAGCACCCGGACCAGGGCCATGGAGACAGCCATCAAGGCCGGCTGGGCGTTGGCGGTCAGGGTCAGCGTGTCCTCAGGACCTTCGAAGATCACCGCAGAGAGTTTCTCGCCGAGGGCTGCATCGACCTCGTCGAAGACGGCACGTGCTTCCGGATAGGCGGCGGCAAGGTCCTTGCCCATGCCGACTGTCTGGCTGCCCTGACCTGGAAAAGTGAATGCTATGGCCATGTTCCGGCTCCATTGCTTGATATCCCGTTGCCGCTTCAATTCACATTCGGGTACCCGGTGTCAAGCTTGGGGCCGGTTTGGCGCCCTGCCAGAACCTGTGCTGCTGCCTGAAGGGCGCAATTTATGAGTGACAAGCAGATGCCGCACTACCGCACTTCCAGGAGAGCAAGAAATATTTTCACGCGAGCTTCCGGGGCCCTTGAATTCGCCGGGAAACGGGATCACATCCATGGCGTTGCGCTCGATTCCAGCAGCGCCTTTTCGGACTCTCCAAGATGTCGCATCCCGCGTCCTCACCGTTCCCCTCCGCGCCGGCCGAGGGCAGCGCCCCGCCTGCCCGCAGATCCAGATTTACCGCCTTCCTGACCGCCATCGGCGCCATCGTGCTGATCGGATCGGAAATCTGGCTTGCCGCCATCGCCAGCGTCTGGGCCCTGGACGGGGTCCTTGGTCTGTCCACCGTCGGCGACCTGGTGATGATTGCCATCGTCGCCCCAATTGCGCTCTGGGCGACATGGATGATAGCTAAGCTCGCCATCGCGGCAGAATTGAACCCCGAGAACGCTGACTGACGGTCAGCGACAAGCTGGCAGCCGTCTCCGGTTCCACTTTTTTGCGTGGCCCGACCTGATGCGTGCCGCCGTAGCCCCGTGCATATCCGCCGGGCGCAATACGAAAGACTTATCCCATGCTGATGAACCTGTTGACACTCGCCGCCGGGCTCGCGCTGCTGACGTTTGGCGCCGATTTCCTGGTGCGGGGCGCGATCTCCCTTGCCAACCGCTTTGGTATGCCGCCCCTGCTGATCGGGTTGACCGTTGTCGGGTTTGGCACCTCGATGCCCGAACTTCTCGTGTCGTTGCAGGCAGCGCTGGCCGGTTCGCCGGCAATCGCGGTGGGCAATGTGGTCGGCTCCAATACAGCCAACATCCTGCTGATCCTCGGCGCAGCTGCTGCTATCTCGCCGATCGCTGCCCGCATTGCCAATCTCAACCGCGACATGGTGATGATGCTGGTGGCCGCAGTGGTGATGCTTGGCCTGGGCTTGTGGGGCGTGGTGACGTTCTGGACCGGCCTTGCCATGTTCGCCCTGCTGGTAGCCTATCTCGCCTGGGTCACACACAGTGACCGCCGCCGCATGTCGGAGGCGGAATCAGAGCTGGTGGTCAAGCTGCCGGGCTGGAAGGAAGCGCTTTACATCCTCGGCGGTCTGGGCGGGCTTGTGATCGGCGCCAACCTGCTTATTCAGGCGGCCACGGCGATGGCGCGTGATTTCGGGGTTTCGGAAGCGGTGATCGGACTGACGATCGTCGCGGTCGGCACCAGCCTGCCGGAACTCGCCACCTCGGTGGTTGCCGCTTTCCGGCGCGAGGCCGAAATCGCGCTCGGCAATGTCGTCGGCTCCAACATCTTCAACATTCTGGGCATTCTTGGCATTACCGCCGCGGTTGTCCCGGTTCCGGTCGAAGCGTCAATGGCCACTTTCGACATCCCCGTCATGCTTGCCGTGTCGGTTGGACTGATGGCCTTGATCATGCTTGCCGGACGGATCGGGCGTGGCGCGGGGATCGGCATGCTGGCAATCTACGCGGGCTACGTCGCCTGGCAGTTCTGAAGTCGCGGGCAGCGGTGGACGAAACGTTTCGTCTCGGGTGGGTTGCGCCATCAAGCCCCACCGCTATTGTGCCCGCGACTTACCAGACAAGGAATGCGACTCATGAAGATGAACCGGCTCGGACGTACGGAGATTATGGTCAGCGAGATCTGCCTTGGCACCATGACCTGGGGCGAGCAGAACAGCGAGGCCGAGGCACATGAACAGATGGACTACGCGCTGAGCCAGGGCGTCAACTTCTTCGATACTGCGGAGATGTATCCGACCCAGCCGACACGGGCGGAGACACAAGGACGCACGGAAGAGTATATAGGCAGCTGGTTCCGCGCCTCCGGCAAGCGCAACGAGGTGGTGCTGGCCACCAAGATGGGTGGCAACGGCGTCGAATGGATCCGCGGCGGCCAGGGCTTCACCCGCGCTTCGGTGATGGAGGCCGTCGATGGCAGCCTGAGGCGCCTGGGCATCGATCACATCGATCTCTACCAGCTGCACTGGCCCAACCGCGGTTCCTATCATTTCCGCAAGCACTGGAGGTTTGACGCCAGCACCCAGGACAAGATGAGCACTCCGGCCGATATCCACGAGACGCTCGAGGGGCTGGGCGATGCGGTCAAGGCCGGCAAGATCCGCGCCGTCGGCCTGTCCAACGAGAGCGCCTGGGGCACGATGCAGTTCGTTCGCCTCGCCGAGCAGCACGGCCTGCCGCGGGTCGCCTCGATCCAGAACGAGTACAACCTGATCTGCCGCCTGTTCGATACCGACCTGGCGGAGGTGTCGCACCACGAGGATGTGGGTCTGCTGGCGTTTTCACCGCTGGCTGCCGGCATTCTGAGCGGCAAGTACCAGAGCGGGGAAATCCCCGAAGGCTCGCGCCGGGCCGCGGTGGAAAACCTCGGTGGACGCTGGCGGCCGGAAGCTGCTGCCGCGACCCAGGCCTATCTCGATGTTGCGGCCAAGCACGGGCTCGATCCATCCCAGATGGCGATCGCCTTCTGCCTGACACGCCCGTTCATGACCTCGGCCATCATCGGGGCGACGCGAATGGAACAGCTCAAAACCGATATCGCGGCCAAGGACGTAAAGCTGTCGGACGCGGTCCTGGAAGACATCGCAGCGGCACGACGGGCACATCCGCTGCCGATCTGAACGCCGTTCCCTGTCCACGATGCCGAATTTCAGCGCCGCCGGGACCGGTTCGGCCGGCGCGGCGGGCGGCGGTTTTCGGCATATCCATTGCTGCTTGGCAATCTCATGGCATGACCGGGTTGCAATGCGGGAAAAACCGCGTATAAGCGCGTCTGTTCGAACACCCGGTCAATCTGGCTGGTGGCTGAACGGAGGGTGCGATCCTTGAAGAAGGGTCCTAGGGGCAACAGCGCTCCGGCCTCCCGTGTCTCCGCTCACGACCGTCTCGACCTACGTCTTTCTTGCCCGGCCTGAATGGCCGCCAGGACAAGTCGCTGGGGCTTAGCGCCGGATCCGGGTGATGTTAAAGCAAGAAAGGCAAGTCAGTCATGGCTCTTTATGAACATGTATTCCTTGCCCGGCAGGATGTCTCCAGCCAGCAGGTCGAAGCCCTCGTAGAACAGTACAAGGGCGTGATCGAAGCTAATGGCGGCAAAGTCGGGCGCATTGAGCACTGGGGTCTCAAGTCCCTCACCTACCGCATCAACAAGAACCGCAAGGCGCATTACGCGCTGATGGACATTGATGCTCCGGCTCCGGCCGTGAAGGAAATGGAGCGCCAGATGCGCTTCAACGAAGACATTCTTCGCTTCATGACCATTGCCGTCGAAGCCCATGAAGAAGGCCCGTCGGCCATGCTGCAGAAGCGCGACCGCGACGACCGTCCACGCGGCGGCGACCGTGATCGTGGCGACCGTGGCCCGCGCCGTCCGCGCGAAGACCGCGAATAGGAGTTTAGACAATGGTTGATATCAATCAGATCCCGACGCGCCGTCCGTTCCACCGCCGCCGCAAGACCTGCCCGTTCTCGGGTGCGAATGCACCGAAGATCGACTACAAGGACGTGCGTCTGCTGCAGCGCTACATCTCCGAGCGCGGCAAGATCGTTCCTTCCCGCATCACGGCCGTGAGCCAGAAGAAGCAGCGCGAACTCGCCAAGGCGATCAAGCGCGCACGTTTCCTCGGCCTGCTGCCTTACGTGCTGAAGTAGGATAATACCGGATCCGGCGTGCAAGCGCCGGATCCATTTCCCATCCCGCGACGGGCGCGGGGTCTGGCTCGCCAAATCCCGGGTTGGGGCCGATGCCTCTAACTGCGTGACGCAGGACAGCGAAAGATGACACAGCAAAGCACATCGCTCCTCGTGGGCCTGCTCGCCGGCGTTTCCGCCGCGCTTCTGCTTGTCAGCGCCGGTTCTCCGTCCGGCATCTCCTTCATGCTGTTTGCGGCTGCCGCCCTCCCGATCCTGATTGCAGGTCTCGGCTGGTCCAACCTGGCCTCTATCCTGGCTGTGCTCGCGGCGATGGCCGTAATCGGCCTTGCCACCACACCGCAGGCCGCACTCGTGTCTACCGTCACCACACTGGCGCCGGCTGCGTGGATTGCCCATCTTTCCAATCTCGCCCGGCCGGCGGAGGAAGTGGGCGGCCCCGAAGGCGCGATCGTCTGGTATCCGTTGTCGGACATATTCGTCAACATCGCGCTTTGCGTGTGCGTCGCCCTTGTGGCGGTCGGGCTCGCACTGGGTTATGGAGCGGATTTCGTTGGCGAGCTTGTCGAGATTTTCGTGGCAACGCTGAAGGACAGCAATACCTCCTATCAGCCCAGCGCCGAAGGCCTGGCGGAGATGAAGCAGTTCTTCCTTTATGCCCTGCCCGCGATCCAGGCGGCGATGTGGGTGCTGATCCTGTTTGCTGGCTGGTATGTCGCCTCGGGCATCGTGCGCATGTCGGGCCGCTCCAAGCGGTCCAAGGACGATATCCCCTCGCAGCTGAGAATGCCGCGCATGGGTGCATTGGCTTTGGCTGCCGGCGTCGCGCTGAGCTTCATCGATGGCGGCATCGGCCTCATCGGCTGGACCATCAGCGGTGCCTTCGGCATGGGCTTCGTGGCGGCGGGCTTTGCCGTCGCGCATCACCGCACCCGCGGCAAGCCGGCCCGCGGGCTGCTTCTGTGGGTGGCCTATCTGGCGACAGTGCTGTTTACCGTGCCGCTGGCATTTTTTCTGTTCCTCGGGCTGTTTGACACCGCCCGATCTCTCACGGCGACCGGTTCCGGTCCCAACTCCAACACCTGACCCTCCTTGAAAGGACACACCAATGGACGTCATTCTTCTTGAACGCATCGCCAAACTTGGCCAGATGGGCGAAACCGTAAAGGTTCGCGACGGCTACGCCCGCAACTTCCTGCTGCCCCAGGGCAAGGCGCTGCGCGCCAACGCAGCCAACAAGGCCCGCTTCGAAGCCGAGCGTTCGGTGCTCGAAGCCCGCAACAACGAGCGCAAGGCCGAGGCCGAGCAGATCGCAGAAAAGCTCGACGGCAAGACATTCGTGGTGGTTCGCTCCGCCGGCGAAACCGGCCAGCTCTACGGTTCGGTTGCCGCCCGCGACGTGATCCAGGTTCTGGCCGACAACGGCTTCACCATCGGCCGCAACCAGGTCGACCTCAACAACCCGGTCAAGACCATCGGCCTGCACACCGTGCCGCTGGCACTGCATGCCGAAGTCAACGTCACCGTCACGTTCAACGTGGCGCGTTCGGCCGACGAAGCGGAACGCCAGGCCAAGGGTGAAGACCTGTCATCTGCAGACGCCATCTACGGCATCGACGAGGAAGCTGCCGCGGAAGCCGCAGAAGCTGCTGCCAATGACCCGGACTATCTCGATGATGAAGACGGCGAAGACAACGCCTGATTTCGCCGTCATCTGACTACAGTCGTGTCTACGCCCGAGAGCCTGTCTCCCGGGCGTTTTCATTTTTGTTTCGATGGTCTGTTCACGCCACGAAAACCAGCCGGCATACCGCCACCCGCTCCTGTGAGCCTCTTCCCACTCCTGAACCCTTGCGGTAGAACCAGCACATGGCGACACTGGCATCTGACATGGATACGGCCGAACTGGCGGCGCTCCTGCACTTTTACGCTGAATGCGGCGTGGCGGAACTGTGCGAAGACACAGCCATTGACCGGTTTGAGCAGTCAGCCGAAATCCTCAAGGCGCGTGCGCGATCACAATCGCAACCCAATGCCGCGACCAGCCAACCGGCCCAGAAGCCTGCGCCCAATCTGGCGCCGGAACGCAAGCCAGCAGCTCAGCCAATCGCGCCGGCCCCGGTGGCTTCGCAACTCACAATCCCCGGTGCCGCAGCGTTTGAGGACGCACGCGGTCTGGCTGCGAGCGCCAGTACGATTGCCGAGCTGCGGTCTGCGCTTGACGGATTTACCGGCTGCAATCTCCGTCACAGCGCCAAGTCGCTTGTCTTTGCCGACGGCAACCCGGAGGCCGAGGTGATGTTCATCGGCGAAGCACCGGGCCGCGAGGAAGATCTCCAGGGCGCACCATTTGTGGGCCGCGCCGGCCAACTTCTGGACCGGATGCTGGCGGCAGTCGGGCTGAGCCGCGATACCGCCTATATCACCAACATCATTCCCTGGCGTCCACCGGGCAACCGCACACCGGCAGCCCATGAAATCGAACTCTGCCGGCCTTTCGTCGAACGCCACATCGCGCTCGCCCAACCGCGGATCGTGGTCATGCTCGGCAATATTGCCAGCAAGTCCCTGCTCGAGACCGACAAGGGCATCCTGTCGCTGCGCGGGACATGGATGGAATACAAGCTGGGCGGCACTGCGACCCCGGCCATGCCGACCCTGCACCCGGCCTATCTGCTCAGGAACCCGGCACAGAAGCGGCTGGCCTGGGCGGATTTCCTGTCGCTGCAAGAGCGGCTCGAACAGCTCAAGGGCAGCTGATCCGGACCCGCAATTTTCGAATCCGATGGCGGAAATTTGCCAGTCGTGTCGCGATCCGGCCTTGCCGCCGCATCAAGGCATGACAAGGTTCAAACCAGAATCACATTTGCAAACAGGCCTGCAGGATCCGGTGAAACCGGATATTGCCGGGCCGCGCTCCGTTGGCAGGGAGAGCCGCCATGATCCAGTCCGTTCGATCGGTGGCGTCGCTGCTGCTTTCGACTTTTTTCCTGCTGACCGCGATGGGGCTGTCGGGCTACCTGATACCCGTCAGGGCCGTGGCCGAAGGCTGGTCGACCTTCTCGATTTCGCTGATTGCGACGGGTTATGCCATCGCGTTTACCGCCAGCTGCATCATCACGCCGCGGCTGGTGCTCAAGGTCGGACATGTGCGCGTGTTCGGGGCTCTGACCACCATCATGGCGATGTCCTATCTGCTGCATACGCTGATCGTGCACCCCGGCGTCTGGGTGCTGACACGCGCCCTGGCCGGGTTCTCGATCGCCGGCGGCTACATGATCATCGAAAGCTGGCTGAACGAAAAAGTCAGCAACGAAAACCGCGGCGCCCTGTTTTCGGTCTACATGATGGTGTCGATGTCAGCGGTGATGGTCGGCCAGTATATCGTCCCCTTCGGCGACCCTGCCACGCCGACCCTGTTCATGGTCTGCGCACTGATCTGCTCGATGGCGGTGATGCCGACGCTGCTATCGAGCGCGCAATCGCCACAGCCGCTGACGCAGGTGAAGTTCGATGTTCCGGCGCTCTATCGAAGGTCGCCAGCGGCAGTGGTCGGCACCTTGCTTGCCGGCCTGATCGCCAGCGCCTGGGGCGCGCTGGGGCCAGTCTATGCCTCGCAACTGGGTCTCTCGACCATCGAAGGCGCGTCAATGCTCGCCATCGCCATGATCGGCGGCGCCATCTTCCAGTATCCGCTGGGGCGTGTCTCAGACCGCATGGACCGCCGCCGGGTGATGATCTTTGCGGGCATTGTCGGAGTCATCGCCTGCGCGATCACCCTCAGCTTCGGAGTCGAGAACAGGATCATCTTCTTCGCCGGAATGCTGTTTCTGGGAACCGTGCTGCTGCCGATCTATTCGCTCAATGTCGCACATGCCAACGACCATGCCATGCCCGACGAGTTTGTCGAAGTGTCGAGCGGACTGATGATCACCTATGGCGTGGCCACCATGGTGGGGCCGCTGATCACCGGTGTCGCCATGGACTGGTTCGGGCCGCACGCGCTGTTTGCCTCGATTGCGGTGTTCTTTGCCGCCTATGCCGGTCACGCCGCCTGGCGTATCAGCCGCCGCGAGCAGCCGCCGGAAGAAACCCGCTCCGACTTCCTGGCGATGGGGGCACTGGCCGACCTGACACCGCAATCGGCAGAACTCGACCCGCGCTCCGACCCGAGCTGGGGTGAACAGACCGAAGAGGATGAAAAAGACGCCACTGCGGCGACTTGACAGTCCTTGTCAGCCCTGCGGGGTGACCAGCTTGCGCTGGGCCTTGCGCTCGAGGCCGAGCCTGTGCTCGCGCAGGATCACGAACAGCCCTGCCCCGATCACAATGGTTGTTCCCAGCAGCATGGACCAGGTCGGGACATCGCCAAACACGAAATAGCCGATGACAATGCCGAGCACGATCGAGGTGTACTCGAAAGGCGCGATCGTCGAGACCTCGGCATGGCGATAGCTCTGGGTCAATAGAATTTGCCCCAGCCCGCCGCAAAAGCCCGCCAGCGCCATGAGGCCGAGGGTCGGCCAATCCGGTACAATCCATCCGAACGGCAACGACACCAGCGAGAGCACCGTCGCCGTCAGCGAGAAATACAGCACGATCGTCGGCGTTTTTTCCGTCAGCACCAGTTTGCGAACGAGGATCATCGCTGTTGCACCGAGCGCGGCCGAACACAAGACGGCGATTGCACCCTGGGCCTCCCCGGAGCCGAATCCTTCGCCGAACAGGCTCAGCCGCGGCCAGGAAATGACAAGCACCCCGCCGAGGCCAACCGCGACCGCCGACCAGCGGAAAATCCGGACCTTCTCGCCGAGAAAGAGGGCCGCGAAAACCACCGTCAGAAGCGGCATCGCGTAGCCAATGGCGATGGCATCGGGCAATGGCAACCGCATGATGCCGTAAAAACCCAGTCCCATGGCGGAGACCCCGACCAGTCCGCGCCGGACATGCGAGAGCGGGCTTGCCGTTCGCCAGGCAGTCTGAAGCTGGCCGCGCAAGGCAAGGAAAACCAGAATCGGGACCATCGCGAAAGCCGAACGGAAAAACACGATCTGGCCTGCCGGCAACCCCTCGCCCGAAGCCTTGATCAGCGTCGACATGGTGACGAAGACAGAGACCGACGCCACCTTAAGCAGAATGCCGATCATCGGTGAGCCGCTTTGCTCACTGGAAGATTGCATCGGCGCCGACTGCGCTGGGCCGGATTGCGGCGAGGCGTTTTTCCGTTGGTCAGTGGTCGGGCGTTCGGTCACCTTGGTTCCTTCGTAGCAGCATTTCAGGCATGCGGGGATTTCGTCAGGCCCGACGGGCGTGTCGCTGCGACCATAGACTGAGTGTTGCTTGCCGTCCGATAAAAAAAGCTGATGACCTCACTATCTGGCACTGATGAATGGCGACGGCCGCCTGAGCACGGGCTCGTGCCGCGCTCAGCTGTTGAGCGCTTCCCAGATGCGCTGCGGGGTGGCCGGCATCTCGATGTGTCGCACGCCGCGGGCGCGGTCGAGCGCATCGACAAGCGCGTTCATCGCCGCCGGACAGGCGCCGATGGTGCCGGCCTCGCCCGCGCCCTTGATCCCCATCGCATTGGTGGTGGAAGGAACATTGCGGGTCTCGAAATCGAAGAACGGCATGTCGCCTGCGCGCGGTACGGCGTAATCCATGAAGCTTGCAGTCAGAAGCTGGCCGTCGTCGGAATAGACCACGCCTTCGCTCAGGCACTGGGCCACGCCCTGAACCACGCCCCCATGGATCTGCCCGAGCAGCAGCACCGGATTCACCGTCATGCCGAAATCATCGACGATGGTGTAGCGCACGATGTCGACATGGCCGGTCTCCGGATCGATCTCGACCTCGCAGACATGGGTGCCATTGGGATAGGTGGCCTCGTCCTGCACCACATCGGCCAATCCGGTGCGGTCCTCCTCGGTTTTGGCGGCCCTTGCCATGTCGGCATAGCTGATCACCCGGTCGGTGCCGACGATACGGGCAGAGCCATCGACGAGTTCGATATCGGCTGCGGAAGCCTCGAGTTCGTCGGCGGCGAGCTTCTTCATCTTCTCGGCCAGCACCTTAGAGGCTGCGGACACCGACACGCCGCCAAGCGGGATCGAGCGCGATCCGCCGGTGCCACCGCCCTTCGCCAGTTCGGCGGTGTCGCCCTGGCGCACGGTGATCCTGTCAAAGTCGATGCCAATCTGGTCGGCGATGAACTGGCTGTAGGCGGTGGCGTGCCCCTGCCCGTTGGTCTGGGTGCCAATGTAGAGGGTAATCCCGCCATCGGCATCAAGCGTCAACCGGGCCGGTTCGGAACCGGCAAATGCGCAGGCCTCGATATAGACTGCGGTGCCAAGGCCGCGCAGCTTGCCGCGGGATTGCGCTTCGCGGGCGCGGGCCGAGAAACCTGCGACATTGGCCTTTTCCAGGGCGCGGGTCATGTGGCCGTCGAATTCGCCGACATCATACGTGCGGCCGCCGGGCGTGTGATAGGGAAACTGCTCCGGGCGGATGAAATTGCGGCGGCGCAATTCAGCCACCGGCACGTCGATCTCGCGGGCTGCCGAGTCGATCAGACGTTCGATCAGAAACGCCGCTTCTGGCCGGCCGGCGCCGCGATAGGCATCGACCGGCGTGGTGTGGGTGTAGACGCCGCGCAGTCTGAAATCGAGGTTTTGAATGTCATAGACCCCGGTTGCCATGGAGGCGCCGAAAACCGGGATAAAGGGGCCGAACTGGCTGAGATAGGCCCCCATATTTGCCATTACATCGATCTTCAGGCCGAGAATGCGGCCCTCGTCATTCAAGGCCAGGGACGCAGAGACCTTGTTGTCGCGGCCATGTGCGTCGGCCAGAAAGTGCTCGGTGCGGTCGGAGACCCATTTGACCGGCCGGTTGAGCTGCCGTGCGGCCTCCAGCGACAGCGGATATTCGCGGTAGTTGAAGACCTTGGTGCCGAAGCCGCCACCGACATCGCGGGTAATGACCCGGAAGTCTTCAAGATCCATGCGGAAAATGTCCTTGGCGATGGTCTTGCGAATGCCGTGGACGCCCTGAGAGCCGAGCGTCAGGGTGAATTTCTTGCTCTCATCGTCCCATTCCGCCAGGCAGGCGCGAGTTTCCATGTAGTTCGAAACAAGCCGGTTGTTGGTGAACTCGATCGTGGTGACATGATCGGCTTCAGCGAAGGCCTGTTCCGTCTTGTCGATATCGCCGGTGCGATACAGGTAGGCCTGATTGGTTCCCAGATCGGGCCAGACCAGCGTCTGGCTATCTTCGAGTGCCCCCGCAAGATCAACCTGAGCGTCTTCAATGTCCCAGTCTATCTCGATCAGCTCGGAGGCTTCCTGCGCCTGGGCCAGCGTCTCGGCGACGATGAAGGCGACGGCATCGCCAACATGGCGGACTTCCCCGTCACACAACAGCGGGATGTGTTTCTGAGGATGGATGGTGCCGTCGGGCTGTTTGACGGTGGCCTGATTGACGACCGGTCCGAGATGAGCAACGTCACCTGCGGTGAGAACCAGATGAACACCTTCGGCCGCACGCGCTGCGTCGAGGTCGCCAATCTCGAACTTTGCAGCGGCGTACGGAGACCGCAACACGAAACCGCGCAATTCGCCTTCAATCCGAACGTCGTCGGTAAAGGAACCCTCGCCGGTGATCAGCTTTCGGTCTTCCTTGCGCAACGCTGAAGCGCCCACGCCGAATTTAGGTGTCGCGATGTTCATGGCAGGTCCTGGTGATGGATAGATTTCGATAATCGCGAAGGCGATCCTCGACTCATATTAGACTCCGGGCCCTGAAAGTCGAGTAGCGCCGGCCCGATTGCCTCCGGACTGCCTGCCGGTCTCGTCCTTATCACTGCCGGGACCACCGAATTTGCGACACGAAACCATGCGGATCAGATACATGCTTAACAAGTTGATAACCCGGCCGAGGTGCAAACGGTCCTCGCAACCGGCTAAATCCTGATAAATCGCCTCAGATTATGGAGAATTCGGCGCCTCGACACCACCCCACTCCCACTTCGGGTTGAAAACGAGGCCTGGACGCTATTTTCCTGTATTATCATGCCGTAACCCGCCACCGGGCCACGCGGGTTCATCTTAACCCGCTGTCAGGAACCAGCGTGATAGCTTCCGTCCCACAATGGGAAAATGCGGGACATTCAAAACATGCGGACTGAGACGGGACAGGTGTACAAGCTCAAGGATTACAAGCCCACCGATTTCGTGGTCGAACGGATCGATCTGACATTTGAGCTTGACCCCAGCGAGACGAAGGTCGTCTCCAGGGTGATCCTTCACCGTCGCGAGGGTGTGGCCGCGGATGCTGCTCTGGTGTTCGACGGTGACGAACTCACCCTCGACAGCGTGCAACTCGATGGCAACGATATCGATCCTTCGCTCTTCGACGTGGACGAGGAAAGCCTGACGATCCGTGGCTTGCCCGAAAGCGCACCGTTCGAGATCACCGTCAACACCACGCTGTCTCCCGACACCAATACCAAACTTATGGGGCTCTACCGCACCAACGGCGTGTATTGCACCCAGTGCGAGGCCGAAGGATTCCGCCGCATCACCTATTTCTATGACAGGCCGGATGTGCTGGCGGTCTACACCGTCACCATCATCGCCGCAAAGGACGATGCGAAGTACCTGTTGTCAAACGGGAACTTCCTGGGCAGCGGCAATTATGACGAAGGCCGCCATTTCGCCGCCTGGTTCGATCCTCACCCAAAACCCTCTTATCTGTTTGCCCTTGTGGGCGGCGATCTCGGCTTGGTCGAGGACACGTTCACCACCATGAGCGGCAAGGAAGTGGCGCTGAAGATCTATGTCGAGCACGGCAAGGAAGGCCGCGCCGGTTACGCCATGGATGCGCTAAAACGCTCGATGAAGTGGGACGAAGAGGTCTTCGGACGCGAATATGATCTCGATATCTTCCAGCTCGTCGCTGTGTCGGATTTCAACATGGGCGCGATGGAGAACAAGGGACTTAACGTCTTCAACGACAAATATGTGCTGGCCGACCCGGAAACCGCGACAGACGCCGATTATGCCAATATCGAAGCCATCATCGCGCATGAATATTTCCACAACTGGACCGGCAACCGCATCACCTGCCGCGACTGGTTCCAGCTGTGCCTGAAGGAAGGTCTTACCGTCTACCGCGATCACGCTTTCTCGGCAGATCAGCGTTCGGCGGCGGTCAAACGGATTGCCGAGATCCGGCTTTTGAAAGCCCACCAGTTTCCCGAGGATGCCGGCCCGCTGGCGCATCCGGTTCGTCCCGAAACATATAAGGAAATCAACAATTTCTACACTGCAACAGTGTATGAGAAAGGTTCCGAAGTGGTGCGCATGATCCGCACCATTCTGGGGGCTGACGATTTCCGCAAAGGCATGGATCTGTATTTCGAACGGCACGACGGCGATGCCTCGACGATCGAGGATTTCCTGGCTTGCTTTGCCGAAGCCAGTGGCCGCGACCTGAAGCAATTCGCCCTGTGGTACAGTCAGGCAGGCACGCCTTCCGTCTCGGTCTCGACCGACTGGAACGAAGCCGCGAAGTCCTTCAAGGTAACGCTCGAGCAGTCGCTGGCGCCGACGCCGGGCCAGTCCCGCAAGGCGCTGATGCACATCCCGCTGGCCTATGGCCTGATCCTGCCCGACGGCTCGGAGTTCAACGGTCAACCGCAGGGCGGCGAAGCCGGCAACGGTGTTTTCCATCTGACCAAGCGGAAGCAGACCTTCAGCTTTACCGATGTGCCGGGTCGGCCTGTGCTGTCGATCAACCGCGGCTTCTCGGCGCCGGTCAATATCGCCATGGAACAGAGTGCCGACGACCTTGCCCATATTGCGCGCCACGACAGCGATGGGGTGTCGCGCTGGCAGGCACTGAACGAACAGGCCATGCGGCATCTTGTGGCGGTGTCCAAACTGGCGCGTGACGGCCGCAAGCTGCCCGCGGCGAAAGAACTGGCGAAGATCCTTGTCGACACCGCTGCCGACGAAAGCCTGGAGCCGGCTTTTCGCGCCCAGGCACTGGCCCTGCCCGCTGAGAGCGACATCGCGCGCGAGATCGGTTCCAACATCGATCCGGACGCCATTCACACCGCACGGGAAGCAGTGCTTTCGGAAATAGCCACCGCCGGCCTCGCCGTCTTCAGCAAGCTGGCAGACCGTGCACCCACCGGCCCCTACAGCCCGGCTGCAGAAGATGCCGGACTGCGGGCGCTTGCGGGTACGGCGTTGGCCTACGCCTCGATCGCCGAAGCTGAGCCGGTACGCGCCAAGGCTGCGTTTGATGCCAGCAACAACATGACGGCGATGACGCAGGCGTTGCAGATCCTGGTGCATCAGTTTCCCGGGTCAGACGAAGCCGAGGCGGCTCTGGCAGCGTTCAAGAGCCGGTTTGCGGGCGACGCTCTGGCGCTCGACAAATGGTATGCGATCCAGGCCATGGCGCCGGGTGCCGGCACTTCCGCCCGTGTCGAGGCGCTGCTCGAAAGCCCGGACTTCGACCGCAAGAACCCAAATCGCATGCGCGCCCTGATCGGCTCGTTCTCGGCAGGCAATCCGACCGGCTTCAACGCACCCGACGGCGCAGGCTACCGGCTTCTTGCCCGTGAGGTCATCGACATCGACAAGCGCAATCCACAACTGGCTGCCCGCCTGCTCACTGCGATGCGGTCGTGGCGGTCGTTCGAGCCTCGACGGCAGAAGCTTGCACGGCAGGCGCTGGTGTCGATCCGCGAGGCCGGAAAGCTCTCCCCGGATGTCGGAGATATCATCGAGCGCATGCTGGCTGACTGATTCTTTCTTACAAATCGGCCATGTGCGCCTGCCCTGTTGTCCGGTTGGAACGGCGCGGCAGGCGCGTTCTTGCGCCGCCAGACAGGTGATTTGCGGACCCGGTGCCCCGTCCGGAGCATGAGACCTCTTCCGCAGCGCTCCGATTTTGGTGAAATGCAAGCAATTTCAAAATCTTAACGAATGGTTACTTTTAGCACTGGACAAGCCGAATCACCTTTGATTCACTAGGGCAGATCCGAAGATGCGGTAGTTCGGATGCTAACGGGGAAACAATTCAATTATGGCGGATGCGCAGCACCTACCTGCGGCCGGAGGGTCGAATCATGCTCGAAAACCTGGCGTAAAGCGCGCCGACGGGAGGCTGTCGGGTCACGCCAAGCTGTTCGCCCAACCGGCCTACGACCGGCTGATCAGTGCCGAGCCCTTTCTCAAGCGTCTCATTCCAGTGTTGATCGTTGCGTTTCTGGTGGTGGTCGCAGCGGCCCGCTACATGAACATCAGCGACTATCGAGACCGGCTTATGAATGCGGCGGAACACATCACGGCCCTGTCGCTGGCTGCCGCCCACGCAAGTCTTTCCACCGAGCTGAAGCCGGTCCAGCAATCCCTGCGCTGGGACACCGAGGCGCGCCTGAACCGTGCTGTAAGCGCCCTGCCCGACACCGCAGGCCGCTATCTGCTGGTGCTCAATGCTGAAAACCGGGCCTTTGCCGCGACCGCCGGCGGCTATCACCTCGTCGGCAGGCTGATGTCAACGCTGCTGCCCGAATCCTCGCCATTGCGCCTGTTCGGCGACCGGGCCGGGGTCCAGCAGATCAACCTCAATGGCGAGCAGGTGATGGCCGCCATGTCATTGCTGCCCGAAGGTGCCGGATCCGTGCTTTCTGTCACGCCGATCGCCGATATGAACGCGGCCTGGCGGCAGTCGGTCTCGGTCAATGTGACATTGTTCATCGCCACCTCCTCGATCCTGCTCGTCATACTCTACGCCTATTTCAGCCAAGCGGGCCGTGCTCAGGAAGCCGACGAGATCTATCTCGAGAGCCACCGCCGCGTCGACATGGCGCTGTCGCGCGGACGCTGCGGGCTGTGGGATTGGGACATGGCGCGAGGAAGGCTCTATTGGTCGCGATCCATGTACGAGATCCTCGGGCTCCCGCCGCGCGACAGCGTAATCTCGTTCGGCGAGGCCTCGTGTCTGATCCATCCGGACGACGGCGACCTCTACGAAATCGCGCAAAAGGTGGCGAGCGGTGAAATAAAGCAGGTCGATCAGCTGTTTCGCATGCGCCATGCAGATGGCCATTATGTCTGGATGCGGGCCCGGGCACAGGTCGTCGACCCCACCTCGGCCCAGACCCACCTGATCGGCATAGCCATGGATGTCACCGAGCAGCACCGCCTGCAGCAGCGCACCGCAGAGGCCGACCAGCGCCTGTTCGACGCCATCGAAAGCACATCGGAAGCCTTTGTGTTGTGGGACCGAAACGACCGGCTGGTTTTGTGGAACAAGCACTACCAGGAAATTCACGGCCTTCCCGCAGACAGCCTGGCGCCTGGCACGCCGCGCGAAACTGTCGAAGCGGCAGCCACACGACCGGTCGTCGAACGGCGACTGGCTGTCCCCTGCTCCAAGGGCCTGGCGCAGACCTATGAGGTCCAGCTCTGCGACGGACGATGGATGCAGATCAACGAACGCCAGACGCGCGACGGCGGGCAGGTTTCGGTGGGAACAGACATCACGCCGCTGAAGCGCAACCAGGAACGCCTGCGCGAAAGCGAGAAACGGCTGATGGCCACCATCGGCGACCTAACCGCATCGCAAAACGAACTCGAACGCAAGGCCGCGGAGCTGTCTGAACTCAACAGGGATTACCAGATCGAGACCGAACGGGCGGAAGCGGCAAACAAGGCAAAATCAGAGTTCCTTGCCAATATGAGCCACGAGCTGAGAACGCCGCTCAACGCCATCATCGGCTTTTCCGAAGTGCTGCAGGCGCGCATGTTCGGGCCGCTGGGATCGGACAAGTATTCCGAATATGCCGACGACATCCACAATTCCGGCATCCACCTTCTGACCGTCATCAACGACATTCTCGACATGGCCAAGATCGAAGCCGGGCAAATGCGCATTCATTGCCAGCAGGTCGATATGGCGCCGCTGCTCGACGAGGCTCTGAGGCTGGTTGCCATCCAGGCCGAAAAAAAGGGCATCGAGGTTCACCAGAAGATCTCGAAACACCTGTCGCTGAACGCGGACCGGCGGGCGATGAAACAGATCCTGCTCAATCTTTTGTCCAACGCCGTAAAGTTCACGGAAGCTGGCGGCCGGATCATGGTGCGGGCGCGCAAGACATCCTGCGCGGTGACCGTCAGCATCGAAGACACAGGCATCGGCATACCCAAGGCGCTGCTCAGCCGGATCGGCCAGCCGTTCGAACAGGTACAGAACCAGTTCTCGAAATCCACCGGAGGCTCAGGCCTGGGCCTGGCAATCTCGCGCAGCCTTGCCGAACTGCACGGCGGTGCGATGAAAGTCCGCTCCAAGGAGGGTATCGGCACCATCGTCAGCATCCGGATGCCGCTCGAATGCTGCGAAGACCGTCCGGCCACGGCGGCGTAGGCTTCACCGCTGCCTCTCTCGTGAGACACCTCCTGGTCGCTACAGACCCGCGTCAGCCGCGATCGTGGATGATGCCGTGGATGAACTCCAGCTTGGCAAAAATCGTGTCCGAGAGCACGAAGGGATAGAAATCGCTCAATCCGATTGACCGGTTCATGGCGTTCATCGCCACCGTCAGCGGCACCCATGCGTCCATCAGCGGCCGGAACTCCGCCGCACCGTAGGGTCCGGCGTCGGACCAGCCTCCGGGCGTACGCTTCAGGCCGGCATCGGGGGTGTGGCCGTCGAGCCCGTACCAGCCGGCCGTTTCCAGACCGTCGACAATATGAAAGTAGTGCGCCCAGGTTTCGGCGAAATCCTCCCAGGAATGCGCGCAGGCGTAGGAACTGACATGGGTTGCCTCCCAGCCCGCTGGCGCACCGTGCTCATAGTGACGTTTGAGCGCCTCGCCATAGTCCTCGCGTTCATCGCCGAAGATGGCTCGATAGGCATCGAGCTTGGGTGTGTTCCAAACCAGATGATCCCAGTAGTAATGCCCGGATTCGTGGCGGAAGTGGCCGATCAGGGTGCGGTAGGGCTCGCCCATCGCCTTGCGGTATTTTTCCCGTGTGGGATCGTCGGCCTCCGCCACGTTGATGGTGATCAGCCCGCGGTCATGGCCGGTGAGAACCCGCGTGGTCTTGCCATCCGGGGTCAAGGTGTCTGCCTTGAATTCAAACCGCAAGGCGGTATCGGGCTGGTGGACCAGATCGCCGACCCCCAGCTTGAACTTTTCGATGGAATAGAACAGGCGCCGCTTGGCTTCCTCGAGTGCTGCCCAGTGCTCACGGTTCTCGTCCGAGGACAGATCGGGGATTACCAGGGTGTGGCGGCAACTCAGGCAATGCTCTTCCTCATCGTCGCTCTCGACGAGCCAGTTGCAATAGATCGACTGCCGGTTGGCACAGGCCTTGTAGGCAGTCGCACCATCGTGCCAGAGCTGATCATCCGGACTGGCGTAAAACATCTGGTCCCATGCGGGAACATAGCCAAGCCGCGAATGACAGTTGACGCATTCGCTGTTGCGGAAATGGACTTCATTGGAGCAATTGGGACAGGCGTAGCGACGCATGGGGTCAATCCATTGGCTGGTTGGTGAAAGCCGTCAGCGGCAATTGTAGCAAGATGACGCCGGTTTTGAGGCAGATCATTTTTTTGTGCCGCCGCCAAACCGCGCCTGATCCGCACATACGTTTGGATCCGACAAAGGTTCCAGGCATCCTCGCAAATGTCGGCCATCTGCCCTGGCCACAGCCCCGGCCCCTGTTCCATGTCTCATAGCCGCCTCGCGGGTTCCAGACGAGGAAAACCCGGCGCCTGCAAAGGTGCGGGCGCCGGGCTGACTGTTTCAGACCATTCAGATTTCGATGGTTCAGGCCGCGCGAGACTGGCGCTGCTGTGCTCCACCGGCCTGTGGCAAACGGAAGTTGCGCAGCATGGAATTGAGCTGGCCGCTTTCCTGCGTCAGGGTCAAGCTGGCTGCACTGGTCTCTTCGACCATGGCCGCGTTCTGCTGGGTCATCTGGTCCATCTGATTGACCGCAGTGTTGACCTCGGCCAGGGCGCTGGCCTGTTCCTGCGCTGCAGTGGCAATCGAATTGACCTGTTCGTTGACTTGATTCACGAAGCGCTCGATTTCAGAGAGCGCATCTCCGGTGGACTGAACCAGCGACACGCCGTTCTGAACTTCGTTGGCCGAACTGGAAATCAACTGCTTGATTTCCTGTGCGGCTGTCGCCGAACGCTGAGCCAGTTCACGCACTTCCTGGGCGACCACAGCAAAGCCACGGCCGGCCTCACCGGCACGGGCTGCTTCAACACCCGCGTTGAGCGCAAGCAGGTTGGTCTGGAAAGCGATCTCGTCGATCACGCCGATGATCTTGCCGATGCGGTCGGACTCATCCTTGATCCGGTTCATCGCGGTGATCGCCTCGTTGACGATCTTGCCTGACTTGCTGGTGCTCTGGCGGGTTTCGCCAACCATGCGGTTGGCCTCGGAGGCACGCTCGGAGGAGCTGCGAACGGTCGAGGTAATCTCGTCCAGAGCCGCAGCGGTTTCCTCGAGCGAAGCCGCCTGTTGTTCAGTCCGGAGCGAAAGGTTGTTTGCGGCTTCGGCGATCCCGTCGGCGCTGGCGTTGACCACGTCGGTCGACTGCGCAATTGACACGATGACGCTGCCCAGCGCGTTGACCGCCTGGTTGAAATCATCCCGCAGCTTGGCGTATTCCGGCGAGATGTTGTCGATCTGCACCGTCAGGTCGCCGCTCGCAAGCTTCTCCAATGCACCGCCGAGCTTGGCCATGACATCGGCCTGTGACTGGCTGATGTTCTGCTGACGCCGGACACCATCTTCCCGCTCGGCATCGAGCTGCTGCTGCTGCTCAGCTTCGCGTGCACGCATCTCGGCGCGTTCCCGGACTGAATCCCGCAGCACCAGAACTGAGGCTGCCATCTCGCCCACCTCATCCTTGCGCTCGGCTTCAGGAACCTCGCCACTGACATCCTCGCGGGCAATATCCTGCATGGTGGCGTTAAGTCTGCGAATCGGGGTGACGACGCTGCGAACCACAGCCCATGCAACCAGAAGGATCGCCAAGGCGCCGAAGCCCAGGATGACCGCGGTGTTGGTTGCATTGTTCTTGAACAACGCCGCCAGGTCGTCGGCGTAAACACCGGTGCCTACAATCCACCCCCAAGGCGCAAAACCTTCCACATGGGAGTACTTGAGAACTGGTTCTTCGGCTCCCGGCTTGGGCCAATGGTAATCGACATAGCCTTCCCCGTCGGCCTGCACGACTTTCACCATCTCCTGGAAGATGAACTTGCCCGTCGGATCTTTCAGGTCGCCCAGATTCTGGCCTTCCAGCGCCGGCTTGATTGGATGCATGACCATGACTTTATTCATGTCATTGATCCAGAAGTAACCATCAGCCTCATAGCGCATCGGGCGAACTGCCTCGATGGCACGACTTTGGGCCTCCTCGCGCGTCAAAGCGCCCGAGGTTTCGAGGCTGTGAAAATGTTCCAGCATCGCAATGACGCTTTCGTCAAGCGCATTGAGCTTGGCCTTGCGCTCCGCAACCATCGCATTCTGAGAATCATACAGCTTGTAGACGGCAGCTGCCGCAAACACCGCCAAAGCCAGACCTACGAGGAAATACAGCCTCGTGGAAATCTTGAAGTTACCCATCATTGCCTGAACCGATCCTTGATAAACTAAAGGCTAGTGATCGAGGAAACTCGCAAACTAATCTTAATTTTACATAAATTGGCCGGGACAATAATTACCGGTAAAACGGGGACTTCACGGTGCTCACCCAGCTCATATCCGGGCCAGGATCCAGCCACTTGGCTCGCCACAGACGAGGCACGTCCGCCTCGCCCGGGGGCAACAGGCAGCGCGCATCGGTGAGAAACGGCTAGTCGCTGGCCTGTTACTGGCTGGGATGCCGGGCACGGCCGATCAGGCCATCCGATATGGCTTGCCGGAGTTCGAATTTGTCGATCACATCGACAATGCCGTGAGCTCTGTAATCTCCCAGCCTCTCACACTCGCGTGCAGCCGAAATCAGATAAATCCGGCTGTCGCCGCTCACCTCGCCGATCGCGCCAATGGTCTCAGTGTAGCTGTGATGGGGGCGCAACCGGTTGTCGAGGAGGATGATATCGAACGACTGAATGTGAAGTTCAGCAAGCGCCTCATCGAGAGCGTAGGCGGACACAAACGGACAGTCAGGGCCGAAGTTTTCATCAAGATAAAATGACAACAGTTCGTGTTGATGGGGGTCGTCATCGACCAAGAGGATTGTCTGCATGGGTACCCCCGCTACTATCTCGCACGTCTATGCATCGTGCCTGTCCCCGTGTCCATAAATGCCTCAAACAACTTGCCCCAGCCTTGCGCCCCCTGCAATTCTTACTGGTTTTCATGAGACGGGACAAGCGCAGCGAAAGAGTGGGCCCATCGCTTCGCTCGCAGCGTATCTGCCGGCTTGACAAGCGCCGGTCCTGGTCAGGCCATGATCTGCTGAAATACGGTCCGGACCCGTCTCGACGTAGCCTTGAACTCTGCCTCCAGGCTGGCCAGGCTGGGCGTCTCTCCGGATCGTGTAACAAGATCGATCAAGCCCGCCGGTGCTTCCTTCGGCGCGAAACCGCTCTCGGTGCAGAGCCTGACGATCTGGGCGTGACCGGACCACAGCGCCAGCGCATGGCGCAGGCTTTCGGTGATTTCCTCGCCGAGTGCGCCGGGACCAAGGACCTTGAGCATGGCATCGGTGCTGGTGCACTCATTGTGATCGACGGGCTGGGCGATCCGGTCGGGATCAGTGCCTGTGAGCAGTCCGGCGGCGCCATCGTCTTCCGGTGCCGGCTGCCACCCCTCAGCCCGGGCGGTGAGCGAGAGGTACTGGGCGATGAATTCGATATCGATAAGCCCGCCGGGGATGAGCTTGACGTCCCAGATGTCGCGCGGCGGCTTCTCCTGCTCGATCAGAGTGCGCATTTCTGTCAGGTCTTTGAGCAGTTTCGCCCGGTCGCGCGGCCTGGCCAGCACCTCGTCTATCAGCGCACGCGCCTCACCACACAAGCTCTTGTCGCCGCAGACCGCTCGGGCGCGGGTCAACGCCATGTGCTCCCAGGTCCAGGCTTCTTCCGCCTGGTACTTCGAAAAGGCCCGGATCGAAGTCGCCACCGGCCCCTTGTTGCCCGAGGGGCGAAGCCTCAGGTCGACCTCATAGAGGATACCCTCGGCGGTCGGCGCCGAAAGCGCGGCAACCAGCCGCTGGGTCATGCGGGTGTAGTAGCGCACAGGGTCGAGCGGCTTCGGGCCGTCTGAGTCATCGCCGTCGGGATCATGATCATAGAGAAGGATGATATCGACGTCAGACCCGGCGGAGAGTTCATAGCTGCCGAGCTTGCCCATCCCGAGCACGGCAACCCGGCCGCCGGGAATGCGGCCGTGGGCTTCTTCCATGCCTTCGCGAACCGCCTCGAGTGCCGCACCAATGATCAGATCGGCCAGATGCGAGAAACTGCGTGCGGCGCGCTCGGCCGAGATCGCTCCGGTGAGCAGCCTGACCCCGATAAGAAACTTCTGCTCCAGCGCGACAATGCGCAACCGGTCGAGAACTTCCTCATAGGCCTGGGCGCCTTCGAGAAAATTTTCCAGCCGTTCGGCGAGGTAGGCCCGGGTCGGCAACTCCGCCATCAGGCCGGGATCGAGCATGCCGTCGAAGACATGCGGCTTGCGCGAGATGATGTCGGCCAGCCGCGGGGCGGAGGCCATGATCGTGACCATCAGCGACATCAGGCCGGGATTGTTGCCGATCAACGAAAACAGCTGGATGCCGGCCGGCAGGCCCGAAAGGAATGCATCGAACCTGAGCAGCGCCTCATCGGCCCGTTTGGTCGCACCGAACACGCGCAACAGCTCCGGCGTCAGCTCCGTTAGACGCTCACGCGCCTCTTTCGACTGAGTGGCGCGATAGCGGCCGTAATGCCAGGTGCGGATGACGCGGGCGATATCCGAAGGCCGCTCGAAGCCGAGATCGGCAAGTGTCTTGAGGGTGCCGGGATCATCATCGTCCCCGGTAAAGACCAGATTGCCGACGCCGCCGGAAAGGCCCTGCTCCTTTTCGAAGAGGTCGGCATAGCATTGCTCGACATTTGTCAGCACCCTGACATAGGACTTGCCGAAACTCTTCGTGTCGACATCGCCCATCATCAGCGCGATGCGGGCGAGCTCGGCTTCGCTTTCGGGCAAGGTGTGGCTTTGCTCATCGCGCACCATCTGGATGCGATGTTCGACATCACGCAGATACCAGTAGCTTTCCACCAGCAGCCTTGCGGTCGTGGTGTCGATCCAGCGGGCACGCGCCAGCGCCACCAGCATCTCGTCGGTACGGCGCAGCCTGAGTTTCGGCATCCGGCCGCCGGCGATCAGTTGCTGGGTCTGCACAAAGAACTCGATCTCGCGGATTCCGCCTCGGCCAAGCTTCACATTGTGGCCCTTGACCGCAATGTCGCCAAAGCCGCGATGGGCGTGGATCTGCCGCTTGATCGAATGAATGTCGGAGATGGCCGCGAAATCGAGATATTTGCGAAAGACAAACGGAACCAGTTCCTGAAGGAAGCGCTCGCCTGCCTCGATGTCGCCCGCAACCGGCCGGGCCTTGATATAGGCCGCGCGTTCCCAGTTCTGGCCCCTGCTCTCATAATAGTTCATCGCCGCGTAAACCGGGAAGGCCAGCGGCGTCGAGCCGGGATCGGGTCTCAACCGCAGGTCGGTGCGGAAGACATAGCCATCGCCGGTGCGCTCCTGCATGATGCGGACGAGACGGCGGACCATGCGGGCAAACACCTCGGTCGCCTCGTCCCGGTCCTTGACCACGCCGGCAGCCGGATCGAAGAACACGACAATGTCGATATCGGAAGAATAGTTGAGCTCGTGGGCGCCATGCTTGCCCATACCCAGCACGATTAGCCCGGAATTGTCCGAGGGATTGTCCGGATCAGGCAAGGTGAGCTTGCCCGCTTCGTGGCCACCGCGCAGCAGATGATCAAAGGCAGCCCCCAGTGCCGCATCGGCAAGTTCGCTCAGTGCTGCCGTGGTATGTCTGGCATCAGTCAGCCGGGCCAGGTCATTAAGGGCAAGGGCCAGTGACACCCGGCGCTTGGCGCGGCGCAGATGCCGCATCAGTTCGGCCTCGGTGGCAAGCGTGCCATCCGCATTGCGCCAGCTGTCGCGCGCGTCCCCGATGGTGCTGGCAACGAGATAGGCCGCAGGCACGGATACCGCCAGCGCCAGCGACTGGGGATCGATCAGCGCAATTTCCCGCAGATAGGGCGATAGCGCCAGTGCCGCGAGCAGGAACTCGCGGGGCGCGCCGTCCGACGCAAGCACTGCGGCAATCTCGGAATGCTCCGCGGCCAGCGGCTTGAGATCGGCGGCCACGGATTTTGCAGCCTTCTGCGATGGCGCGCGGATGGGGCTGTTGGCGAGATGCTTGATCAATCCGGCGTCTGGCGTGTCTGTCATTTCCCCCCCGGCAGCGCCATGGTCGCGGCGAGGCCGGGATGGTCCCTGGCTTCCGGTGACGCGTCATCGAGCAACAAGTGCCCACCATGCAGCGCCGCAACGGCCTGGACAAGGCTCAATCCCAGTCCGGTTCCGGGTTTTGAACGGCTTTCATCAAGCCGGACGAAACGCTTGACCACATCTTCGCGACGGTTTGCGGGCACGCCGTGGCCATTGTCCGTCACAGCCAGCCGTATCTGGTTACCGGAGCGGCCGAGCGTGACGGCAATTCGAGGATCCGGCCCATCGCCGACATATTTGACCGCATTGTCGATCAGGTTCGACAGCGCCTGCGCCAGAAGCTCGCGGTTACCGCGGATGATTATCCCTGGTTCGACTTTCGCCGTCAGCTTCACCCCTTCCTCCTCGGCCACCGGCTCATAAAGGTCAGCGGCGTCCAGGGCGAGGCCCGACAGGTCGACGTCGGTCATTTGCGCGGTCGAGGAACCGGCCTCGACGCGGCTGATCATCAACAGCGCATTGAAGGTCCTGATCAGCTGATCGCTGTCGGCTATCATCTGTTCGAGCGCTTCGGTCTGGGCTTCAACGCCGCCATCGGCCAGGGCCGCTTCGGCCCGGTTGCGCAAGCGGGTCAGCGGGGTCTTCAGATCATGGGCGATATTGTCGGAAACCTGGCGAAGTCCTTCATTGAGCTGCGCGATGCGTCCCAACATGGTGTTGAGAGACAGGCTCAGCCGGTCGAACTCGTCGCCGGAACCGTTGACGGGCAGGCGCTGAGACAGGTCGCCGGCGAGGATCTTCTTGCTGGCTTCGGACATATGATCAATGCGCCGGAGGGCCCTTCGCCCCACAAGGAACCAGATCGCCAAGGCGCCGACGAACATGATCGCCAGCGCCATGACCAGCGCTTGACGCACCAGTCCGCGTACCTGCTCGCGCTCGCCGATGTCGCGGCCGACCATCAGCCGCATGCCGTTGCCCAGAAACACGACCTGGGCCAGCGCCCGGTGATCTTCGTCCACTCTTTCACCGATCCGCTCGTAACGAAACGGAACCGGGCTCCAGCCTTCGGAATCGAGAACACCTGGCTGCAGCGACGCGATGTTGCCGGCGATCAATTCACCGGTGGGAGCGGCAATGGCATAGAGGTTGGCGCCGGGTCGCCGCGAGCGGCGCTCGATGATCCGCACCAGCCCGGCCACTCCGCCGCCACGGTAAGCGCCTGCGACGATACGCAGCTCATTGGCGATGGCGTCCTGGGTACGGTCACGCTGCATCCCTTCGGAGATCGCAGTGACGTAAAACACCAGCGCGACGGCGCAGAGCGCAAACAGGCCGAGATAGAGCGCCGACAGGCGCACGGCCGTGGTCGACAACATGGCGCGAAGACGGGACATCAGCCTCCGGCTTTCATCATGTAGCCCGCTCCGCGGACCGTTCTGAGCAACGGTTCGCCAAAATCCTTTTCGATCTTCGAGCGCAGTCTGGAAATGTGGACGTCGATGACATTGGTCTGCGGATCGAAATGGTAATCCCAGACATGCTCGAGCAGCATGGTGCGGGTCACCACCTGACCGGCATTCTTCATCAGGTATTCGAGCAGACGGTACTCACGCGGCTGCAACAGGATCTGCTGTCCTGCGCGGCGGACTTCATGGCTCAACCGGTCAAGTTCGAGATCGCCAACGCGGTAAGTGGTCTCCTGCTCGCGCCCACCCTTGCGGCGGCCAAGGATCTCGATCCGGGCGAGCAATTCGGAAAAAGCGTAAGGCTTGGTGAGATAGTCGTCGCCGCCGGCCCGCAGGCCGGTTACGCGGTCATCGACCTGGCCCAATGCCGAAAGAATCAGGGCCGGCGTATCATCTCCCTTTTCGCGCAATTCACTGATGATCGACAGGCCGTCGCGCCTGGGCAGCATGCGGTCGACCACCAGCACGTCATAGCTGTTCTCGGAGGCCAGGAAGAAACCGGAATCGCCATCGCTGGCATGATCGACCGTGATACCTGCTTCGCGAAAGGCTTTTGACAGATAGGCCGCGGTTTCCAGATCGTCTTCGATAATGAGAATCTTCATGGCGTGATCCTAGGGCGCTTTGCGTCGAAATGGAATCATCCGAGATCCGGACACAAAAACGCGGCGGGCTATATGGGGCGGCCCGCCGCGTTTGGCACCCGGAGCACGTCACGTGCTCCGGAATGCAAGTCATTCAGGCCGGATTAGCCCTGGTCGATCGGCAGGGCGACGAAGCGCGACCGATTCTCGTTTTCGACCTGGAACAGGGCTGCCTTGCGGCCATCCTTGGCGGCGGCATCGATAATGCTCACCACATCGGCAGCCTTTGCGACATCCTGGTTGTTGACAGCCAGAATGACGTCGCCGGCACGCAGACCGCGCTCCTCGGCAGCACTGTCGGGCGCCACCGAAGTGATGACAAGGCCGTTACCGGTCTCAGCCGGAACCACAGTCAGGCCGAAGCTGTCGAGGGTGGCTTCCGCCTGAGGTTCGGACGGCACTTCGTCCTGGTCAGGCGCAAGAGCGGCCGTTTCGGTGGGAAGCGAGCCGAGTTCGACCTTAATGGTTTCACTCTTGCCATTGCGCCATACCGTGACATCGACGGTCTTGCCCGGATCCATCGCGGCGATCTTCTTGGCCAGATCACGCGGATCCTCGACCTTGTCGCCATCGACCGCGGTGACCACGTCACCCGCTTCGATACCGGCCTTGGCGGCGGGCGCATCCTCCTGCGGTTCGGTGACCAGAGCGCCTTCGGCATTGGAAAGGCCGAGGGATTCGGCGATGTCGGCGGTGACCGGCTGAATCTGGACGCCAAGCCAGCCGCGCTCGACCGAGCCACTGTCGATGAGATCATTGATCACCGCACGGGCGGTAGTTGCGGGGATCGCAAAGGCAATTCCGACATTGCCGCCCGATGGCGAGAAGATCGCTGTGTTGATGCCGATGACTTCGCCCGACAGGTTGAAGGTCGGACCACCGGAGTTGCCGCGGTTGACGGCCGCATCCACCTGGATGAAATCATCATAGGGGCCTGCGCCGATGTCGCGACCGCGCGCCGAGACGATACCCGCGGTCACGGTGCCGCCAAGACCGAAGGGATTGCCAACAGCTACAACCCAGTCGCCGACACGGATCTTACTGTCATCAGCGAAGTCGACATAGGTGAACTTGCGCTCTTCCTCGACCTTGAGAACGGCCAGATCGGTGCGGCTGTCGCGGCCGACCAGCTTGGCGTCGAGCTCGGTGCCGTCATCCATGATCACGGTGAAGGCAGAGCCGTTTTCAACCACATGGTTGTTGGTCACCAGCAGGCCGTCTTCGGAGATGAAGAAGCCCGAACCCTGGCTGACGGGACGCACCCGGCCGGGACGGCGCTTGCCTTCCGGCCCGCGGCGATCACGCTCGGCGCGGCGGTCATTGTCGTCGCCAAAGCCACGGCTGAACTGATCAAAGAAGCGCTTCATCGGGTGATCGTCCGGCAGGTCGTCAAAGCCGCGGCCGTTAAAATCGAAATTGAAGCCGCCATTGTTGGACACTGGCTTGACTTCGGCCTGGACGCGCACGGACACGACGGCCGGCGACACGGCTTCAACGACATCGGCAAAGCTCGGGGCCTGGGGTGCTTCAACGCGGACGGCGTCGGCGAAAGCGCCGGACACCGGCGCGGGCACGCCAGTGGTCAGCAGGGCAGCGGCGATACCGGCGATTGCGGTGGTGCCAAGGAAGCCCTTGGAGAATCTGCGGGGAGTGTTCGACATATCTCAACCTCTTGTTTGATGCGAAAGCCGTCAATCCGGCTCTTGCCGACGAGACATAGTGCGCAGCCGGTTACGACAAGCTTTCCGGATCATTAAACCTTTGTAATGTTGATTGCCTTGTCTTCGCCACATTGCGCATCGGGGTGTTGTAGAAGAGTCCCTCCTCGCCAGCACACAGGCCGCATGAAGACAGGACCGCGGCTTGCCAGGTTTGCGCGGGTCCTTGCCGCGTCCAGTTTGTTCTTGTATTGTTCCCCGCATCTCAAAGCGTTTTCACAAAGGGATTCAGGTGATGATCAAGGGTAGTTGCTGCTGCGGAGCGGTCAAATTCGAGCTCCTCAATCAACCATCGATGATGGGTACCTGCCATTGCTCGAGATGCAGGAAAGTGGGAGCCAGCACCATCGTTTTCGTCAGGAAGGAAGATCTAAAGTGGATCGTGGGTCGGGAGCATGTGCAGCTGTTCGAGCCGGTTTCGCCATATATTTACGGAAGGTGCTTCTGCAGGATATGCGGCACGTCGCTGGGTGAGATCCTGTCCGATGCAGACAGTTTCCCGATAGCAGCAAACGCACTGGACACCGAACTGAGTGTCCGGAACAGCCTGCACGAATTTGTCGATGAAAAGCCATCCTGGTACGAGATCTGTGATCAGGCAAAACAGTCAAAGGGTCATCCCGCGCCTTCATAGCCGGCTATTTTAACGACACCAGATTTCGCCCGCGGTTTCGAAGCCGGTCGGCGCTGTGATCTGACCGGTTTCGCAAATCACTTGCAAGACTGGCGCCGGACTCCATTACGGATGCCGGCATGCCTTGGCAATGCTCGCATTCACCGCGTTTTCAGTTGAGCCTTGTCACAACCTTGGCGCCATGTTCGAGCGTGCGGTGCACCGGGCATTTTGCGGCGATCTCGACAATTTTGTCGGCGAGGCCTGCGGGTGTTCCCCCGTCTATGGAAATAATGCGCTCAAATCGGTCGATCTTGCCGCGATCGGAGCGCTCCTCGTCGGTGCACTCCAGACAGTCGGCTGCATGGACCTTGTTGTGCCGGACCGTGACCGTCACGAGGCCAAGCTCGAGTTTCTTGAGCCGCACATACATGCGCAGCGTCATCGCCGTGCAGGCACCGAGTGCCGCCGCCATCAAATCATAGGGTGAAGGCCCGGTGTCGGCGCCACCGATATCGGCGGGTTCGTCAGCGAGAAAACGGTGCGGCCCGGCCTGTATCGACACCTGAAAACGCCCCTGCCCGGTTTCGCCAACCACAACGTCTTCCACCGTCTCATCCTCGCGCCGAGGCGCCTCGGCGGGCAGGTAGCGCGACGCCCAGGACGCAATGACATCGGCCACGTAATTGGCGTCAGTCGGGTCGGTCAGCAGATGATCGGCACCATCCAGTGACACAAAGCTTTTCGGGTGCTTGGCAGCGGTGAAGATCGCGGAAGCATTGTCAATGCCGACCATCGCATCGCGCGGCGCGTGCAGGACAAGCAGCGCCGTCTTCATGCGACCGACCAGGTCCGTCAGATGGGTGGCATTGAGGTCCTCGATGAACTGCCGCTGGATCGTGAAAGTGCGGCCACCCAGATCAACCTCGGCTTGACCCTGCGCATGGATCTCTTCGACATGGGCGGCGAAATTGTGGATCACATGGCTCGCCTCGGCGGGCGCGCCAAGCGTGGCCACGGCCTTGACTGATTGGAGTTCACCGGCAATTGCCAGCACGGCTGCTCCGCCAAGCGAGTGGCCGATGAGGATCTCCGGCGCATCGTAATGAACGGCAAGCCAATCGGCCGCCGCGCGGAGATCTTCGAGATTTGAGGAAAAATTGGTCGAGGCGAATTCGCCGTCGCTCGAGCCGAGCCCGGTGAAATCGAAGCGCATGACGGCAATGCCTGCACGGGCAAGTTCGCCGGAGATGCGCCGGGCGGCAAGCGAGTCCTTGGAGCAGGTGAAGCAATGGGCGAACAAGGCCCAGGCGCGGATTGTGCCTGCCGGCAGATCAAGCCTTGCGGCCAGTTTCGCCCCGGAATGACCTTCGAATTCCGCCTTGATCGTATGTGCCGTCATGCCCTGTCCCTTTCAGTTCTTCGGGCATCCTTCTATCAGGTCTGACGGTCACGGTCTTTCAACAGTTTCGCGAGTTCGGCTTGTTCGGCGTCGCTGAGTTCGCTGCCAGTGGCTGCGGCAACCGTCTTGCCGCGGCCGCGGCTGTAGACCAGCATCACTCCGGCGCCGATGAGAAAAATCGCGATCGGAGCGCCCCAGAGCAACACGGTCTGAACCGAAAAGCGGGGCTTGAGCAGCACGAATTCGCCATAGCGCGAGACGACATAGTCTATCACGTCCTCATCGCTGTCACCCGCCACCAGGCGTTCGCGCACCAGCACCCGCAAATCACGCGCGAGCTCGGCGTTGGAATCGTCGATCGACTGGTTCTGGCAAACAAGGCAGCGCAGTTCCAGCGACAGGGACCGGGCGCGCGCCTCCAGCGCCGGATCATCCAGCACCTCATCGGGATTGACCGCTGCCGCCGGCGCAATCAGCGCAAGCAGAAGCAATAGCGCGGCCAGCGCCTGGCGAAAGATCATCACGCGGTTGCCTCCGCAGGTTTTTGCTTCGACCGGGCCCGATTGGGCGCGCCAATGCGCAGACGGCGGTCAGTGAGCGACAGTAATCCTCCGAGCACCATGACGACCGTGCCGTACCAGATGAAGGTCACCCAGGATTTCCACCAGACCCGCACCACCAGGCCGCCATTGGCCTCGGGGTCGCCGAGCGCAACGTAGAGCTGGCTGGCGCCAAAGGTCAGGATACCGGCCTCGGTGGTCGGCATTCCCCGCGCCTGGTAGAACCGCTTCGACGAGGCAACCTGCGCCACTTCAACGCCACCGCGCGAAACGGTAAACTCGCCGGACTGGGCCGAGTAGTTCGGGCCATTGTAATCGCGGACGCCCTCGAAACGCAGCTCATAGCCGCCTGCCATGACGGTGTCGCCGGGTTTCATGGCGAGCACGGTTTCGGTGGAGAACACGCTTGCCGCGACAACACCGATCACAGTGACGCCCAGTCCCAAATGTCCCAGCGCGGATCCAAAGGCCGACCGCGGCAGGCCGGTCAGCCGGCCCCAGGCGATGCTCGGGCGCACCCGGCCAATACCGGAGCGCAGCGCCAGATCAGTCAGGGCACCAAGGATCAGGAAGACGCCAAGCGCGATGCCGAGCGCTGCCAGCACGGGCGCTCCGGTCTCAATAAAGACCACACCAAGCCCGACCAGCATGGCAATGCCGACAGCAAAGTAGAGCCGGTGCGCAGCACCTGCCAGATCACCGCGTTTCCAGGCCAGCAGCGGCCCGAAGGGAACCGCCAGCAGCAGCGGGATCATCAGCGGGCCGAAGGTCAGGTTGAAGAACGGCGGACCGACCGAAATCTTGGTCCCGGTGACGGCCTCCAGGAGCAGCGGATACAGCGTTCCAACCAACACCGTGGCTGCAGCCGTGGTCAGGAACAGGTTGTTGAGCACAAGCGACCCTTCGCGCGAGATCGGCGCGAACATGCCTCCGGCCTTCAAGGTACCGGCGCGGAAGCCGAACAGGGCCAGCGCACCGCCGATGAAGATCACCAGAATGCCCAGAATGAACACGCCGCGGGTCGGATCGGTGGCGAAGGCATGCACCGATGTCAGGACGCCCGACCGCACCAGGAAGGTGCCGAGCAGCGAGAACGAGAAGGTCAGGATGGCAAGCAGCACCGTCCAGATCTTGAGTGCCTCGCGCTTTTCCATCACCAGCGCCGAATGCAGCAAAGCAGTGCCCACCAGCCAGGGCATGAAGGAGGCGTTTTCGACCGGATCCCAGAACCACCAGCCGCCCCAGCCGAGTTCGTAATAGGCCCAGTAGCTGCCCATCGAGATCCCGGCGGTGAGAAAGATCCAGGCCGTCAGGGTCCAGGGTCGGACCCAGCGCGCCCAGGCCGCATCAATGCGACCCTCGATCAGCGCCGCAATGGCGAACGAAAAGGAAATCGAAAACCCGACATAGCCGAGATACAGCAGCGGCGGATGGATCGCCAGCCCGATGTCCTGAAGGATCGGGTTCAGGTCATTGCCTTCGGCGGGCGCCGGATCAAGCCGCAGAAACGGGTTCGAGGTCAGAAGCACGAAAAGCAGAAAGGCGACCGTGATCCAGGCCTGGACCGAAAGCACATTGGACTTCAACGTGTCCGGCAGATTGCGCCCGAACAGCGCCACCAGGCCCGAAAACAGCACCAGGATCAGCACCCAGAGCAGCATCGAGCCCTCGTGATTGCCCCAGACACCGGTGATTTTGTAAATCATCGGCTTGAGCGAATGCGAGTTCTCGACCACATTCTGCACCGAGAAATCCGATGTCACATAGGCGTTGGTCAGCGCCGCAAAGGAGATCGCAACCAGCATCAGCGAAGTGACCGCCGCCATGGGGCCGACGGCCATCAGACCCGCATCACGGCGGCGCGCGCCGATCAGGGGAACAACCGATTGCACGACCGCCGTCGCCAGCGCGAGGATCAGTGCAAAATGGCCGATTTCAGTGATCATGGCGTCTTCTCCCATGCCGCGCCGGCATGCTTTTCGTCCGTCTACTGCGTCTGCGTTTCGACCCCGGGGGCCGGATCCCCCTCCTGCCAGACCCCTTGTGCTTTCAGCGAGTCCGCAACTTCCTTGGGCATATAATTCTCGTCATGCTTGGCGAGAACGGAATCGGCCAGGAATGTTCCTTGCTCGGGCGAAAACGTGCCTTCGGTGACCACCCCCTGCCCTTCGCGGAACAGGTCGGGCAGGATGCCGACATAGCGCACCTTGACCGAAGCGTTGGTGTCGGTCACCCGGAAGGTCACGGCCGAATTCTCACCGCGCTCGACCGAGCCGTCCTCGACCAAGCCGCCAAGCCGCACGCGGGTGCCCGGCGCCATTTGCTGTGCCAGCACGTCCGTGGGCGAATTGAAGAACACGATCTGCTCGCGCAGCGCCGAGGCGACCAGCGCCGCTGAAGCGGCCAAAAACACCGCACCCCCGGCGATGATCGACAATCGTTTCTGCTTGCGGTTCATTGCTCCTCCTGAGCCTGTTCAAGACTGAGCTCGGAAGCAAGGCGTGCGAGTGTGCGCCCGGCCTCGCTGTCGGCGGGGAATGTGTCCCCGGCGCGCTCAAGAGCCGTGACAGCGGAGCCACGATCGCCCATCACCGCGTAGGATCTGACCAAGCGCAGCCAACCTTCGAGATTGTCGGGATTTTCCACCAGCCTGGCATTCAGGGAGTCGACCATCGAGCGGATCATCGCAACCCGGTCTTCAACCGTCATCTCAGCCGCCGCGGCAACATCGGCCTGTGTCGGACCGGCCGATGGCCGAGGGGTCGATGCAGCATCGGAACCGCCAGGCGGGACAGCTTCAGCAGGCCGGGGAGCCTGCACGGCCGCAGCCTCACCGCCCGCCGGCGGCAGGATGAAGGGGGTCTTGGTTGCGACCGGTGATTCGGCGGGGGAAATTGCCTGTGCGGCGGGCACATTAGGTGCCATCGGCACGCCGCCGAGTATCGGGGTCTCGCTGAGGCCAAATTCCCTGGCCAGCGTGCTGAGTTGCTGGAACTCGGGGCTGGCCGGTGCAAAGACGGCAAAGGCGCGGTCGAGAGCCGCCTGTGCCCTGTCACGGCCTCCGGTGACGACATGCGAACGGATCAGCCGCAGCCATCCGGCAACGTTGTTGGGATTGTCGGCCAGCTTGGATTCGAGGCTCTCGATCATCGAGGCAATCATCGCCTGCCGGTCCTCAGGGCTCATGGTCTGCGCCGCAGCAATATCAGCCGCGGTCGGATTGCCAGGGACCTGCGCGCCGGTCCCAGACAATGGCCCGGTGCCTGCTTGGGGCTGTAAGTCCGCGAGCTGACGCTCAACCGCGGGAATCCATGGCGCCCCCTCAGGTGCAGCCTCGAGCATGCCGTTGAAGGCCGCTCGTGCTTCACTTGTCTTGCCCGATTGGGCCAGCGCCACCGCCAGAAAGAACTGTGGTTTCGGGTCGGCGGAATCGAGTTCCCGCGCGGTCTGGAAGGCCAGATTGGCTTCTTCAGTGACAATGCCTCCCGACGCGGAGAACAAGGCCTCGCCAAGGCTCGACAGCCGTGTTGGGGACGGGCCCAGAATCGATATCGCCTTTCTGTAGGCTGTGGCTGCGTCCTCAAAGCGGCCGGTGCGCAGATAGATCGGGCCGAGCACGTCCCAGCCGCGGCCGTCATCGGGATTTTCCGCAAGGTGCTGCTCAGCCTTGGAGATCAGCATGGCGACGTCGCTGGCCTGCGGATCGGCCTGCAGCCTTGCCGAAAGCGGCAGCTGCGGCAAACCGGGCCTGCCGAGTTCGAGATAGGCCGTCAACGCTGCAACCGGCATGAAAAGCGCCATCATGATCACAACCGCACGGCGCAGACCGCGATTGCTCCCTGCACGGCCTTGAGATTCTGCCGCCTCGCTCTTGCGGGCGGCGCTAAGCAGGCGGCGGGAGATTTCCGTCTTGGCGACTTCGGCCTGAACCGGGTCCACCAAGCCTTCCGCCAGATCACGGTCGACTTCGCTCAACTGGTCGCGATAGACCTCGATATCATGCAATTCGGGCGCGTCAGGCGCCTCCGAACGAGCACGCGCCACCGGCCTCAGCAAGGCCAGGGTCGCAACGGCGGTCATGACGGCGGCGATTACCCAGAACAACATATGGCTTCAATATCCGAGCATTCTTTGTTTTCCAACTGCATTCGGCTTCGAAAGCCTGATTGGGGCGATTGGTCGCGTATCGGGCTTCTCAAGCAGTAACCGCCTGCACGATACCGTCCAGACTGGCCAGGCGAGACCGAGATTCAGTCTGCTGCAGAGGGCATTGGCTGCGCCCGGTGCTTCAACCCGCCAGTTGTGATCAGCGTGTAGGAAGCTTAACAGGGCTGCGGCGCATCGCCGTGATCGAGATCAATAAGAAAATTCGCAGTCAGCCGAGTGGTGTCCAGCTGCCATCATCATTGCGGCATGCTGCCCCCTGCCCCTTCACCGGGACGCCGCGAATGGTGGCAGTGTGGACATATTGACGGCAATTTTGCTGACCGACCTGATAGGGAGTACCCGCCGACACTTCGCCGGCCGTTCGCCCACTCTGGCTGCTCCAGGCAACCACCTGGCCGAGGGGGGCCTTTTCTAGTGCCTGATACTCGGCTTCCAGTGCCCGCAGCCGGTCCGCTCCGCTCAACCCGCTGGCAGCATCGGCCGGCAGGATTCCGCCATTCAGCGCGGACAGGATCGAATCGGTCCCGGCGACTTTCGAACCTGAAACCGGCGCAAAGGAAAGCGGCCGCACCGCGCCTGTGCCGGTGCAGCCGGCCAGCACAACGGAAAGACCCGCAATCGCGCCGTATTTCACCAGATTCCAGACTGTATATGCCATGCTGCCGTCGTCCTCATTGTTGCGCAGGTGCCAGCTCGATCGCCACATATTGCTACAGGCCGTAATTGCCTTGTCGCTGTGGCGGCATTGTGACGCAACGCCGGTTCTCTGCCTTGTTCTAGCGCAGTCGAATCCGAATTACGAACCACATTGGTTCAAGCCTCCGTGATCAGTGCCGGCAATGTCATCCGCGCTGAAAGTCCGCCGAGATCGGCCTTCGCCAGGGCAACCGAACCGTTGTACTCCGAAGCGATCTCTTCAACGATGGAAAGCCCCAGGCCTGTCCCCGGCTTTGACTCGTCAAGCCTGCGGCCCCGTTTCATCGCTTCGCGCATCGCTGCCTCGTCGAGACCGGGTCCATCATCGTCGATTTCGATGCGAAACATCGGCCTCTGGCCCTCATTGGCGGGGACGGTCCGCAACCTGATGATGACGCTCTGACGGGCAAACTTGGCCGCATTTTCGACCAGATTGCCGAGCGCCTCCTCGAGATCCTGGCTTTCCATGGCCAGCACCGCATCACGCGGCTCGATGTCGGTGGCAAAATCGAGATCCCGGTTGAGCTTGGCCATCACCCGGACCAGCCGCTCAATCACCGGTGCGGCCTCGGTGCGTGCAAGCACACTGCCGCGCTGGGCGGCAATGCGCGCCCGATCAAGATAGGTCTGAACCTGGGCCTGCATGGTTTCGGCCTGCGCCCGCACCAGCTTCTGATGGGACGGGGCCATGTCCCGGGACTCATTGATCAAAACCGCAATCGGAGTCTTGAGCGAATGCGCAAGGTTTCCCACCTGCATCCGCGCCCGGTCCACCACCCGGTGATTGGCTTCGATCAAGGCGTTGATCTCTCCGACAAGAGGCGCAATCTCGCGGGGAAAGCTCCCGTCCAGCTGCTGAGCCTCCCCCGCCCGGACCCGGCCCAAGGCCTGCCGTGCATGATCAAGTGGGCGCAATCCGTACAGAATGGCAACCGCATTGACCATCAGGCTGCCAATGCCGAACAGCGCCAGCACCAGATAGAGATTGGTCGAGAAGGCGGCGATTTCGGCTTCCAGCACCTCGCGGTTGCCGGCCACCCGGAAACGCGCCGCACGCCCCTGATCGTCCAGCTCCACCTCGGTCTCGATGACTTCAAGCTGATTGGCCTCGACATCGACGGCCGAGTAGCTTCGTTGATAGCGTTCGTTGAAGGGCAGGTCTTCCACCGGTGGCGAAGCCAAAGTGCCCGCATCGATCGAAATCGACGCGAGGCGCGGACTGTCCAGCTCCCCGAGAGGTTCGACCAGCCAGATCCAGCCACTGCCCGGTTGATCGAAAACCAGATCGCCCAGTTGCGGATTGCCTGAAAGCCGACCATCCTCATTGATCGTAACCGCGTTGATCACGCTGTTGAGGTGGGCGCGCAACAGGTCGTCAAAAGCGCGTTCGCTGCCGGCGCGATAGAGTTGCGAGATCACGATGGCGATCGCGACCAGGGCGATCACTGCCCAGACCGAAGCAAACAGCAAAACGCGTGCGGTGAGTGAACCGCCCTTCATCCCGACTTGCCGCTGGTTTCGCCGTCCGGTGCAACCATACGGTAGCCGAGGCCGCGCACGGTCTCGATCAGGTCAACGCCGATCTTCTTGCGCAAGCGGCCGACGAAAACTTCGATAGTATTGGAATCGCGGTCGAAGTCCTGGTCGTACATGTGCTCGACCAGTTCCGTGCGCGAGACCACCTCGCCCATGTGATGCATGAGATAGGACAGCAGCCGGAATTCGTGGCTGGTCAGTTTCAGCGTGGTTCCGTCGACGCTCGCCTTGGATGCCTTTGTATCGAGACGAACCGGGCCGCAGGCAATCTCCGACGAGGCGTGGCCGGAGGCACGCCGGATGAGAGCACGAATGCGCGCCAGCACTTCTTCGACATGAAACGGCTTGGTGACATAGTCATCGGCGCCCGCGTCGATCCCTGCCACCTTGTCGCTCCAGCGATCGCGGGCAGTCAGGATCAGAACCGGCATGGTACGGTTGTCGGCGCGCCATTTCTCGAGCACCGTGACCCCATCCATCTCCGGCAAACCGATGTCGAGAATGACGGCGTCATAGGGCTCGGTGTCGCCAAGAAAATGACCTTCCTCGCCATCATGGGCGCGGTCGACTACATAGCCCTGCTCGATGAGTGCTTCGGCCAGCTGGCGATTGAGATCCTTGTCGTCCTCAACAATCAGAATACGCACTTGGTTTGCTCCCGCTGTTGTGCCGCGGCGCCCACCACATCAACTGCACGACGCCGCCCCCTTACCATGCACCGACTCGCTCGATCCGCACCAGTTCGGAATCACGAAGTGCACAAACTCGCCGGGTTCCGTTGCTGAAACGCTTACTGCGGCACCGAAACGGTGACCTTTTTCGGACGGTCATTGCCATTGCCCGGCACCAGCACGGTGATCACGCAAATGGTCTGGCCGCCGCTGGACTGGGCTGAAGCCGACAGCAACTGCCCGCCGGTCTGGCCGACCACACGAGTTGCTGCCCCCGAACAATCGGCCGCCACCTCGACGATGGCAGTGCCGTCCGGCGCACGCAAATCCTGCGACACGGTGGCAACCGGGGTCATGGTCGCGGTCTGCGCGGCAACCAAGCCTATTGTGAGTGCGTTTGTGATCATGGTCTGCCCTGAAGCGGTTCGTATTTCATCCTGGAGCCAGTGATACAAGATCCTGTCTGAACCGCAAATGAATGGGAACCGGGATGATTCCGGCCTCCACCCTTGGGGTCAACCTATCCGGTCCTTTGCCTGGATGCGGCCGATGATGGCAATCACGCCGCCAAGCGCGGCGCCAAGCGAGGTCAGCAGGCCGGTCAGGGCCTCGCGGTCGGCGTCTCCAAGTTCGTATCCGAGCAGGCCGAGCGCTGCAGAGCCGATCGTCACGATGGCTCCCCACAGAGTCTTTGACTGCCACCAGGGTTTGATATCAATCATCGCACTCGTCCTTTCAAGGGTGAGGTAAATCAAAGTGTGCAGGTTGCGGTCCGGGTCACTCCCCAGGGCACACGCTTTCCCGCCTGGGAGACGCGGAAGGTCAGTGAGGATTGCGGCGCGCCGAAATCCTCGATCTCGAGCGCCGACGTGTATAGCCAGCCGGATGTTTCCGGCTCGACGGTTCGGATGACCGTGCCGGCATCGAGAATTTCCAGCCGGTAGCGCTCGAAACCTTCGTCATTGGCAATCTCGGCGGCGGTCCAGCTGTCAGCAGACAGACGCCCCCGCCGGATCCAGGAAAGGTCAATGCCCCCGGCCTGCCGGCTGGCGCGCAAATGCACCGGCGACAGCGGCGTCAGCGCCCTCTCTCCACCGGCGAAAACCATTGGCGCCATTGTGCCCGCGGCTGAGCCGGTGGCTTCGGCGATCCAGTTGAGCTCACGGGCCGCCTCTTCCAGCCGGAGATCGAGCGGCATGACGGCGCTGTCGAGCACGATGACGGTCGCACCTGACGCTGCACCAGCGCGCATTGCATCATCGGTTCCGCCTTGGCCGCGCAACAGGCTTCCAATCCGCCAGCGCCCGGCGGAAACCTCTTCGGCGGTTTCAAACTGAACCACCTCCCAGACGCCTGTATCAGAGTGGATTGCAAGAACGTTGGCGCCATTGAGGACCGCCTGACGGCTGGCGCTTGCCAGACCTCCAAAGGCCAGGTCGACCAGCAGCACAGCGCTTTCGTCAAACCGGCCTTCCGTGTCAGCGGGCGGCAGCGCTTCAGCCAATTTTCCGATTCGGGCGGGGGCGGAAAGGGTTGTGCGCGGCGTATAGCCTTCGGTTTCGACGGAACTCGACAGCAGCATCTGCCGCCACGGTGTTGCCAGGCCGGCAGCGCGCGCCCAGGCCGTTTGATCCTCGCCGGTCAGTACCGGCAGATCAAGAAAGACGATCGCCGGGGCAAAGGCCGCATTGGCGTCATTGGTCGCACGGCTGGTGAATGCATCCACAGCCGCAGGCCCAGCGCCGCCCGCATGCGCCACTGCCTCGATGCGGCGGATGTCACCGTCTTCGATGCGGCGGATATGAAACCGGCCTTGCGGCGCATTCCCCATGACGAAATGGATCGCATCCCCCGGCTGCACAGCCACCGACTGCGGTGGCAGGGCAAAACGCAATCGGCGGCGCTGCAGCCGGTGATCCTGCAGCCAGCGGTCGGCGCTCATGCGGGCCAGCCCAGGTTCAAGTGCGAGGCTCAGCGGCAGGTCGGTCTGGCGCACCGGCTCACGTTCGAGACGGCGTGAACGCGCCGAGGCCGGAGCGTAATCAGTCATCGGGTCTGCCGACAGCACCACCGCCTCATTGGCAAATTCGCTGAGTTCGCCGCGAACCTCCTCGAACAATGGCCCCTCGCCGGGTTCGGCCACCATTTCTATCTCTGCCGGGGCCGCGCCAGAAGTCAGCCGTGAGACGAATTCCAGACCTTCAGGACCTTCGCGGACATCGATGCAGAAAGCCTCGACCAGGGGCTGCAGCACGGCCCGCACCGAGGCAGGGCTCGAGATAACGTGGCCCGAGACCATGCCGTCGACCCGGTCGACATTGAAATCCGTGACCCCCGCATCGCTCAGAACACTGGCGACCAGATCCTTCAGCGCCACGGTTCCAAGGCGCCCGTTGAGCCAGTGGCCTGTGCGCCAGTTGGCTCCGTCAGACCACACCGACGACGACAGCGGAAAGGCCGGAAACGGTCGTGCATCCCAGGTCCAGAGGTGAATATGGTCGCTCGCAACCATGCCGTCGGCATTGTCCGCCCCGGCCCAGTGAGCGAGATGAGCCGCGAGAAACGCCCGCTGGGCGAGATCATCGCGGCCGCCATTCGAGAACCAGGGAACAGCGCCTTCCGACGATTTCGGATCGGGGAAAAGGTTCGGCTGATTGGCACCCTTGTCCACCGCCGGGCATCCGAGCTCGGTGAACCAGAACGGCTTGGAGCCGGGAACCCAGGCGCTCGGACTAGCCTCTTCCATTCCTCCGATCCGGTCGAAATGCTGATTCTCCCACCATCCGCGTAGATCCTTGACCCGGTAGACCCAGTCCTTGCCGGCAAATCCGTCCGAAATCGGCAGCCGCTCGCGTGCGTTCCTTGCGGTTTCGCTCGGATAGCACCAGTCGAAGCCTTCACCGCCTGTGATCGCTGTACGCATCGCCGCCTCGTCATTGGCAAACCCCGCCCCGTCCGGATTGCCAGCCGAGACGTCTGCGTCGCGCCAGTCGCTCAGCGGCATGTAGTTGTCGATTCCGATGGCGCCGATGGCCGGGTGCGCCCACAGCGGGTCAAGATTGAAATAGATGTCGCCCGAGCCGTCATCAGACCGGTGGCCGGCATATTCAGTCCAGTCGGCGGCATAGGTCACGGTCGTGGCGCCACCCAGCATCGCCTTGGTATCGGCCGCCAGTTCGATCAGCTTGCCGACAAAGGGAAACGCACCGGTCTCGTCACGCAGGCGGGTCAGGCCGATCATCTCCGAGCCGATGACGAAACCATCGACGCCGCCCGCAGCAATCGCCAGTGCCGCGTGGTGCAGGATGAAACGGCGGTAGCCTTCATCGCCGCCGGTCCATGTGACGCTGTCGCCCGAAACGACGACATCCAATACAAGCGTGTTCCCGCACAGTGCGTCGATCTCGCTGCCCATTGCTGCCGTGCCATCGGGAGTTCCGGGCAATCCCGGGGCAACGCTCGCGGTCAGCCGCCCGCGCCAGGGGTAGGCCGGCTGCCCGGTGCCGCCGGCGGGATTGGGCAGCCCATTGGCTTCGGGCAGGTCCATCAGCACGAAGGGATAGAGCACCACCTTGAGGCCGCGCGCCTTGAGGTCACGGATCGCCTCGATGATGGAGCTGTCATCCGGCGTGCCGCCATAGGCCGGGCCGCCATTGCTGGTGGAGACCAGGTGCGCGGTGGCGCGGCTCAGCCCACCGACTTTCCAAGGCCTGGTTTCAGCATTTCTGGCGACCACCTCGACGCCGGGGCGGAAGCGGCAATGGCTCGCGCGCAGGTCATCGCCAAACCAGGCAGAGACCAGCGCCACAGATTTCAGGTTCGGGCACAGCGCCTGCAGTTCGTCGATCGATTGCGACCAGTCGGTAGATGCCTGATGCATGTTGCGGTTGAGCGTTCGCACCGCGCCGACCCCGAGGCTTTCGCGCACGGGCGTGGTGGCATAGCCATGCTCGGTCGACCCCGGTATCAGTGCCACCGCCTCGATTGCCGGTTCCAGCCCGCCGACTGGGCGAACCACCTCGAACTGCAGCGCCGGAATACGGTTGCCGAAATCATCGAGCGGCAGCCGTTCGAAAACGACATAGGCAAGGCCGCGCCAGGCCGGCGCGCGGCCCACGCCCTGCTTGGCTTCGATCAGCGGATCGGGCAGTTGCGTGGCCGTGCCCCGGTAGATCCGCATATCCAGGCTGTCCAGATCAAGTTCGCGCCCGTCGGCCCAGACCCGGCGGATGAAGGCGATCGGTCCTTCGCACAGCCCGAGCGCAAAATTGGCATGATAGTGATAACTCTCCACTTTCGGCCCGCCGCCCTTGCCGCCCTGGCGCTCCCGGGTCACCGTCTCCTCAAACCGTGTCGCCCAGATCAGCACGCCTGCAATCCGCATCGAGCCGTGGACACGCAGGATCGGCGAACCTTCATCGGCGGAGGGAATGCGGGCCCCGCTGAGCCCGCGCCCTGCAATGGTACGGGTGGAGTTGATCAGGCTGGTGTCGAGCATGCCGCCGACAGTGGCGCCGATGGCGGAACCGATGGCGGTGCCGACCGGGCCGAAGACACCGCCCAGTGACGCGCCAGCCACCTGCAGCAGGATAGTCGCCATGTCTTGCCTCTCTTTTCAGGTTGTCGTCTTCGGTTCGGCGTTCTCAGGTCCGCGGGGAATCCGGTGCACCGCAGCTATCCGCCGCCGCCAGGAGGGAATCAGGGCGCTTTCGATCACACCTGCGGCCTCGTAGGCATGGATGAAGTGGTCGGGGCCCGAAAGAATGCCGGCATGCTTGGCCGAGACCCCCGCGCGCCAGCGAAACAGCACAATGTCGCCGGGCATGGCATCCGCCGGCGAAATGGCGTCCCCGCAGTGGTCACGCGCCGCGATAAGCAGGCGGTCGCAGCCGGAACGCTCGGCCCAGTCGGGCGCATAGGCTCCCGGATCCTGGGCCTGCCGCCCTGTCACCTCGGCCCAGACGCCGCGCACCAGACCGCGGCAGTCACAGCCCACCCCTTTGCGTACACCCTGGTGCCGGTAGGGCGTGCCGATCCAGCCTCTCGCCGCAGCGACAATGCGCTGGCCTCTGCCATCTTCCATCACGGTACCGCTCACGGCACGATCGGCCGGCCGTCATGGACGGTGTCTGCATCGGCATAGCCATAGGCAAAGTCGCTTCCGGGCAGGTAGGGAAAGCCCTGAAAATTGAGCCCGTTGGCGAATTTGGCTGAACAGGTTTCAAAGGCCTTGTCGCAGCCCGCGGACACGTCAAGCTGGTCGCCGGGCTGGGGCAGCCGCGCCAAAGGCGCCCAGAGCGCCAGCCGCGCCCCGCCCGGCTCAACCGTGTGGTGCGAAATGTCAGCCTGCAGTCCCGCGAGCAGTCCGGTGGCAAAGCGGATACGGCCATCGCTGAACCAGCCGGCGGGCCGGCCGGAAAGGCCGCTGACGATCAATGTCATCTCGTCGACCGCCTCGACAAGACTTCCAGTCAACCTATACGGAGCCGGCGAGATATTTTTCGTGCAACGGGCGTCGCCGAGATCGGCGTCGCAGCGACGGCCGTAGAGCCGCCCCTGCGGCTGATCCAGCTGGGCTGCGAGACTGCGTAACTCGACGGTGAAGGCCTGTCCCGCGCTCCGGACCTCGCCGAGCTGCCGCGTCGACAGCAGCACGTGGTCGCCGGGGCGTTGCCAATTGACCAGAAAAATCTCGACCCGTGCCCCGTCATAGTGTCCCAGCGCCAGATCATCGGTGCTGATCGCAGCGTCGGAGAAGGCGCCAGCCACATTGGCGGCATCCGCTTCCAGCCCGAGCCCTGATTCCACCTCGCTGGCGCGAAACCCGGTGGCGGCGGAAAACACCGTACCGTCAAATGCGAGGTCATGATCGTGCTCGGTAAAACCCAGCACCTGGCCGTCGGTGCGGGTCAGCCGCCAGGCATGGCAGGTGGTAGTCGATGTCTGCGCCAGGTGTGCAGCAAGTCCGTTTGGCAGGTTTCTCATGGCTTCATCTCCAGCAGTGGCACGCTCGGGACGGAGCCTGCCTTGAAGGCTGCCAGGCTCACCTCGATGCGGTCGGTGTCAAAGCGCACCGGAATGTCGAACTCGTAGCCCGCGGTCACGATCGCGCCCGGTCCCGGGACCGATCCGGGCCCGAACGTCACATGGCCCGTCACGTGATCGACTGTGAAATCGCCCCCAGCGAGCGCCAGACCGTCAATGGCCACCACCACGCTGCCCGCGACCGGCTTCTCGATCCGGCGGGTGCTCGAGCCTCCGGCATCCTCGTAGGTCTTGGTCAATTCGAACCCGGTCCGTACCCCGTCCCCGGTGCCGATCTGCTGATCGATTGCGGTGACCGCCTGGCCCGGCGGGGCGGAAGCATGATCCACAGGATCGCGGAAGCGGAAGCCGTAGAGCTGGCCACGCCGGGCCTCGAAGAACGCGGTCAGCTGGTAGAGATCCTCGATACCGCGCAGTCCGGTTCCGGCGTCATAACGCCGCCGTGCATCGGCCCAGCGCGCATTGCGGGTTTCGCCGCCATTGGACAGTGCCACGATGTCGGTGCGCCGCACCGGCCCGCCGCTGGCGCCGAGCGACAGCCTGAGCGGAAACCGTACTTCGTGAAAACCATTGCTCATCTGATCCCTCCCGGGCTAGAGCCCGCGCCGCCCGCGGCCGACCGCACGGGCCAGCATCGCGGTCACCTGGGCTTCGGATTTTGAGAAACTCGCCGCATCAGGTGTCGTCACGTTGAAGGTCACCTGCACCGGCTGAACGCCACCGCTTGTGGCCACGCCAAGCCTGCCATCCGGCCCGCGGCTAAGCGGCAGGATCGCTTCGGCTCCCGCTTCCCCCATCAGGCCGACATCACCGCCCGGCATCGGAAACAGCGAAGGGCCGCCGACCACGCCGCCATCGGCGAAGGCAGTGACGCGTCCCGGCACGCCGCCTCCGGCGAAAGGCAAGACACGCCCGAGGCTGCCCGACAGTCCGGCGATCGAGTTGCTGACCAGCTGGTTCAGTGGCCGCGTCCCCGCATCGACCGCAATGCCCACCATGCGCTTGCCCAGTGTGCGCAAAACATCGTCGAGACCACGCCCGTCGACGGTGGCGGATTTCAAGGCTCCCGACAGCGCCCCGCCGAAGGCATCGGCCTTCTGCGTCAGCTCGTCAAGCGCCCGGTCGGCGCCGTTTAGGTCCAGCTCCACATTGACATTCAGGTTCGGCTCATCGGGCATTGACGGGGTCCTTTGCAGTCGTGACGGGATCGCCGGGGGCGTCGGGGAACAGCGCCATCAGCGATTCAAGCCCTTGCCGGGTGGCTGTCGGGGGCATCCCGGTCGTTCCAATCAGCGCGCGGAGTTCGGGCAGGCTCAGCTGCCAGAACGCATCGGGTCTTAGCCGCAGGTGGCCGAGGCCGAAGCGGAGCACGGACGCCCAGGGGAAAAACGTCCGGTCCGGCATCGTCACCTCCCTGCCACCTGCGGCCCGGGAGGGTTTCCAGGCCTGTCCGGAGCCCGGCCCTCCCGATCTGAAATCTGTGGTGCGTGTCCGGCAGCTTCCGCGCTGCCAAAGCTGACCCAGAGCAGTTCCGTGGCAATGCGGGCAAAGCCTGCCGCCCCGTCCTCGGTCGACATTTCGGCCACGTCGTCGTCGCTCAACCGGTTGCCGGCGCCGCGCAGTCCGGCACCGACAATGCGGATGATGTCGCCAGCCGAAAGCTGGCCCGCCTCGAACCGGCCGGCGAGCTCGCCCAGATTGGCAACGTCAAAAGCGCTTTCGAGCTCGGCCAGTGCACCCAGCGTCAGGCACATCAGCCGGGTTTCGCCGTCAAATTTCGCGGCGATCTCACCGCGGTGGCGGTTGGGATAAATTTTCATTGCCGCCTCACAGCGCTGCGAAGCTCAGCGCGCCGGCCGATTCCAGCGCGATTTCGAACGTCATCTCGCCGTCATGGCGGCCGGCATATTCGAGCGCGATGATCTGGAACGGTCCCGTCACGGTGCCGAAATCCGGTATCGCCACCTGCCAGTCGCGAATCTCGCTGGCGAAAAAACGCTTCGCGTCAGCGCATCGCTGGCCTGGTCCTTGAACAAGCCGCCGCCCGAAAGCGACGCCCGCTGCACACCGGCGCCACCCAGAAGCTCACGCCAACGCCCGGCAGATTCGGCGTCGGTGATGTCGACGGCCTCGGCATTGAACGCCAGCCGCCGGGCCCGCAGGCCTGCAATGGTCACGAAACCCCCGCCATCATCAATCTTGATAAGCAGGTCCTTGCCTTTCTGCGCCGTCATGGAATTTTCCTTTCAGTTTCCGGATGGGCATTGACGGAACCGGCGGCTGCTATGGTTCGGTCACCGCGCGAAATCTCAGCCGCGCCACATGCAGCGCCGTTTTCGGCGCGCGGCGGCTCACAGTGCGTTCATGCCGAAGGTTGATCAGCACCGCGCCATCAAGGGTCAGTTCTGCATCATGGAGTGCGTCGCGAACCGCATCTGCCAGTTCCACGGCCTGACGGCGGCCATTCTGCCGGGTCCAGGCCTCGATCTCGAACCGGTGCACCGTGCCGTCCCCGTCACCGGTCGAATAATCGGCCATGGTCATCACACCAATCACCAGGTATGGCGGCTCGGCGCGGGTGATCTGCCGGTCGAAGATCCGGCCCGGCCCGGTAATCGCCAGCACATCCGGGCTGATGGACAGGCGTTCGACGACAGCACTCTGCAATGCGTTGGCGCTCATGGCCAGCACTCCTCGCAGTCGCACAGCAGGTAGCGGCGGCTCTCGTCGGGATCGCGCAGCGTGCGGATTTCGAGGACACGGCTGCCATAGACAAAGCGCATGGCGTGGTGGATATCGTCGCGGTGGCGGATGGTGACCCGGTGCGAGATCGGCGCCAGCACAGCGCCTGCCTGTTCCCGCGCGGCTGCCCGCAGCGGCTCGATCCGCCCCCAGAGCGTGGCGACCGGGGTCCAGCTTTCGCTCACCCCGCCCTGCCCGTCGTCCAGCCCCTCCGAAGTTTCAAGCACCAGCCGCGCGCTCAGACGGCCCGGATCGACCACCATGGCTCCCATCACAGAGCCCGCCTTTGCCAGGGCGCGATCAGCCGCTGATAGCCAGGCGGAACCGACGCCGGCTGCATCTCGGCCGTCACCGCACCGCGAAACACGTAAAGATGGGCAGCGTGAACGAGGATCGCCCGCTTGAGTTCGGGCGGCACCTCGGTGCCCGCGCCAAAGCCGGCCGTAAACTCGATCTCGATGCCATTGATCGGCTGGCTCGGTCGTGGCCGTCCCCGCACCACCAGCCGCGCGGGCTTGGCGGTCGCGTCGAGCAGGAGACCGCTCAGGTCCTGATCCTGCGCCACACCATCCGCGTCGTAAACCAGAATCGCATCAATGGTTTGAACCGGGGTTTTCATCAGCGGAATCACGTCACTTCGCGGCCAGTCGTCGAGCACAAGGCGGAAGCTCCGGGTCATCAGTGCGGTGCCCGTAACCGCTTCGAGGTGGGTGCGAGCGACACGGATCAGGCTTTCAAGCAGCTCGTTCTCGTCGTTGGCGTCGATCCGCAAATGCGCCTTCAGCTCGGCAAGCGTCACCGGTTCCGCCAGCGGCGGATCGGTCTCAATCAGGGTCATGGCAGTCTTCGGGAATAAAGGTCGTCAGGGATGGTTCCCTCCCCCGAGCCTGTCGGGAGAGGGCTGGTCCGGGAGGAGCGGACCTTGTGTCAGGCGGCAAATTTCAGAAGCTTGATCGCCTCGAAATTCTGCACCCCGCCACCGACACGCTTGGTGGTGTAAAACAGCACATAGGGCTTGGCCGAATAGGGATCGCGCAGGACGCGCACCCCGGTGCGGTCAACGACCAGGTAACCGCGGCGGAAATCACCAAAGGCGATCGCCAGCGCATCGGCGGCCACATCCGGCATGTCCTCGGCCTCGACCACCGGGAAGCCCATCAGCGAGGCAGCCTGTCCCACGCCCGCCGGTGGCACCCAGAGATAATTGCCGTCCGCATCCTTGAACTTGCGGATCTGGCTCTGAGTCTTGCGGTTCATCACGAAGCGCCCGTTCTGCCGATGCCCTGCTTTGAGCGCATAGATGAGTTCCACCAGCCGGTCGGACGGGTCGGCACCGAACGCGCCTGCCGATCCGGTGGCGATGTGACCGAGATTGCCCCAGCTCCAGCTGTCATCATCCACGCTGGGATAGTCGAGAAAGCCGCGCGGCTTGTTGACACCGTCTCCGGTCACAATCGCCGCGCCTTCCTGCTCGGCAAAGGCGGCTTCCACCTCGCTCGCAATCCAGCCCTCGATGTCGAGCGCGCCATCCTCGATAAGCGAGGCCGTTGCCGCCGGCATGGCGTAAAGCTCCATGGTCGGAAACTGCAGCTCCGCCAGCTGCGGCGCCGCCGTCTGCGGCCGGGCATCGGTCTCGCCGACCCAGCCGGTGGCCATGCCGTCGAGCGCAAACGGCTTCTTCAGCACCGCGCCCGAGACCTGCCGCACGGTGGCGATCGAACGTATCGGCGAGAGTTCCGAAAGCCTGCGGCCGATCTCGCTGTCGAGTTCGTCGGGCACCAGATAGCCGCCATCCGGATCGCTGCCGGCCGACATCGCCTTGAGTTCTGCCTGACGCAGCCCGGCCTCGTCGCCACGCCGCACATAGGCGTCAAATGCCTGGCGCACCGGACTGGGTGCGGCACCTCCGCCTCGTCCAAGGTCAGGGCGCGCGCGCTTGACCGCAAGCGCATCAAGCGCACGTTTCTGCTCGTCCAGTGCGGTGTCGATGCGCGCCATCTTTTCTTCCGTCACGATGTCGGCACTGCCGCGGCGTTCGATCTCGGCCAGGCGTTCGTCATTGGATTGCTTGTAGTGCTCGAAAGCGGACATGAAGTCCTCGAAGGCAGCGGAAACGTCGGCGTCGACGCTCTTGGTTTCCGGCGCTCGGGTGTTATCAAACGCGGTCGTCATGGTTAGTCCTTTCAATTTCTTGAGGTCGGTGAGCCAGGAGCTCCGGAACAAGGCGCCGGTCAGGCTGCGCATCCGGGTTATCAGGCGTTTGAGATCCTCCGGCGCAGCGTCCTGCCTGTCCGAAAGGGCGCCATAGCCCCGGGCGATCAGCCCGCGTGCCTGGCGTCTGGTCAGCCCCGCATCCCGCGTGAGCCTCCGTTCGAGTTCGCGCCGCGTCGGCGCAGCGACTCCCTGTCCGAGCGCCTTGACGGCAGTCACCCGCGCGCCCGGCTGCATCGGGAATGTCACCACCGAGATCTCCCAGAGATCGGCACTCATGATCCGCCGTATCCCGGCCTTGGCTTCGGTGCGGGCGCGCAGGGTCTGAAACCCGATCGACAGCCCGTCGAGCGCGCCGGATTTCATCAGCTCGTGCACCTCGCGGGCCCGGGCCACGCCGAGTGCCAGCTTTCCCTCGACATGCAGGCCGCGCGCGTCCTCGCGGATCGACAGCCAGCGGCCGATCGGCTGGTCCGGATCGTGCTGGTAGAGCATGCGCACATCGGTCGCGCCGCGGCGTTTGAGCGAAGCGGCGAAAGCACCGGGCTCGATCACGTCACGGCCGAGATCGACGGCGCCGAACAGGCTGGCATAGCCCGAAAAACTGCCGTCACCACTGACGTCCTCCAGTGCCAGATCGACGCGCTTGTGCTGCCGTCCGGATGCGCTCCAGTCCGTTGTCATGATTGCTGTCCTTGCTGTTCGTGAAGTGCCTGTTGCCCCGGCGGCGAGACCCGGGCCGGTTATTGTCTTGCCGCCGGTCCGCGCCCGGCCCGGTCGGCGATGCGGGCCAGCGCGCCGAGCACCCACCAGGCGGTCATGGAAGCGGCCGCCGATCCGGTGAGCAGGGTTTCGGTTGGCGAAAGCAGTCCGCTCACCCCCATCCACTGTGCCAGTGCCACACCGGCCGGCGCGCCGAAAACGAGCCCCGAAACGACACCGGCAATGGCCCGGGCCACAGCTTCGCGCGTGCCCTTGGGCATCATGTAGGCGAGTGAAACCAGCGCGCCTGCAACAGCCCCGGCGGTGCGGGCGGCCAGCATTGCCGGCTCCGGATCCATGCTCTGCATCGCGTTACCTCCGGCGGCCGGTTCCGCCTTGCAAATTGATTCAGGTTGTTGGGAATGTGAGTCCGGTTCAGCCCGCAACACGCTGATATCCCACGGCTTCCCGCTTTTCCTCGTCGGTGAGGAAGTCCGCTGCGCCGACCCGAGCCCAGAGCCCGTCGCGCTCGGCGGACAATCCCGGCAACCGGTCGGCGTCGTAATCGATCTTGAGCCCTGCGCCGTAGACCTGCTGCAACCAGGCGGTCAGCGCGGCGGCGGTCCGGTGCACCAGCGGCAGCACGGTCAGCCGGCAAAACGCGCGGTTGGCCTCCTGGTAATTGGCGTAGGTCAGATCGCCGGGAATGCCCAGCAGCATCGGCGGCACCCCGAGCGCCAGGGCGATGTCGCGGGCAGCCCCGTTCTTCGCCTCGATGAAATCCATGTCGCGCGGCGTCAGCCCCATCGCCTTCCAGTCGAGCCCGCCTTCGAGCAGCATCGGACGGCCGGCCCGGCGCGCCCCCTGATAGCCGTCCTCGAGTTCGGCCTTGAGCCGTTCATATTGTTCCGGCGTCAGGTTGCCCCCCTCCTTGGGCTGGTAGACCAGCGCGCCCGACGGGCGGGCGGAATTGTCCAAGAGCGCCTTGTTCCAGCTCATCGCCGCATTGTGCAGGTCGAGCGCCATCAGCGCTGCCTCCAGCGGCGCAAATCCCAGATGATCATCGAGCGGGTGAAACAGCTTGAGATGCAAAAGCCCAGGCCCTTCCTCCGGGCTCACAGCAAAGCGCTGCCGCCTGCCGCCGGCCTGGTGCTCATAGGCTGCCGGCCATCCGTCGCCCCCCTCGATGACCCGCATCCGGTCGGGCCGCAAAAGCTGCAACCCGGCAAGGTGGCCACCGGCGCTCACCGGGTTGATCCAGGCATTGCCCGAGAGCACCAGATGGCCGTAGAGCGTTTCGAAAAACCCGTCACCGGCCCCGTTCGGATCAGGCCTTTGCAACAGGTCAAGCACCGGGTGCCGCTCCTGCTCGCGGCCGCCGTCAAAAACCAGCCAGGGCACCGAGGCTGCGGCTTCTGCAATCATCCGTGTCGCGCGATGCGCCACCGGATTGCGCATGAACCCCTCGCGGGACATTGCCGGATAGCTGCGCGAACTCCACTGTGCGCCCGCGTCCGCGGACAGCGCCGCAAGCGCGCCCGGCAACCAGCTCTTGGCGGCAGGTGCGCGCATCCGGGACGGGTGGGTCCGCGCCTCGCCGTGCCAGGGAAGCCGAAATCCAAATGCCATTGCATTGCCCTTTCCTGATCGGGAATCAAAAACCCCGCCGGGCAAGCCAGGCGGGGCCATTATCCTCTCCGTCTTACCGGACTTGATCCAGACAAGCGAAGCGACGTCGTAGCCTCCGGTATCCAGTGGCCCTGCGTCCGCCGGGTCAGAAGCCTCTGTCCAGCCCGATGACCTGGGCGAGCTGGATTCCGGATCGGGGTCCGGCATGACGGAACCGCAATGTGTCCTGTTCACCCCTCACAGATGCCTGATCTGCGGTGCGCCCCTTTGGCCCAGAAGCAATTCGGTCAGCGCCCAGACCAGCGCATCGAGCCGGTCGGGCGAGCGGCCCGACGACAGCCCGTCCGGACCGAAATCGCACATCTGGTCCTCGAGACTGGCAAAATGGCCGGCATGAACCACCCTACCCTGCTCATAGAGGGCGGCCACCGGTTCGGCACGCAGCCATTTGCCGCGCGTCGCCCGCACGCTGCGCACCGGCAGCGTCGGCTCGACGGTGCGCAGCACGCTTGTCACCATGTCGCCGCCCTGGTTGATCTCGGCGACCACGCAATCGGCGTCAAAGCGCCGGTAGAGCCGGCTCACCGCATTGGCCCAGGCCGAGGGGCTCGCGCCCTCGACCGAACCGTCGGCCAGCACCACGGCGCGGCCTTCCGCATCGAGCCCGGCGGCAATGATGCCGCAGCAGGAATATCTGGCGTCGCTTACCGCCGGCGGATCGACGGCGACCACGATGCGGCCGAGCTGGCCGTGGTTGCGGACCACCAGCGCCTCGATCTGGTCGCGCCGCCACAGCCCGTCCTCGCGGTCGGCGATCAGCTCGCCGTCGAGTTCCTGCCGCCCGAGCCTTGTGCCGTCATAGCGGTCCCGGATGGCGTCGAGAAACCCCGCCGCCAGGTGCTGCGCATTGTCCTCGGTGCGGATCCGCGTCACCCGCGTCGCCTTGTCCTTGACCAGCGCCAGCATCAGCGGCGTCGCCCTCGGCGTGGTCGTCACCAGCTGCCGTGGCGAGGTGCCGAGCCGCAGGCCGAATTGCAGCATGTCCCAGGTCTCGCTGGCATGGCGCCATTTGCCGAGCTCGTCACACCAGGCGAGATCGAATTGCGGCCCGCGCAGGCTTTCGGGGTCTTCGGATGGAAACATCTGCGCCACCGCTCCCGAGGGCCAGACCAGCCTGCGCCGCGTCGCCTCGAAGACAGGCCGCCCGGTGCGCGCCACGCCCATGATGCCCGACACCCCGTCGATCATCACCTCGCGGGCATCGCCAAAGGTTTCCGCCACCAGCGCGATGCGGCCCTCCCTGCCAAGGCCAGCAATCTCGCCCGAGGCCAGCGCATGCACCCATTCCGCTCCGGCTCTTGTCTTGCCCGAGCCGCGCCCGCCCATCAAGAGCCAGGTGCGCCAGTCGCCTTCGGGTGGCAATTGCTCCGGCCGCGCCGCAAGCTGCCAGTCCTGCGCATTGGCCAGCAGCGCCCGGTCGTCGAGCCGGGCGAGATGGGCCGCCACCAGAGCGTCCACCGTCCTCGCACCAGCCTCAAAGCGGGGTTGCGAAATTGAGTCCGGCAATGGCTCCATGCCGTTGTTTTCCTTTACATTCGGGTCATTTTCTCCGGTGCAAATACCGGTCTCCTGCTCTTGCTCCGGTGGTTGCGGCTCGGCGGCATCGACAGGTTCGGGCTCCGGCGGTTCATTCGTTGCGGCTTCTGCTTTTGACCGATGCGGGGGTCTGGTAAAAATCACAGGCCTCGCCCAGACGCTGCTTCTCAACGCCAGCGCCATGCCTCGAATGATCATGCCTCGCGCCCGCGCTCGGCTGCCAGGCGTTCGGCAGCCGCAAGGATCAGCTGGCGCACGGTCTGGCGCAGTTGCTCGCGCTCTCCCGCACTGAGGTTCTGCTGCGAAGCACGCACCCGGTCCCCGGCAATCAGCCGCTCCATCTGGTCGATCTTTTCCAGCGTCCGGGCAATCAGCGCGACCTGATCCACCGCCGGCTTGCCTTCAACCCCGTCGGCGCCGAGCCGTGCGGCCTCGCGGTCAAGCACGGCACGCATCTGCGCAAGCATGCGCTGCGTGCTCTCGGCCACAAGCGTTGGCGCGGTCACACCGCCGGGCTGAGGCGCAGGCACTGCGCCGTCCGGATCCGCCTCGGTGTCATGCTGCTTGAGCTCCAGCGGCTCGAGCGCCAGCACCAGATCGATCAGGTGGTCGATCAGCCCGGCTTCGCCGGCACCGCCCGCCGGACAGGATCCCAGGCCGGCCACTGCCACAGGTCCCGGCACACCACTTGCCACACCGCGTGCAACTCCGGCCACCGCACCGCCCGCAGCAGACAGCATTTTCCACCCGCCAACCCGAAAGGTCTCGGTCATCACAGCCTCGCAAATTTCCGCAAAAACCCGGCCGCCTCCGGCCAACAAAAAAGCGCCCCGGAAAACCAGAGGCGCCTCACGCAATCATCGATTTCAAGCAGCGATCGAACCGGCCCAACCAGCCAACCAGCCCAACCAGCCGCCAGGGCCACATCACCCCGGCAAACCACCACCCTCGCCCCAGTCACCGCTTGCGGCGCATTTCTGTGACGATGACATAACCCTACCAAACCCCCGTGACACCGTCAAGGATTATTTTCCTATTTTTTGGCGGAGGTAACACTATGCGCCGCACCGTCAAGCACTCCCGTGTGGAGTATGTCGGCCGCAGAAGTGATGCAGTGACCCACCCCGATACGATTGAAGGCGTCTTCTCGATCTACAAGCGTGGCATGATTGGTATCTAACAGCGTTGCGGCAAAGCCGACCTGAATCGCTACCTTGCCGAATTTGAATTCCACTATAAACGCCGCTCGCCCCTTAAGATTTCAGACCGCGAACGTGCCGAAGATCCGATGGGGCTCAGCCGGCAAGCGATTTACCTATAATCAAACTGGTCGAGCCGCTTAAACCTACAGAAAGCACGGCGCTTTATGCGCTTGCGGAAATCACGACGAAAATAGTTGCACCACCTGCACCACGGCCATTATGGCCGTGGAAACCGCCGCAATAACGGCAGCCACCTGCACCCACCAAGGTAAAGCCATGGTCGTTACAATCTCCTTCCCGTCCCAATAAAGCCTTCCGCTCACTGTATCGACCGACATACGTTCGAAATCATCAATCGAAATCACTTTTATTGCCATGCTTGCCTCCTCCACCACTTCGGTGAGGGCAACATAGACTAGTTAGACGGCTCTCCCCAAATTAGGTTTGTCTTCCCCCTTCTCCGATTCCCGCTTAGGCTTCGGGGGCGTCGGTAATGCGCGGCGCACTGTTTTATCGCGACGTTTTCTTTTCCGTTTCGCTAAAAAGGTCACCTCATGTCTGACGAACAAGCAAACTCTTACCCACCAGATTCCGAACTAAATTTATACTATCTGCTCGTCGGCAGAGTGGCGATGGGTTGGGCCGCGTTTGAAACGCGAATCAATCACACAATTTGGCGTCTGGCCGGCGTAGAACAATACGCCGGAGCATGCCTGACCGCTCAAATTACCGCTCCCGTGCCTAGGTTCAAAGCATTGGTAGCTCTTGCAAAGTTTCGAGGCGCATCCGAAGAACGATGCAAAGCCTTGAATTCACTAAGCGCCGCCGCAGATGGGGTTGCGCGTCAGCGTAATAGACTAGTGCATGATCCTGCATACACGAACGATGGAAAGCCTTTTCGTCTTCACATTACAGCCGATAGAGCGATCGACTTTGAAATGAAACCGGTAGAACTTCAAGACTTCCAGAAGCTGGAACTGGAGATATCAAGAATAACGAACCGCTGCATCCAAGAGATCAGTTTGCTTTTCTCCGAGATTCCTCCGTACGATGATAAATCGTTCTGGCAAGGTGAGGGAATAGAACTGGGCCCCATGCCAGAAAGAGGTGATTCTACATAAGAATAGCTTCGTCCATCTCGGGGGCAACTTCAATCCCATCTGCCGGTTTGTCGCCTGCTGCCTTCTTTCGAGTTATTCACTTTTGTCACGCATGAAATTCGGACTATATGCCTATTCTCTTAATTTGGGTGTTGATGCGTAGCAACCATGCCTTAGAGCTCAGGTTCCCTCGGCTCCAGTTTCACTTGAGTCCCAATGCCTTGATCACCCCGATCAGCGTCGACAGGCGCGGGTCGCCGGTCTCGCCGAGCGCATTGTAAAGGGCTTCGCGGGTCACGCCGGCCTTGCGGGCGATGTCGCTCATTCCGCGCGCCTTGGCGATGTCGCCCAGAGCTGCGGCAAACAGCGCCGGATCGCCCTCGATAAGCGCCGCATCCAGATAGGCCGTCGCCATCTCCGGACTGTCAATAAACTCTGTGATATCAATTTGTTGCGTTTCGATTGCCATTCACCCACCCCTCAATGCCGTGGATCTTCCGCGATCCGGATCGCGTCCTCGATCTGGGCCTTGAGCACCGGCAGATAGGCCTTGTTCATGGCAATCGTCAGCTCGCCGCCGCCTTCCAGCGTCAGCATCAGCCCGAGCTCGCCCTGCGGATTCATGGCAAGGCCCATCCGGGTGGTCTTGAGCACCTGGTAATTGGGTTGCTCGTTTTCCGGCAGAGCCGAGACCACCTGGCCGAGATGACTGGTCAGCGCGGTGATGGTGGCGGGGACCATTTTGGCATCGAATTCGAGAGCGAATTTTTCGCCCTTCGCCGTTGCAACCACGAGCGCCACCGAGCCGTCGTCCGGCCGCGCCTCGCCGGCCACCAGGGTTTGGAAAATCGGGGCCTTGTTCATGGTCTCGGTCACTTGGCTGCGCTCCTGTGCTCACATCACGGCGCGGAACCCTTGTCCGCCCCCTTGGCATGTAGGCGGCCGCAGCAGGCATGTCCACCGCCGTCTCTTCCGCACACACCGCACTTCAAGGTCAGCACGCAAAAATACCGCCGGAGAAAATCTCCGGCGGTTGAGGTGCTTCAGCTTGGGAGGATGAAGAACGTGTCGCGCTAGGCGATGGCAACGATGCCGAGGACGGCAAGCAGAAACAGGATCAGCACGATGCCGATCAGCAGTTTCGCGCCGGTCATGGCGGCACCGGACAGGCGGCCAAAGCCGAGAAGGCCCGCGACCGCGGCAACAATGAGCAAAATCAGGATCCACTGGATCATGGGAAAACCTCCATTTGGCAATTACGGGGTCATAACGCCGCAGGCGGCGATTTGGTTCCCGGCAGGGCTCAAGTTTCTCGCGCCGGCGCGGCTCAGACGTCCTCGCCGGGCCAGTCGACGAGGTAATCCTCGAACTCCTCGACATCCACATCAGCCTCGCTGACCGTGCTGCCGCGTACCGAAACGCCGGCCTCGTGCACGGTGTTCGGATCGCCCGAAACCAGCGGATGCCACCAGTAGAGATCAGCGCCTTCACGCACCAGCCGATAGCCGCAGGTGGGCGGCAGCCAGGTGATGGTCTCGACCTGCTCGGGCGTCAGGCCGATGCAGTCGGGCACGGTGGCCTGGCGGTTTTCATAGTCCTTGCAGCGGCAGGTGTGGCCGTCAAGCAGGCGGCAGGCAATGTTGGTCCAGGCGATTTCGCCGGTATCCCAGTCTTCAAGCTTGTTGAGGCAGCAGCGGCCGCAGCCGTCGCAGAGGCTTTCCCATTCCGCCTCGGTCATCTGGGCCAGCGTCTTGGCCTTCCAGAAAGGCTTGGCGTCCATTGCCGTTTTCCTTTTTCATGTCTGCCTGCCTGCGAGCACGCGCTGGCGGCTTGTCCTTTGACTGAAAATACTTCAAAAGCATAGACCAAAGGGGCGAAACCGTGATGCTATCGTGCATCGCGGCAACACCAGTGCGCGGCGATGCATGCCGCCGCCGCCCGCAATGGACCTAAGACCCGTGCAAGACCCGTTCAACCAGGACAACAGGCCGCGCAAGCGCTCCAACCTCTTTCTGCGCATTGATTCGTGGATTGATTCCTCGATCTGGAATGCCGGTTTCCGCCTCGGCGAAATCTGGGAGGAGATCACCATCTTCTTCCGCCGCTTCCGCACCCGCGGGGCCTGGAAGGTGGTGTTCGAGATCGCCGGCGAAGGCATGAATGTCGGGGTTGCCGGTTTCGTGCTGCTTCTGGCGCTGGCGCTGCCGGCATTCGAGGAAACCGCCGGAAACTGGCGCACCCGCGACGATTTTGCCGTCACTTTCCTTGACCGCTACGGCAACGAGATCGGTCACCGCGGCATCATTCACGAGGATTCCGCCCCGGTCGACCAGCTGCCCGATCATTTCATCAAGTCGGTGCTGGCCACGGAAGACCGGCGGTTTTTTGATCATTTCGGCATTGATTTTCTCGGTCTCGCCCGCGCCATGACCGAAAACGTCAAGGCCAACCAGGTGGTTCAGGGCGGCTCCACCATCACCCAGCAATTGGCCAAGAACCTGTTTCTGACCAATGAGCGGACAATCGAGCGCAAGATCAAGGAAGCGTTTCTGGCCTTGTGGCTTGAAGCCAACCTGTCGAAGAAGGAAATCCTTCGGCTTTATCTCGACCGCGCCTATATGGGCGGCGGCACCTTCGGCGCGGCAGCAGCGGCTCAGTTCTACTTCGGCAAGGACATCACCGAAGTCTCGATCGCGGAGGCGGCCATGCTCGCGGGGCTGTTCAAGGCCCCTGCCCGCTACGCCCCGCACATCAACCTGCCGGCCGCACGGGCGCGGGCCAACGAGGTGCTGTCAAACCTGGTCCAGGGCAATCTGATGACCGAGGGCCAGGTGATCGGCGCAAGGCGCAACCCGGCCAGCGTGATCGACCGGGGCGCCCGCGACGCGCCGGACTATTTCCTCGACTGGGCCTTCGAGGAGGTCAAGCGCATCGCAGCCTCCTACGAACAGCATTCGCTGATCGTGCGCACCACGATTGATCCGGGCATGCAGGAAGCCGCCGATGCGGCGATTAAAACCACGCTGCGCCAGTACGGCGATCGCTACCGCGCCAGCCAGGCAGCCCTGGTGCTGATCGAGAACGGCGGCGCGGTGCGCGCCATGGTCGGCGGCCGCGATTACGGCGAAAGCCAGTTCAACCGCGCCTCCCGCGCGCTGAGGCAGCCGGGATCGTCGTTCAAGATCTTCACCTATTCGCTGGCGATGGAAAAAGGCATGACGCCGGAAACCTCGATTGTCGACGCGCCGATTTACTGGGGCAACTGGAACCCGAAGAACTACGCCGGCGGCTATTTCGGGCGGATCGACATGAAGACTGCCCTGGCGCGCTCGGTCAACACCATCCCGGTGCGGCTCGCCAAGGAACGTCTCGGCGAGGATCCGATCGGCCAGATCATGGCGCAGGCCAAGAAATTCGGCGTCGAGACCCCGATCCGCCGGGATGTGACGATTCCCATCGGCACCTCGGAAGTCACGGTGCTGGACCAGGCCACCGCCTACGCGGTCTTCCCTGCCGGCGGCTACCAGTCGCGCCGCCACGGCATCGCGCAGATCATGAATTACAATGGCGATGTACTCTATGATTTCGAGCGCGACGAGCCGCCCGCCGAACGGGTTCTTTCGGAAGACGCCGCCAACTACATGAACCAGATGCTCACCCGGGTTCCCTATGTCGGCACCGCCCGGCGCGCGGCCGTCGACGGTGTTCTGACCGGCGGCAAGACCGGCACCACGCAGGCCTATCGTGATGCCTGGTTCTGCGGCTTTACCGGCAATTTCACCGCCGCGGTCTGGTTCGGCAATGACGACTATACCTCCTCCAACCGGATGACCGGCGGCTCGCTGCCGGCGATGGCCTTCAAGCGGGTGATGGATTATGCGCATCAGGGCATAGAACTCAGAGCCATTCCGGGGGTCGACGACCCGCTTCCGGCCGACAAGGCGACGCCGCTTGTTGCCGGTTCTTCGACCGATGAGGATGGAAATGTAGTGCCGGCACGACAGCGTCTGAGGTCTCTCAACCGGGAGAGCACCGATGTGCTCAGGGATCTGGGGGAGAAGCTCAAGACGGCGCGGCCACTTGGCGCACGCGACCGCCTGGCCCAGGTAGACGCCACGCCGGAACTTGCTCCATCCACCGTCGAGCGGTAGGAGCTGCGGATGCGCCGCGGCAATGGTGCATATTACGATCTTTTCATGTCCAGCGTCTGGTTATTGAGACGGGATTGTGCTTTTTCCTGTCGCGTGGCGTGGTCTCGGTCATGATCTGACGCCGCAGAAGACGCCCTTGCGCGGCGCCCGCCACGCTCCCCTGTTTATCGAGGAAATCCGCCCCCGTGTTTCGTCTGCCCGTCCTGGTTGCTCTGACACTGGCGATCGCTTTCGGCGGCGGCGTCTGGTCCGCGTCCTGGACACTCCAGGCCACGTCCGGCTTCGGCGCCATCCGGCTCGGGCCGTGGAGCGCCTATCCCGAATTGCAGACCGCGAGTGCGGACCCCTTCGCCAAGGCGCATCGTGCGGGAGATGGCCGCTTGTTGCTCGGCCGCGCCGAAGGCCTGGTGTTTACCGCCAGCAGCGACGAAACAGGGACCCCCTTGTCGGGGCGCTGCAGCTACGAAGTTTCCGGTTCCACGCCGCCGGCACGGTTCTGGACCCTCAGGGTCATCGATGAAAACGGTGCAGCGCTCGAAGCTCCGCCGCGCGTGCCAACCAGCCTCAATTCCTGGACAACGCTGCGCAAGGCCGATGGCAGTTTCAGCATTCGGCTCGATTCTGTCGCAACCGCCGGCAACTGGATGTGGCTCGATGCAGAGGGTGAAATCAGCCTGGTGCTGACGCTGATCGACTCGCCGGCTGCGGCTTCGCTCAACATGGTCGAGCTCGACATGCCCAAGATTTCCCGGATCGGATGCACAGATGCGTAGCGTGTTGCTGGCCATCGCCATCGGCCTGGTGGGTGCGGCGATCATCCACATCGTCATCGTCCTTGCCCTGCCGATGTGGACGGGCAAGGACGCCTGGACGCGGGTTGAGGCACTGGGCGACACCAATCGCTTCTATTCGCTTGCCAATGAGCCCAACCTGACCGGGCTCTACAACGAGGACCCGTATCTCCGCAGCGCTGTCTGCCGCTTCGATGTCAGCGAAGGGCCGGTCAGGGTCGTCGCATCGGGCGACGTGCCCTACTGGTCGGTTTCGGCCTTTGACAGGGCTTCGAACGAAACCTACTCAATGAACGACCGCTCTTCCATCGGCAGTGGCGTCAACATTGTGTTCGTTACTCCGGCGCAGATGTTGCAGCTCAGACGGTTCATGCCGCGCGCGCTCGAACGCTCGGTTCTGGTCGAGCTGAAGCAGCCGGAGGGCTACGTGATCCTGCGTGCGGTGGCGCCGGCCTCGAGCCAGAGACCCGCAGCGCGGGCCTTCTTGTCAAATGCGGTCTGCACCAGCATCACCATCGACCCGGCCTGAGGGCTCCACAGCCGCGCAGAGCGTGAGAAACTGGCTGTAGGCATGGCCCGCGCGCCAGTTGAACTCGGTTTCCTCCATCGGCGGCAGCGGGGCGATCACGCGGCGAATTTGCAGGTCTCCGACCAGAAGGTTGAGATACAAGCCGACCGCATCCGTGGTGGTGTCAAACCGCAGCGCCCCTTCCGCCCGCGCGCGCTCCATGACCCTGCCAATCAGCGGCGCAATGGTCTCCCGGCCGCGCTCGGAGATAACCGCCCCCAGTCCCGGCGAGTCTGCTGCCGGTGAGTATTTTGGATCGCCTTTGACGAGCTCCCGAAACGATCCGGGAACAGGGCCTTCGTGCTCACAGAAACCGTGGGCGCGGGTGCATGACACTCTGTTGCCTTGCGTATGCAAAAGGTCCATATTCAACTGACAGCTTTTGGCAGTTGGGGTAACCTATATCGCTCTCGTCTACCAGCAAAGGAGATGAGACATGACCAAACATACGATTGAAACAGTAATTTTCCGGCTCAACGATGGCGTTTCCCAGCAGGAATTCGCCAAGCTGGCGCACAGCATCAATGATTTCGTCGCCAAACGAGACGGCTTCATCGCCCGTCGCCTGTCGAGCAGTGATGACGGACTGTGGATCGAGCACGTCGAATGGGCAACGCATGATGCAGCGATGGCCGCAGCAGCTGCGATCGAGAACGAGCCAGGACTTGAACCGGTCATGAAAGCCATCGACGGCGCGACGTTGAAAATGCACCATACCGCGTTGGAAGTTTCGGTGAACTAGGAAGCATCATGCGTCGCAGCGACCGTCTTTCACAGATCATCGAGATCGTCCAGGACGGTCGGCTGCACCTTGCACGCGATCTCGCAGCACGCCTGGAGGTCTCCGTGCGGACAATCTATCGGGATGTCGACACGCTGGTGGCGTCAGGCATCCCGATCGATGGCGAGCGGGGTGTGGGATACATGCTCCGCGAGCCCGTGTTTCTCCCGCCGATGAATCTTTCTCTCATGGAGCTCGAAGCCCTTCATCTGGGAATGGCGATTGTCGCCGAGGCCGCCGATCCGGAACTGCAACTGGCGTCGGTTTCGCTGGCCTCCAAGATTGCAAAGGTGGCCTCTGCCCGCGGCACGGTTCCCCGGAACTGGGGGTTTGGCGTCTACCCGTTTGCACAGGCCAGGGCAGGTTTCAAACACATGCCGAAAATTCGCGCCGCCACCCGCAACCGCACCAAGCTGGAAATCGACTATGTTTCGCTGGATGGCCAGGCATCGACGCGTCTGGTTCGACCGCTTGAAATCACCTATTGGGGCAGGGTCTGGACCTTATCGGCCTGGTGCGAAAAGCGGAACGATTTCAGGGTGCTCCGGATTGATCGCATGGAAAGGTGCGAGGCTACAAGCGAGTGTTTCGATGACGAACCTGGCCGCAATTTGGAAGACTACCTGGCGCAGGTAAACGCCGAAATGACCGGGACGAAGGACGGATAGGATCGTAGCGCAAGGATGCGGCGTCCTGATGAAACCCGCACAAGCGCAGATGCGCTCTCAAGAGCGGCCGCTTCCTTTTCCGGCACCTGTTCATTGCCCCGAGTGCCACGCGGCATTGAATAATCCGGGGCGCGGCCATGCCACCTTCAGCGGCGCTTTCTTCCACGCGGTTTGTCCGGCGTGAAATCGTCGAACATCGGCTGATGCCGGATTGGTTTCGGAAACCCGTCGTCGCTGTACAGCGGTTCACGCCGCACCCCGGTGAACATCAGTATCTTTGCAGAGGCTGAGGCGCGTTTGCTTGCACTGCCTGGCCGCTCTAGCTCCCGGCATCTTGATCGATCGAAGGTCAATATTGTCGCCATATCTGGACTCCAACATGGTGGAACAGGAAATACGCTCGACATTCTTCTCCTTGAAGTATTTCTTCTAGCGTCGACTTGGTTAACAGCTCGCTAACGCTTTTGCTGTAATTTGACCCAAGAGTGTTGTTGCGTTTGAGTAAGGTGTACCCCGTGTCAGACAGTTTCCGCGATCTCGAACGACCAGAAGGTGGTCGCCGCAAGGATGCCGTGATGATGGCCGCGATAAGCGGCCTCGAATGCCTGGATCACCCGACGCGCCAGGACCTGGTGCGGTTTTCACGGCTTTTCGTCCCACTTTACAAAACCGCAAGCCAGGAAGCCCGCCGCACCGCGTCGGCAACCCTGTCGCGGCTTTCGCAGGTTCCCGAAGACGTAGCGGAGATGCTGATAAATGAACCGATCGCCATCGCGGCACCGTTCATCGTGCACTATCCGCGGTTTAAGGAGACTGCGCTGGTCCAGGCGGTGATGCGCCATGGCGCACCGCATGCCCGTGCGGCGGCGCGCCGGTCGGACCTGTCTCCACAGGCCATCGCCAGGCTGCAGCAGCTCAAGGATCCGTCGGTCGACAGTCTGCTTGTGCTGCGGGGACTGATTCCGGCTCCCGCACAGCCGCAAGCGGCCTCTGAGATGCAGGCAGTACCTAAGATGCAAGCCCGGGCACCGGAAGCTGCAACTGCCAAGTCGTTGCCTTCACGCCCGAACGTCGCGGCGCCACCGCTCGATCCGAGCGAGCGGCTCAGGACCCAACTCAAGGCGCTTGTCGCTGCAAGCCCGGCGCCACAGGCGCCGCTCAACCGGCCGACGAGCCCGCACAAACGCGCCACCACACAGTCCTCCGCCGCCCCCGTGCTTGCCGAACCGGCGACTGCGTCAGCCAAGGCCAGGGCACAACGCCGGGTCGGCGACGTTCGGCTGGCGCAGCTGGCGCGCCATGCCCGGACTGACCAGGAATCCTGGTTTGCGACCGCCCTTGCCGATGCCATGGGTGCCAGTTTCGCGCTTGCCGAACGCATCATGATGGACCTGTCGGGACGGCAGCTGGCCACGGCGATGATCGGGCTTGGCGCCCCGGAAGCCACCATCAAATCGGCACTTGAGAGCTTTTTTCCGCATCTGGCCAATCCGTCAGCCCGCCACACGCTCGCCACCGACCTGATCGAGGAGCTCGACAGCGAAAATTGTGCTGCGCGGCTCCAGTCCTGGCAGCGCGCCGACAGCTACACAAATGGCGCCGCCTCCCATGTTCCGGCGCTCGCCGACGGCAAGCCGGTGCGTCAGGACCGCGACCAGCGGGTCTCCCCGCGTGATGTACGCGACCGGATGCTGCCCTCCCGCAAGACAGGCTGAAGAGGGCCGGGTCTGCCCGCCCGCGTGGCGCTGCGGCGAGCAACGCCTATGCGTCAAGCAGCCTGACCGGGCTGCCGACCTCGATGACGCCATCATTGAGCACCTCGGCGTAGATGCCCATGTCGAAATGGCCATAGGCCTTCTTCAGCAGCCTGGGCACCATGATGTCGCGTTCGGCGGTGTCGGGATTGACCTCGGTGGCCAGACAGCGCTGGGTCCGGTGCAGCACGTTGAAGGTTACCTCGCCCACCTGAATGCGGCGACCGACCAGTTCGAGCTCGCTGAAGGCGGGCCAGCCTTCGAATACGATGTTGCCGCGAAAACGGCGCACGTCGACTTCCTGCGAAATTTCCTCTTCGAACGCCCGCACCGAATCGAGATTGATGAAGGAAATCGCGTTCATCAGCGTGGTCGAAACGACCGAAGCATCGGTGAAACGGTGCGGAAAGGCCGAAGCGAAAAACGGGGCTTCCTCGTCCTTGAGATCGAGCAGCTCGGTGAGAAAGCGGCTGGCCTCGCCGGCGCCTTTCTCGGTATTCATGTCGAATTCAAGCTTCGGCTCTGAAGTGGTGCTGATCGTCAATATCCGGGTCCGGGCGTCAAAATCCGTGTTCAGACCGGCGAGCTTGGCGTGCTGCAACAGGACGATGAAGCGGCTCTTCTGCAACGGTTTCGGACTTGCGGGATCGAAGCCGCTGTTTTTCTTGGCAAAACCGAACAGGCGATCGCCGGGAAAGCCATCCCCGGTTGTGAGCGAGGCCTGCTCGTGAGGCTGCGGGCTGAGCCCCTTGATCGGGTAGCTCGACAACGACAGGACTTTTCCGTTCATTGAGATCTCTTTCCGGATTCCAGCAAGCTTCTGTTCAACAGCGATTCGACCGCGCGGCCGGTGCCACTTTACCAGAGCCTGTTCGGAAGAGATCCGTCTGCACGCCAAAACAGGTGCGCATATCTGGTCGCTCCGGACCTTTAGCCGGGCTGCAACCCGCGTTCGGGCAGGCGTTGGGCTATTCTTCGGCGAAAGCCAGATAGGTTTCGGGGCTGTCGGTTTCGATTTCCACCACCCAGATATCGGGGTCGAACCTCGCCTCGCGGGCAAGCAGCTCGGAGATTTCGCTTTCCTGAACCCGGGACTTTCTGATTTCGAACAGCCGGTCCTCGGGATGATCATCGTCAAAGGCCGTTTGCGGCGCCGGCGCGGCCAGGCTTTCGCTGCCATCGCGGTGGCGGATACGGATGAAGATTGCGCCTGCCTCTTCCGCCCCGCGGCGTTCAATCGCCGCCATACCGCCCTCGGCGAACAGCCGGCGCGTCAGTGCCGCGACGAACATGCCGGCTTTCAGTCTCACAGCGCGCCGATTTCGAGCAGTTTCTTCAGCACCGTCTCGTTGGGTTCGCCAGTCACGGGCAGGCGGTAGTGCTTCTCGAAGGCGCTGATGGCGGCACGGGTCTGTGATCCGGCCACGCCGTCGACGGTGATGTCGGCATAGGCTATGTTGGACAGACCCGACTGAATCTGTTGCACCAATTCGCTTGGACCTTCCACAGGTTCAGCGGGGACGGTGACCGGTTCGCCGGCGCGCGCATCGGAGGCAACGGCCGGGGCCGGCCTTGGTGCCGGGCGCGCCACCGGCTGGCTACTGGCAATCTCGGCCGGTGCGGCCGCTTGCCTGGTCTGTGCGCCGGCCTGCTCCATGATGGAAAGCAGCGATGCGCTGGGTTCACCGGTCTCGGTGTAGCCGTTGTTTCTCTCCCAGGCGCGAATGGCGGCTTCGGATTTGGGGCCCATCAGACCGTCGATCTCGCCCGAATACAGGCCCTTCTCGGCCAGCACCGTCTGAATTCGCGTCAGAACCCGGTCGGATGCAGGCGTTGCGGAGACTTCGGGCGTGACGGCCGGCGCTGCAGGAGCCGGTGGATTGGGTACCGGGATCGAGGCGGTCGGGGTCTCGTCGCTGCGCTCGATCCGGTACGTGGTGACGATACGGGTTGGCGCGCCCTTGATCAGCGGGCTCATGGTGTCAGACGGCGTGCGCACGCGCGCGCTTCCCGCAGATGCCACGTCGCGGGTCTTGAGGATCGGCGCGGGATGCTGTCCAGGCTGGTGCCACAGGGCATTGGTGGCCACAAAACCGAAAATGACCGCAAATGCCACGCTGCCGCCGGCGAGCGATGGGTGTGCCGATATGACCGATCCGAGCAACCCGAGGATGCCCTGGCCGTCGGTCTCATCGTCAATCAAGTCAGGCGATACGCGCTGTCTCGGCATAGTCTTCATTCCTGGTTTTTTCATCAATTCGGGCCGGCGTTGCGGCCGTTCTCCTGGCGGACTTGGGCAGCAGCGGCGGGAACACTACGGCGGAACTCGCCGCTTCGTCTTCCAGCTGCGGATTGGCGCCCGAACCGTCGGCGGGCAGACTGATGGTCACAATCGTTCCTTCGCCCTCGCGGCTTTCAATGGCGAAAGTGCCACCGTGCAGATCCACAAGCCCCTTGACCAGGGACAGGCCGAGGCCGGTTCCCTCGTAATGGCGGCCGAGTTCATTCTGTGCCTGGACGAATGGCTCGCCGATCGAAGCCAGTTTGTCCGCGCAGATGCCGATGCCCGTGTCGCTGACAATGAGCTCCAGCCTGCCGTCGCGGATCGCAGCGTCGACATTGACCACGCCACCGGCATCGGTGAACTTGATCGCGTTGCCGACGAGATTGATCAGGATTTGCTGCAGCGCGCTCTTGTCTGCCACCACCTCGGTCTCGGCGCCGCGGACCAGGCGGCGGGTCAGGGTGACACCGCGATTGGAGGCCTGCAGCCTTAGCATCGCATCGCAATTGTCGATGACATCGGCGATCGGGAATGCCTCGACAAAGACCTCATAGCGCCCGGCTTCGATCTTCGACATGTCCAGCATGGTGTTGACCAGCGCCAGCAGGTGCTGACCCGATTGATGGATCAGACCGACATATTCACGCTGACGCTCATCGCTGAACTTGCCAAACATCTCGCGGCCGAGAATATCGGAAAAGCCGATGATGGCGTTGAGCGGCGTGCGCAGCTCATGGCTGACCGCGGCAAGAAAGCGGGTCTTGGAATCGTTTGAACTTTCAGCCCGCCTGGCCAGAGCCTTGGCACGGTCATGATCGGCAATTTCCGCCGACACGTCACGTGTCTGGGCCAGAACGCCGCGGAAGCTGCCGTCAGCGCCGCGCTCGGCTGCAAGCGAGATTGCGACATGGAGAAATTGCGAAGCTTCTCCGGGGCAGTCGAAGCGCAGGTCGATCTGGCTGCGGGCGTGGCCGCGGCGGAGACTGTCGATAGCATCGAAGAAGGCGATACGGTCGGCGACATGGATGCGGTTGATGAAGCCCCTGCCCGACACATCTCCGATCTTGCGGCAAAACTCGGCCTGGTCGGCGCCCGAGATCCGGATCACATCGCCCCGCGCGTCATGCAAGGTCAGAAGCCCGGGCAAACGCTCGAGAACGTGTGTGCCGTCAGCCTGGCCCGGGTGATCCTCCGGCCGGGGAGCCGCTACTACGGATGAAGTTGCGGCCTCGACCGGCTGTCTGGCCACGAGGGCAAGACCACGGCCCAGCACATAGATGCCGAAGGCCAATCCCGCTGCTGCTGCGGTGCCGCCGCCGGGAGCCGACGGAACTGTGCCGAGCGCTGTGAAGGCGATGACGCCGAGCATGGCAACGCCGGCGGCCAGCACACCCAGCACCAGGCCGGAAAGCCTGCGGGTGTAAAGCGCGGCTTCTAGCGGCAACAAGGCCAGAAGCGGCAGAAACGGAGAGACAAACCCGCCGGTGCAGGCGACCAGAGCAAAAACTGCAGCTGCGACACCGGCAAGGGCCGCGCGCCCGGCAAGACGGGTCGAGCCGGTGGCGGCCAGCAACCCGGCGACAGCCACTGGCAGCGCCATTGCCGCCAGTGTACCTGCGACCGCGTGCGGCCAGGGAAATGCGGTCAGCAAAACCGGAGCGGCGATTACCGGGGCAGCGATGATGCTTGTCAGACAGGCTGTCATGGCGCGCACCTGGCCTTCGTAAGCCCTGTCGCCATGCGCGGCAGAACCCAACCAGGATTCGGCGGTCTGCCGTCCGGTCAGGATCATTCTGTCCATGAGATCGTCTAATTTTATCACTGCCGAATCCGTACACGCCGCAGTTATTTGTTGTTGGCGCAACATTGTCATTGCTGACTTAAGGAAAGGATAAGCAGGGGCGCCGGAGGCAGCCAAAACCAGTCGATTTCCGGCCTTCAGACGCCTGCCGAAACGGCTTTGGCGTTTATGGTTAATTGTTGCTTTCCCGGGAGCCAGCTGCAGCGGACCGGCATGAAACCGCGCAGAACAGGCTTTCGCCGGGACCGAACAACGCCAGGCCTGATGCAGGCCGGCCTGTTTCAGACAATGCGACAGGCTCTCAGGAGCGACATGATCAATTGCCTAAAGTTTTCGGCAAATTTGGCTCAAAAGCACAGGCCCAATTCAAATCCGCCTTGAAGTTTTTGTCTCATGGTGTGTGCAAGTTCGGGACAACCCGGACACCCCCGTCCAAAGATGGCGGGCAAACAGGAAGGGCCAAATGATGTGGTTTTTGATTAAGGGAAGTTTCTGGTTTTCACTTGTGCTGATCACCTTGCCGTTTCTCGACCAGTCCTCGCGAGAGACGCTTGAAGATGCGCCGCCGCTTGAGGTTGGCCAGAGCATGGCCGCGGCCGTGGAAGCAATTGATGACATCAGACAGATTTGCGTCCGCAAGCCTGAGGTCTGCCAGACCGGCAGCGAGACCTTTGCAGCCCTGGGATCCCGGGCAAAGGAAGGCGCACGGATTGCCTACCAGTTTCTCGATTCCAAATTCGCCGATGGCGAACCCGAACTGACGACAGGCTCGCTGCCGGTCGACAACTGATTTCCCTCGCTCGTCGTGCTCCATGAGGGAGCAGTGGCGGAGGGGGAAAGCCCGCACGTACATGATGCTTGAAATTGCCAACTCCAGTCGCGTCTGACGCGCCGCCGCCGGGAACAGCCCTTCCTCCCGGCGGCGTTTTCTTTTGTTCTGGCGCAGGCGCGCCTTCGCCGGCCGCGTCGCGACCGGACAGGTCCCTTGCGCCGCTTGGGGATGGGATCCGGGCCGTCAATTTGCATCGCAGCGGGGTGCATAAACGGGCAAACACGCCTATATGAGTTTGCGAGTTACAGGGAATACAGATGTCCACGTTGCAAACCATCATTGACGACTTCGAGTATCTTGAAGACTGGGAAGACCGCTACCGCTATCTCATCGAGATCGGCAAGGCGCTGCCGGACATGCCGGCCGCCGAAAAGACAAACGAAAACAAGGTCAAGGGCTGCGCCAGCCAGGTCTGGCTGGTGGCCGAAACCGAAGCCGGAGATCCTGCTGATCCGGTCATGACCTACCGCGGGGATTCCGACGCGCATATCGTTCGCGGGCTGGTGGCGATCATCCTGGCGGCGACATCGGGGCAGAAGGCGTCGGCAGTCGAGGCGCTGGATGAAGCCGCATTGATGTCGCAGCTGGGGCTGGGCGAACACCTCTCGACCCAGCGAGCCAACGGATTGCGGTCGATGGCGTTGCGCATCAAGGCACATGCGGCAGCAGCGCGGTCCGAAGCTGCGGCGCCGGGCGATTAACCAATGCATGTCGCGTTCAAATGGAATCATTCGAACGGTAACGTACATGCATTATTTCAAGGTGTTACAGCGAGTTTTGCGCATCCGATTGGTGGCGCGGCGCTGTAGAAGCTCCGGATCTTCGCTTCGGCCGCGCGTAATGGCGGGCAAGCGCGGCCAGCGCGGTCCGCAGCATCAGCTTGGCCGAGCGGGCGGGCCATTGCCGTTCCCGCTCGACCTCGGCGAGCCCCTTGAGAAAACAGCAGATATCTATCAGCACCCCGGCGAGTTCCGGGCCGACGTCAGCCAGGGCGGTTTCCACCCGCGTCCGGGCCGACATGGCGGTGTCGGTGAGTTCGGCAGCACCGCCGGCAAAGCCTGGCTGACGGCCTGCACGCACCGGTTCCCAGCGCTGGCCGAGTGAAGGCTGCAACTGCGCTCGGGTGAAATCAACGCGCAACCTTTCCCCCGCCTCAACCTGGGAGGGTTCGAGGAACAGACCGCCTCCCCTGCCCTTGATCCGCGCCAGAGCCGCCAGCGGCGATTCAGCCTGGTTGACCTGCAGCTGCCCGTGATCGGGATCAGACCGTGCCACCAGCAGCCGATGCTGGTTCTGGAACGCGCTGCCGGGATCGGCTAGCCAGCGCCTGAGTGCCGCGCGGCCCTCGGGCGTCACACGGCACGAAAGCTTGTCATCTCCCTGCGTCTTCACCTCGATCAGGCCCTGGCTCAGCGCCAGCCGGAACACCCGGGCGTCGGTTTTCCGCACTGTTCCGTCCTCGCGGACGAGCCGAAGCCGGCCTGAGCGCAGCCCGGCCCGGGCACCTTCCGTGTGTGCCGCGCCGCGCGTGACGAAATTGATCAGTTCGGCCAGCGCCTTGCGGGAACGTCGGGCCTCAGAGCTCTGCATTGTCGTGCTCCAGAGGTGCAAAGACGGCCTTCACACACCGCTCGCACCGTTCCACGAAACGGTCATAGGCAGCGTCATCACGACGGTCCTCGATCACGGAACAGGCGTGCATGACCGTGGTGCGGTCACGGGAGAAAGCGTTGGCAATGGTCTGATAGGGCACGGACAGCACGACATGGCAGAGATACATGGCGATCTGACGGATATGACAGCGCGGTCTGCGCCGTGCGGCGCCTTCAGGCAAGTCCCGCTCACAGGCTGCCGCGAACAATTCCGAAACCAGCCGCCAGGTCACCCGGCAACGCAAGGTGTCGGCGAAACTTGTGTTGCGCTTGCGACCGCAGCGGCGCGCGCGGCAGGCACCAAGGGCCAAGGAGGTGTCCGGCAAGCCTTTGCCGCCGACCTTCTCCTTATCCGCAGTATTGCCAGCCGGACCGGCAATGGCAGGCGCCGCCTCGCTGCCCAGGATGGTGCCCGACAAGGCCTCCGCCATCGAAAGCCGGGAGCAAACGCCACTGTCTCTCCGGGCCGCTGCGCTGTCGTACCTGCTGATCTTTACGGATTGACGAACCATGATGAAAATCTCCATTGATAGGAATATTTTCTTACATGATATGCAGATCTTGAGGACGTGCAGCCACCCACCAACTACAGCCTGACGTTGATATCACGTCGTTTTTGAGCTTTTTCCATCATTTACGAAGGATTTTTTTCCTCACTTCATACAGCCCCTCTGGCCGGCGCGGCAGAGATGGAAGCCGGACCCCACGCAAAAATAAAACCGCAGCCTCATGGGCTACGGTTTTTGCAGTCTCGCTTCGCAGTCGTTCTTGCGGTCAGTTGCGCCTGATTTGGCTTTCGGCTGTTGCGGTTCGGGTTGACGACAAAACCGCACTGGAGCCGGTGGCAGAGGCTTACTTGCCGCGCTTGCGCTTCTGCCCGAGGCCCATTTCCTTTGCCAAACGCGAACGCGCCTCTGCATAGGACGGGGCAACCATCGGATAGTCTGCGGGCAGATCCCACTTTTCGCGGTACTGCTCTGGCGTCAGCCCGTAATGGGTCATCAGATGGCGCTTGAGCGATTTGAATTTCTGTCCGTCTTCCAGGCAGATCAGATAGTCATTCTGGATCGAGCGGCGAACCGAAACTGCCGGCTTCGGCTTTTCGACGACTTCTTCCGCCGGCGCAGTTGCTCCACCAAGAGCGGCATGCACCTGGGTAATGACGTTGGGGAGATCATTGGCGGCTACTGAGTTGTTGCTCACATAGGCAGCAACAATCTCTGCGGTCAGCTCAATGAGCAGTTCCGCGCCATTGTCCGTGTTCGTTTCTGTCATAGTCTGGTCCTAACTCTTTTCTAATATACCAACTGCCCAGGCGCCGGAAAAATGGTTACAAATAACGCAAAATCCGACCTGACCGTCTGCGACACTGGATTTACATTGTTTTACACATGAAACAAGTACTATTTCTTATACAAAATTACCAGCATCAATACAATTTTAAAGAAATTTTACGACTAAATGTAATTAATACGGGAAACACCGATCAAAATAAATTTAAAAGTTGTGCTCAACATTGAACTACATTGGTGGTTTTGCTCACCTAATCTTCCGGCTTCATCTCATCCATGACGGAAATCGAAGCTAACCGGTATCCCACCGCATAGGCAGCCTTAGCCAGAAGATGCGACGAAACCGGGGCAGTGAGCAGGAAAAAGACAACGCCGGCAAGAGCCCGAGACATGGTTCCGACGTCGTTTGCTTGAACGGCCAGCGCGATCAGCATCAGGCAGGCCCCCATCGTTCCGGCCTTGGACGCCGCATGCATGCGCGTGTAGAGATCTGGCAGGCGCAGCAGACCGATTGAAGCAACGAGAGCGAAAACAGAGCCGATCACCAGCAGGGCGGCAGAAATCAATGTGACGACATCATTCATGGTCTTGCCTCCCGGAAATCTTGTTATCGCCTGACGACGGTGCGGTGGCGGTACGAGCCTTGGCGTCCGGTCCCGCGCTCAAGGCCGCCTTGCGTGCGGCTGCAGCAGCCTGGCGGGCTTCGGTAATGATGTCATCCTCGGTCTTGCCACGCGACAGCACGAATCGGGCAAAGGCAACGGTGGCGAGAAAGCCCACCAGACCCAGCGCAATGGCGACATCGACGTAGAGCGTGTAGCCGGTCTTGATGCCGATCACCGCGATGAAGCCGATGGCAATGGCAACAAGCATGTCGAGACCGAGGATCCGGTCGGGCAAGGTCGGTCCCTTGACGATGCGGTAGATGGTGACCAGGAACGACAGGCTCAGGATCGCCAGAGCAAGGGTGACGGCAGAATCAAAAATCGCGGCGACACTGATCATCGGAACGCCTCCATGATCTTGCGCTCGAAGCCTTCGGCAATGTCGCGGCGAGCGGCTTCCGGGTCCGAGGCATCGATGGCATGCACGTAGAGAATGCGCCGGTCGTCGGAAACGTCCACCGACAGCGTGCCGGGCGTCAGGGTAATAAGATTGGCCAGCATGGTGATCTCGAAATCGCGATCGACCCGCAACGGATAGGCGAAAATTCCCGGTTTCAGGTTCATGTTCGGCGACAGCACCATGACCGCAACGCGCCAGGCCGAGAGCACCAGTTCATAAACGAACAGCACCAACAGCGACAGCACCCGGCGGGCGCGCGAAAAATACCCGACCGACCCGACCTGCTCGCGAATCAGCGACAGCGCAAAGATCGCAAGCAGGAAGCCGAAGGCAAAGTTCAGGAAACTGAACGAACCGGTGACCGCCGACCAGCTCAGGGCGAGCAGAAGATTGACCAGGAACAGGCTCATTGCGACGCCTCCACGGGAAAGACCGACAGCACATAGGCGGAGGGATCAATCAGCCCGCGGGCGGCATCCTGCGCCAGTGCCATCACCGGCTCGGGCCAGACACCGGCGGCTATCGTGACGGCAACCAGGCCGGCAAGCGCAATGGTCGCGCCGGCCGATAACGAGGCCGGCACCATTGTTGCCGGGCCCTCGCCCGGAGCCGGACGCCAATAAGCCAACACCCAGATCCGCCCGACGGTAATCGTTGTCAGGAGCCCGGTCACGAGAATCGCTCCGGCCAGCCACCAGGCACCGATGTCGAGCGATGCCTTGACCAGCATGATCTTGGGCCAGAGCCCGGAGAACGGCGGCAGCCCTGCCACGGAAAGGAACAGGATCAGCGTCATCGCAGCGAGAAATGCGTTCCTGGCGTAAAGCCCGCCTGCGCTGGTGAGTTCGAAACTGCCGCCAAGCCGCGCACCGATGCCGGTGGCGAAATACAGCGCCGTCATCACCACCATCGAATGGGCGGCGTAGAAGATCGCGCCGGACAGGCCGGCCGGGCTGCCGAGCGCCAGGCCTGCCATCATCACCCCGATGCCGGAAATCACCAGAAAGCCGAGCGAGCGGCGGATGTCGTTCTGCGCCAGCGCCCCGACGACGCCGAGAATCATGGTCAAGGCGGCTGCGATCGCAATCAGGAACGACAGCTCCTCGCGCTCGAACGGAAACAGCATCCCGAGGATGCGGAGCAGCGCGTAGATGCCGACCTTGGTCAAGAGGCCGGCAAACAGCGCCGAAACCACCAGCCGCGGGGTGTGGTAGGACGCGGGCAGCCAGAAATTGACCGGAAACGCAGCCGCCTTCATGGCGAAGGCCAGCAGATAGAGCGTGACCAGCGTCATCAGCGGCGCCGTGCCGCGCAACTCCGACGCCTTGACGGTGATGTCGGCCATGTTGAGGGTGCCGAACAGGCCATAGAGATAGCCGGTCGCGACCAGGAACAGCGTCGTGGCGACCAGGTTGAGGAAGGCATATTTGACCGCCCCGTCCAGCTGCTTGCGCTCGGAGCCAAGCACCAGCAAGCCGAAGGACGAGATCAGCAGAACTTCGAACCAGACATAGAGATTGAAGATGTCCCCGGTCATGAAGGCGCCGAGAATACCGGCCATGATCAGCAGCAGGAACGGGTAGAAACCATAACGGCGGCCGGTGTCATCGACATCGGAGCGGCCGTAGATGCCAGCCCCCAGCGCCACCAGCGCAGAGGTTGCTGCAAAGAATGCGCCGAGCAGATCGACCGTGAAGGAAATGCCGAATGGCGGCAACCAGCGCCCCATGGTCATGGTGACGGTGCCGTTCTGGATGACATGGGCCAAAAGCGCAAACGTCATCAGCACCAGGATGCCAAGCGCCGGAATGGCGACCAACGGCTGGATATCGGTCCGCTTGCGCAGCATCAAAAGGATCGCGCCGAGCAGGATGCACCAGACCACAGGAGCCGCCACCAGCCAGTCAGCAGCCGGTACCTTGTCCATGGTGTAGGCGACGGAGAGGTCTGCCAGAGGTTCGCTTTTACCAGCCATACCCGGCTCCCTCAGTAACCAGTTGGCGGCGATGGCTCGGCCATCGGCTCAGCGACGCGCATCTCGTCGGAATTGTCGGTGTGCAGTTCCTGGAAGGCGCGGTAGCCCAGCACCAGCAGGAAGGCAAAGAACGAGAACGAGATCACGATGGCCGTCAGGACCAGGGCCTGCGGCAGTGGATTGGCGGCAAAATCGCTCAGGGCATCGCTGTCGCCGCCGATGATCGGCGGTACTTCCCGCGTGACCCGCCCGGCGGTGAAGATCAGCAGGTTGACGGCGTTGCCGAGAATGGCCGCACCCATCAGCACCCGGATGATGTGCTTGGACAAAAACAGGTAGATGGCGACGGTGAAAAATGCGCCCACCAGGATGGCGAAAATTGGTTCCATCAGTCGCGGTCCCTTTCCTCAAGCGCCAGCGCAATCGAGGAGATCGCGCCAACCACCACCAGATAGACACCGACATCGAAGACCAGCACGCTCGACAGGGCGACTTCCGCGCCGAAGATCTGCGGATAGATCCAGAGCCCCGACATGTAGGGAACGCCGGCAAAGACCGAAAGCACACCGGCCATGGCAGCCATGAACAGGCCGAAGGCGGCAATCGCCATCGGATGAAAATAGATGGCGCGGCGCACCGGAGCAACACCGCAGGCAATGCCGTAGATCGCCAGGGCCGACGCAGCGATCAGGCCGCCGATAAAGCCGCCGCCGGGCTCATTGTGGCCACGCAGCAGAACGAAGACCGAAAACAGCACCATCAAGCTGGTCAGGTAAGGCGCGATCGAGCGGAAGATTACCGTGCGCATGTCATCTTGCCTCCGCTGTCTGATCGGCGACGGCGATTCCGTCAGGATCATTATCCGCCACCCGGGCGCGCGGCGTGCGGATCCGGATCAGGGCCAGGATGGCCAGGCCTGCGACCATGACCACGGCAATCTCGCCCAGCGTATCTGTTCCGCGGAAGTCGACCAGGATGACGTTGACCACGTTGGTGCCGTGCGCGACGACCTTCGAATAGGCCGCGAAAAACTCGCTGAGAGCCGTGTTGAAGGGCTGCTGCGTCACCGCGATCAGATAGAGGGTGAAACCGATCCCGCAGGCAAGCGACACGCTCATGTCGAAAAGCTTTTGCAGCGTTGGCCGGTGGTCGGAAGCATGCAGCTTCAGGCGGGTCATCACCAGGGCAAGAATGACGACGGCGAGCGTTTCGACCATGAACTGGGTGAAGGACAGGTCCGGCGCGCCAAACAGCATGAAGATCAACGCCACGGCAAAGCCCTGGACGCCCAGCGAGACAATCGCGATGAGCCGGTCGCGCGCATAGAGCACGGCAAGCAGGCCGATCACACCGATGGCGATGACCACCAGTTCATGAAACTGAACATCGTCCGGCCAGACCGGAACAGCCGGCCATTCGCCGTACCAGGCCATGGGGCCGATCAAGGCGGCGGCGATCATCAGGAAGGTGACGGTCATGTAGATGTCCAGCCGGCCGGGCTGAAGAATCCTGGTCAGCGAGACCGAAAGCCGCACGAGACCGGAGACGAACTGGTCGAAACCCCGGTCCGGTCCCCAGCCGATGGCGGCAAGCAGCGACGCCATGCCGGCGCGCAGCCGGTCGAGCATGCGGTAGGCGATGATGCCGAAGATGACGGTGACAATCGACAGGATCAGCGCCGGACCCATGTGCGGGATCAGCGAGATGGTCACCTCTTCGGGCGCCCCGGCGACGGCGCTCGCCATCGGTGAAGAGATGAAGCGGTGGGTGAGCGGCGACACCAGCGCTGCCGCCAATGCTGCCAGGCTGAGCGTCAGAGGCCCGAGCCAGAGCAGTACCGGGCCTTCATGGGCCGCCTTCGGGGTTTTGACCGCGGGGCCAAGGAACGGCTTGATGGCAACGGCAAAGCCGATGACGAACATCAGGCCATTGCCGATGACCGCAACGGCGACAAAGGCCAGAGACCAGATATCGGTGGCCCAGAGCGCGTAGTAGATTTCCTCCTTGGCGAGAAAGCCGAAGAAGGGCGGCAGACCGGCCATGGAAATGGCAGCGGCGATGGCAGCAAAGAATGTGACCGGCATTGCCTTGCGCAGTCCGCCGAGCCTGGTCACGTCGCGGGTGCCGGCCTCGTGGTCGATCAGGCCGGCGACCATGAACAATCCGCCCTTGAACAGCGAATGCGCCACCAGATAGAGCACGGCTGCGGCGACGGCGTGCTCGGAACCGAAGCCGGTCAGCATGACCAGGAGGCCGAGCGAGGACACCGTGGTGTAAGCGAGCATCAGCTTGAGATCGGTCTGGCGGATGGCAAGCAGCGTGCCGACAATCAGCGTGGCGCCGCCAAAGACCGGCAGGATGGTTTCCCACCAGACGGTCTCGCCGAGCACCGGGTTAAGGCGCATCAGAAGATAGACGCCGGCTTTGACCATGGTGGCCGAATGCAGATAGGCCGAGACCGGTGTCGGCGCTTCCATGGCGTTCGGCAACCAGAAATGCAGCGGAAACTGTGCCGATTTGGAAAACGCGCCGCCAAGCACCAGGAACAGCGCCAGAAGGTAGAACGGGCTGGCGCGGAGCTCGTCGCCGTAGTTGAGCAGCAGCGACAGCTGGGTCACGCCGGTAATGTTCCAGATCACCAGCAGGCCTGCGAGCAACGCCAGGCCGCCGCCACCGGTCACCACCAGCGCCTGGACGGCGGCGCGGCGCGAGGCCTCGCGGGTGTGATCAAAGCCGATGAGCAGGAACGAGGTGATGGAGGTCAGTTCCCAATAGACAAACAGCATCAGGAAGCTGTCGGAGATGACCACGCCGAGCATGGCGCCCATGAACAGAAGCATGAACGAGAAGAAGCGGCCAAGCTGGGCGTGCCCCTTCAGGTAACCACCCGAATAGAGGATGATCAGCGTGCCGATGCCGGAAATCAGAATTGCGAAAGTGAGCGACAGGCCGTCTATCAGCCAGGAGAAGCTGACGTTGTAGGAGGGGACCCACTGAAAGCCGCCGGTGACGATGCCGCCATCGGCCACCTCGGCAGCAAAGCCAAGAAAATGGATGAAGATCGCCAGCGGCGCCAAGGCCAGAAGCCAGGCGGCATTGTGGCCAAGACGGCGCGTCAGCCACGGAGCAACCACCGCCGCCAGGAATGGCAGCATCAAGACAATAAAAGTCGCACCAGGCGCAGCTGCGCTCATCAATATTCCCCGGGGGACGGCCCTCTGATTTCCACTTGGCGTGAAATTATGTTCGTCACTTAGTCATCGCATTCGATCAGGACAAGCCAATCCTTTGCATTATTCGTGGAAAAGCAATGTCCGCAGCGGACGAAATGAACACCTGCGTCAATCTAACCGATTAGGATCGCGACAGGTGCGGCTGGCCAGCATCAATCGCCGGGATCTCCCTGAATCCGGTCACACCAAAATAGGTCAGCATTATTGACATAAATTCCGATTCGTGATCATTGTTTCCCCCGGGCCGCCTTGAGCGCATGATTGTTGCGCGAAATCCGCTCTGCCTGACGAATTGAAATCATGAGCTGCCGAAATGAGGGGCACGTCGCCCCTGGCATGGCAAATGGGGGAATGGAGATGAGCACTCAGATGCAGGCTGATACGACCGGCGCGCTTGCGGCTGGACACGGTCTTGACTGGCCACATCTGTTCGCCACGCGGGCGGAGCGGATGAAGGCATCGGAAATCCGCGAATTGCTGAAGCTGCTCGATCAGCCCGACGTGATTTCCTTTGCCGGCGGCATTCCCGACCCGGCGCTGTTTCCCGCCGAAGCTTTTGGCGCGGCGCTCCGCTCGGCGCTAACGGGGGACACGAAGGGCGCGGCGCTGCAATATTCGGTCAGCGAAGGCTACAAGCCGTTGCGGGACTGGCTGGTCACCCGCATGGGCTCGCTCGGCATAGCCTGCACCGCCGACAACATCATGATCACCTCGGGCTCGCAGCAGGCGCTCGACTATCTCGGAAAACTGTTCCTTTCGAAGGGCGACACCGCGCTGGTTGGCTGGCCGACCTATCTCGGCGCACTGCAGGCCTTCAACGCTTATGAACCGAACTACGACCGGCTCACCCCGCTCGGCAACCGTTCGGCGGGCGATTACCGCGAGACGGCGCAGGCAATGGGCGGGAAGGTGAAGTTCGCCTATGCCTCGGCCGATTTCGCCAACCCGACCGGCGAGACGCTGCCCGAAAGCGCGCGCACCAGGATCCTCGAGCTGGCCGAGGCGCTCGACATCGCCGTGATCGAAGACGCCGCCTACCAGTCGCTCCGCTATGACGGCGACGAGGTCCCTCCCCTGCTGGCGCTCGACATCAAGCGCAGCGGCGCGATCGACAACACCCGCACGATCTATTGCGGCTCGTTCTCCAAGACCCTGGCCCCGGGCTTGCGCGTCGGCTGGGTCTGCGCGGCAAAGCCGGTTGTTTCAAAACTGGTGCTGATGAAACAGGCCGCCGATCTGCATTCGGCGACGCTCAACCAGATGGCAATCCACACCGTCGCCTCCGAAGGGTTTTCGGCCCAGGTGGCGAAGATCAAGGCGACCTACCAGGCCCGCCGCGACGCCATGCTCGATGCCCTTGCCCGCCACATGCCCGAAGGCGTGAGCTGGACCAGGCCCGACGGCGGCATGTTCATCTGGGTCACCCTGCCCGAACAGTTCGACGGTGCGGCGCTGCTCGCAGAAAGCATCAGACGCGAACGCGTCGCCTTCGTCCCCGGCCGCGCCTTCTTTGCCGACGGCTCTGGCGCCAACACGATCCGGCTGTCGTTCTCCTGTGCCTCCGAAGCGATGATCGAGGAAGGGATCAAGCGCCTGGGCCGGGTGGTTCGGGGCGGTTAGAGCCCCTACGCCCACGCTTTGCCGAACTGCGCGCACAACCACTCCGCCAGATGATCCCGGTCTTTTGCCGGGCGGGCGGGTTTGATGGGGGCAACGGCGTGGTAGCCGATTGCGGGGCTGGCGTCGTCGCGCCAGACCACCACCAGATCTTTTGATTTGATCTCCTCTTCGATCAGCACTTCAGGCGCGATGGCGATGCCGCGGACGGAGCGGGCGGCGGCAATTGCAAGTGCCGTCTGGTTGAAGCGGGAGATGCGTGCGGACTTGCCGGCACCTTCGTCGCTGCCGAGCAGCTGACGCCAGTACTGGTGGCTGCTTTCGAGCAGCCGGTGGGCGCGGAAGTCTTCGAGGCTGCCTATCGGCGGCGCGGCTTGCAGATAGGCGGGACTGGCGACCGCCACCAGCTCGAGCGGCGCGAGTTCCACTGATCTGAGCTCTGGCGCGAAGGGCGGGCTTGCCTGCCGGACCACCAGATCAACGCCGTCGGCGCCGAAATCGGACAGCGCCTCGGAAGCAATCACCTGCAACTCGATCTCCGGATACAGCGCCTCGAATTCCGCGAGGCGCGGCATCAGCCACATCGAGGCAAATGACGGCGGCACGGAGAGCACGACGCTGCGGGTCTGGGGCGCCAGCCGTGCGGTGGCCTGATCAATGCGGGTGAGTGCGGCATGGATCTCGGTGAAATAGGCCGCGCCTTTGCCGGTCAGTTCCAACCCCCGTGGCCTGCGGACAAACAGCTTCTGGCCAAGCGCGGCTTCGAGATTGCGCACCTGCTGGGCGACCGCGCCCTGTGTGAGATTGAGCTCTTCGGCGGCGAGACGGAAATTGAGATGCCGGGCAGCGCACTCGAAGGCGCGCACGCCGTTGAGATTGGGCAGACGCATGCAGCGCTCCAACTGACAGTAGATTTTCTACAGTCTTAGCCAGAAAACATGATTGGTCAATCTTTCAGGCGCCCGGTAATTTCAGCGCAACCGAAGGAGACACGAAATGAGCGAACACAAGGTTGCCTTGATCACCGCAGGCGGCAGCGGCATGGGCGCGGACGCAGCCCGCAGGCTGGCGGAAGATGGCTTCAAGGTCGGCATCCTGTCCTCTTCAGGCAAGGGCGAAGCGCTGGCCGAAGAGCTTGGCGGGGTGGGCCACACCGGCTCCAATCTCGATGCCGACGCCCTGTCGGCCTTTGTCGACAAGGCGCTCAAGGCCTGGGGCCGGATCGATGTGCTGGTCAATTCCGCCGGGCACGGGCCGAAGGGCGATCTGCTGTCGATCAGCGATGACGACTGGCACAAGGGCATGGAATATTACCTGATGAACGTGATCCGGCCTGTCCGGCTGGTCACGCCGCAGATGGAGCGTCAGGGCGGCGGCACGATCATCAACATCTCGACTTTCGCTGCGTTCGAAGCCGATCCGCTGTTTCCCACCTCTGGCGTGTTCCGAGCCGGGCTGGCGTCCTTCACCAAGCTCTATTCAGACCGTTACGCGGCGAAAAACATCCGCATGAACAATGTGCTGCCGGGCTTCATCGATTCGCTGCCGGAGACCGAAGAGCGCAAGGCACGGATCCCGATGGGGCGTTATGGCCATCAGCGCGAGGTCTCGTCGCTGATTTCCTATCTGGCATCGGACGATGCCGCCTACATCACAGGGCAAAACCTGAGGATAGACGGCGGCTTGACGCGGTCGGTTTGACCGGCGCCCCCGGGGAAGTCGATGACCAATGCTGTTTTCAACGGGGTTACGGGCGAGCGGATCGCCTTCGCCATCAAGTGGGTGGCGTCGGCCATTCAGATCCTCGGCTACACCGCGACCGGTTTCGGCTTCACGCCCTGGAACCTCTACCTGTTTGTGATCGGCGTGTTCGGCTGGTTTGCCGTCGGCGTGTTGTGGAACGACCGGGCGATCATGCTAATCCACATCGTGGCGTTTGCAGCGATGCTGGCGGGCATGGGCGCGGGCTGAGCCTCTCTGTCCCTAGCTTCTCGCGGGGTAAGGGCGATCCGTCGCCATGTCGCTGCGCCGGACGGCCGCGCCGCCGCGTTCTGCGGTTGCCGGGAGCGGCCTGGCGCCCGGCACGGTCTTCCGCCTCACCCCGTTGAACACCAGCGTCAGCACCGCGCTGCGGCTGATGGCCAAGTGGACGGCATAGGAAATGAGGCCGGCGAAGTGCGCGATGATGGTGAATTCGACGACCGGCGGCAGGTCGACCATCAGAAACAGTGTTGCCAGCACATAGATCACCGGATGGTGGAACAGGTAGATGGTGAACGAGGCACCGACCAGCTTGCGCACGCGCGCGTCCGGGCGGTTGAAATGCCGGTGCGCCAGGCTCGAGATGTAGCCGACGATCAGGAGGGCTCCGAAGATAGCCGCCATCACCTTCAGGGTGTGATCGATCAGGTCGGTGTGCGGCGCCTGCGAGAACGTGACCAGGACCACCCCGGCGAGCGCGGCCATGGGGCCGGGCTTCCGCAGCAGCTCGTTGAGCCTGGGGCTCGCATAGACCAGCGCGCCGAAGCCGAAATAGACGACATAGAGATTGTAGTTGATGACCGCGTTTCCGTAATAGGGGCTTGCCGCAGCGACGATTTCCTGGGCGCGGGCGGCGAGTTCGCAGAGGGCGGCAAAGGCCGCCAGCGAGAGGATGCGGTTGTCAGCGACCCAGTCGACGAAGGCTTCCAGCCGGGCGCGCAAGGTGCCGCTGCTCAGTGCCTGCAGGAGCGCCAGCGCCATGCAATAGGCGATCAGCACCCAAAGAAACCACAGATGCGAAATCCACGGTTCGCCGAATTGGCTGAGCTGGGCCGCGATCAGGCCGGGAACCTCGGAGGCGGGCACCGTGCCCTTGACGGCAAGCGCCAGCTGCTGGACCAAGATCTGAAACGGCACGATGAGCAAGATCGCCGAAAGCAGCGGCAGTCCGAGACGGATGAGCCGGCCCCTGAGCCACGGCCAGGCCCCCTGCCGGTCGACGAGCATCATCGAGAACAGGCCGGCAAGCAGGAAGAAGCCGGGCATGCGGAAGCTGTGCAGGAAATCGGCGAGATGGGTGAGCGCCTGACTCTTGTCAGGCGAGGCGACCGACCATTCGTGGCTCAGCGAATAGATCACCGCAGCATGGAACGGGATGCCCAACATCAAAAACAACGCACGGGAAAAATCCCAGTGGTGCAGCCGCATTGCCGTTTTGCGCTGCCTCGAAGTCATCGGCTTTCCGATCGTCTTGATTGCCGCTCAGTCGAACCAGCATGATGGCTCACAAAAGGTTAAGACACGGTGGGAATAACCCGTAGGATTTCATTCAAATTTTAGCGTTCAGTCGCTCACGGCGAAAGGGGCTGCGATACGCGAGCCCAGCCTGTGCCAGAACGGGAAAGGCCGGGGTTTTCGCCCCGGCCTCTCTGATCAACGGTTTGTCACGAGGACTTAGTTCTTGGCCTTGTCGACCAGCGCGTTGCCCTTGATCCAGGGCATCATGCCGCGCAGCTTCTCGCCGACTTCCTCGATCTGGTGACGGTCGTTCATGCGGCGGATGCCCTTGAAGCGCGATGCGCCAGCCTTGTATTCCTGCATCCAGTCGCTAGTGAACTTGCCGGTCTGGATGTCGTGCAGGACCCGCTTCATCTCGGCCTTGGTTTCCTCGGTGATGATGCGCGGACCGGTCACGTACTCGCCCCACTCGGCGGTGTTGGAGATCGAGTAGTTCATGTTGGCGATGCCGCCTTCATAGATCAGGTCGACGATCAGCTTGACCTCGTGAAGGCACTCGAAATAGGCCATTTCCGGTGCGTAACCGGCTTCGACCAGGGTTTCGAAACCGGCGCGGATCAGCTCGACCAGGCCGCCGCAGAGAACAACCTGTTCGCCGAACAGGTCGGTTTCGCACTCTTCGCGGAAATTGGTCTCGATGATGCCGGACCGGCCGCCGCCGACGCCGCAGGCGTAGGAGAGTGCGAGGTCATGGGCGTTGCCGGAAGCATCCTGGTGGATGGCGATCAAGCAGGGTACACCGCCGCCCTTCTGGTATTCGCCGCGCACGGTGTGGCCGGGGCCTTTCGGCGCGATCATGACGACATCGACCGATGCCTTTGGCTCGATCAGGCCGAAATGGACGTTGAGGCCGTGGGCAAAGGCTATGGCAGCGCCGTCGCGGATATTGGCTTCGATGTGATCCTTGTAGATGTCGGCCTGCAGCTCGTCAGGCGTCGCCATCATCATAAGGTCGGCCCAGCCGGCAGCCTCGGCAACGCTCATCACCTTGAAGCCATCGGCTTCGGCCTTCTTGGCCGTGGCCGAGCCTTCGCGAAGTGCTACGGCGACGTTGCTTGCGCCCGAATCCTTGAGGTTGAGCGCATGCGCCCGGCCCTGCGAACCGTAGCCGATGATGGCCACCTTCTTGGACTTGATCAGATTGAGGTCGGCGTCACGATCATAATATACGCGCATGATAGTCTCCCGTTTGCGTATGGTGTCTTTGTCTTGCAAGGGCTGCAGGCACTCTGCCTGCCGCCAATTTCTGTTTCTTCTGTCTTAGCGTTTCCGTGCTGCGGCGTTGGCCTCAGCTCCGGGGTTCAGCCTCGTCCGTAAAGGCGCATGAAATGGGCTGCGGCGGTTGCGGATATGGTCCTGATTTCGGTGTCATCGGGGCGCCGGTCTTCGCCCAGAAGCGCACGGATCTGGGTGTCGGCCACCACCAGGCCGAAAAACGTGCGGCAAGCCGTATCAACCTCGTCGAAATCCAGCAAGCCCGCAGCCCTGCCCGCTTCAAACAAGGGCGCCAGCCGCTGCCGCATGGCAAACGGGCCGTTGGTTAGAACGATGGCACCAAGCCGGCTCTTGCCGGATCCGGCGTGGGAGACGGCGGCGCGGTTGAGCGCAATCGACAGGTCGCCGGTCAGCACGGTGAGCCAGTTCTCGGCAAAGCCGTTGAGTGCGGCTTCGAGGCTGTCGCGGGTCAGCTTGTCCTGCGGCAGCTTTGGCATCCGCACCTTCGACGCCTGCCAGCGTACCGTGGCGGTCAGCAGCCCATCACGGTCGCCGAACCACTTGTAAAGCGTCTCCTTCGAGCAGCTGGCAGCACGGGCCACCGCGGCAACGGAAAACCCGTCGCCCTCGGCCACCATCAGCTTGAGCACCGCATCAAGCACCTCCTGCTTCCGCTCGGACATCGCCTCGCCCGCCGATGCGCCAAAGGCGGCATCAGCGGGGGCTGCGGTCTGCTTGGGAGCAGTTTCGGAAGCTGGAGATAATGTCATGCAGAGGCTGTACCGTACCGTACGGTACTCTGTCAACAGGAGTTTGCGCACCGGTAACCGAATTCAGCCGGAACCGGGTTTCCGGTGCGCACAGATCTCAGCGTTCGGAATCCATCACGTGAAGTTTTTCCACCCGCCGGCGGAATTCCTCGCTGGTGGAGAATTCGGCTTCCAGGAAGGCACGGATCAGATCACTGGCGAGCCAGGGGCCGACAATCTGGGCGCCGATGCACATGACATTGACATCATCGTGCTCGACACACTGGTGCGCAGAGTGAACATCATGGCAGACGGCGGCGCGGATGCCCTTGACCTTGTTGGCGGCAATCGAGGCGCCAACGCCGGTGCCGCAGACCATGATGGCGCGGTCGGCAGTGCCGTCCGCCAACGCACCGGTCACCAGTTTGGCAATGTCGGGAAAATCCACTGGCTGATCGTCGAACGAGCCGACATCGGTGACTTCATGGCCCAGTGCCTTGATGGTTTCCAGGGCATGCGCCTTCATGGGGAAACCGGCATGATCGGAACCGACGACTATTCGCATTATGGATTTTCCTTCCAATGGGGCTAACGCAGGAAGCTGGGAAGCCAGAGTACAAGATCAGGGGCGAAGGTGATCACGCCGAGCGTCAGCAGCAGCGGGACATAGAACGGGGCAAGCGCCCTGAGCAGCTGACGCAGCGAAATGTCGGCGATCGAGCAGACCAGAAACAGCGACAGCCCCATGGGCGGTGTCAGCAGCCCGATCATCAGATTGAAGATCGCGACAATGCCCAGATGCACCGGGTCGACGCCGGCCAGCACCATCGGCGGTGCAATCACCGGCACCACCAGCAGCGTCGCGGTGGTGGAATCGAGGAACATGCCGGCGATGAAGAAGATCAGGTTGGCGATCAGCAACAGCACCAGCGGGTTGGTCGACAGCTGCAGGATCAGCGCAGCGAAATCCTGCGGCACCTGCTCGACGGCAAGGATCCAGCCGAACAGGGCGGCGGCGGCAACAATGATCAGGATCGCGCTGGTCGAGCGCACCGTGGCCAGCATCGAGTTCCACAGATGCGCCCATGTCAGCTCACCGTAAATCAGCGCGCTGATCAGGATGACATAGACCGCAGTCACAGCGGCAGCTTCTGTCGGCGTGAACAGGCCCACCAGCATGCCTGCAATCATCAGCACCGGCGCCAGGATCGCCGGAAGTGCCGGAAGCAGAGAAACCCAGACCTCCCCTAAAGTGGGCCAGCGTTCGGCCCGGGGCATGGCATGGCGCATCGAAAGCACAGCTGCGGTCAGCATCAGCAGGGCAACGCAGATGAGTGCCGGAACGATGCCTGCGAGCAGCAATTGCACGGTCGAGACGCTGGTCACCGAACCGTAGACGATGAGCGGGATGCTCGGCGGAAAGATCGGACCGACAACAGCCGACGAGGCAGTGACCGCAGCCGAAAACGGGGCGCTGAAACCACGCTTGCGCATGGCCTCGATCTCGATCTTTCCCAGTCCGCCGACATCGGCCAAAGCTGCGCCTGACATGCCGGAAAAGATGAGCGACGAGAATATGTTGACCTGGGCGAGACCGCCCGGCGCGCGTCCAACAAGGGTGTCGGCGAAACGGAAGATGCGGTCGGTGACCCCGGAGAGGTTCATCAGATTGCCGACAAAGATGAACACCGGCACGGCCACCAGCGGAAAACTGTCGAGCGCATAGGTGACGCGCTGGGCCAGCAGACCGAGCGGAAAGCCCTCGACAAGGATATAAACGATGCTCGGCAGCAGGATGGCATAGACCACCGGGAACCCGAGGATGAAGAGCGCCAGAAAGGCCAGAATGATGACAATACCCATGGCTGCTCTCAGATGCTGACGCTGGTGGCTTTCTGCGGCGGCCTGCGCAGATGGACAATGTGGACGACCGCCGCGGCAGCAAAACCGAACAGGGTGGAGCCGAGGAAGAGCCAGAATGGAATCTTCAGCGTCGGTGTAGCGTTGTTGAGGTTCTTGCCGATGGTGCCGAGCACCGCATAGGCAACCAGCCCGGCAATGAAGATCGCTGACAGCGAGGTCAGCAGGTCAAGGAACCGCCGGAACAGATCCGGCATCGCCTTGCGCAGATCCCCCATGACGATGTTCTCACCAGCCTCGACCACCAGCGGGAAGCTGATGAAGACAACGCAGATCAACAGAAAGCGTGTGAACTCTTCCGCACCAACTATCGGCGCGCCGAAGACCGAGCGCATGATGATCTGGGCGAATGGCACGAAGACCAAGGCGCCGAGCAAAAAAACGCTGGCGATTTCAACAATGCGTCTGGCAAGTTTCATGACACCCTTCCCCCGGTAAAGTGGCGGGCGCCCAAAGACGCCCGCCGGTCAGCACAGGGTTACTCGACCGCTGCGATCTGCTCGATATAGGGGGCAAAATCCGGGAAGTCGGCCCGGATCTGATCCAACACCGGGGTGCGGAAAGCATCCATGTCGAGACCGTCGGCTTCGGTGATAACGGTCATGCCGTTCTCTTTCAGCTCCTCGACCAGACCGGCTTCCGATTCCTGCGCCCAGCGCAGCGACTCGTCGGCCTTCTCATCGAGCACCTTGGTGATCTTGGCGCGGTTGTCTTCACTCAGGGCCTGCCAGACGTCTTCATTGACGAAGACAGCAAGCACGGAGTGCATGTGGCCGGTCATGGCGACGTGCGACTGCACCTCGTAGAGCTTGTTGGCCGAAATCATGGTCAGCGGGTTTTCCTGACCGACCACCAGACCGGTCATCAGCGCGGTGGGGAGTTCGGAGACTTCCACCGGGGTCGGGGTTGCGCCGAAGCCCTTGACCATCGAGACCCAGAGATCGAGCGGAACGGCACGGAACGGCTTGTCCTTCAGGTCGGCAGGCGACTTGACCTCGAAATTGGACGAAATGTGACGGGCACCGCGATAGATGCGGCCGATGATGCGGACACCGCCCTCTTCAATCAGCTTGGCGTTGATTTCCTGCAGCGCAGGCGATGAGTCCGGGTCAGTCGCCGCCAGCGCCTGTTCGGCGCTGCGGTAGATGAACGGCGCATTGAACACCGCCACGTCCGGCACGATGCGCGCCAGCGAGGCAAAGTCGTGGTGACCCATCGAGATCGAACCGAGACGGACGCCGTCGACCATTTCGGCGACGCCGCCGAGCTGGCTGGCCGGGAACACCTTGACCGTGACCTCGCCGCCGGTGGCTTCCGCGATACCGGCGGCTGCTTCTGCCGCATATTGGGTCTGGATATCGCCTTCGGAGCCGACATGGGCGTAGCGAAGTTCTTCCGCGACAGCCGGAGCCGACATCAGGCCAAGGGTCAGGATGGCGGACGCAATGCGCCCGGTTATTGAAGTGTACATGCTTACTCCTCCACTGTTGATTTTCAGTCTACTTCGCCATTCCACCACTGCTGAAAGCAGCAATGATGCTCTTGCGGCGCAGTTCGTCGCCAATCGCGAAGTGCTGGCGCAGCCGGTGATCGGCAGCATCTCCATCCCCTTCCACGATCGAAAGAAATACCTGGCGGTGGGATTCCACCAGGTCGTCAATCACCTCCGGTGTCTTGTGCGTGACCTGACGGCGTTCGACATGGTTCTGCTTGAGCAGTTCCGAGATCGCCTTGTAGAGCGTGATCAGCGCCTGGCTGTGGCTCGCCTGAACGATGGCCGCATGGAAGCGGAAATCGGCCATGCCGCCCTTTTCGGGATCCGACAAGGTGTTGATAAGCGCAGTCAGCGAGCCGCCGATCCGGTCGAGATCGCTGTCTGTGGCGCGTTCGCAGGCGAGCCGGATTGCCTGGCATTCGATCGCCATGCGGGCCTGCATGATGTCTTCGGAGACGTTCTGTTCCTGGGCCAGGCTGAAGGTGAAGAAATTGGTGAGCACCGAAATATCGGCTTTGCCGACGAAAGCGCCACTGCCGTGCCGGATATCGACGAGACCGAGCATGGCCAGCGACCGCATGGTCTCGCGCAGAAGCGGGCGACCGACATTGAGCTGGGTGGCGAGATCGCGCTCGGCCGGCAGCCGGTCACCGGTCTTGAGCTCACCCGACAAAACCTTGTCGCGGAAGAATGCGAACACGCGCTCGCTTCCGGTTTGCGGATCGGAATCTTCCCTGGTGACGTTATCGTTCATTGGTCTCCTCCAGTGGTCTTACCACTTTAGATCTTTTTTGAGAACGAGAGTCAAGTGGGTGATCTGTAGCGATCAAAACCCCTTGGATCCGTGGATTTATAAGCGAAATAGCGCCTCTCGCTCACATCTTGCGAGCAAAATTGTCCTGACCACTTTTGATCATCGACGATTGCGGCAAAGGAGTACGGCTCACCAAAATTGGCACGTCCCGGCCGTACGGCGGATCAATAGCAGAGAACCGACGTGTCCATGCCAGTATCGCACGCCACCCCAACCTACGGCAGGTGAGCCGGGAAGCATGTACTGGCCGTGCCCCTGGGGCACACATGCCCGGACGGACTGCGGGATCAATTCTTGCGAACAAACAGCCGGTCGCCGGGGTCACCCGCTCGACCTGTTGAACAGGCGCTAGTCGGGACTGACCGGGGTCGGCAGCAGGCGGCAGCGGACCATGGCGGTGGGTGGGGTGCCGGGCGTGGTGGTGAGAGCCATCTGGCGGCTCGATAGCATCCGGATGGAGATGTTCTTGCTCGTCGTCATGCTGCCGCGCGCCTTGCAGATGGCTTCAAGGCTGTTGACGGCAGAGCCGGGCTTCCCTTGTGAGATTTCGCAGGTTTCGTTCGAGCGGCGAATGCTGTCAGGTGTAATGACGGCAAAGCCTTCAAAGCTGGTCTGGTCCATCATCGCGCATTTGTCGCCATTGCTGGCCCACACCCCGACATAGGCAAGCTTGCTCTGACTGCGGTCATGTTTGAGCGCTGCAAGCGTGTCTTTGCGCAACAGGCTCTCGGGCGGCAATACAGCGTCGAGATTGACCGAAGGCTTCTTTGAGGATTTTGACGACGGCTCGGTGACGCATCCCGCCAGGACCAGCATTGCCATCGTTACGATTATCTTGATGCGACTCATGGTGACCCCGGTTGAAGCGTGACTGGTTTCTGGCCGAGCAATTTGCGAAATTCAAGAAATATCAGGACGTCTTGCCTGCACAATGTCGATAGTCGCTGCCTTGGCCCGGTCGAAACTGCTGGCCGGCCGGCTCGGCAGGACCGTGTTGAGGGAGGTCAGACCAAAACAGGATCACGTGTGACCGCAGGCCCTGACAAAACGGCGAACGGTTTCCGCCATGCCGTATTCGAGCGCATCCGCAGTCAGACCGTGGCCGATTGAGACTTCCAGAAGCTCCGGAATGGCGCGGGCGAGAGCCGGCACGTTTGCGACCGTAAGATCATGGCCGGCATTGACGCCCAGGCCCAGTTCGGCGGCAATCTTTCCCGAATTCGCGAGCTTCTCAAGCTCTTCGGCAGCACGGGCCGGATCGTCGAAAGTGCCGCCATAGGGGCCAGTGTAGAATTCAACCCGGTCGGCACCGGTGGCTTTGGCCGCCTCGAGCGCCGCCCTGGTGGCATCGGGATCGCAGAACAGCGAGACCCGTGCGCCACCCTTCTTCAACCGCTCGACCACCGAGCGCAGGAGATTGCCCTTGCCCTCGAAATCCCAGCCATGGTCGGAGGTTGCCTGCGACGGATCGTCGGGCACCAGGGTGACCTGTTCCGGCGCGTTGGCTTCGACCAGATCGAGAAACTCTTCCGTTGGGTAGCCTTCGATGTTGAATTCGGCTTGAGGAAATTCATCGTCAATCAGCGCCCGGATCTCGGGAAGGTCTGAAAAACGGATGTGCCGCTGATCGGGACGCGGATGCACGGTCAGTCCATGCGCACCGTTTTGCAGCGCGATGCGGCCGAGGCCGGTGACACTTGGCCACGGCAGGTCACGGCGATTGCGCAGCATGGCGACGGCATTGAGGTTGACGGAGAGTTGCGCAGGCATGGAGGCCCCTCGGAAATGAACGATCAGACGAGCCACAGGCTCTCAGAGGTTTCCTAAAGCATCTGTCTTCGATGTGAAAATGAATTTCGGGAAAGCCTGCATTCCGAAATCAGATCAGTGCCCCCTGTCGCGGCGCCGAACGGGCGGCGCCTGCGCATTCCCGGCCCATAGATCAGGATCTGCCGCGCCGCAGCCGCGTCGAGTACTCCTTGATGTCGGCATCGTAGTCCTCGATCATCCGGCGCTGGCGCTTCCTGCCGATCCGCAGCGCTGTCCAGAAAAACACCACGGCAAAGACACCGATCAGGACGAAGATCGGACCGCCAAGATCCTTTGGATCGGACGACCCGAAGACCTGCACAAGCAGATCATCAAAACCGATTGCTTGCGCGGGCCCTGCAGTCACAAGGATGGCAGGCAGTGCGGCGATTGCAGACAAAAGGCGCATGAACATCTTCCCTGTTCAGATAATCCGCGGTCAGCCTAAGGAAATAATGTTAAGGAACTGGGCACGGGCCTCCTTTCCCCCGACGGTAAGTTGCCGCACGCTCCCTCTGGCGGCCCCAGCCTACGGTGTGAGCGAAAATCGAAAAAACGCCGACAAACACGAAAATCCATCGCATTGGCATTCTCTCTCAGTTTTCTCCGGCCAAAAGCGCGGTCAGAGGCTCATCGCCAGCACCCGGCTGATTTCGGTCAGTGAGCGGCCCGATTGCTCCATCCACACATTGAAGGCTGACTGGACGTCGGCCAAAGCCTTCTTCGAGGTCGGTTGCTTGTCGACCACGCCCTCGGCAATCAGCCGGTCAACCACGCTCTGGGACAGGATGAAGCTGTCCCTGCCCTGGCTGCGGAGGCAATACTGCCCGGTTGTGCCGCCAAGCCGGCTGCCCCGTTTCTTGAACAGATCGAGAAGACCGACGAAATCCGTCGACGGCCAGGCGGCAATGGCTTTGCCGGCGCCGCCGGATTGCGCCGCAAGCTCGCGGACAAAGATGGCGTTTTCCTGAACCGATCTGATCTTGGCGCCATTGCGGATGATCCGCGTGTCGGCAACCAACCGGCCGAAATCCTCATCATTGAGCATGGCGCATTTACCCGGGTCGAAGCCGTCAAACGCCGCCTCGAAACCCGGCCACATGCTTTCGACAACCTTCCAGTTGAAGCCTGCCTGAAAAACGCCTCTTGTCATCGCTGCAAGCCACCGATCATCGGGAATGGCGGCCAGCTCTCCCGCGCGCTTTGGTAACGGCAGCATGGCGTTGAGCGCCTCTGCTCCGCCCTTGCGGTTGGCAGCAATGTCAAAAATCTCGTCGAATGAACGCATTTGCCCTCCGGTGCAATGTTTCTTTACGTCGACACTAGAGCGGCTGACCCGGGGTTGGAAAGGCCGTTTCAAGGAGATGCGGCAAGGATCGAAAAATCAGAGAGGCCGCTGACGCGGCCTCCAGGCAATCACCCGCCAGCTTTTGGTTCTGACTGACCCCGGTCAACTCTGCCCGAGCGAAGGCAGTTCGGACAGCCGAGGCAGGTACCGGTCCGGATCCTTTTGCAGAACAGGTCGGGCGCGCGGTCGTTTAATGCAGGTTTCAGCACAGCGAAGCCTCCAGCGCGTTCCAGTCGCCGTGCCGCCAGGGGTGCCCGACAACAGTCTCCATGAATGCCGCAAACACGTTGTCGGGCATGCCCGCATGCATGCCGGTGACCATGGCCACCCGCTCGGAGGGAGTTGCGGCGCCAAGCATGGCGCGCGAGTACAAGGCCATTTCTTCCGGCGGTATGTCCTGCACAATTCGGGTGCGGATGCCGACAATTTCATCTGCCGAGAAGTGCTTCTCGATCAAGGGCATCAGAACCGTTTCTTCCTCATTCATGTGTGTCAAGTCATCGGCAAAGTAAACCGCGAAGCGCTGGTACAGACTGCGCAACTTTGCCGGCCTGTCATGAGCCGCGGCAGCAACATCCGCAGCCATCCGGCGCATCTCGACGAAGGCCTGCTCGTGCTCGGCATGGTCATCGCCGGCATGGATTGTAGCGCCGGGCGCGCGTTCATCGAGCAGAATGTGAATCTTCTCGTTCTCATGGTGCAGATGGCTTGCCGAGACCATCAGATGGGTTTCAAACTGCTGGAGAACGGAAGTCACCGCCGCCTCGTCGGATGGCTCAACCGACCCGAGCGAAATCAACATCTTTGCATTGGCGAAACGGAGGCCTTTGTGGATGGCATAGTAGAGATCTTCCTTGGTCTCGGCGGCCGGTTCAATGGTGGATTGGGCGTTCATGTCTAAAACTCCTGTCAACACCGGTTCATCCGGTGTTCGGGAGCGGGCAATAGCGGATAGGAAACGCTTGAAAAACGCCTCCAGTTCGGATTGAGTGTCGGAAAATTCGAGACAATCGATGGACCATCTCAAGGCGATGAAAGTGTTTCAGCGGATCGCGGAGCGCGGCAGCCTAAGTGCGGCCAGCCTCGATCTCGGTTTGTCGCGTGGTGGCGCCAGCGCGGTCCTCAGTGAACTCGAAGCCTATCTCGGTGTCCAACTGATTGAACGCACAACCCGCAGACTGCGGTTGACGGAAGACGGACGGCATTACCTGGAGCGGTCGCGATCGATCACCGAGGCGGTCCAGATCCTCGAAGACGAGATCGGTGCAGCGGAAAGGCAACCGCGCGGCCGGCTCAGAGTGCAGATTCCGTCAGGGCTGACAGCTATGGCGCTGGCGCCGGCTGTAAACAGCTTCATGGAGACCTATCCGCATATCGAACTTGACATCCTGTCGGGTGACGCAGTGCCGGATTTCATCGGCCAGCAGATTGATGCTGCAGTGATCATCGGCTCTGTACCGGAGGCCGACATTGTCGCCCGCCCGCTTGGCAGGATTCCGTCCACAACCGCGGCGGCACCGCGATACATCGAGCGGCACGGCGTGCCCGCCACGGTTGCCGATCTGAGCCGCCACCGTTGCGTGGCTGCGATAATCCCGGGATCGGGCCAGCGGGCGCCCTGGCGCTTTCATATCGCTGGCAAGGATGCGCAGTTGCGCGTGGACGGCCGGCTGGCATTTGAATCCCCGATGGCTGCGGTCGCCGCTGCGGTTTGGGGAGCAGGGATCGTCCAATTCGCCAGCTATCTGCTCTATTCGGACATTCGTGCCGGCCGACTGGTGGAAGTGCTGGAAGATGCACGTCCACGCGGTGTCGGACTGCATCTTGTGCATCCCCGCCACCGGCTCAAACCCAAGAAGCTCAAGATTTTCGAGCAATTCCTCCGCCAGCTTGATGTTGAGACCCGGCAGAAATGGCGTATCAAGGCCGTCAGCTGAAGCGAAGAAAATGCCGTGGGTCGATTTGCTTCAGGCAGGACTGACGGCCGGCCGGATCATATGCCGCGCAGCGCGTTTCTTCGTGCTGACGCGGGTCGGGACCTAGGCGACCCCTAAGCCGGCCCGGCGCAGCTTGCCAATCAGCTTGCTCCCGTCCACCCTGCCGCCTACCATCAGGCAGGAGATGCTGCGCCAACTGCGTGGCCACCCAGGGAGCCGTTCGATGATCTTCATCAGCACCACAAAGACCGGTGAACAGATCAAATACCGCGACAACAAGCGGTGGCTCTGGGTTCTCTCGGTGCTGTCTCCGTCGCTGCCCGGTCTGGCCGCGGTGACCTATCTTCTGACCGGAGATGCCTGGTGGGTGCTTGCGCCGGTGGTGTTTTATTACGGCATCTACATTGTCGGCGATCACCTGGTCGGCACCGATCCGAACAACCCGCCCGAGGAGGTGGTCGAGGCGATGGCTTCGGATCAATACTACCGGGTGCTGCTGTTTCTATCGGTGCCGGTTTTCTGGTTTTCCTTCCTCGCCTGCGCAATCGCGGCAGGCCAACCGGGCACGCCGCTCTGGGCCTGGATCGGCCTGGTGGTTGCTGCAGGCGTGAGTTCGGGCACAGCCATCACCGTCGGCCACGAGCTGGGCCACAAGCCCAACCGGCTCGACCAGTGGGGCGCCAAATTCGCTAATGCGGTGTCGGGCTACGGCCATTTCTGCATCGAGCACAATCGCGGCCATCACGTCCATGTCGCCACGCCCGGGGACCCCGCCTCCGCCCGGCTCGGGGAAAGCCTGTGGCGCTTCGCATGCCGGGAAATTCCGGGAACCGCGCGGCGCGGCTGGCAGATGGAGCGGGCACGGCTTGCGCGCAAGGGGTTGCCGTTCTACCACTGGCGCAACGACATCCTGCTGGGCTATGCGATCACGCTGGTGGCGGACCTGCTGCTGGTCGCCGCTTTCGGCTGGACCATGCTGGCCTTCGTGCTGGTCCACAATCTGATCGCCTGGTTTCACCTCACGACTGCCAATTACATCGAGCATTACGGGCTCAAACGGAAGCTCAATGCCGATGGACGCTATGCCCCGTGCGAGCCACGGCATTCCAGGAACACAAACCACATCATTTCCAACCTGATGCTGTTTCACCTGCAGCGGCACTCCGATCATCACGCCAATCCGCTCAGGCCCTATCAGGCGTTGCGCTCTTTTGACGACCTGCCGACCCTGCCGTCGGGCTATCCCGGCACCTTCCTGCTGGCGTCATTTCCACCTCTGTGGTTCCGGGTGATGGATCCGAAAGTACTCGACTGGGCCGGGGGCGATCTCGGCAAGACCAATCTTGATCCGGGACGGGCCAGGGATTACCAGACGCGCTGGCCTGCCCCGGTTTCACTTGACCGTGAGGCCGCACAGTGACGGCGCTGCCCGAGCCAGCCCGAATCGCGGCAATCCTGAGTTTTCTCGACGAGGCCAACCGGCTCAAGGACACGCTGCGCAGCGGCCGCACACCGAAAGGACGGCAGGAGAGCACGGCCGAACACAGCTGGCGGCTCTGCCTGCTTGCGATCCTGCTTGCCGACACGCTCGAAGGCATCGACCTGTTGCGGCTGATCAAGCTCTGCATCGTGCATGATCTTGGCGAGGCCCTTTCCGGGGATGTTCCGGCAACCGACCAGCAGGCCGGCGATAACCGTGCCGCCCGTGAACGGGCGGACCTTGACACGCTGTGCGCGCCCCTGCCCGGTGATCTGAAAAGTGAGATGATCGCGCTCTGGGACGAATATGCGGAAGCGCTGACGCCGGAAGCCGTCATGGCAAAGGGTCTCGACAAGATCGAAACCATGCTGACCCATTCCACCGGCAGCAATCCGGCCGGTTTCGATTACGGCTTCAATCTGGGCTACGGGGTGGAGGCGACCAGCCGGCACCCGCTGCTGGCCAGCATACGGGAACAGATCGACGCCAGAACCCGCAGGCTCGCGTCAAGCCAAGGCTGAAATCAATCCCGAAGGCAATTTCCCAGTTAAACGCCTGGGGTTCAACCGGGCCGGGTTGCCCGCAGAACGGTGTCTCAGGCAACCTTTGCGAGCCGCGTCGGCTTCTGTCACGGTGCAACCGGGTTGCGTGATTGGTCGCTTTTGCCAGATCTTCTTGCCACACCTCCCCAGGGCCAAAACCCCGGCATTCAGGCAGGCTTGACGGCCAGCCAGATCATGTGGCGGGCACCGCGCTTTTTGGTGCTGGCCCGGGTCGGCACTTCGGTAACCTCGAAACCCGCCTGTTTCAGCCGCCGGGTGAAGGCCGCGTCGGGCGCGGACGACCACACGGAAAACACTCCGCCCGGCGCCAGGGCCCGGTTAGCAGCGCCAAGCCCGGCGGCGGAATAGAGCGCGTCATTGCCCTGCCGGGTCAGACCGTCGGGGCCGTTGTCGACATCGAGGAGAATGGCATCCCAGTCATCCCGGGCATTACGGATCAAGTCGCCAACGTCTCCCTGGTGCAGGCGGACCCGGGGGTCGCCGAGACAGCCGTCAAAGACTTCCGCCATCGGGTCTTTCGCCCAGGCGATGACCTGCGGCACCAGTTCGGCGACCGTGATACTGGCATCCGCCGGCAACGCCTTGAGAGCGGCACGCAGGGTGAACCCCATGCCGAGCCCGCCGATCAGCATTCTGAGTGCCGCCCTCCCGGCAAGCTTTTCAGCCGCAAGCCTGGCCAGGGCCTCCTCCGAGCCACTGAGCCGGCTGTTCATCAACTCGTTGGAGCCGAGCATGATGGAGTATTCAGTGCCGCGGCGCATCAGCTTGAGCTCGATGCCGTCTTCGAGTTGAACGGCGTCGAGCCGTTGCCAGGGAATCATGGGGCCATCCATCGCCGAGGTGAAAATGCTGTCCATCCCTACACGCGGGCGCAGCATTTTCACAGCCATCATGGCTTCAGGCTTCGGACCCTGTCCGACCCTGCCCCGAACTCTGGACCGGCTGCGGCAGGCATTGGGCCCGCGCCACAGCCTTGCCGCAGCCGTCAGAACTTTGCGGACAGCCGGGCATTGAAGCCGTGGCTCTTCGCATTGCTGGCAAACTGGCCCTGATAGCTTAAGTCGAGTTCGGCGCCGCTGTCGAATTTAACGGCAAGGCCGGCTTCAATAAGCGCCATGGCGCGAGCAAACGAGGCACCGTTGATCGTGAACGCACTGCCACCGGCAAAGCCGTGGGCGAAACTTGTGTTGCCGGCGCTGGCGTGCTGCAAAGCAGCACTCGCCTTCGCGGTCGCTTCGAGGCCCAGCAGCGACATTTCCGTCTCTGGCCGCAGACCGATCCAGGAGAAGGTAACGTTGTTGTGCTGACTTGCAGCCGCCAGCGCCGCAGAGCCGCCCTGTTCAGCGAAACCTGAGTTGCGCAGATGCACCTGAGCAAGACCGGCAAACGGCTCGAGCCTGGCCCCGTCGACGATGAAGGCATAGCCCGTCTCGACAAAGGCCTGGGCACTGAGGATTTCCTGAACCGAGTTCAAAGACTGGGAGAAGGCACCGGAGACGGCTGCCGTACGAACGGTGTCAACCGTGTTGTAGGCAGCCAACAGGCCCGCCTTGTAGCTCCACCCGCCATGGACTCCGCCGAGATTTATGCCGGCCTGGAGCGTTTCCAAATCGGCGTTGGAAGCCCGTTCGCTGACCGACATGCCGATCTGGGTGTAACCGCCCATAAGACCGATTGTAACGGCGTCTGAATAGGCGTGGTCCAAACCGTAGACAAATCCGCCGGTGGCGCTCGTGGCGGCGGCAGCATTTCCGTCGCCGGCAAAACTGTTCCAATTGCCGATGGCCTGCCCCCAGATCGGAGATCCGGCCTTGGCGGAGGCCAGATGCGAGAGCACCGCGCCACGCGACAGGCGGCTGTCATTGATCAGCACTGAACGAAGGCTTGCATTGATTTCGCTGGAGAGGCTGTTGTAGGCGGCCTGCGCCAGCGTATCGCTGGACACGGTCGCGACAACACCCTTGTAGATCGCGCTTGTGGCGCCGAGCGCTTCGATGGCCGAGGCGATCGAGGACTGGTTCCTTGTCCGGGCCGTGGAGGCAAAATCGATATCATTGCGCTCCAGTGTCAGGGCAAGATCATTGCCGGTGCCTGCTGCATAGTTCAATGATGGATCGAGAAACAGCAGATTGTCCTTGACCGATGCGAAGATGAGAGGTTGGAGGCAATCAGCCTTTAACCAGCACGATTGTCGAAATCGCGGTGCGGTGCCTCGACGTAAGGCATCTTGCCAATCGTCCAGGCATGGAGCGCCCTGGATTGTGGCTGCAACGTGCGCACGAGCCGGGTCATTCCATATGACGGTCAAGTCGCCGGAACTCGAGGTTCCGGCGGCGCATTGCCTGAAATCAAGCCGTGCGGTCGGCCCAGCCGGCGAAAATCCGTTCGAGTGCGACCACCACGTAGTAAAGCACGATGCCGAGGAAGGCCAAGGCGATCAGAACGGCGAACATCAGCGGGTAGTCCGAGTTGGTCTTGCCGCTGTCGAACAATGCGCCGAGCCCGCGGCCATGGGGCGAGACGATTTCCATCAGGTTGGTGCCGATAAAGGCCAGCGTGACCGCCACCTTGAGTGCGCCGAAAAACTCCGGCAAGGTCTTGGGCAACGCGATCTTCCAGAAGATCGTCGCCTGCGATGCACCGAGCGACCTCAGGATATCGCGGTATTCGGGCTCCAGCGTCGACAGCCCGATCGACACGGAAACCGCGATCGGGAAGAAGCTGATCATGAAGGCGATCAGCACGGTGTTGAAATCATGCGCGCCGACGAACATCAGGGCGACGATCGGCACCACGGTGGCCTTCGGCACGGCGTTGAAGCCGACCAGGAGCGGATAGAGCGCATCGCGCATCACCCTGGAAAATCCCATGATCATGCCAAGCGCGATGCCGAAGACGACGGCCAGCAACAGGCCCACAACCGTGCGCCACAGGGTCTGCCAGCCCATCACAAGGAACAGCTCCCAGTATTTTTGATAGGCCGGGATCAGGTCGCTCGGCGAGGCCATCTTGTAGTTGGGCCAGCCCATGACCCAGACCAGCGCTTCCCACAGCGCCAGAAACACGATCACCGCGAGAACGGGCACGTAGACCTGACGCCCCGTCATGCGGCGGCTCCCGCCGGCACCCTGCCCTGGGCAATCTCGATCTGGTGGCGCAAGGTGTTGAGCATGGCCGCAGCCTCGGGCGTATAGAGATGGTCGAGGGTCCGGGGGCCGGTGTCGGGAACATCGAGCACGAATTGTGTCTTTGCGGGCCGTCCGGACAACACCACGACCTGGTCGGCCAGGAAGATCGACTCGCGCAGATCATGGGTGATGAGAACGCCGGTGAACGGCTCTTCGGCTTTCACCCGGTGCATGATCTGCCAGAGATCCTCGCGGGTGAAGGCATCCAGCGCCCCGAATGGCTCATCAAGAATGAGAACTTCGGGCGAATGGATCAGCGCGCGGCACAGGGAAGCGCGCTGTTTCATGCCGCCGGAGAGTTCGGACGGACGCTTGTTTTCGAATCCCTCGAGGCCGACAAGGGCCAGCAGCCTGCGGGCGCGCTCTTCGCCCTCGGCCTTGGAGAGCTTCGAGGGCACGATCTCCAGCGGCAGCAGCACATTCTGCAGGATGGTCCGCCATTCGAGTAGGACCGGGTTCTGGAACGCCATGCCGACATTCGAGCGCGGCGCGGTGATCCGGGTGCCGTGAACATAGACCTCGCCATGATCGGGGATCAAAAGCCCCGCGACCAGTCGGGTGAGTGTCGACTTGCCACAGCCCGACGGGCCGACGACAGCCACGAAACCGCCTTCGGGCACCGACATCTCAAGACCGTCGAGCACCGGGAGCGGACCGGAAGCGGTGCGGTATGAATGCCGCACCGCCTTGATTTCAATCAGATTTTCCAAACTCAATCCGTCAGCTTGAAGCCGCCGGCCGGCAGATAGGCGTCGGTGAAGTACAGCGCCGCGTCCGGAGTCGTGGTGAAGCTGTAGGTGGTGGCAATCTGCTTGAGGGATTCAGCCATGCGGTCGCTGTCGATGACGCCGAATCCGTTCGCCTTGACCGCGTCGGTCAGCACATTCGCCTCGAGCGCCAGTTCCAGGCGGCGCTGCTCCAGCGCCGCATCGGCCGCCGGATTGCGCTCGATCAGCATCGGAATAACGGCTGCCGGATCGGCAGCGGCGGCTTTCCAGCCCTCGGCGGTCGCCGCCAGAAAGTCCTTGACGGCTTCGGGGTTCTTTTCGGCGAAGTCGGTGTTGACGATGATGACGTTGCCGTAGAGCTTCACGCCGTAATCGGCCATCAGCAGGGTGACCAGATCGTCCTCGGGAACGCCAAGACGCGCCGAGTTCAGATAGGAGGTGAAGGAAAAGCCGGTGATCGCGGCGACATTGCCTTCGGCCAGCATCGGCTCGCGGGTCGGAAAGCCGACCGGTTCAACCGTGATCTTGTCCATGTCGAGATCGTTCTCGGCGGCAAAGATCGGGAACTGGGCCCAGGCGCCATCCGGTGGCGGGGCACCGAGGACCTTGCCTTCGAGGCTTTTCGGATCCGTGATCCCGAGCGACTTTCTGCCGATCACCGCAAAAGGCGGCTTGTCGTAGAGCATCATGGCCGCAATCACCGGTGCATCCGGGTTCTGGTCGAGAAACTTGATCAGGCTGTTGATATCGGCAGAGCCAACCGGAAACGCTCCGGTCGCCACTTTCGGAATGGCATCCAGCGATCCGTTGCCGGCCTCGACGGACACGTTCAGTCCCTTGTCGGCGTAATAGCCGTTGTCAATAGCGGCAAAAAAGGGAGCAGCCGGTCCCTCGAATTTCCAGTCAAGGGCGAATGGCATGTCGGTTTCTGCGTGGGCAGCAGTTGCGCCGAGCATCGCGACGGCCAGCATTGTGCGAAGGAACATGGGTGAACTCCCGTCAGAATGAGGGTCAATGATAAGTACCGGAGTGAGAATAGGTACCGCCTCAAAGAGGAGTCAATAGACCGGAAGATGTCGTTAGCAAAAGTTTTGTGCAGTGCACATATTTAAGGCACCCAATCCAAATACCGTGCAGACCTGCGACAAGCGACAAGGCGGATCAGATATCCAGGTTCGGAGAAGCCGATCGCGGTCGGACAAGTTCTCGAAACGGTCTACCGGACGATCACCAACCGCTCGGCAGCGCGTGTGATCGCGGTGTAGAGCCAACGCTCGCGGGTTTCGCGGAAGGCGTAGCTTTCATCGAATAGGACGACGGAGTTCCACTGCGAGCCCTGCGCCTTGTGCACGGTGAGCGCATAACCATAGTCAAAATCGTCGTAGCGCTTCCTGGTCTGCCAGGGCACCTCGAGATCGGGATCGTCGAAGACGCTTTTGAGCAGCTTGATCTTGGCGGAGCCGCGATCCATGTCGTCGTCTTCGGGCCGGACCAGCAGGTTGATGCCGGGTTTGACGGTTTCCTTTGACGAGGTCATCACCTGCCAGAGCGATCCGTTAAGCAGCGCTTTCGAGGGATCGTTCCTGAGACACACCAGCTTGTCACCGGCCTGCGGGAAGGCCTGGGTAAAGCCCTTGAGCTCGCGCAGGCGCTGGTTGTAGCGGCGGCGGGTGCGGTTGGTGCCGACCAGCACCTGATCGGCTTCCAGTACCATGTCACGATCGACCTGGTTCTTGCCGATCACCTGGGCGGTGCCGTAGTCGCCATGCATGATCTCGTTGCCTTCACGCACCCGCATGGCCAGATCAATGATCGGGTTGTCGCGGGCCTGGCGATGGATCTCGGTAAGCAGGATATCGGGTTCGTGCTCGGTGAAGAAGCCCCCCCCGGAAATCGGCGGCAACTGGCCCGGATCACCCAGGACCAGGATCGGCGTGCCGAAGCTCATCAGGTCGCGGCCCAGCGCCTCGTCGACCATCGAGCATTCGTCGATGATGATGAGGGCCGCCTGCGCCAGCGGGCTCTGCCGGTTGATCGAGAACAGCGGCGAGACCGTGGTCTTGCCGGTCTCCTCGTCTGACACCTCTTCCTCCCCTTTGGGCCGGTAGATCAGCGAGTGGATGGTGCGGGCATTGGTAGCGCCACGGGCGCGCAACACCTGCGCCGCCTTGCCGGTGAAGGCGGCAAACAGCACCTCGCCATCGACATGCTCGGCGAAATACCTCGCCAGCGTGGTCTTGCCGGTGCCGGCATAGCCGAACAGCCGGAAGATCGGCGTGCGGCCGTCCTTGAGCCATCGCGAGACGGCCTTGAGCGCCTCATCCTGTTGCGGTGAAAACTTCATGGCCTCTCTTGGCAGATTCGCCGCGACGTGTCGCGCATGGGAATGGAGGCTGATTAATTCTTGCATGCAGCTTGGCCGAGTGCTGCTCCCCGACCCGGGCGCGCGACATTTTCTTCTTCCCGTCACCCCGGATCTGATTCGGAGTCATGTCCGCCCATGTCATTTTATGGAATGATTTTTTGATCCGGCGGACACAAATCGGGAGCATCCACGGGCTTCGCGGCCTTCAATCAGAGGATCGAGGCCAGGTTGTGCTTGCCGAGCGTTTGCAGGAAGGCCGATCTGGCCTGGCCGAGCACGCCCTTGAGCCCGCAGCCTGGAAGGAACACGCAATCGTCGCCGCCAAAACAGCCGGCGATGTTGAAATCGGGTTCCATATGTTCGGCCACCGCCCTGAGACCGATCTCACCCGGCGGCATGGCCAGCCGCAATCCGCCGTTGCGGCCACGCACCGGGGTGACGAAGCCGCCGGCGGTGAGGTTCTGTGCAACCTTCATCAGGTGGTGTTTCGAGACGCCAAATTCGCGCGCCAGATCATCGACCGACTTGACCTCGGCCGGCGCCCGGCCCAGCGCCATGAGAACGCGGAAAGCGTAGTCAGTGTGAAGCGTCAGGCGCATCATCTACCTCGATAGTGGTATTTCATATATTGCTTTTAGTCGTGCGAGCGAATAGTGGTAATCAAAATACCAGAAAAGAGGGTGCCATGAAAACACTGCTTTGGCTTTTTCTGCTTCCGGGCGATCTGGTGCGCCGCCAGCTCGGCATCAGCGTCGAACAGGATGGCGGCCTGATCCGCTCCTTCATCAACATGTGCGTCTGGGGAGCGGTGACGCTGTTGATCGCCTTGAAATATTATGGCTGACCGGCCCGATCCATTCGTCATCAACGCCCGGCCGGCGCCGCCGCGGGTTCCGGACGTCGCGATCACTCCGGACGAGATCGCGCTGCTGGTTGAGCGGTTTTACAGTGCGGTCCGCCAGCACCCACGGCTCGGCCCGCTGTTCGAGAACCGGCTCGCGGGCAAATGGCCCCCCCATCTTGAGCGGATGAACCTGTTCTGGCGTTCGGTGCTGTTGCATTCGGGCGAGTATTCCGGCCAGCCGGTGGTCAAGCACAATGGTTTGCCGGACCTGCAGGAGGGTGATTTCCGGCTGTGGCTGGAATTGTTCGAACAGACCACGGCGGAGCTGTTCGAGACCGAAATAGCAGCCCCGATCCAGGTGATCGCCCGGCGCATCGCCCGCAGCCTGTGGCTCGCACGCTTCGGCACACCGTTCAACAAGGCGCCGGACTGGCTGGATTGAAAGTTCGGGCCTTACGCCCGCTCCGGGTCGTTTTCCAGAAGGATCGGCTGGCCGTGCGGGGTGGCGTGGGCGGCGCGTTGCCAGGCGTGTGAGACCGCATCGATCATCTCGGAACCGGTCACACCCTTTTGCGACAGCAGCGCTTCGATTGCTGCGAGCCAGTGCTGGTAATAATCGCTGCCATCCTGTGCGGCATTCGGCCTGGCCACCTGGCGGGACAGTTCCGCCGCCCATTCGCTCCAGGTGAAGACACCGCGCTGATGCAGCGCCACGGCGAGCGCGAAGGCCTGGGCCTGCCAGGGTTCGGCGAAGACAGGCGCATCAGGTCCCGAACCGACAGGCAGGCGGAACGGCGTGTCGGCGGCGCCGGCATCTGGACCAGCCGCGGCGGATGGTTCAGGCCGGCTCAAGATAGCTCTCCCAAGCATCAATCGACACGGTCAGCGCCGGATCAGCCCGCTGCCCCCAGAGTTCGCGTCCGTCGAAACAGACGGTATAGACATGTTCGGGGTTTTCGCCCTTGCCGTGCGCATTGCTGTCGGGGAAGACGAAGCCTTCGCGCACGGCCTCGATGGTGCCTGTCTTGTCGCGCGCATAGCGCGGCAGCCGCGTGTGGCCTTCGGGGTGTTCATTGATGGTGCGGACCCGGTCGCCGGGCTTGAAACGGGGCTCAGTCGAAACGTCCCGGTTGCAGGGCCCGCCACGGGAAAGAACCGCGGCAACATCGTTTTCATGTAGCACCCGCTTTGGCGTGACGCCGGGCCAGATCTTGTGGCCCGCCAGCAGCTCGTCGGCCGCGACAAAGCCGTAACGTTCGAGCAGGGTTTCCAGCGCCCTGATCCAGATCTCGTAATAGCTGGAGGAATAATAGACTGCCGGGTGCAGGCTTTCGCGGGCATGGCGGCTTTCGTCAATGGTCCAGGCGCCGAACGCGCCGGTGGCCAGCGTCACGCCGAGCGCGCGCCTTTCCCAATCGGCATGAAACACCGGTTCGTTGGTTTCGGGCGCGACCGGGCCGAAGCCCATCTGTCCGCCAAGATCGTGCGGGCCGTTCATGATGCTGCCCCATTGCCGGCCTCCGGTGGCCACACAGCACCGGGTTCGCGCGACCCGGGCATGAGCGGCAGGCCGGTGCCGATCATGGCGTCGCGGGTGACCAGCCGGGCAAGCTCGTCTTCGCCGAGGCCTTCGGTTTCCACCGGGCGCGTCGGCACCACCATGTAGCGCAGCTCGGCGGTGGAATCCCACACCCGGATGCGGGTGTCCTCGGGAAGAATGAGACCGAATTCGGCCAGCACGCCGCGCGGATTGATGACCGCCTGGCTGCGATAGGGCGGCGCCTTGTACCAGACCGGCGGCACGCCGAGCACGGTCCAGGGGTAGCAGGAACACAACGTGCAGACGACGAGATTGTGAGTGTCTTCGGTGTTGAAGACCGCCTGCATGTGCTCGCCCTGGCGGCCCATGTAACCGAGCGAGGCGATGGCTGCGGTGGCGTCACGCTTGAGCCATTCCGCAAACTCCGGATCGGACCAGGCTTTCGCCACCACGCGGGCGCCGTTGCGCGGGCCGACCTTGTGCTCGTAGGTGTCGACGATGGCGTCGATGGCAGCGGGATCGATCAGGCCCTTTTCGACAAGGATCGTCTCCAGCGCCTTGACCCGGGCGGCGAAGGGATCAAGCTCGTTGTCGTGGTGGTGATCGTGGTCAGGATGGTCGTGTGTCATGGCGTGAGCGTAGTCCTTGCGATCCGCTACCGCAACATCGGCCAGAGGCTGAGGATCAGTAACACGGCCATGGTGATGTTGAACCATTTGAGCCGCAGCGGATCGGCCAGCCAGGACCTGAGCACGGAGCCGAACCCGGCCCAGGCTGCAACGCAGGGTATGGTGGCAAGCGCAAAGGCCAAAAAGATCAGCAGCACCGTGTCGGCGTAATGTGCAGGGTCGGTGTAAATTCCCATGGCGGTGACCAGCATCACCCAGGCCTTGGGGTTGACCCACTGGAACGCCGCCGCCTCGAGAAACGTCATCGGCCGCGCACCAGCCTTCGCTTCGGGCAACGTGTTCGATATTGCAATGCGCCAGGCGATATAGACGAGATAGCCACCACCCACGATCTTGAGAACCAGATAAAGCGACGGAAAGGCCGTCAGCAAGGTGCCAAGCCCGAAGCCGACGCCCAAAAGCAGTGCCAGAAATCCGATGCCGATGCCCGCCATGTGCGGCACGGTGTTGCGGAAGCCGAAATTCACGCCGGATGTGAACAGCATCATGGTGTTCGGGCCCGGCGTGCCGGAGGCAACGAAGGCAAAAGCGATCAGGGTGAGGAAGGTTTCGAGTGCCATGGTCTTTCCCGCCGGCCCGATGCCGGTCCCGATGTGATAAACCACCGTTGCCGCGAGACAAACAAATTGTCGTCATACCGGCATTCGAGAATGTGATGGCAACCCAACAAAGGAGACCTAAATGGGCCAAGCGCTACCAAAGGCGGCGTTCAGCGACGGACAGAGTGTTCCAGCGCTCGGACTCGGCACCTGGCACATGGGCGAACGCGGCGGCGAAAAGGCGGGCGAAGTGCGGGCGTTGCAGGCAGGCATCGCGTCCGGCATGACACTGATCGACACGGCGGAAATGTATGCCAATGGCGGTGCGGAAGAGGTCACCGGCGAAGCCATCAAAGGCCGGCGTGACGAGGTCTTTCTCGTCTCCAAGGTGCTGCCCTCCAACGCCAGCCGTCACGGCACCATCGCGGCCTGCGAGGCGAGCCTGAAACGGCTCGGAACCGATCATATCGACCTCTACCTGCTGCACTGGCCCGGCCGACATCCGCTCGGCGGAACCGTCGAGGCTTTTGAGGAATTGCGCGCAGCCGGCAAGATCAAGCGCTGGGGCGTTTCCAATTTCGACACGCTCGCCATGCGGCAGCTCTCCGCCCTGCCGCATGGCGACAATTGTGCCGCCAACCAGGTGCTCTACAACCTGTCGACCCGCGGCATCGAATTCGACCTCATGCCGTGGATGGCTGACAAGGCGATGCCTCTGATGGCCTATTCGCCGCTCGACGAAGGCCGGTTGCTCCGGCATCCGGGGCTGGGCAGAATGGCAAAACGGCTCGGGCTGCCGCCGGCGCAACTGGCGCTGGCGTTTCTGCTTCACCGCGATAACGTGATTGCGATCCCGAAATCATCGAGCCCGGAACGGGTGGCTGAAAACCGCGCCGCGGCCGACATTTCACTGACCGCGGATCAATTGGCGGAACTCGACAAGATCTTCCCACCGCCCCGCGCGCGCGAACCCCTGCAGATGATCTGAAAACGCCGCACGAAAAGAGGATCAAGACCCGGTCAGACACCCTACCTCGGACAGCACCGCGCCCAACCTGTTCGCCAACGAAGCCCCGGGAAAACGGCCGCGCACGGACAATCCCGGCTCTTCAAGAGAGCGGAAAACACCGGCTTCGTGTTGCGGAGATGGATGTACCTTGACCTTCAGCCAGGGTCAGTGCGCGACAACAACCCGGTTGCGTCCCGTGTTTTTGGCCTCATAGAGCGCCTCGTCTGCTCGCGCGACAATCTTTCCGAATTCCGTATCTTCAGGTGAACGGGTGGCCACGCCGACCGAGATCGAGAAGCGCAACGCACCGTCATTCGTCGGTATTTCGATGCGCCCGATTGATTTGCGCAGTTTCTCGCCAACGGCCGCAGCGGCCGTTTCATTCAACCCGGGAAGAAGGACAAGGAATTCCTCGCCACCGATACGCGCAAACACGCCTTTCTCCGGCCCGACGGCTTCGGCACCGCACCTGGCCAACGCGATGAGAGCCTGATCACCCAGCCCGTGGCCGTAGCTGTCATTGATTTTCTTGAAGTGATCCACATCCAGTAGTAGCACAGAGAGGTCCCGGTCAGACACGCTGGCATTCTCCATGCAATCGGCTGCGATAGCGAAAACATGGCGCCTATTGAACGCCCCGGTCAATTCGTCGGTGGTCGAGAGCCGCTCAAGCGACTGCTCCTTGAGCTTCAGGTCAGAAACATCTTGAAACAGAACCTGAATGACCGGCGTTCCGGCCCAGGGCAGGCGTGCGCTTATCAGTTTGATGTTAATGGGCGGCCCGTCGCCCGCGCTCAGGAGGGTCTCCTTGTTGATAACCTCAGCACCCTCTGCAAAGGAACGTTGCAACTGGTTCATAACAGCATCGAATTCAGTAGGATCTACAAAATCCAAGACATGCTGACCGACCAGCTCCTCTTTCCTGACGCCGAGCATTCGGCAGGCTTCTTGATTGCCAAACAGGATCCCTTGTTCAGTATGAATCAACAACCCCATTGGCATGATGTCGAGCATCATTCCCAGGCGTTGCTGAGTGTCAATCAAAGCCTGTTGGGTTGCCTCGGCTGCACCTATGGCATCATCATCAAGGTAAAACTCGCCGTTTTGGGCTTGTGCCGATCCCATAGTGCACCTCCTCGCAATATTTGAGATTTAGCACTCCCAATCTAAAGATTTGGTTTCGACACCGCCTCTCACCCTGCCGGCCGCAGCAGAAAATGATCACGTCAAGCAGAAAAAACTGTAACGCACTACTTCTCAGAAGCACTTTCAGCCGGATTTAATTATCATCTCAAATATTTTTTGCTCCCGGTCGAGCATTCGACCGGTATTTCACTAATACAAGGGCTTCTCTATCTGCAACTTCGCTAAATCTCGACTAGCGGAAAGAACAGAACCGTCCCCGCACAATTTACGCAAATTCGCCCGGTACGGATCTCGAAGCACAAGAGCGACAGGCCGGCGGCCCTACATGCCCTGAGGACCGCGATTCATGGCGGCGATGCCGGTGCGGCAGATCTCGACCAGGCCGAGGGGGCGCATGATCGAGATGAACTGTTCGATCTTGGAAACCCGGCCGGTGATCTCGAAGATGAAATGCTCGGTGTTGGCGTCGATCACCTGGGCGCGGAAGGCGTCAGCGAGCCTGAGCGCTTCGACCCGGTTGTCATTGGTGCCGGTGACCTTGACCAGGGCAAGCTCGCGTTCGAGCGGCTTGTCATGACCGAGTTCGGCCGAGCGCACGGTGAGATCGACCACCCGGTGCACCGGAACAATGCGCTCGAGCTGCGACTTGATCTGCTCGAGCACCTGCGGCGTGGCCGTGGTGACGATGGTGATGCGAGACAGATGCGCCTCGTGTTCGGTCTCCGAGACCGTCAGGCTCTCGATGTTGTAACCGCGGCCGGAGAACAGGCCGATGACCCGGGCAAGGACACCCGGCTCGTTGTCGACAAGCACCGAGAGGGTGTGGGATTCAGGCCGGGCGGTTTCGGCGGTCATGAAATAGGCCGAACCGGTGGGCTGATGCTGTGCGTTCATGAGATTGTTCCTCTAACAGGCGCTCTAAACGAGCGCGCGGCCTTTCGCATCGATGGCGTTGGCGACGGCTTCGTCGGATGCCTCGTCAGGCAGCAGCATGTCGTTGTGGGCCTTGCCGGACGGGATCATCGGGAAGCAGTTGGCAAGGGCTGCGACCCGGCAATCGAAGATCACCGGCTGCGGCGTGTCGATCATCGTGCGGATCGCATCGTCGAGATCATCGGGCTTTTCGCAGCGGATGCCGACGCCACCATAGGCTTCGGCCAGCTTGACGAAATCAGGCATGGATTCGGTGTAGGAATGCGACAGCCGGTTGCCGTGCAGCAGCTGCTGCCACTGCCGAACCATGCCCATATACTGGTTGTTCAGGATGAAGATCTTGACCGGCAGGCCGTACTGGACCGCACAGGACATTTCCTGGATACACATCTGAATCGAGGCATCCCCGGCGATGTCGATGACCAGGCTGTCGCGGTGTGCAACCTGCACGCCGACTGCCGCCGGGAAGCCATAGCCCATGGTGCCCAGACCACCCGACGTCATCCAGCGGTTGGGTTCCTCGAAGCCGTAGAACTGCGCCGCCCACATCTGGTGCTGTCCGACTTCGGTGGTGATGTAGGTGTCGTGGTCCTTGGTCAGCTCATAAAGCCGCTGGATCGCGTATTGTGGCATGATGACGTCCTTGTTGGACGCATAGGCGAGCGAATTGCGGCCGCGCCACTTTTCGATCTGCGCCCACCAGTCGGCAAGCTGGCTCCTGTCGGTCTTCTTCGACGCGCGCCACAGCCGGACCATGTCTTCGAGAACATGACCGACGTCGCCGACGATCCCGACTTCGGTGCGGACGATCTTGTTGATCGAGGACGGATCGATGTCGATGTGGATCTTCTTGGATTTCGGTGAAAACGCGTCCAGACGGCCGGTAATGCGGTCGTCGAAACGGGCGCCGATGCAGACCATGACATCGCAATCATGCATCGCCATGTTGGCTTCATAGGTGCCGTGCATGCCGAGCATGCCCATCCAGTTCTTGCCCGATGCCGGATAGGCGCCCAGGCCCATCAGGGTCGAGGTGATCGGGAAACCGGTGAGGTCAACCAGTTCGCGCAGCAACTGGCTGGCTTCGCGGCCCGAATTGACCACGCCGCCACCGGAATAGATGATGGGACGCTTGGCGCCGGCCATCAGCTCGATGGCCGCGCGAATCTTGTCGAGGTCGCCCGAGACCTTCGGCTGATAGCTCTTCTGCTCGATCACCGGCGATGGCGGCGTGTAGATGCCGGTGGCAAACTGGACATCCTTGGGAATATCGACGACGACGGGTCCGGGACGGCCGGTGGTGGCGATACGGAAGGCTTCGTGAATGATGCGGGAGAGCTGGTTGACGTCCTTGACCAGCCAGTTGTGCTTGGTGCAGGGCCGCGTGATGCCGACGGTGTCGCACTCCTGAAACGCGTCCGAGCCGATCAGCGAGGTCGGAACCTGGCCGGAGATACAGACCAGCGGGATCGAATCCATCAGCGCATCCTGCAACGCGGTGACCACGTTGGTCGCCCCCGGTCCGGAGGTGACGAGAACGACGCCGGGCTTGCCGGTGGAGCGGGCATAGCCTTCCGCCATGTGGCCGGCACCCTGCTCGTGGCGCACCAGAATGTGCTCGACATCATCCTGCTGGTGAAGTTCGTCGTAAATCGGCAGGACCGCGCCGCCGGGATATCCAAAGATATGTTCGACGCCATTGTCCTTCAGCGCCTGCAGAACCATTTCCGCGCCCGTCATTTCCATCTGCTTGCCGGCCATATCGCCTGACCCCTTGTGTCCGTCTGTTTGTCGAGCTCAATAGCCCGGTTTAAGCCATAAAAAAAGGCCCCCGAAGGAGCCTGTGTTTCGCGCATGGGAGCTTTCGCCGGGTGGCTACGCCACCCTGCCCATGCGCGGTCCTACCACGAGAATGTTCGCGATCTTGTTCATGTCAGAAGTGGTACCGTCTAGGTGCCGCCGCGTCAACGGATTAATTGCACGAATATGCGCTTCAAAAAGCGCGTAGCGGTGATTTCTGCAACTCCCCATTAACCTCGTGCTGCGATGGTGAGCCGGATGGATAATGGGCAAATCAGCAACACCGGAATGACAGCGCCGTCTCCCGCAGAGGATGACGGTCGCGGGCGCCGTGGCATCTACCCCCCGGGCAACCGGATGATGGGGCGCGTGGTCGGTTGCTCAGGCTCGAAGGCGACGGTGAGCGCAATTGCCAGCAAGGACGGCGGCGGTCTGGCCGAATTGTGGTCGGTAGGCCGGCTGATATCGATCAGTGTCGGCGAAAACCGGGTGGCAGCCCTCGTCTGCTCGATGACGACTGCAACCTCGGCGTGGACCGAAGAAACAGAAAACGTCATGCATATCGAGGTCGAGCTGGTCGGCGAGATCCGCAACGGAATCAACGGGAAACCGGAATTCAGCGCCGGTATCACCCAGTATCCCTATCTTGGCGCGGTAGCGCACCGGATGCGCACATCAGATCTTGCCGTCATTTACGATCCCGGCGTAGCCGATACGGCCATGATCGGCAAACTCACGCAAGACACGTCGCTGGGCGCGATGGTGCATGTGCCCTCGCTGCTGTCGCGGCACTTCGCCGTTGTCGGCACCACCGGAGTGGGCAAGACCACGGCTGTGACGCTGCTTCTGCACAAGGCACTGAAAGCAGATCCTTCGCTCAGGGTGCTGATCCTGGATCCGCACAATGAATTCGCCGCTGCCTTTCCGGAAAAGTCGGTGGTCATCGATACCGACACGCTGGACCTGCCATTCTGGCTGTTCAAGCTCGAGGAGTTCACGGAAGTCCTGTTCCGCGGCCGGCCGCCCATCGTCGAAGAAATCGACGTCCTGCGCGACCTGATCCCGGAAGCCAAACGGATGTTCAAGGGCACCACCGACACGACCCTGATCCGGCGCGCCCCGGAAAAATCCTCGCTTACGGCCGACACACCGGTGCCCTACCGCATCGCCGACCTGATGGCGCTCATCGACGAACGTATCGGCAAGCTCGAAGGACGCTCGGAGAAGCCGTATTTGCGGTCGCTGAAGGTCAGGGTGCAGGCCGCGATCAACGATCCGCGCTACGAATTCATGTTCTCGTCGAACACGATCCATGACACGATCCTGTCGACAATCAGCCACATCTTCCGCATCCCGGGCGAAGGCAAGCCGGTCACCACATTCCAGCTGTCGGGCATCCCGTCCGAAGTGGTCAATTCGGTCGCCTCGATCCTGTGCCGGATGGCCTTCGAGATCGCGCTGTGGAGCGCCGGCGGCGTGCGCATTCTGGTGGTCTGCGAGGAAGCCCACCGCTACGTGCCGGCGGACCCGAAACTCGGCTTCTTCCCAACCCGTCAGGCTATCTCCAGGATTGCCAAGGAGGGACGGAAATACGGCGTCAGCCTCGGTGTGATCACCCAGCGGCCCGGCGAGCTCGACCCGACGATCCTGTCTCAGTGCTCGACCGTGTTTGCCATGCGGCTGTCCAACGACCATGACCAAGATATCATCCGGTCGGCAATTCCGGATTCATCGGCTTCGACGATGAGCTTCCTGTCATCGATCGGCAACGGGGAAGCGATCGCCTTCGGCGAGGCCGTCGCAGTGCCGATGCGAATGGTTTTCGAACGGGTTTCCGAGGCCGTCCTGCCCCGCGCCAATTCGGGCCTGCAACCGGTCAACCGTGGCGACCCGAACAATGTCGACCTCGGCAAGATCGTGATGCGGATGCGCCATATCGACGAAACGCAGCGAGCGCCTGGCGCTGCACAGGCAGGCGAGGCCGTGAAACCGCAGCCGCCAACGATCACCCCGCAGGTGCCATCGATCGACCCGGCACAGGAGTTCGACGTGGCCGCGGCGCACCGGCGCCTGACCGACGCACAGGCCGGGCGGCAGAGCGGCTACCCGCCCAGGGAAAGCGCCAGCCCGTCGGCAGCTGCACCGCGCAGCGAGATGAGTTCGTTGCGATCGAGCCTTCTGAATAAACCGCTGTCCTCGCTGATCAAGAACTGAGGTTCCACTGCTCCCTCCAGTTGCTCCGCGTGAGCCAGGCACCGCCTTTACTTACCTTGGGTGCGGGCCCCTGCCCTTTTTTGGTGATGTCGTTGGAAGTTATGTTGCGCTGGAACCGGGTAGGCTGCGCTCAGGGAATGGCGCTGCCGCAAGAACTCTCAGGCGGCGCAGACGCGGTTGCGGCCCTGGCGCTTGGCTTCGTAGAGCTGCTTGTCCGCCCGGCGATATAGCTCTTCGCCGGATTCGGTTCGATCCCAGATCGCCAGCCCGGCGCTGACCGTTACCTTGAGAGTGACATTGCCATTGACAATGCGCAACTCGGATACGGCCTGGCGAATGCGGTCAGAGAGATTGTAAAGCTGCCGCTCAGTGATGTTGGGTGAGAGAATGGCAAACTCCTCGCCACCCAGGCGGGCGAGTACATCATGATAGCGGGTAAAGACCTGCAGGCATTCCGCCACTTCGCGCAGAACCTTGTCACCCACGTCATGGCCATGGGTGTCGTTGACCTTCTTGAAGTGATCCAGATCGAGAATAACCATGCCGATCGGCTTGTCGATATGTCCGAACGCCTCGAGATACTCCGAAAGGGCGTCGTCGAAATAACGGCGGTTGTACATGCCGGTCAGGCTGTCGGTAACTGCCGCGTGTTCCAGATTGAGCGAGCGGACAGAGAGAGATTCGGTCATCTGCTGCAATTTGCCACGTTCCCGCAGGCTGGACGACATGGTCGGGTAAACCAGAAGCAAGCCGCAAACCACCGACAGGCCCGCCAGCACGGCCCCCATGAGGGCGAAGTCTGCTGAAGTCTCGATGCCACCGACGACATGGCCACCGGTCGCGGCGGAGAAGGCCGCCAACGAGAAGACCCCGCCGGCAACTACAAGAATCATCAGCAGAAAAAAGAACAGTTCAGCCTTGTGAAAACGCATCGTCCCAACTGAAATCCATCATCGTGTAACAAAATCTAATGCCAACCCCTTAGAGTTCGCTTAACGAAACAGCAAAACTGCAACAAGTTGGAATACTTTTCGCCCTATGGCTGTATTCGCTGCCACTCTTCGCCCAATTGGTTCCTGAACCAGGTCATTTGCCGCTTGGCGTATTGGCGCGTTGCGGTGCTGGCCAGCTCGATGGCCTGCTCCCGCGACATACGCCCGGCCAGGTAGTCGGCGATCTGACGAACGCCAATGGCCTTCATCGCCGGGTGTTGCGGCGGAATATCGAATGCCAGCAACGCGCGGACCTCGTCGACGGCTCCATTTTCCATCATGTTGGCAAAACGCCCGTTGATCCTGGCGTGCAGCACTGGCCGCTCCGGTTCGAGCACCAGACAGCGCGCAGTCAGCGGATCGACAATCGTGGTGCCGCCGCGGCCCTGAAACCCCGCAATGGAGTGGCCGGTGGCGCGGACTACTTCAAGCGCCCGCAGGATCCGCTGGCGATCCGCCGGGCGAAGCCGTTCGGCCATTTCCGGGTCCAGCACCGCCAGCTCGGCGTGCAGCACCTCGACACCCTCCGACTCCAGCCGCGCGCGCAGCTCGGTACGGATGTCATCGGGGATGGGCGGCATGTCCGACAGGCCGCCGGTCAGAGCCCTGAAATAAAGCCCGGTGCCGCCGACCACCACCGGGATCGCGCCCCGCGCGCGGATACCGGCAATCACATGTGTCGCCTGTTCAAGCCAGATACCGGTGGAATAGATGTCGCTGGGTGCGACATGGCCGTAGAGATGATGCGGAACCGCCGCCAGATCGGCCGCATCCGGGCGGGCTGTCAGGCGGTCGAGCACGCTATAGACCTGCATCGAATCCGCGTTGACAATCTCTCCGCCCAGCTCGCGCGCGAGCCAGAGCGCCAGCGCGGACTTGCCGCTGGCGGTCGGCCCGGCTATCAGAAGCGCCGAGACATCCTGTTGCTGGAGTTTGTGTTCCATGGCCCTCGTTGCCACGCTTATCGCCAATCCGTCAAACCCTGTTCTTGCGCCGAAGCTGGGCGAAGCTGCCTTTGCTGCTGTCGACGGGGCGGGGCTTTACTGGCTTGCCGACGGCATCGCCTGCGACATTGCGCTTAAAGAAGGGATCGACGGACAATCCGCACTGGATACGTTAAGATCGGTGATTGGCACATTGCCTATCGACGTGGCCGTGCAGATGGCCGAGACACGACGCAAGAAGATCCTGATTGCCGACATGGACTCGACCATGATCCGCCAGGAATGCATCGACGAACTTGCAGCCGAGGTTGGTCTCAAGGACAAGGTCTCAGAGATAACCGCGCGCGCCATGAATGGCGAGATTGCGTTTGAACCGGCCTTGCGTGAACGCGTCGGCCTGCTCAAGGGGCTGCCGGTCGAGGTGATCGCGCAGGTGATTGATGCGCGCATCACACTGACCCCGGGCGGGCGTGAGCTGGTCGGCACCATGCGCGCCAACGGACATTACACCGCGCTGGTCTCGGGCGGATTTACTGCCTTTACATCGGTGGTCGCTGAGATGATCGGCTTTGATGAGAACCGCGCCAATATCCTCGAAAGCGAAAACGGGGTCCTGACTGGCATCGTGCGCGAACCTATCCTCGGCAAGCAGGCCAAGGTCGATGCGCTCGAAGAGATTGCTGCCCGTCTCGATCTTGATCCCGCCGACGCGATTGCGGTGGGCGATGGGGCCAATGATCTCGGCATGCTCGGCCGCGCCGGCTCCGGCGTGGCGCTGCATGCCAAGCCCTCCGTTGCGGCAGAAGCCGGTATCCGCATCGATCACGGTGACCTGACGGCGCTGTTGTATCTGCAGGGCTATCGCAAGACCGATTTCGTGACGCCGTGAACCCGCTCTCCACCCAACGGCTGATCCTGCGCAACTGGCAGGACCAAGACGGGGACCTGTTCCACCTGATCAATTCCGATGACAAGGTGATCGAATTCTTCCCGATGCGTCGCAGCCGGGCGGAGGCTGACGCGATGATGGACCGGATTGCGGCAGGCATTGCAAAGAACGGCTTCGGCCTTGCCGCCATTGAGATTGCCGAATCCGGGGAAGTGGCAGGATTTTCAGGCTTGCACATCACCGATGGGCTTCCGGTGGCCGAAGACGGTGCCATCGAGATCGCCTGGCGGCTGGCGCCGCAATTCTGGGGCAAGGGCTATGCCAGCGAGGCCGCGCGGCGCTGGCTCGACTACGGTTTTGCGGAGCTGGGCCTCGAACGCATCATCAGTTTCGCGGTCTACAACAACCACCGTTCGACGGCGGTAATGCGCCGCATCGGAATGCGTGCCCGCCCTGACCTCACCTTTGACCATCCAAAGGTTCCCGATACGCATCCGCAGCTGAAAAGACATGTGTTTTTCGAGATGCTGGCGGACGACTGGCAGGGTTGAGGCTCAACGACAGACGCGCGTTGCCTGATCATGACATGACAACCAAGCTCAAGTTCAACCGGCCCTGGCGACAGCAGTCAGCCGGGCAACGTTCTTCAGATGAGCCACCGCCGAGGTTCCACCGGTGGTTTTCGTGAGCAGATCGAGCGTATCTTCCTCCTCATCATCGACAGGCGTCAGGGCCTGGTCGGTATAGTGCATCGCCCCGTCTTTGCGCGAAATCCGGGCCGCCACTATCGTGAGGTGAACGATCTTGCTGGCAAAGAGAATGTTCTTGCGCAGCGACTGCCACAGAAAACGTGGCCAGAACACAAAGGGATTCTCGCTTGGAAGACCCGGGCGACGTTCCGAGGGGTGCCTGAGCCGGAGAATCCCGGTTTGCAACGGATGCACGTTTTCCAAAGGCACTGCGGTGGCAAATGTCACCAAAAGCTTCACAACGGAATGCATCGGAACGCCGGTCGCAACGGCGCGACGCAGCAGCGTGCGCATGTGTTCGGGCGTGTAGTACAGCGACCATGCCTCGCGATAGATGTTTTCCCATTCAGTCTTGGACATCGACGGATGCGGCATGCAGACATGTTCGACATCATAGATGTTCAGATCGGGATCCATCTCCCCGCCTGCCTTCCACAGCACCTGGTGATCTTCCGATCCGGGAAGCGGTGTCAGGCAGAAGAACTCGACGATGTCGAGCGGCAGCTCCTTCTGGATGATGGCGATGTCGCGCCGGATCGTTTCCGCCGTGTCCGCCGGAAAGCCAAGAATGTATCCTGCAATGGTGATGATGCCCTGGGCCTTCCAGGCCAGCAACATACGCCTGTACTCGGTGATCTTGTTCTGGCGTTTCTTGGCTGCGGCAAGATTGTCCGGGTTGACGTTTTCAAGCCCGATAAAGACGCGCGTCACGCCAGCGCGCTTTGCCTTCTCGATGAAGTTATCGATCTTGTGACAAAGTGTGTCGACCTGAATCATCAAGCCGAGTGGAATTCCTTCGTCTTCGCGCAATTCGATCAGGCGGTCGAAAATCGCTTCCCAGTCCCGGTTACGGGCGAAATTGTCATCGGTGATGAAGAATTTATGGATCCCCTGTGCCCAGTTCATCCGCACGAGTTTTTCCACGTCGTCGGCAGATCGGAACCGCGATTTTCGACCCTGGACATTAATGATGGTGCAGAACGAGCATTGATAGGGACAGCCTCTGCCCGCGTCGAAACTGGTGCTCAAGCCAAGTGTATGCTCGACATAGTCCTTCGGCAGGAAAGGGACCGGCGTCCCCTCGATGCCGGGAAGATCATTGAGGAAATTGTAAAGCGGCCTGAGCGCTCCCGCCGCCGCGTCGCGCAGAACCGTATCAAGGCGGCCTTCGGCCTCACCGGCGAACATCGAGATCCCCAATTCCCGGCACTGGTCCAGTTCCACTGCCTTGCCATCCAGCATGGCCAGACAGCCCGAGATGTGGAACCCGCCCATCATGACCGGCAACCCTGCCTGACGAAACGGACGCGCAATATCGAGCGCACGCGGATACTGGTTGGACTGGACGCCGACCAGGGCAACGAGCCCAAAATTGCCATTGCGTTCGAGACGGCGAAGCAGCTTTGGGATCTTGATGCGGGTGTTTACCTCGTCGATCGCCACAATGTCGATGGCGACCCCGGGGCCAAGCACTTCCCGCTCGGCACAATCGGCGGCTATGCCGTAGACAGCGGCCAGCGAATTCGACGGAATCATCGATCGCCACCAGCGAATGACATAGCCGTCATCGTCGTAATGTGACGGCTTGATGAGGATCAGCTGGAAACGTCTGCTCTCAGTGCTGCTCGGTTGGGTCATGGCAGGGTCTTTGTTCGAGGTCCACCATCAAAACAGAAACGAACGTAGCATGAAACAAAACAGGGCGCCACGCACAGCGCGTGCAAGTATCAAACGCGACAACAAGTACAACGAACCCAGGCACTTACACCTGACGCCGCTCGCAATTTCCGGACAGGAAGACGTCTCGCGCCTGAACGGCTGCATTTCTTGAGTTCGACAACCTTGCCGCTCCCGCTTAACTTACCACCCCGCAAGAAACGATTTCGGCCCCAGGAAACCGCACACAGAAAAGGCGGCCCGCAAGCCGCCTTCAATTTGCGCGTTCCTGTGGCTCTGTCAGTCCATGCGGACTGTGACAAAGCGCAGTTCGCCGGTGCGGCCAGCGAGCATCAACAGCGCGTTGCGGCGCCCGTCCTGTTTCAGCGCGGCAATCCGCTCCTCGACATCCTGCGGGGTCATGACGGTTTCCTGGGCGATTTCGACAATCACGTCGCCGGGCTCGATCCGCTTGTCGGCAGCCGCGGAGTCCGGATCAACAGCGGTGATCACAACGCCTTCGACATCATCGGAAATGGCAAATTCCTGGCGTCCCTCGTCGTTCAATTCGGCCAGTGTCATGCCCAACACGTCGACGGTCTCGAGGGCTTCGTCCAGATCCGGGTCCGTGCCATCTGCATCGGCGCTGGCCAGCTGATCGCTGTCTTCCAGCCGTCCGAGCGTGACCTTGACCGTCTGCTCCTCGCCCTTGCGGATAATGACGACATCGACGGCCTTGCCGACCGGGCTTTCGGCGACAACGCGCGGCAGGTCGCGCATCGCGTCCACATCCTTGCCGTCAAAGCGAATGATAACGTCGCCGGGCTCGATGGTTCCATCGTCAACGGGACCGCCGCGAATAACGCCGGCAACGAGCGCACCCTTTGCCCCATCCATTCCGAGGCTTTCGGCGATCTCATCGGTGACCGGCTGGATGCGCACGCCTAGCCAGCCGCGGCGGGTTTCGCCGAACTCACGCAACTGGTCGATGACATTGACGGCGAGTTCGGTCGGCACGGCAAAACCGATACCGATGGAGCCGCCGGACGGCGAAATGATCGCCGTGTTGATGCCGATGACCTCGCCGTTCATGTTGAACAGCGGGCCGCCGGAATTGCCACGGTTGATGGCGGCATCGGTCTGGATGAAATTGTCGTAGGGACCGGAATTGATGTCACGGCCGCGCGCGGAGATGATGCCGACGGTCACGGTGCCGCCAAGCCCGAACGGGTTGCCGATGGCCATCACCCAGTCGCCGATGCGTATGACGTCGGACTTGCCCAGCGGCACCTCGGTCAGCGGCTTGACAGGCTCGACCTTGAGCACGGCCAGATCGGTCTTGGAATCGGCGCCTACCAGTTCCGCCTTGAGCTTGGAGCCGTCCGCGAAATTGACCTCGATGTCGTCGGCGCCATCGATGACGTGGTTGTTGGTGACGATGATGCCTTCCTCGGCATCGATGACGAAACCGGAGCCCAGTGAAGAGACCTTGCGATTGCGCGGCCCGTCGCCCTGCCGGTCCCTGAAGAACTCGTCGAAGAAATCCTGAAACGGTGAGCCGTCGGGCGCCGGCATCCGGGGCTGGGCGCGGCCGCCGTCACCAATATTCTGCGAAGTCGAGATGTTGACCACCGCGTCAAGCAGTCCCTCGGCCAGATCTGCCACCGAAGCGGGGCCGTTATTGGACTGGGCATAGGCTGGCATCACGGCGGGCGATGCCAGCAGCATCGCTGCTGCGAAGGCCGCCGTGACGGCGCGGAAGCGAACAGGTCTCATCAAGATGGTCTCCTTCGGGAAGCTCTGACTATGCAGTTTGCAACAACTTACGGCGCAATTCCATCCGGTCCAGTCACGTGTTCGTCATGGCGCTAAAACTGCGGTCAGGAGAGCCGCGCCAGGTAGACCAGACCGACGCCGATCGCCAGCGCGACAACGCCGAACAGCCTCAATTGCTCGTCGCCGAGCTTGGGCAGTTCCTCCGCCAGACGGCGGATAAAGGAAGGGGCCAGCGCATAGGCCAGCCCCTCCACTACAAGCACAAGGCCGACCGCCAGAAAGAACATGCCCACTGGCGACCCCTTTATCAGTTTCCAGAGGCAGCAGGCGTCTGTGTCGACGATGCCTCTGGTGCTGCGGGGGACGCTGCTTCAGACGATGCCGCAGCCGCTGGCGCATTGCCGCCCGCCGCATTGTTGAAGTAGCGGAAGAACTCAGATGTCGGCGACAGCACCATGGTGGTGCCGCTGTCGGCGAGCGCATCGTTGTAAGCGTTCATCGAGCGATAGAACTCGAAGAATTCCGCATCCTTGGAAAAGGCTTCGGCGAAGATACGGTTGCGTTCACCATCGCCCTCGCCTCGGATGATTTCAGCATCACGGGCCGCTTCGGAGACGATCTCGACAACCTGACGGTCGGCGATGGCGCGGATACGCTGGGCAGCCTCGTTACCACGTGCGCGGATCAGTTCGGCTTCGGCAAGGCGCTCGGCCTTCATCCGCTCGAAGGTCTGCTGCGAAACTTCCTGCGTCAGGTCGGTACGGCGGATACGAACATCATCGATACGCAGGCCGAGCGATTCCGCTTCGGCACGAAGCTGGTCGCGGACTTCCCGCATCATCGATGTGCGTTCTTCGGACAACGCTGCCTCAAATCCGCGCAGACCGTAAACGGTACGCAGAGCCGAGTTCAGACGGGTACGGAGCCGGGATTCGGCTGCGACCAGATCGCCGGAGACGGTTTCGCGGAAGCGGCGAGCATCGGTGATCTTGTAGAGCACGAATGCATCGACTTCGTAGAACTTGCCGCCGGACACCTGAACGCGGATGTTTTCCAGATCGAAGCGCAGCACGCGGTCTTCGACATATTGCACCGTGTCGGCATCGATGAAGGCGAAAGGCAGCTTGAAGTAGAGACCGGGTTCGGTCTTCACATCCTGGATCTCACCGAAGCGGACAACGATGGCCTGCTGGCGCTCGTTGACGACGAAGATCGACGACCAGACGATGAAGGCGATAACGGCAAGGATAATGCCGATGATTGGAAGACGATTAGCCATTAATTGTTGCCTCCGGCATTCTTGCGGACTTCAGGCAGGGGCAGATAGGGCACCACGCCCGTACCAGCGCCGTCCTGGCTGATGATCACCTTTTCAGAACCGCCGAGAACCCTTTCGAGGGTCTCGAGGTAGAGACGCGAACGGGTGACTTCCGGAGCCTTGGCATATTCTTCGTAGACCGAGAGGAAGCGGCCTGCTTCACCGGTCGCCTCGTTGACGACCCGGTCCTTGTAGGCAGAAGCTTCTTCGCGGAGCTGGGCGCCTTCACCACGGGCCTGACCGAGCTTCTGGTTGGCATACTGGTTGGCTTCCTCGACGAAGCGGTCTTCGTCCTGCTCAGCGCGCTGCACCTCGTCAAAGGCGTCGGCCACTTCCCGCGGCGGTGCCGCATCCTCGATCGAAACCTGATTGACGACGATCCCCGACGGGAAGGTGTCCATCGTACTCTGCATAATGGACTGGACCTCAGCGGCGATGGCTTCACGATTGTCTCGGAAAATGTCCTGCGCCGGACGGCGTCCGACCACCTCGCGCATGGCGCTTTCGGCGACCTGGCGCAGCGTGTCTTCGGGACGGGCGATGTTGAACAGGAAGGCTTTCGGGTCCTGAACCGCGTAAAGCACCTTGAACTCGACATCGACAATGTTCTGGTCGCCCGACAGCATCAGGCCGTCGCTGGAGCCGGTGCGGGACGAGCCGCCGGTGTCCATCTCGCGTTCAACGATGGTGGCCAGTTCGACTGTTTCGAAGGGCCAGAAGATCATGTGAAGACCCGGCTGGGAAATCTCGTCCTTGGGCTTGCCGAAACGCAGCTCGACGCCACGCTCATCCGGCTGCACCGTGTAGATCGACTGCATCAGCCAGAGGCCTGCGAGGCCAAGAACAACCAGCAGAACGATCATTTTCGAACTGCCGCCACCGCCGCCACCGCCGGGGATGGCCTGGCGCAGCTTGTCCTGGCCGCGCCGGATCAGTTCCTCGAGATCCGGCGGATTGCCGCCACCGCGTGGTGGCTGGGGACCCTTGCCCCATGGCCCCTGATTGTTTCCTCCCCCATTGCCGCCGCCGCCCCAAGGGCCGCCGCCGCCTCCGTTTTGATTGCTCCAGGGCATCAATACCTCTTTCCAAACCGTGTTATGGCACGCCCCGGATCCTTGCCGGAGTACGCACGTTGTCCTCGTTATAGGTATCGCTTGCAGCGCTTTCAACGCGGCAGTGCCACATACGGGGCGGATTGACGCTTATTCGTGCCGAATTATCGGTCCCGCCGGCGCCAGACCGCAAAACGGACCGAATGGCTGTCCTTTTCGGTCTTCACCGGTTCCGAAAGGCTGATCCTTTTCCACAGGCTCGAATCAATATCAGGAAAGACGGTGTCGCCCTCAATCTCGGCATCGACCTCGGTTAGGTTGAGTTCGTCGGCGCGGCCGATGGCCTGGGCATAGATCTGGCCGCCACCAATGACCGAGACCTGGCGGGAGCCTGACTGTTGCGCATGGCTGTGCGCAAGCCTCAGAGCTCCGTCGAGACTGTCGACCGTCTCAATGCCGTCAGCCGTAAAGCCCGAGCGGGAGACAACAATGTTGGCCCGACCCGGCAGCGGCTTGCCGATAGAGTGGTAGGTCTTGCGGCCCATGATCACCGGTGTGCCCAGTGTGACCGCCTTGAAATGTTTGAGATCTGAGGGCAACCGCCACGGCATGTCCCCGTCCCTGCCAATCACGCCGTTTTTCGCATGGGCTGCGACCAGGACAATCTTTACGTCGGCGTCAGCGTCCGTCATCTATCTGGTCACACCGCAATAGGGGCGGAAATCGCCGGGTGCGGATCGTAACCCTCGAGCTTGAAATCCTCATAGGTGAAGGCGAACAGGTCTGTGATGGCGGGATTGATCTGCATCACCGGCAAGGCGCGTGCGTCGCGCGACAGCTGCAGGCGGGCCTGGTCGAAATGGTTCTTGTAGAGATGCGCGTCGCCCAGCGTGTGGACAAAGGCGCCCGGCCTGAGACCGGTTACCTGGGCTACCATCATGGTCAGAAGCGCGTAGGAGGCGATGTTGAACGGCACGCCAAGGAAGATGTCGGCGGAGCGCTGATAGAGCTGGCAGGAAAGCTTGCCGTCGGCGACGTAGAACTGGAACAGGCAGTGGCAGGGCGGCAGCGCCATGTTGTCGACCTCCGCCGGGTTCCAGGCGGTGACGATATGGCGGCGCGAGGCCGGATTGGCCTTTATCTGGCGAACGACGCCTGCGATCTGGTCGATGGTGGTGCCATCGGGCGCCGGCCAGGAACGCCATTGTGCGCCATAGACGGGGCCGAGATCACCGTTCTCGTCGGCCCATTCATCCCAGATCGAAACGCCGTTTGCCTTGAGGTAGCCGATATTGGTGTCGCCCTTGAGAAACCACAGGAGCTCGTGAACGATCGAGCGCAAATGCAGTTTCTTGGTGGTCAGCACCGGGAAACCGGCCGAAAGATCGAACCGCATCTGGTGGCCGAAGATGCTGCGCGTGCCGGTGCCGGTGCGGTCGTCGCGGTCGGAGCCCTGGTCGAGAACAAGGCGCAAAAGGTCGTGATACTGCTGCATGGCCGCCGCTTGATGATTCGAGGAAGTGCGATCCTAGCCGAGTTGGACGCTGGCTTAAACGCCGCAGGCCGGTTATCCCCTCTCCAGAGACGCGACCACTTGGCACTTTGAGTCCGGCCTTTTTCGCAAAGCTCTGTTTTACCAGATGTATCACCAGCTGCTGAAACAGGATCGGGCGGTTCGCGTCTAGCTGCGGTCGAGCACTTCCACGGCGAGAATGGTCGGCAGATGCCGGGCGATCTCGTTCCAGCTGTCGCCTTCATCCAGGCTGGCAAAGACGGAGCCCGAGTTGGTGCCGAAATAGATCCCGGCCGGATCGTGCGTGTCTCCCGCCATCGCCTGTCGCAGCACGGTGAAATAGCACGCTTGCTGCGGCAGGCCATCGCGCAGATCCTGCCAGCTCTGCCCGCCATCGCGCGAGCGCCAGACCGCGGCTGCGGCATCGGGCGGATAGCGGCCTTGGCTGTCGCCATTAAGTGGCAGCGTCCAGATGGTATGCGGATCGCGCGGATGCACCCGGATCGGAAAGCCGAAGCTGGACGGCAGCCCTTCGGTAATGTCGTCCCAGTTGCGTCCGCCATCCGCCGAACGCCAGACGCCGTGATGATTCTGCTGGTAGAGAAGATCCGCCACGCCCGGCGCACGCATCATGTTGTGGACGCAATGGCCGATCTCGCCATCGCGCGGCCCCGCTGGATGATCATGCTTAGCGCAACCGTCGGCGTTGGAAAGCCGGTTGCGCCGCTCCCAGCTGACGCCGCCGTCCTCTGTGGCAAAGACGCCTGCCGCCGATATGCCGATCCAGAGCTTTGTCGAATCGGAGGGATCGGAGACGATGGTGTGAAGCACCAGCCCGGCGGCCCCGGGGTTCCAGTTTTCGGCCGACGGGTGGTTCGTCAGGCTTTCTATCCTGTGCCAGCTCTGGCCGCCATCCCGGCTTGCAAGCAGGCCCGCGGGCTTTGTGCCAGCATAAAGCGTGCCGTGCGCATATCCAAGTGACCACACCTGCGAGAAGGTGTCGGCGAAAGGCAGCGGCTCGGCGGTCCAGCCGATCATGGCGGCAAAATCCGCGTCATTTGCGGCCCAGTCATCCATGGAGCCGCGGCTCAGGCGCGTGAGCTGCCAGCTTTCACCGCCATCCCGAGACCTCCAAATGCCGGCGCCGTTCCAGTCGCCACCCCCGGCTGCCCAAAGGTTGCCGCTCACCGGGTCGCCGATGATGTGATTTATCGGCCAGCCATCGCAGAATGGTCCGTTGACAGCCCAGCCGTCATGATCATCGTTGCCAGAGACAAGGAAGGCGCCCTTGGTGGTGCCGACGAGGATTGTCACGCTGCGAGAAGACATCTAGGTGCGCTCCATCAAGCTTCGCGCAGGTTATCATCGCGCCGCCTTATTGCCTAGTAACGCTCGCAGGCACGGGAAGCGGCAGGGATCGTGTCATGCATGCAGAAAAAGGCCCCGCCGCTGCAGCCTGCAGTGCGACGGGACCTTGCAACACCCAGTCGACAGATCAGAGATCGCCGAGCTTGCCGAGTTCCTTGGCGACCAGATAGTAGAAGGTAACGCGGGACTTGCTGTTGTCGGCCTGCATCATCTCGCAGACTTTGGCGACTGCATCGTCGGCAGCCTCACCGGTAACGCCGAGCTTCTTGCCGCACCATTTCTCCGAAACACGCGCGAGTTCCGAAGGATCAGAACAGGCAACCATTGAAGAGTCCCGGCTTCTGAGCGCAATGCCCAGGTGCTTGACGATCTTGTTGATGGTTTCGTCGGAAGCGCCGGCATCATATTTCTTCACATCGGCTGCGTAGTCGGTCATGGACAGTCCCCTTGTTGCTGGAAATAGGCCAACTCGAGCCGCATTCCGTTGGCAATTCAACGAGCGCATGTTTGGCATTGTAGCCGATGCTGTCAATAGCCATCCCTTTTCGATACCCCCTTTTCATCGGCTGACCGGCACCCTATATTAGGCATGCTGCGAAAGCAGCTATGACAATAAACGAGCGCTGCAATAAACCATTCGGACCCGGGGGCGGTACCCGGCGCCTCCACCATGATCCGGCCTGTTGCCGGCAAGCGGCCCTAGCGGCCGGATGATGATGGGGGCGAAACAGGATCGACGAGGGTGTAAAGAGCGACTTTTTGTTCGGCATTGTACCACCGTTATCGGGCTAAACTTGTAGTTGCAAACGACAACTATGCGGAAGCTCGTCTCGCTGCCTAATGGCGGTGTGACACTTCAAATTAAGTCCTAGAGGGTCGCACTTCTAGGCGGGGTTCGGAGGTACCTGGCAACAGAAACCTCCACTTTCCCGACCTGCATGAAAGCCGAGCGGACAGCCACTTTTCTCCTCTCACGCGGGATCAGCGGGTTGGCATCCCCTGAACGGTGCCATAATCGAACGATTATAGATGGTTTGGGGCATTATCCTGCAACATAGCTTTCATGGGCACCGGCTTTCCGGTAATAAAGCAGGATGAATCGGCGGCGAAAGACCGCGCACACAGATGAATTGCGGCCCACCGATCCGGGCCCAGACAGGAAAGAACGCGCAGATGCCGCAGGACCACATTCGATACGACATTCTTGCCCAGGAAGCGCTGCGTGGCGTGATCCGCAAGGTGCTGTCCGAGGTTGCGGTGACCGGCTACCTGCCGGGCGACCATCATTTCTTCATCACCTTTCTCACCGACGCTTCGGGTGTGCGGATTTCGACAGCGCTCAAGGAGCGGTATCCGGAACAGATGACCATCGTGGTGCAGCACCAGTTCTGGGATCTCAAGGTGACGGAATCGCTGTTCGAAATCGGCCTGTCTTTCTCCGACAAACCCGAAAAGCTGGTGGTGCCGTTCGCTGCGATACGCGGCTTTTACGACCCGTCGGTCAATTTCGAACTTGAGTTCGACACCGTGCTCGATGCCGCCGCCAATGACGGCGACGAAGACGACGAGCGTGGCGAACTGGCAGGCACGATCGAACGGCTGGTCGACCCGGCTTCGAAAGACGAGACAGCTGATTCCGCTGACGCGGGCGGCGATGACACAAGCCCCGATGGCGAGAAAAAGCCCGGCGCAGATGTCGTCTCTCTCGATTCTTTCCGCAAGAAAAGCTGACAGGCCGGCTGATGAGCGGCGACGTGGTCAATTTGCGGATGGCGCGGAAGCGTCGCGACCGCACCGCTAAGGAAGCCGAAGCGGAACGCAACCGCTTTGAACACGGACGTTCAAAGGCCGAACGCGACCTTGCCCGCGCACGCAACGAAAAAGCCGCGCGCGACCATGATGCGTCACGCCGCGAGCCCGGCGATGGCAGTTCCTGAGCCATGGCCGGCGGTCAGATCCGCAAGCACTCGGTCAGCATCCGCGGACATCGCACCAGCATAACCCTCGAAGACGCCTTTATCGACGCTCTCAGGCAAATGGCCGAGGCGCGCGGCTTGGCGGTGGCAGCGCTGATTGCAGAAATAGACAGTTCACGTGCCTCGCAGGGTGCGGAGCCGGTCAACCTGTCGTCTGCAATCCGTGTTGCGGTGCTTGACTGGGCGCTCAGCAACGCTGGCGAGACATCCTCCACCACCACTTAAGGCGAGACGGGAGCCTGGAGCTCGCAAAACCTCCAGTGGCGCGTCAAAGGCCAGATCGCCGCGCGGTTCAGCCGTCCGGCGTTATCAGCCGGCGGATCGGGTCGTCGACACCCGGAAGATCCTCGAACTGAAACTCGCGCATGTCGAAATCCGGTAGATCGTCGGCTATGGCGGAGGGTGGGTCAGCCGGCGGTTGCGGCAAGGGCCGGCGTTCGACTGCGCCCGACCCTGCCGAACCTTGCTGCCGGGCCGCCTCTTCAGCCGCACGCTGGGCGGCAGCCCTTGCTTCCCGCTCGCGCTCAGCCTGTTCTTTCTCGAGCCGCCTTTGCTCCTCGGCGGCACGTCGAGCAGCCTCTTCTGCCTGGCGGTCGCGCTCAGCCTGTTCTTCGGCCAGGCGTCTTTGCTCCTCTGCCGCAATGCGTTCGGCCTCTTCTGCGGCCAGGCGCGCGGCCTCTTCAGCCGCGATACGGGCTGCTTCTGCGGCCTCGCGCTGCTCCGCGCGCTCTTTCAGCAGGGCGATTTCCCGCCGCAGCCGCTGTTTTTCGACGACCCCCGCCTGAAGCAGTTCCACGTTGCGGCGCTCACGCTCAAAGGCGCGCATCGACAGATAATTGGTCATCTGTGCGGCATCAATCGAAACTGTTGGATCAACGAGAAGTCCACCGAAGCTAAAGACCACCGAAGGATCGCCGCCGGCAACAGCCTCGACGCCGGGCTCGAAGCCCAGGCGCCAGTCTGCCTCAAGCCGCAGGCCGACCAGATCGACGCGGGCATCACCCGACAGCTCGGCATCCTGATCGGTAAATCCGCTGTTGGTAAAGCGCATCACGCCCCCGGTGAGTGTAAAGGGAAGCTGCAGCGTTTCCGCCTTCATTTCACCGCCGGCCATCAGCCGGTCGACCATTCCGGCTACGGCACTGGTCTCGATTTCGAAGCCTTCACGGTCGGCCGAACCAAGAATGCGGCCAAAGCCGGCGGGATCCAGCCCATCGATGACAAGATCGGTCGCCGTCAGCTGGCCACCGCCGGCAAGCGAGGCGATGAGCTCGCGCATGGATTTGCCGGTTCCCTCGATGCTCGCGCTCGCTCCGGCTGTCCCGGAAAAGATGGATCCACCGCGCAGCGTCTTTTCAAGCGCTGCGAGACCGGCTCCCTCCACCTCGATTCTCGCGGACAGGAACACCGATCCATTGGCATTGCTCAGCGACAATCGCCCGCCCAGGCGGCCTCCGAACCAGTCGGCTTGTGCATTCTCCAGAGCCATCAGCCCGGTCGCGGTCGACAGGTCGGCCTTGAGGTTCTGCGCCACCCCACCGCGTCCAAGGTCAATCCGTCCGGCTTCGAGCGCGATCTGCATTTCCGGCTGGCCGGGAGACGGCGGCAAAAATGGCTGATCGTTCCAGGCCGCGCCATCAGAGCTGAAAAGCTGTGGCCCTAGCGCCAGCTCACCCAACCAGTCGAGATCGGCATGGTCGATCAGCAGATTGCCTTCGGCGGACAGGACCGAGGCCGCGCGATCAAATTTCAGCTCGCCCGAAAAGGCATTGTCTTCGGCCTTGCCGGCGATGGAAGACAGCTCGGCTGTTGTCTCCTCGAGCGCAAGCTTCGCGCTCATAGAGAACGGCAAGCCCGCACCGGCCTGCGGGATGGTATGGCCGGACATGATGATCAGCGGCTCGATATCGGTGCTTTCGACTTCCAGATCGAAACGGCCGGTGACCGGTTCGGAGGCCGGGACAGCGGCGTTGCCCTCGAGCCGGATCCGGGTTCCCGCCGCGGTCAGCTGCAGCTCGATGCCGAGCTCGTCGTCATTGGCTCCGCCGGAGGCCCCCAGTTCGAGAGATGCCGGCCCCTCACCTTCCAACGGCAATACGCTCAATCCCAACTGCTCAAGTATTTGATAGGCTTCCGGATTGTCAGCCTTCAGCGTCATCGTGCGCGGTCCGTCGCCGCCGGGCGTCAGGCCGGTTCCCAGTGCGGTGGCCGTGAAACTGGATCCACCCGTCACACCGCTGAGGCTCAGCGAGGGACCGGCATCGGGATCGAGCGTCAGTTGCAGGTCGGCGCTCAGATCGTCAAAGGCGGCACTGTTGGCGCCAAGCCGGCGGATGAGCTGGTGGCCGCCACTGAGCTGTTCGGCCAGGGCAAACAGGCCTGCAGCCGATTGCGCGGCGAAACCACCGCTGATTTGCCCCCTCGGAGCGGCGAACGAACCTGCCAGCGAGCCGGTAAACTCGCCCGATGCGCCACCGAAATCGGCAAATTTCAGGCGCTCGATGGTCAACTCTCGGTCACGCCAGAACATCGAGGTGTCCAACCCCTTCAGACTGTAATCCCCAAGGGTGAAGATGTCGGCGGTAATGCGGGTGGCAAGGTTGTATTCTTCGAGAGGCTGGAGCGAATTGCCCTGCCCCTGTGCAAGCAGCACCAATGCCTGGACGGCATCGACATCGAACCTGTCACCCGCCAGTTCAACCGATAGCGCTGGCGTTCCGGCCTCCGGTGTCTGACGTTCCAGACGTCCCCTGAGAATGGCCGGTCCGACCGCGACCTCGAGCGCCTCGAACCGCTGCAGGGCGGATGACAGGCTGACATCGGCGGAAAAGCCCGCTGCACCCAGGCGCCGGATCACAGGATCGACCTCACCGACCAGCCAGTTGGCCAGACCCGAGGGCTGGGTCGATGCCACAGTCAGGCGGCCGTCGAAGCTGGCGTCGCTGCCAGAGACCAGACGACCGCGGGCCTCCACCGTCGTGCGTCCCGGCAGGTTTGCCGAAAAGCTGTCGACCTGCCAGGCGTTGCCATCAGGCCGGGCCTCCAGCTTGATTTCCCGGAGCGTGGTGTCGCCAGCAACAATGGCCGGCAGGTTGAGCGAGACGCGGCCGGGCAGCGGTGGCGGCGGCAGCCGGTCGATGATCTCGTTGACCATGGCCAGCCGCTCTCCAAGCGGCACGGCGGCAACAGCTTCTTCCGGAGCGCTTTCCTCGCCTGCAAGCCGGTCCATGTCGATCTGCTGACCATCGGCCAGAAGCAGGAAATCCGGATCGGGACCAGTGTCGATGGCAGCTTGCCCGGTGACGATGTAGGGGTCGGCGGAAAGGCCGATTTCGGCGCGCCATTCCTTGATCGACAGCCGCTCGTTGGTGGCGGCGAAATCGCCCTTGGCGACAACCAGCGGCTTTGCGTCTGCGGCAGCACCCGGTGCTGTATCGGAGAGTGCCGTGAAGGTGAAGAGGCCGTCATATAGCGGCTTGTTGTTCTCGATCCTGGCTTCGCCCTCGGTCTCCAGCAGCACCGGCCACTCATCCGGCACGATCCTGAGGCGCATGCGGATCGAACCATTGTCCTGGGCAATCCCGGTGGACAGCGACAGACCGCCCCGCTGACCCGCGATTTCTCCTTCGGCCTCGACAAGCCACGGGCCGGAGAGCGATTTGGCCGAGACGAGCGCATTGATGTCCCTTGCACGATGGGTGCGGTCGTTCTGATCATCAATGATGGTGATGTCGGCATTGCTGATGGTCACGCGTTCAAGCACCACGAGATCGCCGGGCGGAGTCGGCTTGCGCTTGAGTGCCCAATCAAGCCGGCCGTCTTCAAGCACCCGCACCACGGCCTTGGGGGCCTCGACCCGCATGTCGAAGATCAGAACCTCACCGGAGAGGAACGGTGCCAGTTCCGCATCCATCGAAAACCGGCTGATTGTCATGGAAGGCTGAGCCTCGTCGCCGACCACGACATCGGAAAAGCTCACCGACGGAAACGGAACCAGCCGGGCATCGGCATCGCCGCGCACCTTGACCGGCTGGCGGATGATGCGGCTTGCCTCGGCTTCGAATGCTGTCCGGTAACTGCTCCAGTCGATGAAATAGGGAGCAATCAGCGCTGCAAACAGCGCCATGACCAGCAGACCGCCAATGGCGACGAACAGACGAACCAGTTCTCAATCCTCCAGTGCGGCCGGGATTTGCGAGTGTGAATATGTCATGATTCGAACGAAAACAGTTTGCCCGGGTTCATGATGTTCATGGGATCAAGCGCCTGTTTGATCTGGCGCATCATCGAAACGCCCTCGCCCATTTCGAGCGCAAGATAGGGCCGCTTGCCCTGACCTATACCATGTTCACCGGTGCAGGTTCCATCCATCGCCAACGCGCGGGCATTGAGCCGCTCGACGAAATCTTCCGCGGCGGCGACCTCAGCGGAAACATCGGGATCCAGCAGTATCAACACATGGAAATTGCCATCGCCGGCATGGCCAACGATCGGCGCGATCAACCCGTTCGCCGCGATGTCCTCCTGGGTTTGCACGACACACTCGGCCAGCCGCGAGATCGGCACACAGACGTCGGTGGAGATTCCCTTGGCGCCGGGCCTGAGCTGCAGCGAGGCCCAGTAGGCGTTATGGCGCGCCTTCCACAGCTCGCTGCGCTGTTCGGGGTTGGTGGTCCAGAGAAATTCGCCGCCGCCGCATTCGGTGGCGATCTCGGCAAACAGTGCCGCCTGTTCGGCCACGCCGGCCTCGGTTCCGTGGAACTCGAGAAACAGCGACGGGCTTTCGGGATTGTCGAGCTTCGAATAGGCGTTGCAGGCTTTCATCTGCAGCGCGTCGAGCAGTTCGATGCGGGCGACGGGAATGCCCATCTGGATGGTCATGATCACCGCGTTGCACGCTGCCTCGACGCTCGGGAACGGGCAGACACCACCGGAAATGGCCTGGGGAATTCCCTGGAGCTTGAGGGTCACAGAGGTGATTACCCCGAGCGTGCCCTCGGCACCGACGAACAGGCGCGTGAGATCGTAGCCGGCGGAGGATTTGCGGGCGCGGCGGGCTGTGCGGATTTCTTCGCCAGACGCAGTAACGGCGGTGACGGCGATTACGTTGTCGCGCATGGTGCCGTAGCGCACGGCATTGGTGCCGGAGGCACGGGTCGACGTCATGCCGCCGATCGAGGCATTGGCGCCCGGGTCGATGGGAAAGAAAAGCCCGGTGTCGCGCAGATAGGTGTTGAGCTGCTCGCGGGTGACGCCAGGTTCAACGGTGCAGTCGAGATCCTCCGAGTTGACTTCGAGCACCTTGTCCATGCGCGACATGTCGATGGAAATGCCGCCACTGGGCGCGTTGACCTGACCTTCCAGCGAGGACCCCGTCCCGAACGGGATGACGGGGACACGGTGATCGGCACAGGCCCGCACGATCAGCTTGACCTCGTCCGCCGAACCCGGGAAGACCACCGCATCGGGCAACTGGCCCGGGATGTAGGTGGCCGTGTGGGCATGCTGCGCGCGAATCGCTTCACCGGTCTGCAATTTCTCGCCAAAACGCTGGCGCAGGACACCAATGACCGCGGCAATGCCGTCTTCATTGCGGATACCCGGTTCGATGTCACTCAGACCCATGCGATTTGCTCCGTTCGCTCGTATCCACGCCAAAAGTGTCACAAGCTTGCTGCAACGGCGTGATGAGGTAATGTGCAAACTGAAGCGCTCTTGTCCAGTGTGGGCAGCGCCGCAGAACAACAATAGTGGCCAGCGACCACTGTTAGTAAGGGAGAAGCCATGTTGTTTGATGCTCCGGTGATCGCGCCCGCGCGCGGACTGGATCCGGCCTGGCTCGATTACAACGGCCATCTGAACATGGCCTATTACCATGTGCTGTTCGACAAGGCGGTCGATCAGGTGTTCGACCAATTGGGATGCGGACCGGGCTATCTCGCTGCGCGCAACATGAGCTTCTTCACCGCTGAAACCCATGTCTGCTATGTCCGAGAGCTCAAGCCCGACGCAATCGTCAGCGCGAGCACCCAGCTCATCGATTACGACAGCAAGCGGATCCAGCTGTTTCAGGAGCTCAGGCATGCTGACGGATGGCTCTCGGCCACCTGCGAAAGCATGCTGCTGCATATCGACATGAACGGCCCAAGGGCCATACCCATGCCGGACGAGATCCTGGCCACCGTTGCCCGCATGGCCGAGGCTCACAAGCACCTGCCCCGGCCCGAGCGCGCTGGGCGCTCGATCGGCATCCCGCGACGCCAAGCCCAAGGGCCAGACTGATCCATGCTGCTTGATATTCTACGCGCGATGCCGGGACGTATCCGAAGCTGGGTGCTCCCCAACATCCGGGCCTTCATCGAGCACCGGCAGCCGGTCATCTGGCTGTTGTCGCTGATCATCGGGCTCTCGGTTGCCTGGGCGGCGATCGGGTTCCGGCAACTGATCGGCATTGTACAGCTCTACTGGCTCGGTGACACTTCGGAACAGGTGCTGACAGCGGCAAGCCGCGCACCCTGGTACATGATCATCGCCGGGCCGACCCTTGGCGGTGTCGTGGTCGGGATCCTGATTTCGCGCTTCATTCCCTCGCGGCGGACGAGCGGCGTTGCCGATGTGATCGAGGCGCGGGCGCTGACCGGGCGCCGGCTCAGCCTGCGCGAGGGCATCATGAGCGCCGTGACCACCGCAATCTCGCTCGGCGCCGGCGGCAGCGCTGGCCGTGAGGGGCCGGTGATCCATCTCGGCGCCACGCTGGCAAGTGCCGTGGGTGACCGGCTGAACCTGCCGGACTATGCCCGCCGCACCCTGCTTGCGGCCGGTGTCGCCTCGGCGATCTCGGCAAGCTTCAATGCGCCGATCGCTGGCGTGCTGTTTGCCCATGAAGTGATCCTGGGCCACTACGCCTCGCGCTCGTTCGTTCCGATCGTCATTTCGTCGGCGGCCGGCGCAATCGTGTCACGGCTCTGGTTTGGCGACGCGGCGGCCTTCATCGTGCCGGTCTACCAGATCACCTCCTACTGGGAGTTTCCTGCCTTTGCGCTGCTCGGCGTCGTCTGCGCCTTCGTGGCGGCTTCGTTCCAATTTGCACTGCTGTCGGCGGAGTATCTGGCGCGGCGCACACCGATTCCCATCTGGGCGCTGCCGATCTGCGGCGGCTTCGCGGTCGGGCTGATGGCCATCGCCTTTCCGCATATTCTGGGCGTCGGCTACGAGGCTACCGACCTGGCGCTATGGGGCCAGTTGTCGCTGGGGCTGATGCTGACGCTGATCGTGGTGAAGACACTGGCCACCGCCATCACCCTGTCGTCCCGGTTTGGCGGCGGGGTGTTTTCCCCCTCGCTCTATCTCGGCGCCATGACCGGCGGGGCTTTCGGCATCATCGCCGCAGGCGTCTTCCCAGAACTGGCATCGAGCCAGGCACTCTACTCGATCCTTGGCATGGGGGCTGTGGCAGGCGCTGTGCTTGGCGCGCCGATTTCAACCACGGTGATCGTGTTTGAACTGACGGGCGGCTACGCGCTGTCAATCGCGCTTCTCCTGACCGTCGCCATCGCCCATGGCGCCAACCTGGCGCTGCATGGACACTCTTATTTCCAGTGGCAGCTGGAGATGCGCGGACTGTTTCTCAAGGACGGGCCGCACCGCAGTGAATTGCGCAATGCACGAGTGATGGATTTCATGACGTTGCCGGGCGATAACACAGAGGCGGAGTATTATGATCCGGAATCCGAGGTTCCCTCGCTTAAAGCCAGGGACACGCTGGAGACCGCGCTGCGGGTATTCGACTCCAGCGGCCACAAGCGGTTGCCGGTGATTGCCGATGACGAAAAGAGGCGGATTGTCGGCTGGGCCGAGCAGGTCAAGGCGGTCAGTCATTTCAACCGCCGCCTGATCGCCGCCAGCGAGGAAGAGCACCGGTAGACGCCGCACACAAAACCCGACAGGACAAAGGTCTCAAATGAATCCAATCAGCTTCACCCGCGAGGAAACCAAGGCCATGGCCAGCGAATTACAGGAGTATTTCCGTGAGGAACTGGATTTCGACATCGGCCTGCTGCCGGCCGAGATGCTGATGCGGTTCTTCGGCGAGAAGATGGGCGCCTATTTCTACAACCGCGGCCTGTATGACGCGCAGGAGCTGATCGCCAAGCGGATGGTCAGCCTGACCGACGAGGTTTTTGCGCTGGAGCAACCGACCGGTCACCTGCGCTGACCGGCGAGACCTTCGGCAACGCAGCTCATTCTCATGCCTTGCCAAAGGCGGCATCGGCGTTCCACCAAGATCTGCCGGCCCCTTCGTTTTGGCCCCACGATGGAGACCTGAAATGCAAAACCTGGCACCAGCGCTTTCGGCTGTCGGTATCTACGCGGCGCTCAACATGGCCATATTGTTCTGGATCGCCACCGTAACCGGAGAACTACACCGCAAACACAGAGTTCTGGTAGGCGACGGCGGGGTCATGCATCTCATCCGCATCAACCGCGGCCATGCCAATGCGATCGAGAACATGCCGTTGTTCTTCATCATGCTGCTCACCGCTACGCTGATCGGCATGCCGGTTATCGCCGCCCATGTGCTCGGTGCTGTCTTCACCATAGGCCGCGCGCTGCACGCCTGGCACTTCATCCAGGAAGACGCGCCTGGCTGGCAGCGCGGCGGCGGTTTCGGCCTGGCGTTCCTGGCGCAGGTGGTGCTGCTGGCAGGATTGCTTGGACACGGGCTGTGGACGCTGGCGGGCTGACACCGGCCCCGCGCGCCTGGAAAATTAGGCGTTCCAACGTCTCGGGCCACGCGTTCATCAGGAACACGCGGCCCTCTTCCCGATAATTTGAGCAAACCCACGTATCTTTCCCGAGGTCAGCATATCAGCTTTGCTGATGCCGGTCAGGACCGGCTCGCTCAAAAGCGCTTGCGGGCTATGGTTGGTGTCCGTCAGCGTCACCGTCGACGCTGCCGATGGCCCGTGCCGGCGAGGCGGTATCGAGGGCCACCAGACTTGTGCCCCCGGCGGTATTCGACCGGTCCGGCGCGGCACTGTCCAGCTTTTGCGACATGGAGGTGAATGTGGTGTCGAATGCTTTGCCGAGCGTCTCGACGCCGGTGAAAAGCAACACGGCAAAAATCGCCGCTGTGAGGGCATATTCGATAGCTGCTGCGCCGGAATCGCAATTCACGGCGCGGGTGCAGAGTACCTTCATCATGGAGGTCCCTTCAAAACATTGTGCACGCTTCCGGTCTCTCATTGACCGGATCAGGGCAATCATTGGCCTGACGCGTCACGGTTGCACAGCTCCTCTTTCAAAGCCGTTGACGCGAGTGATTAACAATGTGCCAAAACGAAACATCAGCTTTATTCCGGATCAACGCGGCTCTGTCCGGCCGGGTTTGCACGGGACGGTTGCAAGCTGAAAGGATCAGCTCGCCTTGCGGCCAAGGCCCTTCAGTCTTGATGCGAGGGTCCGGAACCAGCGTTTCTGCGCAGGGCCTGGAGCCGGTGTGGCGGTGCGAGTGGCCTCGAACATGGCATTGGCGATCAAAAGCAACATGGTCCTATCTCCTGTGCGACCTGATACTAGCCCGGCGCCTTACATGTCCAAAACGAATTCAATTGATGTTTATGATGATAATTCCTAATAAGGGTTATGCAACGTGATCTCGAAATCGACCTCCTGCGCTCCTTCGTGGCGATCGCCGCGCACCGCAGTTTCACCCGCGCGGCGGAAGCCATCGGACGCACGCAGTCCGCCGTCAGCCTGCAACTCAAGCGGCTGGAACAGATTACCGGTGAACGGCTGTTCGAGCGCAGCCGCAATTCTGTCGAGATCACGCCGACCGGCGAAGCGCTGCTGGTGCATGCCAACCGGATTCTGATGGCCAACGAGGCGGCGCTGGCGCATATCAGGCGGCCGGAAGCGGAAGGCCTGATCCGCTTCGGCGCACCGGATGACTATGCCAGCTACCTGCTGGCGCCGATCCTGGCGGGGTTTCGGGCCGAGTATCCGCTGGTGGAGTTCGAGCTCACCTGCGAAAGCTCGATCGACCTTGTGCCGATGCTCGAGCATGGCGAAATCGACATCATGCTCGGCACCCACCAGTCAGACCAGGTCAATGGTCGGATTGCGCGCTATGAATCCCTGCACTGGGTGGCCGGCCCCGATTATGTCGACGATCCGGCCAAGGGGCTCTCGCTGGCGCTGTTTCCTCAAGGCTGCGCGGTGCGCCATGCCGGACTCGTGGCACTCGAACAGATCGAACGGCCCTGGCGCATCGTCTGCTCGACCCGCAGCGTCGACCTGATCGAGAAAACCGTGCTCAACGGCGCCGGCGTCTCGGTGATGGAAGCCTCCATCATCCCCGGGACCCTGCGCGTACTCGATGGCCAGCCCGGCTTCCCGCCACTGCCCGAAATCGCCATGAGCGTGCACTACAACAAGGCAGCCTGCCCGCCACATGTGGGGATATTCGCGGATTACCTGGTGGGGGAACTGGGGAAGCGGCGCGTGTAGTCCGGATGGCGCACTGGCACCCAGGCGCGTGGCAAATGCCACATGCAGCTATGGGCAATGATCTATCCACCGTCATGCCGCACTTGATGCGGCATCCAGCCAGTTTTAGTCCTTGTGCTGAACGTGTCTTACCCCCCGGCAGAAACCGGGTCAGGTTTGGCCTGAGAAACAGACGGTCAGCTTTTTGGCGTCGAGTGCAACGATGTTGCAGTAGTCGAACTTGTAATGGTGGCCGATGGAACGTCCGGGATCTGTGCCGGTGGATCTGGCAACCAGTTGGCCCGAGTCGGTGGCGCCACGCGGTTGAACCCGAGGAAGCCGGTTCTTCGCATCAAGCAACAATTCACCCGGCCGGCAACGGGCCGCCCGGGTGAACTGTCTTTGTGGAGCAGGCACTCTGACTTCTAACGCCAGATTGAGCCCTTGAACTGGCCGGTGGCGTCTCCCGGGGTTATGCCGGACAGGTCACAATGGTTGGGATTTCCCGGCACATCGGCCTCGATCAGCCGGGCGCTTTTGACCGGCGCGTTGATCACGCAATAGGCGTCGAAGCGGACCGGCAACCCCTGCAGCGTGTTTTCGCGATTGCCACCCGGACGGCAGTTGACGCTGGCGCCAAGCATGCGCCCGGTGATGTCAACCTCTTCGGTTCCGAAACTGCAGACTTCGCCGGTTTTCGTTCCGGGCGTTCCGCCGGGGCCACCGATGGTGACGCCGCGGATGACGACGCCGGTCGTCACCGGTGTGACGCCGGACATCAGACCGGCTTCTTCCGCGAGGGCATGGGAGGTGATCGTCGCGGCCAGGGCGAAGATCATCGAGGGCAAGGGATGCTTGTATGGCAAGTTCATCACGGGTCTCCTTTCAAGGTTTCGAGGCATTCTCCCACGCAGCTGCATGGCGTCGTGAAGCGGGGCTTTGGTTATCGGCTCCGGCGATCAGCGGAACTTGATGATGTAATTGACGGCAATGTTCTTGGGGCGCGTTTCGGACGAGAACCGGGCCGGTGATGCGAGCCCTTCGGTCTGTTTCTTCGTCACATTTGTTCCCGCGGCCGGACCTGATTGCGAGACGGCCGCCGGGCTGGTGATGTCATATTGGTGGGTGTGATCCTGCAAGGCATCGCACTGAAGCGAGCCGACAACATTGGCGGTGTTGTTGCCGGTCGGGTCCCACCGGGCCTTGGCATCAGGATCCATGCCGGCGCCGGCATCGAGCCCTCGCAGGAAAACCCCGCGATAGTCCGGAATGCGGAAGTCGGCGCCGGAGTTTTTCTCGCCGTAAAGAAAGCCGATCACCGCATGCAATTCGGGGTAGCTGGCAACGCTGAGATAGCGTCCGTCGCACAGCATCCAGCCCTGGCTTTCGATGTGATTGAGCGGACTGGCGGCCTTGCCGCCCTCGACAGGCGTGATGGCTGCGCAGGCCGCATTTGACCAGATGGCATTCGGGGCGCCGGAGACAGGATCGACCTGCCCGGCGAAGGGGCTCACGGACCCGACGGGCATGGCGAAAGACATGACGGTTTCCTTACATGATCGGCACGATGGAGACCGGGAGCGGAGTGGCGCGCCCTGGCGGGCGGTGCTGTGGCGACGCGGTCTGATGGCAGTCGCCTGGGCGCAACTTTCTCCGCTCCCGGCCGGCTCTGCGAAGTCGCAAGCAGAGCCGGAGAACGGTTGTTCAGGCCGGGTTGATATCCCAGGTGTTGTCGCCACCGAGCACACAGTCGAGCGCGAACACGGCCGACTTGAACTTCGCCTCGGCAGTCTGCGTGATTGTGTTGATGTTCAACACCGTGCCAATCCTCGTGTTGGTTCCTGCTGCCACCCAGTAGCTCGGCGTCGGCGTGAACACGTGCTGGAGATTGGTGCCGGCCTGCACGGCATAGGAACCGGTGCCGGACATGCCGATGCCGACAGAGAACTTGTTGTTGGGGACATCTGCCGCATCATTGATGATCAGCGATCCGTCCGGCGGTCCCTTTACCGGATCGGAAAGCCCGGGACCAGGGGTGAGCGAGAACTCGGTCGTGTTCTTTCCGCTCGGGCTGCAGTCCTTGGGGCCGCCGGCATCGAATGTCACGCCGGGGATCAGTTGGCCGGTATCGCTCCAGACGAAGTTATACTCGATCTCCCAGGTGAAGCGGATGTGGTCGCCAACACGGATCATGTAGGGTGAGCAGAACCAGGCTAGAGAGAACACGTCGGCCACCTGGGCGGGCATCTTCTGGTAGACGTAGAATGTCCAGGGCTGTGCAGACTGGTTGATGAGCTTGAGCGAATACTGGGTACCCTGCCCCATGGCCTCCGCGTGGGACTGCGACATGAGCGATTCGAACGGCATCGTCTGGTCGGCGTAACTGATATGAATGGACATCTGCTTATCCTCTGCTGTGAAGCCCTTTCAGGCCAATGGTGGAAGGACCCACACCGGATTGGTGGCGTGGCCGGACCCTTAGGAGACACCGCACCCGGAACGAATTCCGATGATCTCTGACATCTTCGGTCACCTTGCCCGATTGCCACGTGTGCTCGGCGCAACTGTTTGAAACTGCAGAGCTACCGCAATTCCAGAGGGTGCATTCACAAACTTTAAACCATAACGTGTATATTTGGTATTCAATGCAATCAACCGGCAGTTAAATGCCAGCGATCGCTTCACCGCTGGTCAAATCCCCCGTCAAAGCGGGGAATCCCGCTCGGGAATTTCAGCAAGTATCGCCAGGACTGGCTCCAGGATTCGTGGCGGTCGTTGCCTGAGCATTTCGAGCAGTTCCAGCTCCTCATCGGTCAGATGCTCCCTGCGTTGCCAGTCCGGCGCGTTTCGCCCCAGCGCGAGCCAGTCCAGAGAAACATCCAGGGACCGTGCCAGCAGGCAGGCATTGTCGAGCGTCATGGGGTGGCCGTGGATCCATTTGGACATGGCCGCAGGAGACACTCCGATTTCAACGGCAAGCGCCATGGCCTTGTTGTGACCACGCTGTTTCATCGCCCGGACGATGCGCTTGCCGCGTTGCGTGTCGATGGGTTGGTTTGGCATGCGACGATCCTTCACTTCGAGACGGCCGCCTGCCATTAAATGTATCTTAGGTTGTATTTGTTAATAATAAAGCAACTATAAGTTTCAATACCAAATAAATGCATCCGCAATGTCTGGCGAAACCTCCGGTCTGTCGGATTGAGCGTGAGCAGACTTCAATCGCTTATGTTGTCGTCCGTGAACATCAGCTGTGTGCAGGTGCTCTCATACCCGCTCGACAAAGCCTTCGAGCACTCGCTTCTGGCCGGCCTTGTCGAAATCGATGGTCAGCTTGTTGCCATCGATCCCGGCGATGTTGCCATTGCCGAATTTGAGGTGGAAGACGCGGTCGCCGATGGAAAAGGCCGATTCGGTGCCCGTTGAACGGGCCACCAGTTCGCCTTCGATGGTGGAACCGCGGGGACCGGACTCTCCGTAAGCGATGCGTTCGACTGCGTGGCCGGAGCGAGTGCCCCAGTTGTCTCGGGCGGCGTCGGTCTTGTTGGCCTGGGCACGCTTCCAGCCGGGCGTGTTGTAATTGCCGGAAAACGGCTCGGCCCTGTCGAAACGCGAGGCACCGTAGGGGCCACCCGAATGTCCGGAACCGCCAAAGCGTCCACCACGGCCATAGCCGCCATACCCGGTGTCCATCTCGGCCACTTCGACATGGGCCTCGGGCAGTTCGTCAAGGAATCGCGAAGGCAGCGTCGATTGCCAGAGCCCGTGGATACGGCGGTTGGAGACGAACCAGACGTGGCAGAAAAGTTTGGCGCGGGTCAGCCCGACATAGGCGAGGCGCCGCTCCTCCTCAAGGCCCGAGCGGCCGCCTTCATCAAGTGCGCGCTGATGCGGGAAAAGGCCTTCTTCCCAGCCGGGCAAGAACACGGTCTCGAATTCCAGCCCCTTGGCCGAGTGCAGCGTCATGATCGAGACGGCGTCAAGATCGGGGTTGTTGTCGGTGTCCATGACCAGCGCCACGTGCTCGAGGAAGGCACGCATGGATTCGAAACCGGAGATGGTCTCGACCAGTTCCTTCAGGTTTTCGAGCCGCGTCGGCGCGTCGGCGGAGCGGTCGTTCTGCCACATCTCGGTGTAGCCGGATTCCTCGAGGATTGTCTCGGCCAGCTCGTGGCCGGGGGTTGCTTCCATCATCCCCTGCCAGCGGGTGAACATCTCGACCACATCAGTCAACGACTTGCGCGGCTTGGGCTTGAGCTCATCGGTGAGGATGAGTTCGCGGGCGGCCGCCAGCATCGGGATACCGCGGGCGCGGGCAACATCGTGGATCTGGCGCACCGCAGCCTCGCCGAGGCCACGCTTGGGAACATTGACAATACGCTCAAAGGCGAGATCGTCGGCTGGCTGGGAGACAACCCGGAAAAACGCCATCGCGTCGCGGATTTCCTGGCGTTCATAGAAGCGCGGGCCGCCGATGACACGATAATTCAGCCCCAGCGTGACGAAGCGCTCTTCGAACTCGCGCATCTGGAACGAGGCGCGGACCAGGATCGCCATGTCGTTGAGCGCCCGGCCCTTCCGCTGTGCCTGCTCGATCTCCTCGCCAATGGCGCGGGCCTCCTCCTCAGAGTCCCAGGCGGCATGAACATGCACGCGCTCGTGATCGGGGTCGGACTGTTCGGTGAACAGGGTTTTGCCGAGCCGGCCCTCATTGTGCGAGATCAGGTGCCCGGCTGCGCCGAGAATATGCTCGGTCGAGCGGTAGTTGCGCTCGAGCCGGATGACCTTCGCACCGGGGAAATCCCTCTCGAAGCGCAGGATATTTTCGACCTCGGCGCCGCGCCAGCCATAGATCGACTGGTCGTCATCGCCGACACAGCAGATGTTGGGCCGCTCGCCCTCGGGGCGCTGGGCCAACAGTCTCAACCACATATACTGCGCGGTGTTGGTGTCCTGGTACTCGTCGACCAGGATGAAGCGGAATTTGCGCTGGTACTCCTTGAGTACATCGGGATGGGCACGGAACATGCGGATCGGCAAACAGAGAAGATCGCCGAAATCGACAGCGTTCAAGGTTTGCAGCCGTTCCTGGTAGGCCTTGTAGAGCGCCCTGCCTTTCCCGTTGGCAAACCCGCGGCTGTCGCCTTCAGGGATGTCTTCGGGGCCATAGCCCTTGTTCTTCCAGCCATCGATCATATTGGCGAATTGCCGCGCCGGCCAGCGCTTGTCGTCAATCCCCTCGGCCTGGATCAGCTGCTTGCAGAGCCGGATCACGTCATCGGTGTCGAGAATGGTGAAATCGGAGCGCAGATTTGCCAGTTCGGCGTGACGGCGCAGCAGCTTGACACCGATCGAGTGGAAGGTGCCGAGCCAGGGCATGCCCTCGACCGCGCCGCCGACCAGAACGCCGATGCGCTCCTTCATCTCCCGCGCCGCCTTGTTGGTGAAGGTGACGGAGAGGATCTGCGACGGGTAAGCCAGTCCGAGATTGAGGATGTGGGCGATGCGGGTGGTCAGGACCCGGGTCTTGCCGGTCCCCGCCCCGGCCAGAACCAGCACCGGCCCCTCAATGGATTCGACGGCATCGGCCTGCTCGGGGTTGAGGCCGGAAAGGTAGTTCGGCGCGGGCCGCGCGGCGTTGCGCGCCTGCTGGTTCGCCGCGAGCGCACGGGCCGCGATCGAGCCGCCCGCACCGGACGGTGCCGGAGCGGCTGGCGGCGTACGCGGCGCCGGATCGTCGTCGCCGAAAAACGGAATGTCATCATCTGCTGAGCTCATAGCGAGTGAATGTAGTGATTCGGCGCCGAAAGACCAGCGTTCGCGGTTTATTCCGGTCCCTCGGGCACCGGGTTCAACAGCAAATGCGCTCTACAGGCACCAGTTTTTGCCTTGTCTCGCGGCGGGATGTCGGAAATACTCGGCTCACGGCCAGCGCTGCCGGCAGTCCGCGCCTCCTTGAGGTCTGGCGAAAGCGCGTCTTGTTTTTCCGGTTCTCCTGATCGGCGAAAAAGTCAGCAATGCGGACACTGATCATCCCTTCGCCGCAGACAGGACGAAACGATGCGAACCTATCTCGATGCAAAAGCGATGGCTTCGGTCATGCGCGAGCGGCTCGCCAACACCGGTATTTCCATCAACCACAGCCAGGCGCTGGAAATTGTCGCCCGGCAATTCGGCTTCGACACCTGGAACATATTGGCGGCCAAGATCGCCGAAGGTGCCCAAGGCCGGGATGATGGCGGTGTCGGACTGCAAGCGGCAACGCCGATCATCCGGATTTTCGACGAAACCAAGGCGCGCGAATTCTATCTCGAGTTTCTCGGCTGCAGCGTCGACTGGGAACATCGTTTTGAGCCCGATGCACCACTTTACATGCAGGTCTCGCGCGGGGCGATGGTGCTGCATCTAAGCGAGCATTCGGGCGATGCGACACCGGGCGCCAATGCGGTGGTGTTTGCACGCGACGTGGAAAAACTGAATGGCGAACTCTCGGCCCGCAATTACCGCTACAACCGGCCCGGCCTACAGAAGCAGGACTGGGGGCTCGAGATGCAGGTAATCGACCCGTTCGGCAACCGGCCGCGATTTATCCAGCAGGATCAAGCGCAGGACGGCTGACCGGCCGCTTGAGCAATGGGCCGCCTGCGTTCCCGATAGTGCAGCCGAACAGCCAGCCCGGTGCTGCCAGGGTGGTTCGCCGTCCCGGCCGGATTGCAGGACTACATCTGACGGGAGTTTCCGCGAACTGTTCCGGCGGAAACCATCGCTTCTGGCATTCTTGAACGCCGGTACTGCAGAGCCACGACCTTGTAGCCGCCGGACCTGAGCTGCGACAGGAGCAAAGGCAGCATGGCGGCAGTGCGGTGATGGATGTCGTGCATCAGGATGACGCCTTTGCGCCTGTCGCGAAGCTGCGCCATGGTGCGCGCCGCAATGGTTTGCGGGCTCAACTTGAAATAATCCTTGGTGTCGATGTCGACATCAAGAATGACCATGCCACGCGCGGCAACCGAGTTCCGCAGAGCGACCGTGTCGGCGAGATAGGGGAAACGGAAGAAGCCGATCGGGGCGCCGGTTGCCCTGGTCACTGCCGCATTGCCGGTTGCTATATCAGCAAGAGCGCGGTTGGTGTCCGTACTTGCCAGATTGGCATGATTGTAGGTATGACCGCCGACGGAATGGCCGTGATTGACAACTCTTGCCGCCACCGCGGGATAGCTGTTCGCCATCTGGCCGACCATAAAGAAGGTTGCCTTAACGCCGAATTGATCAAGGATCTCCAGCACCCGGTCGGTCTTGCCCGGCATCGGGCCGTCATCAAAAGTGAGGATGACCTCCTTGTCTGCCAGCCGGATCTCGGACAGTGACGAGACTTCCAGGGTCCGTCCGGCGAGCGATCCGAACTCCTTGCCGCCCGGCGCCCTGCCGAAACGGGCAAAGGCCTGATTGTCCGCCACAACAACCTTGTCGCGGCCGGGCCGCGCGTGCTGATCGCCGGCAGGCACATAGGCGGTTTGCGCGGCCCCGGAAGCAGAGGGCGGCTTCGAAGTGCACCCGGCCATGGCAAGGCAGAACAGCATACACAAAAGGGCAAGACGCGGAACCATGGCTCAATCAACTCTGAAAAGTGACGTTGCCGGATTTTTGCCGATCATGGTTAACCGAGCGTTGACATTCACTCCGCCCGCACGTTTGAGGCGAGGCAGGGCATCACCGGCTGATGCACGTGCGCGGATATCAACGGCTCCGCTTCAGCCCCGCTGGCCTCTCTCTCAGCCGCAGCATTTCTTGTATTTCCTACCCGACCCGCAGGGGCACATGTCGTTGCGGCCGGCGCCGCTGCCACCCAGCGCAGCCGACTCGCGATACCGCTCCCAGTAGAACCAGCGGTCATCGATGCGACGGAACAGCGAGGTCTCCCGGAGTTTACCCTCCGCGCCGTTCTGGCTGAAACGGGCGATGAAGCTGACCGTACCCTCGCCGTCGACTTCCCTGCCCTTTCGTGAGCGCAGGATTTCAAGTCCGAGCCAGCGCGTGCCGAGCTGGGAGCGCTGGGCTTGCAGCAGGTTGAATTCGGCAGCGGCGGGACCGGCACAGGTGGCGGCGATATAGTCAAGCCTTGAAAGCGCGTAGGCTGCGTAACGTGCGCGCATGAGAGTCTCCGCCGTCGGCGCAGGTTCCCCCGCATGATACCGCCCGCAACAAACGTTAAGGTCGAGATTGGAGCCACAAGGGCATTGAGGCATGGGTCTGTCCTTGACCAGTTGCAGAGATGGCTTGGCAGCCGAAAAAGCGGAAAGACGGTATCAGGTGGAGATTGCCCGGGGCTGGTACTCCTTCAAACAAGCGCTTGCCTCGGGCCAGCGACGGGGCCACGCACCGAGCCGGCCTGGGTGATGCGTTGCCGACCGGCAGATCAATCCTTCGCAACCTCAATCACGATCCCTCTGCTGCCGTCCGACGGACGGTCGCACTTGCATCAAAAGCATCATCGACCGGGACCTGCAAGGCCGTGGCCAGCTGATTGGTCTTACCCGCCAGTCCGATGATCGCCAGCAACTCGCCATACTGCTCTTCGGTCATGCCCTTGGCGCGGGCGGCTGCCGTGTGGGAATGAACACAATAGCTACAATTGTTGGCGACCGAGACGGCGATGTAGATCATCTCCTTGGTCAGCGGATCGATCGAGGACGGCTTGCCGATCACCTCCTTGACTTCCGTCCAGGTGCGTTCGAGCAGGGCCGGATCGAAGGCCAGCCAGAGCCACATATTGTTGATGAAGTCTGTCTTGCGGGTCGAGCGAATGTCGTCAAACACCGCCTTGACGCGGGGATCGGATTCAAGGTTTTCGGTGGGGACCTGCGTGCTCATGGCGTCATGGTTTCCTTTGTCGGGTCTGCTGCTGCGGCAGGACCAGAAGATCGAAGTGGTCCGGCGGTGATGTAGGCAATGGAAATCTGCAAACGTCATCGAAACTATCCATTTCGAACAGTCCTGGTGCAAGCTCTACTGGCCGGTCTGCTGTTTTTGAGGCGTATCCTGTAAAAACCTGCTCATCGCGGGTTCGTGTCACCAACGCGGGAACAACCGCTGAAACTTCGGCGATGAGACGAGAGCGGCCTGACGACTGTGAGCCAGCTCCCGTTTACACCCAGCCCGCAGGCTATTCGGGCAAGGCGCAGGGACCCTTGCAAATGCCAGTCTGCAAGATCTGTCAAAACATATATTCTTCATGATGCCGGCAGAGGCGGATGAAACTGCCTTTTCTCTGGCCTTTCGCAAATACTGAATTACAAATATTGCGTAAGACCCTGTAATCGGATTCGGGAGAACGACCATGGCAGACAAACCTACTGTTACACAGGCCATGATCCAGGCTTATGACGAGTACACGCATCTGACACTGGACCGGCGCGGCTTCATGGACAAGCTCTCAAAACTGGCCGGATCCGGTGCAGCAGCGGCTGCCATTGCCCCATTGCTCGCCGCCAACAGCGCACAGGCAGCGATCGTGGCGGAGGACGACAAGAGAGTTGCGACATCTGAGGTGCGTTTCAGGGGTGCCACCGGCGTCATGACCGGCTATCTGGCGATCCCGGCCTTTGCCGACAAGCCAGTCCCGGGCATTATCGTGGTGCATGAAAACCGTGGCCTCAACGATCACATCCGCGACATAGCACGACGCCTTGCGCTGGAAGGCTATGCTGCCCTGGCGGTGGATTTTCTCTCCCCGCTCGGCGGCACCCCGGCCGACGAGGACACCGCCCGAGAGATGGTCAGCGAATTGATCAGCTCCGATACGGTCGCCAATGCCGCGGCCGCACGAAGCTGGCTTTCCGGACACCCAAGAACCACCAAAAAGGTCGCGGCAATCGGATTTTGCTGGGGCGGTGGGCTGGTCAATGATCTGGCCGTGGCGGATCCGGAACTGCGCGCGGGCATTGTCTATTACGGACGTCAGCCGGACACAAAGGATGTCCCGGCGATCAAGGCTGCAATGCTGCTGCATTATGCCGGTCTCGATGAACGCATAAATGCCGGCCTTCAGGCCTACCGCTCGGCGCTTTTGTCCAACGGAAAGGTGTTTGGCCTGCACGTCTACCCACGAGTCAACCACGCCTTCAACAATGACACCTCGGCAGCACGCTACAGCAAGGAGGCCGCGGACCTGGCGTGGGAGCGCACGCTGGCATTCCTCAAGGGAACAATGTTCTAACCTGCCGCCATCCGGTCATGTCCGGCTGCTATCGGGAGGGCAGCCGCGTGTTGTGGCGGATAACCTGCGAAAATCAGTCCGGCGCGGCTTGCAAAGGCGATTTTCGCCGTTTACGCTTACGTTAACGTCACTTAATCTCGGAGAATAGTCCATGAACGATCTCGTTTCCCGCATCGCGACCAATGTCGGCGTCGATCCGGACGTCGCAGCCAAGGCCGTCGGCGCCATTCTGGAATTCCTGCAGTCGGAAGGCCCGGCGGACAAGGTCCAGGAAATGATGGCTGCCGTTCCCGGCGCCGCAGACCTGATTGCGCAGGCTCCAAGCGGCGGCATGATGTCGATGGGCGGCGTCATGGGCCTCGGCCAGAAACTGATGGGCATGGGCCTCGGTATGGGTGAAATCTCGAGCGTTGCCAAGGAAACCATGGCCTATGCCCGGGAAAACGGCGCCGGCGATTCGATCGATGAGATCGTGGCTTCGATCCCGGGCTTGTCTCAGTTCGTCTGAGGCTCCACTGAGCCGGGCGCAAGCCACGGCAAAACACCAGAGTTTCAATCCGGCGATGCGAATCGCCGGATTTTTTGTGCTTAAGGCAAACTGCCAGATGCACTTTGAAAAATCAGCAGCGGAGCGGCCCACCTCCCGGGCCAGCCCCGCGCTCCTCCCCTCTTCGGCCTCCTTGCAACTCGTTCACCGGTCCCGGCCTGATGAAGGCGAGACGGATCCGTGCGAGCCGGTGTCAGGCCGGGCGGATGGATCTGTTCAGTTTCGCGGCGATCAGCCAGGCAACCGGCAAGGCGGTCAATGCGCCAAGCACCGCCGCGACCGAGATGGAAACAGCCTCCATCCTGCCCAGGGTCAGCGTGGCGACAACAAAACTGCCCGCGAACATGCTGCCGACCACGATGTAGATCATTGCTGCCAGTTTCAACACGATTCCCCCTTCCCCAACTCATCAAAACTCCTGCGCATCCGCGGGAGATTCTCTGAGGCGCAGTTTACACCTTCGCAGGTAAGAGATTTTGATCTGGCTCAATGGTTCTGCGCTTTCTCAAGGCCGGATACGGCACCTGACCGGAGGCCATAGCTGCCGCCATCTCACCGCAACAGCAACCAAGTCGGCCGCGTGGCTGCTGCGGATTCGTGGGAAAACAAGGCCTGCACTGAATCAAAGGCTTGCGGTGATGTCCCCGCCGGGTTTCATTGGCATCAACCCCGGCCTTGCTGAAAGGATAGTCACGCATGTTCTTGCTACCCCGAACCGCCGGGCCGTTGCTTGCCGCCACCTGTTTCATGTTGATGGGTGGTCAGGCGCCTGCATCGGAAGCTCGCGGTTTCCAATGCGGGGGCGCCATCATCAGCATCAACCCGGAACCCGAAAACGGAACGGCGAGGATAGTCAGCCCGCGCGGCACGGAACAACTGCGCGCCGAAGCGGACGGGGTGTGGCGCGACGCGACCCAGGACCTGCAGTTTTACGCTGACGAAAATCCCCCAACGATGTGGATGGGCTCGGAGCAATTTTCCTGCAAACAGATCTTCCCCGGCAGGGTGGAAGTCCGCGCCTACGGAACCGCTGACAGCACTGAAACGCCAGTCGATTCTGCGGGCAAGTCCCTGGGCGGGCGGCTTCGCACCGGGCCCGGGACCAACTTCGGCGTGGCGGGCAGCCTTGCCGAAGGAACGCCGGTCACGATTGTCACCAATACCGGGGTGCGGTTTGATGGCTATGACTGGTTTGAAATCCGCACCGGTAACGGTGTGAGCGCCTACCAGTGGGGCGGCATCATGTGCTCGGAAGCCCGGCAGATTGCCGGCATCTACGAGCAGTGCCAACCCTGATACCTCCGACCTGTCCCATTCCGGGACACAAGGGTCTGGCACGGATCCTGCTCTGTCTTGTGCATGAGCAAGAACCGTCACGTTCTGAGCCGCCGCGCGCTTCTGGGCAGCCTTGCCGGAATTGGTGCGGCAGGTCTTGTCACACCGCCGAGCGCCACTCGCGCCGCCGCCGGCAATCTGTTTACGCAGATCGATCTGCGCGGCGGACACGATGCCGATCTCGCCGGGCTGCTGCCGGACGCGGTGGATGACCAGAGCCGGCTGTTTCAGCGCGCCATAGACGAGGCAGCCGCTCTGGACCGGGTTCTCAGTCTTCCGCCCGGGCGTTTCGTGGTCTCCAACATTGACCTTCCCGACGGCGCCCGGATCGCAGGCGTGCCCGGCGCGACGCGGCTGATCTACGGCGGGCGCGGCCATTTCATGCTGGCGGAAGGTGCACGCCGCATCGAGCTGTCCGGGTTGGTGCTTGACGGTGTCAACCAGCGGCTTGGTGATCACGTCTCGTCGCTGGTGCATCTGCGCGGTGTCAGCGAGGCCATCGTCGACGATCTGGTCATCGCCGGTGCGGACGGGCATGGACTGACGCTGGAAGCCTGCGGCGGACGGATCAACCATTGCGAGATTTCCGGCGCACGGCTGGCCGGCATCTACGCTGTTGAAAGCCACGGACTTTCGATCACCCGCAATGTGGTGCGCGACTGTGCCAATGGCGGTATCCTGGTGCATCGCTGGTCGGTGGGCGAAGACGCGACGCTGATCGACGGCAATCGGGTGACGCGGATTGCGGCGCGAGCCGGCGGCACCGGACAGAACGGCAACGGCATCAACATCTTCCGCGCGGCCAATGTGATGGTGACCAACAACCATGTCTCCGACTGTGCGTTCTCTGCAATCCGCGCCAACCAGGCCAGCAACATCCAGATCGTCTCCAACCAAGCGATCCGCTCGGGCGAGACTGCGATCTATGCCGAGTTTTCTTTCCAGGGCGCGGTGATCGCCTCGAACCTGGTCGATGGCGGCACCGTGGGGATCTCGGTGGCCAATTTCAACGAGGGCGGGCGGCTGGCTTCCATTACCGGCAACATCCTCCGCAACCTTTCATCCAAGGGCCCTTACCCAGCTCAATATGCCGGTTTCGGAATCGGCATGGCAATCGAGGCGGACGCCGCGGTTTCGGGCAATGTCATCGAGGGCGCGCCGAAATGGGGCGTGCTGATGGGCTGGGGGCCATTCCTCAGGGCGGTCAATTTCTCCGGCAACACGATCCGCGATTGCGGTGCGGGCATCGCCGTTTCGGTGGTCGAAGGCGCCGGCACCGCACTGATCTCCGGCAACTTGTTCGACGCCACGCCGGACGGTGCCATTATCGGTTGCCGCTGGAATGAAGTGGTGACAAAGGACCTGGCCCGGGTTGGCGCGGGCCGGTTCAAGCATCTGACGCTGGAGCGCAATGCGGTGGCATAAGGACTGCTCGCGGAGATCTGCCCGAAGCGGATGAAGCGCCCGAAGGCAATCGTGTAAATGAAGTCGGGCAAAAAGAGATACAGGTTTATTGGCCGGTCGCCGCTCTGGACGATATCCAAGCTTCAGTGCTTGGTGATCCGTTTCCGTCGGACCACCGGCACGGGCGCTGGCTCCAACTGACCATGTTCCTGCCAGACAACACTGACGAAACAAAAGTGTTTTGAATACAGTAACTTACAGCCAACGGGGCCAGGTTTCCCAAAAAAATGCGGAACAATCTCCGATGTAGTGGAGTTGGGATAGCGAATGCGGTTGTCGAACGAACTGGTCACGCCGCATCGCAAAATTGAAATCCAACTTGGAGGAACCCATGAAACGCCTTCTTCTTGCCACTGCTGGCGCACTTATGATCTCGGCACCCGTCGTGGCCCAGATGACGGACTATTCCGACCTCATCCGGACTCGCGACATCACCGGCGGCACCATCTACACCATGAACGCGTCCTATGATGAAGGTTCCTGGGGCACGGACCCTTACTACACCAGTGCCGACACTGAGTGGAACGATATCGGGGAAATTGAAGACGTGATCCTCAACCGCGAGGGCAAGATGGTCGGCATCGTCGCCGAGATCGGTGGTTTTCTCGACATTGGCGATAAGCATGTAATGCTGCCAGTGGAAGACGTGAAGCTTGTCGCAGTTGACGACAAAAGCTATTCGTACGTCACGCGTCTTTCCGAGGAACAGTTGGAAGAGCTGGAGAGCGTTGACGAAGCATGGTGGAACTAACACCCTGAAGCGTCTTGAACAAGGTGAAGCTCTTGAACCCCGCCGGTGGACACCGGCGGGGTTTATCTTGTCTGAAGCCAGGCTGGCGCTCCGTTTGGGTAGAAAAATTTCATCCTTGAATCTGTCGGGCGGAATGCAAGAGGCAGAGCCAACCTAGAATGACGGCGGTCATCGGGCTCCTCATGCGGCGCGGGCCGGTTCAGGCATCTGACGCTGGCGCGCAACGCGGTGGCTTGGCGGCGCCGTCCGGCCATCGCGAAATGTGGGATTATCTCCAAGGTCCAAGCAGTGCGGAAATAAACTTCGCCCGCCCTATTGCCGCCAATTGACACTTTTTCAGGCCGGGAGGATCCTTATTCTGTCCACCGGGATTGCCGGTGTGGTCAACAGAGGTCAATCACATGAAAAAGATGATTTGGGTTGGTCTTGTGGCTGCGCTCAGCCTCTCGACTGCAGGAAAGGCGCAAGTCGCCACCGGCACTTACACAGTTGAAGGAACCAATCTCGACGGCAGCAGATATGACGGCACCGCGACCATTGAGCTCAGTTCGGAGACGACCTGCCATATTTACTGGAACACGGGCACAGAATCCGACGGCATCTGCATGCTATACGACAATGTGTTTGCCGCAGGCTACGTGTTCCGCAACGGGGGGGTCGGGCTCGTGGTCTATCAGGTAATGGATGACGGCACGCTGGAAGGGGCATGGACCATTGACGGTGTCGACGGTTCCGGCACCGAAAGGCTGATACCGCAGTGACCGGATGGAGCGACAGCCCGGTTAACGCCCCAGCCACGAATCCGGGACGGCTGCCTGCGGCTGATCAGATATCCTTGACCAGGCGCAGCGCGTCGTAGATCGCGGCGTGGGTGTTGCGCGCGGCCACCGCGTCACCGATGCGGAACAGTCGAAACGTGCCCTTCGGGTTCGGCCTGAGTTGCTGGATGCCGCCGGTGGTGAGCGCCTCGTAATCAACCTCGCCAAGATTTGACGATTGCGGCTTGAGCTCGAAGTAGAGCTCATCGAGCGGCCTCGTGCCGTGGTTGACAATCACCTGATCGACCAGCCGTTCGCGGCGGATGTCGCTGTAATCGCTGCCCAAAGTGGCGCGGAGCTGATTGCCTTCGCGTGCGACTGAGAGCACCCGCCAGGTGACGGTGAAGGTGGTGTCGCGCTTTTGCAGTTTGCGCATGTAGGGCACCAGGTTCATCGCCATCACCTCGGGTGCGAAACTGCGATCCGGAGTGACAATCTCCACCCGGCCGCCCCGGGCCGAAATCAGGTCGGCGGCCTGAAGTGCAGCATGATCGCCCGCGTCGTCGAAGATCAGCACGTCAGACCCGGGTTTCACGTCGCCCGACAGGATATCCCAGGCGGAGTGCACCAGATCGTTGCCGGCGCGAAGCACCTTTGTATGTGGCAAGCCGCCGGTGGCAATGATGACCTCTTCGGGTTCTGTTTCAAGGACTTTTTCGGCATCCGCAAAAGTGTTGAAACGGAACGTGACGCCGTGCTTTTCGCATTGCTGCATCCGCCAGGCGATGATTGAGATCATCTCGCGGCGACGCTCGTCCAGCGCGGTGAGACGTATCTGTCCGCCCGGCTGGTCCGCCGCCTCCAGCACCATGACCGCATGGCCGCGCTCGGCGGCAACTCGGGCAGCCTCCATGCCGGCGGGACCGGCACCGACAATGGTGACGCGTTTGCGGACAGGAGCCGCCCCGATCGTCTGCGGCATGGTCTCTTCGCGCCCGGTGGCGGCATTGTGCAGGCAAAACGCCATACCGCCCTGATAGATCCGGTCGAGGCAGTAATTGGCACCGACGCAGGGGCGGATATCGTCTTCGCGGCGGTCGATGATCTTGCGCACCAGATGCGGGTCGGCGATGTGGGCGCGGGTCATGCCGACCATGTCGAGCTTGCCGGAGGCGATGGCATGGCGCGCAGTCGCGACATCGGGTATCTTGGCGGCGTGAAACGTGGGAAAGCCGGTGGCTGCGCGAATTTCACCGGCGAAATCGAGATGCGGGGCGTTCTTCATGCCCTGGATCGGGATCAGGTCGGTGAGGCCCGGATCGGTGTCGATATGGCCTCTGACGACGTTGAGGAAATCGACCAGGCCACTGGCCTTGAGCTTGGTCGAGACTTCCAAGCCCTCAGCTTTGGTCATCCCACCCTCAAGCACCTGATCGCCGGTGTAGCGCAGGCCGACGATGAACTCGTCGCCGCAACGGGCGCGGATCGCGCGCAGCACGTCGAATGTGAATTGCAGCCGGTTGTCGAGGCTGCCGCCATAAGGCGCCTCAAGGTCATTGGTCAGCGGCGACCAGAACTGCTCGAGAAGATGGCCGTAGGCTTCAAGCTCGATACCGTCGACGCCGGCTGCCTTCATACGCTCGGCGGCATCGGCGAAATCACCGATGATCCGGGTCATGTCCCAGTCTTCCAGCCGCTTCGGAAAGGCCCGGTGCGCGGCCTCGCGCTCGTGGCTGGGGGCGACCACCGGTAGCCAGTCGGCCTTGTCCCAGCGCGTGCGGCGGCCGAGATGGGTGAGCTGTATCATCACCGCCGCGCCGTGGTCGTGGCACTCGTCGACAAGCTGCCTCATCCAGCCGACGACCTCGTCCTTCCAGGCCAGGATGTTGTTGAACACCGGCGGGCTGTCGCGCGCGACAGAGGCCGAACCAGCCGTCATCGTCAACGCGACACCAGCCTTCGCGCGCTCGACGTGATAGGCGCGGTAGCGGCCCTTGGGCATGCCGTCTTCGGGATAGGCCGGCTCGTGGCTGGTGATCATGATGCGGTTGCGCAGTGTCAGGTGCCTGAGCGTGTAGGGCTGCAGCAGCGGATCGTTTGACATGAGGCGGCTCCCGTTGGCTGACGCAATTTCTGACGCGAAATGTACATAGGTGTCAATTATAAACTCAGTGGTGAACATTCTTGCGGTCCCGGGATGCATCTGCTTAGGCTGCAGCATGGAAAAGGCACACGGGACAGAGACGGAAACAGGCTGGCGCGGATCGCGCGAAGGATGGCTGGAGGCCGCCTATGGCGCACTGATCAGCGAGGGGATCGATGCGGTCAAGATCAAGCCGCTGGCCGAAAGCCTGAAGCTGTCACGGACGAGCTTCTACTGGTTCTTCGACTCCCGTGCGTCTTTGCTGACAGCGCTTGCCGACATGTGGGAGGCGCGCACCACCTCGCCGCTGACCAAGGCCGCGCGCGACTATGCCGAGACCGAAGCCGAAGCCGAAGCCATGCTCAACGTCATCGGCTGTTTTCTCAAGCCTGAAACATTCGATGCCAAACTGGAATTTTCGATGCGCGGCTGGGGGCTGAAGGATCCGGCAATCATGGCTCGGATTGTCGAGGCCGACCGTGTCCGGCTCGAAGCCCTGTGCGGAATGCTGGAGCGCTGGGGACACCCGCCGCAGGATGCCGATGTACGGGCGCGCACGATCTATCTTGTGCAGATCGGCTACATCTCGATGCGGGTCGAAGAGAGCCTGGAAACCCGGGTGGCCCGGATTCCCAACTATGTCGAGGTTTATACCGGCCGCCCGCCCGAGCCCCGCGAGGTGGTACGGTTCCGGGCGCGGTTCGGGTTAGGCAGCGGCACCTGAGATACTATGGCGCGATGCTGGATCTGATCCGATCGGCCGAGGACCGGCTCTTGGCGGCGGCACGTCAGGTCAATATTCCCGCCTGCACCGGACCTGGACGCAGAACCGGTGAAGTCCTGCTCCGCCGGTAAATCACGGCAGAAATGCCCTCGCCGACAGAGTGCTTGTCGATCCGCGAGCAATTGACACGCACCGCCGGCTGCGGCCACTCTGCACGTGTTCGTCCCACCGGAGATCCCTCATGAGCATCGAATTCCTTCTGACAACGCTGATTGTCGTGCTGCTGCCCGGTACCGGAGTGATCTACACACGGGCTGCCGGGCTGACGCAGGGCGCACGTGCCGCGCTGCTTGCGGCAACGGGATGTACGCTGGGGATCGTACCGCATGTGGCGGCGTCGATTGCAGGGCTGGCGGCGCTTTTGCATGCCAGCGCGCTGGCATTTCAGACGCTCAAATATCTCGGAGTCATCTATCTGTTCTACATGGCGTGGCAGATGTGGCGAGATACCGGGGCGCTGAAGATTGATGGCGGCGACGGTCAAAGATGGCCGACGCAGTCCGGGCGCAAGATCATCAGCGCCGGGATCCTGCTCAATCTGCTCAATCCGAAACTGACGCTGTTCTTCCTCGCTTTCATGCCGCAATTCATCGACAGCGGCGCTGCAAATGCCAGCCTACAGGCACTCACTCTTGCCGGTGTGTTCATGGCAATGACCTTCATGGTGTTCGCACTCTACGGGCTGCTGGCGGCACAGGCGCGGGACCATGTGATTTCCCGCCCCAGGGTTCTGCGCATGGTAAAGCGGTCATTTGCTTCCCTGTTTGCCCTGATGGGGCTGCGTCTGGCGCTGGCGGGACGCTGAGCCAGCGCTGCAAGGGGCGCAGACACGCAAACGGCGGCGCCGAAGTGGCACCGCCGCACTCAATGGCGACTGTGAGGTCTTGATCAGACCGATCAACCGGCCGGTTCTGCGTCAACTGTCGGGACGGTGACGGTTTCCTTTTCCATAACCACCTTGGGAACAAGAACTTCCTTTTCGGTGGTCCCGACTTCGACTTCGCCGGTCTGGACATCGAATTCCGGGGCCTGGCCGCCTTCGACGCTGACGTCGACATCGGGAAGGCGTGCCTCGCGGGTCTGATCAACATCAATGAAATAGAACGCGCCTGCGGCAATGACCACCGCTGCGAGGGAAAGTGCGACGACAGAACTGGTTTTCATGTGTTTGTTCCTTCTGCTTGCTGCGTGTTGACTTCTCAACAAAAGTCTCATGGCACCAACACCTGATCAGCAAAATGGTTCCCGTCTGACGTCAGGTGCGCACCTGCGGCACTGAGGTTTGCCGAACAGCCGCCGCGCTTGTGGCATGTCTTCCCAACGCGCCCCTGAAGCCGGATTCGGATGCGCGAACTGCCGGTCCAGAAGGCCGCTCGAAGGAACCTTTTTGACATGCCCCCGTTGCTTGGTTGCGATCGCGCGCCTATGTTCTGGCGACGCAGCGGAGACGTTCCGCCGCCCATCCAAATACCAAGAGGAGAGACGCCATGGCCCTCGAATTGCCAAGCCTGCCTTACGACTATGACGCCCTTGCGCCCTACATGTCGCGCGAGACGCTTGAGTTTCACCACGACAAGCACCATCAGGCCTATGTCACCAAGGGCAACGAGCTGCTCGAAGGCAGCGCGCACGCCAACAAGTCTCTCGAAGAGATCTGCAAGGCAGCCTATGACGAAAAGAACGCCGGGCTGATCAACAACGTCGGCCAGCATTACAACCATCTGCATTTCTGGCAGTGGATGAAAAAGGGCGGCGGCGGCTCCAAGATGCCCGGTTCGCTCGAGAAGGCGATCAACTCCGATCTCGGCGGCTTCGACAAGTTTCGCTCGGACTTCGTCGCCGCCGGCGTCGGCCAGTTCGGCTCGGGCTGGGCCTGGCTCGCCGTCAAGAATGGCAAGCTCCAAATCATGAAGACGCCGAATGGTGAAAACCCCCTGATGCACGGCGCTTCCCCGGTTCTGGGTTGCGACGTGTGGGAGCACAGCTACTACATCGACTACCGCAACGCGCGGCCGAAATATCTCGAGGCGTTCGTCGACAATCTGATCAACTGGGATCATGTCGCCGAAATGTACGAAAAGGCGGTCTGATCCGCCCCTCGTTCCTGCCGAGAGGCTTGAAACCCGGTGCCCCGCGCGCCGGGTTTTTTCGTGCCGGGTTTCCTGCTCCGGCGCACTGAACAGCGAAACAGACTGTTCACAAATTTTTGACTTCCCTGACAAGTCCTGCATGCAATCATGCGCCGGGGCAACCTATCAATATGATCAACCGCTCAGGGAGAAGCTTCATGAAATTCCGGACTTTGTTTGCCGCAGCCGTAATCGGCGCCGCGGGTTTCGCACCGGCAATTGCTGCCGATGAGCCGCAGGTGGTTCGCCAGGAAATGATGAAGAAGGTTGGCGGCGCCACGGGAGCCATGGCCAAAATGGTCAAGGGTGAAAGTGATTTTGACGCCGATGCGACGCTTGCCGCGCTGACCACGCTGAGCGAAGTTGCCGCCGGCATCGGCGAATACTTCCCGGAAGGGTCGGAGACCGGATTTGAAACCGAGGCGGCACCGGCGATCTGGTCGGACCGGGCAGGTTTTGAAGCCAAGTTAGCCGCCTTCAAGGCCGATGCCGATGCTGCCGTGGCCGCAGCACCCGCCGATCTGGACGGTCTGAAGGCCGTATTCGGACCGCTGACCAAGAACTGCAGCAGCTGCCACGAGACCTATCGCCTTAAGAAGAGCTGATGAGCCAAGGCGTAATTTCGACCACACTTGGGCGCCGGTCGTGAAACGGCTGGCGCTTGGCCTTGGCCTTGCGGCCATTGCCGGCGCGGGCGTCGGCCTGTTGTTGACGGCGCCCCGGCCTGTAGCGTCGGAGCGGCTGGAAGTGATCGCGGCACTTGAAGGAGATGCGGCAGCGGGCGAAACCCTGTTCTGGGCCGGCGGCTGTGCTTCCTGCCATGCCGCCCCGGGCGCGGAAGATGACGCCCGGCTGGTGATGTCGGGGGGTGTGAAACTGACCAGCGACTTCGGCACCTTCGTCGCGCCAAACATCTCTCCCGACCCCGATGCCGGCATCGGCGAGTGGTCGGTGACCGATTTTGCCAATGCCATGCTCGCAGGCGTATCGCCGCGCGGTCAGCATTACTATCCTGCTTTTCCCTACACCTCCTACACACGGATGTCGGACCGCGACATCGCGGACCTTTTTGCCTTCATGCAGACGCTGCCGGTAAGCCAGGTCGCTTCGCTGCCGCACGAAGTCGGATTTCCGTTCAATATCCGTCGGGCACTAGGCGGCTGGAAGCTTCTGTTCTTCACTGAGGAGCCACGCGTAACGCCTGCCGAGGCCGATACGCAGATCGCGCGCGGGCAATATCTGGTCGAGGGCCCGGGCCATTGCGGCGAGTGCCACACGCCGCGCAACCCGATCGGCGGCTTTGTCTCAGATGCCTGGTTGGCGGGCGCCCACAACCCGGAAGGCGAAGGCGTGATCCCCAATCTGACGCCAGGCGGAAAATCGATCCGCAGCTGGAGCGCCGGCGACATCGCCTATTATCTCGAAAGCGGCTTCACGCCGGATTTCGACAGCGTCGGCGGGTCTATGGTGGATGTACAGAAGAACATGGCGCAACTGACGAGCGGCGACCGCAATGCGATCGCTGCCTATCTCAAGGCCCTGCCCGAACGGGCCAATGGCTGGGAGTGAGTGGCAGCCGAAATGACCGGCCGCCAGACTGCGAGCCGTTACTGGGTGAGCCGTGAGGCGACCGTAGAAGCCTGCCTGCCGATGCTTTCGAAGGCGGCAATCAGAGCGGCGCTGCTGTTGGCATCATAGAAGTGATCGGCGCTGCTTGCACAGTAGGCAAGCAATTGCTTGCCTCGGGTCGGCGCTGCAAAGGCGACCGTGTAGATCTCGATGCCTTCGTCCTTGGCTTCGTCACACAGCAGTTTCGTCGAGGAATCGGCGGAGTTGTAGTTGTTGTCACCGTCCGTCATGAAGACGATGAACTTCTGCGGTTCTTCGCCTGACTTCTTCTCGTGCTTCTTGTCTTCCTTTTCGGAGCTGAGCTTCTTCAGAGCCCAGTTGAACGCCTCGGTGGAATCGGTACCGCCGGATGCCGGAAGTGCGTTGACGAAGTCGCGGGTCTTCTTCGGCTTCCAGTGCAGGTTCTGGTACCCTGTCATGTAGGTGCTGTAGCTGGAAGCGCCCAGACGCACATATTTGCGCTTGGGATCAGCCGTCTCAAACTGGCTGATGAGGTTGCCGACCGCTGTCTTGAGCACGTCGATCTTGCGCTGCCCGTCGAGGTCCCAGTCCATCGAGCCGGAGCGGTCCAGCACCAGCGCCATGGAAAGTGCACCCTGTGCTGCCGCGGTGGAGGCACTTTGGGACTTGCCGACGACACCGACACGCAGGCTCTCCTTCCCCATCAACCGTGCCAGTGGCGTGACCGTCTGGGTGCCCGTCAGGGAAATCGCCACCGTCCAGACCGTGGTGCCATCATCTTCAACAGGGGTTATGGTGATGGTAGGGTCGACCTTCATGTCGGCAAACACCGGCATGTCCTCTTTCATCTGGCCTTCGAGAAAGGTGGCGGCGAATGCCCGTGCCTCTTCCAAGGTGAGGTCCTCTTCCTGGCTCAGCCGCGTGGAGGTTGCCAGCGCAGCGCTGTCGACCGCGTTCTGCATCCGGGTCTTCATCGACATTGCATTGGTGGTATCGAGGGCGAGACTGGCCGCAACCACCGCCACAGGAAGGGTCAAGCTCAGCATGATGGCAAAGTTGCCGTCATTGTTGCTCAACAATTCCCTGAATTTCCTGATCGATGAATTGGTCATTTCGTGATCCTGACTTTTCTGTCGCTCATGACAGCAACAAATACATCGGAACCCACCAGCGTTGCCTTAAACCAGACGCTCAAATTTTATGAATTACCAAATTGGTGCAGGAACGAGGCGGATTCCACCATCAGCCGGGCAAATTTACCCCTTCTGGCACAGCGGCATCACTCCCGCAGCGGTGAAGACGAGGTCAATCCTGTCTTGGGGCAGTGCCTGATACTCCGCGGGCTGCTTCACCGCTGTACCGGAACAAGATTAAAGCCGCGCAACCCGGAGGTTGGCGGCCTTGGTGGTACAAGACTTGTTGTGACTCTACCGGGCCGTTTCATTCATCAATCGGTCAGGCGGGTGACAAGCTTGACCGCCTCCTCGCCGATATCCTTGAAGGCCTGCTTGAGCTCGTCCGCACTGTCGGCAGTGTAGTAGAATCCACTTCCCGAGGCGCAGGAACTCAGTAGCTGCTTGCCCCGGTCCGGCGCCTGGAATGCGACGGTGAAGATCATCACGCCCTTGTTTTTCGCCTTGGTGCAATACTTTAGTGTCTGGCTATCGGCATAGTTGTTCCAGTAGGACGACCCGGTCGAGTTTTCGCCGTCTGTCATGAAGACGATGAAGGTCGAGGGAACCTTGGAACCGTTCCTCGAGTAATGCGCATTGATCTCGGTGCTGTCGGTGACCTGCTCGTAGGCCCATCTCATGGCGTCTTCCGAGTTCGTGCCTCCGGTGGCTTCGAGCGCGTTGGCAAAATCCATTACGTCAGATTTGGTCCAGGAAATCCTCTGCTTGTCGGAATTCCTGGTTTCGGAATTGTAGGCGACCGCACCCATACGGGCGTATTCGTCCGTGGGATCAGACTCTTCGATATGTGCGGTCAGATCGGCAACGGCTTCCTTGAGAACGTCGATCTTGGGGACATCCGTCTCGACTTTCTTGGTTCCGCACTGATAGGTCTTGCGTCTCCAACCATAACGGTGATCGTACACCCATCTCCGGCAATATTTTGGAACAACCTCGGTCGTCGTCCGGCCCGACGACCAGTCCATCGAGCCGGAGCGGTCGAGCACCAGCATCATGGAGAGCGGGTTTGAACCGTCACGCGCGGATGCGGAAGTGCCATTGATGGTCACATCAATGGTTTCCCTGCCGGCAAAGCGGCCCATGACCGACGATCTTTGCGAACCGACAGCGGTCACATCCACCTTCCAGACAGTCTTCTTGCCGCTTCCCGTCTTGCTCAGGGTGACGGACGGTGTGGCGGAGAAGCCATCAAATGCAGCGGCATCGCCTGAAATCTGCGCGGTGAAGAAATCTGTCGCATAATCGACGGCTTCACTCTCGACGATGTTCTCTTCAGCCAACTGGCTGGCGGTCGCAAGCGCGGCACTGTCAGCTGCATTCTGCAGCCGAACCTTCATTGAAAGCGCGTTGCTCGTGTCAAGTGCGAGACTTCCGGCAACGATAAGTACAGGGGTCAGCAATGCCGTGAGCATGGCAAAATTGCCATCGTCGGCCCGAAGAATGTTTCCGATCTTCATGATCGTCGATTTAAACATTCGTAGACTCCACATCATTGGAATACGATGCGGACAAATCTAGGCGCCAGTCATGAGGATTTGCTTAAGGCGGTAGGTAAAGCTTTCACAAATATCGCCGGGAAGTCCAGGTCCTGTGGACAGTCATGGTTGCGGTGGACGCAACCCAAAGGACCGACCTCCCGTCCAATATTGTCCAGTCCGCCTTAGACCTTTCCAACCACCTTGAGTGCGAAAGCATATTCAAAGGCGATTTCTTCAAGCCGCTGGAAACGGCCCGACGCGCCGGCATGGCCGGCGGCCATGTTGATCTTGAACAGCACCGGATTGCCGCTGGTGGAGGCTCCGCGCAAGCGCGCCACCCATTTTGCCGGCTCCCAATAGGTCACCCGCGGATCGGTCAGGCCCGCAATCGCCAGGATTGGCGGGTAAGGCTGAGCCGTGACATTGTCGTAGGGCGAGTAACCGGCGATGGTCCGGTAATCCTCAGGCGATGCGATCGGGTTGCCCCATTCCGGCCATTCCGGCGGCGTCAGCGGCAAGGTGTCGTCAAGCATGGTGTTGAGGACATCGACAAAGGGAACGGCGGCAATGATCGCGCCGAACGCCTCGGGCGCCATGTTGGCGACCGCCCCCATCAGCATGCCACCGGCGGACCCGCCCTGGGCGACGATGCGGTCGTGCGAGGTGAACTTCTGCTCTGCGAGATAACGCGCCGCGGCGATGAAATCGGTGAATGTATTGGTCTTGCTGCCGCGCTTTCCGGCCTCGTACCAGGCAAAGCCCTTTTCCTTGCCGCCGCGAATATGGGCGATGGCATAGACGAAGCCGCGATCGACCAGCGACAGGCAGTTGGTGTTGAACCCGGCGGGAATAGCAATCCCGTAGGACCCGTAGCCATAGAGCAAGCACGGGGCGGAGCCATCGAGCGGCGTGTCCTTGCGGTAAAGCAGCGTGACCGGCACCAGCTCGCCGTCAGCGGCCGGCGCCATGACGCGTCTTGTCATATAGTCTTCCGGCGTATGGCCTGACGGCACCTCGTCACGCTTAAGCAGCGTGCGTTCGCGCGTGGCCATGTTGTAATCGTAGAGCTCGGACGGGGTTGTCATCGAGGAATAGCTGAAGCGGACGACGTTCGTGTCATATTCCATCGAGCCCTGGAAACCGAGCGAGTAGGCCTCCTCGTCAAAGGCGATGGCGTGCTCCTCACCCGTGGTGCGATCAAGAATAACGATGCGCGGCAGGCCATTTTCCCTCTCCATCCAGACCAGATGGTTGCGGTAGGCGCTGACCGACAGGATCAGACGGCCCGGCTTGTGCGGGACGACCTCGCTCCAGTTTGCAGGTTCCGGGCTCTCGACCGGGGTCTGCATGATCTTGAAGTCCTTGGCGCCGTCGGCATTGGTGAGAATATAGAAAACATCGCCACCTTCGCTGAGCGAGTATTCGACGCCGGTCTGTCGTTCCGCCACCAGCCGCGGTTTTGCGGAAGGATCATCGGCCGGCAAAATCCAGCATTCCGAGGTTTCGTGATCATTGATGCCGATCAGGATGAAATCATCGAGCCGGGTTCCCGACACGCCCATGAAGAAGCCGGTGTCGGTCTCTTCGTGAACCAGCACGTCTTCACTCTGCGTGGTTCCGAGCCGGTGATAAAAGATCTTGCTGGGGCGGTGGTTGTCATCGACGGCGGTGTAGAAGAAGCCGGTGCAATCGGCCGACCAGGCGGCGCCGCCTCCGGTGTTCTCGATCAGGTCCGGGTGGTCCGTGCCCGATGCCAGATCGCGCACCTTAAGAGTGAAGAATTCCGATCCCTTGTCGTCATAGCCCCAGATGGCTGCCGTGTGATCGGGCGAATGGCCCGTGCCGGCGAGCCGGAAATAGGCCTTGCCGTCGGCTTCCTTGTCACCATCAAGGATGATCTGCTCATCGCCGCCAGCCCGCGGAATGCGGAAGTATTTCGGCTGTTCACCGCCGGTGACATAGCGTACGCCGTAAAGCCAGTCGCCGTCGGGGGACGGCACGGAACTGTCGTCTTCCTTGATGCGGCCGCGCATTTCGGCAAACAGTGTCTTCTGAAGCTCCTCGGTGTCGGCCATCGCAGCCTGCTGGTAGGTATTCTCGGCCTCCAGGTGGGTCCGGATTGCCGGATCAAGCAACGAAGGATCCTTGAACATCGCCTGCCAGTTGTCATCGCGCATCCAGGCATAGTCATCGGACCGCGTCACGCCGTGACGGATGTCCTCAACAGGGCGCTTTTCGGCAACAGGGGCGTCTGGCAAATTTTTGAATACGGACAAGAAGGGCTCCATGAAGGGGATGGGCGAGGCTCGCGAAGAACTGCTCACCCGACATAGAGGCCGTGGCGGGCCTGATCAAGGCAATGGGCCGGAAAACCGCGAGGCCAGCGTCACCCGGATGGACAGGATCATGAGCCTAGAGCGCATCATGAAATCAGAGCGCTCAGGGAACACTCCGCCCATGCGGCACAGGCGAACAACGATGCTTGGCGTGCGGGACCCGGCCGCTCAGGCCAGCGCGCCGCCCGGTCGGATGCGGCCGACTTCGGTGCCCTTCCAGTTCTTCAGACTCTTGTCAGACCATCCGGCAAGCTTCGCCGAGACTTCCTCATCATCGGCAAACAGTTTCGCCAGCAGGCCGCCGATCATCGCCTCGGCGCCGCGTGTGGAGCCATCCTCGCATTTGAGCGCAATGCCGTAGCCCTTCTCCGGCAGCGTGGCGCAGAACACGCCCTCCGCTCCGGTCTTGGCGAAGATCCGGCCCGGTGCGATGCTCATCAACTCGGTGCAGGCGCGGCCGGTGCCCGCGACATACCAGGGTTCGGCCATGCAGGCCGACATCAGCCGCCGGGCTGCCTTGGCGCGCTCGGGGCCGAGGTCCGTACCCGAGGCCATGCGGGCAAAGCCGTGGGCAATCCTGTTCAACGGCGAGGCATAGGTCGGGATCGAGCAGCCGTCGATGCCGCAATTGTCCTGCCCCAGAGCCGTGCCGGTGAGATCGGCCATGACATCCCGGATCGAGGCCTGAACAAAATGATCATATTCGCCATAGCCGTGGTGATCGACGCCCGCATGGCAAGCAAGGCAAAGAAAGCCTGCATGCTTGCCCGAGCAATTGTTGCCAAGCTGGTCGGGCTTGTCGCCGGCACGCACCTGATCGATCAAAACCTTGGTCTCGAAACTCCAGTGACAACCGCATTCGAAATCGGATTCGCCCAGTCCGGCGCGGCCTGCAATCTCGCCGGCCAGCTGCATGTGACCCGGCTCGCCGGAGTGCGATGAACAGGTGAGCGCCAGTTCTTTCTCGCCCAGACCATAGCGGTCGGCGGCGCCGGTTTCGACAAGCGGCAGGGCCTGCATCGACTTGATGGCAGAGCGCGGAAACACCGGCGCCTCGACTTCGCCCAGGCTCATGACCACAGATCCGTCGCCGTCCATCACCACGGCCATGCCGCGGTGCCGGCTTTCGACCATCTGGCCACGGGTGACTTCAACGAGAACGGGATTTTGCATGGATATTTCCTGGAGTGGGTTGCGGGGCCCGGCGCTGCGTTTGCCCGCCGAATGCTTTCACGAGTGATCGCAGAAGCCGGGCTTTCGGGCAAGAGGTGTGGACGAAACCGGCAGCCGGCCGGGCGGCTTCGTCCGGCGTCTTGATCCAGTGGCACGCGATGCGATGGAGAAGCACATATACATACATGCAGCGCTATCTCTTTGGAATAGAGATGTTTTTCGCCGCCAATCCCGCGAGACATGAATTACGAATAGCGGGTGTGGAGGCGCGTCGATCTCAGCTTCCCCACCAAGCCGGGGCTGCCACGATATCCACGTCCGGTCCCACCGTGCCTAGACTCGTCCCAGCACGTTTCACAGCCCATAACCTCAGTCTGGAGACATCATGGCCCGGTTTTCCCCTTTCACATCGCTGTTTTCGTGGTTGCCGGAAAAGCTCTTGCCATGTGGGCAGCCCGCCTCCCCCACCCCGCCTCCGGGGCTGTCTTCTGATGACAGGCCGAAAGCGATTGCCTGGGGTGCCCGGGTCTCTTCAGACTTCAAGCGAAAGGTCGTCGCGATTGCCGCGCGGTTGGACATGAACCCGAACCACCTGATGGCAATCATGGCGTTCGAGACCGGCCGCAGCTTTGATCCCGCTGTTACGAATCAGACCGGATCAGGCGCCACCGGGCTGATCCAGTTCATGCCAGCAACCGCAATTGCGCTGGGAACCACAACCACAGAGCTTGCCCGGATGGATGCCATTGCACAGCTTGATTACGTGGAAAAATATCTCGCCCCCTATTCAGGCCGGATGAAGGACCTGCCGAGCGCCTATATGGCGGTGCTGTTTCCACGCGCAGTCGACAAGGCAGCGGATTACGTGCTGTTCCGTAAAGGCTCGAAAGCCTACAAGCTGAACCGCGGGCTCGACATCGACGGTAACGGCCTGGTGACGAAGGCAGAAGCTGCAACAAAAGTGTTGGCTCTGCTCGTTGAGGGAAAGCGGCCGGGATTGATTGGGTAAGTCGAGGATTGATGGATTCTGGCTGGCTGATGCTATCCAGTACGGTTTTTTCCTATCTCGTCTGGCTCTCACCAGATCTTATTGACTTGTTTACCGTAACATCCGGAATTTCTGTAAAACTTCACATGAGACTGAAACTTTATGGATATCAGCTGCTTATGCTCAGTTGACTCGAGTGGCGGCGCCATCCGTTCGCAGATTTTGCTCCGGATGGTAAACAGCTTTCACCAGACAGCGCGCTTTTGCAGGTGCTGTGTTCCCCTGGATGAGCCGCAGCTGCGCTTCCGCGCGACAGCGGCGAGCTTAATGGCCTATCGCCCGGCCGTCACTCCTGATGCGGAAAAGCCGCCATCGACGGTGAGCACGTGACCATTGATATAGCTCGACTGCGGCGAGAGCAGGAACAGGATGGCATCGGCGATTTCACCGGGTTGGCCGTAGCGGCGCAGCGGGATCTGTGCGGTCCAGCGCTTGCGGTCCTCGACCGTGTGCAGCCCCGCGATCAGCGGGGTGTCGACAGGGCCGGGCGCCACGACGTTGACCCGGACACCGCTTGCGCCCCACTCGTTGGCGAGCACCTGGCTCATCAGGATGACGCCGGCCTTGGAGGCGCCATAGGCCACGCGGCCTGCATTGGCCCTTATGCCGGAGGCGGAGGAGAGATTGACGATCGAAAGCGTATCGCCCATCTGCTCGAGACAGGCGCGGCAGGTGATGAAGCTGCCGGTCAGATTGACGTCGAGGATCTGGCGGAAGATCTCGGCGCTGGTTCTTTCCGCCGGTATATCACGCGCGATTCCGGCGCAATTGACGAGACCTGTTACCGGGCCGAACGCGTCGACGGCTTGGCCCAGACACTCCGCGACCTCGTCCTCGTCGGTGACATCACAGCAAAGCGCCAGCACGTCCTCACCTTCCAGCCGTTCCTCGGCACGGGCGACTGCTTTGGCGCTGGCATCGAGAATGGTCACGGTGGCGCCCTGGTCGATCAGCGCCAGCACCGTCACCTCGCCGATGCCGGATCCGCCGCCGGTGACGACAACGTGACCGGCGGCAGCGGCATTCACCGAATGCGCTCGAGGATGGAGACGTAATTGGCCACTGCCGCACCGCCCATGTTGAAGATGCCGCCGAGTTTCGGGTCCTTGACCTGAATGCCGCCGGCTTCACCGGTCAGCTGCATGGCCGAGAGCGCGTGCATCGATACGCCGGTAGCGCCAATCGGGTGCCCCTTTGCCTTGAGGCCGCCAGAGGGGTTGACCGGCAGGCGGCCGTCCTTCTGGGTCTCTCCGCTCAAGGCAACGGCCGCGCCCTGCCCCGGCTTGGCCAGCCCCATGGCTTCGTACTCGATCAGTTCGGCGATGGTGAAGCAGTCGTGGGTCTCGACAAAGGACAGGTCGTTAAGCGAGGTTCTGGAACTGGCGAATGCCCGCTTCCAACCCTCGGCGCAGCCTTCGAAGGCGAGGATGTCGCGCTTGGACATCGGCAGGAAATCCTGCACGTGTTCGGCCGCGCGGAACAGGACGGCACGCGGCGCCTGCATGGCGGTGGTGACGTCCGAAAGCACGACCGCCGCCGCGCCATCGGAGACGAGCGAACAATCGGTGCGCTTGAGCGGTCCTGCCACGAACGGGTTCTTGTCGCTCTCCGTGCGGCAGAATTCGTAGCCGAGATCCTTGCGCATCTGCGCCCAGGGGTTTTCGACGCCGTTCTTGTGGTTCTTGGCGGCAATGGCGGCGAGACCATCCGACTGGTCGCCGTATTTCTGGAAATAGCTGTCGGCAATCTTGCCGAAGACGCCGGCGAAGCCGGCAGGCGTGTCGCCATCCTCGGGGAGGTAGGAAGCCTTGAGCAGGTTGGCGCCAATCTGCGGACCGGGCGTCGTAGTCATCTGCTCGACGCCGACCACCAGCACGCGGCGGGCACTACCTGCGCGAATGGCCTTGATACCCTGGTGCACCGCGGCCGAGCCGGTGGCGCAGGCGTTTTCAACCCGTGTGGTCGGCTTGAAGCGGAAGCCGTCATCGGCCTGCAGCACCAGGCTGGCGGTGAAATCCTGTGCCGAAAACCCGGCATTGAAGTGGCCGAGATAGATCTCGTCGATATCGTGGGCTTCCAGCCCTGCATGTTCGAGCGCCTCGCGGGCCACTCTCGTGACCAGGCTTTCGACGGTTTCTTCGCTGTGTCTGCCAAAGGGCGTATGGGCCCAGCCAATGATGCAGGCGGTCATATGATCTTTCTCCTGGGGACGCTTAAATGTGTTGCCGCGCATTTTGAGCCCGCCGACGGCTTTGTAAAGGGCAGAATAGGTCGCATGTGGTGAAGCAGGCCGTGAAGCAGACCAATCCGGGCCAATAGTCACCGTTAACAGGATCATTGCAAACCCGGACGAACGCTGCCGGGCTCAGGCTTTCACAGCGGCCTGATCGAACTCCGCGGCTGCCTGAGCCGACGGAAGCGCCTGGCAACGCGCAATCCAGTCCCGGACGAGTTCAACATCGGGAGTGGCATGCTGAGCCCAGACAAAAGGCGATACCAGCAGCAGATCGGCTGCGGAAAAGCTGTCGCCGAGCAGAAACGGCGTCTTTTTCAATTGTGCGGTCAACCGCGCCACAACCTCGGGCATTCCGCGAAACGTCACCTGGCAAATCGGATGGCTGAGCTCGGCCGCCTGCAGGACGATGACCGGCTCGACCACATTGCCGTACCAGGCCAGCCAGCTGAGATAGCTGCCACGGTCGGGCTCTCCCACGGAACGACCCAATCCCGCAGCGGGAAACATGTCTGTCAGATAAAGCATGATGGCGTTTGATTCCCAGATCTCGACACCATCGTGCACCAGCAACGGCACCTTGCCTTCGGGATGCGGGTTTTCGGGATCGGCACCGCCGGAGCCGTCATTGCGGGCCACATCCACAATCCGGATGTCCACCTGATCTAGAATGCCAAGCTCCATGACCAAGCGAATGATGCGGGACGAGCGAGAGTACGGGGCATGATAAAGGGTCAGCATGGATGGTCTCCTGGACTGGTTGTTGAGGACGCAGGCGGGGTAGCATCAGCATGCTGCCAGTTTCCGTCAGCATTGCGCTGAAACGATGCACCAATCTGATCCCCGCGCATCCGGGCGCAATGAAAGCCGCGCGCTCACCACTTGTTGATCGGGACAAACCAATTGAAACTGGTTTTGGCCACATTTCGAAGTATCAAAGCCATTATGTCTACTCGCCGCCTGCTGTTTCTGTGTCTTCTTGCCGTCAGCCTCGGATTTTCGGGGCCGCTGACGCGCGTCCTGTCATCGCAGGCAGCTGCCGTCCCCCAGACGATGGCTGTTTCCGTCGCCATTGCGGCAACCGACATGAAAACCAGTGCAACACCTTCCAAGCGATGCCAGCGCAGCGTTTCCGTCGGCTCGAACTGCCATATCGATTTCGGGGCCGCGGTATCTGTAGCGCAGCCGACCCATGCCGTGGCGGTTTCCGCTCTCGAGATCCGGAATTTGCAGGCCGTTTCCACGCCTCCGGCCACCCGGGTCTTCCGGCCTCCAAGGGTGGGTTGAACAGCGAACCAGAACCGTCGCCCGAGCGACAGTTCCCGTCATACCAGCACCCAAGGCCCAAAATCATGATTACCAGACGCCTGTTTCTGAGCTCAGCCACACTGGCTGTGCTGTCGGGCTGCTCTTCCATCGGCAGCCGCACACAAACTCTCCCCGCACCGGCCATCCAGCCGGAACCAGAAGTCATGCCAGCATTCTATGGCGCTATTGTCGATGAACCTTACCCGATCGAGGCCGTGCCGCGCGGCGTGGTGGCAGAGCGGTTCTGGCGGCAACAGGTGCCCAATCCCTACCCCGGCGAGGCAGCCGGAACGATTATCGTCGATCCAAGCGCGTTCTATCTGCACCTCGTCGAAAACAGCCAGACGGCGATGCGCTACGGCATCGGTGTGGGCCGGCAGGGCTTCTCCTGGTCGGGCGATGCCAAGGTGCAATACAAACGCAAATGGCCGCGCTGGAAGGCGCCCGACGACATGGTGGCGCGCAATCCGGAGCTCGCGCCCTATTCGGTTGCCAATGGCGGGATGGATCCCGGGCCGCTCAATCCGCTGGGCGCGCGGGCACTGTACCTGTTCCAGAACGGGGAAGACACGCTCTACCGGATCCACGGCAATCCCGAAGCCGACTCGATCGGCCGTGCGGTGTCATCGGGCTGCATAAGGTTGCTCAACCACGACATCATCGATCTTCATGACCGTGTCCAGAACGGCGCCAAGGTCATCGTCAAGCCGTCGGCTATGCCGGCGATGCTGAGCTGAAGCATCGCGATCTCGGCTTTGTGCCGAACCAGACTGCAATCCCAGTCTCCCCCTGCCGAACGCATTAAAGGCCGCGCGTCACCCTATCCCGCGCGGCCTTTGCGCGCGCTCAAACCTCTGTCGCATCGATCGGCACAGCAAAGGGCCGCCATGTCACCTGAAGAGACTTCGCTCATTTTTTGTTGATTGATGGATCAATCAAAACTAGATTGACGGTCACACCCGAAAACAAGCCCTCAAAGGGCGCCAAGAGAGGCCGGATGCCCAAAATCGGCATGGAAACCATACGTCGCAAGGCGCTGACCAACGCGGCCATTGAAGCAATCGGCGCGCGCGGATCGATGGGGGTGACGATGTCTGACATCGCCGGCCGGGCTGGCGTCTCACCGGCGTTGGCGCACCACTATTTCGGATCGAAAGATCAGCTGATTACGGCTTCGGTGCGCGCCTTGCTCGGCGATCTGCGGACAGACGCTGTGAATGCCCTTAGGGCAGCCCGCAGCCATCGCGGCCGGGTGTCGGCGATCATTGCCGTGAGCTTTTCCGAAAAACAGTTCTCCGAAGACGTGGTTGCGGCCTGGCTTGCGTTTTATGTCGACGCCCAGCGTGCATCCGGCATCAGGCGGTTGCTGTCGGTCTACGCGCGGCGGCTGCATTCCAACCTGATGAGCGGCCTCACGCCTCTCGCCGGCGCCTACGACGCCGAGCGCATTGCCGAAGGCGCTGCGGCGATGATCGATGGTCTCTACATCCGCAAGGCGCTCGGCACCGGACCGGCCCGGCATGATGCCGTGGCACTGGTCGAGGATCATATTGAAACGCAACTGCTCGAGATCCGGGGGAGACCCTTATGAGCGAAGGCCAGGCAGCGGCGCGGCAGCCCAATATTCTCATCCTTATGGTCGATCAGCTTAACGGCACCCTGTTTCCCGATGGACCGGCTGAGTTTCTGCACGCGCCGAACCTGAAGCAGCTTGCCGCACGCTCGGTCAGGTTTTCGAACAACTACACCGCTTCCCCGCTCTGCGCGCCGGGCCGCGCGTCGTTCATGTCGGGCCAGTTGCCAAGGCGCACCCGCGTCTATGACAATGCGGCGGAATTCGCCTCCGACATTCCCACCTATGCGCACCACTTGCGGCGTGCAGGCTACTACACCTGCCTGTCAGGCAAGATGCATTTTGTCGGGCCGGACCAGATGCACGGTTTCGAGGAACGGCTGACCACCGACATCTACCCGGCCGATTTCGGCTGGACGCCGGACTACCGCAAACCCGGCGAGCGGATCGACTGGTGGTACCACAATCTCGGCTCCGTCACCGGTGCCGGCGTGGCCGAAACCTCCAACCAGATGGAATATGACGATGAAGTCGCGTTCTTCGCCACGCAGAAGCTGCACCAGCTGTCGCGGTTGAGCGACAACCTCGACGCGCGGCCCTGGGCGTTGACTGTCTCCTTCACCCATCCGCACGACCCTTACGTGGCGCGGAAGAAATACTGGGACCTTTACGAGGGCTGTGCCGAGCTGACGCCACGGGTGCCGCCGATTCCCTATGCCGACATGGATCAGCATTCGCAACGGCTCTACAAGGCCAATGACAGCGAGCGGTTCGAGATAACCGATGAGAATGTCCGGCGGTCGCGGCAGGCCTATTTCGCCAACATCTCCTATCTCGACGACAAGATCGGCGGAATACTGGCAACCCTCGAGGCGACGCGGATGGCTGACAACACCATCGTGGTGTTCTGCTCCGACCATGGCGACATGCTGGGCGAGCGCGGCATGTGGTTCAAGATGAGCTTTTTCGAAGGCTCGGCCCGGGTACCGCTGATGATCGCCGTACCCGGAGCGGACGGCCGCCTCGTCGTCGCGCCGACCTCCAATCTCGACATAACCCCGACGCTTGCCGAGCTTGCCGGCGTATCGCTGAACGAAGTGGCGCCCTGGACGGATGGCGAAAGCCTGAGCCGCCTCATGGCCGGGGATGAGCGCAGCTCGCCGGTGCTGATGGAATATGCGGCGGAAGGCTCGGAAGCGCCGCTGGTGGCGATCCGCGACGGGCGCTACAAGTTCATCCATTGCGAACTCGATGCGCCGCAGCTTTTCGATCTGGACGCCGATCCCGACGAGCTGACCAACCTCGCCGCCGATCCCGCCCATGCCGACCGGGTGACAGGCTACATGACCGAGGTCCGGTCCAGATGGGACATGGCGCGCTACGACGCCGAAGTGCGCGAAAGCCAGGCGCGGCGCTGGGTGGTCTATGAGGCGCTGCGCAACGGCAACTATTACCCATGGGACTTCCAACCGCTGCAGAAGGCGTCCGAGCGCTACATGCGCAATCACATGGACCTCAACATCCTCGAAGATTCACAACGGTTCCCGCGCGGCGAATAGCCCGGATCCGGCACTCACGGAGAGAGACAATGAATGCACAACCCAAAGCCTCCCATCACATCGGCGGCACCTATGTCGAGGATGATGCCGGTGCGGTGATCGAAAGCGTTTACCCGGCAACGGGCGAGCTCAATGCACGGCTCCATTCAGCGACGCCGGCGATCGTCGAGCAAGCCGTCCAGGCAGCGAGAGCAGCGCAGCCGGCCTGGGCTACGCTGAAGGGTGTGGAGCGCGGCCGTATCCTGCTACGCACCGCGCAGCTGCTGCGCGAGCGCAACGAGGAGCTCTCCCGGATCGAGACGCTCGATACGGGAAAGGCGATCCAGGAGACGCTGGTGGCAGACGCAGCATCGGCCGCCGATGCGCTTGAGTATTTCGGTGGCCTGGCCGGTGCGATCACCGGCGAGCATGTCGATCTGGGGGGCGATTTCGTCTACACCCGGCGCGAAGCGCTCGGCGTCTGTGCCGGCATCGGTGCCTGGAACTACCCGATCCAGATCGCCGCGTGGAAATCCGCACCGGCGCTCGCCTGTGGCAATGCATTCATCTTCAAACCGTCGGAAATGACGCCGCTGACGGCGCTGCTTCTGGCCGAGGCTTTCAAGGATGCCGGCCTGCCCGACGGTATCTTCGGCGTCGTGCAGGGCTATGGTGATGTCGGTGCCGCACTCGCCAGCCACCCGGATATTGCCAAGGTGTCGCTCACAGGCTCGGTGCCGACCGGCGCCAAGGTGCTCGGTGCAGCCGCCGAGACCATCAAGTCCGTCACCATGGAACTTGGTGGCAAATCGCCGATCCTGGTGTTTGACGATGCGGATCTGGAAAGCGCCATCGGTGGCGCGATGCTGGGCAATTTCTACTCGACCGGGCAGATCTGCTCGAACGGCACCCGCGTGTTCGTGCAGCGCGGTGTCTACGACGCTTTCCTCGAGCGGCTGAAGATCCGCACCGAGGCGATCCGGCTTGGCGATCCGCTCGATCCCGACACCCATCTGGGGCCGATGGTCTCAATGGCGCAGCGGGACAAGGTTCTGGGCTACATCGAAGCGGGCAAGCGTGAAGGTGGCCGACTTGTCACCGGCGGCGGCGTTCCGGAAATGCAGGGCTTCGAAAACGGCGCGTGGATCCAGCCGACCGTCTTTGCCGACGTCAGCGACGAGATGACGATAGCGCGCGAGGAAATCTTCGGTCCGGTGATGAGCGTGCTGGTGTTTGACGACGAAGCCGAAGCACTGCGCCGTGCCAACGCGACCGAATTCGGCCTGGCTGCGGGCGTGTTTACCGCCGATCTGAGCCGCGCGCACCGCGTTGTCTCACAGCTCGAGGCCGGCACGACCTGGATCAACACCTACAATCTGACACCGGTGGAAGCCCCCTTCGGCGGCGTCAAGCAATCGGGCATCGGGCGCGAAAACTCCCGCGCCGCGATCGAGTACTACACCCAGCTCAAAAGCGTCTACGTGGCCACCGGGCCTGTCGACAGCCCGTACTGAGGACGATGACACATGAGTGAAATGCAAGCAGATTTCGTCATCGTCGGCGCAGGTTCGGCGGGGGCTGCCATGGCCTCGCGACTGAGTGAGGATGGCAAGCATTCGGTCATCGTCATCGAACATGGCGGCTCGGATTTCGGACCCTTCATCCAGATGCCCGCTGCCCTGTCCTACCCGATGAACATGGGGATCTACGACTGGGGCTACACCACCGAGCCGGAGCCGAACCTGGGCAACCGGCGGCTGGCCGCCCCGCGCGGCAAGGTGATCGGCGGCTCCTCCTCGATCAACGGCATGGTGTTCGTGCGCGGCCATGCCGAGGATTTCAATCACTGGGCCGAGCAGGGCGCGCAGGGATGGTCCTTCGCCGATGTGCTGCCCTATTTCAAGCGCATGGAAACCTCGCACCAGAATGGCGGCATTGGCGGGGAAGACGGCTGGCGCGGCACCGACGGTCCGCTGCATGTCCGGCGCGGGCCAGCGGTCAATCCGCTGTTCACGGCCTTCATCGAGGCCGGCCGTCAATCCGGTTACGGTGTCACCGACGATTACAACGGTTCGCGCCAGGAAGGCTTCGGCCTGATGGAGCAGACCATCCACAAGGGGCAGCGCTGGTCGACGGCAGAGGCCTATCTCAAGCCCGCGCTCAAACGCAAGAATGTGAGTCTTGTCAGGGGCCTGGCGCGGCGTGTTACGATTGAGAATCACCGGGCGACCGGGGTTGAAATCGAAGCTCACGGATCGATTCAAAGCGTTCAAGCACGGCGTGAAGTGATCATCGCGGCCTCGGCCTTCAACTCACCCAAGCTCTTGATGCTGTCGGGCATCGGCCCGGCTCGGCATCTGGCCGAGCACGGCATCGAGGTGGTGGCCGACCGGTCCGGTGTCGGAGCCAATCTGCAAGACCATCTCGAGGTCTATATCCAGCAGGAATGCATCCAGCCGATCACGCTGTATTCGAAGCTCAACCTGTTCTCCAAAGCCATTATCGGAGCGCAGTGGCTGTTCCTGCGGCAGGGGCTCGGTACCTCGAACCAGTTCGAGGCGGCGGGTTTTGTCCGGTCTGCGGCAGGTGTCCCCTACCCCGACATCCAGTTCCATTTCCTGCCCGGCGCGATCCGGTATGACGGCAAGGCGGCCGCTCCTATGCACGGGTTCCAGGCCCATGTCGGGCCGATGCGCTCGCCTTCGCGCGGCGCGGTGAGCTTGCGTTCAGGAGAGGCCAAGGACGCCCCGGTGATCCGCTTCAACTACATGAGCCACGAGGAAGACTGGCGCGATTTCCGCCGTGCCGTGCGGATTACCCGCGAGGTGTTTTCGCAACCGGCGTTCGATCCCTACCGTGGCATGGAGATCCAGCCGGGCGGCGATGTGCAGAGCGACGACGAGATCGACGGCTTCATCCGCGAACACGCGGAAAGCGCTTATCACCCCTGCGGCACCTGCCGGATGGGGCGGGCCGACGATCCCAGTGCGGTGGTCGATCCGGAAACAAGGGTCATCGGCGTCGACGGCCTGCGTGTCGCCGACAGCTCGATCTTCCCGCGGGTGACCAATGGCAATCTCAACGGCCCCTCGATCATGACCGGCGAGAAGGCCGCAGACCACATTCTCGGCCGCACCCCGCTGGCGCCAAGCAATTTGGAGCCGTGGATGAACCCGGACTGGGAAACGACCGACCGTTTGAAACAGGACTGAAGACACACAACTGCGAAGGCCCGGTATCGGGCCTTTGGCCATTTCAGGGGGATATGGTCAGGCCCGAGGCGGGTGAGGTATCAGGCGTCGGGCGCGCTGCCCCAGCCGACGAAGCGCGAACAGCCGAAGTCCGAGCCTTCCACACCATAAAGCAACGGCGTTCCCTCGAGAGTCAGGGTCATGCCGCCGGCTGCACGCAAGACAGCGTCTCCGGCTGCAATGTCCCATTGCTTGAGGCAGACCATGCGGGGATAGACATCCGCGCGGCCCTCGGCCAGCAGGCAGAATTTCAGCGATGACCCGACACTGGCGGTTTCGTGTTCCGGCAGACGCTCGAGCCAGGCTGCTGTTTCCGGCTCCCGGTGGGTCACGCTGATCAGTGCCACGGGCGTTTTCGGGCGCTGCCTCGTACGGATTGGCTTCTGATGCACGATCTCGCCCTCCGGCGTCACATCGGCGACCTGGGCTTGCCCTGTCACTCCGCTCCAGATCTTACCAAGCGCCGGTGCATAGACAACACCCGTCACCGGCGTCTGACCACGGATCAGGGCGATGTTGACCGTGAACTCGTTGCGGCCGGCGATAAAGTCTCCGGTGCCGTCCAGCGCATCGACGAGAAAGAACATGTCCCTGGCATGGCTGGGGCAGCGCCCGGCTTCCGCCAGCTCTTCGGCGACCACCGGAATGCCAGGAAACTCCGTGGTCAGAAAATCGAGAATCAGCGTTTCAGCCCGCCGGTCGGCCTGGGTCACAGGGGTGCAGTCGGATTTGACGATCACCTGTGCACCCTCGGCGCGGACTGCCAGTATTTCCTTGCCAGCGGCGATGGCGACCGATTCAAGCGCTTCGATCAAGGACCGGGCTGAACCGGCGGAAGGATCATCAAAGTCAAACGCGCCCATGACAGGGCTCCGTGGTACTGGTTACTGGTCTGAACTGGCGTGACATGTTTGCCGATCCTGGTCAATGCGGAGACGGCTGTATCATCGGTGTGATTTGGGCAGATTTTGCGGCAAGCCGCGCGAAATGCGGAACAGGCTGCCTGAACTGTGCCGACAAAAAGACATTGATACCTCGTTTTAATGTGCACACGCGTCAAAAATTGAGACTTCAATTGGAGCCGCTATCATGACCCTGCACCAGACATCCCATGCGATCAGCCAAGCCGAGGAATTTGGGCCGGAGCTTGCCGCCAGGCTCAATGCAGAGCTCGCGGCGATGGCGCTGCCGGGCCGGATCCTGCGCATCGCCGCGCTCGGCCGGGCGGTGTTTACGTCCTCGCTCGGGCTCGAGGATCAGGTGCTCACCTCGATTATCGCCGCAACCAATGCCGATATGCGAATCGTCACGCTCGATACCGGGCGGCTGTTTGCCGAGACGGAAACGCTGATCGGTGACACCGAGGCGCAGTACGGCCTGACGATCGAAGTGTTCAAACCCTGGAAAGACGAGGTCGAAGGATTTGTCGCGCTGTACGGCATGAACGGGTTCTATGACAGCGTCGAGGCGCGGCACGCCTGTTGCCATGCGCGCAAACTGCAGCCGCTGGGCCGCGCGCTGGCAGAGGCCGACATCTGGGTTACCGGCCTGCGCCGCGGCCAGTCCGGCAACCGCGCCAACGCACCGCTGGCCGAGTGGGATACCGACCGCAGCCTGTTGAAAATCAATCCGCTGGCTGACCAGTCACTGGAAGCGCTGCAGGCGCGCGCCAAGGCCGATGACGTGCCGGTCAACCCGCTGCATGCCAGGGGCTTTCCGTCCATCGGCTGCGAGCCCTGCACCCGCGCCATCAAGCCGGGCGAGCCTGAGCGTGCCGGACGCTGGTGGTGGGAACAGGACGAGCGCCGCGAATGCGGGCTTCACCTGTCGGCATCGGTCTCGGGATCGCGTGCCCAGTCTCAGGGGCGTTCCCGGGTCCGGTCCAGGACTCACGGTCAGCCCAAAGTCACAGCCTCCACCACCTGATTTCTTGCAAGGACACTTTTATGAACGTGATTGAACACGGGCGCGGCAAGCCGCCGCTCGACCCGCATCTCAAGGCGCTTGAAAACGAAGCGATCCACATTTTTCGTGAGGTTGCGGCCGAATTCGAGCGTCCGGTGATGCTCTATTCCATCGGCAAGGACTCATCGGTGCTGCTGCACCTCGCGCTGAAGGCGTTTCATCCGGGCAAGCTGCCGTTTCCGCTGATCCACATCGACACCGGCTGGAAATTTCCCGAAATGATCGCGTTTCGCGATCAGGTGGTGGCGAAACACGGGCTGGAGCTGATCTCGCACACCAACCCTGACGGGTTGCGCGACAACGTTACTCCGTTCACCCATGGCTCGGCGCGCTACACCGACATCATGAAGACCCAGGCGTTGAAGCAGGCGCTCGACATGGGCCGCCACGACGCAGCCTTCGGCGGCGCACGGCGCGACGAGGAGGCGTCGCGGGCCAAGGAGCGGATCTACTCGTTCCGCACACCCGATCATGCCTGGGATCCGCGCAACCAGCGGCCCGAACTCTGGTCGATCTACAATGGCATGATTCATCCCGGCGAAAGCGTGCGCGCCTTTCCGCTGTCAAACTGGACCGAGGTTGATATCTGGCGCTACATCCAGGCCGAGCAGATCGAGCTGGTGCCGCTCTACTTCGCCAAACGCCGCAAGGTTGTCGAACGCGACGGCATGCTGATCTGGGCAGAGGACAAGCGGCTCGAACTTCTTCCCGGCGAACAGGTGCGCGAGGAAATGGTGCGGTTCCGCACACTGGGTTGTTTCCCGCTGACCGGTGCCGTGCGGTCTGAAGCAACGGATCTGGACGAGGTGATCGCCGAACTGGAGATCGCCACAGTCTCGGAACGGCAAGGCCGGGCAATTGATCGCGACCAGTCCGGATCGATGGAAAAGAAAAAACGCGAAGGCTATTTCTGATGAGTTCTCAAACACTTTCGCACGCTGCCCAATCCATTGATTCCAGTGACGAGACACCGCTTGCCGGTGCACAAGCAGCATTGGCTGGGCGCCAGGCGCGGCCGCTCAGGTTCATCACCTGCGGCTCGGTCGACGATGGCAAATCGACGCTGATCGGCCGTTTGCTGTGGGACACCAAGGCGGTCAAGGAAGACCAGGCCGCAACACTCAGGCGCGATTCCACCGGCAAGCAGAACGAACTCGGATTGCCGGATTTTGCACTGCTGCTCGACGGGCTGCAGGCCGAGCGCGAACAAGGCATCACCATCGATGTCGCCTACCGCTATTTTGCCACCGACCGGCGCTCCTTCATCGTTGCCGACACGCCCGGCCATGTGCAGTATACCCGCAACATGGCGACCGGCGCCTCGACCGCGGATCTGGCGGTGCTGCTCGTCGATGCCCGCGCAGGCATTCTCGAACAGACACGGCGGCATGCGACGATTGCGGCGCTGATGGGCATCCGGCAATTCGTGCTGGCGGTCAACAAGATCGACCTGGCAGACTACGAGGAGGCGCGGTTCCGGGCAATTTCGCGGGAATTCAGGGAAATCGCGCTGTCGCTCGGCGTTCGTCAGGTCACCGCCATTCCGGTCTCAGCGCTGAAAGGTGAGAACATCGTGTTGCGCGGCGACGGAGCGATGCCCTGGTATGACGGCCCGACGCTGGTCGAGGTGCTGGAGAAAGCCACCCAACGCACCGGCCAGACAACCGGGTTCCGGTTGCCAGTGCAGCGGGTCTCGCGGCCCGGCGAAGGGTTTCGCGGCTATCAGGGCACCGTTGCCGGCGGCTCGATCAAGCCTGGCGACAGTGTCGTCGTGCTGCCTTCCGGGGTCGAGGCCAACGTCAAGGCCATCGTGACCTATGATCTGGTGCGCAACGCGGCAGTGACCGGCGACGCCATCACGCTGGTCCTCGACCGTCCGGTGGACGTGGCGCGCGGCGACATGATCGCGGCGATCGATCAGCGGCCGCAGACCGGACGCGCCTTCAATGCCCGCTTGGTGGCGCTGTCGCCGGATGGCATCGTGCCGGGCAAGCGCTACTGGCTGAAAGCCGGCGCACGGCGTCAGCGGGTGATGGTCAGGCCGACCGCGTCGCTCAATCTTACATCCGGAAACTGGGACGACGCCACCTTCCTGTCGGTCAACGGCATTGGCACGGCCGAGCTCGATTTCGAGGACACGGCGATCTTCGATGCCTATGAGACCAACCGCGAAACCGGCGCCTTCATCCTGATCGATCCGGAAACGCTGAACACGGTTGCCGGAGGCATGATCGACGGAAAACGCTCGAGAGCAGGCTGTTTCGACGCTCTGCCTGATGCCGACCGCGCCAGCATCACCCTGCCCGCACGGCTTCTGGAAGCTTTTCTGAAGACCGAATTTGCCCGCTCGCATGCAGGCGAGATCCGGGTGAACGGGCCTGAACAGGTGGACGAGGAGTAGGATCCGCTCCACGGCGGCTTGGGCAGAGGTCGTCGTGGGCGACATCGCCCAGCGGAGACAAAACCGGTCCGGTTTCAACGGTCGGACCGGTTGAGACCGCTGCACTTGCCTTGTTGAGCCGGCGGCGTCCTGTCGGGGTTGTCAGGCTTCAGCCCTCGCCACGGGCCTTGATCAGTTCTGCGGCAGCGGCGGTCAGCGCGACTTCTTCCATAGGGGCCGTGAGTTGCCATTGAACACCTTCCGGCGCGTAATCCAGTTCCACCGCACCACCGACGGAAAGTGCGGCCATGCGTTCGATCACTGTGCGCCCGAAGCCGCTGTGCTCAGGCGTGCTCACCGGCGGGCCGCCCGCCTCTTTCCAGCGGATGGTGAAGGACTTGCCATTCCCGGTGGTGGACCAGTCAATGAAGACGGTTCCGCCGGTTACCGAGAGCGAGCCGTATTTCATCGCGTTGGTCGACAACTCGTGCAAAGCCATGCCGATACCCTGTGCTGCCGTCGGGGTCAGGGTCACGTCGGGTCCATTGAGCCTGATGCCGTTGGCCTGCAGCCCCTCGCCCAGATGCCGAAGCTGGGACTTAACCAGATCCCTGACGCCGACACCGCCCCAGTTGCCCTGAACGATCAGATCCTGCGATCCCGACAGGGAATAGAGGCGCTTGGAAAACCGGTCGATGAAATCCTCCGGCGGGCTTGACCGCGCTGTCTGTCGCGCCATGGACAGAACCACTGTGAGCAGGTTCTTGGAGCGGTGATTGACCTCGCGCATCAGGTAACGAATATGCTCGTCATAGCGCTGCCGCTCGGACAGATCATAGAAGTTGCAGACAACGCCGTAACGCCCGTCGGGCATCGTTATGCGGTCGATTTTCCAATCGTAGGATTCGACTTCCTCCAAGTCATGGCGGCGTTCGATTGTGGAGGGCGAATGATAGGATTCTCCGGTCGCAAGGGTGTGTCTGAACAGGTCGACCACTTCACGGGCAAAAGGCTCGGGCCAGATGATCCTCAACGCCTCGCCGAAATCGCGTCCAATCAGGGGCCGGACATTTTCAAACACCTTCTGAGCCCCGCTGGAGACATGGGCGAGGCGGAAATCCGCATCCACCGTGTAGATACCGAAGGGTGACCCCGCGACAAGGTTCTTGAAAGTATCGTGAGACGTTTCCAGAGCCGCGATCATGGCCTTGCGGTCAGAAATATCGATGCCTGAGGGGATCAGGTTGATGACTTCACCATCTGAATCGAACAGCGGTGCGAGCTGAAAATCGATCCACAGCAACTGTCCGCCGGCTACCTGGACCTGGATATCGTAGCGCAGAACCTCGCCGGCCCGGGCACGCGCGCAGGATTGGCGCAAGCGGTTCTGGGTTTCCGGCGCGTAGTTCCACCAATAGCAATCCCAGAATTTTTTGCCCAAAACGTCATTGGCCTCGATGCCGGCAGCTTCCAGCGGCGCACGGTTGGCTTCCACCAGCGTGCCGTCGGGCTCGAGCACACCAACGAACGAGAAGAGGTTGTCGAGAACGCTGCGCAGCCTCTGTTCCGCCAGGCGCTCTTCGGTCACGTCGCGATGCACCGTGGACACGCCGATCACGTCGCCGGTGGCTGACAGGATCGGCGCTGCGGTGACCGCTATGGTGCGCAGCTCGCCGGATCGTGTCTGACGGACCACGTCAAAATGGGAGATCTCGCTCTTGACGATCTCGGCGATGTAATCGCTTGCAGCCTGGGGCCAGTCGGAAGGATAGAGCATCTCGATGGACTGGCCGAGCATGCCGCCGCGCTGATAGCCGTAGAGCTTTTCGGCAGCGGCATTCCAGCTGGTGATCCGTCCCTGAAGGTCAAAGGCGATCACTGCATCGGGCATGGTGGCGACGATGGCCGAGAGGTTCCGGGTGTTCTGCTCGGCATCGTTGAGGTCTAGCCTGGCGCGCTCCAGCGTGGTCACATTGCGATGGGTGATGAGGATGTAGCGTTCGCGCTCCAGCACCAGCGGCGTCGTCACCAGTTCGAACCAGCGCTGCTGGGTGTCGGAATGGCAGGGATACTGGATCCGGAAGTCTGCGCCACTGGCCAGCGTCTCGGTAATACCGGCCTCGACCTGCCCGGCCAGGCGGTCGCCCTGCTCCGCGCTTTTGCGGCAGATTCCGAGATAGTTGGTGCCGACATAATGGCGCTCCGGATCGCCGCCATTCTCGATCGCGAATTGCCGCCAGGTGGTGTTGACACAAATGATGGTCCCGTCCTGCGACAAGACAGCTATGCCGTCGCGCATGGCATCGATCAGTGGCTGCAACGCGGGTGCATCAGACAGCATAACCCGCTCGCTCATTCTGTAATCACCCCGGAAACCCTTCTCAACTCGAGCCATGCGACGAAAGTTATAGGATCATGGTCGTCTTGACCACCGGTCGGAGAGGCCGAACGCACCGATTGGGTGGAGCAAACGAGGGATGCTCGAGTGTCGGTTTCCTGTGCGGCCCCGAATTTTCTGCCGCAGCGCAGCAAGGTTTCATTAGACAGTTCGTGCTCAAACTAATCAAAGCTCTCGTCAACTCCGGATCCGGACGCCTCTTTCCCATGGAACACTACAACTTCATCGTTATCGGCAGCGGTCCGGCCGGCCGGCGCGCGGCGATCCAGGCCGCCAAACTCGGCAAGAAGGTTCTGGTGGTGGAGCGCGGCTGCCGGGTTGGCGGCGTCTCTGTTCACACCGGCACCATTCCGTCCAAGACCCTGCGCGAGACGGCGCTGAACCTTTCGGGCTGGCGCGAACGCGGATTTTACGGCCGCTCCTACCGGGTCAAGCAGGATCTGACCGCGCAAGACCTGCGTGCGCGGCTCGACATGACGCTGAACCACGAGATCGAGGTGCTGGAGCACCAGTTCGCCCGCAACCAGGTCACCACGCTGAGGGGAGATGCACGGTTCAAGGACAGGAACACCATCGAGGTCGAGGGCGAACAGGGCGAGAGCTTCGAATTCTCCGCGGATTCCATTCTGCTGGCCGTCGGCACCGTTCCCTTCCGCCCCGACTATGTGCCGTTCGACGACAAACAGATTTTCGACAGTGACGGGATCCTGACGCTCGACCACCTGCCGCGCTCGCTCACGGTCATCGGCGCCGGGGTGATCGGCATCGAATACGCCACGATCTTCAGCTCGCTCGACGTCCATGTAACGCTGATCGAGCCGCGCGAGACGATGCTCGACTTCATTGATCAGGAGCTGATCGGCGACTTCACGCACCAGCTCAAGGACCGCGGCATGGTGCTGCGTTTCGGCAAGAAGGCCGAGAAAATCAGCAAGCTGGACAACGGCATGTGCGAGATCCAGATGGAGGGCGGCAGGCACATCCGCTCGGAAATGGTGCTGTTTGCCGCCGGACGAATGGGCGCCACATCGAGTCTGAACCTGGAGGCTTGCGGTCTTGAAAGCGATGCCCGCGGCCGAATCCGGGTCGATCCGACCACCTTTGCCACCGACGTGCCGGGCATCTATGCTGCCGGTGACGTCATCGGGTTTCCGAGCCTGGCCTCGACCTCGATGGAACAGGGCCGGATTGCCGCCTGCCATGCACTCGGCATGCGGGCGCATGAACCGCCGAAATTCTTCCCCTACGGCATCTATTCGGTACCGGAAATATCGACCGTCGGCATGACCGAGGAAGAAGTCATGGAACGCGGCATTGCCTATGAATGCGGCGTCGCCCGGTTCCGGGAAACCTCGCGTGGCCACATCATGGGCCTGAACACCGGGATGCTGAAGATGATCTTCTCGCTCAAGACGCGACGGCTGCTGGGGTGCCACATCGTCGGCGAAGGCGCGACCGAGCTGATCCATATCGGCCAGGCGGTGCTCAACCTCAAAGGCACGCTCGAATATTTCGTCGAGAACACCTTCAACTATCCCACGCTTGCGGAAGCCTACAAGATTGCCGCACTGGACGCCTGGAACCGGATGCCGGTGGAATAAAGGTCCGCTGCTCCACCATCGCTGGCATCAGCGATGTGCCAATGGGGGAGCGTGCGCGTAAACAGGTTTACGCCTGGCTGCAGGCCGCACAGAGGCCGCGCAGTTCCACCACCGCGCGCTTGACGCTGAAGCCGTCCTTGCCGGCCAGTTCGCGTATGCGCTCTTCCAAGGGCTCGTCCGAGATCTCGGCAACCTTGCCGCAGGTCTCGCAGATGGCGAAGGCGATGGTCTCGTGGCTGTCGCAGCCCGGATGCGAACAGGCGACAAATGCGTTGAGGCTTTCAAGCCGGTGCACCATGCCGGTCTCGACCAGCTTGTCGAGCGCGCGGTAGACCTGCAGCGGCGCGCGAAAACCGTCATCGCGCAGCTGGTCCAGGATGGTGTAGGCCGAAAGCGGCCCCTCGGCGCGGGAGAGCGCGCCAAACACCAGCGACTGGTTCTTGGTCAGTCCGGCCGGGGCGCGCCCGTGATCATGGCTGTGAGTTTCCCGTGTCATGAGGAGCTCCTTTCCGTACTGGATAGCTGTTTGCGGCCACGCGCCAGGCGCCCGATCCATCCCCCCACAGGTGACATGGCAAGCAGAAACAGCACAAGGGCTGCCACCACAATACTCGGACCAGACGGCGTGTCCCATCTGAGCGAACTCTCAAGCCCGAGCACGATTGACGCCATTCCGGCAAGTGCGGCAAAGACTGCCATCTGTTCCGGGCCTGAGGCGAAACGCCGGGCGGTGGCAGCCGGGATGATCAGCATGGCGGTGATCAGAAGCACACCGACGATCTTGATCGACATGGCGATGACGGTGGCCATCAGGATCATGAACACGAGATTGGCGCGGTCGGGATGCATGTCTTCTGCTTCCGCCAGTTCGGCGCTGACGGTGGCGGCAAACAGTGGTCGCCAGATCAGCGCCAGCACGGCGAGTACGGCGATGCCGCCGGCCCAGATAATGGCGATATCGGCCTTGGAAACAGCCAGAATGTCGCCGAACAACAGCCCCATCAGATCCATGCGGACCCAAGTCATGAACGCAAGCGCGACAAGTCCCAGAGCCAGCGCCGAGTGCGACAGCAGACCGAGCAGTGCGTCGGAGGAGAGCGTGGCGCGTTTCTGCAGCAACAGCAGCGCCAGCGCGATCATCACGGAAACGGCGAAAACGGCAAGCGTGATGTTGACCTCGAACAGAAAGGCCAGGGCCACGCCGAGCAGGGCGGCGTGGGACAGTGTGTCGCCGAAATAGGCGAGCCTGCGCCAGACGATGAAACAGCCGAGCGGCCCGGCAACGAGCGCAACACCGAGGCCCGCAACAATGGCACGCGTGAAGAAATCATCGAGCATTGTGGGCGCCCTCCCCCGGATTCGCAGAGTCCCCTGCATCAGCACCGCTCAGCGGCGCCGGATGGTGGTTACCGTGGTGGTGATCACCGTGATGATGCCCGTCATCGGGATGGCAGCTGTCGGTGATCGAGCCATCGGCATGGCGCACGGTTCCATCAGGCAGATGGGTGTGATCATGGACGTGCTCATAGACTGCCAATGCCGGATCGACCCTGTCGCCGAACATCCGGCGGTACTCCTCGCTCGAAGCGACCGCAACCGGCGTGCCTTGGCAGCAGACATGGCCATTGAGGCAGATCACACGGTCAGTCGCAGCCATCACCACATGCAGATCATGTGAAATCAGCAGCACGCCGCAACCGATATCGTCACGAATCTGCTTGATGAGATTGTAGAGCGCGATCTCGCCCGAGTAATCGACCCCTTGCACTGGCTCATCGAGCACCAGCAGATCCGGTTTGCGGGCTATGGCGCGGGCCAGCATGGCGCGCTGGAATTCGCCGCCAGAGAGATTGCGCACTTCGGAGGCCAGCAGGTGGGAGATGCCGGTGGCTTTAAGAGCCTGGTCGGCTGCTTCCTGCGATACGCCGCCGGTGAGACGCATGAAGCGCGCCACGGTCAGCGGCAAGGTCCAGTCGACCGAAAGCTTCTGCGGTACGTAGCCGACGCGCAGGCCTGCCTTGCGGTGCGCGGAACCCTCGTCCGGTTTGATGATGCCAAGCGCGATTTTGGCGGTGGTAGACTTGCCTGAGCCATTGGGTCCGATCAAGGTCACGATTTCGCCCTTGTGCATGGTCAGGTCGACCCCACGCACCAGCCAGCGCCCGCCGCGTATAGCACCGGCGCGCTCCAGCGAAATAAGAGGCGGTTCTGGTTGCAGCATTTCAATTCCTTGTAAAAAATCGGCTGTCCGATCTTGTCCGACGGTATGCCACACGTTATACAGTTACACAACATTGTAACTATATTACATTTTGGAGATCTCAATGGCTTCGCGTCGTTTTCTTACGGTCAGCACCACGCTTTCGCTGGCGCTTCTGCCACTCCTCTCCGCCCAGGCGGCGGCTGAGCCGAAGGTGGTCGCCTCGATCAAGCCGGTTCATGCGCTGGTAGCATCGGTGATGGAAGGCGTGGGCACGCCGGATCTTATCGTCGGCGGTGCCGCCTCGCCGCACGCCTATGCGCTCAAGCCAAGCCAGGCGCGGGCGCTGGAGAATGCCGACCTGATTTTCTGGATCGGGCACGAACTCGAGAGCTTTCTGGTAAAACCGGTTGAAACCATCGGATCCAAGGCCCGCGCGGTGGAACTGATCGACAGCGACGGTGTAATTCAGCTGCCCTTCCGCGAAGGCGGGTCGTTTGATGAACATGCCCATGAAGAGCATGCCGATGGCCACGATGATCATGGGGACGAAAAGCATCAAGAGCACGCCCATGACCATGAAGATCACGAAGGCCAAGTGCATGATGAGCATGCTGAGGGTCAAGGAGATCATGACGGCGAAAAACACGAAGGTCACGCTCACGGCCATGATGACCATGAAGGCGAGAAGCATGAAGAGCATGCAGACGGCCATGGCAAACACGAGGGCGAGAAGCACGAAGGTCACGCTCACGACCATGCGGGTGGCTTTGATGCCCACCTCTGGCTTGATCCACTCAACGCCAAGATATTCGTCAAAACCATCGGCGAAGCCCTGTCGGACACGGATCCCGAAAATGCATCAACCTATGCGGCCAATGTCGCCAAGACAAACCAGAAGCTCGACGCGTTGATCGAGGAGGTCAACACCAACCTCGCCCCGGTTCGCGGCAAGCAATTCATCGTCTTTCATGATGCCTACCAGTATTTCGAAAAGCGCTTCGACATGGTGGCGGCGGGCTCGATCACGGTCAATCCGGAGGTGCGCCCGAGCGCCGAACGGGTTGCCGCGATCCGCGACAAGGTCCAGAAACTCAACGCCGCCTGCGCGTTTTCAGAGCCGCAATTCGACGGCCAGTTGATCGATGTCGCGATTGAGGGTTCCGAGGCACGCACCGCCGTTCTTGATCCGCTTGGCGCAACGCTGGATGACGGGCCGGAGCTCTACTTCGACCTGATCCGCAACCTGGCCACCTCCATGCGCGACTGCCTGGCTGCCGGCTGAGGCATTGTTGCCTAAGGTCGAGCCCAACGGCCAGCCGGCCTGACCTCCGCAGCCCGACTGCGATGGCAAACAGAGCTTGCGGAACCATTGTGGATTTCGCAAGTTTGCTTTCACAGGGAACCACCCGCGTTGCCCGGACGGCTGACATCGGTTAACCGGTTGCTATCGCAGCGACGACCAGAACGGCGTCTCGACAAGCATGGATAGGACACTGATACCATGAGCGGACTGCTTGCCCTTCTCGACGACGTCGCCGCACTGACCAAGCTCGCCGCAGCGCAGCTCGACGATGTCACAGCGCAAGCGGCCAAGGTTGGCGTCAAGACCGCAGGCATTCTGATCGACGACACGGCGGTGACGCCGAAATACGTCACCGGCCTTCCGGCAGCGCGCGAACTTCCCATCGTCTGGCAGATCGCACGCGGTTCGCTGTTCAACAAGCTGGTCATCCTGCTGCCGGTTGCGATGCTGCTCAATGTGTTCGCACCCTGGCTGCTGTCACCGCTGCTGATGATCGGTGGCGGGTACCTGTGTTTCGAGGGCGCGGAGAAGATATGGCACCTGTTCCATCCGCAACCGCTGCCACTCGATGACGACAACCCGATCGATCATGCACATCTGGAAAAGAAGCGCGTCAGCGGTGCAATAAAAACCGACTTCATCCTCTCGGCCGAAATCATGACGATTGCGCTGTCCACGATCGAATCAAGCACCGTGTGGATGGAAGCCCTGGTGCTGGCGGTGGTGGCGGTGGGCATCACCGTGCTCGTCTATGGCAGCGTCGCGGTGCTGGTCAAAGCCGATGATGTCGGCCTGAAGATGGCGCAGGGCGCTTATTTCGAGGCCACCCGCAGCCTTGGCCGGGCGATCGTGCGCGGCATGCCGACCTTCATGGAAATCGTGGCCGGTATCGGTACGATCGCCATGCTCTGGGTGGGCGGGTCGATCATCATTCATGGCCTGGAAGAGTTCGGCCTGACATTCCTGGGCCACCTGGTAGCGGACTCGTCGGCCGCCGTGCGCGAGGCGGTTGCCTTTGCCTCGGGCTTCCTCGGATGGGCCACGGAAGCCCTGATCAGCGGCCTGTTCGGCCTCGCCGTCGGCTTCGTCATCCTGGCTATCATCAGCCTGGGCAAGCGGCTGTTCAAGCGGGCCTGACACGGCCTTTACCCGAGATCGCATGGCAGGCAAACGAGCTGCGTGCCCTTTCCGATGATCACTCGCCCGGTGACAATTCCGGCTGCTCGGCCTTTCGTCTCTCCATGTCCTTGACTTCGCGCAACTCGCTGTCGAGGCGGCGCTCCTCTTCGGCCGAAGGCGTGGCGAAGCGCGCCAGCATCAGATAGGCGACCGGGGTCAGGAACAGCGTGGCGATCATGGCAAGACCAAGCCCGCCGACGATCACCCAGCCAAGAGCAATACGGGCCTCGGCGCCCGCGCCGAAGGCCACCAGCAAAGGCACAGAGCCAAGCACGGTGGAAATCATGGTCATCACCACAGGCCTCAAGCGAATGTTAGAGGCCTCCTCGATCGCAGAGCGAATATCCATGCCCTGATTGCGCAGCTGGTTGGCGAATTCGACAATCAGAATACCGTTCTTGGCCATTACCCCCACCAGCAGGACCAGCCCGATCTGACTGTAGACATTGAGCGAGCCCCCGGTCATGGCCATGGCGAAGACCGCACAAGCCAGGCCCAGCGGCACGGTGGAGATGATGATGAAGGCGCTGACGAAGCTCTCGAACTGTGCCGACAGCACCAAGAGCACGACGATGATGGCGATGCCAAAGGTAACCAGCATGTCATTGGAGGACTGATCCAGGGTCGCGGCTTCGGCCAGTGGAATGATCCGCACACCGCCCGGCATCAACGGTTCGGCCATTGCGACAGCTTCGGCCCAGGCATCTCCCAGCGCAAAGGCCGGCGACAGACCAGCCGTGATCGAGACCGATCGCATCTGGCTCTCGCGGCGCAGGTCGGGCGCGACCGCTTTCTCGGTCAGGGTGGCAATGGTCGACATCGGCACGATGCGGCCGTCGCCAGCCTTGAGATAGATCGATTCCAGATCCGTCGGATCGTTGATCGGGTTGTTGGTCGACAGCAGCTTCACCGGATAGGCCCGGTCCTCGATGAATACCTGCGCGACCTCGCGGCCGTCCAGCAGCGCCTGCATGGCTTCGGCCAGACCATCGATGTTGACGCCGAGGTCGGACGCGCGGGCGCGGTCGATCTGAACCGAAATCTGCGGCTGGGTGGTTTCATAGGACAGCCGTATCTGGTTGAAGCGCGAATCCTGCTCGAGCTTCTCGACCATCTGCTGGCCGACTTCAGCCAGTTCGTCATAATTGTTGCCGACAATGGCAAATTGCAGACCGTTGCCGGCGCCGCGGATGCCCAGGCTGTTGGGCTGGATAGCAAAGGCGCGCAGACCTGGGACGCTGGCGATGGCACGGTTGAGCTCGGCCACGATGTCGGCCTGGCTCCGCTCGCGTTCGCCCCAGGGCGCCAGCGTGAGCACCATGAAGCCGTTGTTTGCCGATCCGCCGATACCAGCAATGGCAAAAATGTTCTGCACCTCGCCGCTGTCGCGCAGCGGCGAAACCAGACGCTCGATCTCGGTCATGCGGGAGCGGGTGTAGTCAAGACTGACGCCCTGCGGCGCGGAAATCCGCACAAGGGCGACCGCGCGGTCTTCGGGCGGCGTCAGTTCCTGGGGGATGGTGGGGAGAAGGGCGAAAGCCGACGCTGCCGCCAACAGAGCGATAACGATGACCACCAGCGGTGCATCGAGCGCCCGGCGCAAAATCTCGGCGTAGATCCCCGTCATATGGTCACCAAATGCCACGAAGCGGCTCGGCTTCGAAATTGCGGCCGACATCTTGCGCCGCTTGATCAGCCGGGACGCCAGCATCGGGCACAGCGTCAATGCGACGACACTGGAAACCATCACCGTGAACGCCAGCACAAATCCGAATTCCGTGAACAGTCCGCCGGCCTGCCCCGGCAAAAAGGAAATCGGAATGAAGACCGCGGCGAGTGTCGCGGTGGTGGTGACAACGGCGAAAAACACTTCGCGCGTGCCGATGACGGCAGCGGCGCGAACGCCCATTCCCTCATTGCGCTTGCGGACAATGTTTTCGAGCACAACGATGGCGTCATCGACGACCATGCCGGTGGCAAGCACCAGCGCAAGCAGCGTCAGGATATTGACGGAGAAGCCCGCGAGCCAGATCGCCGCAAAAGCGCCGATCAGCGAGACCGGAAGCGTCACCGCCGGAATGATGGTCGCCCGCCAGTCGCGCAGGAACAGGAAGATGATGGCGATGACGATCAGGACGGCAAGCACGAGCGTGTTGCGCACTTCGTCGATGGCGCCGCTGATGAAGGTCGCATCATCGCTGGTCACCCGTATGTCGACGCCTTCGGGCAATATGGCCCGAATGCCCTCGGTGGCCGCGCGGACGCCCCGTGAAATCTCCAGCGTGTTGGAGGCGGACTGGCGGATGATGCCCATGCCTATGCCGGTACGGCCATTGGCGCGCAGCACCGAATCGCCGGGATCGGCGCCCAGCGTCACATTGGCCACGTCACGGAACCTGACCCGGTCGTTGATGTAGAGGTCCTCGAAACCTTCGGGCGTGGTCACGTCTGCGGTGGCGCGGACGACGATGTCCGAGGTCTGTGCGGTCAGGGAGCCCGCCGGCACATCCAGCGCCACATTGCTGAGCGCGCTGCGCAGATCCGCCAATGTCAATCCGTAGGCCGCGAGCCGCGTCTGGTCGACGTCGACGCGGAAAATCTTCTCACGGTCACCATAGACATTGACGTCTGCAACACCGGGGACTGCGGCCAGGCGGTCGACCACCAGATCTTCGACAAGGATGGTCATGTCCTGGACATTGTAGCGGTCCGACGTCACCGCCAGGCGCATCACCGGATCGGAATTGGCGTCGGCCTTGACGATGCGTGGTTCGTCGGCCCCGTCGGGCATGTTGTTGGTCACCCGCCCCAAGGCATCGCGCACGTCGGAGGCTGCGACATTGAGATCGGTGCTGTCGGAAAACTCGACCGTGACTCGGCTGCGCCCGAGCGTCGAGGTCGACGACATCGAGGCGACACCGGCAACGCGGGCCACAGCGCCTTCGACAATCGCGGTGAGTTCACGGTCGACGGTTTCCGGCGAGGCGCCGCTGAACCCGGTGGTGACGGTGATCACCGGACGGTCGACATCCGGCAGTTCACGAATTTCGGCGCCATAAAGCCCGGCCAGGCCGGCGACGACGATGAGCAGGCTGACAACCGTCGCCAACACCGGCCGGCGCACCATGAGTGCGGTGCCGCCACCGGTTTCCACCACGCCATCGGGATGTGCATCGGCGACATAATCCTGATTGTCCGCGCTCATGCCCCGTTTCCGCCCGCTGCTTGAGCGGTTGAACGCTGGGCTGTCGGCTCCCGGGCCGCACCTTGCTGCCGGTTACCCGCCGGCGGCTGGCTGCCGTCAATCACGCGCACGGTGGCGCCGGGCCTGACGCTCTGGACGCCTTCCGTGACCACCTCATCCCCCGGGGCCAGCTCAGCCTTGACCAGAACGGAGTCAGAGTTGCGCTGAATGATGGCGACATCGACCCGCTCGGCAGTGCTGTCGGTGATTTTCCAGACATAGGGGCCTGCTGAATCCCACTGGATTGCCAGCGGATCGACAGCCGGCCAGCGCTCCCCTTCGAACTTCATGCTGACTTCGAAGGACATGCCGGCGCGCAACGTGTCCTCATCATTGGCGATCCGTGCGCGGACACGCAGGGTCCGGCTGGTCTCGTCCACCCGGTTGTCGACAGCGGAAATCTCTCCGCTGAAGCGCTCGCCCGGACGGGAACTGGCCAGTGCTGTAACCTGCTTGCCGATTTCCATGCCCGACGCAAAGCGCTCGGGCACGTAGAACTCGATCAGGATCTGGCTGCGGTCATCAATGCTGGCAATCTCGCTCTGGCTGGTCACATAATCGCCGGTGTTGACGGCGAGAATACCGAGCGATCCGCTGATCGGCGCGGTAACGGTGCGGCGGGACAGCTCCAGTTCGGCTTCCTTCAGTGCCACCTTCGCCGCATCCAGCGCATTTTGCGCCTGGTCGGCCTCAACACTGGACACAGCGCTGCTGGCCACCAGGCTTTGAAGCCGCGTCACCTTGGCTGCCGCATCCTCGACTATGAGCCTGGCCCGCTCGACGGCGAGTTCTTCCTCCGCTGCATCAAGCCGGATCAGCACATCGCCACGCTCGACCCTGCTGCCCGGGCGCACCGGAATATCGGCAATCTGACTGGAAACAAGCGTTCTGACCGAAACAGATTGAACGGCCTGGCCAGTTCCGATGGCGGTCAGCCTGTCGTTGACCACACCTTCGCTGACCGGTGCAACGACCACGATCGCCTCGCGCCCGCCGCGGCGCCCCCGCTGACCGGCACCGTTCTTCCCGGCCGCCGAGCCGGCCCGATCCGCTTCGGTTTCAGGCGCGAACAGCGAGATCCGCTCGAGTCCGTTGCGGACGAGCACCTCATGGGCGCCGGGATAGGCCCAGGACCAAGTCACGAATGCGACCGCGATCAGAGCCAGCGACAACAGCGTTTGTTTCCAGAGCTTCAAATTCGTGTCTTTCAATTCTGTACCGCGAAAACCATCACCAACGCCCCTCTTGCCTCGGGACCGGCAATACGGCCAGCCGTGCCGGCCAATGCAGTTGCGAACGGAACATTTCAAGTGTTCAACATAGCGCCTTGTCAGCGGAAGGCACCTTAGCATTTGGACAGGACTTGAAAATCTGGCCACCAGTATCTTTTGACAGCGGATTATCGCGCGCCATGCCCCGGAGGAAACAGAAATCCCCTCCTGAATCAGCCTGCAACATGGACGTATGACAGAGACGTTCCTAGATAGACGAAAACCGCCAGACGCGAATGCCTGTCACCTCACGCTTCGCGTTTCCGACCCGGATCGGATTTCGGAGGGTGACCGAGACCCCAGATGCTTACGGGAAAGACGACCAGTATTCATGAACCCAGACCAGATCTTCATTCCCGCGATTGCCCAGGACGGGTCCCTGTATCCGGTGGAGAAACTCCAGGTCCATAAAAGCGGGCTGCTTCACCTGGCGGTTTCGGTTTTCATCTTCGATGACGAACACCTTTTGATCCAGAAGCGCGCCAGTACGAAATATCATTGCGGCGGGCTCTGGGCCAACAGCTGCTGCACCCATCCGAACTGGGAGGAAGCGCTCGAAGTAGCGGCGCACCGGCGCCTGACCGAGGAACTCGGAATCGAGGTTCCCGTGCTGGCGCAGCGGGTGGTCGAGTATTCCGCCGATGTCGGCGACGGTTTGCACGAACACGAGAGGGTGACGATGTATACCGGGACAGCGGACCGCACCTCGCTGAAGATCGCGCCCGATCCGCTTGAAGTCGAGGAGACGCGCTGGATCACGAAGGACGCACTCCACGCCGAAATTGCCCACACCCCTGAGCGCTTTACGCCATGGTTCCGGATTTACGCGCAGCGCCATCCGGATCTGAGGTTCTGACCGGAGCCTTGTCGTTCGGATCAGTCCGACGGATCGGGTCCGCGCATCCTGAGCGAAATCTGCACCATCAGGATCGCCAGGGCCGAGAGCGCCACGCAGATCCAGAAGGCGTTAACCCCGACCACGCCGAAAGCGATGCCGAAGCTTGCCACGATCAGGATCGAAAAGCCCTGCATCATGACACCGAACAGGCTCTGCGCCTCGGCCGAGATGTCTTCGCTGGTGCGCTTTGCAATGAAATAAAGACAGCCGAGATAGGAAAACGTGAAGGTGACGGCTTGGCCAAGCTGCATCAGCACAATGACCCAGAGCGGCGGCGACAGCGTCATGCCGACCCAGCGGACGACCGAGACGATACCAGCCATCAGAATCAGCACACGGGCGGCAAAACGGATATTGATCCGCTTCCAGGCAAACATGGTGGCTGCTTCCGCTCCTGCTCCCAGCGCAATCAGCACGCCGATTGTGGACTCGGAGAGGCCCTGCTGTTTCCACACCAGCGACGAGAACGCGTTCATGACCATGTGATTGGCAAACAGGATCGCGCCGGCAATCACCGGCAGCAGAACCCAGGGTCTGAACGCGGCGATGACGTCGCGCGACAGGAACGCCCCTTCGGCTTTCGTGCGTGGCTGATCGGCGTCCCGCAAGCGCGGCAGGCCGACCGCAGCTAGGAAACGGGAAAAACAGGCCAGTGCAATCAGCCAGACAAAGGCAGACGCGCCGAGCCACAGCACCACGTAGCCGGTCACGAAGCACATGGCGAGGAAACCGATGGTGCCCCAGGCGCGGACAGCACCGAAGGAAAATCCGAGCCGCAGCGACAGCCGCATGGTGGCGGCATCGGCGACCGGGCTGACCAGTCCGGCAGGCAGCGTTGCCATGGTCCAGACCAGCAGGATCATCCAGAAATCTTCCGCAAGGCCGAGCAGCAGCGAGCTGAAAGCCGCAAGCCCAGTGCCGAGCATGATCGCCTGCTTCCAGTCCGGCGCACGGTCGGCAAGCCGGCCGACAAGCACGCTGAACAACAGCATGCCGGCCATTGGCAGCGTGTTGATCAGCCCGATACCGGCATCGCTGATGCCGCGCTCATTGAGCCAGATCGGCAGATAGGTGACGGTGACCGCAGGCGCCCAGAACGCCAGGGCGTAATAGCGGGTCGCCGCAAATTCCGGCTTTGACATCGGCAACAGGCCTTGAACGAAAATGTATGGTGCAAAACGCGTGCGGGGAACAGACGATCCCGCAAGCACAGTCGCGGGAATCGGATCAGCCTTAATCCATCCCGCCGGACAGCGCCATGCCCGTTTGCGGTCTTCAGCTGTCAATTCACCTGCCGGCCCGCCTGCCGCTGCAGGGGCTGGCAACCGTTCTTGCGCAATGCTTGGACATCTCTGCGCCAGCCAGGCGTTTTATGGCTTCCATTCGCTACCGGTTGAGCCGAGGGGCGTCTGGTCACGCCACGCTGCAACCGGACGCGGTGTCAAGTGTTGCCTGGTATTCTGAATTCTGCGGGAGTTGATGTGCGCACCACCTTGGGCGCCGCACTCCAGTCAATCTGATGCATCGGACTGATTTGAAAAGACTGGTCGGAGTGAGAGGATTCGAACCTCCGACCCCGTCGTCCCGAACGACGTGCGCTACCAGGCTGCGCTACACTCCGTGACCAGCGGCTGGCTTATAAACCGGCTCAAACCATGCCACAAGCCCCTTCGAACATCAAATTTTCAAAGAAGATGCCGCACGGCCACCCGTCACTTTGAAGGGCGAAATGCCTTGAGGATCTCGTCATGGGTTTCGATCCGCCCTGCCCCGATAAGGTCAAGACAGAAGGGAATGGCGGGGAACACCGCGGTAAGGCATGTGTCAATTGAACCTGGCTTGCCGGGCAGATTGACGATCAATGTCTTGCCGCGGGTACCGGCTGTCTGGCGCGACAGGATGGCGGTGGGCACGAAATCCAGGCTGACCTTGCGCATCAGTTCGCCAAAACCCGGCAATTCCTTCTCCATCACCACCTTCATGGCTTCCGGCGTCTGATCGCGCGGCGACGGGCCGGTACCACCGGTGGTCAGTACCAAGTCGACGCCGTCCTCGTCACACAGACGGATCAGCATGTCTCGGACGCTTTCGACTCCGTCGGGGATGACGTGCACGACGATGTCAGCCGGGCTCGACATCACCCGTTCAAGCCAGGCCTTGACTGCCGGGCCGCCCAGATCCTCGTACTCGCCACGGCTGGCGCGGTCGGACACGGTGAGGACGGCGATGCGAACGGTCATGGGATGTTCCGGTTTTTGGGAAAGACGGCTCCGTTTCTAGCAATCGCCGCATGACCCGGCAACCGCTTCCAATGCCGCAATTCGTCAAAACGCCCCCGCCGCCGTTCTATGGCCGCGCTTCGGCCTTGATCAGGTCCGCTGCCTTTTCGGCGATCATGATGGTGGGCGCATTGGTGTTGCCGCCGATCAGGGTCGGCATCACCGAGGCGTCGACGACGCGCAAGCCCTCGACGCCGTGCACCTTCAGTTCCGGATCCGTGCCCGCCATGCCGTCGCGGCCCATGCGGCAGGTACCGACCGGGTGGTAGATGGTGTCGGCGCGCGCCCGGATTTGCTGCATCAATTCTTCGTCGCTCATGCCCTCGCGGGTATAGATTTCCCTTGTGCGGTATCTTCGCAATGACGGTGCATCCATGATCTTTCGGGTAATTTTGGCCCCCTTCAGCAGCAGCTCCGCATCGCGCTTGTCGGAGAGATATTTCGGGTCAATCCGCGGTGGGCGCATCGGATCGGGGCTCGCCAGCCCGACCTCGCCGCGCGAATGCGGCCGCAGTACGCAGACATGACAGGAATAGCCGTAGCCCATATGCAGTTTGCGCGAGTGATCATCGACCAGGGCGGCGACGAAATGCAGCTGCAGATCGGGCCGGTCGAGACCGGGTTCCGACTTCAGGAATGCCCCGCCTTCAGCACCCGGTGAGGACACAACCCCGGAGCCGTTTCGCCGCCAGCGCACGATGTCCCGGAGCAGCTTGTAACTTCCGATTGCCCCCAGGCCCAGCACATCCGTGTCGCGGGTCTTGGCGATGTAGATGTAATCGAGATGGTCCTGCAGGTTACGGCCGACACCGGGGAGATCCTTGACCACATCGATGCCGCGCGAACGCAGATGTTCGCCCGGCCCGATGCCGGACAGCATGAGCAGCTGCGGTGAGTTGAACGCGCCACCACAAAGGACGACCTCGGCGCGCGCGGACACCTTGTGCTCGGACTTTCCCTTGCGATAGGCGACACCGGTTGCCTTTCTGCCCTGCATCAGGACCCGGGTGGCGTGTGCCTGGGTGATCACCGTCAGGTTGGGCCGGTGCATGACCGGATGCAGGTAGGCTGCCGCGGCGGAACAGCGCTCACCAAGCCTGCCGTTGCGCCAGAACTGGGTAACCTGGTAGAGGCCCGCCCCCTCCTGCTCCGGCCCGTTAAAATCAGGGTTGCGGCGGATCTGAACCTCGGCGGCAGCATCTACAAAGGCCTGGCTGATCGGGCGCGGGCTTAGTTGCTCGGCGACTTCCAGCGGACCTTCATTGCCGTGCAGCGCGTCGGCGCCACGGATATTGCCCTCGGAGCGCTGGAACAGCGGCAGCACATCGGACCAGCCCCAGCCGTGGCACCCCGCCCGGGCCCAGTCGTCATAGTCGGACGGGTGGCCGCGAACATAGAGCATGGCGTTGATGGCACTGGACCCACCCAGGCCACGGCCACGCGGCAGGTAGCCGCGCCTGCCGCCAAGGCCTGGTTGCGGCACCGTCTCATAGGCCCAGTTGTTGAGCTTCGGCTTGCCCGGCAACATTGCCACTATTCCGAGCGGGGCGCGGATCAGGATGCCTTTGCCGTCGCCGCCGGCCTCAAGCAGGCAAACCTGCAGCTTCGGATCCTCGCTCAACCTTGCTGCAAGCACCGAACCGGCGGATCCGCCGCCGACGATGACGTAGTCGAACTCCATCAATGCCTCCTCCCAAAGACCGTCAGGACGCGAGCCTAGAGCAGAAGCATACCGGCTCCAACAGGTTTCAAATGGGAAGCTCAAAGGCGCGTGGCCGGGGATCCCGGGCAACACTAACAGGCCGATGCCCGCAAGCATCCACCACCGGCGTCGCGGGCATTCCCGCTCGGGCCGACTGGCGGACCCCAGACAAAGACCGGATATGCGGTATCCTAAGAGCCGGCGCGTTCAGACAGGCGGCTGAGGTCTGGGACGGAGACATGGCGGTTGTTGAGAATGTGGATGACGTCATCCTTGCGCAGCTTGGTCAACTGCCGGCTGACGGTTTCCATGGTCAGGCCGAGAAAATCGGCAATGTCGGTGCGGCTCATCGGCAGATCGAACGTCACCGAATCGCTTTCATTGTCCGGGAACGCGTGAGTGGCGATCAGCAACAGAAAGCTAGCCACCTTCTCGCCGGCGGTCTTGCGGCCGAGTGTCAGCATCCAGTCGCGCGCTTCATCCAGCTCGGCCAACGTCTGCTCGAACAGCTTGTGCTCGAGTTCCGGCATTTCGCTGATCATGCGTTCGATCGCGGCCTTGGGAAAGGAACAGACCTTAACCTCGGTCGCGGCTTCGGCGCTGACGCCATTTTCGGACCGGAACGGACGGCCGAGAAAATCGGGAGCAAACTGCAGGCCGACAATCTGCTGACGGCCATCTGCCATCATCTTGGAAAGCTTTACGACACCGGAAATGATGTTGGAATAGCTCGTTGTTTTCAAACTTTCGCCCACCAGTTCGGTACCGGACTCGACAGCCCGGCGGGTCGAGTGCCTGCTCAATTGCAACAGCTGATCGGGTGTCAATGCTCCGCAGACGCCGCGATGGCGGCTCTCGCAGGCCCGACAAAGGACCGGTGTCTCCGAATTGTGGACGTCTTTGCGTTGAATATCCATGGCGCTCCCCAATCGGAACTACTCTACTTCACCGCGTAATGCTTAAACAGACACAAAAAGTCGCATACGTATTTGCGCCTCTTTCCGTATCCGCTGCCATTCCAAAGTGACGCCGTGAGCATGAAGACGGGTCTGCTTTGCCCGATTTGACGCGTATCAAAGACATCGTCGCCGGGTCTGCTAGTCTCAGACCATGGAACCCGAACCTGCTTCCAAAACGTCCGCGATTTTCGAGATTACCGGTGTTACCAAGATCTACCAGACCGGCGAGGTCGAGGTGCGTGCCCTCAATGGCGTGGAACTGAAACTGCAGCGAGGCGAGATGGCGGTGCTGCTCGGTCCCTCGGGCAGCGGCAAATCCACGCTCTTGAACATCATCGGAGGGCTGGACCGGCCAACATCGGGCTCAGTGAAGTTCAAGGGCGAAGAACTGGCCGCGGCCAGTGACAGGGAGCTCACCCTTTACCGGCGCAACCATGTCGGCTTCGTCTTCCAGTTCTACAATCTGATCCCGAGCCTGACGGCCTGGGAGAACGTGGCGCTGATCACCGAGGTGGCAACCAGCCCGATGTCTCCCGCCGATGCGCTGGCACTGGTGGGGCTCGAAAACCGGATGCATCATTTCCCTGCACAGCTTTCCGGCGGTGAGCAGCAACGCGTGGCCATTGCCCGGGCCATTGCGAAGCGACCGGAAGTGCTGCTCTGCGACGAACCGACGGGGGCCCTTGATTCGGCCACCGGCATCATCGTGCTCGAGGCGCTGGCGCGGGTGAACGCGGAAACCGGCGCCACCACCGCGATCATCACCCACAATGCCGGAATCCGCAAAATCGCCCACCGGGTCTACTCATTCCTCGATGGCCGGATCGCCTCGTGTGTGGTCAATGAAGTGCGGATCCAGCCCTCGGAGGTGAGCTGGTGAACCCGCTGAGCATGCTGGATCGCAAGATTGTGCGGGATCTCGTCCGGCTCTGGGCACAATCGCTGGCGGTGGCGCTGGTGATGGCCTGCGGGGTGATGACGCTGATCCTGGCGCTGGGTGCGGCGCGGGCGCTGGATGACACCCGCACCGCATTTTATGATCGCACCCGGTTCGGCGAGATCTTTGCCTCGGCCACCCGTGCACCGGAGAGCATCAAGGCCGCGATTTCTGCCATCGACGGCGTTTCCGCCGTGGCGACACGGATCGTCAATCCGGTGATCATCGACATTACCGGCATGGCGGAACCGGCAACCGGGATGCTGATCTCGATCCCCGATCACGGCGACCCCGCTGTCAACCGGCTATATCTGAGGTCCGGGCGCCTTCCCGAACCGGGCCGCGACAACGAGGCCACCGTCATTGAGGCCTTTGCCGAAGCGCACGGGTTTAGGCCGGGCGATACTTTCGATGTGCTGATCAACGGGCGGAAACGGTCGCTGTCGATCAGCGGCATCGTGCTGTCGCCCGAATATGTCTACGCCATAGGTCCCGGCGACATGGTTCCAGATCAGAAACGCTTCGGCGTCATACACATGCACCGGTCAGTGCTCGATGGCGCCTATGACATGAAGGGCGCGTTCAATGATGTGTCCCTGACGCTGTCGCGATACGCCGACCGGAAGGACGTGATCGCACGGCTCGACCGGTTGCTGGAGCCGCATGGCGGCACAGGCGCCTATGGCCGCAAGGAGCATGTGTCGGATGCGTTTCTTGATACCGAACTGAGCCAGCTACGAGCCATGACGCAGGTGATCCCGCCGATCTTCCTGTTCATCGCGGCGTTTCTGATCAACATGATCCTCAGCCGGCTGATCGCGCTGGAACGCGAGCAGATCGGGCTTCTGAAGGCAGTGGGATACACCAATGCCGCCATAACCTGGCACTATGCCAAGCTGACACTTGCAATATCGCTTGTCGGCATCACGATCGGCGCTGTTGCCGGAACCCGGCTTGGCCACGGCATGGCGTCGCTCTATGGCGAGTTCTATTCGTTCCCCTTCCTGGTGTTCTCGCAGAAGCCGGATCTTTACGTGATCTCGACGCTGGTGACCTTCGCCGCCGCCCTCGCCGGGGCCGCCAACGCCATTCATGGGGCAGTACAGCTGCCGCCGGCGGTGGCCATGCGCCCGCCGGCACCGACGCGCTACCGAAACCTGTTCAACGCATCGGCAGGCGGTTTCCGGTTGCCGTTTTCGCAATTGACCGTGATGGCGCTGAGACATCTCGTGCGCTGGCCCTTGCGAACCGCCCTGACTACGCTCGGCACGGCGCTTCCGGTGGCGCTGCTGATCACATCGCTGTTCGCGTTCGATTCGGTCGAACACATGATCGACACCATCTGGTTTCAGGCCGACCGCCAGGATGCGACGCTGACATTCGCCTCGGACCGCTCCGGAGACGCAATCCGGGAGGTTTCGCGGTTGCCCGGCGTCATGGCTGCGGAGCCGTTCCGCGCCACTGCCGCCACGCTTCGGAACGGTCATAGGTCGCGCAACATCCAGATCCTGGCCTCCGATCCCGTTACCGACGTAAGCCGGGTACTCGACCGGGAATTTGCTGCCATCGCGCTGCCACCGGCCGGTATCCTGCTTACCGAGCGTCTGGCCCGGCATCTTGAACTGATGGCGGGCGACCAGGTCGACACCGAACTCCATGACGGTCAGGGGCGCCGGGTCCTGGTGCCCCTGGTCGGCGTCACCAACAGCTATGTCGGGCTCAACGCAAACATGAGCCGGCAAGCGCTGGACCGCCTGTCCGGCCGCGGCGGGCTCATTTCCGGCGCCCGCGTGATCGTCGATGAAAGCCGTCTCGACGACCTCTATGCCGAGGTCAAGCAAACCCCGGCGATCGCATCAGTGGCGCTTCAGGGGATCTCGCGGCAACGCTTCCGCGCGGTGATCGAGGAAAATATCGGCATCAGCATCACCATCTATGTCACGCTGGCCGTGATCATCACCTTCGGGGTGATCTACAATTCGGCCCGGATCCAGCTTTCCGAGCGGGCCCGCGAACTCACCAGCCTGAGGGTCTTCGGCTTCACCAGCGGCGAAGTCTCCAGCGTGCTGATGACCGAGCTCGGCGTCATGGTGATCTTGGCGCAGCCGCTGGGCTGGTTGATCGGACACACATTCTCGGTGCTGGTGGCCCAGGGCTTTGCAACCGACCTGTTCCGGATCCCGCTGATCATCAACCCGTCTACCTATGCGGTCTCGAGCCTTATCGTGCTCAGCGGCGCGCTGGTCTCGGCGCTGATCGTGCGCCGCCGCATCGACCGGCTCGATCTGATCCGAGTGTTGAAAACAAGGGATTGAAACCATGGCCTCTGTACTTGCCAAGAGTCTCGCTGGAGTGGCGGTCGCCGCAGCGATCGGCGGCGTGCTCTATGTCGCCTTCGGCGAGAAGCCGATCCTTGTCGACCTCGCCGCGGTCGAAACCGGCCCGCTTCAGGTCGTGGTCGCCGAGGACGGGATTACCCGTATCCGCAATGTCTACGCCGTCTCCTCCCCCATTGCTGGACATCTCGACCGGATCGAGTATTCGGTCGGCGATCCGATCGCGGCGGGCGAGAGCATCGCCGCGATCCATCCGCTCGATCCGCCATTTCTCGACACCCGCACACGCACGGAACTGATGGCGGCGATCGATGCGGCGCGTTCGAGCGTTGCGGTGGCCGAGGTCGAACTCACGCGCGCCCGCACCGCTGAGGTTCTGGCGCGTGCCAGCCACGACCGGGCCATCAAGCTTGCCGCGACCAACATCGTCTCGCAAAGCCAGCTCGAAAAGATCGAGGGTGAGCTCGATCTCGCCGAAGCTCAGGTTCGTTCCGCAGAAGCGATGATCACGCTGCGGCAGGCGGAACTTGCCGGTGCCCAGGCACGGCTGGCCCAGCCCGGGCAAACAAGCCCCGACGAGGCAAACGGCGATTGCTGCGTCAACATCGCCTCGCCGATTGACGGCATCATCCTGTCGCTCAACGCCAAGAGCGAACAGCCAGTCACAGTCGGTCAGCTGATCGCGGAGGTGGGCGACCCCTCGGATCTTGAAGTCACCGTCGATGTGCTGTCGGCCGACGCCGTGCGGGTCCGCCCCGGCAGCCCGGTGGAGATTACCGACTGGGGTGGCCCGACTGCGCTTGACGCCACTGTCGAGCGCATTGAACCCTCGGGCTTCACCAAGGTCTCGGCGCTCGGAATCGCTGAACAGCGGGTCAACGCCATCATCGCGCTGAAGAACCCGCCGCCGGCCGATCTTGGCCATGGGTTCCGGGTCATCGCCAGGCTGATCATCTGGTCGTCCGAGGCCGTCACGCAGGTGCCTGTCAGTGCGCTCTATCGCGATGGCGGCGACTGGGCTGTATTCAGGATGATGGATGGAAGGGCAAGGGTCACGCCGGTCAGGATCGGGCACATGACCGATCGCCGCGCCGAGATCCTGTCCGGGCTGAGCGATGGCGACCAGGTGCTTTTGTATCCCGGCGACGCGCTGGAAGACGGGAGCCTGATCGCCGACCGGGCGGCGGCTGACTGAACCTATCCGGCCAGCCGTTTCAACTTGGCGATGGCCATCTCGCGATTCTCGCCATAGGCGATGGTGCCCTTGAACGCACCGTTCTCGTCGATCAGGAACACCGATGCTGTGTGGTCCATGGTGTAATCCCCGTCGCCGGTAGGGATCTTTGCGGCATAGACATGCCAGGCCGCAATGACCTTTTCGATCTCGTCCGGGTCACCGGTGATGCCGGTGACCCTGTCCGTCATGGCTTCGGCATAGGCCTTCATGATCTCCGGGGTATCGCGTTCCGGATCGACGGAAATGAAGAAGGCTTGCAGATCGCGGCCCTCCTCCCCCAGCGTCTCGAGCCAGCCCGCCATTTCATAAAGCGTGGTCGGGCAGACCTCGGGACAATGGGTGAAACCGAAGAACACCATGGTGGGCCGCCCGGCGAAGGCTTCCTGGGTGATCGGATTGCCATCGTGGTCGACAAGCGTGAAATCGGTTCCGAGCTTGAGGGCGGCGGTGAGCAACTGGTCGGTGCCCCGGACCGAATATTGCCAGCCGAGAAAACCCGCAATCAGCAGGAAAAGGGCGGCCAGCGCCGCCCCGATCCCGGTTCTCATCGCCCGGTTTGAACCAGAGTTCGACATCGCCTAGTGGTCCTGCTTCATCTTGCCATGGTCCATCTTGCTGTGGTCCATTTCACCGTGCTCCATGGCCTCGTCACCGTGTTTTTTGCCGTGGCCATGCATTGCCCTCATGTCCTGGATCTTGAATTCGACCTCGATGCTGCCGGCCTTTTCGAAGGTCAGCGTCGCTGAGCGGGATTCCCCGTCCTTGAACTGGCTGTCGATGCCGATGAACATGATGTGATAGCCACCGGGCTTGAGCTCGACCTCGCCACCGGCCGGAATTTCGAGACCATCGGTGAGCTGGCGCATCTTCATCACGTCGCCTTCCATTTTCATCTCATGGATTTCGAGGCGGTCGGCAAAGCTTGCTTCGCCGGAGATCAACCGGTCGGCTTCCTCACCGCTGTTGTGAATGGTCATGTATCCACCCGAAACCGGGGCGTTGGGCGGTGTTGCGCGCGCGAAGGGGTGTTCGATCTCGAGCGCGCCGAGCTTGTAATCATGGGCCGAGGCAACGGCCGACGACAGGCCGAGAATGGCTGCGGAAAGGACAGTGGCGAAGCGTTTCATGGGTTTTGACTTTCTGATGAATGCCCTTTTCGGGGCGGGATTGATGACAGCCGGGTCACGTCAACCGACGCAGAACAGGCTTTGAAAACAGGGGATTGGCTGGCGTGCGCCTGTATCGAACCGGTAACGCGCGATGTCCGCAGCAGTCGCGGATCATGGCGATCGGACGACGATCAGGCGTGAGAGAGAGGCGGCCCGCGCGGCGAGGCGCCGGGGCTCAAAATCGAGCGAACAGGACGCTCATCCTGCCGAGATGTCAGGTGCTGAGCCGGGCTCAGGGAATTGACGAGGTAACCGCCAACGGGGGCCGGAATATCGGCCGAGCCGAAAATCCGGCAGGCTTCGCAATGATCGGGGCCGGAATGGTGGCCATCTTCTTCGCCGCTGAGGCAGAGATCGGGAAGCGTGCCGTCCGGCAGCACATAGTCGGCAATATCGACGCCGGCATAGGCGGACGGGGCTGCAGAAGCAGAAACGGGCTTGTGGGCAAAGCCGACAAGCAGCAGCGACAGCGCGCACAGCAGGCGCACCAGTCCAGATCTGCTCAACAATTGCCGTGTCCCGACCATATTCCTCGCCCGCTTTGCGACCGGCCAAGGATTACAGGCCGCGGAGAACAGCTGCAAGCCTGCCAGCGGGCCTGCGTCAAGATGCGCTGGTGAGCACGTAGGTCTTGCGCAGCTGCTCGTGGATGGTCCACTCGCCTTCCCAGCCGAGAGGGAGGACAAGTACGTCGCCAGGGCCGATCCGGCGCTCGTCACCGCCCTGCTTGCCCACGACCGTCGCAGAACCGGAAAGAATGTGGCAGATTTCCGAGGATTTGGTCCGGTCAGCGGAAAAACGCCCTGGCGTGCATTCCCACACGCCCATCTTGGTAAAGCCATTTTCCGACACCCAGAGCTGCTTGGCAGCCTCGACCTGACCTTCGGTGAATGTGGTGGGCTTGGGCGCAAATTCGCCCAGGTCCAGTGCCGAGAGGTCGCCGAAGCTGTCCAGACCAATCATCGCAATTCCTTGAAACTACTCCGCTCCGCGCAGATGCGGTCCGGAACGGCAGTGCTCAGCATCAATGAGAGAGTGGCTGGGGTACCTGGATTCGAACCAGGGATGGCGATACCAAAAACCGCTGCCTTACCGCTTGGCTATACCCCAACATCGTGACCGGACGGAGATTTGCGCCGGTCCGCGTTCCGGAGATGACCGGAAGCAAGGCGGGGATAGCAAAAGACGCGCGCTATCACAAGCACCGAAACTCTTCGAGTCTGAGGATTTTCCATCAAAAAAGAAACCCGCACGGCGCGGTCGCGGTGCGGGTTTCAAAATCCTCAATCGCCGGCCCTTGCGGGCCTTGAGGCGAATGGCAGTCTTCAGCGGCGGAACAGGTTGGCGATCTGCCAGCCGGCGGGAACCACGGCCGCGGCCAGCGCTGCCTTGATCACGTCGGTGGCGATGAACGGACCAACGCCCCAGGCCAGCGCCTTGTCGGCTCCGAACACAATAGCGATCCAGGCGGCACCGAGCAGCAGGATGATGGCGGTGCCGAGAAGGTTGACGGCAAACAGCTTGAAGGCATTTCGGTCAAACCCGCGGTCGGCGGCCCAGCCGGTCAGGCCGGCGGCAATAACGAAGCCTGCGAGATAGCCGGTTGTGGGACCTGCAAAATAGGCCAGCCCGCCGCCATTGGTGAAGACCGGCAGACCGGCAGCGCCTTCGACCAGGTAGGCAGCCAATGTCGCCAGCGCCAGCTTGCGGCCGAAAGTGGCTGCGATGACGAAGATGGCCAGCGTCTGCAGCGTTGCCGGGACCGGCCAGAACGGAACGGTCACCTTACCGGCGACCGCAATCAGCATGCTGCCGAACAGGACAAGCGCGCCATAGGTGGCGTAACGGGCGGCGGCACCTTCAGGCGCCATGGATTGCACGAAGGAACGGGCAGGAACAGTAGCCATGGATCGGTCTCCAGAAATTTCGCAAGAGCTGGCCAAAGCGGCCGCTCGTTCAAATCGGTATATTGACTTCACCGCCTGACAGCAAGACAGTCCGGCGCAAATCCATGCCCGTCCACAAATGGCGGCGCCACCCGGCCTGATGCAGCCGCATGCGGCCGGAAACCGGAGACACGTGTGACCGAACCGGAATTTGACAAGACTTTCGAGCCCGCTCACGGCGAGGCCGTTGCTGTTGGCAGCAACATCCTGCGGGTTACGGCCCCCAATGCGGGGCCGCTGACCTTTCACGGCACCAACAGCTATGTGGTCGGACGCGACACGCTTGCGGTCATCGATCCCGGTCCGGACGACGAAAGCCACTGGCGCACATTGCTGGCAGCAATCGCCGGGCGTCCGGTCAGCCATATCTTCGTCAGCCACACCCACCGGGATCATTCGCCGCTGGCTGCGCGGCTGAAGGCCGAAACCGGGGCAACAATCGTTGCCGAAGGACCGCACCGGGCAGCGCGTCCGCTTTACACCGGCGAGGTCAATCCGCTGAAGGAAAGTGCGGACATGGATTTCGCGCCCGACATCGCCGCCGCTCATGGACACGTCGTATCAGGCGACGGCTGGTCGATCGAGACGCTGCACACCCCCGGCCACACCGCCAACCACGCAGCTTTCGCGCTTTCCGGCACGGGGGTGGTGTTTTCCGCCGACCATGTGATGGCCTGGGCGACATCGATCATTGCGCCGCCGGACGGCGCGATGAGTGATTTCTTGGCCTCGCTCGACATGCTGTCGGAGCGCGATGACAGCCTCTACCTGCCCGGTCACGGTGGCCCGGTGCGCAAGCCACGTCAGTTCGTGCGCGCACTGAAAACCCACCGAATCATGCGCGAACGCGCGGTGCTGAGCCGTGTCGAAAAAGGCGACCGTCTGATCGCCGACATGGTCAAGGTGATATACCGCGAGACCGACCCGCGGCTGCATGGTGCGGCAGCGCTGTCGGTGCTGGCGCATCTTGAAGACCTGGTCGGGCGCGGCGAAGTGATCACCAACGGCCCGCCTTCGATCGAGGGTGAATACCGACCCGCCTGACTTGCCTTCTCAGCCGCCGGCGATGCCGAGAAGCTGCAGATCGAGATCCCGCAGGAAGCCGCGAATCAAAGCGGCATTGATGCCGAAATCATGGTCGCCATCCCGCGTGGCTGCGCGCATATCGACAAAGGTCGTCTGCTCTTCTTCGGAGAGGCGGATCAGAACATCCTGCGGAATCCCGAGCACCAGCGTTCTGGTGCGGTACTGGATCACCGCAAAATTCGGTATGGGGGCAAGCGCCAGATCCTCGACATCGGGCCGTGGCGCGGGCAATGGTGCGCGTGCCGGGTCGGCCTCACCACTGGAACTACGAGCCTCCTCTCTTTTCTCTGCGTCGTCCGTGTTCGGCTCGAGACCATCGGCCAGCGCCTCGACACCGACATTGGCAACCTGGGTCCATTTCCTGTCACGGGCCACGGTCTGAACAGCAAGCAACACGCGATCGATCGCGCCTTCGTAGCGCCGGCCTGTGATCTGTGGGTAGGCCTCTGTTTGCTGCTGGCGCGCTTCCGGCCGGGTGCCGTCGGCACGGGGAATCCAGGAAGGCTCGAATTCCGGCTTTTCCAGCCATTCGGGCGGGTTCTTCACATCGGTCGCAATGTCGTGAATAGGGGGAAGCAGCACGAAACGGCTTGCCGCCAGGCCAACGGGAATCAGAATGATGAGTGCCATGACCATGCCGCTGAAGGATGCATGACCGCCCTTGGCACCGATATGCCAGAGCATGAAGAACCCGATGACGGACAGGCCCAGCACAATTGTTGCAAGCACGGTGGCGAGCAGCACAGCCGCGACGGTGTTCGGCAGTTCAAGCATGCCCACGCGGTGCAGGATCACGGCAACGAGGGCAAGCAGAACGGCAAACCGTCCCAGCCTGCGCGACCAGGCAGCGGCAATCGAACGTGGTCTTTCGGGTCGGAACGGCATGGCGCGGCCAAGTCTCCGGGAGATATGGAGCGCGGGATGCGCGTCTGATTGTGGTTGAATTCATTAGCGCTTCGCGGCTGCCGCGGCAAGCGCCTCACTTCAGCCACGCTTGCGGGCAAAAATTGACCCGGGGGGCAGATGAGACCAAACAGGTTTCACTTTGCGAAGGAGATCCGCCATGGCGGCAGACACCCAACCGATGCCGATGCAAGGCTTGCCCAGGCCTGCACCTGAGCACAGGACTGCACAGGCTCACAGTTCCTCCCGACTTCAAAAAGAGCACACGCCCGCACGGACAACACCGCTGGCGCTGGAACTGGTCGAGCTCGAGCTTGCACTCGATCTCAGCGACATCGCCGACCGCGGATTTTCCGACGCCGTGCGCGATGCAGCCAGGGAGATCGGGGGCGAATACCTGTTCGACCTCCCTGCTTCCGGACTTGTCGAGGATGCACAGCGGATCGCGGTTGTCTGCCTGTCGCGCGATCAGGGCGGACGCTTCGGGCTGGTTTTGCTCAGCAGCAATGGCGACCGGGTAGAAGCGGTCGAGGCGGATGAATCAACATTGGGCCTGGTCCAGTTTGCCCGGGCCTTCGTTTCGGTGCTGGAAAAACTTTGAGCGCCGGCTCCCAGCCTTTTCGAGAAGCGGCGTAGCGGTTAGTGTCCCGCCGAAGGCAGGCGGCGGGGATGAGCAGTGGAGCTGAGTACAACCGACCACGAGATTCTTGACGGCGACCACGGCCCCGCCGCTGCGGATGCAATGCAGCTGGTATTGAGATTTGCCGAAGCGGTCGGCGCGCCCCGCTTGCTGGCCTGCGCCAGCGCTCATGTCGACGGCTGCCTCTATCACGGCCAGGCGAGCCTGGATTTTGTTGAACGGTTCGTGGCTCTCAAGGGCCGGGTCAAGGTTCCCACCACGCTCAATGTCGGGTCGGTCGACCTCATCCATCCAGAGCTGTTCATCGGAGATGCAGAGCTCGGCGCTGCCGGCCGGCGGCTGATGGAAGCGCATGTCGACCTTGGCTGCACGCCGAGCTTTACCTGCGCACCGTACCAGACCCTGCTCCGGCCGCGGTTCGGGGATCAACTCGCCTGGGCAGAATCCAACGCCATCGTGTTTGCCAATTCGGTGATCGGCGCACGGACCAACCGTTACGGGGACTTCATCGATCTTGCCTGCGCGCTTACGGGCCGGGTGCCGGATTACGGGCTGCACCGCCGCGAGAACCGGCGCGCCCGGGTGGTCGTGGACATCGATGGTTTTGAACATGCCGGGCCGGATCAGGCCGGCGGCCTCGCGGTTGCCGCGGGGCTCTTCGTCGGCAAACATTGCGGCGATGCCATCGCCGCGATCACCGGCCTGCCCCGATCAACCAGCGAAGACGATCTCAAGGCGCTCGGTGCCGCGGCGGCATCAGCTGGCAGCGTTGCCATGTTTCATGCAGTCGGCCTGACACCCGAGGCGCCGGACCTCAAGACAGCGACCGGCGGACAGGAGGTGCCTGTGGTGGCGCGGCTGGGGCCAGGAGAGGTTTTAAAGATTCTGAAGAATCTCAGCACCGTGCAGGATGCTGCCGCGCTGACAGCGGTGGCGCTTGGGACACCACATTTCTCGCTCAGCGAATTCGACCGGCTGATGCCGATGCTCGATCTCGCGCCGTTTGCGGTTCCGGTCTATATCAACACCGGGCGGCATGAATATGAGCAGCTCAGTCGCGACGGGCAGGCGCAACGACTGGAGGCGGCCGGTGTCACATTGGTGGTAGACACCTGCACCTATGTCACTGCGATCATCCGCGATCTCTCGGGCGCGGTGATGACCAATTCCGGCAAATGGGCCTATTACGCGCCCGGCAATCTCGGTGTCGACGTGGCCTTTGGGACACTTGCCGACACGCTTTTGTCGGCCAAGGCCGGGCGGGTGGTCAGAGCATGAGCGCGCGCAGCCTGGTATCCGGCAACGCAGCCGGGCCGGTTCTGGCGCTGGATGAGCCTTTGAGCTTCTGGGGCGGGTTCGACAGCTCGAGCGGCAAAGTCATCGACAGGTTCCACACTCAGCACGGCGCCTGCCTCAGCGGCACGGTGCTGTTCATGGAACGCGGCCGCGGCTCGTCCTCCGGGGCGTCCGTGCTGGCCGAGGCTATCCGGCTGGGGACGGCGCCAGCGTCAATCATCCTGCTCGACGAGGATGCCATCATCACCACCGGTGCGCTTGTGGCGCAGATGCTCTACGGGATCGACTGTCCGGTGGTGGCGATCAAGGACCGGGCCGCGTGGGAACGGCTCTCCGCCCTGCCCCGCCTTGCTGTCGAAGCCGGAGCAGAAAGGCTTGTCATCACTCCGCCGGAATAACCTGGGCTGTGCCTGCCTGTTGGCGCACTGTCGAGCGCAGCACCAGCTGGGCCAACGCCGCGCCGGACATCATCGAGGCCAGTCCGAGCAGCGACGAGATGGCGAGCACCGAACCGCCGGTGAGGCCAGCACCGATGGTGCAGCCGACTGCAAGGATGCCGCCAAAGCCCATCAGCACCGATCCAGCGGCGTAGCGCCAGATCGACGGCACGCCAGGCTCGGCAAAGGTCGAGATGCGGAATTCGCCCGACAATAGTGCGGCCACGAACGCTCCCACGATTGCACCGATCAGCACACCCTGGTCGAGACCGGCAAAACCGCTTTCCAGCGCCAGTTCGCCGGTAGTGGCCAGAGGGCGGATGAAGGACAGGCTTTCGGCCTGGATCGGCTCGAACACCTGGGTCGAAAGCTGCCAGGTAAAGTACCAGCCGGCGGCCACCGTAAGGCCGATCATGATGCCGCCGAACAGCCTCCAGACCGAGAGCTTTGACCTGAATGCGAAGCCAAGCGCAATGACGGCAAGCACACCGCCAAGCGCGGTGCCGGCCCAGCGTTCAAGGCCAGCGTGGACGAGCAGGTCGTTGCCACCAATGGCCGCTGTGCTCCAGAGGCTGCCGATACCATCACGCAACGGCACAAGCACGCCGCTATAGGTCGCAAGCGCGGTCACACCAATGATGACAATGGAGAAGATGCCGCGCAGATTGCCCGAGGCGCCGAGCACCAGAAGCCGCGAGACGCAACCGCGCGCCAGCACCATGCCGATGCCGAACAACAGGCCACCGATCAGGGCGCCGGACAGGCTCTGCGCAGTGGAGAAGAAGCGGGTCTCGTCGACATTGATCATATCGGCGCCGAGCAACAGCTGCACGGCCAGAACGGCGGCGGCAAAACCGGCAGCCCAGGTGGCAAACGGCTTGAGGTCACTTTCCCCCATGACGGAGAGAACAGCCGAGCGGGTGCAGTAGCGGCTGCGCTGGGCGAAGACGCCGAAGACCAGTCCGAGAACCAGGCCGCCCACGAGTGCGGTCTGCGGCTCGCCGATGAGGTCGATCAGAGGGACGAGGTCCATTGCTTCAATCTCCGTGAATTGCATCTGTAAAATACAATACGTTGAGACCCATTGGAGGGGCCGGACTTACAGCCCGGACACTCCGACAGGTTTTTTCTTCCTCAATAACGAGCTTTCTTGGAACGCAATTCCTTGCGGGGATATATCACCGCACTGAAGCTCCGCCGCTTCTCCGCTCGATCAGGGATGGCGGGTCTTTTCGATGGCGGCCTGTGCAGCGGCCAGCCGGGCAATCGGCACGCGGAAGGGCGAGCAGCTGACGTAGTCGAGGTCGATCTGCTCGCAGAATTTTACCGAAGCCGGGTCGCCGCCGTGTTCGCCGCAGATGCCCAGCTTGATGTCGGGCCTGGTCGCCCTGCCCTTGTCGGACGCGATCCGCACCAGTTCACCAACGCCGTCTATGTCGAGCGTGACGAACGGATCCTGCTCGATGATGCCCTTTTGCTGGTAGGTCATCAGGAAGGAGGAAGCATCGTCGCGCGAAATGCCAAAGGTGGTCTGGGTCAGGTCGTTGGTGCCGAAGGAGAAGAATTCGGCGACTTCAGCGATCGCATGGGCGCGAATGGCCGCGCGCGGCAGCTCGATCATGGTGCCGACGAGATAGGTGATGTCGACCCCCGCTTCACCGATGACTTCGCGGGCGACGGCATCGATCCGGGCCTTGACGAAATCAAGCTCCTCGCGAAGGCCGACCAGCGGCACCATGATTTCCGGCACCACAGGCGCACCGGTGGACTTGGCGGCTTCGACGGCGGCCTCGAAGATCGCGCGTGCCTGCATCTCTGCGATTTCCGGGTAGGAGATCGCCAGGCGGCAGCCGCGATGGCCAAGCATCGGATTGAATTCGTGCAGTTCATCGACCCGCTGGCTGAGCTTTTCAACCGAAACCCCGATAACGCCCGCCACTTCGGCGATCTCTTCATCAGTCTTGGGCAGGAACTCGTGCAGCGGTGGATCGAGCAGGCGGATGGTGACCGGCAGGCCCTTCATGATCTCGAACAGCTCGATGAAATCCGAGCGCTGCATCGGCAAGAGCTTGGCAAGTGCGGTGCGGCGACCACCTTCGGTACCGGCCAGGATCATCTCGCGCATGGCGGTGATGCGGTCGCCCTCAAAGAACATGTGCTCGGTGCGGCACAGACCAATGCCTTCAGCACCGAAGGAGCGCGCAGCGCGCGCATCGGCTGGGGTTTCGGCGTTGGTGCGGACCTTCATTCTCCGCGCGGCATCAGCCCATTCCATGATCCGGCCGAAATCGCCCGATAGTTCCGGCTGCAGCATGGCGACTGCGCCCTTGAGCACCTGTCCGGTGGAGCCGTCGAGCGTGATGACGTCGCCGGCCTTGAGCGTGGCGCCAAGGGACACCAGCGTTCCGTTTCGTGCATCGATGCGCAGGCCGCCTGCCCCCGAAACACAAGGGGTTCCCATGCCACGGGCGACCACCGCCGCGTGACTGGTCATGCCGCCGCGGGAGGTGAGAATGCCTTCGGCGGCGTGCATGCCGTGAATATCTTCCGGGCTGGTTTCCACCCGCACCAGAATGACCTTGCGGCCGGTCTTGGCTGCCTCGACGGCCTCGTCGGAGGTAAAGACGATTTCGCCGGTGGCCGCCCCGGGGGATGCCGGCAGGCCGGAACCGATGATGTCTCGGGCGGCATGCGGGTCGATGGTCGGGTGCAGCAACTGGTCGAGCGACGATGGATCGATGCGCAAGACCGCTTCCTCGTGTGAGATCAGCCCTTCGCCGGCCATGTCGACGGCGATCTTCAGCGCCGCCTTCGCCGTCCGCTTGCCGGACCGGGTCTGCAGCATCCACAGCTTGCCCGACTGGATGGTGAATTCGAGATCCTGCATATCGCGGTAGTGGTTCTCAAGCCGGTCGCAGATGGTCAGAAACTCGGCGAAGGCCTCCGGCATCAGCTTTTCCAGCGAAGGCCGGTCTGAGCCGGATTCGATGCGGGCCGCCTCGGTGATCGACTGAGGCGTGCGAATACCGGCGACCACGTCCTCGCCCTGGGCGTTGACGAGAAACTCGCCGTAAAGCTCCTTGGCGCCGGTCGAGGGATTGCGGGTAAAGGCCACACCGGTGGCGGACTGATCCCCGAGATTGCCGAACACCATGGCCTGGACATTGACGGCCGTTCCCCAAGTGGCAGGAATGTCGTGCAGCTGACGGTAGGTGATGGCGCGGGCATTCATCCAGCTGGCAAAAACGGCGCCGATCGCGCCCCAGAGCTGCTGATGCGGATCCTGCGGAAAGGGAACCCCCAGCTCTTCCTCGATGGTGGCCATGTAGCGGGCGATGACTTCGCGCCATTCCCCGGCGCTCACATCGGTATCCAGTTCATGGCCGAGCCGGGCCTTCTCGTCCTCGAGGATTTCCTCGAAGACCTCGTGGTCGAGCCCCATCACGACATCGGCATACATCTGGATGAAACGGCGATAGCTGTCGAAGGCAAAACGCTCGTCGCCGGAATCACGCGCCACGGCCAGTACCGTGTCGTCGTTGAGGCCAAGGTTGAGTACCGTGTCCATCATTCCCGGCATCGAAGCGCGGGCACCGGACCGAACGGACAGCAGCAGCGGCTTTTCGGGATCGCCAAAGGCGCGGCCGGCGATCTTGCCGACCTTGACCAGTGCATCGGTGACCGCCGCTTCAAGCCCGTCGGGCATCTTGCGGCCATTGTCGTAGTACCAGACGCAGGCGTCGGTGGTGATCGTCAGGCCCGGAGGAACCGGGAGTCCGAGATTGCACATTTCCGCGAGGTTGGCGCCCTTGCCGCCCAGCAAATTGCGATCGGCGGCGGAACCTTCAGCCTGCCCGTCCCCAAAAGTGTAGACCCACTTCGTCATCAGTCGACCTTCCTCGTCCAATACCGGCCTCGTCCGAAACCGCCACCGCTGCCAGTCCGAGGCTGCCATTACCGGTTTTCCGGGCGGCGGCCGAACCGGCAGGACGCAGTTTTCCATAACCCCTGTCTGGGGTGCTTAGCGTATGAGACGTGAATTACAATGCGCAATCTTGCCAATAAGCCGACTAAATCGATCAAACCAGCCCACGCGCGGCAAGAGTTTCGCTGTCACATTCGGGGCCTTTCAAGGCGAGTGCCGAGCAGTGGCAATACCCGCAGTTCTAAGGCAGCTGTCACGGGGCATCACCAGAAGCAACGCAAAGTGATGGCATCGGCAAGGTTTTCCCGGCCATCGGAAAAACTCACACTGGACCCGGCAAGCACAGCGCATTAACAGGAGACGATTCCGGCCGCCTTGAGGGCTCGCGGGCGGAAACCGGATCCGGTGAGAGCCCCGAGGCACTTGCATCATGTCGTCTGCACCCCTTCAACCAGTCCCCTTCGTTGATCTCGGCGCCCAGAAGCTGCGCATCAGGGACCGTGTCGATGCAGCCATAAGTGCAGTGCTGGATCATGGTCAGTTCATTATGGGGCCCGAGGTTGCAGAGCTTGAATCGCAGCTCGCAGCTCATTGCGGCGCCAGCCACGCCATCGCCTGCTCCTCGGGCACGGACGCGCTGGCAATGGTGCTGATGGCCAAGAACGTGCGTCCGGGACAGGCGATCTTCTGCCCGGCCTTTACCTTTGTTGCGACCGCCGAAGTGGTGGCCTGGCTTGGGGCGCATGTCTGGTTTGTCGATGTCGACGCAGACACCTTCAACATGGATCCCGCTTCGCTTGAAACAGCCATTGCTGATGCACGCGACGCAGGTCACGAGCCGGTGGGCGTGATCCCGGTCGATCTGTTCGGGGTGCCGGCCGATTACGACGCGGTTTCGAAAATCGCTTCGCGCGAAGGGCTGTGGGTGCTCGGTGACGGCGCGCAGTCCTATGGCGCGCGCTATCACAACCGCCGGGTCGGGACGCTGGCGATGGCGACGGCGACCAGCTTCTTCCCGGCCAAGCCGCTTGGCGCTTACGGGGATGGCGGCGCGATCTTCACCGACGATGCCGAGCTCGCCGAGGTGCTGCGCTCGATCCTGTTTCACGGCAAGGGCGCCAACCAGTATGACAATGTGCGCGTCGGTATGACCGGCCGCATCGACACCATGCAGGCGGCGATCCTGATCGAGAAGCTGAGGATCTTCGACGACGAAATCGAAGCCCGCAACCGGATTGCCGCGCGCTACACATCGCTGCTCAAGAACCATGTCGCCACGCCGGTGGTGCCGGAAGGGCTGCAGTCGGTCTGGGCGCAGTACACCATCAAGCTGCCGGAAGCCGCCGACCGCGACGCCATCCAGACCAGGATGAAAAACGAAGGTGTGCCGAGTGCGGTCTACTACGCCAAGCCGCTGCACCGCCAGGATGCCTATAGCCACCACGGCATCGCCGGTGGCGAACTGCCTGTGACGGACATGCTGGCCGGCAGCGTTCTCAGCCTGCCGATGCATCCCTACCTGGACGACGAAACCCAGGACCGGGTGGTCAACGCGCTGATAGTGGCACTGTAATATCCTGGTCCGACGGCCCGACAGCCACCGGCTGTCGGGCTACGGCCGCCATCCGCCGGATAAAGTCGGCGCAGGCCTCCGGTGCGGTGATGAGAAGCATATGCCCGCAACCGGGCACTTCCTCGAACTCAAGCCCATGGGCCTGCATGGGCCGTCCGTGCTGAGCCGGCGAGAGCAACGCATCCTCCGCCGCGAAGAGAATCCCGCCCGGAACTCTTAGGTCAGCTGCGTAACGGGCTTCCTGGGCGGGCATAGACCGGGTCACTCCGTGCAAGTCGGCCGAGGCTCCGATGAAGGACGAAGGCCGCATGCCAAGAACGCCGCCTCCCCGGATGAGAAAATCTGCAGGTGCCTTTTCCGGTGCGAAGACCTGCGAGACGACCGTCGCGCTGGTCAGCTTTGCGATCGGGACGGAAATCGTGTTGCCAATCAGCCGGCGGAGAACCGCTGACCGGATCACCAGGGGCTTGAAGACGTCAGGTGGTCCCGGCATGGCTGCCGTGAGCGGGCTCAGCAGTGCCAGCGCACCTATCCGGTTACCCTGGTCAAGGGCTATTGCCAGCGACAGCGCACCGCCAAGGGAATGGCCTACCAGAACCGGCCGCTCGATACCGAGCTTGTCAAGGAACTCGCCGATCATCGCAGCCTGGGCAGGCAATTCCGCCAATTCGTCGCGGTCGCGGGTGGAGTAGCCGGACCCGGGCCGGTCGATGGTGATCACCCTGAAATCGGAAGCCAAATGGTCGGCGAGTGCATAGCTGAAATTGTGCATGTTGCCGGCGAGACCGTGGATCAGAACCAGCGGCTGACCATCGCGGGGCCCCTCATCGGTGTAGTGGATCACGCCGCCTGTCACCGGAATGCGCTGCCCTGCGGCGGGAACAGCTTTCTCCGCCCTGGCTGCGATACTTCTCGTCCAGAGCCAACCGACAGCGAGCAAGGCCAAAAGAACAAACAGAATCCAGAAAACAAAAGTCATGAAATCCCCCAGCACGTCTTTGAAACGTCAGGATAGACCTGAGCCGCAGAGCAGAAGTATCTGCATTGGGTAAAAGCGGTCAATCCATTTGCAAGCGGCAACGCCAGCACGGATAGGTTTAACCAGCGTCGCGCATCTGTTCGGCTGTCTGCAGGTCTACGGACACCAGCTGGCTCACGCCCTGCTCGGCCATGGTCACGCCGAACAGGCGGTTCATGCGGGCCATGGTGATCGGATTGTGTGTGATGATGACGAAGCGGGTCTCGGTGGAGGCTGCCATTTCGTCCATCAGGTTGCAAAAGCGCTCGACATTGTGGTCGTCGAGCGGCGCGTCGACCTCGTCAAGCACGCAGATCGGCGCCGGGTTGGTCAAAAACACCGCGAAGATCAGGGCCATAGCAGTCAGCGCCTGTTCGCCGCCCGACAGCAGCGTCATGGTCTGCGGCTTCTTGCCCGGCGGTCGCGCAAGGATCTCGAGACCGGCTTCCAGCGGATCGTCGGATTCGATGAGCTGCAGTTCCGCTGTGCCGCCACCGAACAGATGGGTGAACAGGCGTTGGAACTGGGCATTGACGATGTCGAAGGCGACGAGCAGCCGGTCGCGGCCTTCCTTGTTCAGGCTCTGGATGCCGGCGCGCAGTTTCTTGATCGCGTCGATGACGTCCTCGCGTTCCGTGACAATCAGATTGAGCCGGTCGGAGAGTTCGGTCTGCTCTTCCTCCGCGCGCAAATTGACCGCGCCCAGGCGTTCGCGTTCGATCTTCAGACGTTCGAGATTGCGCTCGACCTGCGCCGGATCGGGCAAGGGCGCATCGGCGGTCAGGCCGGAATGTCTCAGCGCTTCGTGCGGTTCGCAATTGAGCGCCTCGCGAATGCGCGCCTCGCCCTCATCGCGCCGTTCCCTGGCTGCCATCAGACGTTCCTCGGCGCGGCCGCGGCCTTCACGTCCCTGCGACAGCGCGCCGATGGCCTCGGTGGCCGCCTTGTCGGCTTCACGAGACTTGCTCTCGGCCAGGGCCAGCTTGTCGGCGGCCTCCTGACGGCGTTTTTCGGCTTCGGAGAGCTGGTTCATCAGCTGACGCCGGCGGGCGGCGAGTTCATCGGGGGCCTCGGCAATCCCTGCCACTTCCGCCGCCGCCTCGTCGGAACGGGTGCGCAAGGCGGCCAGATGGTTTTCGGCATTGGCGGCCCGTTCAAGCCAGCTGGTGCGCTCCGTAGCAATCGCGGCCAGTCTGCGGGCGCGGGCGGCGTTCTCGCGCTCGAGCCCTTCATGGGCGGCACGGGCCTCGGCAACAGCGCCGCGATCGGTGGCAACCTGAGCATTGACCTGGGCAAGGGCTGCATCGAGTCCGGCGAGATCCGGGCAGGCTCTGAGCGACTGCTCAGCCTGTTCAAGTCCCTCGACGGTTTCGGTCAGCTGTGCGCTGACCTGAGCGCGGGATTCGGTCAGCACGGCCCTGCGGTTCGCAAGTTCGCCGGAGGCACGTTCGGCGCTCGCCAGTTCGTCACGGGCCCGGGTCAGGCTTTGGCTGGCCGTGCGAATGTGATCGCGCGCCGCGCGGCTTTCATTGACCCTGGCTGTGACCGCGGCCTCGCTGCGTGCCAGGTCCTCTTCCACCCCGCGCAACGTCCTGGTGGCAACGCCGACTTCTTCGTTGAGGTCGGCCAACCGGTTTTTCTGCTCCAGCCTGAGGGCTGCGGGGGTGGGCGCATCGGCGGACGCGACATAGCCGTCCCAGCGGAAGACAGCGCCGTCACGGGTCACCAGACGCTGCCCGGGCTTGAGAGACGAATGCAGGCGCTTGCCGTGATCTTCATCAGCGACCAGCCCAATATGGGCCAGCCGGCGGGCTAGCTCTTGTGGTGCGCGAACATGGATGGAGAGCGGCGCGACACCATCGGGCAGCGCTGCATCCTGTGCTGCGGTTTCCATTCTGGCCCAATGAGCCGGCGCTGCGGAATCCAGCGGCAGATCAAGATCATCGCCAAGAGCTGCGCCAAGCGCGGTCTCGTAGCCGCGGTCGACCTTTATCTGCTCGACCACGGGCGGGAACTGGTCCGAGCCCTGCCCCGCATTGAGCATGCGGGCGATGGTCTTGGCCTCGGTCTCGATGGCATTGAGCCGGGCTCTGGCCTCGGTGACCGGCTGCCTGGATGCGGTCTCGGTCTCACGTGCGGCTTCAAGAGCCTGTTCGCTTTCGGCCAGCGCCTTTTCGGCATCGGCAAGCACATTCTCGGCGGCCTCGGTCTCCCGCCGTTTCTCTGCCGGATCGGGCAGCCCGGCGATCTTTCCGGCGATCGCACCAAGGTCGGCATCCTGGCTGGCGATCTGGCGTTGCAAACGGGCCTTGCGTTCGGATGCCTCGCGGATCAGCCGTTCAAGCTGCGTGCGCTCGGCTGAGGCTTCGGCGCGCTCGGCGGTGACGATGCCAAGCGAGGCCTCGCTTTCTGAAAGCCTGGCCTGCGCTGCCTCCAAGGCTGCCTTCAAAGCCGCGGAGCGTTCGCCGCTGCCTTCCAGTAGCGACTTGAGCTCGGCCTCTTCTTCGGAGAGCCGCTTCATGATGCCGTCATTGTCGGCGATCAGGCGCTCCTCGCGCTCGATATCGGCCTTGAGCAGCGCCATACGGCGGTCGAGTTCCTCGCGGCGGCGGGCAATGCGCTCGGCTTCCTCATCGATTTGGGTACGGGCAATCTGCAGCCGCTGCAAGGCTGCCGCGGCGGAGGCTTCGGCTTCGCGCAGTTCGGGCAGCTTGTGGGCCGCGACGGCCTGGTCCTTGGCAGCCTCCATCTGCGCCTGCGCCAGTTCGGCGACCCGGGATGTGGCCTGGGCGAGCGCGCTCTCGGCCTCGCCTTCCTGACCCTTGGCGATCGACCAGCGCAGATGCAGAAGCGTTGCCTCCGCCTGGCGCACTTCCGCCGAAAGGATCTTGAAGCGGTTGGCCTGGCGGGCCTGGCGCTTGAGGCTTTCGACCTGCGATTCAAGCTCGGAGGTGACGTCGTCGAGCCGTTCGAGATTGGTTTCCGCCGCACGCAGTCTGAGTTCCGCCTCATGGCGGCGGGAATGCAGGCCGGAAATGCCGGCGGCCTCTTCGAGCAGCTGCCGGCGGGCCTGCGGCTTGGCCTGGATCAGTTCACCGATACGCCCCTGCCCGACCATCGAGGGCGATCGCGCCCCGGTTGAGGCATCGGCAAACAGAAGCTGCACATCCTTGGCGCGGGCTTCCTTGCCGTTGATGCGGTAGACCGAGCCGGATTCGCGCTCGATGCGGCGGGTAACCTGGATCTCGTCGGAATTGTTGAAAGCTGCGGGCGCGGTGCGGTCGGAATTGTCGAGATAGAGCCCGACTTCGGCGGTGTTCCGGGACGGGCGGTTGCCGGAGCCCGAGAAGATCACGTCGTCCATGCCCGAAGCGCGCATGTTCTTGTAGGAGTTTTCGCCCATCACCCATCGCATGGCTTCGACAAGGTTGGACTTGCCGCAGCCATTGGGTCCGACGACACCGGTCAGGCCGCGTTCAATGATGAATTCGGTGGGCTCAACGAAGGACTTGAAGCCCAGGACCCTCAGCTTGGTGAACTTCATGACCGGATCCCCCGGTCAGGCGCATTCATCGGCATGGCAACGAATCCCTTGCGGTCAAACCACAAGGGATCGATGCACAGTGCCCGCTCAGAGAAGCGGGTCGATGATTGCCGACATGACGTCAACCGACAGATTCCCCGGATACCGCTTGCCGTTGATGAAGAAGGTTGGTGTCGACTGCACGCCAAACTCGTTCGCGGCCTTGGATCTTACAGCATTGACATCATCCAGAAGTTCTTGGTTCGTCAAGCAAGCCTCAAAGGACTCCTGTGTAAAACCGGCCAAACGGGCGATTTGGAGCAGTGCTTCACGTCCATCGGACGCTGTGGCCCAGCTGCGTTGCTGTTTGAAGAGAACATCGACCATGGGGAAAAACTGATTTTCCGGGGCGCAACGAGCCAGCATGATGGCGGCCGCGGCACGCGGATCGAATGGAAACTCGCGCAGTACGAAACGCACCTTGCCGGTGTCGACATATTTTTCGACCAACGGCTTGAAGTTGCTTTCGTGGAAGGCTGCACAGTGCGGACAGGTCATCGACATGTATTCGACGATGGTAACAGGCGCATTTTCATCGCCAAGCGTCATTTCCTTGAGCGGGCCGGGCTCCATCAGCTTGGCCATGTCAACCACACCGTCTGCCGCCGGTGCGTCGACGCTGCTTTCAGTCGAACCCGTGGTTTCCGCCGACACGTTTGCAGATGCCGTTTCGGTGGATACTGCAGCGGCCGAATTGTCGGATGCCTGCGGTGTCTGTTCAGACGAGTCCGAGCACGCCGTCAAGGTCAGTGCGAGCAACGAAACACCCGCAACGGCGGACAGTCGGGAGGTCAAACGAAACATGCAATTCACCCATTGTCTGGAAACATCGATACCACCACACTCAAAACCAGTTTCCTGCCCTCTCGCGCGGTCGGCGCCGGGTGCCTTTCGGCAAACGCCACAGCTTGCCTATTTCCTATAGCGTCAATTGTGGCCAAACAAGTGCAACATGTTCACGCAGCCGTGATCATGGCGCGCGCCGGCGGCTGACGTATCAACGCGGCCGCTTGGGCTTGCTGCCAAGCACTCCGGTGCCAAGGCGCTCCAGTGCTTGGCGCAGACCCGGGTCCTCGATCTCGGACAGCATGCCGGCAAGACGGCTCTTTTCGCGCGGGTCGAGCGGCCGTGCCTTGGGTTTGCGCTCCGGCACGTGGATCGCCTTCTGGATGATCCTGATCTGCGAAATGGCCTGGAAACCGAAGAAACTGTTGACCCTTGAGATCAGCTCGGCCTCCTGGTGCGCCAGGAACAGTGCGCGGGAACCTTCGCAGGCAATGGTCAGAAGTCCCGGGGTGAAGCCGCCGCCGGTTTCGTCCGGTCCCTCCTGACGCGGCCAGCGAATCCGCTCGGGCCGTGAGCAGTCGGCGAACTGCTCACCGGCGATCTCGTCCCAGGAGGCCAGCAGCAGCGTGTTGATGCCGGCCCGCCTGGCCAGGATCGGATCGATCAGGTCGTTGGCGATTTCGGCGATCTGCAGACTGCCCTTTCGGCTGAACGGCTTGGCCATTCGACTAATACTCCCTGAACCCCACCTGTCAGAGCCTGTCCGCCGATCCAATCACTGGACAGACCTTGCTGGCTGATTGCGCCGGGCCAATTGGCAGGACATGATCCGGCATTGTGTTTCTCTTGAAGCGCACTACTTCACAAGCATATTACCTTCCTATCGCTGCACGAGTTCAATGTCATCTGCCGAGCAACCCAAAACCGCGCATGAGATCGCGTCCGCGCTGCTTGCCTGGTACGACAAGCACGCCCGCGCGCTGCCTTGGAGGGTCAGCCCCACCGAGCGCAGCCAGGGGGTGGTGGCTGATCCCTACCGGGTCTGGCTGTCGGAGATCATGCTGCAGCAAACCACCGTGCAGGCGGTGAAGCCCTATTTCGAGAACTTTGCCACACGTTGGCCGACGGTTGCAGACCTCGCCGCTGCCAGCACGGAAGACGTGATGAAGGCCTGGGCCGGACTCGGATACTACTCCCGCGCCCGGAACCTGAAAAAATGTGCCGACGTCGTGGCGAACGAACATGGTGGGCGGTTTCCGCAGACCGAGGACGGGCTGCGCGCACTGCCCGGCATCGGCCCGTATACGGCCGCAGCGATCGCGGCGATTGCCTTCAATCAGCCGGCGGCCGTGGTCGACGGCAATATCGAGCGGGTGTTCACGCGGCTCTTCGAGATTTCAACGCCGCTGCCATCGGCGAAGGCCGAGATCCGCGAGGTGGTCGCCAGGGCCACACCCGCTTACCGCCCTGGTGACTTCGCACAAGCGCTGATGGATCTTGGCGCCACCATCTGCACGCCAAAGCGGCCGGCCTGTGCGCTGTGCCCGATCAATGAGCAGTGTCAGGCGCGGCAGTCGGGGAACCAGGAACAGTTTCCGGTAAAGCTGCCGAAGAAGGCCAAGCCGGTCCGCCTTGGCGCTGCGTTTGTTGCCGAGCGTGACGACGGAGAGGTGTTGCTGGTCAAGCGCCCGGATACCGGCCTGCTCGGCGGTATGACCGGTGTTCCCACAAGCAACTGGACAGTGCGTGCCGACGGCGAAACCGGTAGGAATGCAGCGCCATTCGAGGGGAACTGGCGCAGCAAGGGCGTGATTTCACATGTGTTTACACATTTTGAATTGCGGCTTGAGGTGTTTCATGCGGTTGTCACCCACAAGCCCGAACATGAGGGCTGGTGGAGTAACCCCGATTCGCTTCCTGGTGAAGCGCTGCCAACGGTGATGAAAAAGGCGCTGAGCGCGGCATTCCCGGGATTGTTCAAAAAAGGCAAGACATGAGCGAGACAAACAGGCCAGCGGCGCAACCAGTCCGGCACATCGTGTTCGACATCGGCAAGGTGCTTATCCATTACGATCCGAACATTCCCTACAGCCGGCTGATCCCCGATGAAGCGGAACGCGAGGCGTTCTTCGCCAATGTCTGCACCCATGAATGGAACCTTGAACAGGACCGGGGACGCAACTGGGACGAAGCCGAGGCGCTGCTGATTGCAGAACATCCGGACAAGGAGGACCTGATCCGCGCGTTTCGCCTGCACTGGCACGAGATGGTCAGCCACGCCTACCACGACAGTGTCGACATCATGCTTGACCTGATCCAGCAGGGCCGGGACGTGACCATGCTGACCAATTTTGCAGCCGACACGTTCAAACAGGCGCAGGAAATGTTTCCGTTCCTGAAAGTGCCGCGGGGTGTGACCGTGTCAGGCGAGATCGGCATGATCAAGCCGGACCGGGAGATCTATGACACGCATGCCAAGAGCTTCGGTCTGGACCCGGAAGCCTGCCTTTTCATTGACGACAGTGAAAAGAATGTCGAAGGCGCCGTCGCCGCGGGATGGCAGGCGGTGCATTTTACCGGTGCCGCAAAACTTCGCGAGGACTTGGCGCGTTTGGCCGGTTTTTGAGAGCTCCCGGTCTAGCGGGCCGCATCGGCGCGATAGCAAGATTGTGGTGCAACCTGCCCCTCGCGCACCTGGCCGGGCCTTCCCACCAGACGTCCGGCGGATCGAGCCGCCGGACGTCCATGTACGGGTCAGAGGTGTCCCAACAGCGCCAGAATGATGACGACCAACAGGACCAGCCCGAGAATGCCGGACGGGCCATAGCCCCAGTTGCGCGCGTGCGGCCATGTCGGCACGGCGCCGATCAGCAGGACGATCAGGATGATGATGAGCAGAGTTGAAATTGCCATGGCGATCACGCCCTCCGTTGTTGCAGTTGCCCGCAACAACACCTGAGCGGCAAGTTTGTTCCGCCACGGTTTATCGGTCAGGCAGGCCTGATCTCGTCCGGCCCATCGTGCACCTCCGCGGCCGGCCTACCCGAAAGGAACTGACCGAAAGCGTGCATCGATTCGAAGTTGTCGCAGAGCACCTTGATACCGACCAGAATGGGCACCGCCATCAAGGCTCCGAGCAGACCCCAGAGCCAGCCCCAGACCGTCACGGTCAGAAAAACGGCAACAATGTTGAGCTCGAGCCTGCGGCCCACGATCAGCGGTGTGAGAAAATTGCCTTCGATGGCGGTAAGACCGAAATAGATTGCAGGAGCAACCATGGCGGTTCCAAGTGTCGGATAGACCACCATCGCCGTGGCAGCGACCGCCGCGGTGCCAGCCCAAGCGCCTATGAAAGGAAGGAAATTCAGGACCGCGGCGATGCAGCCCCACATAACCGGGTTAGGCATTTCGTAAAGCCACAAACCAATGCCGATTGCGGTGCCCAAGCCGGCATTGATCAGGCTGATGGTGAACAGGTACCGCGACACCTGCCGTTCCACATCATAGATAACCCGCAAGGCCCGTTTCTTCTCGCTCAACAGCGGCATGATGGCGACGACCTTCTCGTAGAATAGGGTCCCGGTGGAAAGCAGGAGAAGAGCGAGGATCAGGGCGACCACGAAAGTGGTGAGACTGCTGAATGCGTTTGAAGCAGCGGCTGTGAGCAGGGCCGGCTGCTGGACGACAACCTTCTGGGCTTCCTCGGCATCGGTGCCCTGCGCCAGCGTCTCGACCTGTTCGGATGCCTCTTTGACGGCTTCGATCTCATCGCGGTATTCGGCAAATTTCGCCCGGATCTTGACGCCTGTTTCGGGCGCGGAGGCGATCAGATCGGTAATCGGCCCCGACATCGAGTAGGCGCCAAATCCAAGGCCGCCAGCGAGGCAAACTATTACCATAAAAGCAGAAACTCCAGCGGGAATGCCACGCTTTTCGGCAAAGCGGACAACCGGCCTCAAGGTCAGGGCGATCAACAGACCCAGAACCATCGGCATCACCACTTCCTGGGCCACGAACAGGACCTGGGCAATGATGACAATGAAGATGCCGATCAATACCCGCTTGATCGTCGTGATTTCCGGATGGCCGAGTGGCGACTGCACATTCATGATCAACCCCTCCCGAAAGGGGAAAGGCCACATCAGGCGCAGAATGTGACCAGCTTGCTAAACATTGAAACCGGGCGTCACACCGTCTCGCCCATCAGCTCTCTCGCAGACCTGTTGTCGGCGGACTGCGTTCCGTCGATCAACATTCGCATCCCCAGATCTCCGCTTTGCTCCGCCGAAAGCGGAGCTGGTCACGCAAAAGCTTTCTTGTTTGTCCAACGTCAGAGAAGGGATTTGGTTCAAACCAGATTGCACCAGGACGCAACGGCGGGACGGGTTGAAGCGGCGCGCGTTCGCAGAAGCGGTCGTGCCCGCTCGCTACCTGGAACTCTTTCGCCCTTCCCGGGACATAAAGCGGACGCCCGGGATGTGCGACACATCCCGGGCGCTGCATTACCGGCGGTGACTGAAGGTACTTGACGCCCGCCGGATCCGGTAAGCGGCACTCAGCCGGCGCGCGCCATTTCCAGGCGGATGCGGGCGCGAAACTCATCGATCAGCTTGAGACCATCCGGTGTCTCGATGTGCCAGAAGGTCCATCCATTGCAGGCGTCAAAACCCTGCACGATCGCCCCGACCTTGTGAATCGACCCGGCCTGACCATTGGCAACCAGCGTGCCATCGGCACGAACGATCGCCTGATGCTTGCGCTTGGCGTCGTGCAGCACATCGCCTGGCTTGATGTGACCGGCCTCGATCAGAACGTTGAAGGCGACGCGCGGTTCGGCGCGCTTGCCGGTCATAATTGTCAGTTCGTTCTTGCCCAGCGGCTCAACCGCGTCGATACGCGCGCGGGCGGCATCGATATAATCCTGCTCGCGTTCGATGCCGACGAAATGCCGGCCGAGACGACGGGCAACGGCTCCGGTGGTGCCGGAGCCGAAGAACGGATCAAGCACCACGTCACCGGGCTTGGAAGAAGCCATCAGCACGCGGGCGAGCAGCGCCTCGGGCTTCTGGGTCGGATGCACCTTCTTGCCGTCCTCGCCCTTGAGGCGCTCGGCGCCGGTGCAGATCGGAAACAGCCAGTCGGAGCGCATCTGCACATCGTCATTGGCGGCCTTCATGGCTTCGTAGTTGAAGGTGTAGCTCTTGGCGTCCTGGTCGCGCGAAGCCCAGATCATGGTCTCGTGGGCGTTCTGGAAGCGCCGCCCCCGGAAATTCGGCATCGGATTGGTCTTGCGCCAGACAACATCGTTAAGCAGCCAGAATCCAAGGTCCTGCAACTGCGTGCCGACGCGGAAGATGTTGTGGTAGGAACCGATCACCCAGATGGTGCCGTTGGGTTTGAGCACCCGGCGGCAAGCCAACAGCCAGGCGCGGGTGAAGGCGTCGTAGGCGGCGAAGCTTTCGAACTGGTCCCAGTGATCATTGACCGCGTCGACCATTGACTGGTCAGGACGGGCAAGATCGCCACCAAGCTGCAGATTGTAAGGCGGATCGGCGAATATGACGTCGACGGAGTTCGAGGGCAGCGCTTCGAGTGCCGCCACACAGTCCCCCTTGATGATGGTATCGAGCCACGACTGGCGCGTGTCATTGACGGCGGAAATTCCGGAAAGCGAAATAGGTCGGGCCATTTGATACTCACATTACTCAGACGCAACAACTGGGCATCATGGTTACCGAACAGGGTAAACATCTGATGAATGGAGAACCGCCTGGTGTGCCTAAAGTGTGCCGGGCCGCGGCCGTACAGGGATCGTTGCCTGGGCGGCGGGCGTACCGGTAAGGTCTCGCGGGATCGCATTTGGCACCGCAGTTTCAATGATTTCAGCCGCATAGCGATTTCCGAAGGAACCAGTCGGTGGTCTGTTCTTCACGGCTTGCGCATTTCGGTGCCGAGAGTTGAATTGTCCTGCACTTGTCTGCCGCCAAGCCATGCTGTAGGTCCGGGCGCATCTCCAAACTCCCCGCCTCCCCCAAAACAGGACCTTTTCCATGGCTGGTTTCGACCTCATCATCTTTGATTGCGACGGCGTTCTGGTCGACAGCGAAATCATTGCGGCGCAGGTAGAGTCAAAACTTCTCAGCGATGCCGGGTACCCGATCACGGCCGAAGAGCTGGCCGAGCGCTTTGCCGGCCTGACCTGGAAGGACATCCTTTTCGAAGTCGAGCGTGAGGCCAGCATTCCGTTCTCGGCCACATTACTTGATGCCTCCGAAACGCTGCTCGACAAGAAACTGGGCAAGGAAGTTCGTGCCATCGAAGGTGCGGTTCAGGCGATCGCGCGCATCCCCGGCCCGCGCTGCATCTGCTCGAACTCGTCGGCGCACCGGCTGAAGGCGATGCTGGCGCGGACCGGATTAAACCGGCTGTTCGGCGCGCATGTCTATTCGGCCAAGGAACTCGGTGAAGGCCGCACGAAACCGGCTCCGGATGTGTTTCTGCATGGCGCCAAACAGTTTGATGCCAAGCCTGGCAATGTGCTGGTGATCGAGGATTCGGTGCACGGCGTCCACGGGGCAGTGGCTGCGGGCATGCGTGTTGTCGGCTTCACCGGCGGTTCCCACAGCTATCCAGGCCATGCCGACCAGTTGACTGAAGCGGGAGCCGAGACCGTGGTCAGCCGGATGGCGGATCTCCCGCCCACCGTGGAAGCTCTTGCCGGCTGGTCCGAACTGCTCTGAACAGGCCGACGGCTTTCAGACGTTATGCAGACGGGATCAAGGCGTGTTGTATGGCCCTGGATCGAAACCGGCATAGAGCTTGGCAGTGCGCGAGGCTGAGGCCGGGAACGTGACGGTGGCGTTGGTGTAGATGAATTGCTCGGCGGGTCCGCCCTCGACGATCGAGACCGGGTGCTTCTGCAGCTCCGAATAGAGAACCGACTCGCCATCGAGGACGGCTACGCGGAACGGCAGTTCAACCACACCGGTCTTGGCCTGCGGGCCGCCAACCACGCGCCCGGAAACCACGACCGTCATCACCAGCTGATCGCCACTGATGCGGCACTGGCGTGTGGTGTCACTTATCGACGCCTGGTGGACTATCTTGGCCGCATCGCCATCGCCGCCCTTGGAATAGGTGGTGTAGTAGGCCGTGCCTTCGCGGAGGGTGACGACCGGACAGGCGCCCTGCACCACCGCTGCGTTCACCGCCGCATCAACCGCCGGCTGCTGGTTGGCGCCGCCAAGCACTGACTGGGGGCCGGCGGCAGTGCAGCCGGCAATTAGCGCAGCGCTGATCAAAACCGGGGCGATACGCAAACAACTTTGTGACACGATAACCTACCTTCATTCACCCGATGCAAAAGACCACCCCTCCTACAGGTGTGTGGCCTTTGCATGACGACCGCCCATGGTCTATATCAGCCGCGCGGCGGAAAATCGACCGGCGTTATCTCATCTTGCGCGATCCGCGTCCACCACCGGAGAACATGTCTGTGGACTATATTTCGACACGGGGCGAAGCACCCGCACTCAAGTTCAGCGATGCGCTTCTGGCCGGTCTCGCCCGCGATGGCGGCCTGTATGTGCCGCGGGAATGGCCGCAATTTTCCCGCAAGGAGATCCGGGCCTTGCGCGGCCTGAGCTACCAGGAAATCGCCTACCGGGTAATCGAGCCGTTTACGGCCGGTGAAATCGAGCCGGAAGCGCTTCGCTCGATGATCAACGAGGCCTATGCGACCTTCCGTCATCCGGCAGTCGCTCCGCTCGTGCAGAGTGGCCCGAATTCCTTCGTGCTCGAGCTGTTTCACGGCCCGACGCTAGCCTTCAAGGATGTGGCCATGCAGCTGATCGCCCGGCTGATGGACCACGTGCTGGCCAAGCGCGGCGAGCGGGCAACGATTGTTGGCGCGACATCGGGCGATACCGGAGGGGCTGCGATCGACGCCTTTGCCGGCCGTGACCGGACCGATATCTTCATTCTGTTTCCCGAAGGCCGGGTGTCACCGGTACAGCAGCGGCAGATGACGACGTCCACGGCATCCAACGTCCATGCGTTGGCGCTCAAGGGCAATTTCGACGATTGCCAGGATCTGGTCAAAGCCATGTTCAACCATGCCGGATTCCGCGACCAGGTGCGCCTGTCCGGCGTCAACTCCATCAACTGGGCACGGATCATGGCCCAGATCGTCTATTATTTCACATCCGCGGTTTCGCTCGGTGCGCCGGACCGAAAAGTCTCGTTTACCGTGCCGACCGGCAATTTCGGAGATATTTTCGCCGGCTATTGCGCCAAGCGGATGGGATTGCCGGTTGCCAGGCTGGTGATCGCGACAAACGAGAATGACATTCTCGCCCGCACCATGAGAACCGGGCGCTACGAGATGCGCGGCGTCAGCCCGACCACCTCGCCATCCATGGACATCCAGATCTCGTCCAACTTCGAACGGCTGCTGTTTGATGCCCACGACCGTGACGCCGAAGCCGTCCGCCGGGCCATGGGCGGACTGAAGCAATCGGGTGCCTTCGACATTGCCGAGCCGGCGCTCAAGACCATTCGCAAGGAGTTCCGGGCCGGCCGGGCGAGTGAACGCCAGGTCAAGGCGATGATCCGCGATGTGCAGGCCGAAACCGGCTACGTGCTCGATCCGCATACCGCCGTCGCCGTTCATGTTGCCGCGCGAATGGAAAAACCAACGGCGGCGATGATCACATTGTCAACCGCGCATCCGGCCAAGTTCCCGGAGGCCGTAAAAAACGCCTGTGGTATTGACCCCGCGCTCCCGTCGTGGCTCTCTGACCTGATGCAACGGGAGGAACGGTTCAGCGTCGTGCCCAACGACCAGGATGCGGTTGAAAGCCATATTCTGTCACTCACACGGGCCACGCGATGAGCCGGGGAAAGTGACATTATGACAGTCAAGACGACACGCCTGAGCAACGGTGTCACGGTGGTAACCGAGACAATGCCGCACCTGGAGAGCGTGGCTCTCGGTGTCTGGGTAAAATCCGGTTCCCGCGACGAAAGTCCGCAAGAGCACGGTATCGCGCATCTGCTTGAACACATGGCGTTCAAGGGAACGCACAAGCGCAGCGCCCGGCAGATCGCTGAAGAGATCGAAAATGTCGGCGGTGAGGTCAACGCTGCGACCTCGACCGAAACCACTGCCTATTACGCCCGCGTGCTCAAGGACAACGTGCCGCTCGCAGTCGACATCCTGCATGACATCCTGACCAATTCAGTTTTCGACGAGGCTGAACTGACGCGCGAAAAACATGTCATCCTGCAGGAAATCGGTGCGGCCAACGATACGCCGGACGATGTTGTCTACGACAAGTTCACTGAAGCGGCCTTCCGCGACCAGACCATCGGCCGGCCGATCCTGGGCACACCCGAGACGGTGAAGGCGTTTACACCGGACCAGATCCGGTCCTATCTCACGCGCCACTATACCGGTGACCGCATCGTCGTAGTTGCCGCAGGTCATGTCGATCATGAAGCCTTCGTCAAACTGATCGACGACAGCTTCGGCAAGACCATCAAACCGACAGGCAAACTTTTGCGGACCATTCCGACCGCGAGCTATACTGGTGGCGATTACCGCGAGGCCCGCGACCTGATGGACGCACAGGTGCTGATCGGCTTCGAAGGCCGTGCCTATCAGGTACGGGACTTCTACTGCTCGCAGCTGCTTGCAAACATTCTGGGCGGCGGCATGTCGTCACGGCTGTTTCAGGAAGTGCGGGAAAAACGCGGCCTTTGCTACTCGGTCTACGCCTTTCACTGGGGCTTTTCGGATTCGGGATTGTTCGGCGTCCACGCAGCGACTGGCGCAGAGGATCTCGAAGAGCTGGTCCCGGTGATCCTGTCCGAACTCGCCAAGACGGCTGACGGGGTCGAGGAGCAGGAAATCAACCGGTCACGGGCGCAGGTCCGCTCCGGTCTGCTGATGGCGCAGGAGAGCCCGGCTGCGCGGGCGAGCCAGATTGCACGCCAGATGCTGCTGTTCGGCCGCCCGGTGAGCAATGATGAACTGATGGAACGCCTGGCCAATCTCACGCCGCAGAGACTGTCCGATCTTGCCGGCAAGCTGTTTTTCGATACGCCCATTACCGTGTCGGCCATCGGGCCGGTGGACAAGCTCCTGAAGGTCTCCGACATGGCGCAGCTGCTTGGCCAGCACGGCGGGCGAACGGCCGCGGCCGAATAAAGCCCGAGGATTTTCTCTATCATGGCGCATCCGGTGTTTCGATTCCGCAGCCGGACCCAGGAAGACTTCCGGATCGAAGGGCGCACGACCTTTCTCCGCTACCCGGTGATCGGCGATTTTTCCGAATGGAGCCGGTTGCGCGCGGAGAGCCGGGTTTTCCTCGAACCCTGGGAGCCGAGCTGGGCCGACGACGAACTGACGCGTTCCGCCTTTCGTTACCGGATCCGCCGCTACGAAACCGATCGCGAAGCCGGCGTGGCACTGCCGCTGTTTGTCTGCCTGAAAGGCAGCGGGCGTATCGTCGGAGGTGCGACGCTGAACTCGATCAAGCGCGGCGTGGCGCAAAGCTGCGCGCTCGGCTACTGGATGGGAGAACAACATGCCGGCAAGGGCCTGATGGCCGATGCGCTTAATGGTCTCATTCCCCATGTCTTTGGCCGGATGCAGTTGCACCGGATAGAGGCGGCCTGTATTCCCGAGAACTCAAGAAGTCAGCGCCTCCTTGAAAAGGTCGGTTTTCAGCGTGAGGGATATTTGAGCGGCTATCTGAAAATCAACGGCGCCTGGCGTGATCATCTGCTCTACGCGCTGATTGCCGAGGATTGGCAGTCCATACGCGCGAAAGGACCCGGTTCCGGCGAATGAGTTACGATTTCCGTTTCAATCCAGGAAGACGCCTCGGCGCTTTGGCAGGCACTTGGGTTCAGGCAGCGCTGAGCCTGCTTGTGGTGTTCGTGGTGCTGGGGTATGCGCCGGCTGCGCAGGCGATCGAGCCGGTCAAGATCAGCCGCGAAGACACCGCGCTTGACCTGACAGCAACGACCGAAGTCTACAAGCGCCGCGGTGAAGCCTTCCAGGTGTCGACGGCCGCAGGGGCTGACGGTATCGTCCGACGGATCGAGGTGCGCTCCAGCTCTCCCGAACATTCAGGCGACTGGGCGGTGTTTGCGCTTGCAAATGTCACCGACGAGCAGATCGACCGCCTGATCGTTGCTCCACATTTCCGGCTGGTCGGGTCGGGTCTGTTTTGGCCCGATCTCGGTTCCACCCGGATTCTCAGCATCACGCCCAGCGAGGGCTTTGCGCTCGACCAGATCGAAAACAGCGAGGACGATGTCTTCCGCATCACCCTCAACCCGGGCACTGTGATCACATTCGTGGCTGAACTGGCGTCCCCGGAGCTGCCACAGCTCTACCTGTGGGAACCGGAAGCCTACAAGGACACGGTCAATGCCTACACGCTTTACCGCGGCGTTGTGCTGGGAATTGCAGGTCTTCTGGCAGTGTTTCTGACCATCCTGTTCGTGGTGAAAGGTACCTCGATGCTGCCGGCCACGGCGGCGCTCGCCTGGGCGGTGCTGGCTTATGTGTCGGTTGATTTCGGGTTTCTGTCGAAACTCATCAGTGTCACCCCAGGTGACGAGCGGATCTGGCGCTCGGGCACAGAGGTGCTGCTGGCGACCGGGCTGGTGGTGTTCCTGTTTACCTACCTCAACCTCAATCGCTGGCATACCAACCTGTCTTACGTAACGGTGGCCTGGATCCTGGGATTGGGAGCGCTGTTTGCGGTGGCAATCTATGACCCGCAGCTGGCATCAGGGATCGCCCGCATGTCGTTTGCCGCAACGGCGGTGGCCGGGGTGGCACTGATCGCCTATCTCGGCTTCAACCGCTACGACCGGGCGGTCATGCTGATCCCGACATGGGCGCTGATACTATGCTGGTTGTTTGGCGCCTGGCTGACGGTAACGGGACAGCTGGCCAACGACATCGTGCAGCCAGCCCTTGGCGGCGGACTGGTGCTTATCGTTTTGCTGATGGGATTTACCGTTATGCAGCACGCCTTTGCCGGCGGCGCCTATCACCAGGGCCTGTTCTCCGACATGGAACGCCAGGCCATGGCGCTGGCTGGATCGGGCGACACGGTGTGGGACTGGGACGTGGTCCGCGACCGGGTCGTTACCTCCCCTGATCTCTCTCCGCAACTGGGGCTTTCACCCGGCGCGCTCGCAGGGCCTGCGCGCAACTGGCTGCCGCGAATTCATGCTGATGACCGCGACCGCTTCCGCACCACGCTCGATGTCTTGCTTGAGCACCGCAAGGGCCGGCTAAATCATCAGTTCCGGATGCGCGCCGAGGATGGCCATTACCACTGGATGGCGCTCAGGGCGCGGCCGGTGCTGGGCTCCAACAGCGAAGTCATCCGCTGCGTCGGCACCATCATCGATGTAACCGAACAGAAGACCTCCGAGGACCGGCTGCTGCACAATGCGGTGCATGACAATCTGACCGGCCTGCCGAACCGGCAATTGTTTCTCGACCGGCTCGAAACCGTCATCAGCCTGGCCGAACTCAATCCGAATGTTCGTCCCAGCGTGTTCATGATTGACCTCGACCGCTTCAAGCAGGTCAATGACAAGCTGGGCATGTCGGTTGGCGATACCATCCTGCTGGCCCTGACACGCCGCCTCAAGCGGTTGCTCAAGCCGCAAGACACCCTGGCGCGGATTTCGGGAGACCAGTTCGGCCTGGTGCTGGTTTCGGAGCGTGACGCCGTCAAGGTCGCAGCCGTGGCCGAGGCGATTTCCAAGGCTATTTCCGCGCCGATCGATTTTGCCGGACAGGACATCCGGTTGACGGCTTCGATCGGACTTGTGACCTGGGTCGAAAACAACGCCATCCCCGCCGACCTGGTGAAGGACGCCGAACTGGCGATGTACCAGGCCAAGCGCTTTGGCGGCAACCGGATCGAGCCGTTCCGCCCGGCTTTCCGGACCGTGGGTTCCGACAGGCAACGGCTGGAAAGCGATTTGCGGCGGGCGCTGGAGCGCAATGAGCTGTCACTGGTCTACCAGCCGATCGTGGAGTTGAAGGATGCCGAGGTCGCAGGCTTCGAAGCGCTGCTGCGCTGGGAAGACCCCAAGCGGGGAACGGTGCCTCCGTCAGAATTCATACCGGTGGCTGAAGCATCCGAGCTGATCCTGGAACTGGGCATGTTCTCGCTCAGGCGCGCCGCTGAAGACCTGGCGCAATGGCAGGCGGCAATCGGCGAGCTTCCCGTCTTCATGTCGGTCAATCTTTCCAGCGCGCAATTGCTCAAGAGCGACTTGTGCAACGATGTGATCAAGGTCATTTCCGCAGCACAGACTGACCCGGCGCATTTCCGGCTTGAGCTGACCGAATCCCTGGTCATGCACAATCCGCAGCAGGCCCTGATGACCCTGTCGCGGCTGGCTGACGCCGGCATCGGTCTCACGCTGGACGATTTCGGAACCGGACATTCCTCGCTGTCCTACCTGACGCGGTTCCCGTTCAAGACCATCAAGATCGACAAGTCACTGGTGATCGACCAGTCCGACAAGGGCGGCATTCTCATCCGCTCGATCGTCAACCTTGCCAAACGGCTGGACATGCAGGTTGTTGCAGAAGGCGTTGCCTCCGAGACAGATGCGATGACGCTTTCGGAAATCGGTTGCGACTTCGGCCAGAGCTTCCTGTTCGGCCCGCCGATAGGCAGCGAGTCGGTGCAGAAGCTGCTTCGCGAACGGTTTCCGGTGGCCAAGCCGAACTGAAGGCTGCTTACAGTCGACGCTGCCCAGTTCCACCAGTTGACAGACGCTCATATGCCCTTTCAGAGCGTTACAGCGGCCTTTGTGCATCCAATTGGTTGTGCAGCGCTGTCATGTCAGGCGTGACCGGCCTGGTTGGACAACATCGCCGGATGGATGCCCATATGAGCCAGCACCCGGTCGTATTTCCCGGAATGATCCTGATCGAAGACGATATCGTCGCGCCCGGGACAGCTGAGCCAGGTGTTGGTAGCGATTTCGGTCTCAAGCTGACCGGCTGCCCAGCCGGCATAGCCGAGCAGCATGATCCCCCGCCGCGGCCCGCGACCATCCTTGATGGCGCGGAGGATGTCGACGGTGGCCGTGAGGCACAGGTCGTCATTGATTGGCATTGTGGATTCGCTCATGTAGTCGTCGGAATGGAGCACAAACCCACGTCCGGAATCAACCGGCCCGCCGATCTGGATAGGGAAGTCTCGCGCGCATTCGCTCACATTATGCTTCAGGCTCTCTCGCTCACCTGTTCCCGTGGCGCTGTCAAGATCGAGATTGTCGAGCAATTCGTGGAATTGAACCGGCTGCGGGCGATTGAGGATGAAACCCATGGCACCATCCTCCGAATGGGCACAGATAAAGATGACGGTGCGTTCAAAACGCTCGTCATTCATGCCCGGCATGGCGATCAGGAAATGTCCGTCCAGACATCCCCGGCTTGCGCGAGACAGCTGTTTTTCGATCCCTAACATCAGTCAAGCCTAGCAAGTTTCAGTATTTTGGAAAGTCCCTTCATGCAGATGAATGACCATATGGGACGCTCACGGAAAAATGACACAAGCCGGGGTCTGTTGATTGGATTTGAAGCACAGTCCTCCGCTAGATTGCCGGCATGTTCAAACATCACCTGTATCACGTTTACCGACTGCTGACATCTGCTCTCCTGGCACTGGCCGCGGCACTGCCTCTCGGTTCCATTCCCGCCTGGTCACTGGACAGCGGCTGGGCCGAAACCGAAGGCGGACGCATGCGGCTGGTGGTCGACCCGGTCGTCCGTGACGACGGCACCATCAGGGGTATCCTGGATGTTGCGCTGGATCCCGGCTGGAAGACCTATTGGCGCGACCCGGGCAGCGCCGGTATTCCGCCGACGCTTGATTTCTCGCAAAGCCAAGGTATCGACTTCGACAAGATGGAATATCCCGCCCCCGTCCGTGTCGATGATGGATATTCAGTCTGGGCGGGGTACACCGCTCCGGTCCAGTTCCCGTTGACCTTTCGGCGGACGCTCTCCGGCGAAGCGCGCATTCACGCGCAGGCATTTATCGGCATCTGCGAGAAGATCTGTGTCCCCTTTCAGGCCGAGCTGACCGTCGAGCTGCCTCGGAACCAAGCCGCCGGGGATCCGGACAGCGAAGCCGTCCATGCCGCATTCGCGCATTTGCCCGAGCCCGCCGGCGTTGATTTCAGCATCGAAACTGCAAGTCTCGATCTGAACAGCAAGCAGCTCGACGTCACGGCCAGTTTGCCGGCGTTCCGACCCTTGAACGCTAACGCGGAGTTGTTTGTCGCCGGACCGCAGGGGTTTGCCTTCGGTCCTCCGAAACTCGTACGAGATACAGGCGGCGTGGCCGAATGGACAGTACGGGTCGACCCGCCGGCCGGGTTCGGGAAGAATTCAGAAAAAATGGATCTCGATGTGGTCATAACGCTCGGCCAAAGGGCTATAGAACAGCGTGTCACGGTCAATCCCGGCGCCGACAAGTGATCAATCCCGTGGATATCGCGAGCAGGACTCGATATTTCCGGCGCTCTGCCTAGATTGAGGCTGACATCAAATCCACGCAAGGGAGCGCTGACATGACGATTTCAATTGGGGACAAACTGCCCGACGCCACGTTCAAGGAAAAGACCGCCGATGGGATGACCGAGACGACCACCAGCGATCTGTTTGCCGGCAGGAAAGTCGTGCTGTTTGCTGTACCGGGCGCCTTCACGCCGACCTGCCATCTCAACCACCTGCCAGGTTACCTGGAAAATCGCGATGCGATCCTGGCCAAGGGTGTCGATGACATCGCCGTGGTCTCCGTCAACGATGCCTTCGTCATGGGTGCCTGGGAAAAGGCCACCAACGGCACCGGCAAGCTGCGATACCTGTCGGACTGGGATGCCAGCTTCACCAAGGCAATCGGCATGGAAGCCGATCTTTCGGCGGGCACGCTGGGGATTCGATCGAAACGCTATTCGATGATCGTGGAAGACGGCACCGTAACCGCGCTCAATATCGAGGATACGCCCGGCACGGCTGTGACATCCGGTGCCGCAGCACTGATCGAACAGCTCTGATCTTTTCCGATTATTCCGGGACTTGAACGGCGCTCAATGGGGCGCCGTTTACTTTTTGAACGGAGCCATGCCCGCACGCGCCAATTCATCGGCACGTTCGTTTTCCGGATGACCGGCATGCCCTTTGACCCAGTGCCACTTGACCTTGTGGCGCTGGTTGGCCTGGTCCAGCGCCTGCCAAAGCTCGGCGTTCTTGACCGGCTTCTTGCCCGCGGTCTTCCAGCCGTTCTTCTTCCAGCCGAATATCCATTTGGAAATGCCGTCCATGACATATTTGCTGTCGGTGTAGAGATCGACCTCGCAGGCGCTCTTGAGCGCGTTCAGCGCCGAGATCGCGCCAAGCAGTTCCATGCGGTTGTTGGTGGTCACCGCCTCGCCGCCGGACATTTCCTTTACATTCTCGCCATGGCGGAGGATGGCTCCCCAGCCCCCCGGGCCAGGGTTGCCCGAGCAGGCACCGTCGGTGAAAATCTCAACATGCTTCAAGATATCAAGTCCTTGGCGCGAAGTCCGTATTCGGAGCCAGAGGCAACTTGGCGGTGGAAGCGCAGCTTGCGCAGATACTCGATTGGATCCTTCTTGACCACCAAAGCACCTTCAGGTGTGGTCAGCCAGTCATGGAGCCGGGTCAGAAAGAAGCGCAGGGCTGCGCCGCGGGCGAGCAGCGGCAGAGCCCCGGCTTCCGCCGGCTGCAGCGGACGGACCGTGTTGTAGCCGTCAATCAACGCCATGCCCTTGGTGTGGTTGAACGCGCCGTCGGCCTCGAAGCACCAGGCGTTAAGGCAGATGGCGACGTCATAGGCAAAGAAATCATTGCAGGCGAAATAGAAATCGATCAGCCCCGACAAGCGGTCCTCGATGAAGAACACGTTGTCGGGAAACAAATCGGCATGGATGACGCCTTCAGGCAGACCGGAGGGCCAGTTCTGCTCCAAAGCCGCCAATTCCTCGTCGATCTCGTCGCGCAGGCCCGGCTGAACCTCGTCCGCGCGTTCCCGCGAGCCTTCCCAGAGTGGCCGCCAGTCAGTGACCGTCAATCCGTTTTTGCGGCGAATGGCAAAATCGTGTCCGGCGTTATGCATTTCGGCCAGCGCACGGCCGACCTCGCGGCAATGCTGGACCTGGGGCTTGCGCAACCAGGCTCCATCAAGGAATGACACCATGGCGGCCGGACGTCCCGCCAGTTCACCCAGATGACCACCGCCACGGCGCTCGATCGGCAGCGGACAGCTCAGGCCCTTGAGTGCCAGGTGATCCATCAGGCCGATGAAAAACGGCAAGTCGTCCCGGTTCACCCGCTTCTCGTAGAGCGTGAGGATGTAGGTGCCGCCACTGGTGCGGAGCAGGAAATTGGAATTCTCGACCCCTTCGGCAATGCCCTTGTAGGACAACAGCGTGCCGACATCATACTCAGCAAGGAAGGCCCTGAGCTGGTCCTCGTTCACATCCGTATAAACGGCCATACTCAACGCACTCCGTTGACAAATGCCATGTCGGCAGTGGTCAGTTCCACGTCGCGGAGTTCGCGGTTGACCAGAAAATTCTCGGTTTCCTGCACTGTCTCGGCCAGCTCGATGGTGGCATCGAACCGGGCCTTGAAGGCGTCGATGATCTCGGCGACCACGACTTCGGGTGCGGATGCGCCGGCAGACAGGCCGAGCAGGCGAATGTCGCCGATGGCATCCCAGTCGATCTCATGGGCGCGCTGCAGCAGGATGGACTTCTTTGCCCCGGCCTTCAGCGCCACTTCGACCAGCCGCTTGGAATTGGACGAATTGGGAGCGCCGACGACCACGAACAGGTCGCAGCCGGGTGCCGCCTGCTTGACCGCATCCTGCCGGTTGGTGGTGGCGTAGCAGATCGATTCCGCAGCCGGTGCCGTAATTTGAGGAAATTTGGCGTGAAGCCGGGCAATCACATCTGCCGTGTCATCCACCGACAGCGTGGTCTGGGTGACAAACCCGAGTGCCGAAGGATCTGCGGGTTCGAAGGCATCCACATCCGCCACGGTCTCGACCAGCGTCACGGCGCCGGGCGGCAGTTGCCCCATGGTGCCGATCACCTCGGGATGCCCCTTGTGGCCGATCAGCACCACATGACGGCCCAGACGCTCATGCCGCATGGCCTGCTTGTGCACCTTGGAAACCAGCGGACAGGTGGCATCGAGGTAAAACAGATTGCGCGCCTCGGCATCGGCCGGAACCGACTTGGCAACGCCGTGAGCGGAAAAGATCACCGGTTGGGCGTGATGCTCCTGCGGGATCTCATCGAGTTCCTCGACAAAGATCGCACCCAGCGCTTCCAGGCCTTCAACCACGAAACGGTTGTGAACGATCTCGTGCCGGACATAGACCGGCGCACCGTATTTCTTCAGCGCCAGCACGACGATCTGGATGGCGCGGTCGACACCGGCGCAAAATCCGCGCGGACCACATAGCCTGATTGTCAGTGGAGTTTTGTTCATCGGCTTACCAACAGTTTCATTCAGCACAGCATCAGCCCGCAATCAGGACCACTATCAGCGCAATTGCGGCCGGAAGCGCCTGGATGATGAATATCTTGCGCGACGCGGTGGCGCCACCATAGAGGCCGGCAACGAGGACGCAACCCAAGAAGAAGAGCTGCAGCTGAAAGGCAAATTCAGCATCCGGGTGCAGCAGTGACCAGATCAGGCCGGCGGCGAGGAACCCGTTGTAGAGACCCTGATTTGCCGCCATCACACGTGTCTGGGCTGCTTGCTCGGGCCGGGTACCGAAAGCCTTCATGCCGCGCGGCTTGGTCCAGAGGAACATCTCCAGCACGAGAATATAGATATGCTCGAAAGCGATCAGCGCAACCAGGATCAATGCCAGAACAGCCATATCAACTTCCCATCCGTTTCATCCTCTGGGGCTACCATGCCATGGCCCGCAAGCGCCAGCCGCGATCAGGATTTTCGCTTCCACCAGGCAAACACACTCACGCCGAGAAGCGCCAGGGCCAGGCCATACCAGGTCACCGCATATTGCAGGTGACTGTTGGGCAGGTCGATCACCGTCACCCCTCCCCTTGGCAATCCACCCGGAACCGGGGTTGCGTCGGCATCAAGGAAGAACGGCAGCACATCCTCCGCCTGCAGCCCGGCGGATGCGGCCATCCGATCGAGATCCTTCCAGTAGAAAATGTTTGCCGCTTCGTCATTGTCTGGCACCATAAAGGACGGCCGTTCGGACAGCCGCTCGCGCGCCAGGCCCGTGACCCGCTGTTCCCCCTCGAGCAGGCTTTGAGGCCGGGTCTTGGGGTCTTTCAGATCGTAAGGCACAAAGCCGCGATTGACGAAGAGGTAGCGGCCGTCACCGATCTGCATCGGCGTATACACATAGTAGCCGATCTGCCCGTTGAAGGTGGCGAAGAAGTGGCGTTCGCTGTCATGGAGATACCGGCCGGTGGCAAAGGCCGTGCGGTACTCGATCGGCTCACCCGCCTGATGCGCTGTCTCGATTTCTGCAATGCTGACCGGCTCGGCATTGCTTCGCTGTTCGATGGCGGCAAGCAGGCTTTCCTTCCAGACCAGCCGCTGCACCTGCCATGTACCCAATGCGAGCAGCACGGCGAACGCCGCGGGCAGCAGGATAAGCACGGCCCAGAAACGCCAGCGCGGCGACGCTGTCTTGACGTCTGTTTCAGCCACGATCGATCGCTCCCTCGGCTGCCTTGTTGCGGAACTGGAGTGCGATCAGCACCCCCTTGGCGATGCGCAGGAACACGAGCGTGAGCACGGTGGAAAGCGGAATCCACAGGGTCAGGTGCACCCACAGCGCCGGGCTGTAATTGACTTCCAGCCAGAGTGCGAACCCGACGACCAGAAAGCCGATGATCATGATGCCGAAGACGGCCGGTCCGTCGCCGGCATCGGCAAAGCCATTGTCCAGGCCGCAAACGCCGCATTTCGGTTTGACGCTCAACAACCCGTCATACAGCGCGCCTTCGCCGCAACGCGGGCAACGGCCGCGCAGACCGACCTGCACCGGATCAACCGGCGGATAATGTGCCTCGTCGCTGCTCATTGTTGCTGTTCCTTGTCTCCGGCCTCAGTTCCCCGGCTGAAATGCACAGGGCGGCAGGTTTCCCCGCCGCCCTGTAGTCTAGTTGGATCCTGGACTTGATCAGCCGTGGTAGATCGGCGCACCCCAGGAAGCCCAGATGTAGATCGAGAAGAACAGGAACAGCCAGACCACGTCGACGAAGTGCCAGTACCAGGCAGCTGCCTCAAACCCGAAATGCTGCTTGGGCGTGAAGTCACCCTTCATGGCGCGAACCAGGCAGACAATCAGGAAGATCGTGCCGACAAACACGTGGAAGCCGTGGAAGCCGGTGGCCATGTAGAAGGTTGCACCGTAGATCGAATCCTTGAAGGCGAACGGAGCGTGGCCGTATTCGTAGACCTGAACGATCGAGAACAGGATGCCGAGCAGGATCGTCAGGATCAGGCCGTTGACCAGGCCCTTGCGGTCGCCATGCAGCAGCGCATGGTGCGCCCAAGTGATCGTGGTGCCCGACAGCAGCAGGATAATGGTGTTGTAGAGCGGCAGGTGCATCGGGTCGAGAACCTCGATGCCTTCGGGCGGCCACTGCCCACCGGTAAAGGCGACGCGGGCGACCTGACTGGCTTCATCGGGAAACAGGCTGGCGTCGAAGAAAGCCCAGAACCAGGCGACGAAGAACATCACTTCCGAGGCGATGAACATGATCATGCCATAGCGCAGGTGCAAACCGACGACGCGGGTATGGTGACCCTCATGAGCCTCCTTGATGGTCGCGCCCCACCAGCCGAACATGGTGTAGAGAACGATCGCCAGACCGACGAGGAACATGACCGGATTGGCAATCGGCAAGCCGAGCAGTGAATCCGCGCCCTTCAGCCCCTGCATCCAGCCGATGCCGCCGAGCGCCATAACGAGCGCCCCGATCGAACCGACGAGCGGCCAGGGGCTCGGGTCGATGATGTGATAGTCATGGTGTTTTTGATGTGCGTCGGCCATGTCAGCTTTCCCCGATGGTCATCATACCCGCCCCGGACCACCCGTCCGGCGCAGTGTTGGTCTTACAAGGTATTCCTGTCTTGCACCGGCTCTTCCACCGCTGCAACGGGTTTTTCCGATGCATGGGGGAAGAATGTGTAAGACAGCGTGATTGTTGTTACGTCCTTGGCATCCAGATCGTCGACGATCGCAGGATCGACGAAGAAGACGACAGGCATGTCGAGTGTTTCGCCCGGTTTAAGCTCGGTCTCGGTGAAGCAGAAACACTGGATCTTGTTGAAATAGGCACCAGCCGACATCGGCGTGACATTGAAGGTCGCCTGGCCGAATGTCGACTGATTCGACGTGTTCTCGGCCGTGTAACCGATCTGGATGGTCTCGCCGATACGAAGTTCAACCTCGCGCTCGACCGGCTTGAAATCCCACGGCAGGCCGCCCGCGGTGTTTGCGTCAAACCGGACCTTGATCTTGCGGTCCAGAATTGTCTCGGACATCTGCTCGACGCGCTGCGTGGTACCCCCGTAACCCGTCACCTGGCAAAACAGCTGGTAAAGCGGAACAGCGGCGTAGCTGACACCGATCATCGAGGCGACAAAAGCCGAACACGCGACGACGATACGCATGTTTGCGCTGCCCTTTGTCTTGCCATCGCCGGTTTCATTCGCGCTCACGGAATTCTCCTCACATCGCCCGGTCAAAGATGCCCGGGCCGATCTTGATGATGGTCACGACATAAAACATTACCGCCAGGACGGCCAGCACGATGCCCAGCGCAACATTGCGCGAGCGCCTGGCCTTCTTCTGCTTTTCGGTCAGATCGATCTGGTTCATGATTACACCGCCATGCCGGTAAACTTGGTCACCAGCGCACTCACCAAAAGTGCTGTAAAGATGCAGAACAGATAGACCAGCGAATAGGCGAACATCTTCTTGGCCGGCACCATTTTGCTGTCGCCGTCCGGCATGCGCCAGACCTTGACGGCATGCCAGATGAAGACGGCGCCCAGAATGGCTGCAAAGGCACCGTAGACCATGCCGGCAAAGCCCAGAACCGTCGGCACGACGCCGCTGATGGCCGTCAACACGGCATAGAGAACGATCTGGTGCTTGGTGGTGCGCTCACCGGCGACATTGGGCAGCATCGGAATTCCGGCGCGGCCGTAATCCTCAGACTTGAATAGCGCCAGCGCCCAGAAATGCGCCGGTGTCCAGAGAAAGATGATGGCGAACAGAACGATACTCTCGAGCGAGATCGAGTTTGTGACGCAGGCCCAGCCAATGATCGGCGGAAATGCGCCTGCGGCACCGCCGATGACGATGTTTTGCGGCGTCGAACGCTTGAGCCACATCGTGTAGACGACGGCGTAGAAGAAAATCGTGAAGGCAAGCAGGCCGGCCGAGAGCCAGTTGACCATAAGGCCAAGCGTCGCGACAGAAAAGACCGACAGGAACATGCCGAATGCCAGCGTGGTGTCGGCGGAAATGCGGCCGGCGGGGATCGGGCGCTTGGCGGTGCGGCCCATCAGGATGTCGATGTCGGCGTCATACCACATGTTGAGCGCGCCCGACGCACCGGCGCCCACGGCGATCGACAGGATCGCGATGAAGCCCAGAACCGGGTGGATCTCGCCCGGCGCCATCAGCAGGCCGACGAGGGCAGTGAAGACAACGAGCGACATGACGCGCGGCTTGAGCAGCGCGAAGAAATCACCCGCATCGCCTTCCAGGACATCCACGGAAGCAGGCGTGGCCAGAGCATCATGTTCGTCGGTCATTGCCATGGGCAATTTGCCTTTCCTACATTTTGCCGGTTCTGGGGGACCTGCCTATTCTGCGGTCCGCGTCCCATGTCCGGGCTTTACGCGCCAAACCGCCGGATGGTCCCGGCGGCCTGGCAATTTTTATCTGCTGCGCGCTGTTACTTGATGCGCGGCAGCTGTTCCCACTGGTGGTAGGGCGGCGGCGAAGACAGCTGCCATTCCAGCGTGGTCGCACCCTCGCCCCATGGATTATCGCCCGCGACGCGCTTCTTGGAGAAGGCTTCCCAGACACCCCAGAGGAAGATCAGAACACCGATGCCGGAGATGTACGAACCGTAGGACGAGATCGCGTTCCAGCCAGCGAATGCATCGGGGTAGTCGATGTAGCGGCGCGGCATGCCGGCCAGGCCGAGGAAGTGCTGCGGGAAGAACACCAGGTTCACGCCCACGAAGGTGACCCAGAAATGGGTGCGCGCGATCATCGGGCTGTACATGTAGCCGAACATCTTCGGAAACCAGTAGTACCAGCCGGCGAAGATCGCGAAGACGGCACCCAGCGACAGCACGTAGTGGAAGTGGGCAACGACGTAGTAGGTGTCGTGCATGGCGCGGTCGAGGCCTGCATTGGCGAGCTGTACGCCCGTCACACCGCCGACGGTGAACAGGAAGATGAAGCCGATCGCCCAGAGCATCGGAGTACGGAAGGTGATCGAACCACCCCACATCGTTGCGATCCAGGAGAAGATCTTCACGCCGGTCGGAACAGCGATCACCATGGTGGCGAAGACGAAGTAGCGCTGCGTGTTGAGCGACAGACCGACCGTGTACATGTGGTGGGCCCAGACGATGAAGCCGACGGCACCGATCGCGACCATGGCATAGGCCATTCCGAGATAGCCGAAGACCGGCTTGCGCGAGAAGGTCGAGATGATGTGGCTGACGATGCCGAAGGCCGGCAGGATCAGGATGTAGACTTCCGGGTGACCGAAGAACCAGAACAGGTGCTGGAACAGGATCGGGTCGCCGCCGCCTTCAGGCGCGAAGAACGCGGTGCCGAAGTTGCGGTCGGTCAGCAGCATGGTGATGCCACCCGCCAGAACCGGCAGCGACAGCAGCAGCAGGAAAGCGGTGATCAGCACCGACCAGGCAAACAGCGGCATCTTGTGCAGGGTCATGCCCGGCGCGCGCATGTTGAAGATGGTGGTGATGAAGTTGATCGCACCCAGGATCGACGAGGCACCGGCCACGTGCAGCGACAGGATGGCGAAATCCATGGCAGGACCAGGCTGTCCGCTCGTCGACAACGGCGGGTAGATGGTCCAGCCACCACCGGTGCCGTAGGCGCCTGCGGGACCTTCGACGAACATCGAAAGCAGCAGCAGGATGAAGGCAGGTGGAAGCAGCCAGAACGAGATGTTGTTCATGCGCGGGAACGCCATGTCGGGCGCGCCGATCATGATCGGAACCATCCAGTTGGCGAAGCCGCCGATCAGGGCCGGCATCACCATGAAGAAGATCATGATCAGGCCGTGGGCGGTGGTGAACACATTGTACATGTGCTTGCCGCCGTCGATGGCGGCATCGCCCTCGAAGCCATAGACCATTGCCGCAAGGCCGTGGAAAATCTGGATGCCCGGCTCCTGCAGCTCCATGCGCATGGCGACAGAGAGCAGACCGCCGATGATGCCCGCGATGATCGCGAAGATCAGGTAGAGCGTACCGATGTCCTTATGGTTGGTGGAGTACATCCAGCGACGCACAAAGCCCTTGGGCATGTGGTCGTGGTCGTCATGAGCGACAGTTGAACCGGCCATTGGTCTCAGTCCCCTCTCTTAATTCTGATCGTTTGCGGCGACATCAACCGACTTTGCATCGGCTTCGATGGCGGCAACAAGGTTGCGATTGGCGGCTTCGACATCGTCGGCAGCGGCGGTCAGCCACGCATCGAACTGCTCCTGCGAAACCACGCGGATCGCGATCGGCATGTAGGCGTGGTCCTTGCCGCAGAGCTCGGAACACTGGCCGTAATACATGCCTTCGACCTCCGCCTTGAACCAAGTCTCATTGAGACGGCCCGGAACGGCGTCCATCTTGACGCCGAAAGCCGGCATGGCGAAGGCGTGAAGAACATCGGCGGCGGTCACGAGCAGCCGGACCGTCTTGCCGACAGGAACGACGAATTCGTTGTCGACAGCCAGCAGGCGCGGATAGGCAGCGACATCTTCCTTGCCGGCAGCGACACGGTCGGCTTCCTGCAGCATCAGCGAATCAAAAGAGACTTCATTTTCGGTCTGGTACTCGTAGCCCCAGTACCACTGGTAGCCAGTCGCCTTGACCGTGTAATCGGCCTCCGGCGGCGAATACTGCGCTGTCAGCAGATTGAAGGACGGAATCGCGAGCGCCAGAAGGATGACGACCGGCCCCAAGGTCCAGATCACCTCGATGAGGGAATTGTGGCTGGTCTTGGAGGGAGTGGGATTGGCGCTGGCGCGGAATTTCACCATCGCGTAGACCAGAAGGGCCAGCACGAAGAGTGTAATCGGCACGATGAACCAGAGCGTGTAGTTTTCGAAGCTGCGAATCTGCTCCATGATGTCAGTGGCAGCAGGCTGGAAGCCCATCTGCCAATCAACTGGCTGCGCGGCCAAGGCGGGGCTCGTGCCCAGCGAAGCGAGTGCGGCAAGCCCTGCGGAAAGCTTGTTGGTCACGTTGGTGTCTCCCTCGAGTATCGTTCCGCCTGCGTGACCAGACGGAATCCCTCAATTTGATTGGCGCTTCAAACCACAGAATGACACCGCCCGCAACTGCCGTCACCTGTTGATGATGCGGCATTTTTGCGCGGGCGCCCGGGCACGAGGTGTTTGGGACGACAAAATGCGCTCCATCGACGCTTAGCCTTTAAACTTGCAACAAACACCCGTGCTGGCTTCGTTGCCGACGCCGTTGGGGGCTCGCAATGAGCAAGCCAAGACGGCCCGAAGCCGCATTTTTGCCGCACAAAGCAGCTGAGAGTGCCGTTAAAGGGTTCCATTTTGGTCCCGCCCATCTACAAATTGAGCGATGATTCGGCCGTTCCATGGAGTTGAAATGGCATTTGCACCAAAATTGAACCGTTGTGCTGGCGCCGTTCTGGCCGGCCTGATGCTCACCAGCTCTCCGGGACTTGCGACCCAGGCAGCGGCGCAGCAGGCCGGGAAAGTCAAATCCTCACACGGATCGTGGTCGATCGTCTGCGACACTCCGGCCGGTGCACCGTCAGAACAATGCGCCCTGATGCAGAACGTCATTGCCGATGACCGGCCAGAGGTCGGACTTTCCGTCGTGGTGTTGAAGACCGCCGACCAGCAGGCGCGAATCCTCAGGGTGCTGGCGCCGCTCGGTGTATTGCTGCCTTCGGGGCTGGGGCTGAATGTCGACGGCAAGGATATCGGCCGGGCCTATTTCGTGCGCTGCTTCTCGGACGGCTGCTATGCTGAAGTGATCCTCGACGAAACGCTGCTGACCACCTTGCGCGGCGGGACCACGGCCACCTTCATCGTGTTTCAGACGCCTGAGGAAGGCATCGGCATTCCAGTCGATCTGGCCGGCTTCACCGAAGGCTATGCTGCCCTGCCGTAAAACCGCTCTCCGGGTCAGGCATTTTCCCGAACCGGGTAGCGTTCGTCCATGACCGCCAGCGTTCGGGAAAGCACGCGCTCTAGAACACCCATGTCGATGGCGTCGAGCTTTTTGAGATACAGACAACATTTGCCTGTCTTGTGCGGGCCGAGGCGCGAAAGATCGTCCTCGAGGCCTTCGAAGCCGGGCATCAGGTAGAGCACGAGGTCCCGACTTCTCAACGCGAAACCGCAGCGGAACAATTCTCCCTCACGGCCTGAGGCATATTTATAGCTGTATTTTCCGTAGCCGAACATGGCCGGTCCCCACATCACCGGGCGTGAACCGGAAAGCCGGCGCAACAGCTTGTCCAGAGCTGTCACTTCAGCCCGGCGGCCGTCGTCCGAGATCTCGGCAATCACAGCATCGGGGTCCAGCGACAGGGGCTGGGTTTTGTTTTCAGCCATTGCCATCTTCCTTTGTCAGATAAAACCGCAGCGGCTTGTCGCTGGTGCGCGCAAGCTTGCCTTTGGCCTCCAGGTCGAGCTGTACACATTTCACCCACCAACCTGATGTGGCTCCGCCTGGAAAAAGGGCTTGCGGAAGCAGCGGTTTGACGGCTTCCTTGATGGTAGTTTGATCCACCGGTTCTGACTTTCGGCTCAAAACCGACAGCATCGCATCGCGCATGGCGAGGTACTTCTCACCGTTGACGCGCTCGGTTTTGCCCGGGTGATTGACATTCTCGACTGTGAGTTTGTCCAATGAGCTGCCTCCCCCAGTGTTTCATTCCGGGTCCGAACACCTATATACACCGGCAACACCGCTTTAGAAATGGACATCACGATGCAGGACCCGCTCGCCAGCCAATTCGACATCTCCGAAGCCAAGGTGGAGAGAATCGTCGCCGACGCGCTCAAGGACGCCGACGATGGTGAACTCTATCTCGAGTACGAAGAAACGGAATCGCTGCTGTTTGACAATGGCAAGCTGAAATCCGGCGCCTATGCCACCGACCGTGGCTTCGGGCTGCGATCGGTGCTCGGCGAAACATCCGGCTATGCGCATGCGGGCGAACTGTCCGAAGCCGCTTTGATGCGCGCGGCAGATGCGGTTTCGGCCGTGACCCGGGGTGCCATCGGGACCTATTCGGCCGCGCCGCAACGCACCAACAAACTTCTCTATACCGCAGACAATCCGCTGGCCAACCCCGGCTTCGAGGACAAGGTCAAGCTGCTTCAGACGATCGATCAATATCTGCGCAACAAGGATGAGCGGGTCCGTCAGGTTTCGGTTTCGATGGCCGCCAACTGGCAGGTGGTTGAGATCCTGCGGGCCGATGGCCACCGGGTGCGCGATGTCCGTCCCCTCACCCGGCTCAACATCTCGGTGGTGGCCGGTGTCGGCGACCGGCAGGAAAACGGCTCCTACGGCATCGGCGGGCGCAAGCTGTTCGGCGATTTTCTCACCGACGAGAGCTGGCGCCACGGCGCCGACGAGGCGCTTCGCCAGGCGTTGGTCAATCTCGACGCCGTGCCGGCACCGGCGGGCACCATGGACGTGGTGCTTGGCGCAGGCTGGCCGGGCGTGATGCTGCACGAAGCAGTCGGTCATGGCCTTGAAGGCGATTTCAACCGCAAGAAAACCTCCGCCTTTGCCGGGCTGCTGGGCGAGCGGGTAGCCTCGAAAGGCGTCACAGTGGTCGATGACGGCACCATCGAGGGACGGCGCGGATCGCTGTCGGTCGATGATGAGGGTACGCCTTCAGGCTACAACGTGCTGATCGAGGACGGCATCCTGGTCGGCTACATGCAGGACCGGCAGAATGCCCGGCTGATGGGGATGAAGGCCACTGGCAACGGGCGGCGGCAGTCCTATGCGCATCAGCCGATGCCGCGCATGACCAATACCTACATGCTGTCGGGCGACAGAACCAAGGACGAGATGATCGCTTCGGTGAAAAAGGGGCTTTACGCGGTCTCCTTCGGCGGCGGCCAAGTTGATATCACATCGGGCAAGTTCGTCTTCGGCTGCACCGAAGCCTACATGATCGAGGACGGCAAGGTCGGCGCGCCGGTGACCGGTGCGATGCTGATCGGCAATGGCCCGGAAGCCATGCAGCGGATCTCGATGGTGGGCAATGATTCCGCACTCGACACCGGCATCGGCATGTGCGGCAAGGCCGGACAAAGCGTACCGGTCGGCGTCGGTCAGCCGCATCTGTTGATGAATGCCATGACGGTGGGCGGAACCCAGGCGTGACGCAATTCCCGGGTTGGTCCGCATCGTTCTGACGGGCACATCGCGCAGGTTACCATGCGGCTGGCCGGCCAGCGGTTGCCAATCTGCCTGTTGCGGTATCTAAGCGACTGAAGACAAATCGTTCTTCAGTCATGCTTGATATCATTTCAGTTACCGCCCCAGTCTTCATCATGATCGCAACCGGCTATGCCGTGGTGCATTTCGGTATACTCGAAGCCTCTGCGATGCGCATTCTCGGCAGCTATGTCGTCACGCTGGCGCTGCCGGCGCTGCTGTTCAAAGCTGTCTCGCAGCGCCCGATCGCCGAAATCGCCAACTGGAGCTACATCGCGGCCTATCTCGGCGGCTCGCTGCTGGTGGTGGCTGCGGGATTATTCTACATCCGGAAGTTCCAGAAAGCTGACGCCACCGCTGCGGCGTTCAGCGCACTCGGGATGGTCTGCTCGAATTCAGGCTTCATCGGCTATCCGATCCTGCTTCTGACGCTGCCATCGATCGCAGGTGTAGGTCTGGCGTTGAACATGCTGGTTGAAAACATCGTGTTGATCCCGCTGATGCTGGCCATTGCCGAAGCCGGTCACGGCGTCCCCTCTCCCGTGGGCAAGACACTTGCACGGACTCTCCGCAGCCTGATCCGCAATCCGGTCATCATCGGTCTGGGGGCGGGATTGGTTGCATCGGTGCTCCAGCTCAAGATTCCTCAGCCGCTGATGAAGCCCGTGGACATGCTGGCTGCATCCAGCGCCGCAGTCTCACTGCTGGTCATCGGCGGCACGCTGGCAAGCGTGTCGGTGCGCGGCCTGAGCGGTGAAATCGCACCGACGGTTGCCGGAAAACTGGTGCTTCATCCGATAGCCGTGTTTCTCGCCACCTGCGCGCTGCCGCTCGCGGGCATGGCTCCACTGTCACCCGAGATGCAGGCAGCAGCAGTCATCCTGGCGGCCGTACCGATGATGGGGATCTACCCGCTTCTGGCACAACGTTTTGGCCGCGAGCGGTCAAGTGTCGTTGCGATGCTGATGGCGACCGTGCTGTCCTTCTTTTCGCTCAGCGCCGTGCTCTGGATGGTCGCCCGCTACATCCTGTAGGCGCTGCAGTCTCGAAGAAGACCGATTGTTTCCAGCAGTTTCGCGCCTGTGGAACCAATGTGTTCCGGCTGCGAGCGAGACTTGATAGGCTAAAAATCGCATAGCTGTACTGCGAAGCCAGTAACGTGTTCAACAACAGTTAAGCCGGAAGTGGTAGGAGATGTACCTGCATGGCGCTGGTTGCGTCCATCGGATGGGGAACATGTTCAGACCAACTACCGTCGCTGCTCGTCGAATTCTCAAGCGCGCCGCCATTCAAAGCACGCTTGAGGCAGTGTCGCTGTGCTCCAGGGCCGGATTTATGCCGGAAGCCCGCGGTCTGGGCGCGATTTTCACCCTGCACCATGTCCGCCCTGCGCTCCGCAAGAAGTTCGATCCCGCAGCGCACCTTACCATCACGCCCGACTTTCTCGATGCCAGCATCACCCGGCTCAAGGCTCGCGGCTATGTGCCGGTGGCACTTAAAGACGTGCCAGAATATCTTGCAAGGGAGGACCGGCCCGGCCCGGCAATGGTTTTCACGCTGGATGACGGTTATCGCGACAACAACCAGTTTGCCCGGCCGGTGTTCGAAAAACACCAGGTTCCCTACACGATCTTCATCGCGGGAGGCTTCGTCGACCGCAGCCACTCGATCTGGTGGGAGACGGCCGAGATGCTTCTCGGCCAGGTCGACGCATTCACATTCGATTTCGGCGACGGCGAGGAGACGCTTGCAACGCGCAGCCTGATGGAAAAATACGCGGCCTTCGACCGGCTGAACAACGCCCTGACTTGCGCACGTCAGCAGGCGATTGTTGAACGCCTTGATGAGCAGGCACGTGCGGCCGGCATCTGCCCGACCGCCATTGTCGACCGCGAAGTGATGAACGAGACCGAACTGCGTGAGCTGGGCGCCTCTCCCCTTGCAGATCTGGGAGCGCATACGATTTCGCATCCCAACCTGGCCCAGTTGCAAGCCGACGAGATGACAGCGGAAATCCGGCGCTCGGCAGAGCGCGTCGCCGAAATCACCGGCACCACACCGCAGGCATTTGCCTATCCCTATGGCGACCGCTGCGCGGCAAAGGTCCGAGAATATCAGGCCGCGAATGATCTCGGCTTCAAGCTCGCCGTGACCACCAATCCCGGAACTCTAAAGGCCGAAAGCCTGCACAGCCGGTTCTCGCTACGCCGGATATCGCTGAACGGCTACTACCAGAAAAGCCGTTACGTCGACGCATTGGCCTCGGGGATCCCCTTCAGGTTGCGTGGCTCCGATCACGGATAGAGCCGGGTCTTGGCCCAACTGTCCTCAGAGCGGGTGAACTTGATCCGGTCATGCAGGCGGAACGGCCGGTCATGCCAGAATTCTATGGATTGCGGGATGATGCGAAAGCCGGACCAATGGGGCGGGCGCGGGATTTCGCCGATGGCATATTTGGCCGTGTATTCGGCGACCGCCTTCTCGAGCGCGAAACGGCTCTCCAATGGCCGCGACTGTCTTGACGCCCAGGCGCCGATCCGGCTGCCGCGCGGCCGCGAGGCATAATACTCATCGGCTTCCGCGTCACTGACCTGCTCGACTTCTCCGCGGATCCGGACCTGGCGGCGCAGGCTTTTCCAGTGGAAGCACATCGCGGCCTTCATGGAGGAGAGGATTTCCTCTCCCTTGGCGCTTTCGAAATTGGTGTAGAAAACAAATCCGCGCTCATCGACTCCCTTGAGGAGAACCATTCTGACATCCGGCATGCCATCGGTATCTACTGTCGCGAGCGCCAGCGCGTTGGGGTCGTTCGGCTCGGATGCCGTGGCGTCTTCCAGCCATTGCGAAAAAAGCCGGAAAGGTTCGGCTTCTTCAGTAAAGTCACCAGTCGTTAACCCTGTTTCTGTCATAGTCTTCCCTCATGCCTCCAAGCCGGAGTAGCAGTGTCTTGAAACCTGACCTAACAGAAGCAATTGAACGGGAAAAGACAAGGACGGCCCCCCGCGCCGTTATGGCGCTGGCATTGCCGGTCTGCCTTGCCTTGTCCGGATGCATGGGAGGAGGCTCTTCGGCCATGTCCGCGCTCGTGATCGACGAAACCACAACAGCCGCGATTACGCCCCTGTCTGCCGATAGCGAGATCCTGTCAGACGAGACCGTCATTCGCGATCTTGTCGCCAATCTGAGCGCGGACGAACTCGTTGTCTCCCGGCCCTGGTCCAACACGCTGACCGGGTCCGCGGGAGTGGTCTCCAACTTCACCACCCAGACCGACGGCGTCAGAACCTGCAGGCTTTTCCAGACCACCCGGCACAGCTTCGACGGCGTGGCACTTTTCAATGGCCGGGTCTGCCGCCGCCCGGACGGCGGATGGGATCTTGTGAGCCTCGACCGGGCAAGCGGTTGATCCTATTGGTATAATAGCGACTGCCCGAGCCTCGGGAACACGCCCGCTCCGGTCGAAAATGGCCTCATGGCACGCGCCATATCGGCAAAATCCGGGTTCCGACACCCCGGCGCCCGGGTCTGACCGGAGGAGGTAGCCGGTTGGAATATTTTTCCGATTTTTCGGGCGAAACACTCTTTTTCATACACTGATGGTTAGCACATCTTCGCTAGGCTTTCCGGATTAGGCCCATACGGGGATGTAACATGCGTAGTCCGTACACGGTGCTCGGCGTCAGTTCGACGGCGAAAGCTGGAGATATCAAGAGCGCTTACAGGCAGCTCGCGAAGATTTGGCACCCGGATCAAAATCCGGACGATCCGCAGGCGGGTACCCGGTTCGCGGAAATCGCCCATGCCTACAAGCTTCTTATCGATCCCGAACTGCGGATGCGGTTCGACAATGGTCATATCGACGCTCGTGGGCGGCGCCAGAAGCCACCAGCGCGCGGTTTTTCTCCCAATCCTTTCAAGACATTCAAGGACTCGCCAGGTGCGGCTCAGGCCAAGCCGCGGCCAACTGCTGCCAATCAGTCATCCGATGCCCTGGATGAGGCAAAATTCGAGGACATGGTTGTCCATATCTTTGGCGACGCGGCAGCCAAGAACGCGCGGGAGCGGTCCGCGCAAAGCAAGGACCAGACCGGCCAGCGGACCAAGACCGATGCGCCCGGGATCGACGAGGATCCGCTGACGACGCTCGATACCTTGTTCAAGAAATGGAAGTCGCGCTACAGGCCGAAGACGGTCTTGCCGGTGACGCAGCACCAGATCGAGATCAGCCTTGAAACTGCCTTTGCGGGCCACGAAGACGAGATCGTGTTCGGTGAGAACGAGACTGTCAGCTACGAGATCCCGGCAGGGACCGTCGACGGGACCGAGATCATCGTAGCCTCTCCAAATCCGCAGATGTACGGTGATACGGTTGTTACCGTTCGGCACCAAAAACATGCGAGATTGCGATCATCGGGAAGCGACCTTCACGGCGACCATCCGATCGAACTTGCCGAAGCCGTGCTGGGCGGCTCCTTTGTGTATGAGGGCATCGACGGTCCCTTACGAATCGACGTGCCTGAGTGGTCAGGCTCCGATACTGTGCTGGAAATCAAGAACAAGGGACTTCCCACCAGGTTCGGCAAGCGCGGGAAACTGCATGTTCACCTGCGCGTGATGCTGCCGGAGAAGCCCGATCCGCATCTCAAGGACCTGATGCGATCGAGCAAGAAGGCGTGGTATCTCTAGCCCGGCAAGCCGCGCAACCGATCCGGGCAATTAACCCAATCGCGTGTGCCTGACTTGCAGTAGCACGTGCTGTATGCCATAGCCTGCGCGACAATTTCGATGGAGAATGCAATGGCTGACACTTCCGGCCTTATGAAAGGCAAACGCGGCCTGATCATGGGCGTGGCGAACAATCGGTCTATTGCCTGGGGCATTGCCAAGGCTTGTGCCGATGCAGGCGCCGAACTGGCGCTGACCTATCAGGGTGATGCGCTGCGGAAGCGTGTCGAACCGCTGGCCAATGAACTCGGCGCCATCGTCGCAGGACACTGTGACGTGACTGATCTCGATACCATCGATGCCGTCTTCGCCGACCTTGAAAAGCGCTGGGGCAAGCTCGACTTCGTGGTTCACGCAGTGGCGTTTTCCGACAAGGATGAACTCACAGGCCGTTATGTCGAGACCACGCGCGAGAATTTCAACCGCACGATGGACATATCGGTCTATTCGCTGACGGCTGTGGCCAAGCGGGCCGAGCCGTTGATGACCGATGGCGGCTCGATCATCACGCTGACCTATTATGGTGCCGAGAAGGTGATGCCGCACTACAACGTCATGGGCGTTGCCAAGGCTGCGCTGGAAGCCAGCGTGCGTTATCTCGCGGTGGATCTTGGCAGCTCCAACATCCGCGTCAATGCCATCTCCGCCGGTCCGATCAAGACACTGGCGGCGTCGGGAATCGGCGACTTCCGCTACATTCTCAAGTGGAATGAATACAATTCCCCGCTCAAGCGCACCGTCACGATCGACGAGGTTGGCGATTCGGCACTTTACCTTGTTTCCGATCTGTCACGCGGCGTCACCGGCGAAATCCTGCATGTCGATTCCGGCTACCACACGATCGGCATGAAGGCCGTGGACGCGCCCGACATCAGCGTGGTCTGACGCCGAACCGGCACTGACAGAAAGCGGCTCCTTGCAATGCGCCCGGGTGGCTTCACTTGGGCGCATTTTGCATCTATTCAGGGAAGAACATCCCCTGCCGGTCTGAGCCAGCACCAAGGGGGACGGTCAATGTTCTCCAATGAGGAATAGTGCATGCTTCTCTACGTGATCCGCCATGGGCAGACGGACTACAATCGGGAGGAGCGGTTGCAGGGCTCACGGGATATCCCGCTCAACGACACCGGGCGGGGTCAGGCAACGGGCAATGGGCGGGCGCTGGCAGCCCTGCCCTCTCTCGAATTGCCGCTGGGTGAATTTGACTGGGTGGCAAGCCCGCTGGGACGGACGCGGGAGACGATGGAACGGGTTCGGAGCGCAGCAGGTCTTGAGCCTTCAGATTATCGCACCGATCCGCTTCTGGTGGAGCTCTCCTTTGGAGACTGGGAAGGCCAGACGCTGGTCGAGGTCGAGGCCCATTCACCGCAGCTCATCGACCAGCGCAACAAGGGCAAATGGCACTTCAGGCCGCCCGGCGGCAGCGCCGAGAGTTATGCCATGCTGGCGGAACGGACAGCCAAGTATCTCGATACGATTGAGCGGCCGACCATCTGTGTCGCTCACGGCGGCGTGATTCGGACCCTGTTCCACCTGATCGGCAAGGTCGATGGCGATGATGCAGCGGTGATCGACATTCCGCAGGACCGGATTCTCAAGACAGACGGATCTACAATCGGCTGGATCTGAAATTTTCCGGCAGCACAGAGCTGGAATCACATCCGCGGCTGACGACGACTACTGGATCAGTTCCAGATCGTTGATCATACGCTTGCCGTCGACGACGGTGTAGAAGATGACGACTTCGACATTCTCGTTAAGACCTTCGAAATTGAACTCGGCAGGGGTCTGGTAGACCTTGCCGTCATCGAGCTTGATAGTCTGCTCGGCCGTGGAGACTGCGGCGATCTTGCCGGTGGCGTCGGCGCTTTGCGCCCAGGCTGAGAAGGGAGCGAGCATGGCGGAAACAACCAATAGAGCGGAAATTGCAATACGCATCGGACAGTCCTTGATCATTGTTCTGAGTTGTCCCCTTGAAGAGGCAGATTGTGGCAAAATTGATGGCGTCATGTGAGCGGTAAACAGTTGCATTGTCAACGAAACAGCTTCGCTCAGCGGCCAGATCAACAAAAAGGCTTTCCCCTCCCCCCCTCCATCCTCTAGAAGTCAGCGTGAACCCTCAAATGCGGGCATGATCCGCGCTTTTTCATGGTTGCACTGCATGTCGCACAACACCTTCGGCCACCTGTTTCGCGTGACCACCTGGGGCGAAAGCCACGGGCCGGCTCTTGGCTGCGTCGTTGACGGCTGCCCTCCCGGTATCCGTTTCAGCGAAGCCGGGTTGCAGCACTGGATGGACAAGCGCAAACCCGGCCAGTCGCGCTTCGTGACACAGCGGCGCGAGGAAGATCTGGTCAAGGTACTGTCTGGCGTCATGCGGGAGGACGACGGCACACTGGTGACCACCGGCACGCCTGTCTCGATGATGATCGAGAACACCGACCAGCGTTCGAAGGACTACTCGGAGATCGCCAAGCGTTACCGGCCCGGCCATGCCGACTATACCTATGATGTCAAATATGGCGTGCGCGACTATCGCGGCGGCGGGCGGTCCTCGGCCCGGGAAACCGCAGCGCGGGTCGCCGCAGGCGGACTGGCGCGTCTGGTGCTGCCGGGCGTCACGGTGCGCGCCGCGTTGGTGCAGATCGGCGAACACAAGATCAACCGCGACAACTGGGACTGGTCGGAAGTCGACAACAACCCGTTCTTTTGTCCAGACCCCGAGACTGTTCCGGTGTGGGAAGAGTATCTCGACGCGGTCCGCAAGGCGGGTTCTTCGGTCGGCGCAGTCATCGAAGTGGTGGCAGACAATGTGCCCGCCGGACTCGGCGCGCCGATCTATGCAAAGCTCGATCAGGACATTGCATCCAACCTGATGTCGATCAACGCCGTCAAGGGCGTCGAGATCGGCAATGGTTTTGAAGCAGCACGGATCAGCGGCGAGGAGAATGCCGACGAAATGCGGATCGGGGACGACGGCAAGCCGGTGTTTCTGTCCAACAATGCCGGCGGCGTACTGGGTGGCATCTCGACCGGCCAGCCGGTTGTGGCGCGGTTCGCGGTCAAGCCGACCTCCTCGATCCTCAACGAACGGCGGTCAATTGATTCCGACGGCAACGAGGTCGACGTGCGGACCAAGGGCCGGCACGACCCCTGTGTCGGCATCCGCGCGGTCCCGATCGGCGAAGCCATGGTTGCATGCACACTTGCCGACCATTACCTCAGAGACCGCGGCCAGACCGGCCGCCTGGATTGAAAGAGTGCCCCATGAGCTATGATCAAGCCCGCGTCGTTGAAGCCATCCGCGCCTTTGAGGCCGGCGAAATTGTCGTTGTCACCGATGACGGCGGTCGCGAAAACGAAGGCGATCTGATTGTCGCCGCGGTTCACTGCACGCCCGAGAAGATGGCTTTCATCGTGCGCCACACCTCCGGCATTGTCTGCACGCCGATGCCACGCGAGGAAGCCAAGCGGCTGAACCTCAGCGCCATGGTGGCGGAAAACGATTCAGCCCACACCACCGCATTCACCGTCTCCGTCGACTACAAGCACGGCACCACCACCGGCATTTCGGCCGATGACCGGACGCTGACCGCGCGCAACCTCGCCAACCCCAATGCCGGCCCCGACGATTTCACCCGTCCCGGCCACATCTTTCCGCTCATCGCGCGCGAAGGCGGCGTGCTGATGCGCTCCGGCCATACCGAAGCAGCTGTCGATTTGTGCCGACTTGCCGAACTGCCGCCGATTGCGGTGATCTGCGAACTGGTCAATGACGACGGTACGGTGACGCGCGGAGAGCAGGTTGATGCCTTCTCCGTCAAGCACGGCCTCAAGCAGGTCTCGGTTGCCGATCTGATCGCCTACCGGCAGCGCAAGGAAACGCTAATCGAGCATATCGACAGTTTCGACGTCGATACCATCGCCGGCAAGGCGAAAGCCTTTACCTACAAGTTGCCCTGGGATCCGATGCATCACCTCGCCGTGGTCTTCGGCGACATTCGTGATGGCGTCGACATCCCGGTGCGGCTGCATCAGGAATCGGTCGTTGACGACGTGTTTTCCAAACAGGAACCGATGACAGCGATCATGAATCGCATGGCTGCGGAAGGCCGCGGCGTGGTAATCTATCTGCGCGAAGGTTCGGTCGGTGTCGGTCCGCAGACCTCGCGGCGGGTGCCGGCGGTCGAGGGCGAAGGCCATGCCGAGGCGAAGGCGCGCGAGGACGAATGGCTGGAAATCGGGCTGGGTGCTCAGATCCTCAAGGATCTGGGCATTTCCTCGATCAAGCTCTACGCGTCGCGTGAACGGCACTATGTCGGGCTGGAAGGATTCGGCATCCGGATCTCGTCGACCGAGATCATCTGATGAATCTCGCGTTCATAAGGCTTCAATTGAACGCGACATGCATCATTTCAATGCGTAACAGAGCGGCGTATGCGAGTGGGTGCGCGGCGCGATAGCTCAGGATCTATTTGCGCTTTGCCTGGTAGGCCCTGACAGCATCGCCGAAAGCTTCGAACAGGGCCCGGTTGACCGGGTTGTGCTGCGGGTCGTATTCGGCGTGCCACTGAACGCCGAGGGCGAAACCTTCGGCGTCTCTCACGCGGATGGCTTCGATGGTTCCGTCCTCAGCGACGCCTTCGGCCACGATGCGCGCGCCGAGATCGAGAACACCCTGGCCGTGCAGCGAGTTGACCCGGATCTTGTTGCTGCCGAGAATACGCGCGAAGACGCCATCCGGCGTCAGTTGCACGTCATGACGGTCGGCAAAGACGACCGTCGGATCCGGATGAATTTCGCCGGTTTCGAGCCGCGGCATGCGGTGGTTCATGCGGCCGGGCAGTTCGCGAATTTCCGGATGCAGCGAGCCACCGCCGGCCACGTTCATTTCCTGAAATCCCCGGCAAATGCCAAACAGCGGAACGCCGCGCTCGACACAGGCGTCGATCAGCGGCAGGGCTAGCGCATCGCGGCGCTCGTCATAGGGCTCGTGCCGGGGATGGGGATCAACGCCAAAGCGGCTCGGGTGCACATTTGCCCGGGCGCCAGTCAGCAGGATGCCGTCCGCAACGTCGAGCAAATCCTCCAGGTTGGTGATTTTCGGATCACCGGCAAAAATCAGCGGCAAGGCATCGAGCACGTCGGCGACAGCCTGCAGGTTGTTCTCGCCCGCCAGTTGGACCGAAAAGCGGTTTTCCAGATTGTAGTTGTTGCCGATAATGCCAATGACAGGCCTTGCCATGAATTGATCCCGCTTACGCTTGCGGCCGCGCCGCTCGCGGTCCGGTCAGCCCTTGTTTTTCACACAAGGTACCAATCAACAACTGCAGACATTCAAAAAAGTGGGTTCTTCCGCCGCCTGAAGTCACCGCATCAATGAGGGAGGCCGAACGGCTACACCACCGGGTTCCATCCCGGGGCGTAAACAACCTCGTCGACACCCGTAAAACGGGCTACGCGAGCGAGTTCGGCCTCAAGCCTGTCAATACGACCGGCCGAGGCGCGGACTTTCGGTTCCAGCCACAGGCGCGTCACATTGAGTGTGCCGGCCTTGCGGTCGGCCTTCATGTCGATACGGCCGATCATGCCGTCGCCTTCGAGCAGCGGGAAGACGTAATAGCCATATTCACGTTTCCGCTCCGGGACGAAGACCTCGATTCGGTAGCGGAAGCCGAACAGGCGTTCGGCGCGATTGCGATCGCGCAGCAGCGGATCGAAAGGGCTCAACACACGGATGCGGCCTGGCGGTTCCGGCCAGTCCTTCATCTCCGGGGAAAGGCCGGCCAGCGCATATGATGCACGCGGTTTGGCCCCTCCCGTGCACTCGATCTCGACTTCATCCAACTGGTCGCGATTGGCAGCAACCCAGGTTTTGGCCTCATCGGGCGAGACCAAGTCCCAGAAAGCGGCGATCTCGCCATGGGTGGCAAAACCAAGCCGTTCGAGCGCACTGCGGCAAGCCCAGTCGATAAACGCGTCATGGGAAATTTCGGTCTCGAGATACTCGGGCGGAATCACCCTTTCGCTCAGATCGTAGATCTTCTGAAAGTTCTTGCGCCCGCTGATCGCCAGCTTGCCGGTGTGCCAGAAGAACTCCAGTGCCTTTTTCGACGGATGCCATTGCCACCAGCCGCCGGACCTGTGCCCTGCCTGCTTGACCTCGCGGGCCATCACGGCGCCGTTCTCGACGATGCGGTCATAGGTCTCGCCGAAGGCCTTGTCGAAGTCCTCGCCCTGCCATTTGGCCCACCGCTCGCGCATCGGCGCTTCCGAACGCCGAAACTTGTGCTTCCAGTAGGGATAGAATGCCGACGGCACAATTGCAGCATCATGGGTCCAATGCTCGAACAGCGCCCGGTCGTCTTCCAGCAATTGTCTCAGATGCTCCTTGCGGAAGGTCTGGTTGCGGGAAAACAGGATCTGGTTGTGAGCCCGCTCGACGGTGGAAATGCTGTCGACCTGGACAAAGCCGAGATCATGGATGAGCTGTAACAGATCGGGTTTGCCCATGGCGCGGGTGGGCGAGGCGGACAGCCCCTGTCTGGCAAGGAAGATCCGCCTTGCGGTTCTGTTGGAAACGGGAATCACCATGGCCCGAGCTTACATGCGTTCCCTACTTGTTGGAGCGGCGCATCAGCGGTTTGACGCCACTGCTGACAAAAGCGGGCGCAAGCCGATTTCTCAGCAGCACTGGCTTCACGGGTCTTACAGCGGTAGACATTGTGACATGGCCTCCTCGATTGCACTGCCCGGGTCCTTATGGACCAACCACTTGCCGCCCACCCGAAATGACAGCCGGGGATCAGGTTTCTCCGCCCGGACGGCGTTGTTTGCTCTCGGAGCGCTCGCTTTATTCGGCTTCGCAACGGCCACCCCTGCCCAGACGGTTCATCAGATCCGAACCGCGGCGCCGGTCGACAAGATCATCGCCGAGGGAGAACAGGTCCATGTTCGTGCCGGGGGCCAGGTGCTGAAGGTCGTTTCCTGTACTGCGAAATCCGGGCTCTGCCTCGAGCCTGCAGCTGTATTTCCGGTTCAGGACCCGGCACCGGGTGTCGCGCTGCCTGACGGACGCATCGCTACCACGATCAGCGGCGACATCCGGCAAGCCTGGTTTGCCCGGCCCACACAGCGCTATGCCCATGGTGTGCTTGGCGATGCGGTGGAAGCCGGATCGCTGGTTGCCGTATCGGTTTCAGGACGTCTCGTCGAAGCCGTACTGCCGGATGACCAGGTGTTCGAGGACATTACCCCGAGGATCGCGGATCTTGACGGCGACGGCACCAATGAGGTGATCGCCATCCGCTCTTCCGTCGCTGGCGGAGCTGCGGTAGCGATATACGGGCTTGCCGACGGCGCACTGCAATTGCGTGGCGCGGGAACCGAGAACGGCCGGCCCAATCGCTGGCTCAACATCGCGGGCTTCATGCCGCGGGCTGATGGCGGGTACACACTCTACGGTGTCCGAACACCGCACATCGGCGGCAGGCTGTTCTCGCTGGATTTCCGCAACGGAACCGTGAGCGAACGCAACGATATTGCAACCGATCTGTCCAACCATATTATCGGTTCGCGTGAGCTTGGCATGTCGGCCACCGGCATGTTCGGCGGCCGGGTCGAGCTTGTGCTACCCTCGCAGGATCGCAGACGGCTGCGGTTCCCGCTTTCGGACCGCGTCGACATTCCCCTGCCCGGCAGCATTGACAAGGCGATTGCCCTGCTGGCGGGACGGGTGATCACGGCCACCGAAGACGGAACGCTGATTATCGTGTCTCCCTGACTGTCTTGGCGCTCACCTCTGGTATCTGACACGGATCACCGCTAGATACGGTACATGACAACTTTTTATTACTCCAATCCCATCTGCCTCGAACACCTGGTTCCCGCCGGCCATCCCGAGCGGCCGGACCGGATGAAAGCACTCGAGGCGGTCTTCGAACACGAGCATTTCAACACGCTTGTCCGGCATGTGGCCCCTGAGGCCGCCGCCGAGACAGTGTTGCTGGCGCATCCCGAGAGCTATCTCGAGAAGATCCGCAAGGCCATTCCCGAGACCGGCTTCTCCAGGATCGATTCCGACACAACCGCCAGTCCGCGCTCGATGGAATCGGCGCTGATTTCCGTCGGCGGCGCGATGGCAGCGGTTGATGCGGTCTTCAGGAAGGAGGCCGACAACGTCTTTGTCGCCACCCGTCCGCCCGGCCACCATGCCGAGAAGAACACCTCGATGGGCTTCTGCCTGTTCAACCAGGCGGCCATTGCGGCACGGCATGCGCAGAAAGCCCACGGCGCCGAGCGGGTGGCGATCATCGACTGGGACGTACACCACGGCAACGGCACCCAGGACATTTTCTACGATGATCCGAGCGTGGTCTACTGCTCGACGCACCAGATGCCACTCTACCCGGGTACCGGTGCGCTGCGCGAAACCGGCAAGGGCAATATCTTCAACGCACCGCTTTCGACCAATGACGGCAGCGATCATTTTCGCGAAGCCTTCAGAAGCCGTATTCTGCCTGCACTCGAGGAAGCCCGTCCGGACCTGATCATCATCTCAGCCGGATTTGACGCCCACCACCGCGATCCGCTGGCCGAAATCAATCTGGTGGCCGATGATTTCGACTGGGCCACCGGCAAGGTGATGGAAATCGCCGGACGCCATTGCGGCAACCGGGTCGTCAGCCTGCTGGAGGGCGGCTATGATCTGGTGGGCTTGGCCGAGTCGGCAGCTGCCCACGTGATCCGGTTGCAAGAGGGTTGAACAGATGAGCGAAGCCAATGACATTTCGGCGATGAGTTTTGAGGCGGCCGTGGCTCAGCTTGAAGGCATCGTCGAGCAGCTTGAACGCGGTGACGTTCCTCTGGACAGATCGATTGAGATCTATGAACGCGGCGAAGCGCTGAAAGCACATTGCGAGAAGCTCCTGTCGGCAGCCGAAAAGCGGATCGAGAAAATCCGGCTCGACCGTCAGGGGCAACCGGCCGGTACGGAACCGCTCGACGCGGAGTAATCCACTGTAACACGGGAGGAGTGCGCATGAGCTTTTTTCCCGGAAGTGACCCGCAACCCGGCGATGCCCGCTCCTGTGACGCGGTTGAACACCTGATCATCCCTTCATCGCGCGATATCGGCGGATTCCCGGTCAAGCGGGCGCTGCCAACCGCGTGTCGGCGCATGGTCGGGCCGTTCATCTTCTTCGACCGCATGGGGCCGACGGTCTTGCGGGCCGCCACGGCGATGGACGTGCTGCCTCACCCGCATATCGGGCTTTCCACCGTCACCTATCTTTTTGATGGCGCCATCCGTCACCGTGACAGCCTGGGCACCGAGATGGTGATCAGGCCCGGCGACGTGAACCTGATGACCGCCGGACGCGGCATCGTGCACTCCGAACGATCACCGGAAGAGCTGCGCGGCAGCGACATGCCGATTTCGGGCCTGCAGACCTGGCTTGCCCTGCCCGATCATCTCGAGGAAACTGACCCGGTGTTTTCCCACACCGCCACGACCGCCTTGCCCGAAATCACAGACAAGGGCGTTCATGCGCGCATCGTGATGGGCAGTTTTGGCGGGTTGGCGTCTCCGGTGCCGCAGCATGTGGGCACACTCTATGTCGATCTGGCACTGTCGCCCTCGGTCTCGGCGCCGTTTGACGCCGACTGGGAAGAGCGCGCACTCTATCTGCTTGAAGGCGAGATCGAGATCGCAGGCGAGCGTTTCGGCCCGGACCAATTGCTGGTCTTCCGGCCCGGCGACGCCATCACCGTTACCGCCGGAGCGGCTGGTGCGCGGATGATGCTGTTTGGCGGCGACAGCATACCGACCAAGCGCCACATATGGTGGAACTTTGTCTCCTCATCGAAAGAGCGGATAGAGCAGGCCAAGGCCAAATGGCGCTCCGGCCGGTTCGACATCGTGCCGGGTGACGAGGACGAGTTCGTTCCATTGCCGGAGTGAAGAAGCATTCGCCCGCAGCCGGTGCGGCAACAGTGCAAGCCTACAAACGAGTGTCCCGGCGGTGGTACGGGTTTACAGGCGCAGCCTTCCGCGTTACCTCCAAACTACAGAGAGGTTTACTGCGTGACCCAAAACCCAAACACACCGTTGCTCGATACGGTTCATTATCCCGCTGACCTGAAAAATATCGACGACAAGCTGTTGCCGGAACTTGCCGCCGAGTTGCGGGCCGAGATGATTGACGCCGTGTCGCGGACCGGCGGGCATCTTGGCGCAGGCCTTGGCGTGGTCGAGCTGACGATCGCCATTCACAAGGTGTTCGACACACCGCACGACCGCGTGATCTTCGATGTCGGGCACCAGTGCTATCCCCACAAGATCCTGACCGGCCGCCGCGACCGGATCCGCACGCTGAGACAGGAAAACGGGCTGTCGGGTTTTACCAAGCGCGCCGAGAGCGAATATGACGATTTTGGCGCGGGCCATTCCTCTACCTCGATTTCCGCGGGACTTGGCATGGCTGTCGCAAGTCAGCTGCAGGACACGAAACGAAACGTGATCTCGGTGATTGGCGATGGTGCGATGTCGGCGGGCATGGCGTTCGAGGCGCTCAACAATGCCGGCGCGCTGGATGCGCGGCTGATCGTCATACTCAACGACAACGACATGTCGATTGCACCACCGACCGGAGCGATGAGCGCCTATCTGGCACGGATGGCGTCGGGCCGGACTTATATGGGGTTCCGCGACTTCGGCAAGAAACTGACTGCCTATCTGGGCAAGAATGTCGACCGGGCGATCACCCGCGCCGTTGAACATGCCCGGGGCTATGTGACCGGCGGGACCATGTTCGAGGAGCTCGGCTTCTATCACATCGGGCCGATCGACGGGCACAATCTGGACCATCTTCTGCCTGTCTTGCGCAATGTGCGCGACAACGGCGACGGGCCGGTGCTCATTCACGTGGTAACGCAGAAAGGCAAGGGCTACGCGCCTGCGGAAGCCGCGTCGGACAAGTATCACGGTGTGTCGAAATTCGACGTCGTCACCGGTACCCAGGCCAAGGCCAAGCCGAACGCGCCGAGCTACACGGCCGTGTTCGGCGAGACGCTGGCGCAGGAGGCGAGCCTCGACGACAAGATCGTGGCGATCACCGCGGCGATGCCGGGCGGTACAGGCGTCGACAAGTTCGCCAAGGTGCATCCGACCCGCACTTTCGATGTCGGCATTGCCGAACAGCATGCCGTGACCTTTGCCGCCGGGATGGCGACAGAGGGCATGAAGCCGTTCTGCGCGATCTACTCGACCTTCCTGCAGCGTGGTTACGACCAGGTGGTTCACGACGTGGCGATCCAGAAACTGCCAGTACGGTTCCCGATCGACCGGGCAGGGTTCGTCGGGGCAGACGGCGCCACCCATGCAGGCTCGTTTGATACCGCCTATCTCGCCTGCCTGCCCGGCTTCGTGGTGATGGCAGCGGCCGACGAGGCAGAACTCAAGCACATGGTGCGCACCGCAGTCGCTTACGACGAAGGACCGATCTCGTTCCGGTATCCGCGCGGCGAAGGCGTCGGGGTGGAAATGCCCGAGCGCGGACAGATTCTCGAGATCGGCAAGGGCCGGATCATGCGCGAAGGCTCCAAGGTGGCGCTGTTGTCGTTCGGGACCCGGCTGGCCGAGTGCCAGGTGGCGGCGGAAGATCTCAATGCCGCCGGACTTTCGACCACGGTGGCCGATGCACGCTTTGCCAAGCCGCTCGATCATGACCTGATCCGGCAACTGGCACGGCATCACGAAGTCCTGATCACCATCGAGGAAGGCTCCATCGGCGGATTTGGGAGCCATGTGCTGCAGTTCCTGGCCAATGAAGGCCTGCTTGACGGCGGCTTGCGGGTGCGGTCGATGGTGATGCCCGACATCTTCATGGACCACGCCTCGCCTGATGCGATGTATGCCCGTGCCGGGCTCGACCGCAAGGGCATCGTCGACACGGTTTTCAAGGCGCTGAACCCCGAAAACCGCGCCGAGGCGCAGGTTACCGTTTTGAAACCATAGTCGTTTGCCCGATCCTAACCACGTCCCTTGGGCGTTCTGAAAGGTCCCTCTGCTAGTCTTTTTGCAGGGACAAAGGGACATCGGGACGTTTCGACAATGGCGATCAACAGGATCAGGCGATGTCATGGGCGCGCGATCGCAGCGGCTGTACTTGTCGTGTCCGGCCCGACAACCCACGGCATGGCCGAGACCACACCAACCTATGACAAGCGCATTGAGGAAGCCGCAATCCGGATGCTGATTCCAAAGCTCGGAGACATGCGCGGAGGTCTGGAGCTCAAGTCTAACGAATATCTCAGACCGCTGGCAAACGAGACGGTGATCGAAAGCCCGCAAGCGGCCATGATCCCGACGCCGGTCGAGAAGCCGCGTCCCCCGGAAAGCCGTCGTGCGCCCAAGGATCGGAAGGTGATCACCAGCCGCCATGACAGCAAGGATCTACCGACGGTAAAGGCCATACCAGCCCCCCAGAGCGCAAAACTGAATGAAGACCAGCCTGCCAAGCAGGCAGCTCCGAAAGCGGCGCGACGAAGCGAAGGCAGCTTTCTGTTCTTCTGAAGCCTGACCGGTAGACCAGCGGACGCACACAAAGCGCTTGCCCTCGTGCGGCTTCCGGGTCAAGACACTGTCATGGCCGACCCATCCTCGCATAGATTTTCTCAGGCCGGCCCCGAGCGGGACCGGCTGGACCAGATCCTGGTCCGGCTCGGCTATTACGAAAGCCGCTCGCGGGCGCGTGACGCGATTGCGCGCGGTGCGGTGATGGTGGATGGCAGGGCGATCACCAAACCGGGTGCCCTGATAAGCGGAACCGCTACCATCAGCCTTTCGGACCCTGCGCGGAACTACGTCTCGCGGGCGGCGCTGAAACTCAAGGCGGGGCTCGAGGCGTTCGGGTTCGATCCCCGCGGCCGGGTGGCGCTCGACATCGGGGCTTCGACCGGCGGCTTTACCCAGGTGCTGCTCGAACACGGTGCCGCCCACGTGCTGGCGGTCGATGTCGGCCATGATCAGTTGCATGCGAGCCTTGCCGAAGATAACCGGGTGAGTAACCTCGAAAATCTCAATGCGCGCGAGCTCGGCCGGGATCACCTTCGCAGCCGGGAGATCGGCGCGGTGGTGTCGGATGTGAGCTTCATCTCGCTGAAGCTGGCGCTGCCACCGGGACTTGAGCTGGCCGCTCCCGGGGCCTTTGCCGTTCTGCTGGTCAAGCCGCAATTCGAGGCGGGGCGACGGGCCATCGGCAAGGGCGGGCTTTTGAAAGATCCTGCGCAAGGACCGGCAATTGCCGAAGAACTGGCCGAATGGCTGGGCCAGCAGCCCGGATGGCGAGCTACCGGACCGATCCCGTCGCCGATTGAAGGCAGCGACGGCAACCATGAATTTCTTATCGGAGGCGTCAAAGCATGAGCGCTCGGAAACTTGACATCACAAGGCTCGGCGGACAGGGCGACGGCATCGCCGAAACAGATTCCGGCCAGATTTTCGTGCCGTTCACCGTCCCCGGAGATGTCGTCACAGCGGGCGTCGAGAAATCCCGCGGGACGCTGATCTCGGTCCTCGAACCATCACCGGACCGGGTGACACCGCCCTGCCCGCATTTCGGCCCCGACGACGATGAAGCCGGATGTGGCGGATGCGCGCTGCAGCACGTCGCCGATGGCACCTACCAGGACTGGAAGCGCGGGCTTGTGGTGGCAGCGTTGGACGCGCGCGGCATCACCGCCGAAGTTGCGCCGCTGGTGAGCTGCGCCCCGCACGCACGGCGGCGGGTGGTGTTTGCGGCGCGGCGTACCGACAAGGGCGCGATTCTGGGGTTCAACCGGGCACAGAGCCATCACATCGTCGCCATCGAGACCTGCGTGGTCGCCACCACCCGCATCAGCCAGGCGCTCCCGGCATTGAGACGGCTTGCAACCGCCGTCGCGGTCGGCAGGGAGGCCTTTCGCATCTCCGTGCTCGACGCGGTACCTGGGCTTGATATTGCCGTGGATGCGCCGTTCAAGCTGACAGAGCAGGACCGGCTCAGGATCATCTCGGCAGTGCGCGCGGAACCACTGGCCACCCGGCTCACCTTCAATGGCGAGAGCCTGATCGAGAAGCAGCCGCCGGAACTCGAATTCGGATCGGTGACCGTCAACCCGCCACCCGGCGGTTTCGTGCAGGCGAGCAATGCGGCAGAGATGGTGATGGGCGATCTCGTCACCGGACATCTGAAAAAGTCAAAGCGGGTCGTGGACCTGTTTTCCGGCTCCGGAACCTTCGCACTCAGGCTGGCGCAGCAATCTCACGTGCATGCGGTGGAGGCCGATGCGGCATCGCTCGCAGCCCTCGACAGGGCGGCGCGGCGGACGCAGGGGCTGAAACCGGTCAGCGTGGAAAAGCGAGACCTGTTCCGCCGCCCGCTGATGCTCTCCGAACTGAAAGCCTATCAGGGCCTGGTGTTCGATCCGCCGCGCGCCGGCGCGGAAGTGCAGGTGGCCGACATCGCCCGTTCGACAATCAAGCACATCGCCGCCGTCTCCTGCAATCCGGTGACACTGGCGCGCGACCTCGAGATCCTGATCAAGGGCGGCTACCGGCTCACTTCGGTGACCCCGATCGACCAGTTCCTGTGGTCAAGCCATGTCGAAGTTGTGGCGCTTCTGGAACGGCCGAAGCGATAGCAGGCCCCGCCACCCACACCAGAACCCCGCGCGAAATTATTGCGATAGGTCTGGAACAGTTTCATCCCCCACCACTCCAAACGGAAAAGGCGGCTCATCTTGTGTGCCGCCTTGATCCGCGTGGGCTTGCGAGCGCTATTTGCCGCTCGCAAGCAGGTTGTTGCTTTCGGCTTCAGGCCGCGCGGCGGCCGGTTGCCGGTTTGTGGTTCTTGGTCGCAGCGGTACTGTCTATCCGGAAGCGCGACAGCAACTCGTTCAAGGACGCGGCCTCGGCCGCAAGCCCGTGGCTTGCCGCTGTCTGTTCCTCGACCATCGCGGCGTTTTGCTGTGTGCCCTGATCCATGGTGTTAACGGCGGTGTTGATTTCCTGCAGCCCGGTGGACTGTTCGCGGGCAGCGGTGACGATGGCCCTGATGTGGCCATTGATCTCCTGAACTTCCCGGACGATGACTTCCAGCGTCTCGCCGGTTTCGTTGACGAGAGACACCCCGCCCCTCACCTGCTCACCCGAGGCTGTGATCAACGCCTTGATTTCCTTGGCAGCATTGGCGGAGCGCTGGGCCAGTTCACGCACCTCCTGGGCCACGACAGCGAAGCCTTTTCCGGCTTCCCCGGCGCGTGCGGCCTCGACCCCGGCATTGAGTGCAAGCAGGTTTGTCTGGAAGGCGATATCATCGATGACACCGATGATGTTGGAAATCTCGCCAGACGATTTCTCGATGTCCTGCATGGCCTGGACCGCCCGGCTGACAACCTCGCCGGATTTCTCGGCACCGCTTCGGGTGCGCGCCACAAGCGTTGCAACTTCTTCAGCCCGGGTCGCGGAATCCTTTACCGTCGTGGTTATTTCCTCAAGTGCAGCCGCGGTTTCCTCGACCGAGGCTGCCTGCTGTTCGGTGCGGCGCGCCAGATGATCGGCTGCATTGCGGATTTCGCTGGCGCCGGCGTTGATGGCCTTGGCGTTTTCCCCAACGGAAGCCATGGCCGCGTTCAGCTTGGTGACGGAATCATTGAAGTCGATGCGCAGCCGGTCGAGGTCACCTTCGAATGGCGTGTCGATCCGGTGCACAAGATCACCGTCGGACAGGCGGCCGAGGCCGTCGGCAAGCACCTTGACGATCTGCTGCAGGGCTTGCGCCTCGACCTGCTTGGCGTGTTCGCGCTCACGCCGTTCGCGCTCGGAAAGAGAGCGGTTCTCGTCCGCCTCGGCTTCCAGCCGGCGGCGTTCCAGCGCGTTCTCCTTGAAGACATCGACTGCGGCAGCCATGTCGCCGATCTCGTCGCGCCGGTTCTTGCCGGGAATTTCGGGCGTGAGGTCGCCGGAGGCAAGTTTGCCCATGACACCGGTCATTTCCGAGACCGGGCGAACAACCATGCGCGACAGCAACAGGGCAAGCGCTGCGGTCATCAGAACAACGCCGACAATGGTGGCAATCAGGGCCGCGATGCGGAACGCGCCGACGCTGGCGAAAGCAAGGTCCCGGTCGATGACGACGCCCAGGTGCCAGTCGACCGAGTTCAGGCCGCTGATCGGCAGGAAGCTGACCAACACGTCGCGCTCGCCGAAGCTGGTCTCGCTGAGCGAGGCCGAAAGCTGCGGTGTGGCGGCCGGAAAAGCGTCGCCCAGCGTCTTGGTGACCAGCGCCGGGTCCTGGTGAACCAGGATCGTTCCCTTTCCGTTGATCAGGAAGGCAGAACCCTTGCCGCCCATGTCGACCGAGGCGACCATCTCAACCAGCGACTTGAGCGAGAAGTCCGATCCGGCGACGCCAAACAGGGCGCCGTCGCGCTTGACGGGAACGGCGGAGCTGATGATCAGATCGTTGCTGGAAGCGTCGTTGTAGGGGTCGGTCAGTACCGGTCCGTCGGCAGCAATTGCGTCCTTGTACCAGGGCCGCTGGCGTGGATCGTAGCCCTCAGGCAGGTCGAGCACCGGCCAGGTGATGAAGTTGCCGGCCTCATCTCCGACATAGGTTGAGAGAAATTCGCGGATCAGCACCGTGTTCTGCAAGTCAGCCTGGATCCCTTCCGCATCGGGCGCGCGGGCGGCGGCATCGGCGGCCAATTCGGTCAGCGCCAGCCGCGCGTTTATCCAGTTGGCAATGCTCTGCGCCGACTGCATACCGGTCGAGGCGATTTCTTCCTCGACCGCCCGGGTGGCGGTATTGCGCTGCAGGTTGTCGATGTAGAGGGCGAAGCCGGTAAATGCGGCTATCACCACGAGTGACGCCACCAGAAGAATGCGCGTCATGAGATTGAGACGACGTGTCACGGCAAATCCTTCACCGATATGTTCCGGCACAACTGCACGCAGCTCGACAGACGCCGGTGCGGCCATGCTACGGAACCAAACTGTAAACAAACATCGAGTTTTCGGGCGAATACCATCCTGGCACCGCTGACGGATCCAGCGGATCACGCTGCTACTCGACCTATCCATTAGAATATCATTATTAATAGGCTGTGAATCAGAGACGCTGACTTTGCCATCTGTGCGATAAACTTATGGAACCGCCCAGAAAGACTGGCGGGGCACCTCCGTTGTGACAATAAACACCGACGCGGCGCTTTTGATCCCCCCCCCTTTGTCCACGCCATGGCTGCCGAAAGTTCCGGCAACGAAAAAGGCGGCGCACAGGGTGCGCCGCCTTTCCATCGTCCTCAGACGTAAGCCTTATTCGCCGGCGTTCAATACTTCGTAACGAAGGCCCTTGGCAGTGCGGTTCTGGAAGCCGTGCCAGTGGGTGTGTTCGGGCTTGTTGGTGCCGTCATCTTCCTTGGCCCAGACTCCGTCATTGGAGTTTGGCACCAGATCGAGGAAGGCTGCCTTGGACTCGTCGCCCTTGAGGTGCCGGTCGAGCCAGGCGGTGACGAAATGCTGCGAGATGTTGTTCATCCGCACCGAGTCCCAGACCGCGTCATTGTAGTGCTCGGCCAGATTGAAGCCCAGTTCCTCGTCGACCTTGTCGGCCTCGGCTGGTGCCGGCATCGGGGCGCCTGCATTGTGGTTGGCGTTGTCAAAGGTCAGCAGTGCCCGGTCAACGCCGGTCGCACCCTGCCAGATAGCGCGAACGCCCTTCTCGTAGCCCGAAACATCATCGATCGAACCGGCGATGAAGAGAGCCGGCTTCTCGATGCCCTTGAGGGTTTCGTCATCCCAGAAGTTGAGCACCCTGCCCCAGGGGCCGAAGGCGACGATGGTCTTGACGCGCGGATCAGGCAGCGCGTTGTGGCTGTCGGAACCGCTGAGATGAACGCCGAGCGTACCGTGCGGGCCGCCCCAGCTGTAGTCGACGGCGGTTTGGGTGACGCCTCCGCCAGCACTGATGATCGCTCCATAGCCACCCATGGAATAACCGACTATGGCGGCATTGCCGGCATCGACGAGACCGTTCAGGAAATTGCCCTCCTCATCGGCGAGGCCGGCAATTTCATCGAGCACGAATTTCTGGTCGATCGAGCGGTTGACCAGGGTGGAGCCAAAGGCGGCCTTGGTGCGATATGTCGAATCGGTGTGGTCGATCGAGGCGACGACATAGCCCTTCGAGGCGAGATTTTCGGCCAAGTGCGAAAGCAGGAAGCGGTTGCCCGGATAGCCATGCGAAATGATGACCAGCGGGAACGCCTCGGTGGCTGCCAGAGGCGCCGCGTCGCGCATGGCTTGGCCAACCAGCGTGACCTCGGTCTTGCCGTCGCGGAGAAACGCCTTGAACTCCTGCGAGCCTTCGGCCGCACTGTCGGCCGGATACCAGACCTCGACCGTCAACGGACGATCATAACGTGGCCATTCGGCAGGCTTCTCGGCTGCGGGGTCGATGGCGAGAATATCAATCTGGTCCGGGTTGACCATTTCCAGCGTGCGGACGCCAACCCTGTGCTCGCCATAGGCGGAGAGTTCGGGCGCATCATGGCGCTGCGTGTCGATCCGGTTGGTGGCAGGCGCAGGCGCGCCTTCGTGGCTGGCGGCCTGAGCAGTCCCTGTAAAGGTTGCAATTGTCATGGCCGAAGCCGCAATGAGTAGCGAAAATTTGAACATGGAACACCTTTCATATCTACGTTCCCAACCTGCGGCAATTGCATCACCGGCAGGCCCTCCCAACGAATATGCGACGCTAACGCAGCGCGCCGCGCGGCACCAGATCAATACTGAACAATAATCGGCTACTTTTTTCGCGCCATGAAGGCCTGAAAGGCCGCAAGCGCCTCCGCGCTCTTGAGCTGATTGGCAAAATGTTCCGCCTCCTCCCGCATCCGGGCCACGACCGGAGCCGGGTCCGGCTTGACGAGACGGCGGGAAATGGCGAGCGCCTTGGGCGGTTTTTGCGCCAGATGCTCGGCTGCGGCAAAGACTGCCGGTTCCAGCTCTGCAGCGCTGACGGTCTTGTAGATCAGGCCCGCGCGCTCGGCCTCCTCGCCGGAAAACGGAATGCCCGCGGCCAGCAGCGCGAAGGCCTTCTGATGTCCCATGGCCGTTGGCGCCAAGAGGCTGGAACCCGCCTCGGGCACCAGCGCCAGATCGGTAAACGGGGTGTGAAAGCGTGAATCCGGCGTTGCAAAGGTCATGTCGCAATGCATGTGAATGGTTGTTCCGATACCGATGGCAAGGCCATCGACGCCGGTGACGATCGGCTTTTCGAGGCTCGCCAGGCAACCCAGGAAGTCAAAAACCTCGGTGCCATTGTCGCCACCCATGGCAACCGCCATGAAGTCCTGCATGTCATTGCCGGAGGTGAAGACGCCCGGCGTTCCGAGCATGACATGAACGCGCACCTTTTCATCGCGCTCGCCCTCGATCAGCGCCTTTGCCATGGTGGCGTACATGGCGCGGGTGATAGCGTTTCTCTTGTCAGGCCGGTTGAAGCGGATGACGTTGATGGCGCCGGTCTCGCCGGCACGCTCGGTCAGAATGTGGTCAGTCATGGATGTCCCCTCGGAAATGGCGATGGATGCGATCAATCAGGCAAGAGCAGCGGAGGCATCCGCAAGGCACGCGGCACCGGCTGTTGCGCTTGCAGCAAGCCCCCTGGTTTCCGGAGCCAGGTTGGCCGCGGCAAAGCGTGCCAGCGCTGCCCGCCCGGCCGCTTCCGGCGCTTCCATGTCTGCCAGGGCTCCACGGGCCAGCATGGCGACGGTCGCGGTCACACCGAACAACCGCAGGTAAGGCGTCGCCCCCGACAGGGCATCGGTCTGGCGGCCGTCACCGAGTGCCGATTGCATGTAGGCGGTGGCGGTTTCGAGATCGGCAATGGCCTGGTCGAGATGATCGGCAACACCTTCGAAGACCAGTGAGTTGGAGGCGCGAGCGGCCTCGGCATCGGCCTTGAAGTCGGCGATCAGGGCGGACACGGTGGCGCCGCCGGACAAGGGCAGCTTGCGCATCACCAGATCAATCGCCTGAATGCCGTTGGTGCCCTCATAGATCGGCGCAATGCGGGCATCGCGCAACAGCCGGGCGGCGCCGGTTTCCTCGATGAAGCCCATGCCGCCGTGCACCTGGACGCCGAGTGAGGCAACCTCGAAACCGATATCGGTGGCAAAGGCCTTGGCGATCGGGGTGATCAGACCGGCCCGTTCTGACCAGGCTTTTGCCTCCTCGCCTTCGCTGACGCGGGCCATGTCGAGCGCTTCGGCACAGGAATAGCAGATGGCGCGCGCACCCTGCGTCAGCGCCTTCATGGTCATCAGCATGCGGGCGACATCGGGGTGTTCGATGATCGGGCTCATGCCCTCGCCCTTGTGACCGGGCGCGCGGCCCTGGGTGCGTTCCTTCGCATAGGCAAGCGCCTTCTGGTAGGCGGTCTCGGCGATAGCGACACCCTGCATGCCGACGGCCAGCCGAGCGTTGTTCATCATGGTGAACATGCAGGCCAGGCCCTTGTTCTCCTCACCGATCAGCCAGCCGATGGCGCCGGGCTGATCGCCGAACTTGCCATCGCCGTAGATCATGGTGCAGGTGGGTGACGCGTGGATGCCGAGCTTGTGCTCGAGGCCGGAGCAGAAGACGTCATTGCGCTCGCCGATCGATCCATCGTCACCAACAAAGAACTTGGGCACCAAGAACAGCGAGATCCCGCGGGTGCCGGCAGGCGCATCGGGAAGCCGCGCCAGTACGAGGTGAATAATGTTGTCGGTGAAATCATGCTCACCATAGGTGATGTAGATCTTCTGGCCGAAAATACGGTAGGTGTCGTCACCGACCGGTTCGGCACGGGCCTTGAGCGCGTTAAGATCGGAGCCCGCCTGCGGCTCTGTCAGGTTCATGGTTCCCATCCATTCGCCGGTGACGAGTTTCTCGAGATACTTGGCCTTGAGCTCATCGGAGGCATGTTTTTCCAGCGCTTCGACCGCGCCCATGGTCAGGGTCGGACCGATGCCGAAGGCGAGGGATCCGGAGTTCCACATTTCCAGCGCCGCCACCGAGAGCAGCATCGGCAGGCCCTGTCCTCCGAACTCCTCGGGCCCGGTCAGGCCGTTCCAGCCGCCCTCGATCCAGTCTTGATAGAGTTTTTTCCAGCCCGGCGGCGTGGTGACGGCTCCATCCTCGAGCACGGCGCCATGCTTGTCGCCGGTTTCGTTGAGAGGGGCAATCTCGTCGGAGGAGAAGCGTCCCGCTTCGCCAAGAATGGCATCCACCAGATCTTCACCCAGATCGCCGAAACGGCCTGTTTCCAGAGCCTTGCGCAATCCCGCAACGGATTTGAGTGTGTGAGCGATTTCGTCGACCGGCGCACGATACATGTAATCTTCTCCCTGCTGTCCGCCTCTGTCTCGACGCGGATCCGAACCAGGCTCATGGCTAAGTGGTTTTTACGTAAACGTCAATTTCTGACCTGCAGATTGACGGTGATTTCCGGATAATCACATATGCGAGAAGGATGAGAAATCAATGCTGCCAGGCACGCCTGGCTAGACTTGTGGCGAAACAACTCACCTTGATTGCGTGGCTCCGTGGGGGCTGATAGAGCGTGCTATGAAACCTGGACATATTATGACGCGCATTCTCCCCATATCCGATACGGGCACACGCGAGGCCGCTCTCGAGGTCCTGCGGCGTGGCGGGCCGGTGGCACTGCCGACCGAAACCGTCTACGGGCTGGCAGCGGATGCGACCAGCCCGGAAGCGATCGCGACGATCTACGAGACCAAGGGCCGGCCGCGGTTCAATCCACTGATTTCTCACGTCGCCGACATCGAGATGGCCTGCGCCCATGTCACATTCTCGCCGCTGGCCGAGAAGCTGGCGGAAGCATTCTGGCCCGGTCCGCTGACCCTGGTCCTGCCGCTCCGGGATGACAGCAAGATCCATTCCCTGGCCTCCGCCGGCCTTGCCACCGCGGCTGTCCGGATGCCGGAAGGATTTGCACGCGAACTCATAGCCGGGTTCGGCCGCCCGCTGGCAGCACCCAGTGCCAATCGCTCGGGCCGCGTCAGCCCGACCACGGCGCAGCACGTCGCGGACGATCTGGGCGACAGGATTGATCTGATCGTCGATGGCGGTCCTTGCCGGGTGGGTCTGGAGTCGACCATCCTTGCTGTCGACGGAGCGCAATTGCGCCTGCTCAGGCCAGGCGGGATTCCGGTGGAAGTGATTGAAGCGGCAACCGGCATACCGGTCGGACGCACCACCCCACAATCCCTGGGCGATGGCGTTATCGCTCCAGGCATGCTGGCTTCCCATTACGCACCGAATGCCGGCGTGCGGCTGAATGCGCGCAATGCAAGTCCCGGCGAGGCGGTCATCCGCTTTGGCGGCGAGCAGCTTGAGGGTGAAGCAGGCGCGATAGCCGTCCTGGATCTCTCGCCAGCAGGCGATCTGCGGGAAGCTGCGGCAAACCTCTTCGACATGCTCAAGCGCGCGGATGCGACAGGCGCAACCCGCATTGCCGTGGCGCCGGTCCCCGGTCACGGCTTGGGCGAGGCCATCAATGACCGACTGAAACGGGCGGCAGCTCCGAGGACCTAAGACCTTTGGGAAGTCATGATCGTGGTGTCGGCAAGACGTGCAGATGGAGCGGTCAAAAACAACAGCCCGACGCTCGACTTGGTGACAGGGCAAAGCTAAATGCTTTGCATGACGATACCATTGACAGACCCCGCACTTATCGAACGCTTTGCAGCCATAACAGGCGAACAGAACGCACTGACCGCCGACGCCGACATTGCACCGCACCTCATCGAGTTGCGGGGACTCTACAAGGGCGAAAGCCCCCTGGTGCTGCGCCCGGCGGACACGGAGCAGGTCTCAGCCATCCTGCGGCTTGCGCATGAAACCAATACGGCAATCGTGCCGCAGGGCGGCAATACAGGACTTGTGGGGGCGCAATCCCCGCGTCCGGGCAAAGGCGAAGTGGTGCTGTCACTCTCCAGGCTCAACAAGATCCGCTCGCTTGATACGGTCGGTCAGACCATGGTTGCCGAAGCCGGGGTCGTCCTCGAAAGGGCTCAGCAGGCAGCGGCAGACGCCGATCTGTTGTTTCCGCTTTCGCTCGGATCGGAAGGTTCCTGCCAGATCGGCGGCAACCTGTCCTCCAATGCCGGCGGAACCGCGGTGCTTGCCTATGGCAACATGCGCCAGCTCTGCCTCGGCATCGAGGCCGTCCTTCCCGATGGCGAGATCTGGCATGGCTTGCGAGCGCTGAAGAAAGACAATACCGGCTACGACCTGCGGGATCTGTTCATCGGTGCGGAAGGCACGCTCGGAATCATCACCGCAGCGGTGCTGAAGCTGTTTCCTGCCCCACGCGGCCACGAAACCATTTATGCAGGCGTCGACAGCCCGGAAACGGCGCTGAAACTGTTCCGGCTGGCACAGGATTTCTGTGGACCTTCACTGACCGGGTTCGAACTGATGCCGCGCATCGGCATCGAGTTCACCACCCGCCATATCGAGGGCGTGCGCGATCCGCTGTCGGTGGCACATCCGTGGTATGTGCTCATCGACATCACCTCGGGCCGGTCGCAGGAGGCAGCACGCGACATGCTGGAAGGCCTGTTCATCGCGGCCGATGAAAAAGGGCTGATCCGCGACGCGGCAGCTGCCGAGACCGAAGCCCAGCGTCAGTCGTTCTGGAAGCTGAGGGAATCAATGTCCTGGGCTCAGAAACCTGAGGGCGGCTCGATCAAGCACGACGTATCGGTGCCTGTGGCGCTGGTGCCGGAATTTCTCGCCACCGCCGATCAGGCGGTGCTCAAGGCCATGCCCGAGGCGCGGATCGTCGCCTTCGGGCACATGGGCGACGGCAATATCCATTACAACATCTCCCAGCCCAAGGGCGCAGACAAAGAGACATTTCTTGCCCGCTGGAAGGAAATGAACGAGATCGTTCATGCGATTGTCCTGAAATTGAACGGTTCGATCTCAGCCGAACATGGCATCGGACAGCTCAAGCGGGATGAACTGGCCGCCATCCGTACGCCTGTGGAAATGGCGATGATGCAGCGCATCAAGGATGCATTCGATCCCAGGGGGATCATGAATCCGGGCAAGGTGATAGCCTCCCGGTAACCTTTCCGAATTGCAAATGGGACGGTCGTCTTTCGCTAACCATTTCCGATACATAGGTTTTCTTAACCCAAAACCTTAAGCCGACTGGAACGGCTGTGGGCCATTTTGCTTGCTGTGAGAGGGCGAAAAGCCCCGGATGAGAAGACCGGATAACCGGCTCTCAAGAGTTACAGAGGCGATTAACATGACCAACCCGGTATTGAAGCCCGAATGGGCCGGTTTCGAACTACGGCTCGACCCAGGAAGCTTCCCGCAGCGCGTTTCCTATTCGGTGGGCGAGGAGCAGGATGAGATCTCCGTCACGCTCGACGGGCGCGGTGCCGTGCTCAAGAAGATGCTTTCGAAATCGGGGCTTCCGCTGTCCATCGCGCTGCCGGCACGCGCCTTCGAGGGTGTCGCAGCACGGGCAATTGACCATGGTGACGGCACAGTCACGGTGACGCTTGAGCTGCATCACAGTGATGCCGCCATGTGCGTACCGCTTCTGGTGGCCCACAATCTCGATGACATTGCCGCCGACTGGCGCGCCTGGGCGGAGCTGTATCAACTGCCGATGATGATGGTTGAAGCCGATGGCGTCGCCCGCCCGCTTGACGACGGGTCGGCACAGCCCGCAACTGGCGCACCGACGCGTCGCCGCCGCCACAGCCAGATCGCCGACCGGCGGCCGCGCTTCCTGGTTCGCCGTTCAACCGGCAAAATTGGCATCCGCATGAAAATCGAAGGCCGCGAGATCATCGCACGGCGCTAATGCATGTCGCGTTCAAATGGATTCATTTGAACGATAACGTACATGCATCATTTCAAAGTGTTACAGCGACCTTTGCGTATCCGACTGGATGCGCAGCGCTGTAGAGCGTCGTCCGATTGACTAGACGCAGCCTATCGGCCCGGTCGCCTGCCCCACACAGGCGACCGGGCTCTTTTTCATATGAGGAGGGCTGCGACGAGGCCCAGAAACACGATCAGACCGACATGGCTGTTGGCCTTGAACAAGGACAGGCACTGATCTGCATCATCGATGTCGATCACCTTGATCTGCCAGCCAAGCATGGCGACCGCAATCGCAAGCCCGGCGTAGGCGGGCCAGGACACACCGCTGAGCCAGAACGCTGAAAGCGCCATGGCCGCAAACAAGCCGTAAAACAGGACAAGCCAGATCTTGGTGTTCTCGGCAAACAGACGCGCGGTGGAACGAACGCCGACAAGCGCATCGTCCTCCTTGTCCTGGTGGGCATAGATGGTGTCGTAGCCGATGGTCCAGGCAATGGCGCCAGCATAAAGCAGAACCGGGGGCCAGGCCAGTTCACCAAACACCGCTGCCCATCCCATCAGCGCGCCCCAGGAAAACGCAAGCCCGAGGAAGAATTGCGGCCAGTCGGTAAAGCGCTTGGCGAACGGGTAGATCGCCACCACGCCGAGCGAGGCTATTCCCAGCAGGATCGCGAAGCTGTTGAACTGGATCAGAACCAGCAGTCCGACCAGCGCCTGCACGACGAGGAACGCCGTTGCTGCAAAGCGCGAAATCCGTCCCGAAGGCAAGGGCCGCGAGCGGGTACGCGCCACCTTTGCGTCGATCTTTTGATCGACGAGATCATTCCAGGTGCAGCCGGCACCGCGCATGGCGATGGCTCCGGCCATGAACAAGAACAGATGCCAGAGCATCAGGCCCGGCGACCAGACCGTGCTGATATTGGTGGGCGAATTTGCGACATTGGCGGCGAGCGCCGAAGACCAGAAGCATGGCCACATCAGCAACTGCCAGCCGATCGGCCGATCCCAGCGCGCCAGTTGAGCGTGCGGCCAGATCGCGCGGGGCAGGACGCGGTAAACCCAATTGCCCGAGGGTGCATCGGCAACGCGGGCGTTCATCTCGTCTGTGGTGTGTGACCTCTTGCGCATGACCGCGAGTGTTGCCACCGCCGCGGTGGCAGGTCAAGACGAGCGAAGCCAGGCCTGGAGCAAATGGCGATTATGCGCTTATCGCTCTCACTGGCCTCTGGGTATCGGCAATAAAATCGCGGCTGAATGCGACAACCGTGTCCAGCAACATCCCGCTGTCATCGTTTGTAATCCGTTCGGCCAGAGTGTGGCGCGATATCTGGAACAGCTTGCGATCAGCTGCCCTGTTTGCATCAAGCTGCTTGAAACCCATGCTCCATCGGCTGAACAAACGCTTCCCGGCAGCCTGCTCGAGCACAAGCATCAGGTTGCGATGCCGGTCGTCAGCCTGAATGCGGCGGTAGAGGCTGCGAACCGTATCGGGTTCACCTTCAAGAACCTGTATGAACACGCCATCAGCCCACAGCAGCATGCCGGTGACGCAGTTACGCAGATTGTTGCGCCGGGAAGCTGTCAGAATGTCCTCAATGTCGGTATCGCTCATCTGGGAGGATGCACCGCTGACGTACAACATTTGCAACATCGAGCTCACTCCGTTTGCTAGTCGTGGCAAGGCGGGGCCTGCCGCCCGCATATTCGCATGTTTAACAATGGAACCGTTGCGAAAGCCTGAAGCAAGCGTCTCGAATTGCTGGCAAAACGCAATGAAGCAGAATGCGCGCGGCAAGTTCACTTGACCATCCGCACGCGATTTCCTAACCCGATGCAAACTCGACCCCGCGCTGCCGGGACAAGGCCAACCGATGGAGATTTCCGATGTTGAATGTGCTGTTGATCGGGTCTGGCGGACGCGAACATGCGCTGGCCTGGAAGATTGCCCAGTCGCCGATGCTCGGCACGCTCCATGCCGCGCCGGGCAATCCGGGGATCGCCGAGCATGCGACGCTCAGCGCACTCGATGTCAGCGACAATGAGGCGGTCACCAGATTCTGCAGGAACCAGGCTATCGACCTGGTGGTGGTCGGCCCGGAAGCGCCTCTGGTGGCGGGGCTGGCCGACGCACTGAAGGCTGACGGGATCGCCGTCTTCGGCCCGTCGGCGGCAGCGGCACAGCTTGAGGGATCAAAAGGCTTTACCAAGGATCTGTGCGCGCGCGAAAACATTCCGACCGGCGCCTATCAGCGATTCAACAATGCGCCCAAGGCCAAGGCCTATGCCCGGGCGCAGGGCGCGCCAATCGTGATCAAGGCCGACGGGCTTGCCGCCGGCAAGGGTGTCACCGTGGCTATGACCATGGAGGAAGCGCTGGCAGCCATCGAGGATTGCTTCGAAGGTGCCTTTGGCGCGGCTGGCGCTGAAGTGGTGGTCGAGGAATTCCTGCATGGCGAAGAAGCCAGCTTCTTCTGCCTGTGCGACGGCAAGACCGCCCTGCCCTTCGGTACGGCGCAGGACCACAAGCGGGTTGGCGACGGCGACACCGGCCCCAACACCGGCGGCATGGGTGCCTATTCGCCTGCCCCGGTGATGACGCCGGACCTGGTCGAGCAGACCATGCGCGAGATCATCGAGCCAACCATGCGTGGCATGGCGGCGCTCGGCGCTCCGTTCACCGGTGTGCTCTATGCCGGCCTGATGATCGACGAGAGCGGGCCGAAGCTGATCGAATACAATGTCCGCTTCGGCGATCCCGAATGCCAGGTGCTGATGATGCGGCTGAAGGACGATATCCTGGTGCTGCTCAAGGCAGCGGCGGAAGGCGAGCTGGCACATGTTTCGGCGCGCTGGAAGGATGATGCGGCGCTGACCGTTGTGATGGCCGCGGAAGGCTATCCCGGCACGCCGAAGAAAGGCACGCCGATTGCCGGTCTGGCCGCGGCAGAAGCCAGTGGCGCCAAGGTGTTTCATGCCGGCACGAAGCTTGAGGGCGATCAGCTGGTGGCCAATGGCGGGCGGGTGCTCAACGTCACGGCGCAAGGCGTGAGCGTGACCGATGCCCAGGCGAAAGCCTATCAGGCGGTTGACACCATCGACTGGCCGGGCGGGTTTTGCCGCCGTGACATCGGCTGGCGGGCAGTCGAGCGCGAAGCCGAAAATTAACGCCCTGTTTACCGCTTCCAAAAACCGGATCGTAACGGCCCCTTGCTAGAGTGCACTCACCAGAACCGGAAATCCGGTTGTTGCAAGTGCTGGAGCGGCCCGGGTGCATTCGAATGGAATGTGCTCCGCTCCGAGAGGGGAGTAGATACGATGCAAAGACTTATCCTTGCCGCTGCGTTGTGCCTTGGCGCAGGTCAGGCCGGCGCCTCGTCGATCCAGCCCTACACCCCGAGCGCAAATGCACGCACCAGCATCGTCGAAATCGGCTGCCCGGCCTGTGCACGCGCGGCCGCAGAGAAAGCCGCCGCCGAAGCCGAGATACGGCTGGAGCCGGGCGAGCAGATCGTCGAGGTGCACGAAGTCGACGGCCAGATGATGATCTACCGGACCGAGAACCTGCTTGGCGGTTCGCCGGTGACGATGGTCCGCAAGGCAAGCGAGGCGGATCTCATCGCGCTGGGCTATGCGAAGCCGGAAGCCAACCAGAGCGCCGAAGCGAAGGAGCCGGTTGCAAAAACCGCTGACACGCCAGTGATCGCCGAACCCGGAAGCGGACCGAAACTGTTCGAGCCGGTGACGGCCAACAGCGCCCCGGGCGTTGACCAGGAGACCATGACCTCTGCCCTGGGCGACGACGCAAAAGCGGAATTCGATCCGTCGAAATTCGAGCTCCGGCTCAACTGACATTATTCATCAGGACGGGAATTCGATCACCCGTCCCTGCCCCGCAAGCCCTCGTTCCGGGTCACGCGAAGGCACCCAGCCGGCGCCCGCCTCCAGGGGTTGCCGGCTTCGGGCATTCAAGATACCTCTAAATCACCTCAGCCCGCGATGCGGGAAAAATCGGCGACAGCGCCGGTGGCCTGACGGATCATCGCGAGCAACGCCAGCCGGTTGGCACGAACCGAGTCGTTTTCGGCATTAACCAGCACCGCCTCAAAAAATGAATCAACAGGTTCACGCAACGTCGCAAGTGCGCTCATGGCGGCGGAATAATCTTCGCTTTCAATGGCTTGAGTTGCCTGACTGACAGACTGATTCACCGCCGCGAAGAGCTTCTTCTCTTCATCAAGCTCGAACAGGGACGGGTTTACCGATTCGGCAACCGCCGTCCCCTTCTTCTCTTCAGCTGCAAGAATGTTGGCGGCACGCTTGGTTCCGGCCAGCAAGTTCTTGCCGTCCTCGGTGTCGAGGAATGCACCGAGAGCTTCGACACGGCGGGTGATATCCAGAAGATCATCGGACTCGGCCGTGATCACCGCGTCGATAAGATCGTGGCGGGCGCCCTGATCGCGCAGATAGACTTTCAGGCGGTCGTGGAAGAAGAAGAGGAGGTCGGTAGCCAGACCTTCAGGCGCAGCTTCCACCCGCTTCTGGCTGACAAGAGATTCCAGGCTCTTGGCAATTTGCGACAAGAGATCCAGCTCGACGGCATTTTCGACCAGAATCCGGATCACGCCCAGCGCAGCACGGCGGAGCGCATAGGGATCCTTCGAGCCTGTGGGCTTTTCGTCGATGGCCCAGAAGCCCACGAGCGTGTCGAGCTTGTCGGCCAGAGCGACCGAAATCGAGACCGGGTCGGTCGGCACCTTATCGGACGGACCCTGCGGCTTGTAATGCTCCTCGGCGGCCAGCGCGACGCTCTCGTTCTCGCCCTGAAGGCCGGCATAGATGCGCCCCATGACGCCCTGCAGTTCGGGAAATTCGCCGACAACCTCGGTGGTCAGGTCGGCCTTGGCGAGCATGGCGGCACGGGTGGCGAGTTCCGGATCGGAGCCGACGACAGGCGCAAGTTCCGCAGCCAGCCTGGCGATGCGCTCCACGCGTTCGCCCTGGGTGCCCAGCTTGGCATGGAAGGTGACGCCCAGCTGATCGAGCTTGGCCATGCGCTGGTCGAGCGGCTTGGCCAGATCAAGCCCGAGCTTTTCAGCCGACGCTGTCAGCTTGTCGCGGTCGGGCAGATCGGCCTGGTCGGTGTTCCAGAAATAGAGCGCATCGGACAGGCGCGCTCGCACCACCTTGGCGTTGCCAAGCGCGATATCCTTGCCGCCGTCGCTGGCCTCGATGTTGGAGACCAGGACGAACTTGTTCGACAAGCCACGACCGGGCTTTCTCAGCACGAAGCATTTCTGGTTGGTCTTGATGGTGAGCCGGATGATGTCGTCGGGGATCTCGAGAAAATCCTCCTCGAACTCGCCCATCAGCACCACGGGCCATTCGACCAGGCCGGAGACCTCGTCGAGCAGGCCTTCGTCCTCGACCAGCTCGAGGCCTGACGCGAAAGCCAGATTGCGGGCGTCCGAGGCGATGATCTCCTTGCGGCGCTCGGCGTCGAGAACCACGTGCGCGCGCTCGAGCTTTTCGGAATAATCATCAAAGCGGCGCACGGTGAAGCTGTCTGGCGCGTGGAAACGGTGGCCGGACGTGGTATTGCCGGACACAAGCCCGTCGATCTCAAAAGCAATGACTGTCGGCTCTTCGGTTTCCGGACCGAAAGTGCAGATGATCGACTGCAGCGGACGCACCCATCTGAGCGAACCGGGCTTGGACGAGGCCTCGCCCCAGCGCATCGACTTGGGCCAGGAGAAGCCGCGAATGATGCCGGGCATCACCTCGGCAATGATTGCTTCCGCATCGCGGCCGGGTTTGGAGATATGAGCGACGTAGAAATCGCCCTTCTTCGGATCGGTGTGCACATGGGCTTCGGAAATGTCGTTGAGCCCGGCCTTGCGCATGAAGCCGGCCAGAGCCTGTTCCGGCGCTTTGGTCGACGGGCCCTTGATCTCCTCATGCACATCGGCCGATTTCGGAGTCAGGCCGCGGATATCAAGCGTGAGCCGGCGCGGAGTCCAGTATTCGCGTGCTGCCTCATAGGTGAGCCCGGCATCGACCAGCGCATCGGTGATGGACTTGCGCAGATCGCCGGCAGCCTTGCGCTGCATGCGTGCGGGTATCTCTTCGGAGCGAAGTTCAATCAGAAGATCGGGCATCAGTATTGCTCCACCATGGTGCTGCGCACGCTGTTTCCATGCTTGCCCGTCCTCGCGGCTCCGCCGCTGCGGGCGAGCGGGCGTGCGGGTATCTCTTCAGAGCGAAGTTCAATCAGAAGATCGGGCATGGCACTTTCCAGAAAACAGATTTCGGGCGGGACTTAGCAAGCCCCGCCCGAAATGTCATCCATCGATTGCCACATATGCGTGGCCGGTGCCGCTGATCAGCTTGACGGCAGCATGACCGTGTCAATGACGTGAATGACGCCGTTGTCGGCCTTGATGTCGGCCTGAACCACAGTGGCATCGTCGACGGTCACAACCGCGCCGGACTTGGCGACAGCCAGCGTGCGGTCGCCACCGGACTTGATGGTGCGAACATGAATCGGCCCGGCAGGAAGCTGGTTGGACACGAGTTCACGCGGCAGCACATGGTAGCTCAAGATCGCGGCCAGCTTGTCCTTGTTTTCGGGCTTGAGCAGATCTTCGACGGTACCGGCAGGAAGTTTGGCAAATGCGTCGTCGGTAGGTGCAAAGACGGACAGGTTTTCGCCTGTGGCCAGTGCATCTGCGAGACCAGCGGCCTTCGCGGCAGCCAGCAGAGTTCCAAACACGCCTGCTTCCTTTGCGGTCTCAACGATGTTGGCGGCGTTGGCTGCCGGCGCGGAAAGGGTGAGCACCATAGCGGCGGCAAGAAGGGACTTTCTCATAGCGGTTCTCCAAGGTCTGGTGGGTTGTTTCGTTGGCAGCTTTGCTGACGACAACACCGTCTACGCGCCGCAACCGTCTTGGATCGGACAGGTGGCTTCACAGCATTGTCAGAACGAAAAGATGATCCGGATTCCCAAATGAGCGTAGGGGCGGCATCGAAGCGGCTGTCTTCAACCAGCGAAGACCCGGTCAATCGGGCGTCCGTTCACGGCGTAGCGCCGCCTGATACGCCTACCAGCCGCCGCCGCCACCACCACCGCCGCCGCCACCGGAGGAGCCTCCGCCGGAGGAGCCCGAAGAGCTCTTGGGTTGCGGCATCGAGGCCGCCATCGCTGCAGAGACCGCCGCGACCGAGGATGCAGCCGCAGCCCCGATATCGCCGGGCGACCAGGATCCGCCGTGATACCATTGCGGCCGGTAGTCGTCCTTCCTATCCGGGGCTATGCGCGCCAGTTGTGCCGCCCAGGCTTCAGACCATGGTTCTTCCACGCCAAGGCCCGCCGCATAGGGCAGATAACGCTCGAACAGTTCCTCCGACATCTTTGGCGCATCGCGCATGTTGAGCCGGTTGGTTTCGGCTGTTTCGAGATAAAGCTTGAAGCCCTTGATGTCGGCAAGCACCTTGGCGCCAGATTCGGTGGGTGCGCCGAGAAGAAGAACCATGGAGAATATGACCGCAATACCGATGACCAATAGCAGGCCTGCAAACTGATAGACAGGCATTTCTCCGGACGAGAGGAGGGTGACAATGCTGCTCAGGAAGAGCCCGCCCCCGAGCACGACAAGCATCCCAGCAAGCAGACGTCTGGCTCTCCCCGCACCGGGGCCACTGCGCAATATGCGACTGGCAACGATCACGCCGCCGCCAAGCAACGAGGTCAGGAACGCCGGCAGCAGATAGATCACTGCAGCTTCCGGCGGATTTTGGAGTGCCGCTCCGACGATAAGTGTAATCGCTGCGATCAGCACACCCAAGATCAGCCAGCCGGTGTTGGAGCTGTAGTATCGCCCCGCATATTCGCCCGAGACTGCGGCATGCAACGCGTTTCTGGCTGAAAGCAAACGCTGGCCATTTGCGGACGTCATTGGAAATTGATCGCTGTTGTCAATCGTACCACGGAACAGAGCTGCTTCGCCGCCCGGCAAATCCTTGTACTTGTCGGCGGCAGGGCCGCGCATGAGCGTGATATCCCCATCCTGATCTTCGTGGATGGTCAGCATTCGCTTCACCCCCAACGACAGCAGGGCCGCAATGAATGCAACATCCGAACCGCCAGCGCCGGACCGAAACCCGTTGAAATGTGCATAGGACAATGCCGCGGGCGAAAGGTTTTCCGGTGGGTGGAACAAGGGGATAACCGGCGGTGAGGGAGGATCGCGGCCAACCTTGTTCCACGCATAGAGAAAATACACGGGTACGGCCAGCCAACCAAGGATCACCAGAAAGATTCCGGCATTGCTGCCAAGCGTCGCCATCGCACCGCCGGCATCGGGCGTGACCACGCCTTTGGTGAAGCCGACGGCGATCGTCATCCCGGCGAAAGCCTCAAGCGGCCGGGTCAGGATGAACTGCGGTGTGGAGGTTCCTTCGCCACTGGCGCGGTAATCCGAACCGGTTGATCCAAACCCACCTGTGTAAGCCGCGAGCTGCTCGGCTTGGGCGCCTTCGGGCAATCGCACATTCGCCTCGGCGGCAAGGATCGGAAAGCTCCAGAAACTGCCGGTCACATTCCAGTAGAGTTCGTCGTACCCTTCGAAGAAGCGCAACTGCCGGGTGGTCACATAGCGGATCGTGTAGGTGTGTTCCCCGCGCGGAATGAAGACGTCTGCATCCCCAATCAGGATCCGGAAGAACCGGCCCTGCCATTCAGTGTGATAAGGCGACGGTTCACCGTTGTGGAGAACCTCGACGAGATCGAAACCATTTTCCGACCAAAGGCCCCGGTCATCAAGCGTGCGCAAGGGAATGTCGCGGTAGATGCCTCGGCGGATATTGTGACCCTCGGCGTTGACGGTAATGGTTTCGGTGACTTCGATCGACGCATCAGTGCGGACCTCGATATCGGCCCTGAAATTGCGGATCTCTTCCCTCGCTAGGGCGCCGCCACCTGTCAGCCCGAGCGAGACAAGCAGTGCAAAGGCGAGGGAAAGGAACCGTGTCATCTGGGAATCTCCTGCTGATAGCTCACACCCAGCGATGCCAGCGCATCCCAGTAGCCGGGATAGGTCTTACCGACGCATTTCGGGTCCAAAATGGTGATGCCGGCGGTCTTCAGCCCGGCGAGCGCGAAGCACATGGCGATGCGGTGATCCGCGAAGGTGTCGATTTCGGCAACGCAGGTCTGGCCGGCAAGTGCGGGGTCGGCATTGACGATGAGATCATCGCCCTCCTCGCGTGCAAGGCCGTCGCGGATGGCGTTGAGGCCGAGCGACAGTGCGCGCACCCGGTCGCATTCCTTGACGCGCAGATTGGCGATGCCGGTGAAGCGCACCGTCTGATTGTTGTAGGCCGCAAGCACCGCAATCGTGGGGATGGCGTCCTGCATCTGCGAGCCATCAATGACTGCCGGCATGTCGGGAAAGGCCGAGATCACCTCGTAGGCCCTGGCGTCGGGCTGGGTGAAATCCTGGGCCCTGGTGCCGATATCGATGCGGCCGGCAGTGAGCGCCTCGGCGCCCCAGAGATAGGTCGCCGCCGAGGCGTCCGGCTCGATGTGGAAATCGGTTGCCCGGTAGCCTGTCGGCTCGATCCGCCAGATGGAGGGTGTGACCTGTTCGACATTGGCTCCAAATGCCCGCATGGCAGCAAGTGTCAGATCGATATAGCCGCGTGCGCCGATGTCATCCCCGGCGAGCTCGACGGTAAATGGTTTCCCCGCGCAGGGGGCCGCCATTAGAACGGCGGAGACATACTGGCTCGACAAGCCGGCGTCGATGACGACGTGATGGGAGGAAAACCCGCCCTTGCCCCGGATGCTGACCGGGGGACAGCCTGACGGCGCCTCGATGTCGACGCCCAATGACCTGAGTGCATCGACGAGCGGCGTGATCGGCCGCTTGCGCATATGTTCATCCCCATCGACGATGAATTCGCCTTTGCCGAGGGCCACGGCCGCTGTCAGGAAACGGGTCGCGGTGCCGGCATTGCCAAGGAACAGCGGCGCTGAGGGCGGATTGAGTGTGCCGCTGCCGGTGACCACGAGGGACGTCGCATCGGGCTCTTCGATGCTCACGCCCATGGCACGCAGGGCATCGGCCATGTAGCGCGTGTCATCGCTCTTGAGCGCGCCGGTCAACCGGCTTGTGCCATTGGCCAGGCCCGCAAGCAACAGGGCGCGGTTGGTGATCGACTTCGATCCCGGAGGATTGACGACGCCCGAAAGGCTCCGGCGCGGCGGCACGATGGTAAGTTTTTCAGTCTGCATGTGTCATTCTCGATGTGGTCGGCCTTGCGGCACGGTCAGAACTTGACCTTGGGGGCGGCGCGGTCGGCCTCGTCCTCGATCTCGAAATACTCCGCCTTGACGAAGCCGAACTGGTTGGCAATCAGTACCGACGGGAAGCTCTCGACGGAAACGTTGAGATTGCGGACCGCGCCGTTGTAATAGCGGCGCGACATGGAAATCTCGTTTTCGGTTTCCTCCAACGCCTGCTGGAATTCCTTGAAATTCTCGTTGGCCTTGAGGTCGGGATAGTTTTCGGCCACGGCCATCAGCCGTCCCAGCGCGCCGCTGAGCGCGCCTTCGAGCGAGGCCCGCTGCTCCGGCGAACCGCTGCTGCCGGCAACGGCCTGGCTGCGCAGGCGCGTGACCTCCTCGAGCAGCTCCCTTTCATGGGTCATGTAACCCTTGACCGACTCAAGCAGGTTGGGGATCAGGTCAGCGCGGCGTTTGAGCTGGACATCGATCCCACTCCAGCCTTCGCCCGCCATCTGCCGGTTCTTGACCAGCGTGTTGTAGAGCGAGATCGCGTATAGCACGATCCCCGCCAGCACCGCCAAGATGATCCAAGTCCCCATGCGCCCACTCCCGGCTTTCCAACAATCTGAACATAAGTGCACAGGCCCGACCTGGCTGCGCGACGACCTTACGCACACTGACTGGAAAAATCCACGCAATAGACCGGCGACGAAAAGCCAAGGCCGGCGTTTTACCCTGGAAGCCTGTCGCTGGATCCCGACTTCATAAACGCTGAAGTTGCGCTGAAATCGAAGTTCGCTGCAGATCTCGCAATGTACGAGGACAAGCGGTTGCATCACAAGGGAGGCGCAACGGTGGAACAGAAAGCCAGGAGCGCGTCCGCCCTCGCCAGTTGATCCCACAACCCGGGCTCAGCTGAGGCCGGATCGAGCAAACCGTTTGCCGGATGCGGGTCTGTTCCGGTTACTCGGCGGCCTGCAGGAAACCGTGGCCACCCGCCTCAGTCAGCAGGAAGGCTTCACCGCACTGACGCGACAGGTTGCGCACGCGCAGGATATAGCCCTGACGCTCTGTCACAGAGATGACGCCGCGGGCATCCAGCAGGTTAAAGACATGGCTTGCCTTGATGCACTGGTCATAGGCCGGCAGCACACATTTGTGCAGACCACCGGGCTCTGAAGGCGCACCGGACTTGAGGATGGCTTCGCACTCCCTCTCGGCGTCCTCGAAATGCTTGAGCAGCATTGCGGTGTCGGCGATCTCGAAATTGTAGCGCGAAAACTCCTGCTCGGACTGCAGGAAGACATCGCCATAGGTCACTTTCTCGGCACCTTCGCGGCCATTAAAATTGAGATCGTAGACATTGTCGACGCCCTGGACATACATTGCCAGGCGTTCGAGGCCGTAGGTCAGTTCGCCGGCCACTGGCGCGCATTCGATGCCGCAGACCTGCTGGAAATAGGTGAACTGGCTGACTTCCATGCCGTCGCACCAGCATTCCCAGCCCAGACCCCAAGCGCCGAGCGTCGGGCTTTCCCAGTCATCTTCGACAAAGCGGATGTCATGCAGCAGCGGGTCGACGCCGATTGCCTTGAGCGAACCGAGATAGAGCTCCTGCAGGTTGGAGGGATTGGGTTTGAGGATCACCTGGTACTGGTAATAGTGCTGCAGCCGGTTGGGGTTTTCACCGTAGCGGCCATCCTTGGGACGGCGCGAAGGCTGGACGTAGGCCGCGTTCCATGGCCGTGGTCCAAGCGCACGCAGGGTGGTCGCCGGATGGAAGGTGCCTGCACCGACTTCCATGTCGTAGGGCTGAAGCACGACGCAACCATAATCGGCCCAGTAGCGGTGCAGCGCGAGAATGAGCGCCTGAAACGAGCGGGTCGGCTGCATGTGGTCTGGAAGGGCTTCGGTCATGGCTTGAGATCCGGATGGCGCATCATGGGTTCGCGTGCCGCCTCTTGAGCGGCCCTGAATGTGCGGCGACAGGTGCCATGAAGGGAATGACCGGTCAAGTCTACAGCAAATGGCTTGACAGATTAGGGCGATCGTCCTAGCAATTTAGGACGCTTGCCCTAATATGGAATGTGTGCTGTGAAAGCCGATGAAACCCGCCGGAAGATAGTGGTCGCAGCTGACAAGCTCTTTTACGAACAAGGGTTTGACACAGCGTCCTTTGCCGACATCGCCCGGGTGGTCGAGATCTCGCGGGGCAACTTCTATTACCACTTCAAGACAAAGGACGCGGTTCTGGCCGCGGTGATCGAACACAGGCTTGATGAGCGCAAGGCGATGTTGCGCCATTGGGAGCAAGAGGAAGACAATCCCGCGAACCGGGTAAAGCGCTTCATCAACATCCTCATAACCAACCAGACCAATATCATGGCCTTCGGCTGTCCTGTCGGTACGCTTTGCACCGAACTCGCCAAGCTCGACCATACCCTGAAATCTGAAGCCGCCGGGTTGTTTACCCTGTTCGCGGAGTGGCTGGAACGACAATTCGTCGAACTCGGATGCGGCGGCCAGGCCCCCGATCTTGCCATGCATCTGCTCATGCGCAGCCAGGGTGTCGCCTCCCTTGCCAACACTTTTCAGGACGCGGAGTTCGTCCGCCGCGAGGTTGAGGCGATGTATCAATGGCTGGACAACCAGCTCTCACCAAAGCGCCCGACATGAACCGTGGGCCAAGAACAGGAGATTCCGGTGTTTCTCATCATGCTTCGCTTTTCCGACAACAAGTCAGCAGCCGCCGAGTATATGCAGGCGCACAACGCCTGGATTGCCAAAGGCTTTGAGGAGGGTGTGTTCCTGCTAACCGGCAGCATCGAGCCAAAACAGGGCGGCGCTGTGCTGGCTTACAACATCGCACGCGCCGAGCTCGAGAAGCACGTGACTGAAGACCCCTTTGTCGCCCACAATGTGGTGACGGCGGAGATTACCGAGATAACGCCAGGGAGGACTGATCCAAGACTGGATTTCCTCAACGAATGAATTACTCGTCGGGTTTTCTGAGCCGGTATTCGCCGGTTTCGGGGTCCTCGATCAGCGTCCCCTGCGCCCCGGTGCGGCTTTCCTTCTCCGCATCCCGGACCCTGGAGCTGACGCGTTCGGCCTCAGCGATGAAGCGCCTGTAGCCAAGCCAGGCAACAGCACCGACTGCGGCGAGCAAAAGCAATTGCGGCATCATAGCGGTCCTTTCCTCACCCCGAGACCCGGGTTCCCATCTGCAGATGATGGCGGTCTGCGCGCCCACCTGCCCTCAAACTTTTCGAGGCTGCCTCGGCAACCCGCAGATTCATCCGTCCGAATTCAGAGGCCGTAGCGGGACCAGAGCGCCCGGTCTTCCAGCGCATTCAACCCTGCTTCACCGATCCCTGCAAGCGTCCCGGCGGCAATCGACGTGCTCACGCCCGGCACCCGGCGGCCAAACAACCCGCGCTGAGCGCTGATCAGTCGCATCTTGACCTTGTCGCCATAGCGCGCCCGCAGTGCGGACCGAAGGTCGCCCAGCTCATCGACCAGGCCCAGTTCCTTGCCGCGAATGCCGGTCCAGAATCGGCCGGTAAACAGGTCGGCATCTTCCTTGAGCCTGGCGCCGCGGCTCTCCTTGACCAGATCAATGAAGACCTGATGAACCTCGAGCTGCAGGTCCTTCAGCCGCGAAACATCTTCGGGATTTTCCGGCTGGAACGGATCAAGCACCGACTTGTTTTCACCGGCAGTGTAGACACGGCGCTCGACGCCGATCTTGTCGATAAGGCCGGTGAAACCGAAGCCTGCCGAGATGACGCCGATGGAACCGACCACGGAGGATGGGTCGGCAATGATCTCGTCCCCGGCACAGGCGATCATGTAGCCGCCAGACGCTGCGACGTCCTCGACGACAATGAAAACCTTCTTGTTCTTCTCGGCCGCCAGATCGCGGATGCGCTTGTAGATCAGCCGGGACTGGACCGGCGATCCGCCGGGCGAATTGACCATGATGGCAACAGCCGGCGCCTTCTTGTCGGAAAAGGCCCGCGCCAGCAAGGGCGCTACGGTGGCGATGTTGAGGTTCTGCCGAAACTGGTTGCCCCCGGCCGCGATGGTTCCATGCAACCTGACGACCGGGATTGTGGTGATATCCTTGCGAAAACGGGCGGGATAGAAAGAATTCAAAGAAACCATGTCGGGCCAATCCTGTTGTCGGCGGCAATCCATGCCGGCATTTCCATGCACCACGCCATGTATGTCTTTTCTCACCCAGTGCAATGGTGGCGAAGACGCCTGCGCTATTTTGGTGACCGGTTTTTCGTGCGCCGCGGCAAGGCACTGCGACCATTGGCCAGATCGCTCATCCGGGCAGAAAACTCACGGCCCTGCCCTTCATGTATGAAGAGCCCGTCGCGCAGGCCCATGCGTGCCTGGCTGCCCTTGATTGCCGTGACGAGGACCCGGATCGCGTCGCTGCCGGCGCGCGGGATGACCGGGGTGATTTCAATGCCGCCGAAGCGCTTTCCCAGAGCGGCAAAGATCTCCGCCAGCGATTCCGGCCGGGCGATGACCGACACCTGGCCGCCCGGCTTGAGGATGGCGGCAGCGGTGCGAAGCCAGCGCTCGAACATATCGTCCGTTTCCATCGCATGGGCTTCGGCTTTCAACGGATCGGGCGTCCGGCGGTCGTTTCCAGCGTTGAAGGGCGGATTGAGAATGACGTAATCATAGGCATAGTCGGCCAGTCCCGCGTCACGGCGACGGTTCCCGGTCAGGGTCACATCAGCCTCGAGGATGCGCGTGCGAGAGGCAAGATGAGCGTTCTCGCGCAGAGCCAGGGAGCGTCGCGCGCAGTCGGCCATTGCTGTCGATCGCTCGATGAGCACAGCGCTGAGATCCGGCAACCGGTTGAGGGCGGCAAGCCCGGCAGCACCCGCGCCTGCACCGAGATCAGCCAGCACGCCGCCGGCGCCCTCGGGCACCGTTGCAGCCAACAGCATCGCGTCCATACCGGCACGATGACCGCTATCGGCGGGCTGGACCAGGAAAAACCCGCCATTGTGGAAGGCGTCGATCGTGGTGGCAGGTCTAGCGTCTGCGGTCTTGCTGTCAGGCGCTTGTGTCACGGTCGGTCCAGGGCCTGAGTTCTTCCTCCAGTCCGGCATCTATGACGATCCGTCGGGCCTGGGCGGCCATGGCGGGATCGACCAGGATGCGGCGCGGGATAACCCCCACCGAGCCTTCAAGAATGCTCATCCCGTTGTCGGCCACCATGCAGCCGATTCCGGCATCGCGCATCAGGCTTTCAACGAAGGAAATAAGGACCGGGTCGTTTGTGCGTATGAGGTCGTGCATGCGTTCTCCCTGTGTCTTCCCAGTTTCATGCAAATGTATCGGTTAGCAAGCCTGACCCGCGTCAAATCGCAGCTTGCCGTAGGGGGATGCCCTGCATAATGTGCACGGAAAAGATCAAACAGGAGTCCCTACCCGTGGGCGTAGTCATATCACTGGACGAAGGAAAACAAAGAGACGCATCGGTCAAGCCGCTGGTGGAAAACACCAAGGCCGACATGGAACGCGTCAACCAGCTGATCCTGTCCAAGGCGGGTTCCGACGTCGCCATGATTCCAGAGGTGGCGAACCACCTGATCTCATCAGGCGGCAAGCGGCTGAGACCGATGCTGACACTGGCTTCGGCAACGATGTTCGGCTACCGGGGCGAAGCCCACGTCAAGCTCGCGACCTCCGTCGAGTTCATGCACACGGCGACGCTGCTGCACGACGACGTGGTCGACGAGAGCGATCTTAGACGCGGCCGTTCCACGGCGCGGATGATCTGGGGCAACCAGGCCAGCGTCCTGGTCGGCGACTTCCTGCTGGGTCAGGCTTTCAAGATGATGGTCGAAGTGGGCTCACTGGAAGCCCTCGACGTGCTTTCGACCGCCGCTTCGGTGATCGCCGAGGGGGAGGTGCTGCAATTGTCGGTCGCCAAGAACATGGAAACGACGGAGGATGACTATCTTTCTGTGATCCGGGCGAAGACGGCAGCGCTGTTTTCAGCCGCCTGCGAAGTCGGGCCGATCGTGGCAGGCGTCAGCAAAGCCGAGCGCAATGCGCTGCGCTCCTACGGCATGAATCTCGGGCTTGCATTTCAGCTGATTGACGATGTGCTCGACTACGGCGGGTCGGCAAAGGATCTTGGCAAGAATGTGGGCGATGATTTCCGTGAAGGCAAGATCACCCTGCCGGTGGTGCTCGCCTACCGCCGGGGCTCCGAATCAGAACGGGCATTCTGGCGTGACGCCATCGAGAGTGGCCAGACCGATGATGCGGCGCTCGAAAAAGCAATGGGGCTGATCACCAAACATGGCAGCCTGAAAGACACCACCGCCCGGGCCGAGCACTATGCCTCGATCGCGCGCGACGCCCTGGCGCCACTGCCTGATTCGGCAGAAAAATCGGCATTGCTCGAAGTCATCGCGTTTTGCCTGGACCGGGCCAGCTAGGGCCGGAGACGCCTTGAGGCTTCTTGAACGCAGGCGCGTGCGTGACGGGCTTTTTTCTGCAATTTGCACTGCAAAACAGCGTTCACATGACCGCATTTGAACGTGAGGTGTTTCAACCTTGATCTGCGACGCGCTGGAGTCTTGTCGCTCTGCGCCAAAAAAGCCATTGTGTTGACTATATATGCTTCGGCACGTGGCCGACGCATGGCCAGAACGAACATGAGGCAAGACTTGATGCGGCGAAATTTGAAAGCCCGGTTTGCGGCCAGCGTTGCGCTGGGTGTTATTCTAACCCTTGGCGGAGCGGTGGTTTCCGGAGAGAGCCGTGCCGAAGCGGCAACAGCCCAGGAACAGGAAACGCAACCCAATTTCCTCGGTTTCGCCGGGGCCTATCTGGCGGCCCGCACCGCCGATGTCGACAATGACACCAGCCGTGCGATCGAATTCTACAGCAAGGCACTGGAATTTGACCCCAAGAATGTCGAGGTCAAGCAGCGGCTCATGGTGGCACTGTTCAGCGGCGGGCGATTTGCCGAAGGCGCCGTTCTTGCGCGCGAACTCAAGGATGACCCGGCGGTGGCGCAGATTTCCCGCCTGGCGCTGATGGTGGAAGCAACCAGCAAGCGCGAGTACCGCAAGGCCGCCAGCCTGCTCGATCCCGATGACAGCAATCCGATCGACCGTCTGCTCAACACGCTGATGAAGGCCTGGGCCCAGTTCGGTTATGGCGAGGGTGATGCGGCGCTTGCGTCGATCACGTCGCTTGAAGGGCCGCCGTGGTATCCGGTCTTCACCCGCTATCATGCCGGCGCCATGGCGCAGGCCATGGGCAAGAAGGCCGAGGCGCGGCAACACTTCACCGACCTGATCGCCGATCCGCAGTCGGGGGCTGCTGCGCCGGACACCTATATTCGCGCCGTGATGGCCTTGGCCGGGCTGGAAGCACGCGAAGGCAACAAGCGGGCAGCCCTTGACGCACTGGCCGCCGGCGAGGAATTTTCCCCCGGCTACGCCCCGCTCGCGGCCCTTGGGCAACTGATTGAAAGCGATGGCAAACCCGAACCGGGCGTGATGACCGCGCAGCAGGGCGCGGCGGCGGTTCTGTTCACCTTGGGCAGCGCGCTCAATCGCGAAGGCGCGGAAGAGACGGTAGCGGTCTATCTGCAGTTTGCCCGCACGCTTGATCCGCAAAACGCCGCGACGCTGGTCATTCTTGGCGGGTTGACCGAAAGGCTCGGCAAGCCCGAGGAAGCCATCAAGCTCTATGAGACCGTTCCTGAAACCTCGCCGATGCGCCGGGTGTCGGAGCTGCAGCTGGGTCTGGCGCTGGCCGATCTTGGCCGCAACGGGGAAGCCAAGGATCACCTCAAGGCGTTGATTGCGTCCGATCCGAAGGATATCCGCAGCTACCTCGCCTATGGCAGCGTGCTGTCCCAGGACAAGGATTACGTGGAAATGGCGCTCACCTACGAGACTGCCATTTCCGTCGTCGGGCCGGTGCCGACGCGCAATGACTGGAACCTGTTCTTTCAGGCCGGCATTGCCAATGAGCGGCTCAAGCGATGGCCGAAGGCCGAGGCGCATTTCAAGCGGGCGCTGGAACTTTTTCCCGACCAGCCGCAGGTGATGAACTATCTTGGCTATTCCTGGATCGACATGAACATCAATCTCGAAGAGGGCATGGACCTGATCCGCGCCGCGGTCGATCTCAGACCCAATGATGGCTACATCGTCGATTCGCTGGGATGGGCGCATTACCGTCTGGGTCAGTATGAAGATGCGGTGCGCGAACTCGAGCGCGCGGTCGAACTCAAGCCGGCGGATCCGACAATCAATGATCACCTCGGCGATGCCTATTGGCGGGTGGGACGTGAGCTGGAGGCGACCTTCCAGTGGAAGCGCGCACTCAGCAATGATCCGCCCGAGGACCTGTTGCCGGAGATCGAGCGCAAGCTGAGTGAGGGCATGCCGGATGAGGAAAAGGCCGTGCCGGCAACGGCGAATGGGACCGATGACGCTGACCGGGACGATCAACCTGCGGCAATACCCGGGGACGGCGCCGATGCGGACAAGAAGGGCTTTCTCGCTCCTGCCGAGGCTTTGAAGCAGCATGCGTGGGTGCCTGCCGGTTCCAGTGAAGCGACAGCGATCTCCCCGGAATTCGATGCTGAGAATTGACGCACCCGCCAAGATCAATCTGGCGCTTCATGTCACCGGGCGGCGGGCAGATGGCTATCACCTGATCGAAAGCCTTGTCGTCTTTGCCAGACTGGGTGACCTGGTCTCGGTGCAAGCTGCCGATCGCGACAGTTTCGAGCTCCGCGGGCCGGAAGCGGCTGCCCTTTCGAATGAGGCGAGCAGCAGCAATCTGGTTGTTCGCGCACGCGACGGCCTGCGTGAGGCGGCGCGGCAGTCCGGGGTGGATCTGCAACCGGTCAAGATCGTCCTCGACAAGCGGCTGCCTGTGGCGTCCGGCATCGGCGGCGGGTCTGCCGACGCGGCTGCGACGCTCAAGGCGCTGTGCCAGCTTTGGGATTTTCATCCCGGGCCCGATATCCTCTCCAAACTTGCGCTGGAACTTGGCGCCGATGTGCCGATGTGTCTTGACGGGCAGGCACTCGTTGCGCGCGGGATCGGCGAGAAACTGTCCCCGGTACACCTCGGTTTCGGGCTCGACCTGGTGATCGTCAATCCGCGCGTCGGCGTCTCCACGCCTGCGGTGTTTTCCGCGCTTGAGAAACGCGACAATGCCCCCCTGCCCGCGCCTGATGGCGTTGACGACAAGGAGCGGTTTCTGGAGTGGCTGGGCACCGCCCGGAACGACCTGCAGCCGCCGGCTGAGCGCATGGTTCCCGCCATCGCGAACTGCCTGTCTGCGCTTGAGCTCGCAGGAGCACGCTTCTACCGAATGTCGGGATCCGGCGCCAGCTGTTTCGGACTGTTTGACAGCGCGGAAGCTGCCCGGCAGGCCGCAACACGCCTGCAGCAGGATCATCCAGGCTGGTTCGTCGCCGCCACCGAGACGGTGCGCTAGCTGACGGCACTGCCACCAATCGGCTTGCAACAAATGACAAGACCCCCGGCCTTCTGGACGGGGGGCTTGCGTGTGACGCCTGAGCTTGTGTCAGGTTTGGGGTGAGGCCGGTCGGGTGGGGGAAACGGCCCGGCTCCATCCTGTCGTCAAATCAATGTTCGTAGAGGCGTATCTGCATCTGTTCGGACATCTGCTCGGTCTTGGGAGCGTCGTTGACTGAGGCGGTTGCGGTGCAGTCGATACCGGACCGGGCGGCGGCTGCGGGGCTATAGTCGGAAAACTCATCGACAATTGATTCGGGATGCCCGGAAATATTCGGGCCGCGCTGGAAGCCGTCATCGGCCTGGACTGTGGCAAAGGCGCCGGTGGAAGCGGCAAATGCGATAGGGGCCTTCTCCATGGACTCGCTTCTGCGAAGGGTCTCTGTGTTGTCTTCGGCCTTTTCTTGACAGCGCGCCGGGGAACCTGTCTTGATCCAGTGTCCGGTTTGCCGTCCGATGAGTTAAAGATCGATCCGCCGCGTGAACGCTGCGACAGCACGTGTGACCGTAAGGGATGCCCGGCGGCCGGAGAGGTCACTAACCAAAGTAATATCAACGGTTTAACCTACACGTGACCGCAAACACCGTGTGTCGCCACCTATCGCTGAGCCCTTGCACCGTTCACAATTTCGTTCACGCGGCTTGGCCAAAACCGCACAAGACCGAGAATTGCGAAAAGCAGGAAAATCGTTGCCGCCGGAAGGTTCTTGCCCTGCAGCAAGCCAATCGCGCCCATTCTCACAGCTGATCATGCAACTCGTAATCAGTGACAACCGGATGTGATCGATATCGGCCATGATTTGCCGCCCGAGTGGCCCGGTCCGCATCTGAAACCGATCTTCAAGAGCTGGCTGGTGAGTTTCTAGGGTGGGAGTCAGGCCGGGTTCCAGGTGATGATCACCAAGTTGGGAACTTGATGGGACCGGCCATGCGGCCGGATCGCGCAGGCGCTATTGCAGTGCAAGGACCGAGGCGGGAACGATCTCGCATTTCAATCTGGTCATGGCCAGGCCACGTCCAAGGCTTTCGAGCGACTGACTGGACCTGCCGTTGGCGATCGCCTGGCTTTTCGGAAGCAATACACCGTGCTCGAGGGCTGAAAGGCGGCGGCGAAGGCGCTTGAAAAACGGCAACCGGTACTCCCGTGACGGCTGCATGCGCGCCGGCATCCGCCCGGTATTCATGTGCTGGCCGATATGGTCCACCCAGCCCAGCAGCGGCCTCGCACCGGGTTCAATCAGCAAGAGCCAGTCGCCACGGGCTGAACGTACAACGTCACTCAGATCCGGATCCTCCAGGAAGCGGCAACCAGCGGCATCAGCCAACCGGGCGGTGTTGTCCCGCGATCCCCGGTCAAGAATGACGACTTCGGCTACAAGACCTTCCACGGCACCATGGACAAGGGCGGCGAGCGTGACAGCCAGGGCTTTTTCCTGATTCCTGCATTCAATCAAGACACTGATCATGCCCCCTTCTAGTTCAAGTCTGGCAGCTGCGCCAGATGGCCGGTCGCCTGCTCTCTGGCGGTTTATCAACAGCCCTCACACATTGGTTCTTGCTTTGTTCCACTACTTACGCTAGGAATATAGTCACGATCACCGACCGCTTCCTACTCACTCCCGATGGTCATGGAGGTTTCATGCCGAGCCTTGCAACTTTGAAACAGACTGCCCTGGCTCCCTCACTGGGAGCACCCGAAGCCGATGCGCTGATGTCGGCAAGCGGGGTGCGGGTTGCCGATAAACGGGTGCGCGGCCGTGGCGCCGGCCTGAACATGTCGGGCCGTTTCGAGGTTACCACGCGCGAGGTCTTCGACGATGGCTGGAGCAGCCTTGAGGAACTGGCGCCGTTCAAGACCGAGGTGCAGGTGGAAAAGCCGCGCACGGTCATCACCCGCAACCAGTCCCCTGATCTTTCCTTTGACCGGTCGATCAATCCCTATCGTGGCTGCGAGCATGGCTGCGTTTACTGCTTCGCCCGGCCAACCCATGCCTATATGGGATTGTCTGCTGGGGTGGACTTCGAGGCGCGGCTGTTCGCCAAGCCGGATGCGCCACGGCTTCTGGAACGGGAACTGTCAAAACCGGGCTACAAGGTTCAGCCGATCGCCATCGGCACCAATACCGATCCCTATCAGCCGGTCGAGAAGCAATGGCGCATCATGCGGCAATTGCTCGAGGTTCTCGAAGCGGCAGGACATCCGGTGGGCATTGTCACCAAGTCAGCGCTGGTGATGCGCGATATCGACATCCTGTCGCGGATGGCTTCGAAAGGCCTGGCGCGGGTGGCGCTCTCGGTGACCACGCTCGACCGCAAGCTGGCGCGCACAATGGAGCCGCGCGCAGCGACGCCTGAGCGCCGGCTTGAGGCCATGCGTGCCCTCTCAGAAGCCGGCATTCCCGTGTCGGTGATGGCAGCGCCTGTCATTCCTGGCCTCAATGATCACGAGCTCGAGCGCATTCTGGATTCAGCCAAGGCCGCCGGTGCGGATGCGGCAGGCTATGTCATGCTGCGGCTGCCGATTGAAGTCAGCCCGCTGTTCAGGGACTGGCTGCTCCGGCATTACCCTGACCGCTACCGTCACGTCATGTCGCTGGTACGGTCGATGCGGGGCGGCAAGGATTATGACGCCGAATTCTCCAAGCGGATGCGTGGCACCGGACCCTATGCCTGGCAGATTGCCCGCCGCTTCGAACTGACAGCAAAGCGGCTCGGGCTGAACATGCGAAAGGCACCCTTGAGAACAGACCACTTCGTCGCGCCCAATGGCGAAGGGGTTCAGTTGAGCCTACTGTAGGCCTCTTCCGCGCGGATGGGACTATGTCAGCGCGCTCACAGAAGGCGAGATTTTTGAATTGAACAGCGCGGTGATCCGCTCTTGCGGATGGCGCTGTCAGAAAACCGGACCGTACCCCGCCCCATAATGCGGTCCGGCGTCCGTGCGGCAATCCGTCCCCCGCCGCCGGACCTTGCAGAGGATCGGGCGGGTGTGCGAGCTTCGCCGCAATATGGCTCGCACCCCGCCCGATTCGCTGTTTCCCGATTACCCTGCGGTACCCGACTACCGCTTTGAGGAGCACTGTGTCCAAGACGGCTTTCGTCTGGTCGCAGGCCTTGATGAAGCCGGTCGCGGCCCGCTTGCCGGACCCGTAGTCGCCGCCGCGGTTATCCTCGACCCCGCCTGCATTCCCGTGGGGCTTGACGATTCAAAAGCGCTGACGGCCGCGCGGCGGTCCCTGCTGTTTGACCTGATCATGGCCTCGGCGCAGGTGTCCGTTGCCAGCGCATCCGCGCGTGAGATCGAAGCAACCGATATCAGGGCTGCAAGCCTTGCTGCGATGCGGCGCGCATTGTGTGCGCTGCCGGTCAGGGCCGACTACGCGTTGGTGGACGGACGGGACATTCCCGTGGGGCTGCCCTGCCCGGCACGCGCGCTTGTCAAGGGCGATGCCCGCTCATTGTCGATCGCCGCCGCGTCTATTGTCGCCAAGGTGACACGGGACCGGCTGATGATACGTGCCGCGACCGTTTACCCCGTTTACGGCTTCGACAAGCACAAGGGCTACGGCGCCAAGCTGCATCTCAAGGCCATTGCCGATGACGGCCCCTGCCCCCTGCACAGGATGACCTTCCGGCCGATGCGCAAGGGCTGAGCCAGAAGACTGCTGCATTCGCAACTTCGACCGGTCGCGGCCTGGCACTGGATACAAAAAAGGCCGGGAGGTGATCCCGGCCTTGATTACAGTCCCTGAGAGCAAACTCAATTGAGACGTGTCTTGAGCTCACCGAGCGAAGACTTGAACAGCTCGCCAGAGGCCTTGCTGTCAACCTTATCACCGATCAGCCGTTCGGCTGCAGCGATCGCCAGATCGACGGCGGAGGCACGAACCTCGTTGATGGCATCGGCTTCGGCCTGACGGATCTTCTGTTCAGCCATCGCGGTGCGGCGGCTGACATAGTCTTCGGTCCTGGCCTTGGCTTCCTCACGCAACACTGCGGCTTCCTTCTCTGCAGCGGTGAGAATGTTCTCGGCTTCAGATTCGGCTTCCTTGCGTTTGCGCTGGTACTCGGCAAGCAGTTGCTGGGCTTCTTCGCGCAGCTTCTTTGCTTCCTCGAGCTCGTTGCGGATCTGGTCGGCGCGCTTGTCGAGCGAGCCGGCGATCATCGCAGGCACCTTCACATAGGCAATGATGCCCAGAAAGATGATGAGACCGATAAATGCCCAGAATGTAGCGTCCATGAACGTCTCCCCTGCTTACTTGCCGGATGCGGCACGGATCGCCGCGGCGACCTCGGCCTTGGTCACGCTGCCGCCCAGGAGATGCTTGACCACATCGGTGGCGGCATCCTCGGCAATGGTGTCGACGTCGGCCAGGGCCTTTGTCTTGATGGCAGCGATGCTTTTCTCTGCTTCGGCCATCTTGGCACCCAGTTCCGCCTCGGTCGACGCCCGCTCTGCTTCTGCTGCGGCCTTGGCCTTCTCACGCGCTGTTTCGGCAATCGCCGACGCTTTCTTGCGTGCATCCGCCAGCTCCTGCTCATAGGCAGCGATGGCGTTGTCAGCCTCTTCCTTCAGACGATTGGCCTCATCGAGATCCTGGGCAATCCGGTCACGCCGGTGCTCCAGAATGCCGCCGATGCGAGGCACAATGACCCTGGACATGAGCAGATAGAACAAGCCGAAGGTGATCGCCAGCCACAACAGCTGCGATGCGAAGGTCGATGAATCGAAGGGCGGGAAAACACCGCTCGCGGGGGCACCGCCCTCGAGTGCGCCGGTTTCCGAATTGGTCCCTTCGGTGGGGTTGGACTGGGCGTAAGCCGTGGTCACAACAAACATGGTCACCTCCAGATGAAATGCCACGCCGGGGCATCCGGCGTGGCAAACCTAACTCTCGTTCGTCGATTAGACGGCGAAGAGGAGAAGGAGGGCAACGAGCAGCGAGAAGATGCCCAGAGCTTCTGTCACGGCGAAGCCGAAGATCAGGCGGCCGAACTGGCCATCAGCTGCCGACGGATTGCGCAGCGCGCCCGACAGGTAGCTACCGAAGATGTTGCCCAGGCCAATGCCTGCGCCGCCCATGCCGAGGCAAGCGATGCCGGCGCCGATGTACTTTGCTGCTTCTGCTTCCATGATTAAACTCCTTTGGAATGGGATGGATGCGATTTCGTTGGCGGCGGACCGCCGGTGAGTGGATCCTAGTGGCCGGGATGCAGGGCGTCGTTGAGGTACATGCAAGTCAGCACCGCAAAGACATAGGCCTGAAGAAAGGCGACAAGGAATTCGAGACCGGTCAGCGCCACGGTCATAACCAGCGGCAGGATTGCCGTACCGACACCGAGCGCGCCGAGGCTGCCGAGCGACACAACAAAGCCCGCGAAAACCTTCAGTGTGATGTGGCCGGCCAGCATGTTGGCGAACAGACGAACCGAAAGGCTGATCGGACGCGACAGGAAGGAGATCACTTCGATCATCACCACCAGCGGCAGCAGCACGCCGGGAACGCCAGAGGGTACGAAAAGCTGGAGGAAATGCAGACCATGCTTCCAGAAACCGTAGACCACGACGGTGCCAATGACGAGCATGGCGAGCGCGAAGGTAATGATCAGGTGGCTTGTAACGGTAAAGAAGTAGGGGAACATGCCCAGAAGGTTTGCCACGAGGACAAACATGAACAGCGAAAACACCATAGGGAAAAAGCGCATTCCTTGGGAACCGGCACCGTCCCGCAGCATTGACGCCACAAATTCATAGGACATTTCCGAGATCGACTGCAGACGCGAGGGAACAAGTCCGCGATTGGCAGTGGTCATAAACAGGAAACCGGCGGCAACACCAACGGTTGCCACCATGAACAGGGAAGAGTTGGTGAACGACAGATCCAGCCCGCCGATCTCGATCGGCACGATATTCTTGATCTGAAACTGACTAATCGGATCGTTTGCCACCTAGAACCTCTTTTCGCTACCCGGCCAAGCCGGACATTATTTTCCGTCGTCTTCGCTGCGCTTGCCCGCCTGGCTGCCCGCTGCCGGACCCGGCTGGGCAACCGCCCCGGTGGAGCGCAGCACGTTCAGCACGCCGGCACAGAAGCCAAGCAGCAAAAACACGATCAATCCCCACGGCGATGTGCCGAGAAACCGATCAAACAAGTAACCCAGTATCACCCCCACGACCACGCCGGCGATGAATTCGCTCGACAGCTTGACCGCCAGTGCGTAGCCCTTCGAAGCCTCCCTGCTGGATCCATTCTCAGGCTCTACCTTGCGGCGGGCCAAAAGTTCGGCATCCAGGCGCTTTCGACGGGCGTCCAGGTCTTCCGAACGGCCTGGATCCGGGTCACCGCCATTGCCCGGACCATCCGGGCCGCCAGAACCGCGCTTTTCATCCATGAATGCGCCCCCTGACTCGCCAGCGACGACCGGAAAAAGTCCGTATCGAAGTCGGGCGCAACATAGTTTTAGGGCAGATCATAGTCAAGGCGCTGAAAGGCCTTCATGTGGAACGATTTTACGCATTATTTTCAATGTGTTGAGACGACTTCTCAGACACCCGCTACAGAAGTATCAGAAAAACTTGGCCGGCTGCGCAAGACTCACGCGGACCGCGACGTGGCTGGCGGCGACACCAGGGCACGCGCATCGGGGTGTGAAGTTGGCGGTCAAATGCCCGCACACTTCGCCAATTCCAGCCTGTTGGCGCGTTCTTGGCATGAGCTGTCTGGCTGGTGATAAGATCAGGACCAGCCGCCGCCATGGGTGACATAGAAGATATGGAGACCGATCTTGCCAACCTTGCGCATCTTGCGGGCCCAGGGCGGGCTGACATAGGTGGCATGGTAATGGGTGGAGGAACCAACTTCGGTGAGCCAGATCTTGCCTGCAGTGGTCGCCAACGCAATCTCCTCGGCCATATCCCAGTGCTTCGGAGAGCGGACACGGTCCTTGATGCCATCGCAGGCGAAGGAAAACTGGCAGCGGTTGCGCCAGCTCTTGTTCTGGTACACCACACCGCACACGGTGTCGGGATAGGTCGGATTGCGGACACGGTTGAGAATCACCTGGGCGACAGCGGCCTGTCCCTTGACGCTTTCGCCTCTTGCCTCAAAGTAGATCCCCGCTGCCAGGCAGCGCTGCTCGGCTGCGGAGAAAGTTGCTGCCGGAAGCGCCGTGCCTGCCCAGTCGTGATCGTCCTTGTCGACCGGCGGGATAAAGCGCCCGCGCTTGGTTTCTTCGCGCAGCACCGAGCTGAATGGCGATTGCTTGGCATAATCGGGCGACGGCGGCGCGTAGGCTGTGGCCAGAACATCTGGATTATTGTTGGTGACCAGGCTCGCCAGAACCGGAGAAACCTGAGACTTGGAGACGCTCCTGCCAGTCGGATAGAACGCCGTCGCAATCTCGTATTCCTTGCCGCGGATGCTGGGCTTGAGAAATGCCATGCTGGTCTTGAGATCGGGTTCTGGACGCAGCAGTCGGGATTGCCGTTCAAGCACGGAGCCCGCTGAAAAACCCTTTGGCGGCTGCACGGGTGCGACAGCGATGACGCGACCCTTCTTGAGATGACGTGTGACGCGCTCGGCATCGGGACGCGGATCGGCTGTGCCAATCTTGCCGAGAAAGGCGATCTTGTCGCCGTTGGGCAGGGTGACACCCGCACCCGAGGTGATCGACGACGTCAGAATCGGGTCGGCGAATTCGAGCTCCGCCGTCTGGATCGAGCCTGCCGGTGAGGCGGTCAGGTGGGTCTTCCAGCGCTTGTCAGCGCTCTCGCTGCCGCCCAACATGGTGGCCATATCGGCGTGGGAGGTGACTGTCGGGCTGGAAAGGAATGCCGCGAGGCCGAAAACCATTGGCGCGGACAGGCGGCCAAGCCAGGAATGGCCGCGGTCGGGCGAACGACGCTTCTGACGCAAAACAACTACTCCAAACTCAAGACACATACGCGATACTGTGCTTGAGAATGGAGCATTAACCTTGATGGAGCGTTAATGAGCGATTCCGAAAAAGCGCATCACATGCCGGCACTCGAAGGCGGCGATAGCCCGGATGCTTCTCGTCAGCCGCTGCGCTTTTTCGGCGCCAGCTTGCCCGACACCGTGCGACGCGTGGATTTCTTCGGCATCACAGACGCGCGCTTCGGCTTGCTGTCCTTTGAGTCGTAGGGATTGTCGCCGCTGCGATAGACCACACGCAGGGGAACGCCGGGCATGTCGAAATCCTTGCGCAGCGAATTGACCAGATAGCGGGTATAGGATTCCGGCACCGCCTCCGGCCGGGTGCAGGAGATCATGAAGCCCGGCGGGCGCGACTTGATCTGGGTCATGTATTTGAGCTTGAGCCGGCGCCCCGAAACGGCCGGCGGCGGGTGATGCCCCTGGGTATGGTCGAGCCAGCGGTTGAGCTTGGCCGTGGAAACCCGCTTGTTCCAGACCCTGTGAACGAAGGCGATGTTTTCCATCAGCCGCTCTAGTCCGTCGCCGGTCTGACCGGCCACCGTGACAGCGCGGATCCCGCGGATCTGCGGCAGCAGTCGCTCGGTCATTTCGCGCAGTTCCGCCAGTTTTTCCTGCCGGTTGTCGATCAGGTCCCACTTGTTGAAGGCAATCACCGGCGCCCTGCCCTCGCGGACCACCAGATCCGCGATCTGCAGATCCTGCTTTTCGAAGGGGATGGTTGAATCAAACACGATCACCACCACTTCGGCAAAGCGAATTGCACGCAGCGCGTCGGCGACCGAGAGCTTTTCGAGCTTTTCCTGCACCCGGGCCTTGCGCCGCATCCCGGCCGTGTCGAACAGCTTGATCTTGCGGTTCTGCCATTCGAAATCCACGGCGATGGAATCGCGGGTGATGCCGGCTTCCGGACCGGTGAGCAGACGTTCCTCACCGAGGAACCGGTTGATCAGCGTCGATTTTCCGGCATTCGGACGGCCGACGATGGCAACCCGCAGCGGCTTTGTGTCGTCATATTCGGGGCCTTCGTCTTCGTCATCCGCGCTGTCGGGAATGGCTATGTCGACATCGGTGACGGCTTCGGCCAGCGGACCGTTTTTCGGCGGAAAGCAGCGCTCCTCGCCAAAGGTTTCGACAATCGCGTCGCGCAGATCGAGCATGCCGCCGCCATGTTCGGCGGAAATCGGGCAAGGCTCGCCGAGGCCGAGACGGAAGGCATCATACATGCCCGACTCCGAGCCCTTGGATTCCGCCTTGTTGGCAACCAGCACCACCGGTTTGCCGCGCTTTCTCAAGATATCGGCCAGCAGTTCATCCGCCGGCGTCAGCCCGGCCTTGGCGTCGATCAGGAAAAGCGCGCCGTCGGCCTCATCCATCGCCGCTTCACTCTGGGCGCGCATGCGGCCTTCCAGCGTGTCGGGCCCGGCAACCTCGAGACCGGCGGTATCGATCATGCGGAACCTGAGGTCGACGAGCTTGGCATCGCCGGGGCGACGGTCGCGGGTCACGCCCGGTGTGTCGTCAACAAGCGCCAGCTTGCGGCCGGCAAGCCGGTTGAACAAGGTGGACTTGCCGACATTCGGACGCCCGACAATGGCGAGGGTAATGGTCATGGTTGATCCTTGCCCGCAGGCATCGTCATGGTCCGGGATGGACGTCCGGTCAGGACGCACCACCCTTGGCCGCAATCATCTCCAGCATCAGGCTCGCCCGTGTCCTGACGCCATTCGGGGTCTGGCGATCGGCGTCGATCTCGCCGAACCACTGCGCCGCCTGTTTCAATTCGCCCGCCTTGTAGGCTGCAATGCCGAGCGCTTCGCGGGCCGAATGGCGGGCCGGATTCGACGGCACTGCCAGCACCTCTACCTCGGCCTGAACGTCGGCATAGCTGCCATGGTCGATCAACAGGTAGGCTGCACGCAGGCGCGCTGCATCGCGGATGGCAACCGGCAGGGAGACGTCCTTGCCGATCTCGGAAAATGCGGCAATGGCACCGGCGGTATCGCCCTTGTCCGCGAGAACCGTCGCCGCGCGCATCCGCGCCAGCACAGGGTAAGAACCGTAACCGGTCTGCTCCAGTTCCTGGAACTCGGCCAAAGCCGCGTCCGTGTCGCCGCCACGGGCTTTTTCCAGCGCCGCCAGAAAGACGTCACCGGACCTGGCTGCGGTGGTTTCCTTCCAGTACTGCCAGCCGCGAAGCCCCGCAGTCACCGCCACGACGCCAATCGCAAGCGCCAGCAGGACGAAGCGAAAGCGCTTCCACAGCGCCTTCATATAGTCCGAGCGCAGATCCTCATTGACCTCGCGGATGAATGTTGAATTGTCGTCTGTCATCGCGTCACCGACCGAAACCGGCCCTCTCAAAATCCTGCCGCTTGCGGCGTTGTATGGGGCCTTCTAGCCGATTTTATGTTTTCTGTAAGGGGGTAGCGTCCCGAAAGCTTGCAGACTTAGGTGCAATCCGCTCACTTTCCGATGAACGGCGACACGCCGATCAGCCATTTGTGCAGACCGCCGACAAACAGCACGTAAAGCACGAGGCCTCCGACAATTGCGATGACATCCCACTTTACCGGCCCTGCAACGGGATTGCTGGCGATGCCGGCACGCAGCCGCCGCTTCTCGGATATCCGGTCGATGACGGCCCAGACCAGAAATCCGCCAAACAGCAGCAGCGATGCCAGGTCACCATTGGCCAGAAGGTGGAGCAAGGCCCAGATCTTGACCGCAAGCAGCATCGGGTGCTTGACGGCAGCCTTGATGCGACCGGCCGGCACCTGCGAGGCAACCAGCAGGATCATGGCGGGGATCATCCCCAGCGCAACCAGATGGCTGATCCAGGCCGGGGCCACCCAGAACACCACCGGGTCAAGACGTGCCAAACCATAGCCCCAGACCAAGATGACGAAACCGATGATTGCGACCACCGAATAGATGCCTTTCCAAGCGTTCAACCCGCGCTGATCGATTTGCGCCTGACGAAATCCCGGTGCAGCGATCCGCACCGAATGTATCCCCAGAAACAGCACCAGTCCGACAATGAGCCAGATCATCATTCTTCTCCAATCACGCTAAGCCATTCGCAGTCCGTCAGCGCGGCGACCATAGCCCGGACAGGTCCGGTTTAGAAGCAGTGCATGGCGGGTATTTATGTCGCGCCTGCCTGGCATTTGTGTTGCTGCACGGGCTGGTCCAAGATGGCATGATGGAACCGGATCTGGAGACCGCCCGGCGGCGGCTTGTTGAGAAGAAGCTTGATCTCGAGAACATGTCGGCGCTGAGCCAGGAGGCCCGGGCGCCGGTCACGCTCGACCAGCAATCGGTGGGCCGGCTGTCGCGGATGGACGCGATGCAGCAGCAGGCGATGGCCGAGGCGCAGGAGCGGGCGCGCAAACGCGATCTGGTGCGCATTGACATGGCAGAACGGCGGCTGTCGCAAGGTGAATATGGCTGGTGCACCGAGTGCGGAGAGGCGATTCCGGACAAGCGGCTGGCGATCGACCCGATGGCGGAAAAATGCGTTCGCTGCGCGTCCGGTTAGGACCTTTTCACATCCGCGCCGCATTTGGCCGTCACAGCTTCACGATCACTCCTTGTCACGCGTAACACCGGATCGCACAGCCCTATGTCTTGTTTGAATCTTCGCCCTGCCCCGTGGCCAAGACAGTGCCGCGGAGCCCTGGTCACCGCCATGCTGGCAGGGTTCGGTGTCCTGGCCACTCCGTCCGCCCAGGCGGAATTCCGCCCGGAACAGCTGGTGCTGATTTCCTTTGACGGTGCGCATGATAACCGTTTGTGGGAGCGGAGTCTGAAGATGGCCGACCGCAGCGGCGCCCGCTTCACCTATTTTCTGTCCTGCACCTTCCTGATGAGCAAGGCGCAGCGCGAAGCCTACAAGGCACCGGGATACTCGGCGGGCCGCTCGAATGTCGGCTTTGCCCAGGACAAGGCCGAAGCGCTGACACGGCTTGAACATATCTGGTCGGCTTATCAGGCGGGTCACGAGATCGGCAGCCACGGCTGCGGCCATTTCGATGGCAAGGACTGGAGCAAATCGGACTGGCTTTACGAGTTCGACCAGTTCAACGCGGCACTGACCGGGGCGTGGGAGAAAAACGACGCTGAAACCCCGTCAGGCTGGCAGCAGTTTGCAACATCGGCCATCAAGGGATTTCGCGCGCCCTATCTCGCGACCGGTGACGGGCTGTTTGCCGCGCTGGAAAGCCGCGGCTTTGCCTATGATGCGAGCACGGTATCGAAAGGGCCGGTTTGGCCGGACTTCAGCAGGCCGACCGCGCATTTCGCGCTGCCGCTGATCCCGGAAGGGCCGAAGCAGCGTGCCATCATCGCCATGGATTACAATCTCTTCGTTCGCCATTCGGCCGCGATCGAAACCCCTTCGAAGTCGGAAGAGTTCGAACACCGCGCGCTGGAGGCGTTCCGGGCGGCCTTCGAGGCTGAATATTCAGGCAAGCGGCGTCCACTGCAACTGGGGTTTCACTTCGTCGAAATGAACGGCGGCGCCTACTGGAACGCGCTGGAACGCTTTGTCGAGGAGACCTGTGGCCGCGCGGAGGTCGCCTGCGTGACCTACCAGGAAGCGGTCACGCGGCTCAAGGCGAAGACCGAAGGCTCAGCGAGCTGAAAGCAAAGCCGGGGCGTTCGCTTTCAAACCTCACCTCTTCGGGTCTTGCACGGTCTGGACCGGATCAGGACCGCCGCCGCCGGGAGCCGGATCGGCAACATGCTGGGCGTAGCCATCGCCCTGCTCCTCGAGATACTTGCGATCGATTTCAGCGAGTTCCTGGCCGCGGAATACGGCCTCGAAGGCATGCAGACGCTTGTAGATCGAGATCAGTTCGACAATCGTGGTCCATGAGTTGATCAGGAACTGGAACGAGTTCGACACCTGGCCGAAGGCCGTGAGGATCTGCTGCCAGATGCCCAATGTGATCCTGCCCGTGACAATGGTCGGAACAAGCAGGATATGGACGTATATGTTGTCAGCCTGGAGATAGAAGCCGCGAGCGATGTTGAAATACATGTAGTGGAAATAGAGCCGGAAATAGTTTCGCCGGACATTGTCAAAAAGCTCACGGGTGGTCGGCGGTTGGGCGCGCGATGGATCATCCTCGCCATAGACCAGTTCCTTGCGGTAGGCCGCCTCGACACGCTGGTTGCGAAACTCGAGCCCGGGTAGCTTGATGCCAACCAGTGCCAGCAAGCCGGTGCCGAACGCGGCCCAGAACAACAACGCAATAAACAGGGCATGCGGAATTTCACCAACCAGCGGCAGTTCGGTGACGTATTGCGACAGTGACCACAGGATCGGCAAGAACGCCACCAGCGTCATGATCGCATCGACAAAAGCCACACCGAGGCCTTCCATGATCGAGGCAAAGCGCATGGTGTCTTCCTGCACACGCTGCGAGGCCCCTTCGATGTTACGCACCCGCGGCCAGCGCTCCATGTAGAAATTGTTCATCGCCGTGCGCCAGCGAAACACATAGTGGCTGACGAAGAAGCGGGTGACGACGAAGACGACAGTCGAAATGAAGGCGATCTGACAGAAGATGATGATGAGGTTGTAGAGATCGTCCTGCGAGACGGTGCCGTCACCGGTCAGCGCCTGCTGGAACTGGTCAAAGAACGGACGGCGCCAATTGTTGAGCGCAACCGAAACCTGCACGCCGAAATAGGTGGTAAACAGAATGAAGGCTGAGCCGAGGATCGACCACCATTGCCATTTGTGCGGCGAGTAGAAGAACCAGAAGGCGGCGAAGGCCACCGACCAGACGATGTAGTAGACGTAAAACCAAAGAAAGGACGAGGTGTAGAAATAGCTCAGGCCGACAATCGGCTCACCTTCCGGCTCGGGCAACGCAAAGCCAAGGGCCGCACCGATGCTGTCCCCTGCCCCGTACCATATGGCGATCGCCAAAGCCGTCCAGATCAGGACCGAGGTGAAGAAGATTTTCGGCTTCGGGAAGAATGATTCAAACACGGGCGGGATCCTGGACTGTGCCCTGCAAGACAGGGCGTGATTCGTCGTGGTTTGCCGGACTACCTATGACACCATGCCACAGACGGCAATCCGGCCGGCCCTATGCTCACGTCAATGTGCTGAAACGATGGCCCAAACAAGCTCGATGGCCCAGTGTTGCTTTCCAATTGCGCCGAAAGCTTTTTGCCTGCCGGGTGTCACGCAGCCCTGGGCCGACAATAGATCAGCACGATGGCACCGGATGCAAGCAGGCCTGCAGCGGCTGCAAGACTTGCCCAGGTGTAACTTCCCGACCAGTCGGCAAGGTAACCGGCGACCACGGGACCCAGAATCTGACCGGTGCCAAAGGCAGCAGTCATCAGCGCCAGCGCACGGCGCGGGCTTTCATTGGCAAGTTGCCGGCCGAGCTGAAGGCCGAACGCGGTGACCATGATAAAGGTGCCGCCCAGAAGGATGCCGCCGATGACGGGACCCGCCGGCAACGGCACGAGAACACTGGCCGCCACGCCGATGGCTTCGACCAGGCAGCCCAGGGCAAAGACATTGGCGTGGCCGACCCGCCGTACCGCAGGCATCCAGTATGCCACCGAGGGCGCTGCGGCAATGCCGGTGGCAAGCCAGACGCCGGCCTCGAACAACGACGAGCCGCCGCCAACGCGGACGATGGCAACCAGAAAGGTTGCGGTGACGATGTAGCCGAAACCGAAGATGCCATAGGCGATGGTCAGCGCCGCCAGTGACGGGGTCCAGGCGAGCGGCGGTTCCTTCCTCGCAGGACCCGTGCGCACGATATCACGGGGCAGATAACGCATCACCACGGCCAAGCCGGCAAAGGCAAGGACGGCAGCCATGATCCAGGCCGTACGCCAGCCGCTGTCGGCGAGGATGATCAGGCCGAACATGGCCGCCGAAATGGTTATGCCGGCGCCTACACCGCCGAAATGGCTGGACTGGACCCAGGGCTTGCTGGCAGCCAGACCGTGCGACAGCACGATGGCCGAGGTGAAGACCATGACAAATGCGCTCGCCAGCCCCGCCAGAAACCGGATGATGGCCAGAACCAAGACATTGCTGGAAACACCCATGGCCAGCAGAAGCAGCGCAGTCGCCACCAGGCCTGAAATCGCGACCTTGCGCTCGATGCCTTCCGCCCAGCCATAGGCCGCGAGAACGGCACCCAGCAGATAGCCGACATAGTTGGCCGATGCGATCCACCCGGCTTCCGCCGGTCCGAGCCCGAGGCCGGTCATCATCGCCGGCAGCACCGGCGTGTAGAAGAATCGCCCCAGCCCCATGGCCACAGCCATGGCCAAGGCCCCGGTGATGGCGGTCATCAGGATCGTGCGGTCCTGTTGCGGTGAAGAACTTGAATAGTCAGCGGGTCGAGACATGAGCGAGGGGCTTGGCGGTGGGAACGATCGAATTCGCTTTCTCCATGAACCCGATCAACCCGGGTGACAACCCGGAAGCCGCCATTGCTCCGCATTTTGCCGATAGGCTGACAAAACTGGACTGGAACTTTTCCGGTGATCGACTATTGTGCGTTGCAGCAATTCCAAAAAGGATCTCCTTATGAAAACAGTGATCGTTACCGGCTCCACCAGCGGCATTGGCCTGGGAATAGCCGAGAGTTTCGCCACTGCAGGATACAACGTGGTGCTCAACGGGCTGGGCGATGCGGCTGAAATCGAGACCACATGCGGGCGCCTGGCCGAATTGGGCGCAGGTGACGTGATTTTTCACGGCGCGAACATGCTCAAATCTGATGAGATCGCGGATCTGGTGGCCTCGACCGAGAAGCATTTCGGTTCTGTTGACGTCATCGTGCCCAATGCCGGAATCCAGCATGTCGAGAAGATCGAGGATTTCCCCATCGCCAAATGGGACGCGATCATCGCCATCAACATGAGCTCCGCTTTCCACCTGATCCGCGCCGCCATGCCCGGCATGAAAAAGAACGGGTTCGGCCGGATCATTGCGATCGCTTCCGCGCATGGCCTGATCGCATCGCCGTTCAAGAGCGCCTATGTCACCGCCAAGCACGGGGTTGTCGGCCTGATCAAGACCGTGGCGCTGGAGGGCGCAGAATTCGGCATTACCGCCAATGCGATCTGCCCCGGCTATGTCGAGACGCCACTGGTCAGCGGCCAGATCGCCGACACCGCAAAGGCGCGCGGCATGAGCGAAGAAGCGGTAATCAGTGATGTTATCCTCAAGGCGCAACCGACCAAGCAGTTCGTGCAGGTAAGCCAGATTGCAGCGCTCGCCAATTATCTCGCCTCCGATCAGGCCGCCCAGATCACCGGTGCAGCCCTGCCGATGGACGGCGGCTGGACGGCGCAATGAGCCCCCGGTCGGCGGGAGGGAACAAACCTAAAATGATCAACCTGGCGCTTCAGGGCGGCGGCTCGCACGGCGCGTTCGCCTGGGGCGTGCTCGACCGGCTGCTCGACGAAACCGACATCGGCTTCGAGGGGCTTTCAGGCACCAGCGCCGGGGCGGTCAACGCCGTCGTGCTTGCGCACGGCATGATGTCTGGCGGGCGCAAAGGCGCGCAGGAGGCGCTGGAAAATTTCTGGCGCAGAACAAGCCATGGCGGTTCGGTGTGGTCGCCGATGCACCATCTGCCGCAGATCGAGATTCCCGGCATGGAAGTCTTCAATGCTGCAAGCTATGCAGTGCTCGATACGCTCACGCGCACATTCTCGCCCTATGAACTTAACCCGTTTGACGTCAATCCGCTCAGAGACCTGCTGATGGATACCGTGGACTTCGATGGTCTGCGCGAGCACTGTGACATCAAGCTCTTCCTGAGCGCAACAAATGTGCGAAGCGGCCGGGTGCGGGTGTTCAAGACCGGCGAAGTCAGCGTCGACGTGGTGATGGCCTCGGCCTGCCTGCCATTTCTCTACAAGGCTGTCGAGATCGGCAACGAGCACTATTGGGACGGCGGTTACATGGGCAACCCGGTGCTGTTCCCGTTCTTCTACGAATGCGACAGCCGCGACGTGATGATCGTCCACATCAACCCGATGGAGCGTCATGACCTGCCGATGACGGCGCCGGAAATCCTTAACCGGATCAACGAAATTTCCTTCAACTCGTCGCTGATCGACGAGATGCGGGCGATCAATTTCGTCACCCGGCTGATCGAAGAGGACTGGCTCAAGGAGGAGCACAAGGGTAAGCTCAAGCACATTCTGGTGCATTCGGTTCGCTCGGATGAAGCGCTTGCGAACCTTCCTGTCTCTTCCAAATTCGATGTGCGGTGGTCGTTCCTCACAGACCTTAGGGATCGCGGACGCGCAGAGGCGGAAAACTGGCTGAAAACCAACCGGGATGCGATCGGAAAGCGGTCTACAGCCGATCTTCAAAGCCAGTATCTTGGCCGGGCGGGCACGCACCCGCTGGACGGGGTCCCTGAGGATAATGCGATAAATGAGGGTAATTGACCGGCTTTGCCTGAAACTGTCTTATCCTGCGGGCGGTCTTTCCCGTCGCGACCGGCTGGGATAAGTTTTGTCCAATTGGTTTAAAACTACAGAGGTGACATGACACAGTCGCATCGCAAGTCGATCCGCTTCCGGCTCAACGACCAGACGGTTGAATTGTCGAACATTGCTCCTGACCAGACGCTGCTTGACTGGCTGCGGCTGGACCGGCGGCTGACCGGCACAAAGGAAGGCTGTGCGGAAGGCGATTGCGGCGCCTGCACCGTTCTGGTCGGGCGGATCGACAGCGGATTGCTGACCTATGAAACGGTCAATGCCTGCATCCGGCTGACGACCTCGCTCGACGCCACCCATGTGGTGACGGTGGAATATCTCAACCGCCCCGATGGCGCCTTGAGCGCCGTGCAGCAGGCGATGGTCGACAATCACGGCTCGCAGTGCGGCTTCTGCACACCAGGCATCGTGGCCTCGCTGCATGCGCTGTGGCTTGCGGAACCAAACCCGAGCGAAGCCGACATTGAACGTCAGTTGCAAGGCAATCTGTGCCGCTGCACCGGCTATGAGCCGATCGTCAAGGCGGCGGTTGATGCCGCAAAGACCATTCCGTCTGCGGATAACGACCGGCTGGTGGCCGCATATGATGCCACCACCCAGGCGCTTCTGGAGTTTGCCGACGGTACAGGGGCGATCATCGAACATGACAGCGGCACGACATTCGTGCCCGCCAATGTGGATGACCTGGCGGAGATCTATGCGACGCATCCGGAGGCGACGATTGTTGCCGGATCGACCGATGTCGGCCTGTGGGTAACCAAGCACATGCGCGACATTTCCCCGGTGATCCATGTCGGCCATCTGGAGGAACTCAAGCAGATCAAGATCGACGAGACCGGCATCATGCTGGGTGCCGGCGTCTCCTACACATCGGCGCGTGGCGCGCTGGTGTCGGTGTTTCCGCAGATGGCGGAACTGTGGGACCGGATCGGCGGCGAACAAGTGCGCAACATGGGGACCGTCGGCGGCAATATCGCCAATGGTTCACCGATCGGCGACACGCCGCCGCCGTTGATCGCGCTTGGTGCAACCGTGACCCTGCGCAAGGGAGAGACACGCCGCAGCATGCCGCTGGAGGAATTCTTCATCGATTACGGCAAACAGGACCGTCAGCCGGGCGAATTCGTCGAGAGCATCTTCGTACCTCCGCTTGCGGAGGACGTGTTTTATGCCGTTTACAAGATTTCCAAGCGCCGCGACGAGGACATCTCGGCGCTGTGCGGCGCGTTCCATCTGGACACGGATGCCGACGGTGTCGTCACCTCGGCGCGGATCGCCTTTGGCGGCATGGCCGGCACACCCAAGCGCGCACCCAGGACCGAAGCGGCGCTGATCGGGCAGCCCTGGTCATGGGAGACGGTGCAGGCGGCACGGGCGGTACTGGCTGAAGATTACCAGCCGCTGACAGACTGGCGGGCCAGCGCGGAGTACCGGATGCTGACGGCGCAGAACCTGCTGATCCGGTTCTTCCTGGAAACTTGCGGAGCGCCTGCCCGCATCGAACGCCACCCTGCACTGGCGGAGGTCTGATCATGGACGCAGCAACCCCACGCAGCCGGACCGAAATTACCGGCGGGGCCCACACGCCGCGCAAGCACGATTCCGCCCACAAGCACGTGACCGGCAGCGCCGACTACATTGACGACATGGCCGAACCCGCCGGCACACTGCACGGCTATCTCGGTCTTGCCGAACGGGCGCATGCGCGGATTACCGCAATTGATCTGGATCCGGTCCGCGCCGCTAAGGGGGTGGTGGCAGTGCTTACGGCGGTTGATGTGCCGGGCAGCCTGGATATCTCTTCCAATGGCTCGGGCGACGAGCCGATGTTTGCGACCGAGACCGCGCTGTTTCACGGCCAGCCGGTGTTTGCTGTAGTCGCCGAAACCCGGGAATTGGCCCGCCGCGCCGCCAAGAAGGCGGTGATCAGCTATGAAGACCTGCCGCATGTCACCGATGTGCGCGCCGCGATGGAAGCCGAGTATCCGCTGGTCACCGAGCCGCTGAAGCTTGAGCGCGGCGACATCGAGGCCGGTCTCGCCGCTGCTCCGCGTCGGCTCAAGGGTGAGATGCGAATTGGCGGGCAGGATCATTTCTATCTCGAAGGCCACATCGCCCTCGCCATTCCCGGCGAGGACGACGAGGTCACCGTCTGGTCCTCGACGCAGCACCCGAGCGAGGTGCAGCACATCGTGGCGCATGCGCTGGGCACGGTTTCGAACGCGGTGACCGTGCAGGTACGGCGGATGGGCGGCGGCTTCGGCGGCAAGGAAACCCAGTCGAACCTGTTTGCGGCCATTGCCGCGATTGCCGCCAAGAAGCTCAACCGCGCGGTCAAGATCAGGCCGGACCGCGACGACGACATGATCATCACCGGCAAGCGGCACGACTTCCTCGTGGAATACGATATCGGTTTTGACGACAACGGTGTTATCCATGCTGTGGACGCGAGCTTTGCGGCGCGCTGCGGGTTTTCCTCCGACCTGTCGGGACCGGTCACAGACCGGGCGCTGTTTCACGCCGACAACTGCTATTTCTACAAGGACGTGCGGCTGGTCTCCAAGCCGATGATGACCAACACGGTCTCCAACACCGCGTTCCGCGGTTTCGGCGGACCGCAAGGCATGCTCGGCGGCGAGCGGATGATCGAGGAAATCGCCTATGCGCTGGGGCGTGACCCGCTGGAAATCCGCAAGGCCAATTTCTACGGCCAGGGGGATGATCCCGAAGGCCGCAACCTGACGCCCTACCACCAGAAGGTAGAGGACAACATCATCGGCCGCATCGTCGAGGATCTGGAAGCCTCGTCAGACTATCAGGCGCGCCGGGCCGAAATCATCGAGTTCAATAGAAACAGCCCGGTGATCCGACGCGGCATCGCGCTGACCCCGGTCAAGTTCGGCATCTCGTTTACCGCCACCTGGTTCAACCAGGCCGGTGCGCTGGTGCATGTCTATCAGGACGGTTCGATCCATCTCAATCACGGCGGCACCGAGATGGGCCAGGGATTGAACACCAAGGTGGCGCAGGTGCTGGCCGAGGAGTTCCAGGTCGATCTCGATACCATCCGCATCACTGCGACGACCACTGGCAAGGTGCCCAACACCTCGGCGACCGCTGCGTCTTCCGGCACCGATCTCAACGGCATGGCGGCGGCCAATGCGGCGCAACAAATCAAGACCCGGCTGGTGGCTTTCGCGTCCGAGAAGTTCAACATTCCCGAAGATCAGGTGGCGTTCGAGCCCAATCACGTGCGGGTCGGCAATGAATTGCTGCCGTTCGGTGACTTCATCAAGCTCGCCTACCAGGCACGAATTCAGCTTTCGGCCGCCGGCTTTTACAAGACACCGGACATTCACTGGAACCGCGCCACCGGCAAAGGACGGCCGTTCTACTACTACGCCTATGGCGCGGCGGTGTCGGAAGTCTCTATCGACACGCTGACCGGTGAATACCAGGTCGACCGGGTCGACGTGCTGCATGACGCGGGCAAATCGCTCAATCCGGCGCTGGATATCGGCCAGATCGAAGGCGCTTTCGTGCAGGGCATGGGGTGGCTGACGACGGAAGAGCTGTGGTGGGACGACAAGGGCCGGCTTCGTACCCATGCGCCGTCAACCTACAAGATCCCGCTGGCCTCGGACCGGCCCAAGATCTTCAACGTCAAGCTTGCAGAGTGGGCCGAAAACCGCGAACCGACCATCCGGCGCTCGAAGGCCGTGGGCGAGCCACCCTTCATGTTGCCTATCTCGGTGCTGGAAGCGCTCGGAATGGCCGTCGCTTCGATCGCCGACTACCAGGTTTCGCCGCGTCTTGACGCGCCGGCAACGCCCGAGCGGGTGCTGATGGCGGTGGAACGGCTCAAGGCCATGGTTTCGGAAACCGAGATTTCCGGAGAGGACGGGGCGGACGCCTGATGGCGCGGCTCGAAGCCTTCCGCAGCTTTGCAGCCAACGCCGCGCAGCACGGATTTGTGCTGGTCCGGGTTATCGAGGCCAAGGGCTCGACGCCGCGCAACACCGATGCCTGGATGCTGGTTTCCACAACCTCGTCTTTCGGCACCATTGGCGGCGGCCGGCTGGAACTGGAAGCAATCGAGAAGGCGCGAGAGATTATTGCCGGAGCAAGCGCCGAACCCATGGCGCTGCCGCTGGGTCCGGCAATCGGGCAATGCTGCGGCGGCCATGTGACGCTGTCCTTCGAAGTCATCGCCCCGGCCCGTTTCGGCGAGATCGAGGCCATGGTGGCGGCCGAGGACGCCAGTGACCCCGAGGTCTGGCTGTTCGGCGGCGGTCATGTCGGCCGGGCGCTGACCAACACGCTGCTCTTGCTGCCGGTGAAGGTGCATGTTGTCGAAACGCGGGCCGACGAACTCGGTCTGACACCCGACGGCGCAGCGCGCCATCTGACGGCCCTTCCTGAAAGCCTGGTCCAGAAAATTGCGCCAGGCAGCGCGGCAATCGTTCTGACCCATGATCACGCGCTGGATTTCTTGATCGTTTCGGCAGCTCTCAAGCGTGATGATCTGGCCCAGACCGGCATGATCGGATCGGACACCAAGCGGGCCACGTTCGAGCACCAATTCGTCCGAGAAGGCGGCGACAGGGCGCTGCTTGCAAAGCTCATCTGTCCGATCGGCCGAAAGATCGCCGACAAGCGGCCCGAGGTGATTGCGGCCACGGTGGCGGCGGACATTGTTGCCGCACTGGCCGAGTGGCAGGCCGCCAACCGTCAGGCGTTGTCCTGAAGCACATGCTCTGACGCCCGCCCACCAGTGGCGATGGCTGCGGCATTGGTGTTGCCGCAGGTGAGGTTGTCAGCTTTGTCCACAAAACCTGAACTTACCCGCACCCAGCCCGCATGATGCAAAGCATGCAAGCGGCAGCCGCCGCAGCCGCAGCATGTTTTCAGGTTTCAATTCGGCGTCCTGAGGCGTCGAAGACCAGAATGCGGGCCGGATCGATGGAAAGCCCGATGCGGGTGCCGTCGGCGGGAAGCTCGACCTCTCCGTCGATGCGCACGACAAGCTTGTCCCCCGCAGCGGTGGTGCCGTGAACCAGCGTTTCGGCCCCAAGCGGCTCGCAGAAGGCGACGTCAAGATCGATCAGTCCAGCACCAGGTGCGACGAGATCGATATGCTCGGGCCTGACCCCGATCACCGCGCCGGGATCGAGTGCTCCCCTGCCCGGACGGATATCATGACTGAGCACGTTCATCGGGGGCGAACCGATGAAGCCTGCGACAAAGAGTGTTGCCGGGTTGGCGTAGACATCAAGCGGCGCACCTATCTGCTCGGCCACACCGCCATTCATGACAATCATCCGGTCGGCAAGTGTCATCGCCTCGACCTGATCGTGTGTCACGTACAATGCTGTCACGCCGAGTTTGCGCTGCAGCGCCTTGATCTCGAGCCGCATCTGCACCCTGAGCTTGGCATCGAGATTGGACAGAGGCTCGTCGAACAGGAAAACGGCCGGTTTGCGGACGATGGCGCGGCCCATGGCAACGCGCTGCCGCTGGCCGCCAGAGAGTTGGCGCGGCTTGCGGTCGAGGTAAGGCTCGAGTTCGAGCATGCGGGCAGCTTCAGCCACGCGTGCCTGGATTTCGGCCTTGGGCACATTTGCGATCTTGAGGCCATAGGCCATGTTGTCGAAGACGCTCATATGCGGATAGAGCGCGTAGTTCTGGAACACCATGGCGATGTCGCGCTCGCGCGGTTCGAGCCTGTTGACCACCCGGTCACCGATGTGGATGTCGCCGGAGGTGATGGATTCGAGGCCTGCAACCATGCGCAAGAGCGTGGACTTGCCGCAGCCGGACGGGCCGACGATGACGATGAATTCGCCATCGCTGATCTCGGCGTCGATGCCGTGAATGACTTCGGTCCGGCCGTAGCTTTTTCTGATCGATTCAAGTTTGATTTCAGCCATGGGAATTCATTTCTCGCTTTCGACCAAGCCTTTGACGAAGAGTTTCTGCATGCCGAGCACGACCAGCACCGGCGGCAGCATGGCCAGCATGGCGGTGGCCATGATCACCGGCCATTCGACGGTCTGGTCGCCGGTCGGCAGCATCTGCTTGATGCCCATGACGACGGTGTTCATGGAGGGATCGGTGGTGATCAGCAATGGCCAGAGATACTGGTTCCAGCCATAGATGAAGAGGATGACGAAGAGGGCTGCGATGTTGGTGCGCGACATTGGCAGCAGAATGTCGATGAAGAACCGGATCGGCCCAGCGCCATCGACACGGGCGGCCTCGGTCAGCTCGTCGGGAATGGTCATGAACAATTGGCGGAACAGGAAAGTTGCCGTCGCCGACGCAATCAGCGGCAGGATCAGGCCGGTATAGCTGTTGAGCAGGCCGAGATTGGCCACCACCTCATAGGTCGGCACGATGCGCACCTCGACCGGCAGCATCAGCGTCATGAAGATCAACCAGAAAAACAGCATCCGGAACCGGAACTTGAAATAGACGATGGCATAGGCCGACAACAGTGAGATGATGATCTTGCCAATGGTAATGCCCAGCGCCATCACAAGCGAATTGAACAGCATCTGCCACACCGGGGCCGCACCGCCGGTCAGCAGCGCCTCGAGGTAGTTGTCAAGCAGATGCGGTCCAGGCAGCAGCGGCATCGGCGGGCGAACCAGATCATCCTGTGTCACCGTTGAGGCGACGAAGGCGATCCAGATCGGGAAACAGATCACCGCAATGCCGAAGATCAGTCCGCCATGGGTGAGCCAGGTGCCGAGCCCGCGTTTTTCGACCATGCCGCTCATCAGTAGTGCACCCGTCGTTCAATGAAGCGGAACTGGACCACGGTCAGAACCCCGACCAGTCCGAGAAGTATGACTGACTGGGCAGCCGAAGAGCCCAGATCCTGACCAACGAAGCCATCCGAGAAAACCTTGTAGACCAGAATCGTTGTCGATTGTTCCGGCCCGCCCTTGGTGATGGTGTGGATGACGCCGAAGGTGTCGAAGAAGGCGTAGATGATGTTGACCACCAGCAGGAAGAACGTGGTCGGCGACAATAGGGGAAAGACGATGGTCCAGAACCGGCGCCAGAAGCTGGCGCCGTCGATTGCGGCTGCTTCGATCACACTTTTGGGGATCGCCTGCAGGCCGGCAAGAAAGAACAGGAAATTGTAGCTGATCTGTTTCCAGGCCGAGGCGGCGACAACAAGCGCCATGGCCTGCCCGCCATCGAGCGTGTGATTCCAGGTGTAGCCGAGCTGGGCCAGCATCCAGGCGATGATCCCGGTGAAGGGATTGAACATGAACAGCCAAAGCACACCGGCGATTGCCGGAGCTACGGCATAGGGCCAGATCAGCAGCGTGCGATAGGCGCTCGACCCCTTGATGACACGGTCGGCGAGGACCGCGAGCCAGAGCGCGAACGACATCGCCGAGACCGTCACCAGCACGGAAAAGACGGCGGTGGTGAGAAAGGACTCGCGGTAGTAGCGGTTGCCGAAGAGATACTCGAAATTGCCCAGTCCGACAAACTGGGTCTTGAGCCCGAACGGATCAGGGATGAAGGCGGACTGGTAAATCGCCTGGCCGGCGGGCCAGAAGAAGAACACAAAGGTGACGAGCAATTGCGGCGCGACCAGCAGATAGGGCAGCCAGCGATTGTCGAATACGACACGTTTTTCCATGATTCACCGAGCGGGAAAAAAGCCCGGCGGGACCAGTCAGGCCCCGCCGGATCAGTAATGTTAGCGGTTGGCCTGCTCGAAACGGCGGAGCAATTCGTTGCCGCGTTCGGCAGCGGAATCCAGCGCTTCCTGGGCAGACTTGGAGCCGTTCCAGACACCTTCGAGTTCTTCGTCGATGATGCCGCGGATCTGGTCAAAGCTGCCCAGACGCAGGCCCTTGGAATTGGCGGTCGGCGCCTTGCCGGTCATCTGGATGATGGCAATGTCGGTGCCCGGGTTTTCGTCATAGTAACCCGACGCCTTGGTTTCCTCATAGGCTGCCATGGTGATCGGCAGATAGCCGGTATCCTGGTGCCACTTGGCCTGGATCTCGGAGCTCGAGAGGAAGTTGAAGAAAGCGGCAACGCCCTTGTACTCTTCCTCGGTCTGGCCCTGCATCACCCACAGCGACGCGCCACCGATGATTGTGTTCTGCGGCGCGCCTTCAACACCGCTCCAGTAGGGCAGCGGGCGGATATCGAAGTCGAAAGTGGCTTCGTTCTTCACACCGGCATAGCCTGCCGAAGATTCGGTGAACAGCGCGCACTCACCGGCACGGAACGGTGCACCGCCTTCATTGCGGCGGCCCGAATAGATGAATTTGCCGTCCTTGGCCCACTGTCCGAGCGTATCGATATGTTTGACCTGAACGTCACCATTGAGGCTGAGTTCGGTGTCGACGCCTGCAAAACCGTTCTCCTTGGTGGCGAAGGGAACATTGTGATAGGCGGAGAGGTTCTCGAGGTGAACCCAGCTCTGCCACGCAGTCGTCAGCGGGCACTTGTGGCCCGATTCCTTCAGCGCGTCGAGCGCGGTGCCGACCTTGTCCCAGGTGGACAGATCCATGTCCGGATCGAGACCGGCAGCTTCAAGCGCATCCCTGTTGACGTAAAGGACAGGGGTCGACGAGTTGTAGGGCAGTGACAGCATCTGACCGTCAGTGGTGGTGTAGTACCCGGCGACAGCTGCCAGATAGGCGGACTGGTCGAATGGCAGGCCTGATTCAGCCATGACTTCGTAGACCGGCTTGATGGCGCCCTTGGCTCCCATCATCGTGGCGGTGCCGACTTCAAAAACCTGCAGAATGTCAGGTTGTTCGCCTGCGCGGAACGCGGCGATACCGGCGTTGAGCGTCTCCGAATAATTGCCCTTGTTGGTGGCAACCACGGTGTACTCGTCCTGCGATTCGTTGAACTTGGAAACCTGCTCGTCGAGCAGTTCTCCCAGGCGGCCGGTGAAGGCATGCCAGAAATCGATTTGCGTGGCGGCAGTTGCAGGTGCAACGCCCGCCATGAGTGCGGCGACAACGCCGGCTGCGACGAATTTTTTCATGTAAACTTCCTCCCTTGATGGGAAACGCGTGAAAACGAACGTAACCCGAAAGGGAAACGTAACCCCACGAGGACTACAGCGCAAATGAAATCAGTTTTATGACAGCGATTGTGGAAAACGAAACCGGGAGTGAACCTCTTCGGTTCTGCCAAACAAACGAGCTGATTATCAGGAAAAACCCGCAACTGATTTAAACCGCGCAAAAGCAAACCGGGCTTTTCATTCCGTCCCGCTTTGCGCATCATGTGCACTGCAAAATGAACCGAAGTGCGAGGGGCACCGATGTCCGAATTCCTGTACGAGTACCCGGTCTTGTGGGACTGGATCAGCTTTGCCGTGCGCTGGCTGCATGTGATCACGGCGATCGCCTGGATCGGATCATCGTTCTATTTCATCGCGCTGGATCTGGGGCTGGTGCAGCGGCCCGGCCTGCCCGAAGGGGCTTACGGCGAAGAATGGCAGGTCCATGGCGGCGGATTCTATCATATCCAGAAATACCTGGTGGCGCCGCCAAACCTGCCCGAGCACCTGACCTGGTTCAAATGGGAGAGCTATGTCACCTGGCTGTCAGGCTTTGCCCTGTTGTGCGTTGTTTACTACGCCGGTGCCGAGCTCTACCTGATCGATGTCAACGTGCTCGATGTCTCGGCGCCTGTAGCAATCGGCATTTCCGTAGCATCCATCGTTTTTGGCTGGGTCATCTATGACCTTCTGTGCAAGTCGCCGATCGGGCAGAACACCACGGGGTTGATGCTGGTGCTGTTTGCCGTGCTGGTGGCAATGGCATGGGGTTATACCCAGGTGTTCACAGGCCGGGCAGCGCTTCTGCACCTAGGCGCGTTTACCGCGACCATCATGAGCGCCAACGTGGCAATGATCATCATACCGAACCAGAAGGTGGTGGTGGCCGACCTCAAGGCCGGGCGGACACCGGATCCGAAATATGGCCGCATCGCCAAGCAGCGCTCGCTGCACAACAACTATCTCACCCTGCCGGTGATTTTCCTGATGCTGTCGAACCATTATCCGCTGGCGTTTGCCACCCAGTGGAACTGGCTGATCGCGGCTCTGGTGTTCCTGATGGGGGTCACCATCCGCCACTGGTTCAACACCGTACATGCACGCAAGGGCAAGCCGCACTGGACCTGGGCGGCGACCGTGGCGCTGTTTCTTGCCGTGATCTGGCTGTCGAGCCTGCCGCGAACCGATGAAGTCATCGAGGAGGCCTCGCTGGCGCCGGTGCATCAGCGGTTTGTCGACAATGCGCATTTTGAGGCCGTGAGCGAAACAATCATGGGCCGCTGCTCAATGTGTCATGCGGCGGAGCCGTTCTGGGATGGCATCGCACACGCCCCCAAGGACGTGAAGCTGGAGACGGAAGCCGATATCGCCCGCCACGCGCGCGACATCTACCTGCAAGCCGGGCGAAGCCACGCGATGCCGCCCGGCAACATTACCTATGTCGAGCCGGAAGAGCGGGCGCTTTTCGTCGCCTGGTACGAATCCGCGGTCGCCGGCGGGACCAAAGCTGACGAGGCAGGGCAATGACAGCAAGGCTGCTGCGCGGCCGTACGCTGAGTTTCAAGTCCCGCCCGCAAGCGCGTGACGATCATGCAAGCTATATCTACGAAGAAGACGGCGCGCTGCTGATCGAGAACGGGCGGATTACCGCAGCCGGGTCCTATGCCAATGTCAACACCAAGGCGCCCATCGGCACCGAGGTTATCGATCACCGCCCCTACCTGCTGATGGCCGGCTTCATTGACCCCCACATCCATTTCCCGCAGATGCAGGTGACAGCAAGCTACGCTGCCAATCTGCTCGAATGGCTCAACACCTACACCTTCGTCGAAGAACAGCGTTTTGCCGACGCCTCGCATTCCGCTCGCTTTGCCATGCTGTTCTTTGACGAGCTGTTGCGGCACGGCACAACGACTGCTGCCGCCTATTGTTCGGTTCACAAGGGATCGGCCGACGCCTTTTTCGCCGAGGCCCAGCGCCGCAACCTGCTGATGGTCGGCGGCAAGGTGATGATGGACCGCAACGCGCCCGAGGCGCTGACCGACACGGCGCAATCAGGTTACGACGACACCAGGGCGGTGATCGAGGCCTGGCACGGCAAGGGCCGCAATCACGTGGCAATCACACCCCGGTTCGCGATCACCTCGACGCCTGAGCAGCTGGAAGCGGCAGGCACCCTGGCGCGCGAGAATCCCGAGCTTCTGATCCAGACCCACCTGTCGGAAAACAATGCCGAGATTGCCTATACGCTGGAACTTTACCCGGAGGCCAAGGACTACACCGACATCTATGCCCGCTATGGCCTGTTGACGCGCAAGATGCTGCTCGGCCACGCCATCCACCTCGCCGACCGTGAGATGGAGGCCATTGCCGAGGCCGGCTCCGTGGCCGTGCACTGCCCGACTTCGAACCTGTTCCTGGGCTCCGGCCTGTTCGATCTCAAGCGGATCAGGGAACATGGGGTGCGCATGGCGATCGCCACCGATATCGGCGGCGGATCGAGCTACTCGCTGCTGCGGACGCTTGACGAAGCCTACAAGATACAGCAGTTGCGCGGCAACCGCTTGGCGCCGATCGAAAGCTACTGGCAAGCCACACGCGGCAATGCAGAAGCCTTGGGACTCGTCGAGCGGATTGGAACACTGGAGCCGGGAAGCGACGCGGACATCATCGTTCTCGACGCGTGCGCCACACCCGCCATGAAGATCCGGATGGAAACCGTTCAGACGCTGGAAGAAGAACTCTTCCTGATGCAAACAATGGGTGACGACCGCTCGGTCCGGGCGGTCTATGTTGCTGGCGAAGCGGTTTAGGCGTTCTTGGGGAAGCGGGTCGGGATCTTGTCCCCTGCGCTGTCACAAATCCGTCTTAACCATTCGTTAACGATCTTCATGCAAGCTGTGTATCAGCAGCGGTTCTTTTGGGGATCGTTAATAAGGTCGCGTGAGCACGGATGTACTGCCACGCGGCTTTTGCTTTTTCCGGGCCTTTTCCCCACCGCTCCAACCATGACACTGCTGCCAGTGAGGCCTGCCGGCCTCAGCTTCCGCGATAGGTCGAGTAGCCGTAAGCCGAGATCAGCAGCGGGACATGGTAATGCGCAGCCGTGTCGGCAATGCCGAAGCGGATCGGAATCACGTCGAGAAAGGCCGGATCGGGCAGCGTCTCGCCGGTCGAGCGCAGATAATCGCCGGCATGGAATTTCAGCTCGTAGACACCAGCTTCAAGCTCTGTACCCGACAGCAGCGGACCATCGACCCGTCCATCTGAGTTGGTGCTGACAGTCTTGACCAGGTGATGCTCTTGTCCCTCGATGCGGGTGAGCTCGATGGCCAGCCCGGCTGCAGGCCTGCCGCGCGCGGTATCGAGCACATGGGTGGTCAGGCGTCCGGTTTCGGTAGCAAGTGGCTGGGCGGACATTGGCATCTCCTTGTTCAGTGTACGGACGTTTGGTGGGCCGGCGGTGAATCGGCCGGATCGGCGATCAAATAGGGTGTGTCGTAGTCAGCTTCTTCAAGGTTGATGCCGCCGCCTTCGCGGTCCATCACCATAAAATCACTGACCTGGCCGACGGCAATCAGCGGGTGATGCCAGACATTGCGGTCATATTGCAGCCCGACATGTCCGGGCACCAGAAATGCGCGTGGTTCACCCGGGCGGCCACGGTCATCGGGCGCCACCACGGCAATCCAGTCGCCCTGGGTGACCGGAAAGAACGCCTGGCTGCCCAGCGGATGGCGCTCCATCATGTCGACGGTGTAGGGAAACTGACGCGGCTGGCCGCGAAACAGCGACAGGATGGTGTGCCCGCCTTCGGCCCCGGTATCGGCCATGGCCAGCGCGTGAAACCGCTCGGTGGTGCCGCCATTGATCATGCGCAATTCAGCCGCAGCGGCGTCCATGACGGCGCCAAACGGAGCAAAGGCTTCGGCGGTCAGCGCTTCAAGCTTCAACATGGCAGTCATTGTTCAGCCTTCCGGGAGAAGCGCATGGATGCGGAAACCGGCGATCTTCTCGACTTCGGCACAGGCAGTCGCGAATTCAGTCTCCGTATCATTTTCGACGCGGGTCTCGAAGGCCGCCAGAATGCTGTTCTTGTCGTGCCCCTTGACTGCAATGATGAAGGGAAAACCGAAATCGGCCATGTAGCGGCTGTTGAGCTTGGTGAAACGGGCGTGCTCATCGGCGCTGAGACGGTCAAGACCGGCACCGGCCTGCTCGGATTTCGATTCTTCGGTCAGGCCTCCGGCGATCGCCAGCTTACCGGCAAGATCGGGGTGGGCGCGCAGAACGCCCATGCGCTCGTCGGAACTGGCCGCGCGAAACTCCGCGCACAAGGCTTCATGAACGGGACCGGCGTGGAGCGGGGTGACAATCCGGCCATTGTCCCAGGCGCGCTCTGCGATCCAGGAGGAATGCTCGAACACGCCACCAAACCGGGTGACAAACTCATCGCGATTGCTCATGTCTTGTTCTCCGGATGATGGTGGCGGTGCCAGTGATTTGCGATGTCGATGCGGCGCGTCACCCAGGCCTTGTCGTGAGTGGCGACATAGTCGAGGAACCTCGCCAGCGCCGCCGCACGGCCGGGACGTCCAACCAGGCGGCAATGCAGGCCGATCGACATCATCTTCGGGCTTCCGGCGGCACCCTCGGCCATCAGCACGTCGAATGTGTCCTTGAGATAGGTGAAGAACTGGTCGCCTGAATTGAAGCCCTGCGGCGTGGCAAAGCGCATGTCGTTGGCGTCCAGCGTGTAGGGAACGATCAGATGCGGCCCCTTGGGCCCCTCGACCCAAAAAGGCAGCTCATCGGCATAGGAATCGGCCGAATAGACAAATCCGCCCTCCTCCATCACCAGCTTCAAGGTGTTGACGGAAGGCTTGCCCTGGTAGATGCCGAGCGGACGCGACCCTGTCACTTCGGTGTGAATGCGGACGCAGTCGGCGATGTGACGGCGCTCTTCCTCCTCGGAGAAGTCCTTGTATTCGAGCCAGCGCAGTCCGTGACTGGCGATCTCCCAGCCGGCTTCGTTCATGGCCGCGACGGCTTCGGGATTGCGCTGCATCGCAAGGGCGACACCATAGACCGTGACCGGCATGTTGCGCTCGGTGAACAGGCGCCAGAGCCGCCAGAAGCCGGAGCGCGATCCGTACTCGTAAAGCGATTCCATGTTCAGGTTGCGCTGACCGGGCCAGGGCTGCGCCCCGACGATTTCCGACAGCAGGCTTTCGGACGCCGGATCGCCATCAAGAATGCAGCTTTCACCGCCCTCCTCATAATTGACCACGAACTGCACCGCGCAATGGGCACCCGATGGCCATTGCGGGTCTGGCGGGTTGCGGCCATAGCCGATCAGGTCGCGGGGATATGGTGTCGTGTTCATTGCTCGGTCCGTGATGATTTCGGCGCAAACGGTAGCAGCACCGCCTCAAAAGTCGAGGCCCCGACTTTGAAGAAAAACCGCAAGCTGTTGCGGCATTTCTTGCCGGTCAGACGGCCCTCCGCGCACCTTCCAGTTCTATTGAAGCGTCTGGTTCTTGGCGGCCTTGGCCAGGTGATAGGCGACGGAAAAGCTCTGCGGGGCCTTCGGGTCGTCACCCCCGGTAATTCCGGCAACGAGGCAGTCGGCCATGCGATGGGCGATGCCGAAACTTATCTTGAAACCGCCGGCCATTGCCAGTACGCCCGGTGCGCCGGGAACGGGCCCCAGCATGGGATCGCGCCCGATCGCTCGGGGGCGCACCCCGGCCCAGCGGCGAATGACCGGAGCTTCCTTGATAAGCGGGCAGAGCTTGCGGGCGCGCTTGAGGATCTGGTCGAGCTTGTCGTCGGTGGCTGCCGGGTCATCAAACGTGTTCTCGCTGGTCGACCCGACGGCAACGTGACCGTTTTCATGGGCAATGACATACACGCCGTCATCGTAAACCAGCGGCAGATCCGGCGGCGCCTTGGCGTCGAGGAGCGCCGCCTGGCCCTTGACGCCGCTGCCAATTGCGTTGAGCGGCATCCCTGTCAGACGCGCAATCTGGGAAAAGGCGTCGACCCCGCTGGCAATCGCAACGTGACCAAACCCGATCCGGGCGCCGTCCGACAGGGTTGCCCGTTTCGACTGCGGATTGATATCGATGACAGACGTTCCCAAACGCAGATCGAAGTTTGGCTTCAGGGCGAGGCTGTGCAGCAAGGCAGCAAGCAGCCCCGGAGGCGAAACCCGTGCCGAAAGCGTCTCATGCACAATGCCCTGCGGTGCGCGTAGAATATTGGGCCAGTCACTACGGGCCGGCGTGTGGTGCACCTCATAGCGGAAGCGCCCACCCCAGTTGGTTCGGGCATCGGCCACACGATCCAGGGCGGTGAAACGCCCGCGCTCACTGAGCAGCGGCAGGATGCGGCCCACGCGGCGATAGGCGCAATATTCGCCAGTCTCGGATTCCAGTTGCCGGATTTCTGTTTCGAGATCGACCAGGGCGCGGAACTGGAAATCCTTCTTTTCGTTCCAGCGCTCGGGGCTGTGGGGCATCAGCGCGCCGAGAAATCCGCCACTGGCACCTCCACCGGGATTACCGCGCTCCACCAAAGTCACCGACAGGCCGGCACGTGCCGCCTTGACCGCCAGCCACAGCCCGGCCACCCCGGCCCCGGCAATCAACAGATCGGGTGCTGCTTGACCGGTGTGCGATGCGCCGTTATCGGCAACAGTCATGATTGATCCCCCTGATCCCGATGCAAAGCACGCAGCGCAGCAGGCCGCACTGTCCTGGCACGAGGGCGATATGCCTTATTCAGAGGAATTTGGCGACTTTTATTATTCCAGGGCCGATGGCCGCGCGGAATGCCGCCACGTCTTCCTCGCTGCAAACGGGCTGCCTGACCGCTTTGCCGTAAGACCGAACTTCGTCATCGCCGAGCTGGGATTTGGCACCGGGCTCAACTTCATAGAGACCTGGTCGGCTTGGGAGACCACCGCGCCAAAGGGCGCGCGGCTCGACTTTCACTCGTTCGAACTGCGGTTGCTCAGCCGGGAGAATATCGAGCGGGCGCTCTCGGCCTGGCCGGATCTCGCCAGCAAGGCGCGCGAGCTGACCTCCCGGTGGCCGGACAAGCCGGCAGGCGATGTCAAAATCGATTTCGCAGGCCAGGACAAATCCATCCGGCTGCACGTCCATTCAGGTCTGGCGCTGGCGCGGTTGAATGCGGCGGCATTTGCCGCCGATGCGTGGTTTCTCGATGGTTTTTCGCCGGCCCGCAATCCCGGAATGTGGTCAGCTGAGCTGATGCGTGCTGTCGCAGATCATACGGTCGATGGCGGAACATTTGCCACCTATTCAGCCGCCGGCTGGGTGCGGCGCAACCTTCAGGCGGCGGGATTTCGCGTGGAGAAGCGTCCCGGGCATAGCGGCAAGCGCGACATGAGCGCGGGTGTGCTCGTGAATGCACTGCAAATGCCAGAGACCCTGGGCTGAACCGGCAGGGTTGATCCCCGTCGTCAGGCATTCAATACCGTTGCGCCGCGCCTTGTCAGTAGGAGATCCGTTCCGCGATATCGGCGGGCAGCCATTCGCGGATTTTTGCCTCGAGCTTCTCAGGGCTGATCGGTTTTGACAGGTAATCGTCCATGCCCGCCTCGAGGCACCGTTCCCTGTCGCCTGTCAGCGCATGGGCGGTCACGCCGACAACCGGTGTATGAGAGCGGTCGGGATCCTCCTGTTCCGCCTTGCGGATTGCCTGGGTCGCCTGATGTCCGTTCATGACGGGCATTGAGACATCCATCAGGATCATCGCCGGATACTCGCTCTTCCAGACCTCAAAGGCGCTGCCGCCATTGTCGACGATTTTGTAACGCAGCCCCAGCTCATCCAAAATCTGGGTGAAGACGATCTGGTTGACTTCGTTGTCTTCGGCAACCAGAAGTTCGAGGCTGCGGGCTGCCGGTTTGCCATCGGCAGGTTTGAGCCCGGGAGCGGCCTTGGGCGCAACAGCCACGGGCTTTGGAACGTCGTGGGACGGCACAGCCACTTCATCAGCCGACCGCTCGGTGGACACTCGGGGCTGGGTCGCGGCGGCAGTTTCGCTCCGGCCTGCCGACTGTGCCGCAACCTGAAGAACGCTGACGATCGTTTCCAGAAGTTGCGAAGACCGCGCCGGCTTCATCAGTGTGGCGTGCACGGACGCCTTGCCAAAATCGGCATCCGACGACGTGAGGTCCATCGAGGTCAACATGACGATCGCGGGCTTTTCCGGACCAAATTGCTTCCGCACCTCCCGTGCGGTCATGATGCCGTTCATGTCAGGCATGTGGTAATCGAGAATGATCGCATCGACGGGCACACCGAAACGATCTGCCGCAGTCAGCACATCCAGCCCCTCCTGGCCAGAGACCGCAGCGCAGGAGTCAAAACCCCATGCGGTCAACTGCTCCATCAGGATGGCCCGGTTGACCGGATTGTCGTCGATGGCAAGCACCCTGGCTCCGGTGACGTCGACCGGCGCAATCCGAACCGGTCCTGCACTGCTGTGGTCCACCGGCAGGCTGACTTCCATCGTGAAAATCGAACCCTCGCCCTGCTTGCTTTCAGCGCTGATCTTCCCACCCATCAGCGCAACCAGGCGTGAGGTGATTGCCAGTCCGAGCCCTGTGCCCTCATGACGACGGGTTGAGGAGTTATCCACCTGGGAGAACTTGTCGAACACTGCCTCGAGTTTTTCCGGTGGTATACCAATGCCGGTATCGTGCACGCGGATGGTCAAATCAAGCCGGTCCGCTGTGCTCAATGCGCCGGTCAGTTCGATGAGCACGTGCCCTGCCTCTGTGAACTTGATGGCGTTCCCGGCGAGGTTGGTGATGATCTGGCGAAACCGCCCCATGTCGCCGACAACCCGCGACGGCAGCGTTGGATCTATTCGGACGATCAGTTCGATGTCTTTCTCCGCCGCACGGCTGGAGATCAGCGACGCCACATCCTCGACGGTCTCGGAGAGATCGAAGGGGCTTTCGTCGAGTACCATCTGGCCCGCATCGATTTTCGAGAAATCCAGGATGTCATTGATGATGGTAAGCAGTGAATTGCCGGATTTGACAATGATGTCGATAAAGGTCCGTTGGCGTGTGTCCAGTTCGGTACGGGCCAGAAGCTCGGCCATGCCCAACACGCCGTTCATCGGTGTGCGGATCTCGTGGCTCATATTGGCGAGGAACTCGGACTTGGCACGATCGGCCGTTTCCGCCTTGACCAGCAGATACTGCAATTCCTCTTCGCGCATCTTGGCTTCGGTTATATCGGTATAGGTGATGATCATCTTACCGTTGTCAGTCGGCTGCGCATCTATCCGCAACCAACGACCAGAGGTTGTCTGGCGTTCAACCGTATGAGCTTCCTTTTTCATGTGTGATGCATTGACGTCTGCGCGGGTTTGCGCTGCCTTTTCATCGCTTCCATAGTCGCCGCGGGCCTGGCAATAGTCGAAGAAATCATTCAGATCCTTGCCAACGGCGGCAACTTCATGGGGAACTTCGAGAATCTCGAAGAAAGTGTCGTTGGCAAACTGGATGATACAATCCTCGGTGACCATCATGCCCTGGGCCATCGCACCAGCCGCGCCGCTGAGCAATTCGCTGGCCCGCTCGATTTCCATGCGGGCGAGATCCAGCTCCTTCTCGCGCTGCTTGAGTTCGGTGACATCGAAGTAGGATATCATCCGCTTGCCTTCCGACAGCGCGCGGACCGAGTAGATCATGGTGCGGCCATCCGCACGTGAAAATTCGCGTGGTTCGACATAGCCCGCACGAATTTCCTCAAGTCTGGCTTCGACATATCCCTCGAAGTCGGCATCGCTGACATCGTAGATGCCGTTGTGCCTGTTCACGTCTATGAGTGAGCGGAATGGAGAGCCGATGAAATTGCCTTTGTCCGCTATTTTCCAGATCCGGAAAAACGCACCGTTGATCAGTTCAATGGTGCTGTCGCGGTCAACCACGACCACGCCCATGTGCATGGCCTCGATGACTTTTTCCAGATCCGCCTTGTGCAGCTCGGCGCGCCGTTGCGCCTCATAGACCTCGCGCTCGCGGCGCTTCATGTCACTGATATTAACGGTGGTTCCGAGAAGATGACGCCGACCGCCAGGGTCGGTGAAGCCGACCTTTCTGTCGATCAGCTTGAGTGTTTCGCCCCGAGCACTTTGAAGCTCGATTTCGCGCTCCATTGTCCGGTCACCGCTGATCGCATCGGTGTCGGCCTGGCGCAGTTCCTCTCCCTTGTCGCCGAAGATCTCGAAATCATCCTTGCCGATCATGTCGGCGCCAGGGATGCCGGTCAACTCGGCGTGGGCACGGTTGGTGTAGGTGTAGCGGAAATCCTCGTCCTTGACGAAACTCGAAACCGGCATCTCGTCGAGGATTGCGCGGAACAGTTGGTTCTCCGAGACCTGGCTCTCAAGAGCGGCTTCGCGTTGCTTGAGTTCGGTCACATCAATGCGCAAGCCGAGCGTGTAGCCATCCTTGAGCGCGCGGTTGATGATGCGAATCCAGCGCCCGTTGGTAAGCCGCTCGACTGTGGCCTTGCCGTAATCACGATGGACCCGTATCCGTTTTTCGATCCATTGCTTGCGCGCATCCGGTTCGTCCTGCGCACTGAAGCTGCAACTGACTTCCAGCACGGCGCGCAAGGATTTTCCCACTTCCAGCTGGTAATGGGGCGCAGTCAGTGCGTCCATCGCGGGATTGACGTAGATGAGAACATCGGACGGATCGTAGAGCACGATGCCGACATCCATACAGTCGAAAATCTCGTTGAAACGGTCGAGCAGGGATTTGTCTGCTGACGCGCTGGCCTGCAGGTCCTGCCGTGGCTCAGGATGCGCATCACCGGTCAGCAAATCTACCGGCTGATTCCCATCTACCTGCGTGGTTTCAAAACGAATGCCGGCGATCGGCTCGAATTGGCCGATTATGAAAGTCTTGCCTGAGGCCTGACGATTTCGCTGGATGCGTACCCGGTAGCGACCGCCCTTGAGCGGGTGTGCGAACAAGGCCACCTGATCCTTGCCGAACACCAGACTACGGCGCTCCTTCTCATCACGATCGTTCTGTTCGGCGGAATCGAAGTGCTGGTGGCTCTGTTTGCCGATCAGGTCCGTCGGCTGGCAATCCCACAATTCGGCATAGGCAAGATTGACCGCGACATAACGCAGTTCCGAATCCTTGATGAAAGAAGGGTTGGGGTCGCTGGAAACCTGCTCACAGGCAATTGCCAGCGAATCGTCACTCTCTTTGCTTTCCACGTCACCCACCCGGCAGCCCCCTCGATGCAGGCATTCGCCCTGTTCCGCGCCCACCAATTTGCACAATTGCCTTAAATAAAGCGTTAACCATCGTTTACGGAGTAAGACAGCCGGCTTTCGCGAAACTGTCTGCGAACTTCAGTCTTTGATTGCATAGACCGACAGCCCCGTCCCAATCCGACTTGCCGGAAGGCTTTGTCCGGCATAGCGTCACCCTTAACGAGCCTGCAGCCAGGCGATTGCAGCTGATTCAGGCGGTATGTCGAAACGGAGGGGGCGCAGCGAAATGAGCAAGATCGAGGATGTCGTCGCCACTGCAATCGAGAACACCGCCGGCGCTGCGGAACGGCGCAGGCGAACAGGAGGCGGACGCGGCGGCGATCGCGGCAAGGGCAGAAAGAGCCCCGCAACCCTGCGCTACCGCTCCATTCTCAACACGCAGTCCCCCTCCCTGATCCTGTCTGACGAGGGACTGGAGGCGATCCACGACGCCTCATTGAGCGTGCTCGAGCAAGTCGGCTTGGATTTCATGCTGCCTGAAGCCCGTGCCTTGCTTGCCGCTGCCGGCGCGCAGGTTGTCGCCGGGACGGAGCGGGTGCGGATGGATCGCGGCCTGATCATGGAACTGGTCGCAAAAGCGCCGGGTCCGTTCACTTTGCATGCCCGCAATCCGGAGCGCAATGTGGCCATCGGCGGCCCGGCGATGGCGTTTGCCCAGGTCGCCTCTGCGCCCTATTGCTCGGATCGGGACAATGGCCGCAGGACAGGAACGCAGGAGGATTTTCGCAACCTGGTCAAGCTGGCGCAATCCTACGACATCATCCACATGACCGGCGGCTACCCAGTCGAACCGACCGATCTTCACGCCTCGGTGCGTCATCTCGATTGCCTGTCGGACCTGGTCAAGCTGACAGACAAGCCGTATCATGCCTATTCGCTGGGCAAACAGCGCAATCTCGATGCACTGGAGATCGCGCGCATCGGACGCGGCGTAAGCGCTGAGCAGATGGAAGCCGAGCCGTCGCTGTTTACGATCATCAATGCTTCTTCGCCGCTGCGCTACGACGCACCGATGCTGCAGGGCATTATCGAGATGTCGTCGCACAACCAGGTGGTGGTGATCACGCCCTTCACGCTGGCAGGGGCGATGGCGCCGGTTACCGTTGCCGGGGCGCTGGTGCAACAGAATGCAGAAGCGCTGGCCGGGATCGCCTTTACCCAAGTCGTGCGGCCAGGCGCCCCGGTGGTGTATGGAGGTTTCACATCGAATGTCGACATGAAATCCGGTGCGCCGGCTTTCGGGACGCCGGAATACATGAAAGCGGTGATGGCCGGGGGGCAGCTGGCCCGGCGCTACGGACTGCCCTACCGGACATCCAACACCTGTGCCGCCAATACGCTCGATGCCCAATCGGCCTATGAATCGATGATGTCTTTATGGGGGCTGGTTCAGGGCGGGGGCAACTTCATCATGCACGCCGCAGGCTGGATGGAGGGCGGGCTTACGGCGTCGTTCGAAAAGTTCGTGATGGACGTCGACATGCTGCAGATGGTGGCCGAATTCCTGGTGCCGCTGGACACAAGTCCGGACGCGCTGGCCATGGACGCCATCTCCGAAGTCGGCCCCGGAGGACATTACTTCGGGACGGCCCACACCCTGTCTCGCTACGAGACGGCGTTCTATTCGCCGATCTTGTCGGACTGGCGAAATTTCGAGAGCTGGAGCCTCGCCGGCCAGCCGACCACCTTCGATCATGCCAACAAGGTCTGGAAGGAAACGCTGGCCAGTTACGAGCAGCCGCCGCTCGATGCGGCTGTTTCGGAAGAGCTCGACGCATTTGTTGCCCGGCGCAAGGAAGAAGGCGGCGTGCCGACCGATTTCTGATCAGGCGACGACGCGGGTCTTGCGATTGGTCAGCCAGACGCCAAACACCACGATCACCGTGCCGACAATCATGGGGATGGTCAGGGCTTCGCCGAACAGGAACCAGCTTTCGATCGCAACCGCAGGCGGCACCAGATAGGTGAGCGACGCGGCGCGGGAGACCTGGCCTCGGCGGATGAGATAAAGCAGCAGCATGATGGAAATCAGCGACAGGCCGAACACGGACCACGCCATGGCGAGCGCGAATTCCAGATTCCAGTCAATCCGCATCGGTTCGATCAATAGCGCCAGCGGCATCACCACCAGAAAGCCTCCGACATATTGCAGGGCTGCAATGGCCCGCAGGTCGCCCTGCTGAAGGTAGCGTTTCTGATAGATGGTCCCTGCAGTGACCGAGGCCATGGCAAAAACATTGACCAGCAAAGGCACCAGCGCGATCTGCAGCGTTGAAGTATCGAGCGCGGTCAGCCGCGGAAGGATTGCCACGCTGAGCCCGGCAAACCCCAAGACAATGCCAAGCCGCTGAGAACCGGTCAGGCGCTCTCCGACGAGGAACGGCGCAACCATAGCTGTCAACAAAGGCTGCAGGGCCGCGACGAGACCCGAGATCGAAGACGGCACGCCTTGCGAAATCGCCCACCAGACGCCGCCCAGATAGATGCCGTGCAGGAACACGCCGGACAAGAACGCATGCCCCCATCCGGCGCGGGTCGATGGCCAGGCCGCGCTGCTAAAAAGAACAATGGCGGCAAACAAAACGGCGGCAAGCGTGAAGCGCAGCCCCAGGAAGGTCAGCGGGTCGGCGTGGGGGCTTGCGTATTTTGCCACGATCCATCCGGTGGACCAGAGCAGAACAAACAGTGCCGGGGCAATGCGATCGAGTGTCATTGTTGATCCAGCCGCTTTGGAAGCCACAGGTCGCGCCCGTGATGGGGAGAGTTTTTCAGCGATAGCCGCGGAGAAGCGGAGACGCAACCCCGGGCTCATGGAGGCGGCACAAATGCCCCACCGTCAGCACAGCAGCGGCTGTCTGCCTATAAAAAAATGATGGAAAAAAATGTGAGATTTCAGCGAATATCAGAATTTGCGCATGGTTCTTGCTTTCTCCCACATGATGCGATCTTATGGCTTCAAAAGGGGAGCACCAGACACGTGCCTTTCGACGAAATGCTGACTGCGGACAACCTCCCGCGTGCGCCCTACAAGGGCTACTTCAACTGGCACTCGGAACAGAAAACGTCCGATCTGATCAAGAAATCCCGAGACGCGGAGAACATCTTCCGCAAGACCGGCATCACCTTTGCTGTCTATGGGAAGGAAGACGCCTCGGAGCGGCTGATCCCGTTTGATATCGTGCCCCGGATCATCTCAGGCTCCGAATGGCGCAAGCTGGCGCAAGGCATCGAGCAAAGGGTGATGGCGCTCAACGCGTTCCTCGATGACATCTACCACAAGCAGGAAATCATCAAGGCCGGCCGGGTGCCACGCGCACTGATCGAAAAGAACGACGCGTTTCTGCCTGAAATGATCGGCATGCGGCCGCCGGGCGGGGTCTACACCCACATTATCGGGACCGACATTGTCCGCACCGGCGAAGACCAGTTCTACGTTCTGGAAGACAATGCGCGGACGCCGTCGGGCGTGTCCTACATGCTCGAAAACCGCGAAACCATGATGCAGATGTTCCCAGAGCTGTTTCATCTCAACAAGGTGCGGCCGGTCGAAAACTACCCCAAATTGCTGCGTCAGAGCCTGGCAGCGGTGGCGCCCCCGGGTTGCGATGGCAGGCCGCGGATTGCGGTGCTGACGCCCGGCATATTCAACTCCGCATTCTATGAGCATGCCTACCTCGCCGACCAGATGGGTGTCGAACTGGTGGAAGGCTCGGATCTGCGGGTGATGGACGGCAAGGTGGTGATGCGGACGACGCAGGGCTATCAGGCAATCGACGTGCTCTACCGGCGCGTCGACGATGATTTCCTTGATCCGCTGAGCTTCCGCCCGGATTCGGCCCTCGGCGTTCCCGGCATCATGGATGTCTACCGGGCCGGCAACATCACGATTGCCAATGCCCCGGGGACCGGCATTGCCGACGACAAGGCCATCTATTCCTACATGCCGGAAATCGTCGAGTTCTACACCGGCCGGAAGCCGATCCTCGAAAATGTGCCAACCTACCGCTGCTCGGAGCCAGACACACTGAAATATGTGCTCGAGAACCTCCCCGAACTGGTGGTCAAGGAAGTACATGGATCCGGCGGCTACGGCATGCTGGTGGGGCCGGCTGCAAGCAAGCGCGAATGCAAGGAATTCGCCGAGAAGCTCAAGGCTCGGCCGGGCAATTACATCGCGCAGCCGACCCTGTCGCTGTCCACGGTTCCGATACTTACCAAGAAAGGCCTGGCGCCCCGCCATCTCGATTTGAGACCATTCGTGCTTGTCTCCGACAAGATCCAGATCATCCCGGGCGGCCTGACCCGCGTGGCGCTGAAAGAAGGTTCCCTTGTGGTCAACTCCAGCCAGGGAGGCGGCACCAAGGACACCTGGGTGCTGGAGGACTGAGCATGCTGGGAAGAACCGCAAATGGCCTGTTCTGGATGTTCCGCTACATCGAGCGCGCAGAGAACACGGCACGCCTGATCGACGCTGGGTTGCGCATGTCGCTGACCCGGATGCACGGTCACGAGGAGGAATGGGAGTCAGTGCTGCGCAGTTCGGGTGTGTTCAGCGCCTATTGCGAGAACTATCCCGAAGTGACGAGTTCTGATGCCATCAATTACCTGTTGCGCGACAGATCCAACCCTTCGAGCATTGTGTGTGCCATCGAAGCCGCCCGCAACAATGGCCGCATGGTGCGCACGGCGCTGACCCGGGAAGCCTGGGAAGCGACCAACGAGTGCTATCTCGACATCAAGTCGCAACTGGCACGCAAGCCCTCGAATGCAGACCTGCCGGCGATCATCGACAATATCAAACAGCGAACGGGACTGATCCGCGGCGCGTTCCACGGCACCATGCTGCGCAACGAGCAATACAATTTCTGCCGCATCGGCACGTTCATCGAGCGGGCCGACAACACCGCGCGCATACTGGACGTCAAGTATTACGTGCTGCTGCCGGCGGCATTCCAGGTCGGCTCGTCACTCGACAATGTGCAATGGGAATCAATCCTGAGATCGGTGTCGGCGCACAGGTCCTATGGCTGGGTCTATGATGACGACTACAAGCCAGCCAATATTGCCGATTTCCTGATCCTGAACGGACGCATGCCGCGCTCACTGGCCTATTGCTACGACAAGATCAATGCGAACCTTTCCTACCTCGAACGGGAATATGGCAAGGGCGCCGCCTGTCATGAAACCGCAAAGGCCACGCTTGGCATGTTGCGCGAACGGGAGATACAGGCAATCATGGACACAGGGCTGCACGAGTTTCTACAGGGTTTCATCAGCCAGAACAGCCGGGTTGCTGCCGAGATTTCGGAAGCCTACCGGTTCTACCAGGACTGATCTGATGCAGCTCAAGATTTCCCACATCACCGAGTACGCCTATGCGCATCCCGTGCGCTACGCCTTGCAACGCCTCAGGCTGACACCACAAAGCAGCCAGTTGCAGAGCGTGGAATCCTGGTCGACGGAAGTTGAAGGCGGCACGGTGGAGGCGCGCTATATCGACCACTTCGGCAATGTCGTCGAGCTCGTCAGTGCAAGCCGCGACACAGAAGCCATCAAGGTGGTGGCCTCGGGCCTGGTGGGAACCAGCGACAACAGCGGCGTTGCCGGACCGCACCGGGCATACATGCCGCTCTGGCTCTACCAGCGTGAAACAGCGCTGACCAGGCCGGGCAAGATGATCCGTGAACTTGTGCGCAGCGTCGGCAAGGGTGAACCGCTCGAACAATTGCACGACCTGATGCGGACGCTCAACAAGACCATGGCCTATGTTCCGGGTGCGACCCAGACCAAGACGATCGCCGAGGATGCATTGGCGGCGGGCCAAGGCGTCTGCCAGGATCATGCCCAAGCCTTTGCGGCGGCAGCAAGGGTGATGGGATATCCGGCGCGATACGTTTCGGGTTACCTGATGATGGAAGATGGCACCGACCAGGCAGCAAGCCACGCCTGGGCGGAAGCTCATGTCGAGGGGCTCGGATGGGTCGGCTTCGACCCGGCCAACAATATGTGCCCCGATGACCGCTATGTGCACATTGCCCATGGCCTCGACTACAAGGATGCGGCACCAATTTCAGGCATCCGCACCGGCTCCGGCGAAGAACAGCTTGCAGTCCGCATTACTGTGGAGCAATAAGAATCCTGCTTAATCTTCGGAGCTGATTCGCACATCATGACTTATTGTGTTGGGCTGCGCCTCAACAAGGGCCTCGTGTTCATGTCCGACACCCGCACCAATGCCGGCGTCGACAACATTTCAACCTTTCGCAAGATGTATACCTGGAGCGCACCTGGCGACCGGCTGATGACCCTGTTGTCGGCGGGGAACCTGGCCACGACGCAGACCGTGGTAAGCATGCTGGAAGAGCATTCAAAGGCTGCTGAAGAGCGGCAACCCGACATCATGAAAGTACCTTCGATGTTCGAGGCGGCGCGGCTGATCGGGCAGACGGTCCGCGAGGTGATCAAGACAGCATCGGATGGTGGATACCAGAGCGAGGCCGGCTTCAGTGCGACATTCATCCTGGGTGGACAGGTGGCCGGCGGCGCGATGCGCCTGTTCCTGATCTATCCCGAAGGCAATTTCATCGAAGCCACCGATGACAACCCGTTCTTCCAGATTGGCGAGCACAAATACGGCAAGCCGATCCTGGTTCGCGCCTACGACCCGGAAATGAGCTTCGAGATGGCCACCAAGCTGCTCTGTGTCTCGTTTGACTCGACGCTCAAATCCAACCTCTCGGTGGGGTTGCCGCTGGATCTGCAGTTCTACGAGATCGACAGCCTGACCAAGGGGTATGAGCGGCGGATCCAGGCCACCGATCCCTATTATCGCAGGATTTCAGACGGGTGGTCTGATGCGCTGCGCTCGGCCTTCAACAGCCTTCCGGAATTCGAACGGGACTGAAGCTCGCGTTCTTCGCTTCGAACGCTTTGGCTATTGCGCTGCTGCGGCGGGTCGTAGACCGCCGGTTTCCTCGATGAATGCTACAACATCCTCGATGCCGGCGCCACGACGCATGTCTGTGAACAGGTACGGACGCCCCTTTCGCCCGGCAGCTGCATCGCGCTGCATGACCGATAGATCCGCGCCGACATGGGGGGCAAGATCCAACTTGTTGATCAGCAGAAGATCTGAACGGGTGATGGCCGGTCCGCCCTTGCGCGGGATTTCCTCGCCCTGGCATACGGAGATCACATAGATCGTCAGATCGGCAAGATCGGGTGAGAAGGTGGCAGCCAGATTGTCGCCGCCCGATTCGATGAAGATCACATCCAGATCCGGATGCTTCTCGGTCAATGCATCGATGGCGCGCAGATTGAGTGACGCATCCTCACGGATGGCCGTGTGCGGGCAGCCTCCGGTTTCCACGCCGACAACCCGATCCGACGGCAGCGCCTGCATGCGCACCAGTGCCTCGGCGTCTTCGCGGGTGTAGATGTCATTGGTGATCACAGCGACGGAATAGGTCTCGCGCATAGCCTTGCAGAGCTTGTCGGCAAGCGAAGTCTTGCCGGAACCGACAGGGCCACCGATGCCGACGCGGAGGGGACCATTGGATGAGGTCATGACAGGAACAGCCGTGGTTCGAGGGTCTCGTGATTCAGTGAGGCAATATCGGCCATAAAGGTTGCCGCGCCAAGATCTTCCAGTGTCGATGCCGTCGCACGAAGCGCTGTTGCCTCGACCACCGGCTCGAGGCCGGCAAGAATTTTCGCAGCACCATCCTGCCCGGTGACCGACAGCCTGATGGCGCATTGCAGCTGGTTGGAGACAAAGGCATGAAGATAAGCGCCGGCAGTCAGGCTGAGTTCGATGCCGTCCACTCCAGCCGCGATGCCGATTGCGACCGGCAGCGGCGTGTCCCTGTCTGGAAAGTGCGCTGGGCTCACCCAGTGAGAGACGGCCCGAATGAAGGAGGTCCCCTGCCCCCTCGCCTCGTCGAGACGTTGTTGTCCGACACAAAGTGCCAGGCAAAGATCGGTGACCTCTTCAAGCTCGGGCTTTTGACCCACACGACGGTGCGCTTCGGCCAGCAGCACCGAGTCGTTCCACTGCGCGCCTTGCGTGATCTGAACGCGGATCCAGTCGGAAAGAGAGGATTGATCGCTGACATGGCTGCTCTGGACAGCCTGCTCCAGTCCGGCGGAATAGGCGAAACCGCCAATCGGGAACACCGGCGACAGCCAGCTCATCAGCTTGAGCAACTGCGCTGCGTTGGTCGTTTCAGTCATGGCGATGGCCATGTTCGTGTTCATGTTCATGTTCATCAAAATGGATATGATCATGGACTTGACCGGCGTGATGATGGTGGGCTTCGTGCGCTCCGCCATAGGCACCGCCTTCGGGATCAAAAGGCGCGTCGATATCCTCGACCGATGCGCCAAGCCCAATAAGCATTTCGCGGATGACATGATCGCGCCGGATACGGATCGCCGTGTCGGTGATCTGTGCGGCCAGATGCCGGTTGCCGATCTGCCAGGCCAGTGACAGCAAATGACGGGTATCTTTGCCGCGGACTTCCATCAATTGCTCGGGCGCGGCGCAGACCTCTATGATCCGGCCGTCATCAAGCACCAGCCCGTCGCCGTGCCGCAACAGCCGCGCTTGCGGCAGATCGAGCAGGAAGACGATGGCGGCCCCGTTGTCGAGCCGGTCCGACACCATCCGCATGCGGCGGCGATGCCGCGCGGTTTCATCCAGAGTTATATGTGCGGCGGGATTATCAAAATACCGGGTGACGGAAGTAGCTGTCGGCAGATTCATGCAGGCTCCCTGTCCAACAGGCGGTCGTTACGATTCGGGCATCTCAACGCGCCGCTACGCCCGGGTTACATCCGGAACAGCTCTGATCTTAGGCGGCAAATGTCGTTTGGCCAAGCGAGGGTGAGCGGTTTTGTGCACCGCACTTTTCTGCGCTCTGTCGGATGTGGCTGCCCATCCACGAAATGGGCTGACGCATGCAAAGGCAGGGTCTTCAAAAGGAGGGCGCGAAATGCGGCTGAAGCGAGCAGTGCTAGAGCTTCGCAAGCGATTGCTGCAAACCATGGGCAGATCGCGATTGAACCCTAACGACCCGGTTCGTCCGCAGGCGATGAGCTACGCCTTTGCAGCACCTATCTTTTTACTGAGCAGTTCGTATCCGGACGTCTTCTGCACACACTCTCAGAGCTGATCGGCGAGATTTCGAAGAGCCTGCTGGCGGGTGGTCCCGAGCGCCTTGAAGGCGGCATCCGGTGTGTGCGCAAGGCGTTCGGCCTGAAACGCGAAATTGAGCGACTGCCTGGCTGCGCTGAAAAAGCGGCTTACACAATTGGTGCTTTCAGTGGTCATGTCATGACTCCTTATATTGCAACGCAATACTATTCCCGTATCGCAGCGCAACAAAGCGCTGAGCGGATCTGGCAGCCATGCGCGAGAATCATGGCTCGGCAGACGGCCGCCGCCGGATCGAACGGTGGTCTTTCGCCGCGGCATGAATGCGAACCGGAAAATGGTGGAGACGCGGAAGACCTCATTGCTGTTGCGCATGTCGGGCCATTGCCAAAATCGACAACCGGCATGACAAACCGATTTTCAGGTGATTAAATGATGTGGCCGCCATGTCTTCCGGTCTGGGAGAAGGGTTGGACAAGGGGTCCTGCGGCTTCACTGCAAGCACTCATGAAAGCGCTTGCATCAGAGGACTTTCTGGGAGGAAAGCATGTTGAAACTGAAATCCGTCAAAACGTTTGTGTTTGCATCAACAGTCTCGCTTGCCGCGGCGACTGGCGCTTTGGCGTTTCCGGACAAACCGATCGACTATATCATCCCGTTTGGCCCCGGGGGGGAATCCGACATTTCGGCGCGCTTCCAGCAGCCCTACTTCAAAGAGAAATTCGGCCAGGATCTGGTCGTCTCCTACAAGCCCGGCGGCGGCGGTGCGGTCGGCTGGGCGCAGCTCAATTCGATGACTGCCGATGGCTACACCATCATGGGCGTCAACCTGCCGCATATTGTCATCCAGCCGGCGCAGAAGGATGTTGGCTATACCACTGACGACATTAACACTTTCTACATGTTCCACTACACGCCCGATGCGATCGTGGTTACCGCTGACAGCCCCTACCAGAGCCTTGACGACCTGATCGCGGACGCCAAGGCCAACCCGGGCTCGGTCACCATGTCGGGTTCGGGCAAGGCAACGGCAAACCACCTGGCCCAGATCCGCTTCGACAAACTGGCGGATATCAAGACCACTTATGTTCCGTTCAAGGGCACCGGCGCCTCGACGACAGCCAATCTCGGCAAGCAGGTCAAAGCGCAATGGGGCTACACCACCGTAGGCGCTGCCCAGGGCGATGCCGTCCGGATGCTGGCGGTTGCGATGGAAGAGCGGCATCCGCTTTTCCCGGACGTGCCGACCTTCAAGGAACTCGGTTATGACATGGTCGGCGGTGCCTACCGTGGCATGGCCGCTCCAAAGGACACACCGCCCGAAACGATCAAGGCGCTTTCCGATGCCTTCGGCGCGATCAACGCCGACGAGGCCTTCCGCAAGCAGATGCTTGATGGCGGCTTTGCCATGCTCGACGTTGATTCCGCAGGTATGGCCGACTTCATGAAGGCCCGCAAGGAGGAGTACCTCCAGGCGGCGACTGAGGCGGGTCTGCTCAACTGAGCCGCCCCTGAAAGCCCGGCCCGGGCTGACCGGTCCGGGCGTTTACCGAAAATGTGGGACCGACTGCCGAACTTGTCCGGCTACGGCCGGCACGGTCGGGGGCCGCCGCAAGCAGAGCGCACGCTCCCAATTGGGTATGGAACACTATGGGACTTGAACATCTGGCCAATGCGCTGACGCTGACCAATCTGGCGCTGGCGCTGTTCGGTGTGGTCGCGGGGACCGTCATCGGATCGATACCCGGGCTGTCGGCAACCATGGCGGTGGCCGTACTGGTTCCGATCACCTTTTCGATGGCGCCGGCCTCGGCGCTGATCCTGCTCGGGGCCATCTATACCGGCGCGATCTATGGCGGCGCCTATTCCGCCATTCTGCTCAACACGCCCGGCACGCCATCGGCCATCGGAACGACGTTTGACGGTTATCCCATGGCCAAGCGCGGCGATGGCGATCTGGCTGTGGCCATTGCCTGCTTTGCCAGCGTCTTCGGCGGCATAGTCGGTGCCTTGGCGTTGCTGCTGCTGGCGCCGCCGCTGTCCTCGGTGGCCCTGGCCTTCGGCCCTGTGGAGTATCTCTGGCTGTCGATCTTCGGGCTGTCGCTGATCGCCTCGCTGTCGACCGGAAACGTGCTCAAGGGGCTCGCCGGCGGTGCGTTGGGCATGCTCTTGTCCTGTGTCGGCGTTGCCGAGATTTCAGCCGATATCCGTCTCACATTCGGCGTTTCCCCCATGATCGGCGGCATCGAAGTGGTCGGGGCGCTGATCGGGCTCTATTGCATTCCGGTTCTGATAGACCTGGTGGCTACGCCGGAGCGGCATCTCAAGGTGGAACAGGGCGTGCGTGCGGTCCGTGTCCGCGAGGCCGCCCTTATCGCCTGGCGCTCGCGCCTCAACCTGCTGCGGTCTTCGGTCATCGGTACGGTGATCGGGATCCTGCCGGGCGCGGGCGGTTCGGTTGCCGGTCTGGTCGCCTATTCCGAAGCCAAGCGCACCGCGCGGCCGGATCAGAAATTCGGCGACGGCGAGCCCGATGGCATCATGGCGACGGAATCCGCCAACAATGCCACCGTCGGCGGCGGCTTCATTCCAACGCTGGTGCTCGGCATTCCCGGGACGCCCCCCGATGCGGTTATTCTCGGTGCGCTTCTGGTGCAGGGGGTTCGCACCGGCCCGACGTTGTTCGACGGCGGTGGCTCGATCGTCTATACCTTCATTTTCGGCCTGTTCATCGCCACCATCCTGATGCTGCCGACCGGACTGCTGATCGGCCGTTACGCCTACAAGACCATTGTCACCATCCCCAAGACCATTCTGGTGCCGGCGGTTGGTTTCATGACCATCATCGGTACCTTTGCCATCCGCAATTCCGTTTCCGATGTCATCATCATGATCGTGCTGGGCTCCGTCGGCTGGGTGCTTTCGCGCTTCGGCTTTGCAGCCTCACCGATCGTGCTCGGACTCATCCTCGGGCCGATCGCCGAGCAGGGCTTCGTTCAGGCCTGGATCATCGGCGATGCAACCGGCAATCTCGCGGGCATGTTCTTTGGCCGGCCGATCTCGCTGGCAATCATCGCCTTCACCATCCTGTCGCTGGTTTATCCGGTCATACAGAGCAGACGGGCAAAGCGGACCCTTGCAACACAGGCCAATTTAAATGATTGAAACAACGGCAAAAACCGGCCGCAAGGACGTTGGCACACTGATTATCGCCAGCCTTTTGATTGGCCTGGGGCTGATCACGCTTTACGACGTAACCACCTATTCCGACAGCGATTCCGTGGTCTTTCCGAGCTTTGTCGCCTATGCGCTTATCTTCTGCTCGGTGCTGGTGATCATATATTCCTGGCTAAAGCCAAACCCGCACAATGGTTTTGGAACCGGGGACTGGTGGCGCAGGTTCTTGCTGGTGGCCAGCATGCTCGCAGCTTGCCTGGCAATGCCATTGAGCGGATTTCTGCCGGCCACGGCCATTGCCTTTGCCGGTGGCTTGATTGCGGCGCGGCACGAAGGCTGGGATGCGCGCAGCGCAATAATATTTGCGCTGTCGGGCGTCTTCATCATGGCCGGTTTCTACAGCCTGTTCCGCTTTGCCCTGGGTGTGCCCCTGCCCTGAACGGCAGGGCCACACCCGGCGCGAGGCCTTACTTCACATATTTTCGCCAATTGTGCTCTTCCTTGAAGCCGAGCATTTCGCGGATCTTGCGGTTGGAATAAAGCGCTTCATGCTCGCCCATCTCGCGGCTGAACGGCACGTTTGGGAAGAACTGCTCGGCGATCTTTGCCGTTGGCATGTCGACCGAGTTGGTGTCGTTGCCGGCATTGAAGATCTGGAAGCCGAGGCCATCGGTCTTGAGGCAGCGATCCACGATCTGGCCGAGATCCCGCGCATCAATGTAGCAGAAGATGTTGCGGCGGCGGACGGCGGGGTCGGCGAAGAAACCGGGGAAGCGGTCATACTCGTCGGGCTCCATCACGTTGCCGATCCGCAGCGCGTAAATATCGGCGCCGGAGCGGCGCTGGAAGCCGCGTGCGGTCTGCTCGTTGATGACTTTCGACATGCCGTAGGAATCCATCGGATTGACATCCATGTCCTCCTCCACCGGCAGCGAGGCCGGGCTGACCTCGCCATCGGCGAAGCACACCCCATAGGTGGTTTCCGAGGAGGCGACGACGATCTTGCGAATGCCGAGTTTCACTGCTGCCTCGAGCACGTTGTAGGTGCCGATGGTGTTGACCCGGAAGGTTTCATTGTCGGGCCGGATCAGGATCCGCGGCACGGCCGCGAAATGCACAACCGCGTCAAACCGCGGCACGCCGGTGCCGGGCACAAGCTCCCCGAAATTGGCGTAGCTGGTCATGACGTTGAACATCTGGCCTGAATCGGTGATGTCGGCAGTGAGATTGTCGACGCCGGGGTGATCAAGCGGCGTCAGATCGACATTGACGACATGATGGCCCTGGTCGACCAGATACGGAATGACGTGACGTCCGGCCTTGCCGGACCCACCGGTGAACAATATGCGCATTGTGTTTTCTCCCTTGCCGAACATGCGTGAACACACTCAGACACTGCGCCCTGCGGCGGCGCCCGATGACCAGGCCCATTGAAAATTGTGCCCGCCAAGATGGCCGGTGACATCCATGACTTCGCCAACGAAATACAGCCCCGGAACCAGACGGCTCTGCATGGTCTTCTGGTTGATGTCGGCTGTATCGACCCCGCCGAGCGTAACTTCGGCCGTGCGGTAGCCCTCGGTTCCGCCTGGCACGAGACTGAATGAATGGATCTCCGCCACTATCTCGTCAATCGCAGCATTGCTCAAGTCGGCCAGCCGCGAGATCCTGTCACCGGCTGCCTGACCGAGCTGCTGGGTCAATCTCTTGGGCAGCACCTCGGCAAGCACGGTCCAGACCGAGACCTTCGGCCGTCGGCCGCGCTCCGTCTTCAATAGGGCTGCCAGATCGGTTCCCGGCGCAAGATCGATTTCGACACTTTCTCCCTCGCGCCAGTAGGACGAGATCTGCAGCATCGCCGGGCCGGAAATGCCGCGATGGGTGAACAGCATGGCCTCGTCAAAGGCTGCACCGTTGCAGACTGCTCGGACATCGAGCGAAACGCCGGAGAGGCCGCCCCAGCTGTCATGCATGTTCGAGGCCCAGGTGAACGGCACCAGACCGGCTCGGGTGTCGGTGACCGCGTGGCCAAACTGCCGGGCAATGTCATAGCCAAAACCGGTGGCGCCCATCTTCGGGATCGACTTGCCGCCGGTGGCGACCACCAGCGATTGCCCCTGCCAGGTGCCGGCGCTGGTCTTGACCGAAAATCCGCCTTCGGCCTGCCGGACTTCCAGTATCTCGGCCGATAATTGCAGCCTGCCGCCGGTATCCCGGATGTCGTCTGTCAGCATGGCGATAATCTCGCGCGCCGAACCGTCGCAGAACAACTGCCCCAATGTCTTCTCGTGATAGGATATGCCACGGGCTTTCACGCGATCGATGAAATCATGCTGGGTAAAGGACTTGAGCGCCGAAATGGCAAAATGCCTGTTACCGGAAATGAAGTTTGCAGGCGTGCAGTGAAGGTTTGTGAAGTTGCAGCGCCCGCCGCCGGAAATCCGGATCTTCTCGCCCGGCGCCTTGGCATGGTCGATAACGACGACAGAGCGGCCGCGACGGCCCGCCTCGATGGCGGCCATCATACCTGCGGCGCCTGCGCCCATGATGACGACATCCGTTTTGATTGTGGCGGGCATTGAGACTCCGGGAATGGTCAGGTGGTCGCGGTGGCAGCCGCGAGCGCGTTGGAACGCATTAGCAGACCACGCGGCTGCAACAAACCCCGGAGGAATTGATGCCATGTCGCTGCGCTTGCCATACCATCCCCCCGGCTTGTAGGGATTTGACCTCTCTTCACCGGATCTGACCATGACCACCTGCACGCTAGAAATCGATCCCGTTTCGCTGACCCTGGACCTGAGTGTCGGTCACATTGCCGAGCTGAAGATCCGCGACGGTCAACGCATGCTCACACCGCTCCACCGGGCGCCGTGGGCCGATGACCCGTTTGCCGTGTTTCCGGAGAGCACACCGCCAAACGTGCGCCGGTTGTCAGGGGATTTCTTCTGCGCACCGTTCGGCCGCAACGACGTGGAAGATGCACCGTCGCATGGCTGGCCGGCCAACAGCGCCTGGGATCATCTTGAAACCATTAGGCAGGATGACCGGCTCACGGCAGTTTTCCGGCTGCAGAAGCCGGTGATGGGGGCGATTGTCGAAAAGCGCATCACACTGATCGCCGGCCATCCCTTCGTCTACCAAGAACATTGTTTCATCGGAGGCACCGGTTCCATTTCTGCGGCACACCACGTGATGGTGCACATGGCGGAAGGTGGTGACCTGGCGGTTTCTCCGAAGCTCGGCGCGCGGACACCGCCGGAAGCGCTTGAACCCGACCCGGCCCGGGGCCGCTCACGGCTTGCCTATCCGGCGGAAAGCAAGGATCTGACCGCCTTCCCGCTGGCAGACGGCGGCACGGCAGACCTGACGAGCTATCCGGTGGCCGAACGCCACGAGGATTTTTTAACACTGGTCGAGGCGCCCGGGCAGGCTCTTGCGTGGAGTGTCGTAAGCCGGAAGGCGGAACAGGACCGGGTGATCGTGCTCAAACGGCCGGATATCCTGCCGGTCACCATGCTGTGGATGAGCAACGGCGGACGGGATTATGCGCCCTGGTCGGGACGGCATACGGGGGTTCTGGGTATAGAGGACGCGCGGGCATCGCCACTTGGCCATGCGGATTCGAGCCGCGACAACAGCTTTACGCGGAGGGGCGTCGCAACCGCGTTCGAGTTGCATGACGGTACGACGATACGCATTCGCCAGATTGTTGGCGCCTGCACGGCGGAAATCGCCGACAGCAAGGTTGCGGAATTATACGAAGAAAAAGACGGAAAGCTGGCCGTCAGGCTGAAAGGCGGGGCGGTTCGCAGAATAACTTACGATTCGGCGTTTCTCACCAAATAGTCTTTCAGGAGAGCTCACCAGGGGAGCGGGCATAAAATGCAGTCTCCCGGCGAACGGGAGACTGCATCATTTACGAGATATCGGATCTCAGCACGGAGCTTCGTAGATGCGGCCCTGAGCATCGCGATAGCGGCACATGCCGGGCGTGGTTGCCGCGCCGATCAGTGCCCCGGCTGCACCACCAATCAGCGCGCCACCCGCGACGTTGTTGCCTGTGGCGGCTGCAACCAGCGCACCGGTTCCGGCGCCGACAGCAGCGCCAGTGCCGGCCCGCTTTTCCGTTGTCGTGCAGCCAGCTGCGACGAGAAGGGACAAAGCTGCGAGGGTTGAAAGAACGAGTCTGGTCATCAAAGGCTCCATCATGGGGGGCTGATATTTGAAACGGAGGCGGACTCAGTCGAATGACGACGTGTGCTTCCGGGCCACGCTTTCATTGTACAAGATAACGATGGCCGAGACCATCATGGCGATGCTCATCGCAAGTGCAAGCGTTGAAATCAACATGGTCAGTCCTTTCACGTCGTTCATCTGATGTTCCGACCCTTCAACGCTGAATGGCCGCATTTGGTTTCCACAAAGAGCGAAATAATTTTCAACCCATTCGCATGCGTTGCCCGGCACAGCGTGTGATGCAAACATGACGCCAGAGCAACGCGGCCGATTTAAGAGCAATCTGCGGAACAAAAAATGAGCGCATTGCCCACCATTTCATCACGGAGGCGCATCTGCACAGGCTTGGGCAATACCAGCAACGAAATTGCTTGCGTGCGGCCCGTGCATTTCCGATGATCCTGATCGAATACTTGAGGGACCCGATGACTTCCCTGTTTCCACTTCCGATTCCGCAAGGCGGCTCTGCCCTGCAGCGTACCCGCGGTGGTGGACGCCTGTCCGTCAAGCAGTCTGCGGGTGAAAGCCGGATTGACCGGCTGTATCAGGAGGGCGCGGCACGGATCCGGATTCCCCGGGTACAGCCGGGACTGCCGCTCGAGGCCGTGCTGATCAACACGGCGGGCGGACTGACCGGCGGGGACCAGATGGACTGGCGGTTCGAGGCAGGCTCTTGCGCCTCGATGACGCTTGCGACCCAGGCATGCGAGAAAACCTACAAGGCTCACGGCACCAGCGAAGCGCAGGTCTCGGTGCAGTTGAAGCTGCACCCGGACAGCTCACTTGCGTGGCTGCCGCAGGAAACGATCCTGTTCGACCGCGCCCGGCTGGCGCGCTCCATAGAGGTAGATATGGCGGCGGGTTCCAGGCTGCTGATGATCGAGCCGTTGGTCTTCGGCCGTCTGGCGATGGAAGAAGCCGTCATCAACGGTTACTTCCGCGACCGCTGGCGGGTGCGCCAGGAGGGCCGGTTGCTGCACGCTGAGGAAATGCGGTTAGGCCCGGATGTCGCCGATACGCTTGCGCGCAAGGCCGTTGCCGACGCCGGGCTGGCCATGGCCACCGTGTTGCTGATTGCGCCTGAGGCCGAGGCGAGACTGGCCGCGGCCCGCAAACTGATCGGTGAAACCGGTGGTGTCAGCCATGTGAGAATGCGCTCGCGCGAGGCTGGCAACGCACAAACTGGCAAGCTTCTTGCTCGCATTGTGGCAAGGGACAGCTACGATTTGCGCAAGGTGCTGGTACCTCTGATCCGCCTGCTCAACCCGCTGGGCGGCGTGCCGAAAGTCTGGTCGATATGAAAGAGACGCCATGAACCTGACCCCGAGGGAAAAAGACAAATTGCTCATCGCCATGGCTGCTATCGTGGCCCGCAAGCGGTTGGAACGGGGCGTCAAGCTCAATCATCCCGAAGCCATCGCCCTGATCACCGACTTTGTCGTCGAAGGCGCGCGCGACGGCCGCGCGGTCGCTGACCTGATGGAAGCCGGCGCGCATGTGATCAGCCGCGACCAGGTGATGGACGGCATTGCCGCAATGATCCACGATATCCAGATCGAGGCCACCTTTCCCGATGGCACCAAGCTGGTGACCGTGCATCAACCGATACGCTGACCGATGACAAGGGCGCTCTCCATTTCAGCAGCGGAAAATGCGCACAAAAAAAGCGCGGGCCGCAACCCGCGCTTCTGTGAGACTGACAAGTTATCAGCGGACGTAGACCGTCAGCGAACCGTTCGCGCCGGTCTTGGCGGCGATCACGCTGGAAAGATTGACACCTTCGGCCTCAAGCTTCTCATAGACGCCGGCGTTTGCCTGAAGCGACGTGCGCAAGTCGGAGACCGCGCTCTCGTTCTCACTCACCGCCTGATCGACCTTGTCGGCAGAGACGCCGGCAGAATCGAGTTTGACGACGGTTACATCCTTGACCTCGCTCATCGCGCTGACATCAGTGGCCACTTTGCCGTTGGCGCTGATTGCCGAAAGCACTTCGCTGTCGCTGTTGCCCGCATTCGCACGCAAATCCGTGTCAACGGTGGTGTCCACACCCAGTTTGGCATTGCCGCCGCCGGCTTCAACACTGGTACCGGCCGAAGCGTCTGCCGAACCGCTGTTTACAGCAGCGTTGGAGCCGCTGCTGGCCCCGAGATTGGCTCCGGCGTCTGCTCCAACCGAGCCCGCAAGTGCCGGGGCTATAGCAAAGCTCGAAGTCATGAGGGCGGCAGTCAAAATCTTCATCGTACGTTTCATAGGATCTCTCCTTTTTCCGTTTTGGTCGCCACCCGTTCAGCGCCGGGTGGCAGGGTCAAAACGATGTTGCGCCGAAGTGGTTGCGTGAAGACCGAGGGCAATTTCGTGATGTTTTCGTGGCGTGAAAATGTCCTTGCGCGAAAGACCGCCTGCCCCCGCTCCGGCCGGTCTGCTTTACACGGCGAACCAAAGCGACTCGCGGGAACGGAATGCGGTAAAGCGGGTTGTGGGAACACAGTTTGAGGAAGAATTCATGATACCAGGCCAGATCATAACCCGGGACGGCGAAATCGAGCTCAATACCGGCGCCCAGACCATCACCCTCAAGGTCGCCAATACCGGCGATCGCCCTGTGCAGGTGGGCAGCCACTATCATTTCTTCGAGACCAACGAGGCTCTGCGCTTTGATCGCGATCAGACGCGCGGACTCAGGCTCGACATTGCCGCCGGCACTGCCGTGCGGTTCGAGCCAGGTCAGGAACGCGACGTGACGCTTGTGCCGCTGTCGGGCACCCGCGAGGTCTATGGATTTCAGCAGAAGGTGATGGGAGAACTCTGAAGCTTTCGCATCACGCCAACCAAGAGACGGGGAAGCCGCATGTGCCATGTCTGTGTCATCAACAACGTCAAATCCTCAATGCTGTCGCGACGTGACTTCTTCCGGAAGACGGCAGCGGCCGGTCTTGCGGCGACCGCAGCTGGCGCCGTGTCCGCGCGTCCGGCGCTGGCCCAGGCGTCCGGCAAGGTTGTCGATCTGACCCATACACTGGACGGGGATTTTCCCACCTTCGATGGCAAACCCGGCATTCTCTTCACCGAGAATGTCAATTTTGACGAATCCGGCTATCAGATCTGGGAGCTGACCATATTCGAGCATTCCGGCACCCATATCGATGCGCCGCTGCATTTCAGCAAGGACGGCACGTCGGTTGCCGAGCTCGATCCGCAAAACCTGATCTGTCCGCTGTGCATCATCGATATCAAGAGCAAGGCCGCAGAGGAGCCCAATTCCATGGTCGAGCCTGAAGACGTGGAAGCCTATGTCAGCGCGCATGGCGAGATCCCGCAAGGCGCTTGCGTGGCGATGAATTCGGGCTGGCAAGACAAGCTCGGCGACCCGAGCTACCGAAATGATGCGGAAGGCAACTTCGCATTCCCCGGCTTTTCCAAGGCGGCCACTGACATGCTTGCAGACATGGGTGCCGCGTCCATTGCCGTCGACACGCTGTCGCTTGACCCGGGCAATTCGTCCGACTTCGCGGTTCACTATTCCTGGCTTCCGAGCGGACGCTTCGGCATAGAGAACATCGCCAATCTCGATGCATTGCCAGCCAGGGGGGCCACTCTTTTTGTCGGCGCGCCCAAGCATAAAGACGGCACCGGTGGACCTGCCCGCGTCATGGCCATGATCTAGGAGCAAACAGCTGATGCCGCGCAAACCCGTAAATCCGGTTGAAATCTGGCAGGCCTATGTCGGACTTGGCATGTTGGCGCTCGAAGCGCAGGCCGTAATCGGCATACGGTTGCTGGGCATGAGTGGCGCCTTTCCCGTCGGCAAGTCCGAAAACAGAAAGATGCTGGCGGAAAAGCCGCCGGCATTTGCCAGGGCCGCGACCGCGGCCGCGAAGAAAGCTGTGGCGGGCGGCAGCCCGGAACAAATCCTGACAGCTGCGGTCAAGCCATTGACCAGAACCGCGCGCGCAAACCGCAAGCGGCTCGTTTCGAAGGCGGTGGCGCGCCGCAAGAAGACATGAGGCGCGCCGTGGCACAAAAAGGAGTGAGACGGGCGTGGTTATTGACCATCCTGCTCGAGACGGCTCTGTTGGCAGGCGCGGCTGGCGTCGCGCGCGCCGACGACATGCCCGACTGTATTGACCCTATGAGCCAGGTTGAACTGACCTATTGTGCAGCCATAGACTACGAAACGGCCGATGCCGAGCTCAATGCAATCTGGCCGGACATCGTCGCGGCGGCCAAATCCCAGGATCAATATGTGGCCGAGCAGGTGGAAGGAACCGATGTTCCCACCACGCTTCAGGCACTGCGCAACGCCCAGCGGGCCTGGATCACGTTTCGTGATGCACAATGCGAATACGAAGCCTACGAGGTGTTCGGCGGCACAAGCCAGTCGATGGTCGGCAGCCTCTGCCTTGCGCGTCTGACACGCGAGCGGATCGAGGTGCTGTCGCGTACGCTGCAGAATCGTTGATGGCCTGATTGTTGCTTGCTCATACATGTGAGTAGCGAACCAGACGAGGATCACACATGCCCGCCAAGATTTCCCGCGCCGCCTATGCCGCCATGTACGGCCCGACCGTTGGCGACAAGGTCCGGCTTGCCGACACGGAACTCTTCATCGAGGTGGAGAAGGATTTCACCATCTATGGCGAAGAGGTCAAGTTCGGCGGTGGCAAGGTGATCCGCGACGGTATGGGCCAGAGCCAGACAACCCGTGCGGGCGGCGCCGTCGACACCGTGATCACCAATGCGCTGGTGGTCGACCATACTGGGATATTCAAGGCCGATATCGGGCTCAAGGACGGGCGGATTGGCGCTATTGGAAAGGCCGGCAACCCCGACACACAACCCGGCGTCGACATCATTGTCGGCCCCGGAACCGAAGTGATTGCTGGCGAAGGCAAGATCCTCACAGCCGGCGGCTTCGACAGCCACATCCACTTCATCTGCCCGCAACAGATCGAGGAAGCCTTGATGAGCGGGCTGACCACCATGCTCGGCGGCGGCACCGGCCCGGCGCATGGCACGCTGGCGACCACATGCACACCCGGTCCCTGGCACATCGGCCGGATGATCCAGGCCATGGACGCGTTTCCGATGAACATAGGCCTCGCGGGCAAGGGCAACGCCTCCAAGCCCGCAGCCCTTGCGGAGATGATCCTGGGCGGCGCCTGCGCCCTGAAGCTGCATGAAGACTGGGGCACGACACCCGCCGCAATCGACAACTGCCTTGCCGTCGCGGACGACTACGACGTGCAGGTCATGATCCATACCGACACGCTCAATGAAAGCGGCTTTGTGGAGGGCACAGTGGAAGCAATCAAAGGCCGAACCATCCACGCCTTCCACACCGAAGGTGCCGGCGGCGGACATGCGCCGGACATCATCAAGATCTGCGGTCTAAAGAATGTGCTGCCGTCCTCGACCAATCCGACACGGCCCTACACGGTCAACACCATCGCCGAGCATCTCGACATGCTCATGGTCTGCCACCATCTCGACAGCGCCATTCCCGAGGACATCGCCTTCGCCGAAAGCCGGATCCGCAAGGAAACCATCGCCGCCGAAGATATCCTGCACGATATCGGCGCGTTCTCGATCATTGCCTCGGACAGCCAGGCCATGGGCCGGGTCGGCGAGGTGATCATCCGCACCTGGCAGACGGCGGACAAGATGAAGCGCCAGCGCGGGCGGCTGCCCGAGGAAACCGGCGAGAACGACAATTTCCGTGTTCGGCGCTACATTGCCAAATACACCATCAATCCGGCCATCGCCCAAGGCATGTCCCGGCATATCGGCTCGATCGAGGTTGGCAAGCGCGCCGATCTGGTGCTGTGGAACCCGGCCTTCTTTGGCGTCAAGCCCGACATGGTGCTGCTTGGCGGCATGATCGCCGCAGCCCCGATGGGCGATCCCAACGCCTCGATCCCGACACCACAGCCGGTGCATTACCGGCACATGTTCGGCGCCTATGGCAAGGCGAGAACGGAATCCTCGGTGACCTTCGTCAGCCAGGCGGCAATCGAGGACGGGCTGGCGCACAAGCTCGGCTCCGCCAAGCAACTGTGCGCGATTGAGAACACAAGGGGCGGGATCTCCAAATCCTCGATGGTGCTCAACGACGCCATGCCGGATATCGAGGTCGATCCGGAAACCTACGAGGTGCGGGCCAACGGTGAGCTGCTCACCTGCGAGCCGGCAACCGAGCTGCCGATGGCGCAGCGTTACTTTCTGTTCTGATGGCCACCGCCAACAGCGCCTCTCTCCCGCCCCGTGTTCGCTGGACCGGCACTGGAAGCTCCAATACCGCTTGAAGCTCCGGTGAAATGCGCGGCTTTACATCGTCCTTTATCGGGCAGTCATGGCCAGATGCGGCATCGCGCAGTGCATCATGGCCGCGTTTGCGGCTGCCCTGCGCGATCAAACCGGACTCGTCGTCAAGTGCAAGCCTGCAACCGGTGAAATGTTGCAGCGCCGCAAGAGCAGCAGGAAGTTGCCGCACTTGGCTTAACTTGACTGCCATAGAAAAGGTTTTCACTTCGACCGCGGCTGTTCTTCGGTCAATCGCCGCACGAAAACGGATCTTCACCGCAGTCTTAGCCTTTTATTACCCTTTCCTGAAATAGAGTTGAGCTGGCTCGACGTCTAACCTGCCTCGGGCTCCCCTTCCGGGTGCAAAGATCAATACCGGCTATGCGTGGATTGCCATGAAAACAGAGCAGAATCAGGAAAAGAAATTCCACCAGATCCTGAGGCGACCGAGCATCATTGCCGGTGCCATTGCGCTTGTCGTGGCCGTTGCGACAGGTGTCTATGCAGAGCACCAGAACCACCTCGTCCACCACCAGAAAGAACGTGCCAAGGTCAGCGAACAGCTCGGAATTGTCAGGGCGAAGCTGGAAGGCAACGTCAACAGCAACATTCAGCTCGTCCGCGGGCTGGTTTCCGTGATCGCCTCCGAACCTGACATGGACCAGACTCGTTTCAGCCGGATTGCTTCAGGTCTTCTGGGAGACCATTCGCAACTGCGCAACATCGCCGGCGCTCCGAACCTGGTAATCAGCCTGATGTACCCGATGAAGGGCAATGAGAGCGCTATGGGGCTGGATTACCGCAAGAACGAAAAGCAGCGTGAAGCCGCCTTGCAAGCGGTTCGCTCGGACCAGATGATCCTCGCCGGTCCAGTGAACCTGGTGCAGGGCGGGCAGGCCTTCATCGGGCGTTTCCCGGTCTTTGTCGAAAATCAGTATGGCCGTTATCTTTGGGGTCTGGTTTCCGCCGTCATTGACAGCAAAAGGCTTTACAGCGCCAGCAACCTGACGGCCCTCAATCTGCCGATAAACGTCGCAATTCGCGGCAAGGACGCAAGCGGCGCCAGTGGCGAAGTATTTTATGGGGACCCAGCTGTGTTCGAAAGCGCCCCTGTTAGTTCGCTGGTGTCCCTGCCCAGCGGCAGCTGGCAGATCGCAGCCATTCCTGCGGGCGGCTGGACGGCCACGCCCGACAATGCATGGCAGGTACGGTTTCTCATCCTGCTGGCGGGGCTGCTGGTGATCCTGCCGATTCTGATCGCGGGCTACCTGAGCGACCTCCGGCAGTCCCATATCGAGGAACTAAACCGACGCCAACGCCAGTTGCAGCGGCTGTCGCAGCGACACAATCTCGCGCTTGAAACATCGAAGATCGGCGTTTGGGAAGTCAACCTCGACACCGAGGAGGTCAACTGGGACAGCCGGATGCGCGAGCTCTTTGCTCTCACTGACGAGGACGAGCCGCTCATGAGGCAGTCCGTTATGAGCCGCATTCACCCAAATGACCGGGAACAGGTCTTGGCCCAGTCGCAGCATGCGATCGATACCGGCGAGACTTACAGGTCCAACTATCGGATTTGCACCAGTGAGGATGCGACCCGATGGGTTCGCTCAATCGGTGCGACACATACCGATGAAGACGGCACACGCTACCTGCTCGGTGTCGTCTGGGACGTCTCGGCGGATGTCGAGCTCAACGCCAGTCTGCTTGCAGCCAAGGACAGCGCCGAATGGCGCAATCGGGAGCTCGAGGAAGCGCGTGCGCAGATGGAACGCAACTCCCTTCATGACAGCCTGACGGGCTTGCCGAACCGGCGGTTCCTCGACGAGAAGCTTCTCAACGCGCCCGAACGCAAGGTGACCGCGTTGCTGCATATCGATCTTGACCGTTTCAAGCAGATCAACGACACGCTGGGCCATGCTGCAGGAGACGCCATGCTCAACCACGCAGCATCCGTGCTGACGTCCAGCACCCGGGCGGGCGACCATGTGGCCCGGATCGGAGGCGACGAATTCATCATCGCCACCACGTCGGAAGCGGGAGAGAAGCAGCTGGAAGCCCTGGCCAGCCGGATCGTCACGAAGATGCGCGAACCGGTGCTTTACGAGGGACATGAATGCCGGTTCGGCGTCAGCATCGGCATCGCCATGGCTCAGTCCGACGAGCCGCTTTGCGGCAGGCGCCTGCTGATCGATGCCGACATTGCGCTCTACCGGGCCAAGAGCAACGGGCGCAACCGCTATGAATTCTTCAATGCCTCCTTGAAGGCCGAGATCATCCGCAACAAGCGTGTCGCCGACGATATTCTCAACGGGCTCGAGCGGGCCGAATTCGTTCCCTACTTCCAGCCGCAGTTCGACGCGAGAACGCTTGACATCGTCGGTGTCGAGGCGCTTGCCAGATGGGTTCACCCAAGTGAGGGCGTTCTGGCACCCGACGCCTTCCTGAAAACGGCGGGAGAACTGAACGTCATCCCGATGATTGACCGGGCCATCCTGGAGCAGACGCTGTGGCAATCGGCCCGGTGGAAGGCCGCAGGCGTCACCATTCCGAAAATGTCGGTCAATGTGTCCGCCGGACGGCTTTATGATGATGACCTGATCGAGAGCCTCAACGGGCTCGTGTTTGACCGCGGAACGCTGTCGTTCGAGCTGCTTGAATCAATCTTTCTGGACGACAACAACGAGACCATTGTCGCCAATATCGCGCAGCTCAAGGCTCTCGGCATCGATGTCGAGATCGACGATTTCGGGACCGGTTACGCCTCCATCGTCAGCCTTGTGCAGGTCAAGCCGACCCGGCTGAAGATCGACCGTCAGCTGATCGCACCGGTGGTTCAATCACAAAGCCAGCGCAACCTCGTGGCCTCGATCATCGACATTGGCCAGTCGCTCGGTATCAAGGTGGTTGCGGAAGGCATCGAGTCCAGGGAACATGCCGCCATACTGCGTGATATCGGTTGCGACACGCTGCAGGGCTATGCACTGGCAAAGCCGATGAACTCCGAAGAATTCATCGATTTTGTGCGCGCAGAACGCTGGCGCAGCGCCGCCTGATCCCGCAACGCCGCAGCAGCAGGGACCCTGCTCATCTACAACGCCCACGTCCAATCGGAAGCGCAAAGGGCGCTGTAACACTTCGAAGTGATGCATGTACATTATTGAACAGATTGGCCCATTTGGACGACAGCATACATGCATTGGTTCATGCAAGCCGAAATTGGCTTCGACCGGCGATCTCGCCACCGCCTTGGGGTGGCAATGGCGGGGCTGACGCAGCGCACCTGAATTTGGGCCGGACAAAGCAATTTCGGCGTTGATGCGCGGCACCGGATCAGCTAGAAGACCGCTTGTCAGCTGCTTTGCGGGGCTGAGCCAGGCAAACTGCGGTTTGCCCCTCCCCGCCAGGCGCAACGGATGCACCCGTAGCTCAGCTGGATAGAGCGCTGCCCTCCGAAGTGACCGGGGATGAATTGCAGCATGACCTGGGGCCGTTGGGTAGCCTGGCATCCTCTGTTTCCGGCTCGCAGACAAAAGCTGCTTCGGCACAATTCCCCCACTCCGCGGGCTCACCGTTACCAATTGGTGGCTGTCAGCATTCACTAGCTCCCTCAAACCGATGCGACTAGCATCGCCGATGAATAACTGATTCCTGTAGCAGGATCGTTCAGAATTCTCTGGAGGGGCATATTGAGAACGCTCGATGTCGACATACGATTTAACATGGATGGCTGGCCGCGCATCGCAGAGACTCAAAGCAAGCTATTTGCGGTAGATGCACTTGTGGAGATCTCGAATCAGTTGCGAGAGGAATTCCACAGCGGCCATTACAAAGATCGCAAGATGCCGGAAATCGCCCAGGCAGATTGGAAGACTGACCTTCTGTTGCGATACGACGATCGCGAGATTGGTTATGATCTACCCTGTCTGCTTTCGGCTGATCGTCCCACGAAGGGTCGGATCATGCTCTGTGCCCAAGATCCGTTACGCAAAGGCACCTCGCCCAGAGTAACCGTCGGAACCTTCTTTGGCATCGACAACAATCGCTATCGCCACGGCCAAAAGCATTATGGAGCGATCTGGAACCTGATACGGTTCTGCGTGCATGCCGGCTACGACGTATTGGTAACAGATGCCTTGAAGATCTTCGCCGGCAAGCACCAGTTGCGGAATGATGCAGCCTTAGAAAGGCTATGCCTGGACGTCCTTAGGGACGAAATCGATGCGTCCTCACCAGACAAGATCCTGACGATGGGACAGACAGCCGGTCACGCTTTGTCGTCTGTTAAGTCGGAGAGTTCACTCTTAAGGGCGCCTCATCCCACGGCCTGGGGCAAATGGTATCGTGTGGGTTCAGTAAACGAAAAAGAAGGCCTCCTTGTAGGCCTCGAGAACTATTATCGCCGGGCTCTATTTGGACCCGGCGTGGCCCAGGCTGTAGCAGGGCCATGATGGTGACAGAACAGGGAGTGCTGCCACCCTTAGGCACTAGTTCAAGTTTCAGGTCTGTGGCCGGTTTGTCCTGAACGTTCAATGAGCTCCGAGGGACGGCTGCCCTCCGAAGTGACCGGGGATGAATAGCAGCATGTATCGGAAGCCCTTGGGCTCTATAGATCCTTCGCAAAAGACCGATTATGGTGGCCAGCAATAGGCACAATTTCACCACTCGGGAAGCCGTAATGACCGACAATCAGCAGGCAAAACTCGAAGACGAATTGAGGCGGCTAACCACGCCCATCAATGGGCAATATCCTAGGCCATGGATGTCGACCTCGAAGACGCCGTGGTCTGCAGACGTTTTCATTGTTGGACGCAATCAAAAGAACGGATTTCCGGTCGACGTCGTCGGTAGCCATAAAAGCTATCTAGACGCCCTGTTCAATCGAAACGGTCGAAGCTGCCGGGGGCTCTACGACGAGATCGTTGCCAAGACATCCCCTACCCGGATTAATACGGACCGGCTCGCTGCTAAGCTGAGGGCCGGAGGCGTCACTAACGTGATCGAAACCAACGTGATCTGCTATTCGACGCCTATGAGCTCGGATCTTCGTTCCGTCGAGAACACGGGAGGCACAGAGCGAGGGACTGAGATATTCCGGACCATCTTCGGCATCATCAAACCGCGTGTGTTAGTGGTGCACGGTGCAGGCTCTGCCAAAGATCTCGGCCGGCTTCTGGGGAAAGTGTTGCCTGCAGAACCCACGTCGCCCGAAGTTACGGCAAGAGCCACAGTGAACGGAACCGCGATTTGGGTCATTCCAAGCCTCGCACCACCAAGATGGAATTCTTGGATCAGATGGGCCGACCAGCATCTCGACCTCGTTTGTCGCGAAGTCTCCCTGCAACTTAATGTGTAGCGCAGCAATATCCGAACGCTACGTCCTCTTCGGCGATCGTCCAAGTCAGGCAAGCCGCCGAGTCATAAGTTTAGAACTCAGCCCCAGAATTTCTGATAATTCGGACCGTGACTTTCAGGCTGTTGCCCCTTTTCTGGCGCTTTCATCCTAATCGGCAATGGCGCAGGCAAGTCGGGGCCGACAATAATAGCCTCGCCCTGTGACAGCGAAGGAATGAAGGCGGCAGCGCTACGGTCGAGATCGCCACATGCGCGTTCAATGGTCTCTCTGTCTCTGTCATTGGTGAGTCTGTGAACGAAGAGCGCTCCAAGCTGACTCAAAACATCCTGGGGAACGTCTCTCGGCCGCTGCGTGGCGATCACCGTTGTCAGTCCATATTTCCTTCCTTCTTTGGCGATAAGACCGAAGGCATCATGAATAGCCCCTAGATTTGTAGACGCCTTCTTCCCTAAATTTGAGGCAAGGAGGCCATCATGAGCACAGCCAAATTCAGTGACGATTTCAAACGCGATGCTGTTC
>NZ_OCPC01000010.1 GCF_900220985.1 Parahoeflea halophila
GAACAGCATCGCGTTTGAAATCGTCACTGAATTTGGCTGTGCTCATGATGGCCTCCTTGCCTCAAATTTAGGGAAGAAGGCGTCTACAAATCTAGGGGCTATTCATACACCATCCGATGGGACACTATCGAGCCCTGTTATCCGACGAATTATAGAAAACGCGCAACATCCTGAATTGAGGTCGGCATTGAGGGGCACGAAACGAGACCAAGCGACCCGCGGCCTGGGCAAGACTACTGTTGGGACAGAAGACCTGAGCCGCCTGCACGAACTGCGCGAGGCGTGGGGAATGGTTAGCGACGGACCACTCCTCGTAGTAGGTCGCCTGACCGGCTCGTTGCGAGATGACATGCCAGATGTCTTCTTCTTGTGCGATCTGACGCATCCCACGGATGGTCATGGCCTCGTTTACCCTCAGGAAGACCCGCGAAAGGGGACGCAAGCCTTTGTCGCGCCTCGTGAGATTCATGCATGCCTAAACCCTGCAGACGCCGTGACAGGCAAACACTGGGCCATCGCGGAACTCGAGCTTGCCCCGCCCAACGTGCGCGAGCAGCGGAATAACCCGCATGAATGCAACGTCCGCGCCGGCACGCTCCGCCTTCTGAGTGCTTTGCCACAAGAATGGAAGGTTGAGCTTCGAGGTCCGGATGAGGCGCGACTAATTGCAGCTTTCGCACGCGACGAAATAGAGGCTGCTGTACGCGCCGAAATTCTTCGAGATTCCCGTGAGCTGGTCGATCAGGAAGAAAAAAACCGCCAGCACCGCCTAAGAATCGCAGCGGAGCTCCAAGCGGCTCGATATCACGCCGATGAGCAGATCGCAAAATTCGAAGAACAGATTGCAGAAGGCAAGCGATCAAGAGATGCCGTCAATGGGGAGGTCCAAGAATTACAAGAGCTTCTGGCAGAAGAGAACGAACGGCTGAAGGAGCTCCGCCTAAAGGCAGAGCAGGAAAGGAATATCATGGAAGAGCGCTATCGGAAGTTAGAGGAACTCCTGACGGAAAAAGGTGGACGTCTGGTGGCTCTCGGTCTGATCGATGAAGAAGACTTGGCTTTCGTGCTTCCCAAGGCGCCGCAGGATCAGGGGGCTAGGGGCGAAAGCCTGGAGCAAGCCCTTGGAGGAGATATTGCGCGCCTAGCGCCGTGGCTCCAGGCGCGGCTTGCACGGTCGGGGCTGCTTTATTCTCAGGACCAGTTACGCAATTTCGTTACCTTGTTGCGTACGCGGGATCTAGTGGTACTTGCTGGGGATTCCGGCTCGGGAAAAACTAGTCTGGTACGCGCCGTCGCTGAGGCGGTTGGTGGGACGTGTGCCATCATCCCAGTCAAACCAAACTGGACCGGGCCCGAAGACCTGCTTGGCTACTACAACCCCATCGAGCGTAGCTATCACCCCACTCCATTCCTGCTGGCCCTGCAGGCTGCCGCAAGAGCACCCGACGTTCCATATTTTATCTGCCTTGACGAGATGAACCTCGCAAGAGTGGAGCATTATTTCGCGGATTTTCTCAGTCTTCTTGAGAGTCGCGGTCATCGACCCGAAATCCATCTCTATACTGCGGATGAAGAGCGCCATCTGGCGATGGAGCACGGAGTCTTTCTTGAACTTGAAGCAGAGGCCCGCCGCCGGGCGGACCTCGACGAAGCTGCCACACTGGAGCAGATCCTAACCAATGACATAGCGAACAACGCACTTCATCAACTCGGCGGGTTTCGCGATGCAGAATCCGTTCTCGTACACCATGGCCGCCTGCGCCGAGCACTTTCGGCACACATGCGGATGCCCACGAGCCTGAAATTTCCGGAAAACGTCTGGATCTTCGGAGCGGTGAACATGGATGAAACTACTCACCACCTCTCCCCCAAGGTTCTAGACCGCGTCCATGTATTACGCTTCAACAATCCTATGTTGGCCGATTGGGATAAAATTGAAGCCGAAATTTCCGACGTGACCGAGAATCCTGAAATCAACTTGGGCCTGACGCCAAACGACATTGGATCGCGCGCAGAGTACCCTCCTTTTGACCGTCGCAATGATGCGGCCAGCTTCTTGGCTGGCCTCGCGCGAGACCATCTTGATCCGCTAGGGGTAGAATTCGGAATGCGTGCTGTCCGCCAATCGTTGGGATACCTTGCAGCCGCGGAGTTGACTGGGATAGATCCCGACAAAGCACTGGACAATATCGTCCGCCAGAAGATCCTGCCGAAGATCGCTCTCGACACGAGCCGTCCGACTGCCGACGGGCGCAAACGACGCGACGTGCTTTTGTCGCTTCGCGAAGCGCTTGCCGAACGACTTGGACCTCCCGAAGTTGCGCCAGGCGAAGGTAACTCAGTTGGCGACCTTGACCGCCTGATCGCGCTCGCGGACGGCAGCAACAAGGTAGCGAACTTCTGGATGCGATGACTTTGCCTAACTTTGCGCTGCACTACCTGCGGATTGAATGGCAGGAGCGCGGAATTGCGCGTCGCATGGAGATTTCCAGCGACCCGATCCAGATTGAGCAAGACGATGATGGCCACTACCGGGCCGAAACGCAGATGTTTCGGGACTTCCATCCTTGGGTAGGACTGCGCTTTAGCGACCGAGCCGTTGAGACTGTACCATACCTCGTTGGAGCTGACGGCGAGAGACAGCCTTGGCTGATGGTCAGCGATACCGCAGGGCGTGAGTGGTGGGTACAGGACAACGGCTGGGATCACGAACGCAAAACTCACCTAAGCGAGCTGCACCGCAGCTTCGGCGAGTTTGAGCTTCATGTTGGCTCGGAGAAGCTGCTCTTAGTGAACGTCTCCCTCGACCTCGGACGCACCGAGGCCGAAGACTACCTCGCGGATTTTCGTGATGAATTGATCACACTTGCCCTCAACCGCCAAAGCTCGGCCACTGGTGGCGTCATCAGATCGGAGTCTGCGGACCTGGTCGAAGCATTGTCCCAGTTCGCCCGTGCGGCTCGCCATGTAGTTGGCAATCCTGCGCGAGAGCTGTCGGAAATCGACCAAATACAACCCGTGGGGCGACTCCGTCCAAATGCCCGAACATTCCGGGAGGTTCTCAGAAGTCCCTCTCAGCGGAGCTATCCCGGGCGCGGCGCCGAAGATAATGCCGACATTCCGGACAACCGTTTTGTGCGCCATATGGTGCAGTACTGCGCAATGCTTTCATCGCGGATCGCACATGCATCTGAAGCACAAGCACGTCGGCTCTCGGCGCGGGCCGAGCGTGCCCGCAACCACGCACGCAACCTCTTGGACTCCGATAGCGAAAAAGTAGACCCCGAAATTTTCGGGAACCAGCTTGCCGAGATGGAGGCTGCAATCGGAGCAGTGAATTCTTGGTCAAACTCTGGGCTGCAAGGTCAGGGAGGCGTACGTGATTTTTGTATCAAGCTGGAGAACTCATATGACTATTTGCCGCGGACTCAATTCTACAAGCGGTTGGATGTCGACCCTTGGGAAGACGAAAAGCTAGGCATCACCAGCAGCATCGTTCAATTGCCCGAGGAGCCGTATCGGCTGGTCACACAAGCATCAAAGTACCTGAACAAGCGTTCACGCCTGTTCGAGTTCTCTGGAGTCGGCAACGTCCGGCGCAATCCACGAAATCGCTCGATGCGCCTCCTTGAGCTTGAGGAAGTGCGCCATATGAATGTCAGATCGCCAGGTCTTGAGAAAAAGACCGCGTTGCGGGAGCGCTATGAGCAGAGTGGCTGGACTAGGAAGCTGACACGTGCGGAGCTCGAGGAGCGTCACGTAGAGGCCCGCAGCAGCGACCGGCGTGCATCTCAGCTCGCTCAGCGGGCAAAGCTTTCCATGTCTGCTTCTGCATTACTTTCCCGCGCCGGCGAAGACCTGAGTTCACAGGACATGGTGTGGTCTGCGTTAGGCGTAGCAACAAGCGCCTCGCTTCCCATGGGAATGCGTTTTGTACAGAGTCCAGCCTATGCATCGGTGCTGAACGCTTTTAACAGGGTGCAGGAACTTGCTGAGAAAATTGGGATCGGAGGGCAAGAAATTGAGCAGATTGATCGCATCGGCATTCTTCATGCGAGCGCGATTTACGAGCGTTGGTGCCTGGTGCGTCTCATTTCCCTGCTGACCGACACCTTCGACTTTACGCCAGAGCACGATTGGCTTGACCGTGTCGTTGAAGGCATCGGCGGGCCGCTCAGTCCTTTCGAACTGCGCTTCGATCGCGTCGATGTAGGAATGATCGGCAGGCTCGAGGTTCAGCCTGTCTTGCCCAATGGCCGCCGTCCGGATTTCCGCCTAACCTTCCAGCGCCGCGAAGGAAACTCCAAGAACGCCAGCAACGCGGATGTGTTTGGTGCGGAAGAGACGGAGCCATCCACAGGGCTTGTCCTCGACGCGAAGTTTCGGACACGTTGGCGCCCTGGTGAACTCGATAGGGTTCTGCACGATATTGTCGAAGCTAGGGGCTATCGTCAGGCCGCGCGACGGGTCTTCATCCTGCAACCAGCAGGTCAAGTGGTGGGGGAGCCAACGTCTCCTCTGCGATGGGGGCGCGATTGTGACTACGGCCAGAACAGCCCTGAAAACCACGGCCAAGGGGTGGTGCGCGTTTCACCACATCCAAGGGAATGGCACAATCTACATCGGCTTGTCGCAATGGAATTGCAGGCGAGCTTCCCGGCCCCCCGAAAGATCGAAGACGAGTGGCGCAGCGACAGTTTCTGCATCAGCTGCGGCCGTCGCCACGAGGTTGCGGGCATCAAGCATCGTCTAACCAAGAAAGACAGAGATTACTGGGATCTGACATGTCAGGATTGTGGTCTGACGACGAGACGAACACATTGCTTTTCCGGATGTGGCACGCCCCTTTTCAAGAATGGTCTGATTCTAACCTACCACCGCACCATTGCGGACCAGCTTACAAACGTTGCCTGCCCTTGCTGTGGCGAGTTCTTTGATCGTGACATTCACGAAGCGGATAGCATCCGCGGTGCTTTCGGGTGATGCGAAACGCCCCGAAGGACTTCGGCCCCTCTTGCTTCCACAGTGCTTCCACGGGGGCTGGAAACGCAAACGCCGCCCTGGAGGGCGGCGCCTAAGCGTTTGATAACGCGCGGTAATTTGGTTGCGGGGGCCTGATTGCACAGAGACTTGTAAGATCAGCGGGTTTGATTTGAGTTGCCACTCTACCGCGCCGATTTCGGAGAATTTAGTCGCCCATCTTGACGTTGCAGCCTCAACCATTGGTGCGAACTGACTACGGATACCGATGTATCAAAAACCAACAAGCGCGACCAGCAAAATCTATCGCAATCTCTCACAACTTTGGAGCAATCTCTATCAATTTTGTTTCCGGCGCGAACAGGTACACCGACGGCATAAAAACCTCTCTCTCTAACTTACCATCTACATATCGCCGCAACTCGAAGTCACCCTGCTTCGATCTATACTTATATGAACACTGTCGGTTCCAAATGTTTTCCAAAGAAATAAGTTTGTGATCGTTCGGCATCTCCACAGTCCAGTGATATGATATCTGACCATACTTAATATCATTTGAGTTAAGGGCCCGAGGCGGGTTCATATCGTAGGAATTCGGATCAATCATGTAGCCTGAATTCTCACAAAGCTGATACAAACCTACATCCAAAACAAACTCTGGAGGAGCCGTCAGATTTTTGGGAAATACAGTTACACCCCACATGAAAGCCTTGTGCAAATTATCTACATACACAAAGTCTTCTGAGCCAACAGCTAGCATTTCTGAAAGAAGAGACATAGGAATTATAGGAGATGCGAAGTCTGACACACTAGTTGCCGCACCTGCAACAATTTCAGACACTGTATCCATTGTTGCTTGGTATGCGCTTTGAACCAGCGCATACGGCACCATCTGGTTTGAATCAGCATCGACACTAAGTGATGGGGCGTGAAACCCAATCTTGCCACGCGGGTGCAACATGCGGAATGTTATGATATACTCCCACGCCGCAACGGAGCCGTGCATAAATGCTATTGCACAGGCAGAGAGACATTCTGCACCCTCAGGCACATAGGTTCCGAAATAGTTATCACGAAGAAGCTCTCCTATTTCCAAGCCTTCGTTTAACCTACCACCTCGACTGTTCATGCACATAATAAAATTCAGATCGTCGTGATCTTGGCCTGGCAAGTTCTGAATCATCAGAGCCAACTTAGCAGCATCTCCAGCCAGAATTTCTCCTTCCATCTTGTGAGTGCACGTTCCGCTTTCCTTCTCATCGAACGGAACTGGCAGGTTCGACAACTCTGTAAACTCTGCAGCTGAAGCCAAACTCGTGAAAAACAACGAAAACATCGTAGCGAAGAAAAGCCTCCCAAAGCATACTCGAAAGTTAATATGCACCCATTTTTGATTGGGAGTCATTCACACTCTCCACTTTTAAAAAAAGCCAGACCCGACAGGAGTTCAGTTGTGTTTGATGAAATGGCCATCTGGTTCAAATAGCCCGAGAAAACACAGTGTATTGCCATTGCATCTTTGGAGATAAGATCACGCATAAGTTCCGCATCACAAAGTCCGGACTGAGTGCATCGTTCTGCTGAGTTAAAGAAGCTCGATAACGCTAGTAGCGCAGAGTTCAGTTTTCGATCCGAGGCGTTGGAAAATTCTTCCGATTTGGCGATATAAGTTTGTAGGTCCGAAGCACCCAACCGAGCCGGTTCAACCTTCATCTGTATTGATTGAATTGTGAGGAACAACCGTTCCTTTGCATCCTGAAGCTCGCCCGAAAAAAACGGAAGCGCCAACTCCATCGTGAATTGGCGTCTCTGCTTATTTGACTCATTGAGGTACGCCATTACTGCGACAATGACAGAAACACTGACGACGAAAGCAGACACGACTTGCGCAACTGCAGACCATTTATCTAGCCTACCCACAGTTTAGAGCCTTGGATATCTTCACTAGCCCGTGCTCATCGGGCTTGATTTCAAGCTCTGAAAGACACTTCAGTTCTGCCAAGGAAAAGATCAGAACGCTGTCTCCATGCCCCATAGTCATAGTTCCCGTGTTTACCGCCGTACTTGCCAAGGCCTTTGCCATGTGGACCTCAGGGCAGGCATCAACGATAATAACCACTGGATCAGCCCCCTGATCTGCGTAGCTTGTAGCGTGCTCCAGAATGCACTGAGCCTTTTCCAGCGGTATGGTCCAGAAGCTTTCTTCAGAGGCGACAACTCCAACCTGGAATAACGTTGCACCTGCCACTACCGCAACTTCGACTAACCGATTCAATGCAAAGTCCCCTAGCTATTGCTCTCCTCACAAACGTGAAGACAATCCAAAATATTTGGCTCAGTATGTATGATAATTCATGTTTGAAGGCGGGTCTATCGGGTCACACCCTTGGCACAAGAAAAGACGACATTTGGGCCGGATGCAGACCAACGGAAATCAGAGAGGGCCGCAGATTGAACACTATAGAAAGGCACCGCGACACCGTTCTTTCCCAGTACTCCAAGACGCCCGCGTCTTCCATTAACCATCCCGGAGCTCTGTTCCGGATGTGTTCTTTTTTAACTTGCCGGACAGGCGACTCCGGACTACTTCTCATCCATCGCCAGAAATTGAATTTCTGCAGCGATTTAGCGGCCCCCACCGGTGCTAGGAACACCGACAGAGGCCTGACCCGCAACCTTCTCTCGAAAGGCCGAAGGCTATGTTGACCTTTATCGTTATCTCCCCAGATGGGGAAGACCAGTCGCACGTCTGTCCTGTACTTGAAGCCGGATCACTGCAAAACAAAACGCTGCATGGCGACCTGTTGCGGTCACCAATTGCGTTCCCTAGCCACTGATCCTTTCACTTCATTGCGATAGCGCCAGTACCTCGCCGACATTAACGGTCCGGTTGCCCGTCTCGGGGGACCAATGCGGAAATTATTTCCGCATATGATCCCCTGTGTCTGCGTGGCTGCCGTCATCGCTCCAACAGGAGATTTCTATGACCAAGACCACACTCAAGACAACCACGTCACCCGTATACGCGTTTTTCGCAGACACACCGGAACTGAAGCAACAGTTCGACGCATTCATCAAAGAGCTTATCGAACCTTCGCTGTCGACGAATGCCCTTTCGATACGCGTGATCAATGCGCTCATGTACTACTTACGGGAGCACGCCGATACCGAGACCAAGCAGCCATTCGTGAACATCATTCGCGGGCTGATCCAGCAAGTCGTGATCGGTCCGGCCGAACACGGCAACGGCATCGAGCTTTACGTCCACGGCGCGATCGTGAGCATTCTGGCAACGATGGACACGATCAAGGCGATGGAAGCGGAGTTCCGGACGGCTCAGGAGTACGAGTTCCACAACCTGATCGACAAGGGCGTTCTGGACACGGAGGCCAAACGCAAAAAGTTCCTCGCGCTGTGTGCGGAGGAACTTGAGGGTAAGCGCCGTGAATGGCAGGACATACAAGTTTCAGTGGTTGCGGGGGCAGGATTTGAACCTGCGACCTTCAGGTTATGAGCCTGACGAGCTACCGGGCTGCTCCACCCCGCGGTAAGTCTTGAGCGACCG
>NZ_OCPC01000016.1 GCF_900220985.1 Parahoeflea halophila
ACCGGAACGGTGACGGAGAACGAAACCCTGACGGCAGACACATCGGGCATCTCGGATGCGGATGGGCTTGGCGCCTTCTCCTACCAGTGGATGCGGGATGGTGTTGATATCGCAGGCGCCACGGGCTCGACCTACACGCTGGGTGATGCGGATGTGGGCCGCGCCATCTCTGTGAAGGTCAGCTACACCGATGGCAACGGCACGGCGGAAGGTCCGCTGACGTCAGCTGCCACGGCGGCGGTCGCCAATGTCAATGATGCGCCTGCCGGTGTGCCTGCGATCACCGGGACGGTGACGGAGAACGAAACCCTGACGGCCGATACATCGGGCATCTCGGACAATGACGGCTTGGGCGCCTTCTCCTACCAGTGGATGCGCGATGGTGTTGATATTGGAGGGGCGACGGGCTCGACCTACACGCTGGGTGATGCGGATGTGGGGCGCGCCATCTCGGTGAAGGTCAGCTACACCGATGGCAACGGGACGGCGGAAGGACCGCTGACGTCAGCTGCCACGGCGGCTGTTGCCAATGTCAATGATGCGCCGGCAGGCATACCAACCATCACCGGGACTGCAACCGAAGACCAGGTTCTCACCGCAGACACATCCGGTATCACGGATGCGGATGGGCTGGGTGCCTTCAGCTACCAATGGTACCGTGACAGTGGCGGCGGTCCTGTTGCGATCGCAGGCGCCACGGCATCGACCTACACGCTGGGTGACGCCGATGTGGGCTCTGCGATCTCGGTGGCCGTCTCTTACACCGATGGCAACGGCACGGCGGAAGGACCGCTGACGTCAGCTGCCACGGCGGCGGTCGCCAATGTCAATGATGCCCCTGCCGGGGTGCCTGCGATCACCGGAACGGTGACGGAGAACGAAACCCTGACGGCAGACACATCGGGCATCTCGGATGCGGATGGGCTTGGCGCCTTCTCCTACCAGTGGATGCGCGATGGTGTTGATATCGCAGGCGCCACGGGCTCGACCTACACGCTGGGCGATGCGGATGTGGGCCGC
>NZ_OCPC01000013.1 GCF_900220985.1 Parahoeflea halophila
CCTACCGGTTTCCCCGCCTAAGACGCGCCTTTCCTGGCGCTCTGCCAAAACCCCGGCCGCAAGGTCGGGGTTTTTCGCGTTCAGCTGGCCGGATGAGTGAAGCGGTAGCTGTTGCCGCCGGCGTCGAACAGATGCAGCTTGGCCCTTCTGGCCTTAAAGCCAAGCTTTTCGCCGGCTCGCAGCTGCTGATGGCACGGCATCCTGGCAGTGATCGGTTCGATCAAGACGGATCCTGGCTGCGACCGGTCCGGGCTTGTCCCGAGCAACGCCCGAATCACCAGGCTGCAGTTGAAGCGCTGGAGCAGACCGCCGGTGCGGGCAGTTCGGTTCCGCAAGCTGAGGTCAGCTGCCGTACCCGCGAGATGACGAGAGGATCTCCCGGTTTCATCTCTCACCGACAGCATGGCCGGTCGCGATCGCCCAGTCTGTCGGTGACAAGCTTGCGCGAAGAGATTTTCCTGCTTGCGATTGCAGATGTGCATCTCCGGCGTTGTGTACGAGGCGTCGGGCACGGGACCTTGTTCGGGCCAGGCAGGCTGGGTGAGACCGCTGAAAGCCCTCTAGTTGCGTCCAAGTTCAGTCACGGGAGGTCAGGGCTGATCACGTGTCTTGTGAGCGAGCGTGAAAATGCGGCCATGCAGGAGGATGGCGCTGCGGATTTCGCGTCAACGGCCGTTTTTTTTAAAGCGCGAGAACCCCGGAAACGCGGGATTCAGCTCCTCCAGAACACAACAGATTGTGAACGGTGCATTACCGCTACGGTTGACGGCGCCCAGTCTCCACACCTTGCGGCAACGAGATAAAATATTGATATATTTGAACTTAATAAGTTTCATCGAAAAGCAAAAAAGCCGGAGATCACGCAACTGGCACGCAGTGTTCACACGCCTGTGGCTCGCAAGTCATCCGCAGCAGGCCTATTTCTAGCTCATCGGACGGCGCGGCCTGAACGACACAGGATCGTAGGGCCGGATCGTTCAGGACACATCGAAGAACGAACCGCAACAACACCTAAAGGACTACCACAATGAACAAGATCATCATCGCACTCGGCCTCACTCTCGCAGCCTCCACCGGCGCATTCGCACAGTCGCCCAACGACTATGTCGAACTCAACGCTCCGGTGCACGGCCCGGCCGCTGAAGAATATGCGGCCGAACAGGGCGGCATCGACTACACCGCCACCGCCTCGTTCGACCGCTCCGCTGCGGCCGACAACGGCGACAAGGGCTACACCGAGCTTCAGTTCAACCGCTAATCCCAAGCCGGCAGGATGAAGCCGGGCACCTCCAGCCGGTTTCATCCAACGCCCGCCCCACCCGACCGGGGTGAACAGTGCGGCACCGGAACCTACCAGTTGCCTGCACGTTCAGCACCGGAACCAGCTTCATCAAAGGACAAATACCATGAACAAGATCATCATCGCACTCGGCCTCACTCTCGCAGCTTCCACAGGCGCATTCGCACAGTCGCCCAACGACTATGTCGAACTCAACGCTCCGGTGCACGGCCCGGCCGCTGAAGAATATGCGGCTGAACAGGGCGGCATCGACTACACCGCCACCGCCTCGTTCGACCGCTCCGCTGCGGCCGACAACGGCGACAAGGGCTACACCGAGCTTCAGTTCAACCGCTAAGTTCAGGACACAAGGATGAAGCCGGCTGCTCCCAGCCCCCATCCTCCCCGCCGGCTTCATCTCATCCGGACTGAAATCCAAGGGCGGACGGAAATGCTGTGAAACTTTTTCTCAAGCCCGCCCGTACTCCCCTCAAGACCCTCAGCCAACAGGTCATGAACTCCAACGCAGCTCCGGCGACGGATTGCACGCTTCAGACCACAACAGACAAAGGACCACGACCATGAACAA
>NZ_OCPC01000004.1 GCF_900220985.1 Parahoeflea halophila
GCAAGCATGCCAGGAACGGGATGCTGTCGCCCGTCGAGTTCGAACGGCAGCAAGAAATGAAAACCGAGGGCGTCTAGAAAACTCGGGGCTATTCATACTTCTTGGACCGCATAGCATCGACCACTTGGTTCATTGCCTCCTCAGAGCGGTCCCTCGAAGACAGCTCTCCGAGATCCCATTCAAGCTCGCCTTCAGGTCCCTGAACGAGCTTCGCAAAGACACCGGTCGCGGCATCGCCGAACACCGCTCTCCCCTTCTCGAAGCGGATGCTGAACACTGCGCCGTTCTGAAGGTCGTGGGACTGAGGCTTCTCTAGCTTAATGACGGTGTCGAGGTTCTGGGTCATGCGAGAGCTGCCGAGATAGTCCCCAGTCTTACCGGCATGATGGACGATGATGACCGCGATCCCCCTCTGCCGCAGCTTGTTGAGGAAGGGCTGTATGGGCAGCCAGACATCATCATCACTGATGCTGCCAGACGTTACGATTGAGCAGAGGTTGTCGAAGACGACCACCTCCGCCCCCTGCTCCTCAATCACCTCTAGGTACGCTTCCTGGGCCTCTGGTTCGTGCAATTGGGGTAGTCCGTTCTCAAGCCTGATCCCGGAACACAGGGCCAACTCGTCGGGCACTCCGCTTGGGGACAATCCCTTGATCCGGTTCTGCGTATCGTATGGGTCGATCTCAGCATCGAAGTACACGACCTTCCGTTTGCTCGGCACTTCCCATCCAAAGGCGTCCTGTCCGTTTGCAATCGACGCAGCCACCGTCAGGCTAAACCATGATTTGCCGATCCCCGTGGCTCCGTAGACCATCGCTAGCGACCCTTTGCAGAGCCAGTCCCCTACGATCTTTTCGGGCTTCTGGAACATGGCATCCTGAAGGGCCGGACCAGACAGAAAGGCGGGCAACCCGTCTGTGGCGATAAAGAGCTGAGGATCAAGCATTCTGGCAACGGCGGATTCGCATGATGGTTATTTCGGCCATGTCCAAAGCGAACTGGATTACGTCGCTTTCCTTGCATGGCATGGAATTCTTTTGAAGGTAGGACCGGATGAGGTCCATCTGGTACTTCAATTCAAATTCACGTATTTTGTTGAGGTCTTTCATTTTGATTTGCCTTTCTGAGGCACGACTTTGCAACCCAAAAAGCAGGTGCCTCATGGGTGCGAAAATCTGTGCGCAAGTTGATATTCAGGGTGAATGAACCGATGGGCGATTGCCTGTAGGTTCAATAGGCCCGGTTATCGCACCCACCAAGCGCTTCGAAGCAGCGCGGGAGCCCAGTGCTACCGAACGCAATGAACTGTCAGATACAGTTCATAAGGAATCTGACCAAAGGGTCGTGATCGCCGTTTCGATAGCGTGAGATTAGATTTGAGTATGGTGGGTCCTTGGGTCTGGGGTCGATGCTCCAGCCGTTTGAAGGGTAGATGGACTGTCGACCCAAGAGCAGAAGGACAATTGCTCGCGCCATATGGCCATTACCATTGGCATATGGGTGGATTTCCAGAAAGTAGACGAACAATGCTGCCACCACTCGGCAGTATGAGACCAGCTTGTCGACTTCCGAGAACAGAGACTTAGGAGCCTTCAACTGGAAATCGATGATTGCTATGGTCTCTTCGAGCTGTCTGGAGAACTCATCCATTTCCAGCGGAACGGTAGCCGCTGGATGGCCAACTCTCGGGTCAGATGTGATGCCTACCTCGTAGTCTTTCAGGCAGCGAAAATTCTCGCCGCGATAGTGACCCACAAAATATGGAAAATCCTTAGGGGCGTACCCACGGAAGAAGTGGCCGTGGATTTGTCGAGTATCCATTGCATGAGCGAGCTGATTAGCCGGATTGCTTCCCCTGAGACTAACCAGCATCTCTCGAGTGCGAACCACTAGGTCCGACTTGTCTGCTACATCTTCGTAATCCCAGTTAGTAGGGCAATCCGGCTCCACCGCCATATTTTTAGCTTACGCTTGCCTAGGAGCTTCGGTTTTCGAGGTCAGCGAAAAAGGTTGGTGCCAGCCGATTTGCCCAATCGTCAACGCTTTCCTCGCTTCTGCTCGTAAGCCTCTGGAGAGCGGCTGCAGCTGTGTAGCGAAGATCCTCGCTTTCCACCGGTGACTGAATAGCCCTACTAAGCACCAGCTCCAAATTCACGATTGGATCAAAGTCCACGCGGCTTGGCTCACCAGAGTCCTTGTACGTTACGGAGTAGTCAGGTGTCGCGTATTCATACCAAGCTTCCGGCGAAACTGCGTATCTTCCGAAATTATACATATCAAACCCCCATTATTTCCATTTTCGATTTTTTACTCGCCTCAACCTTGCGCTCCTCTGAGATGCCGCATGAAGGTCTCTGTTATTGAGCCTTCGAAGACAGACCACTCCTCGTCGTGTAAATGATTGAGGGTCGAAATCAGTTCCTCTGTCTCGGGGCTATGGCTCCGCTTCGAGACAACGTCGATGTCGAAAATCGTTGCGCCGCCGGGTTCCGGCTCGCCAACTCGAATGTTGAGTTGTCTTCCTTCGGCATCCTCCACGCTTGCATTGAAATTGTACGGGGATCTAGAGGCGACTACAGCTTTGGGTAGGTAGTCGTTGGGCTTAAGCCAATCAGAGAGGAGAGGGAACTCTTGGGAGCGCTCTATTCGATTAATGTATCGCAGTCCAACGCGCCCAATCTTCTGCGGCTTCAAGATATCCCTGAGCTTGGGCCACAAGGATTCAACGGTTGCTCGCAGTGCTTCCCACCCAGGGTACGGTTTAAGGACGTTGAACGTCAACACATTTCCATCTTGACCTAACTGGATCAGGCTTGTCCGAGATTCATTGAAGAATCTGAGACGAGGGGAATTGATCCGGTTATGGGTAGGCTCTCCGGTCGGAGAAAATATCACCTCTATTTGTTCATCGAAGACAGTTTCCATGGTGGGAAAAAGCTCTTGAACAGCCATATAAAAGGGCAGTGGGCGCGACAGATTGAACTCGCTAGAATCCTGCCTCACGAGATGAATCTCGCACAACGCCTCCACAATGGTTGCGTTAGGATACTTCGGATTTGCGGTTTCCAACTACTCTGTCTCCCAAGTGACGGGCGCTCCCATCGAAAACACTTAGAATCCAAGCGTCACCTCGCGTCAAGAATCAGAGCAGGTGTTCGTTAACAATTGCACCTATTTGTCGCGATCAGTGGACCTAGGAGGCCAAAATTGGGCCTTGAAGTTTTCCTAAGGACTCGGTGCTCCCCACCAACCGCCGCCATCCTGAGCGCCCATTCAGCTTCCAACTGTCCTTGAACGGCCTCTGAGCCGCTCCTTGCGAACCCCCTCGGTTCGGGTCTCTTGATCCCTACAGGCTGTCCGTTTCGATCGAATGAGCCTTCAATAACGCGTCTCTCATCAGCCTAAGGTTTCTGCGCTCACTGCCGTAGCCGTCGCCAACAGCCTTGTTGGTGTGCCCCAGGATCATGTTCTGAATGGCATCAGGTACCTGAGCATACCGCATCAGATCTTTGAGTCCGTGCCTGAGGCTGTGGTTTACGTGCCGAGGGTCGTCGGTGAATAACCGGATCACCTTGTTGAGATGCTGTGATGCGTTATCGCCGCCCCGAGGCTTGCAGAACCTCCCGAAAAGCTCTTCCTTCCCGTTCGCAGCGTTCAGCGCATCCCGAGCTACGCCCAATGCAAAGCTGTCCAAGGGGACTTTCCTTTGTGAGGTCATGGTCTTCAAGGGACGCTTGTCATGAGGCTCGATCACGATATGCGGTACCTCGTGGTCGAGGACTACGTGCTTGATGAGCAGCCCACTAACCTCACCAATTCTTGCACCTGACCACTCCATTAGCAGCCAGATGTGCTTAAGGTCATGCATACCCTTGACATCAAGATGCTCGCGGACGCTTTGAACGACATTCGGCGGTAAAGCCTCTCGTTTCGCTGGTCTGTGTTTTGGGAGGTCGAGTTTGTCAAAGGGGCTGGTGCCACCACCCAGCGCAAACTCAAGGTCGGCATACTTGAACATCGCCTGAAGCGGTTTCAGGGTCCGTTCAATGTTTGCGGGAGACTTGCCAGCCCTCACCATCGCCTCAACCCATTTCTTCCCATCTTTGCGGGTGATTTGTTTTAGGAGTGGGTCCTTGCCTACTATGTCGACCAACGGCTTCAATGCCCGTTCAAGCCGTAGTAGGTTTTGCCTCTCCCGTGCAGTTCCGGCGATCTTGTCTTTGACATAGATTTTCTTCGCATCGAGCAACGTCGGCTCTGGGATCTCATCAAAGGTCAACGCTCTTATAAAAGCGACTTCCTCCGGAGGAACACCCTCATAGCCGCCGTGCTTGTTCGGGCGGTACTTCTCGAGTTCCAGTTCTCTCGTGATCTGCCGGTGTTCCCTCTCCGTCTCGTCAGCACGTTCGAGTTCAGTAGACCAGCCCATGCTTTGGATGCGCTCAATGGCTTGGTTGAAGCGATCTAAGTCTGTCGCACCAACCGGGCTGCCTTGCGGTGCCGGGGCTAGAGATTCGCGAATAAGTGTGAAGCGTTTCTCAGTCTCAGCATGGACCGGGCCATACTTTCGCATCATTTCGGCTTGGGATGTTCCCAACGGAATTTTTATTTCGCGTTTTCCGAAGACATCTCTAAGCCGTTCGGGGACCGCGCGTCGGTAGACATATCGTCCACCTACCTGCTGAACATACTTCACAACGACACCCACCTGTACCGCTCCTTGTACCGTGTTCTGTACCGAGGGGCTGGCCAAGTGTCTGAAGTCATTGAATTAATTCAAGAGCGGAAAAATAAGTGGTGCCCAGAAGAGGACTCGAACCTCCACACCGTTGCCAGTACCAGCACCTGAAGCTGGCGCGTCTACCAATTCCGCCATCTGGGCATTGGCGCGGATTTAGGGGGTCTGGGCGCTCCTGTCAACGGCAGAATGCACGGTCATATCAATTATCTCGTTTTTGCTTCCCGCCGCGGCGCACGCGGCCTGCTTTTCCGGCATTGCAGCAGCTGGCGCCAGGTCGGGCGATGCCGGCGGTGCGGGCGGTCAACCGGGGGAAACGGCCGCATTGGCGGCCGGTGGGCGGGGATGATCTGTCCTTACATCGCGGCAAGGATGGCCGACGGAAGGGCGCCGGCCGGATCAGTCGCCGATCTTCAGCGCCTCGATGAAGGCTTCCTGCGGAATGTCGACCTTGCCGAACTGGCGCATCTTCTTCTTGCCCGCCTTCTGCTTGTCGAGCAATTTGCGTTTCCGCGTGGCATCGCCGCCATAGCACTTGGCGGTGACATCCTTGCGCATCGCCGAAATCGTTTCGCGCGCCACCACCTTGCCGCCGATGGCCGCCTGGATCGGGATCTTGAACATGTGCCGCGGGATCAGGTCCTTGAGCTTTTCGCACATGGCACGGCCGCGCTTTTCCGCTGCCGAGCGGTGCACCAGCATCGACAGCGCGTCCACCGGCTCGTCATTGACCAGGATCGACATCCGCACCAGGTCGCCGGCCTCGTGCCCGGTGATCTGGTAGTCGAAGCTGGCATAACCCTTGGAAATCGATTTTAGCCGGTCGTAGAAGTCGAACACGACTTCGTTGAGCGGCAGCTGGTAGGTCACCATTGCCCGCTTGCCGACGTAGCTCAGGTCGGTCTGGATGCCGCGCCGGTCCTGGCACAGTTTCAGGATCGCGCCGAGATATTCGTCCGGTGTCAGGATGGTGGCCTTGATCCACGGCTCCTCGATGCTCGAGATCTTGACCACGTCCGGCATGTCGGCGGGGTTGTGCAGTTCCAGCACCTCGCCATTGGTCATGTTCATCCGGTAGACCACCGACGGGGCGGTGGCAATCAGGTCGAGGTCGAACTCGCGCTCAAGACGCTCCTGGATGATTTCCAGGTGCAGCAGGCCGAGAAAGCCGCAGCGGAAGCCGAAGCCGAGCGCTGCCGAGGTTTCCATTTCAAACGAGAACGAGGCGTCGTTGAGCCTGAGCTTGCCCATGGCCGCGCGCAGATCCTCGAAATCCGCCGCATCGACCGGGAACAACCCGCAAAACACCACCGGCTGGGCCGGTTTGAAGCCCGGGAGAGGTTCCGCGGTCGGGCGCTTCTCCTCGGTGATGGTGTCGCCCACCCTTGTGTCGGCCACTTCCTTGATGGAGGCGGTGATGAAGCCGATCTCGCCCGGCCCGAGCGTGTCGACGGTCACGAGCTTCGGCGTGATGATGCCGATCCGCTCCACCGTGTAGCGGGCGTCGGTGCCCATCAGCCGGATCTGCTGTCCCTTCCTCATCTCGCCGTTGATCACGCGCACCAGCACGATGACGCCGAGATAGGTGTCATACCAGCTGTCGACCAGCATGGCTTTCAGCGGATCCTTGGCATCGCCACCCTTGGGCGCGGGAAGCCGGGTGACGATGGCTTCCAGCACGTCGGGAATGCCGATACCGGACTTGGCCGAGATCATCACGGCGTCCGAGGCATCCAGGCCAATCACTTCCTCGATCTGTTCCTTGATGCGGTCAGGCTCAGCCGCCGGCAGGTCGATCTTGTTGAGCACCGGCACGATCTCGTGGTCGGCATCGAGCGCCGCGTAGACATTGGCCAGCGTCTGCGCTTCCACCCCTTGCGAGGCGTCCACCACCAGAAGCGAGCCTTCGCAGGCCCTGAGCGAGCGCGAGACTTCGTAGGCGAAGTCGACATGGCCGGGCGTGTCGATCAGGTTGAGCACATATTTTTCGCCATCCTTGGCGGTATAGTGCAGCCGCACCGTCTGCGCCTTGATGGTGATGCCGCGCTCCTTCTCGATGTCCATCGAGTCGAGCACCTGCTTGCTCATTTCACGTTCGGCAAGTCCGCCGCAGGTCTGGATCAGCCTGTCGGCAAGCGTGGATTTGCCGTGGTCGATGTGTGCCACGATCGAAAAATTGCGGATATGGGAGAGCGGGGTGTTTGTCATAGCCCGCGATTTAGCAGGACTGCGGAAAAAGGCAATCGCGGAAACCGCTGGACGGCGCGGCGCGACCCCTGGAACCGGTGTCTCCATCCGGAAACGGCAAGACTGCCCATTATCGTTGATCCACGCAGAAAGATGATCGCGCCGCCCGGCACGCCCAATTCGGATCTGAGGCTTTTTCAGTTGCATACTTGCAAGGCAGGGATCGGGCGTGAAACAAGGAGCAGCCGCAGCACCGGGCCGGCTACACTGGCCCGCAACTTCGGTCAGGCAGCCAAACGACAGCCCCGGGGGTACCCATGCTCAAGATTATGACCATCGTCGGAACGCGTCCGGAAATCATCCGGCTGTCCCGGGTCATCGCCAAATTCGATCAGCATTTCGAACACGTGCTGGTCCACTCCGGCCAGAACTACGACTACGAACTCAACGAGATCTTCTTCGGGCAGCTGAACATTCGGCGTCCCGACGAGTTCTTGGAGGCCGCGGGTCAGAGCAGCGCCGAGACGATTGCAAATGTGATTGTCAAGTCGGATGCGGCGCTGGAGCGGCACAAGCCGGACGCCGTCCTGCTGCTGGGGGACACCAACAGCTGCATTTCGGCGATCTCCGCAAAACGGCGCAAGATACCGGTTTTTCACATGGAAGCCGGAAATCGCTGCTTCGACCAGCGGGTTCCTGAAGAGATCAATCGCAAGATCGTCGACAACGTCTCGGACATAAACCTGACCTACAGCCAGATCGCGCGCCAGTATCTGTTGCGCGAAGGCTTCCCCCCTGATCAGGTCATCGTCACCGGAAGCCCGATGGGAGAGGTGATCGAGCATTACCGTGAGGACATCCGGAAATCCGATATAATTGCGCAACTCGGCCTGGAGCAGGGCCGCTACTTCGTCATTAGCGCGCATCGCGAGGAGAATGTCGACGCTCCTGAACGGCTCTCGGCGCTCATTGAAATCGTCAATGGATTGGCCAAGCGCAACGGCGAGCCGGTGATCGTTTCCACCCATCCGCGCACGCGCAACCGGCTGGATGCGATCGGCCTGACGGCGCATCCGCTGGTAAGGTTCGAAAAGCCCTTCGGATTCCTCGACTACATCCAGTTGCAGGTACAGGCGCGCGCCGTGCTGTCTGACAGCGGGACCATCACCGAGGAGAGTGCGATCCTGAATTTTCCGGCGCTTAACCTGCGTGAAGTGCATGAACGCCCGGAAGGCTTCGAGGAAGCGTCTGTGATGATGGTCGGGCTCGACCCCGTCCGGATCATGCAGGCGCTAGAGATTCTTGAGAAACAGCCTCGCGGCGATAACCGCAGCCTGAGAATACCGAATGACTACACGCCTACCAATGTATCCGACAAGATTGTCCGGATCGTCATGAGCTACACAGATTATGTCAATCGGCGGGTCTGGCACCGCTGACAATGCGGCGCTGCCGGCCCCCGACGGGCCACGCCGGCCGTGGGGCGGCGGTTGCGCTCTCGTCGCCGGGCGTTTGCCTCGATCTCTGCCTTGCTACTGACCGTCGTGTACCATTTTGCATGTGGAGAGAGCGGTAAGAAAAGGGGTGGCAAGTCGAACAGGTTGAATGTATTGAGTGCTTTCTGCATTCAGACCCTCTCGGGGCCATCTGCGTCTCCGCTGGGGGGCCCGCTGCAGACCGGAAATTTAAGGGGTGGGGCGCTTCGCTGGCGCCAAGGCTAGCTAGGTGAAAGCCGTGTATGTTGACATAGAAAAAGTTCTGTTGCTTCCAGACCAGCCGATGCGCGCCGCGATCGAGGCAATCGATACCAGCGGTTTGAAAATCGCAATCATCATTGATGGGGAGCGGCGCCTCCTGGGGATTGTGACGGACGGCGATATCCGGCGGACGCTGTTGCAAGGTCATGGCCTTGAGACACCTATCCGGGAATTCATGCAGGCAAAACCGCGAACCGCTCATTGGGGGTCCGACAAGCAGGTTCTGTTGAGCCGGTTGCGGCATGAACAGATTCTCCACATGCCGATTGTCGATGATGAAGGGCGCGTCCGCGACCTTGCCTATCTCCCGATGCTCGAGCAGCAGACCAGCCACGTCAACGAGGTGGTGATCATGGCCGGTGGATTGGGGACCCGTCTTCGTCCGCTGACGGAGAAGGTCCCCAAGCCGCTGATTTCGGTGGGTGGTCGTCCCCTTATCGACACGATCGTCGACCGGCTTGTGGCGCAGGGCCTGTCCAACATCACTCTTTGCGTGAATTACCTCGGCCATATGCTCGAAGAGCACCTGGGTGACGGATCGCGCTATGGCGCGAGGTTCACCTTCGTGCGCGAGAACAAGCGCATGGGGACAGCTGGTGCCCTCTCTCTGCTCGACAATCGGCCGAAAACCTCGTTCTTTGTCATGAACGGCGATATTCTGACCTCTGTCGACTTGATGGCGATGCGCAGTTTCCACCACGAAAACAACTCGGTGGCGACCATGGCAGTCAACAACTTCAGTTATGAGGTCCCCTTCGGTGTCGTTGATGTCCGTGACCGGCGCATCACCGGGCTGAGTGAAAAGCCGCAATGCAACTTCCTGGTCAACGCAGGTATCTACCTGTTTGAGCCGGAGGTGCTTGATCATGTCCCGTCTGACGAGTTTTTCGACATGAACAGCTTCTTTGATCGCCTGATCGATCTGGACAAGCCGATTGTCGCGTTCCCGGTGCGCGAACACTGGCTCGACATTGGTCGGCCGGACGATCTCGAGCGCGCCAACAACACATTCTCCGCCGTGGACGGAGGAAAGGGATCCCCGGACACCGGCTCCAGCACTTGAGCGCACACGTTGACGTGAACACAAAGCAATAGGTGAATTCGTGCCGAACACACTTGCCAGTCTCGCCACCGGGCGATCGATGCCACTGTTTTCCGATGACCTCCGGAAGTTTGCGAGTACGCTGGAGGAAAGGGTCAAGGGGCGTCGGATTCTGGCGATCGGCGCAGCCGGCTCCATCGGCTCTTCGACGGTTGAAGTGCTTGCGGGCTATGAGCCGGCATCCTTGCATGTGGTCGACCAGAATGAAAACGAGCTTGCCGAACTGGTGCGAACGCTGCGTTCGCGTGAACAGGTGCTCGCCGTTGATGATTTCCGGACCCTGCCGCTTGATTATGGCTCTCCGGCAATGCGGCTGCTTATTCACGAGCAGGCGCCCTATGACATCGTTCTCAACTTCGCCGCCATCAAGCATGTCCGCTCGGAGAAGGACGTCTTCTCGATGTTGCAGATGTTTGACACCAATTTCCGCAAGCAGGCACAATTGCTGCGCTGGTTGAAGGAGACCGGATTCTCGGGGCGCTTCTTCTCGGTTTCGACGGACAAGGCCGCAAACCCCAGCTCCTTCATGGGCGCCAGCAAACGGCTGATGGAACACGTCATGTTCAGCGGCGAGGCGGCCGAAGGACTGGAAGCGACCATTACCTCCGCGCGCTTTGCCAATGTGGCGTTCTCCAACGGATCGCTGCTACAGAGTTTCGAGCGGCGACTGCAACAAGGCCAGCCGCTTGCCGCGCCGCGCGATACCCGCCGCTATTTCGTCTCGCTCGAAGAATCCGGGCAGCTCTGCACCTTGGCATCCATCTGCGGACCGGATCAGCACATCATTGTGCCGAAGCTCAATCCGGATGAACACCTGCTTCTGCTTGAGCGCATGGCAAGCGGCTTTCTCGAGAAATCCGGCTTCAAGCCGGAAATCATGACCGACGAAGCCGAGGCGCGGGCATCGGTCGGAAAGCTTCGCGCCGAAGGCCGCTGGCCGCTGTTGCTGACGCCGCTCGATACAGCCGGCGAAAAGCCCTACGAGGAATTCATCGCCGAAGGCGAAACTGCGCTGGACGTGGGGTTCAACGAGTTGATGGCGATCGCCTACAAGCCGGCCGAGAACGGGCTTGTCTCGGCATTGATCGATGACGTCGAGGCGATTTTCCGTGAAGGTGCTACCGCTGCGCGCCCGCCGAGTATAGACAAGGATCAGCTCAAGAACCTGGTTGCGCGGATCGAGCCGTCCTTTCTCACGACCCACAAATCCAGCGATAAATCACTCGATCTTAGAGTATGAGCCGATGATCCCCTTAGCAGTCCCGAACCTTGCCGGCCGCGAGGCAGAGTACCTCCAGGAATGCATCACATCGACCTTCGTATCGACAGTCGGCCCCTTCGTGGGACGCTTCGAGGAAATGGTGGCTGAAGCTTCAGGCGCCAAATACGCGGTCGCGACCTCCGCCGGAACGACGGCCCTGCATGCCGCCCTCGTTGCCTCGGGCGTGGGACACGGTGATCTGGTGATCGCGCCGTCCTTCACCTTCATTGCCTCGGTAGCAGCGATTGCCCATTGCGGGGCCCGGCCATGGCTCTTTGATGTGGCTGCCGGAAGCTGGACTCTCGATCCCCAACTGCTCGCCGCCACGCTCGAAGCCGAAACCGAACGGGCAGAAGACGGCAGCCTGCGCCACAGCGCAACCGGCCAGCGCGTTGCCGCCATTCTTCCCGTCTACACGCTTGGCATCCCTGCAGACATGGATCCGATCATCGCACTGGCTGAACGCTATCAGCTTCCGGTGGTCGCCGATGCCGCGGCGGCGCTGGGGACCGGTTACAAGAACCGGCCTTCCGGATCACTGGGTGCCGACTTCACCATGTTCTCCTTCAATGGCAACAAGACGGTGACTGCAGGTGGCGGCGGAGCCATCGTCACCGATGACGAAGCCAAGGCGAAGCTGTTCCGCCACCTGACCACAACGGCTCGGGTGGGGGCAGACTACGATCACGACATGGTCGGCTTCAACTACCGCATGACCAATATCCAGGCCGCGGTCGGTTGCGCCCAGATGGAAAACCTGGACCTGTTTCTCAATGCCAAGCGGCGCATCGCCATCGCCTATCGCGACGCATTCGCCGACCTCGACACGGTTGAGCCGTTCCCCGACCCTGACTACGTCCGCAACGGCCACTGGTTCGCAGGCGTTGTGCTCCGCCCGGATTTTGCCCGGCATCTGCCCGACCTGCGCGGACGTCTGCGCGAGGCGGGAATCGACGCAAGGCCGTTCTGGAAGCCCGCTCACCTGCAGGCACCCTATGCAACGGCACCTGCGACTCCGATGCCCGTCAGTGATGAAATCTGGCCCAGGGTCTTGACCCTGCCCTGTTCCACAGGGTTGAGTGATGCCGACCAGGCCAAGGTCATCGAAATCACACGGGACGAGATACGCAAGCTATGAGCAAGTATCCGGAGAACCTGGTTCTGTATGCAACGACCGGGATAATCTTCGCGGTCGGTGTCGGCACGTATTCGGCGCTGGCGCCGATCGCCGACTTGCTTGAATCCGCAGACACCGGGCTTTCCTCGATCGACAGATCGCTTGCTACGATCGCGATGGCGATTTCGCCGGTCGACAAGAACCGGTCGCCCTACCAGAACAGGCTGAAGGATGGCTGTTATCAGGTGTTCGGCCCGGCGATTCTCGATCGGCCGGGCTGCTATACGGTGCAGGAAGACATCACCTTTGAAAAGGATACCGAGTACCTCGTCTATATAAAGGCTTCCGATGTCACTGTTGATCTCAACGGCAAGACCGTCTCAGGCACAGGCCAGTCAAGTGTGCAGTCAGGCATCTACATCGAGAGCGGCGATAACGTTAAGATCAAAAACGGTACGGTAAAGGGTTTCATGTTCGGGATCCGTGGCGAGGAAGGCATCGACGGAGAGCCGCTGGGTTCGGTGATCGTCGAGAATGTCCGCGTGGCCGATGCGTCGCTGATCGGCATCAAGGTGGTTTCGAGCAAGGTATCATTGCGCGGCACCGTCGTGACCTCGTCGGACGGACCCGAACCGAAGAAGTACGATTATCTGTTCGATTATCTCATCGAGGCCGACGAGTGTCACCTCAAGCCAGCGGGCAATGCGCCTCTGCTCGACGCTGCCACGCCAGATCCGCGGGTCAGGCTACCGGCCGATTGCGTCATTGACGGGTAAGTTCCGCTATCAAGACAGCTTTTTCAGGCGGTAGTTGCCCGCATGGGTGGGCGTGGTCCTGCCCTTGTAGGTCCGGCGGACCTCAAGAAGCGTATCGCGAAGGCGCTCCTTGAATTTACCATCCGTGAGGCCCCATTCGCTCGCGTCCGCGGCCGCGGCGGACCTGATCTCGTCAAGGCCGCCCGGCAGCAGCATTGTTTCAAGCGCCTGCTGGAACGCCTCCACCGACGTCACCTCGAGGCAGCCGTGCGCCGAGGAAAAGTCTCCGTAATCGTACCGGTAGGTATCATAATTGAGGACCGGGATCCCAAGCGCCAGCGCCCAGCGGATCGTCGTGGAAATGCAGGCAATATAGAGATCGCAGGCTGGCAGAATGCCGTCGAGACTGCGGTTTGCCAGCCTGACCCGCCCTTTCAGGTAGGGCGCAAACACCTCCGCCTTCATGCGGGGATGCCGGACAGCGAGGACGTTCGCTCGATCGGTGACCGCCTCGAGGGCGGCGAACCATTGCCGGCAGAGTTCCTCGTAGGACCGGAATTCGAACCCCTCTGTCGCTGCCGTGTACTGGTCCGGTGGCAGGCCGCAGATTACCAGCGGCTTGTCTGCCGAAAAGCCGTACTCTGCGTCGAGCATCCGGCGCAACTCGTCCTTGCGCAAGGCGATCTCGTGGAGGCTGTCCTCGGTCGCCCCGCCGATCACCTTGAGCTTCTGCGAAAAGAACCCGAGCTTCTCGTAGTGTTTCACCGATGCCCTGCTTTCCAGCAGGATTGCCTCCGCATAGCCGGCGTTCAGGATCCACGGCTGCGGGCAGTGCTGACCTCGCATCCATCTGACGAAGACTGCGTTTCCAGGCAGCCGCAGCAGCCGCTTGCCGTCATATTCGAGGATCCACCGAGGTGCGAAATATCGAATGACCCGCCCGGTTAAGCTATCGGCGGAATGCTGCGGGTTGTCGAAATAATAGCGCGCCGGTTCGGCGGGATTGGGAATGTAGTCCGGGAGGACGACGTAGGGGATGCTGCGCTGCCGCGCCATGTGCGAAACCAGCCCGGTCAGGCCCTCGGCATTGTCCTCGAGAAGGACGATCAGATCTGGGTTCCGGGAGAACAGCCGTTCGGCCAGATAGTCGCGCCACAGCGTCTCCGAAAACACCGCATAGGCCAAGGACTGGCGCTTGTAAAAGCTCCAGATCTTGCTGCAGGTCCGCACGATGAAGCCCAGCGCCGCCGGGGGACTCAGCTTGCGGAGGATCGACAGCAAGGCGCGCAGCACTTTTTCGAAACCGGCAACAACCCGCGGGTGTTTCCGGAGAAATTTCGAGGGTCGCAGGAATGTCATCTTGTGCCTGCGGGCGAACCTGCGCAGACCTCGTTCCGCGTAATAGGTCAGGTAGAGGGGCGACAGCAGGATCTTGGCGAGGATGCGTCCCGCCCGTGAGCCGAGCGCAGCGGCCCCTTTGACAAAACTTCGGATGTAGGAAAGCAAGGACTCGCTGCCGCCAGCCTCGCCTTTCTTGTCGTCATCGGTTTCCTCAAGGCCGGCCTCAACCGATTCCACGACCACGTCACTCGTTCCGGCGACCGCGCTACGGACCGTGTCTATGTATTTCCGTTGATGCGCCGCATTGGTGAAAACGACGATCTTCATCAGGAGCGCGCCATGGTTTCCACTGGCCCCGCCATGTCCCGGTAGAATTCGTTCTCCGCCAGCAGCGTGTCATGATCGCCGCTGGCCACCACTCGTCCGTCCCTCAGGACCAGCACCCGATCGGCGCCGCGGATCGTCTTCGGCCGGTGCGCAATGGCGATGATGGTGTGGTTGTCGCTGTGCAGTTTCGTAATGCTCTCTGCGATCCGCTGCTCCGTTTCGGCATCCAGCTGACTGGTCACTTCGTCAAGCAGGATGACGGGCGTGCGGTGATAGAAGGCGCGGGCCAGGGCCAGGCGCTGCCGCTCACCGCCCGACAGGTTCGAACCGAACTCTCCCAGCGGGGAATCGAGCCCCTCGGGCATGCGCCTGACGAAATCGGCGGCCACCGCGTTTTCGAGCGCAACCCAGATACGGCCGTCGTCGGGTTCATCGGTCTTGCCGAAGTGAATGTTCTCGCGAACCGTCGCGTTGAAGATCGGGACATCCTGGCTGACGATGCAGAGCTGGTCCCACCACGACCGGATCTTCAGGTCATTGAGCGGGTGACCGTTGATCGATATCTCGCCCTGGTCCGGTCGCCGCAGCCGCGACAGCAGATGGAAGATCGTCGACTTGCCGGAGCCGGAGGGGCCGACTATGGCCAGGAACTCGCCGGGCCGGACGCTGAAGTCCAGATCCTTCACGCCTGCCCGGGAGCCGGGATATTCGAACGAGACATCACTGAAGGTGATCTCCTGGGCGGCCCTCGGAAGCACGATCTCGCCGTCAGTGTCACGGTTCCGGGCAGCTTCCTTGAGAAAGAAATCCATTTTGCGAACCGGATCTGCATGGATGGAAAAGTGCATGCGGGCGATGTGGGCCACGCTGAAGGGACCGAGCATGCGTGCGGAGGCAACCAGAAACAGCAGCAGAACGCCGAGCAGCGCCTGGGCCTGGTCGGGGCTTGCGAAGCTTGCCATCAGCACGAGGCCGCAGACGAGAACCCCCGAAAGGGTGGCGAAGAACGGGTAGGTCGCGTTCTGCACCGCGATCGTCTGCGTCTGCACGCCGCGAAGCCGCTCCAGAAGCTTGTTGATGCGGGTGAGAAACGTGTCGGTGGCGTTGAAGATCCTGATCGTTCTCTTGTTGTTGACCGCCTCGAAATAGGCTTGCGTGAAGTCGCGTTGCGATTCCGTCATTTCCATGTCCAGCCGGCTGGCAAGCGGACCGGTCAGGCGCTTGAACAGGATCGACCCGATGATGACGAACCCGGCCAGCCCCATCAGCGCCGACGGCGTAATCGCGATGAACAGGGCCAGCATGATGATGATGGTGATCGCTGCCGCTGTGCCCTGGATCAGGAAACGAAGTGCGAGGCCGGCGCGTGCCGGAAACGAGGCGGTGTAGTTGCCGATGTCACCGGTCGATATGCCTTCCGCGAAGGACAGCCGGCTTTCCATCATCGCCGCGAACGCGCGCATTCTCAAATCGCGCTCGAGCCGCAGGGGCAGGATGTAGATCATCACCTCGGTGAAATACTGGACTGCGGACTTGACCAGGATGATCCCGAGCAGGATGACGGCAACCCAGCGCAGCCTGACTTCGGGTTCAAATGGCAGCAGCAGTTGCCCGACGGAGTCGAGCACCGGAACGCCGGCGAAGATGCTGTCGGATGAAAAGGATTGAAGCAGCGGCACGATGAGCATGATGGAGAAGCTCTCGGTGGCCGCATTGATGATCGCAAGGAGAATGTAGCCGAAGACAAAGCCCCGATGCCCTTCAGCCAGCCGGAGCGTCAGCAGCACGACTTCCAGGGTGCCTCGAATGGATGCCAGCTTTGCGGAAACCTTGTTCCGGAGCCGTTTTGCGGTCTGGCCGAGCATTCACCTGTCCATCAGTTGTGTTTCATTGACCAGCAAGCCCGGATAACGTGATGCGGACCAATGGTATTGCGCCCTGACCGGGACCGCACTCATACATGGTCTGTGAAACGACTTCCAGAGTGTTCTAGGCTTTGTTGTCACTTCGCCCCCGGGGGCTTGGCCGATGTCGGAGACCTCGGCGTGTCCGACATGTTGACCATTCGGATCCGGCTTGTGCGGCCGGCAGCGCAGGCTCTACTGGGCGAGCCAGGCCAGCGTCTGCGCGAGCGTTGCCGTGTCCTGTTCGAGCCCGGCGATGTCGCCCAGCGCGGATCCCCTGGCCCGCAAGCGCAACTCGATCCCGTGGGCGCGGGCGTCGGCAATGGCATCGGCCCATTTCTCCGAGCGTGCCGGCGCGGTGCTGGAAAACCCTGCGGGAATATAGTCGGCCCGGAAATGATTGATCGCCGGGCCGCCTTCACGCCGCCGGTACCGGGCGTCGGTTCCCATCAGCAGGATGCGGTCGTGGCCCATGCTCCAAAGCAGTTGCAGGCTCGAGGCGCCGACATTGCCGTAGTCGGCGATCTGGCCGTCGTGAACGCCAAAGGCTGTTTCGGCCGGGCTGACGAAATTCACCCGCGGGTCCTTGCGCGCCGCCTCGCACTGCGCAAACAGGTGGTGCAGCCAGATCCTCTCAAGCCCTTCGAAGGCAAGGATGCTTTCCGTATCATCGATCACCAGTGCGGCCGTGGCGGCGTTTGTGCAGGCGTAGTAGCAGGGCGTGAAGCCCCAGTCCTGCCAGGCGATGAACGAGCGGTTGAAGGCAATGGCGGGCAGTCCGGCCAGTTCGCAGAGTTCTCCGCTGTCGAGGCTCGGACCGCTGCCGATCAGCACCGCTCCCGCAGCCATCAGGCGATCGGAAGCGCCAAGTCCGAGGGCAGCTCTTCCTTGCGCAGGTCTATGGTGATGCCGCCGCGCGCGTTGGAAACATGAGCCGCGATCAGCAGCTTCATCGCCAGCAGCCCGTCCTGTCCGTTGGGGAAATCCTCGCCCTTGAGAAGGCTTTCCAGCACCGCCCGGGTCGGCGCTACCGCGTCGGCCGGCGTGATCGTGCGCTCGCCCTTGTCATAGGGCATGCCGTAGCGGGTGGTTGGCTGGCTCCGGTGTTCGGGATGCCGCGCGACGTAATGCATCGAGCCGTCGAGCTCATCGATGGTGATGCGGCCGTTGCGGCAATTGTAGGTCACCTGCATGCCGTGGCCCTGGTCGGAGGAGCAGTCCATGTAGAAGCGCTTGCCCGACGGTGTTTCAAGCCGGATGCTGCCCGCCGCGTCCTTGAACTGCGGGCCGCGCGGATTGGGCAGGTTGTCGTCGGAGAACCAGGCACTGACCAGCACCGGTTCCTCGTCCGTCATGTAACGGAACATCTCGAAATAATGCGTTCCGTTCATCGCCATGCCGAAATTGCCGGCGCTGACGATCACGCTGCCGATGCCGCCGAATTCCGGCGACGCGGCCATGTACTTGGGAACGGTGTACTGTTCCATCGAGCGCATCTGGTGATTGACGGCGAGCTCGACCCCGGCCGCCTGGCAGGCGTCGACCATATCCTGGCACTCGTCGAGGCTGACCGCCATCGGTTTCTCGCACAGGATTTTCCGCGCGCCGTTCTGGGCGGCCTTGATCACCAGCTCGCGATGGCTCGGCGCGGTGGTGGCGACCACCAGCAGCTCCGGCCTGATTTTTTCGATCAGTTCCTCGCCGGAAGCGAACCGATTCTCGGGCGCGACATCATACTCTTCGCCCGCGGTTGCGCAGGCATCGGCATTCAGATCGCTGATCGCCGTGATGTCGAGACCGCATTGGCGAAGCACCGTCGCCTGCCGCATGCCCATTCGTCCAAGTCCGATGAGTGCTGTTTTCATGAATTGATCCGGGCCTTTGAATGTTTGAAGGTGGGTTCGGAATAAAGCTTGTGGCCGATGGCGTCAAATGAGCAAACCATCAAAAGCTCTGCCGATGATTTCGCCCCACTGCGGCCAATCGTCCAGTAGTGCTAAGAACTTATCTCTCTCGTCACGCCATGCCGGGTTTTCAGGGTCTTTCGACAACTCGAGAACGGTCAACGCATGATAACAGCGGCACAGGCCAACATGAGTGATATCGCACGCACTGATCGCGTGAGTCCCGTCCGAAGCGTTTGCATAACCGGTCAGCAGCGCGCGCACCCTGATCTCGCTTGGAGCCGGTGAAAGACAAAATCGTTCCAGGCTTGCTGCAATGTCGATCAGCGGAGAAGAGCGGGTGTCGACCGCGTCTTCGAAGTCAATGAATGCCACGACTTCCGAGCCCTCAAATATGACATTCCCTCGATGAATGTCATTGTGGGCTATCTGGCTCTTCGTCCGCGCGAGAGCATCACTCGCCCGGGACAGCGCCAGGAGATAATCCGCGGCGTGGTCGGCATTGCGGGCCAGCCGCAGACGGTCTGCCCAGATGTCCAAGAGGTGCTGCCCAGGCGCGTTCGGTTGTGGCAGGTTCCGCATTTTGCTGTGAAGCAGCGCGAGCGCACCACCCAGGTTTGCCAGCCCCTTCAAGCTATCGTCATAAAAGGCCGGTTCTATCCATGGGTAGAGGAAAAGGCTCAAACCATCCTCTTTTCGTGTCCGTTCTGCGGCAAGCGTCGCGGCTCCGAGCCGGTTGAGTTGAGAAGACAGTTCTGCCGCCTTGTGTTCCCTTGTCGCCCGTTCGCCCGACTTGACCTTTGCAAACAGCAGCCGGCCATCTGCAAGCGTAAGCCGATAGTAACCGGCATCGGCGGTGCTGCATCCGTTCGCAGCCTTTTCCACTCTTTCGATGGGAAGGTCGGCAAAGACATTCGAAAGCCATTTGCCGTCAACCGGAGAAAAGCGCAACGGGATCGGATCATGGCCCGGATGGGCAGGCGCGTTGAAGTCGGTTTCAGAGGTCATCATCTTGCAGCGGTTGCCCGGCGGGGACAAATCTGTGCACCGGCCTTCCGTCCAGGCTGTCCCAGTTTTCGCTTCCAATGCCCAGCGGCGGAAATGCGAATCGGACGTTGCTTCGCGTGATAGGGGTTCCTGCGGGAAGGTCGACAGCAGCCACGACGCACATACGGTCCGGCGGGCGCGGCCTGTCTGCCGGCAGGACGCGCTCTCGTGATCCCAGCGACTGGTGAAAGAGTTCGATCTTTTCTAGTGCATTTCCGACCTGAGAGATCGGCAGGGCATGGGCGATGTCGATGTCGTTTTCGGTCCGGTCGAGGCAGACCCCTTTCTCGATGACATCGGCTCCGCGTGCAGCGGCAACCAGCATCATGTCAATGCCCATGAAGTGATCCGACAGCCCGTCATAACAATCGTGGTTTTCGCCCAACGCCGTCATCATGTTGAGATTGAATGTGTTGACCGGGGCCGGTGGGCCGGGTGGACTGTGTTCGATGATCAGAACTTTGACACCTGCATCGCGGGCCCAGCCAACGGCGCGCTCTATCTCGTTCATCGTCGAGCGCCCCGTATCGATTATCAGCGGCAGTCCGGTCGAAGCGGCATCCCGAATCAACGGTGCATGCGTGATGTTGCTGCTGGGTATCTTCAGGGCGGCAGAATCGAGTTCGAGCGCCAGGGCGATGCCCGCCTCGTCGTAAACGCTCAGGACGAGTTCCAAACCCTTGTCCCTTGCCTCGGAATAGATCCGCCTGAAGGTTTCCAGCGGCACCACATGCCGCTCAATCACTGCGCGATAGTTTTCCGTCCTTACACCTTTTCCGGGGACGTAGTATCCCGTGTCTCCCATTGGCAGGCAAATTTCCGCATCGTGCAGAATGGCGCCCTTGAGCGTGGTGACGCCGAGCGATGCAAGCTCGTTCACGAGCCGGCGAGCCCCGTCTGTGTCATTCTTGAAGTAGACATCGATATCGGGAAGAAACAGCGGCAATTCTCCCGCGCCGATATACTGGCTGCCGATTTTCTGTTTCGGCTTGTTGCTCACCGCTCCGCTCCGCTGTCTGATCCGATCGTCAGGGTCAGCAATTCGAGATTGAGGGGCATGATGCCATTGCGGAAGTTGCGCTCTCCCGTGTCGCCAGGCTCGGTCCAGGAGCGTATTGGATCCTGTTGCGGCTCGAGATCAAATGGCAACACGAATTTCTCGAAGGTGTGCGCCGGCACCCTTGGCTGTCCCGCCAGAAACGCGGCTATGCTCGCCTTGGAAAACAGGTTGTAACCAGGATGCCAGTCATCCTCGAAACGTTCCGCATATCGCCAGTGGATACGTGCGTCGACAGGATAGTCGTTGAACAGCCCGGTGATGAACACCCGGCCACCGGGACGAGCGACGCGAATGCATTCGGCGAAGGACGGCCGGAAATCCTCGAAAATGCTGTGTGTTCCTGTCAAAAATACCGCATCGAAAGCCTGGTCATTCAGAGCATCCATGCTGTTGGCGTCACCGTGATGCAGTTTGATGGCAGCCGCCTTGGCGTTGCCGATCTGCACAAGCTCCCTATCGTATTCCAGTCCTTCGCATGTGGCATTCGGAAACCGGCTCGCGGCATATCTGAGAAAATCGCCGGTTGCGGCGCCCACGTCGAGGATGCTGCCGCAGGCAATGCCGGTGTCCGCAAGCTTGTTGCAAAGCCAGACGAACATGTGCTTTGGTTGCGCTGCTTCCGGTCCGCTGTAGACCTCGGTTCTCTTGTAGTCCGACACCATGCGTCTAGTCCTGTCTTTTCCTGAAGAGAGAAAGCACCCGCCGCGTCACACTCAGCGGCCTTCTGGCTTCCCTGTTCGCCTTTCTCAAATCCCCCAAGGTGCTCCAGATCCTCTCGAAGTTAAGCCCGTCCATCATGCCCCATTCGCTGCTGCAGTCGCTGACTTCCAGAGCCGCGCGATGATAGCTTTCCGGTGTGGCCAGTATGTCACCCAGTCGCTCAAGCGCCACGTCCAGTTTCGTGGTGGTGAATACCGCAGGAGCCGTGTCGTAGGTGGGTAGGTCGAACTGGTACAAATCATAATTCACGATTGGTTTCTTCGCCATCAATGCCCAGCGTGTTGTACTGGAGAAAACAGGAACAAAAACGTCCGTTCTCGCTATGAGGCGCAGAAGCCAGTCTTCCGAGACGTCGTCCGCCAGAACGGCAATCATTTGGCGGGTTGGCGCGTCCGCTGCCGGGTGCACGGAAACAGTGATATGGCCATGCGGGTGTGCAGCCTTGCAGCCTTTCAGCAAGCGCTCGAGTGTTTCCTTGTAGGTGGCAAACTCTGCCTTGCGCTCGCCGTGATAGCTGGGCGGAAGTGCGATGAGAATGCGTGGCTTTTCAGGATTGATGAGGCTCGCTGTCTCGTACGCCCGCTTTAGTGCTGGGTCCGAATTAATTTCATCATAGACGGTATCAGCATAACACGAACCGGTCATGATGCGCTTTGCCGTGGGGACATTCTCCCGCTTGTAGATACGCTCCATTGCGTCGGACTCGACAAAAAGCGCATCCGCCGGACCGCCATGGACGACCCAAGGTTCGGGCAGGTCCAGGCCTGCGGCGATCCGGGCCAGCACGAACTCGGCTGGGAACAGCGTGATCGAGCCGTAATCGGTCGGCAGGATCCATTTTGAAGCATACTGGCGCAGGGCTCTTCCAGTCTCGTCCTCGGGCACCAGGTTCAGTGTGTTCTCTTCAGCCCGGTTTTCGATATACATCTGATAGTCACGCATCTCGCCGATGCCGAAAGGCATCTCGACGACCAGGATACCCATATCCTTCGCTGTAGCTATCAGTGGGGCGCAGCCACCAGGCCCGTCCTCGCAGACGATAACGGTGTCGACCTTTTTCTCATTGAGCAGTTTCCGGCATGCTGCTTTCTGACGAAACAGGAGGTTGCAATAGGACTCGTTGAGCGGAATCTTCTCTTGAAAACGCGTGAAGTCCGAGTTTCGCCGTTCGTCGTCAAGCTCCGAATCCGCGACACCGTCGCTGAGTGCCGAAAGAACCTCCAGGTGGCTGGAGAGGCTTGAAGCTGCCGAACGAAGAGTGTCGTTGATCTCCTTGGCGTCGTTGAATGACAGGAAGAAACAAGGTTCCGTCTCCGGCATCCGGCGAGCGAATTCCTCGAAAATCCGGATCTGTGAGACGGAGTAGACGCAAAAAAGAATCATTAATTACTCATCACCAAAAACCAGCCGCACACTTGACTTAACAACTGAGCGGCTTTCCACTCCACTCCTTCAGAGATAGCAGGCCAGGGGCTTGGACCTCTACCCCTTCAGGCCTTTCCTCAGTGATAGTTATCGGATGCACAATCGAAAAACTATAATTTTCTCTGCCCGCGATGCGGCCGCCGCCCTTTATGCTGCACCGGTTATCGATGAAGCCTCCCGTGATGACCGCTTCCGGGTCGTTGTGGTGGCTCAGGAGCCGGCTTTGAATATTCTGGCGCGTCGCGGAATTGCTCCCATTGCGGTGGAACTGCCCGCTGCCAACGAACCGGCTGGTCCCGAGGCCGCGGCTCTCCTTGCGGAAGCCGGACGCATTGTGCGGGAGGTTGATCCCGATGTGATTGTCGCCGGTCTTTCCTCCCCCGGACAGGGCGGCATCGATGAAGCGCTGTTGCAGATGCGATCCTGCAAGGGTTTCCTGCTGCAGGATTTCTGGGGTGAGTGGAACGGATTCTTCGGCCGCAAGCCGGACCGTTTCCTGGTTCTGGACGAGGCAGCGGCAAAACTGACCAGAGCTGCGCATGATACCGACTGCGTTGTTGTGGGCTCAACAAGACACGCGGAATATGCAGGGCTCGACATCGCCGAAAGAAGGCATTCAGCCAGAAACCGTGTGGGATTGGCAGACCGGCCGGTCATCGGTTGGTTCGGGCAGGCGCTTCATCATTTGCCCGGCTATCGCGAATCGATTGCCCAGTGGTCGCAATCGGTCCGCGAATTTCCGGTGACGGTGGACGTGGTCTACAAGCCCCATCCCCGCGAGAGCGAAGCGCAGCGGCAGCAGACGCTCGAAATCATGCATTCCTGTCTGCCGCAGGTTCATTTCCTCGAGGCCTGGCCGATCGAGGATGCGCTGCTGCTGTGCGATTGCGTGTGTGCCGTGATGTCAAACTGTCTCTATGATGCGGCCTACCTGAATTTTCATTCGAGCAGCCCGCTGGTGACACCCGTGGCGATGCTTCATTCAAGTAAGTTGCATGGTGACCTCGCCTCAAGGATTTCCTTCGAGGTCCTGCCCTATGTGGCGCTGGGTCTTGCAAAGGTGGCGCTTCCGGGCACTGATCTGAGCACTCAGCTGTTTGCAGCGATAGGGCAAGAGGGCAAGCGGGACTGCTGGCGGGCTGCCCGGAGCAATCTGGCCGATCCCGGGTCTGCCACGTCCCGGATACTGGACCTGATTGGGTCTCCAGCAGGCTAGCAACTGGTTCAGAGTTCAGCTTCCAGGAGGTATTTTCCGCCAACCACGCCGGTTCCGCTGTTGTAGACGCCAAAGGTCGAACTGTTGTTGACCTCGGTCGATACGATTTGTGTGGTCCCCGTTTCCCCGTTTGAAACAACATTCCCCACCCGTGTCGCACTCGGCGTGTAGGCCATGGGCGGGGTGATGGGCAGGCTGTAGCTCTGGGTTCCGCTGCCGCTGCCGGTCGACAGGTTGAAGGTCAGGATGCGGTAGTAGCGCTGGCACAGGAACAGCTCCTCGCCCGCCCGGCGCGATCGCCAGCGGCTTGCCACCGGGGCCAGTTCCAGCTTGACCCGGGCAAAGCCGACGCTGCCCGCAACCGCCGACAGCGAAAGCGCGACATTGCCGCTGTCGCCGCCGCCAAGGGTCAGGCGCACCGCCTGCCGGCCGCTGCCTGCTGGAATGGTGCCGCTGGCGCTGCCCAGTTCGACGGCAATGTCGCCGGTCGGGTCATCCAGCGACACCACCACGGTTTCCCCGGCCAGCTCGGGGGCTTCGATCACCTGGCGTATCTTGCCCGAAGCAAGGGTGAGGGACCCGCCTGAAAGCGAAAGGCTACTCGCACCGACCGCCTTCCAGCGGTCGAAACCGAAATTACCGTCGGCTAGGGCGCCGCCAGCAAAGCCGCGCTGGTTGATTGAGAAATCTCCATTGATCAGATAATCGCCGCCCACCGCGCCCGACACCGCCGGGAAAGCCACCTGCCCGGACACCGTATCGACCACCATGGCGTCGTCAAAGTTGCTGCCGTCGGCGCTGTGGCGAAGATGGAGTGCGCTGTCCCCGGTCAGGCCGAATTCCGCGACGGCCGAAAACCCGGTCTGGAACAGCATCGAGGCGGTGTCGTTCGAGGAGCTCCGGTTGATCTTCAGACGGTGATCGCCCGTGTCGCCGGTAAACAGCGATGCCTCTGCGGCGACAGCGAAGCGCGTCGTCGTGTCGGCGACGGTGTTGATGCCAAGCAGTGCGGGCGTTGCGCCGCCACCGCCCTCGCCGAGGGGCTGCCAGCCGGTGCCGTTGCAGACAAGGGCGGCGGACTCGCTTTCCACGAAAGCCAGCCAGCCCGCGCGCGGCGTGCGAAACAGCCATTGCCCGTCGATATAGGTCGCTATCCGCCCGTCCTGCCCGGCAAACCCGCCACCGGCGCCGTCCGGGACGAGATAGGCGGACTGGTCTTCCGGATCGGGCGGCGGCGCAAGCTCCGTCCGGCTCTTCAGGCTTAGGTGGACGAGCGCATCAAGCGCCATCAGCGCTTCATTGTGGGTGACATGCTTCTGGGCCTGGGCGGCGGCCAGAAGCGGCAGCTCGAGCTTCGGTGTCGCGGTCATGGCAGTCTCCGGTTGGTTACCGGATCCAGTGTCCCATGCCCGGTGACACGGTGGATATTCAGCGGGTTTCCGGCCAGCCGAAATGATGATGTGCAACAAAGCCGGCGATGGCGAAATCAAGCGGCGTGTCGATGTCGAAATTGCACTCGTCGGCCATCAGCCAGAAACCTGTTTTGTCAGTCAGTGCAGGCATTTCGGCCAGGATCGGCTCCCGTCTCCAGGCATAGATCGAACCGTTGAGCTCATAGCAGCTCGGCAGGTCCTGCCGGCGTCCGTAACGCCCGTCCCGCGGCTTGGAAAGTTCCACACGCCCGTCCGCGGTTTCCTCCACCAGGGTGTAGTAGGGCGAGGCCTTCGCATGGCTGACCGAAACGACATTGTGAAGGTCCGGCCGCTCGCTCAGTGTCCGCGCCGCACCGGGAATGTCGCCCGGCATCCTGAGCGGTGATGTCGGTTGCAGGTCGAACAGCATTTCCATTTCCTGCCCGGCTTCCGCTTCCGCCATTGCCAGCGCATGACGCAGCACCGGCGGCTTGCTGATGGTATCGGTGGCAAGTTCAGCCGGTCGGTCGATCAGCAGGTTCGCGCCGGCGTCCCGCCCGATCCCGAGATAGCGGTCGCTGTCGCTGGTCACAGCAATGATGTCAAAGATTCCCGATTCCCGCGCCTGCTCGACGGTGTGGGCAAGCAGGGGCTTTCCGGCAAACATCTTGATGTTCTTGTCCGGCAGTCCCTTCGACCCTGCCCGGGCGGCCACAACGCACATCTTCATTTCGTATTCCTCTGGGCAAATGGAAGTCTTGCCCCTGTATGAACCGGCCAGGCGCGGAAGGCGAGGCCTTCGATTGACACGGGGGATAGGCTGCTTTAGGCGGACCTGTAGGATATATCCAGTCCAATTCCGAGAGTGTTGCCATGCAAAATCCGAGAATCTGTCGCGTCGCCTTCGTCGGCGCCGGTGGAATGATAGCCGAGCACGCCAAGGCGTTCCAAGGTCTCGAAGGCGTCGAGTTCGTGGCGATCTGCAACCGGACCAAGTCGAAGGCGCAGGACATCGCCTCAAGCCACGGCATTGATGCGGTCTACGACGACCTTGGTGAAATGCTGGATACGGCAAGACCGGATCTGGTGGTCATGGCTGTCTATGAACCTGCCATTCTGGAAGTCGCCAGCAAGATCCTCGAGCGGCCGGTTGCGCTGTTCATGGAGAAGCCGATAGGCCTCGATCTGGCGGAAGCGCGGTCTTTGCATGCACTCGTCAAGCAGAAGGGCCGGCAGGTCTGGGTTGGCCTCAACCGCCGGACGCTCGGCTCCACCCAGGCCGCCCTGTCCGATCTCGCCGAGAATGGTGGTGCGCGCTTCATCGAGGTGCAGGACCAGCAGAGCCTCGAGACGGCCCGTGTCATCGGTCACGCCGAATCGGTGGTCCAGAACTGGATGTACGCCAACTCGATCCACCTTGTTGACTATCTCGTGGCCTTTGGCCGCGGCGAAATCAGTGATGTGGAGGTCCTGCAGCCGTGGGATGCGGAAGACCCGGGCGTGGTGCTGGCGCATGTCCGCTTCTCCTCTGGCGACACCGGCATTTACCAGGGCATATGGAACGGGCCGGGGCCCTGGGCCTGCACGGTGTCAGCGCCGCACCGGCGCTGGGAAATGCGCCCGCTGGAAAAGGCGGTCTATCAGAATGCCGGCGAACGCAGTCTCAACGAGGTAGCAGCTTCACAAGCCGACCAGGGATACAAGCCCGGTTTCAGGCTTCAGGCGGAGCGGGTCGTGGGGGCCTGGCAAGGGCGGGACACCGGTGCCGCAACCATCGACGATGCGCTCAAGAGCACCGAGCTGGTCGCCCGTATCTACGGTATAGCCGATCGTTGAGGCCATGACCCGATCACGCATCTGCATCGCGACCGGAACCAGAGCGGACTACGGCCTTCTCTACTGGTTGATGCGTGATCTGAGCGATCACCCCCGGTTCGAGCTCAGCATCATCGCCTCCGCCATGCATCTGGCGCCGCAGTTCGGTGAAACCATTCGGTTCATCCGGCAGGACGGCTTCGAAATCGACGCGACCGTGCCCTGCCTGGACGGGGACGACAGCGACGCCGGCATGGGCCGCGCCTATGTCCGGGCGACCGAGGGCTTTCTGTCGGCGCTCGAGGGGATCAAGCCGGACTGTCTCATCCTGCTCGGAGACCGCTTCGAAGCATTGGCGGCGGCGACCGCGGCCACGTTTCTGCATATACCGGTCGGCCATATCCATGGCGGCGAAGTCACTCTGGGCGCCATCGATGAAGTTTTCCGGCACGCCATCACGAAAATGGCGCACCTGCATTTCACCGCAGCCGAGGAATACCGGCAGCGGGTGATCCAGATGGGCGAGGCGCCCGACCGGACCTTCAATGTGGGGACCGTCGGCCTGGACAATTTTCTCCGGCTGGATTTGCCGTCGAAGGCCGGTCTGATGGCTGACCTCGACCTTCCCGCAGACTCTGACTACGCGCTGGTCACCTACCATCCGGCCACAATGGAAAAAACCGGACCGTTGGCAGGGCTTGAAGCACTGCTTGAGGCATTGGAGACCTTTCCGGATCTCAAGCTGGTGATCACCAAGGCCAATGCCGATCCGGGCGGGCGGCGCATCAACGAGAGGCTGGAAAGCTATGAGGCACGGTGGCCGGACCGGGTACGGCTGGTTACATCCCTCGGTCAGGTGCGCTATCTTGCAGCGATGAAGGCGTCGACGATGGTGATCGGCAACTCCTCCTCGGGCATCATCGAAGCTCCAGCGGTTGATGTCCCCACGGTCAACATCGGAACACGCCAGGAGGGGCGGTTGCGCGCGCAGAGCATCATCGACGTCGCGGAAACCGCCGCGGACATCAAGGCCGGTATCGCCAGGGCGCTCGACCCGGCATTCCGCGACGGCCTGAAGGCGAAGACGCCTCCCTACGGCAGGCCCGGCAATGCGACAGGCCGCATCGTTTCGGTGCTCGAGAAGGCGCGGTTTGAAGGCCTGGGCAGAAAGCCGTTCAGCGATCTGCCCGGCATGATCCGGAAAGGGTAGCGGCCAGGCCATGGCAGGAACCCGCAAAAGCGCCGAGCCGTCTTCACCCGCAAGCGAAGGTTCCCAGCGGGGTCTTCTGATCGTTGGAGGCGGCGGTCATGGCAGGGTTGTCGCCGAGGCGGCGTTCCTGAGCGGCCGGTTTTCACGGTTGTTGGTCGTAGACCCACATGCGGCAACCGGGTGGACCTTCACCCTTTGCCCCTGCGTGGCAAAGGAAACCGATGTCGATGCGCGCCCGGCGGAGTGGCGGTTCATTGCCGCGGTCGGAGACCCTGCCCTGCGGCGGCGGCTCTTCAACCAGTTTCTGCAAAAGGGATTTGCCCCCGCAAACGTTCTGCATCCAGCCGCCGTCATAAGTCCCTCGGCGCTCATCGGCAGAGGGGTTGCGGTGTGCGCGGGAGCGGTGGTAGCCACTCTTGCCAGGGTCGGCGAAGGCGTGATCGTCAATCACAATGCAGTTGTCGAACACGACAGCGAGACGGCTGATTTCGCGCATCTTGCACCTGGGTCTGTCCTTGCGGGCGGCGCCAGGCTTGGAGAAGGGTCTTTCCTTGGTTCGAATGCGAGCATTCGGCACGGAAAGAGTGTCGGCTCCGGTATCGTCATCGGAAACGGCGCCGCGGTGGCGACTGACATATCCAAGCCGGGAATCTATGGCGGGACTCCTGCGCGACTGTTGAAAATGACCACACTGCCCAGGGAGGGCTGAATGAGCTCGAAGAGATGCTTTGTCATTGCCGAAATCGGAGTCAACCACAACGGCGATATGGAAATCGCCCGGCGGCTCATCGACGTTGCTGCGGATGCGGGCGCGGATGCCGCCAAGTTTCAGACGTTCCGCGCCGACGATCTGATCGTTGAGGGTACCCAGGCGGTTGCCTATCAGAAGAAGAATGATGCCGACCTGGACCAGTACAAGTTGCTGAAGTCTCTGGAACTGAGCTTAGAGGACCACGAAGAGCTTGTGGCCCATTGCGAGGCCCGCGGGATCGAGTTCATGTCGACCGGTTTTGACAAGGCCTCCCTGCGGCTGCTCCTCGATCTCGGGATCAAGCGGATCAAGATAGCCTCCGGTGAGATCACCAACACACCATTGGTCGAAGCCTCTGCGGAGGCATGCCTGCCGATCGTATTGTCAACGGGCATGGCCACTCTGGAGGAAGTCGCTGAATGCGTGCGCACGATCAGGGCCGTCTGGGACAGGCTCGATCACGAGGGTGACCTCGTGGTGCTGCATTGCACTTCGGCCTATCCAACGCCGCTTGAAGAGGTGAATCTGGCTGCGATGGGGACGATGGCCAGAGAGCTTGGCGAATCCGTTGGCTATTCCGATCACACCACCGGCATCCTGGTGGCGCCAATGGCGGTCGCGGCCGGTGCGCAGCTTATCGAGAAGCACATCACCCTTGATCGCACCATGGAAGGGCCCGACCATGCAGCCTCGCTGGAGCCGGATGAGCTCAAGGCCATGGTCGACGACATCCGCCGCGCCGAACTTATCCGTGGTGATGGGGTCAAGGCACCGCGGCCGGTCGAGATGGAGGCCCGGTCGCTGGTCAGGAAAGGCCTGAAATTCCTGCGCGACCTTCCGCAGGGTCACGTCGTCACCGCCGACGACCTCGTCCCGCTCAGACCGGAGACAGGCTTGCCGCCGGCCCGCCTCAAGGAACTGGTTGGCAAGTCGTTGACGCGGGACGTGGCGGCGTTCTCGCCTGTGGAAGAGGCGGATATCGCCTGAAGCTGCGAAGCTGCGGGCTTTGGCCTTGCGCTCACGCGTGATTGCGGTTAACCACCGGCAAACAAGATCAGACTGAAGGCAGGACGTTCCATGGGCTTTATCCACTCGGATCCACGCAAAGACAAACTTGATTTGGGCAAGTATGCGTCCAGTAAGGATGATCCGGAAACTTATTATGGCCTGCCCCAGAGCGTGGCCTTCTGCTCCAGGTGCGTGATCTCGAACCAGCGGCCCAACTCGACCGTCGAGCACAAGCACACCAAGGACAGCAAGAAGCAGACCATCAATTTCGACGCCGAAGGCGTTTGCGACGCCTGCCGCATGGCCGAGCGCAAGCACGGTGACATCGACTGGGAAGAGCGCCGCCGCGAGTTGCAGGTCCTGTGCGACAAGTTCCGCTCGCGCAATGGCCACTATGATTGCCTTGTCCCCGGGTCCGGCGGCAAGGACAGCTTCTACCAGTCGTGGATGCTGAAGTACGAATTCGGCATGAACCCGCTGACGGTGACATGGGCTCCGCACGTTTACACCGAATGGGGTTGGCGCAACTTCCAGCGCTGGATTCATTCCGGTTTCGACAACTACCTTCTGACCCCGAACGGCCGCGTCAAGCGCCTGATCACGCGGCTGGCCGTGGAAAACCTGTTCCATCCCTTCCAGCCGTTCATCTTCGGTCAGAAGTCCTATGCTCCCAAGATGGCAGCGCGCATGGACATCCCGCTTATCTTCTACGGTGAGAATGAAGCCGAGTACGGCAATCCGATCGCAGACAACACCTCTGCCAAGCGGGATTTCTCCTACTTCTCGAACTCTGCCGACAGCGAGATTTTCCTGGGCGGCACCTCCATCCAGTCGCTGCAGGATGACTACAAGGTGCGTCCGGTCGATCTCGATGTGTACCGCCCGTCCAATCCGGAAGAGCTCAACAAGAAGGGCATCGAGGTGCATTACCTCGGTTACTATCTGAAGTGGCACCCCCAGGCGGCTTACTATTTCGCTGTCGAGAACGGCGGATTTGAAGCGTCGCCGGAGCGTACCCCCGGCACTTATTCGAAGTACAATTCGATCGATGACCGCATCGACGATCTGCACTACTACACGACATTCATCAAGTTCGGTATTGGCCGCACCACCTACGATGCCGCCCAGGAAATCCGCTCGAACGACATCGAGCGCGAAGAGGGTGTGGCTCTTGTGCGTCGCTACGACGGCGAGTTCCCCGACCGTTTTGCCGACGAACTGATGGAATATCTCAGCCTGCCCGAGAAGGAATTCCCGGAAGCGTCAAAGCAGTTCGAAGCGCCGGTCATGGACCGCGACTATTTCGATGCCCTGGCCAATCGCTTCCGCTCGCCGCATCTCTGGGCCTACGAGAACGGCGAGTGGAAACTTCGCCGCCGTGTCTTCGACGAGAACTGATCGCGCAGTCAGGATTTACCATGAACATCCGTCTCATTGCCCGTCTTGACGTCAAGCTCCAGCACCTGATCAAGGGTGTTCAGATGGAAGGCTGGCGGAAAATGGGCAACCCTGCAGAGCGTGCGAAGCTGTATTACCAGCAGGGTGCTGACGAACTGCTGTACATGGATGTGGTCGCCAGTCTCTATGAGCGAAACAATCTCTCCGACATTGTTCGGGAGGTGGCTCAGGAGGCGTTTGTGCCGATCACTGTCGGTGGCGGAATCGGGGACCTCAAGTCCGTCAAGCAACTGCTTGACGTCGGTGCCGACAAGGTTGCGATCAACACCGCCGCAACCAAGCGGCCTGATATCCTGCGTGAAATCTCGGACACTTACGGGTCCCAGGCGACAGTACTTTCGATCGAAGCCAAGCGCTTGCCGCAAGGTGGGTGGGAGGCGATGACCGACAACGGACGCAATCACACCGAGCGTGATGTGATTGCATGGGCCGTGGAAGGCGCGCGCCTCGGTGCGGGCGAAATTTTCATCACCTCCATTGACCGTGACGGCACCATGAAAGGCATGGATCTCGATCTGATCGCTGCCGTGACCCGCGAAGTTGATATTCCGGTCATCGCCTCGGGCGGTGCCGCAGGCAGTGCGCATGTTGCTCAGGCCGTGGGAGCGGGTGCAACTGCGGTTTCCCTCGCCAAGGCGTTGCACACCGATGCGGTAACCTTCGGGGCTCTGCGCGATGATCTTGCCAAGGCGTCGATACCGGTGCGGGCTCACAAGTCGGAAATGGTGCAGGTATGAGTAAATCCATCGTTGTGGTCGATTATGGCATCGGCAATGTGTTCTCCGTTTGCAACGCCCTCAAGCAAGCTGGTTGTGAACCGAACCTGACCCGGAGCGCCTCCGATGTTCTGTCTGCCGACAAGGTCATACTGCCAGGCGTGGGCGCGTTCGGAAGGGCAATTGCCGCACTCCGCGACCTGGGTCTGGATGAAACGCTTCGCCGCTTTGTCGAAACCGAACGGCCGTTCCTTGGAATCTGCATTGGCATGCAGCTTTTGATGGACCAGTCGACCGAGTTCGGCGAGAACACCGGCCTGGGATTTATTCCCGGAATTGTTGACCGCATACCGGGCACCGGTACCGACGGCGCACCGCTGCGTGTCCCGCATATCAGTTGGGGCGAAGTCCGACCCGCAGAAAACGTTTCCGGCGAAGACTGGGCGGCGACGCCGGTGGCCAATGGCGGCGCGCATGATTCCTTTTACTTCGTCCATTCATTTCACTGCACCCCTTCTGATCCGGCACACCGCCTCGCGGTTGTCGACTATGGTGGCAACGCCATCACGGCGGCTGTCCGGCGTGACAACCTGATGGGCGTGCAATTCCATCCCGAACGCAGTGGGCCGGCGGGTCTGGGCTTTCTGGAGCGCTTCATAAACCTCTGAGCCCTTCAACCATTGCGCGCCTGTGGCAACCGTTTCCGTCACAGCGGAATGTGATAGGGCTTGGGACTTGGACCAAAACAGGCTGGATGGCGCACAATGCTTAACTTCGCCCTCGTGGGTTGCGGCCGGATCGCAAAACGGCATTCCGAACTTCTCGGTCACAATCAGATCGATGGCGCACGTCTTGTTGCTGTTTGCGACATCGTGGAAGCCAAGGCTGCGGCGATCGGCCGGCAGTTCGATGTTCCCGTGTTCACCGATATGCACGAAATGATGTCGGGCGGCGAGATCGACGTTGTTGTCGTTCTGACCGAAAGCGGCAACCACGCCAGGCATGTCATCGAGCTGGCAAAGTATGGCAAGGCGATCGTCGTGGAAAAACCGATGGCACTGACGCTCGAAGATGCCGATTCGATGATCGCGGCTTGCGAGGCCTCGGGCTCGCGCCTTTTCGTGGTCAAGCAGAACCGCTTCAACGTTCCGGTGGTCAAACTGCGCGAAGCTCTTGACGAAGGCCGTTTCGGCAACCTGATCATGGGAACGATACGGGTTCGCTGGTGCCGCGATCAGTCCTACTATGATCAGGACGCCTGGCGCGGAACCTGGGCCATGGACGGCGGTGTCTTGACCAACCAGGCGAGCCACCACATTGATCTTCTGGAATGGATGATGGGGGAGGTCGAGAGCGTTTTCGCCAAGAGCACCACGGCGCTGGTCGACATTGAGGCCGAAGATACGGCCGTCGTCCTGCTGAAGTTCAAGAATGGCGCGCTTGGTCTGATCGAAGCGACCACCGCCGCGCGTCCGAAGGATCTGGAAGGGTCGATCTCGCTGCTTGGCGCCACCGGCACCGTCGAGGTTGGCGGCTTTGCCGTCAACAAGCTCAAGACATGGAACTTTGCCGATGGCCGTCAGGAAGAAGACAGCTTCATGGAGAAATACTCGGTGAACCCGCCGAACGTCTACGGTTTCGGCCACCAGATGTATTACGAGCACGTCGTTGATTGCCTTGCCAACGGCGCATCCCAGACCGTCGATGGACGCGAAGGACGCAAGAGCATCCAGCTCATCAACGCGATCTATGAATCCGTTGAAACCGGCAAGGAGATCTTTCTGCCGGTCAAGCCTGTTCATTCCAGGCTCGGGAGGTAGGATCTTGGCGGCCCCCGTCATTCGAAGCAGCGGCATAGCCGCCGACGTGACTTTCGGCGAGGGCGTGACCGTCATAGAGCCGGTCAACCTTTATGGCTGCTCCATCGCTGATGACGTCTTCATTGGCCCGTTTGTCGAGATACAGCGCAATGTCAGCATTGGCGCGCGGACACGGATCCAGTCCCACAGTTTCATCTGCGAATTCGTCGACATCGGAGCCGACAGCGTCATTGCCCACGGGGTCGTCTTTATCAACGACCTGTTCGAAGGGGGCGGCCCCGCCCGCGGTGACAAGACAAAATGGCGCAGCACCGTGATCGGCAACAATGTCTCCATTGGCAGCAATGCCACCATACTTCCCGTTCGCATTTGTGACGGTGCTGTGATAGGGGCTGGAAGCGTTGTCACACGCGACATCAAAGAGCCGGGGATCTATGCCGGAAATCCCTGCCGCAAACTCAGAAACCTGCCATGATCAAGTTCCTCGACCTCAAGTCGCAGTATCAATCCATTCAGCCTGAAATCGATGCGGCCATTGCCTCCGTCATCGCCGATACGGCCTTTGTAAGCGGTCCCTACGCGAAGAAGTTCGAGGAAGAATTCGCCTCGTGGCTTGGAGCGGACTGGTGCATCGGGGTTGGCAACGGAACCGATGCGATCGAGATAGCGCTCGAGGCGCTGAACCTTCCCCCGGGCTCCGAGGTGATCGTGCCGGGCAACAGCTTCATAGCCAGTTCCGAGGCGGTCACGCGCACAGGTCTGAAGGTGGTTTTTGCCGACGTGGATCCGGGGCATTACACCCTGACGGCGGAAACCGTGCGGGCAAAACTGACGTCCCGGACATCGGCCATCATGGCGGTACATCTCTACGGTCATCCCTGTGATATGGCCGAACTAAAGGCGCTGGCCGACGAAAACGATCTGAAGATCATCGAGGATTGCGCCCAGGCCCATGGTGCGACCAGCCACGGCAAGACGGTCGGTACGATCGGCGATATCGCAACCTTCAGCTTCTACCCGGGCAAGAATCTCGGTGCCTATGGTGATGCCGGAGCGATTGTCACCAACGATGCGGCCCTTGCCGAAAAGGCCCGCAAGATCGCCAACCATGGCCGCATTGCCAAGTATGACCATGACTTTGAAGGGCGAAACTCCCGGTTGGACGGGATCCAGGCTGCGGTGCTGTCAGCCAAGCTGCCGCACCTGAATGACTGGACGCAGCGCCGCATTGCCATTGCAGAACTCTATATGACGGAACTGGCCGGCATCGAGGGGATCGCGCTGCCGCGTCGCGCCAATTGGGCCAGACAGGTCTATCATCTGTTTGTCGTACGCACCGATCATCGTGACGAACTCAAGCGCTGGTTGGCGGACCAGGGGATCGAAACCGGCATCCACTACCCCGTCGCACTGACCCAGTTGCGCGCCTACGACTATTTGAACCAGGGCGGCGAAGACCTTTTTGTCAACAAGGCAGCCGGCACCCTTCTCAGCCTGCCTATCGGGGAGCACATGAGCGAGGCCGACGTCACAACCGTCAGCAAGGCCCTGAAATCCTTCTTTGGCTGACATGCTGAACGCCAGGATCCTGCGATCGGTTTTCCTGTTTACGGCCACCAATGCGCTCGCGGCGGCGATGCCGCTGCTTCTTATGCCTGTCCTGACCAGGGTCCTGACGCCGGAAGATTACGGCATTGTTGCCATGTTCTCGATCGTCATTACCGCGTTCGGATCCCTGACCGGGCTTTCCGTTCACGGTGCCGTCGGCATGCGCTATTTCGACCGGGACGAGTATGACTTCCCGCGCTATGTCGGAAACAGCTTCATCATTCTCGCGGTGACCAGCGTGACCCTGCTTGCGCTGGTGACAGTCTTCCGGGAGCCGCTTGAACACCTGACCAAACTTCCGCACGATTGGTTGATGGTCGCCGTCGGCGTGTCGGCCGTGCAGTTCGTCCTTCTCATCCGGCTTGCCATTTTCCAGTCTGCAAAGCACGCCGGCTATTTTGCCGTCTTCCGGGTTGGTCAGGCGCTGGTGGACGCAAGCATTTCCGTGGCGCTCGTGCTGGCGTTCGCGCTGGCCTGGGAAGGTCGGCTTATCGGAATATCTGCCGGTATTCTGCTGCTTGGCTTTGCCGCCGCCGTCTCGCTGTTCGCCGACGGCTACTTCAAGCTGGTTCCGAGCAGGGCCTATATTCTCAATGCTCTGAAATTCGGACTACCCCTCATCCCGCATGTTCTGGGCGGCATGCTGCTGGCAACGGTTGACCGGGTGCTGATAGCCAATCTTCTGGGAGTGGCCGAGACCGGGATCTACATGGTCGCGGTCCAGATTGGTCTCGGTATCTATCTGCTGGCAGATGCGTGCAACAGGGCCATCTCCCCGTGGCAACTCGAGGCACTCAAGCGCAATGATAAAGCCGTGGACGTGCGCATTGTCCGTTACGGCCTTTTGTACTTCTTGGGATTGGTCGCAATAGCCCTTGCTGCGGGAGCCGCGGCCCCTTGGGTCTTGCCTGTACTCGTCGGACCCGCATTCGCCGAAGCGGCCTCTCTGATCTGGCTGATTGCACTTGGCCAGGCATTTGGTGGCATGTACTTTTTTGTCTCCAACATTATTTTCTACAGAAACAAGACACTTTCTCTTTCCGCCGTCACCATTTCTTGTGGACTCTTCAACGCGGGTTTGTCATTTGTACTAATACAAGTTGTGGGCCTCAAGGGGGCGGCTCAGGCCTATCTGGTTGCCCAGATCTTCCTGTTTGTTTCCGCGTTTATCCTCTCCCAGCGCCTCAGACCGTTGCCTTGGAGGGCAGCGTTTCTGGTCCATACACGCGAGTTGTAGATGAGTGAATCCCAGCAAAAGATGACGGAAGCGGAGGTCTCGGTTTTCGTCAGGGAGTTCGAACGCCGGACCGGCGTGTTCGCGCAGCGAGTAAACGGGACCGCGGTCTGGCAACTCATCCGCTTCGAAGTATCGGTCAGGATCCAGGGGCTTGGCCTTGAGCGTGCACCGGCCGGACGGCGCCGGCTGGTCGGCAGTCTCCTGCGCGGTTTTCTCCAGTTCTTCCGGCTGCCGCGCTCTTCCTATTTCTGCAAGACGTTCGATTCGGCCTACCGGCGTGAGACGCCGGCTGGCTTTGAGGATGTCTACTTCGATGATCTCAGGTGGGTCATGCCGGACATGGTCAAGGTGTCGTCCTGCGATGCGGCCGGGTATGAAAGCAGAATCGCCAAGGCGTCCACGCCGCCGGTTTTCGACGACACATCGGTGATTGCCTTGAGCGCCATTTTGGGACGCCTGTTTCCGGTGGTGGTTCGCCACCCGGTCTTTGAGGCCATTTCTCGGGCGATCACCAGCGAACTGGGTTTCGATGACTACACACCGGCCCGAATCCGCCGTGTGTACAACGTATTCTGGTGGCGCGTCTTGCTCTACCGCCTGGTGCTCCGACGCGTGCGTCCGAAAGCCGTCCTCTGTCCCGACAACGGTCAGTTCGGGTTGATGAGTGCAGCGCAGCATTTTGGTGTCCCCTACATCGAGATGCAGCACGGCGTATTTACCCATGTCCATCCCAACGCCCTTCCCCCGGACCTGTCGGAAGATGAAGCAAGGGGGTTGCTTATGCCCTCGTCGTTTGCGGTCTACGGCAGGTTCTCCGCCGACGTCCTGCGCGATTCATGGCTGTACATGAACAACCGGGTGCACCCGGTCGGAGCACCGTTCCTCGAAAGGGCCAGGTCTGTTCGCGCGTCCCAATACAGTCCTGGTGCCGTTCCGAGGATAACGCTGAGCACGCAAGGCATCGCCCGCAAGGAACTGGGCGACTTCATTACGGCATTTCTCCGCCTCTGCGAGGAACAGTTCGAACTGGTGATCAAGCTGCACCCGGCCTATGACCACGACCAGAATTTTTATGAGCAACGGTTTGGCGCCGATCCAAGGGTCGTCATCGATTCGGGCGCGTCGGCCAACAGCACGCATACCTTTATCGCCCGCTCCGATTTTCACATCAGCATCTCGTCGACATGTCACTACGATGCCTTGGGAATAGGAACGCCGACCGGAGTTCTCGCTCTGGAAACGCATGAATCGGTGGCTGATCTTCTCGATGTTCCGGGCGCGTGCCTTATCGAGACGCCGGCTGATCTTGCAAGGATGGTACGGGACCGATCCTTCGGAGTTGTGCCAGACGAAACCAGCCGGTACTTCTTCGAGCATGACTTCCCGGGGCGGGTCGAAGCCGTTCTGGCCAGCATGTCCGTGGCACCGGAGGCGTCAGACAGAAACACGGTTGCGGCATGACACCCATTACCATCATCGACTACGGCACCAGCAATCTCGGCTCGATGAAGAACATGCTGAAGAAGCTCGGGATCGTGTCGCGATTCGCGACAACTGCGGACGAGGTGATGGCAGCCGAGAAGATCATTCTTCCCGGGGTCGGAGCGTTCGATGCCGGAATGCGCACGCTCAGGGCCAGCGGCATGGTCGAAGCGCTCAACGCCAAGGTTCTCGAAGAGCGGGTTCCGATTCTCGGCGTCTGTCTCGGCATGCAGATGATGGGCCTGGCCAGCGAAGAGGGAAGCGAGGCTGGCCTGGGCTGGATAGATGCGAAGGCAATCCAGTTCCGCAGTCAGGACCATCCCGGCATGCGCGTGCCGCACATGGGATGGAACGAGGCCCGCGGGATGAAGCCGTCGCCGGTTCTCTCAGAGCCGCCTGACCGCTTGCGCTTCTATTTTGCCAATTCGTTCCACGTTGTCTGTACCGACCCGGCCGACGCTCTGCTGGAGACGGAGTATGCCGGGTTTCACTTCACCTCTGCCCTTGAGCGGGGCCACATACGCGGCGCGCAGTTTCATCCGGAAAAGAGCCACCGCTATGGTATGTGGTTCCTCAACAATTTCGCTTTGAAGGCTTAGAATCGCCATGCTGACCACGCGGGTTATCCCGACATTGCTTCTCAAGCAGGGTGGTCTGGTCAAGACCACGAAATTTGCAAAGCCGGTCTACATTGGCGATCCGATCAACGCCATCAAGATATTCAACACAAAGGAAGTCGACGAACTGATCATTCTCGACATTTCCGCCTCCCGTGAGGGGCGTCCGCCGGCATTCGAGACAATCAGCAACATCACCGCGGAATGCTTCATGCCACTCGCCTATGGCGGGGGGATCCGAACGGTCGAGGACATCCGTGCGATTCTGAAGGCCGGCGTTGAAAAGGTCGTCCTCAATCATGCTGCACTTGCCACGCCGGACCTGGTGCGGGCTGCCGCAGACGAATTTGGCAGCCAGGCAATCATCGTGTCCATCGACGTCAAGAAGACCCTTTTCGGCGGATTTCAGGTTCACTCCGCCAGCGGAGCACGGGTGAGCGAAAAGGATCCGGTCAAGTGGGCCCGGCAGGTCGAGGCTCTGGGAGCTGGCGAGATCTATCTCACATCGGTTGATCATGAGGGAATGATGAACGGCTACAAGCTCGATCTCGTCGAGACCGTGTGCGCCGCCGTCAGTGTCCCGGTGATAGCGTCGGGCGGTGCGGGAAACGTCGAGGATTTCAAGGCGGCCAAACAGAAGGGCGCGTCAGCTGTCGCCGCGGGCGCGATGTTTGTCTTTCAGGGGCGGCACAAGGCGGTGCTGATTACCTATCCGCCGAGGGATCAACTGGAGGCTGCGCTCGGGTGATGCCTGATCTCAAACGCATCTCCTATCTCGGATTTATCGTTCTCTCGATCATGCTATCGATGCTGGTGGGGCAGGACACCGCGGTCAGGCCCTATTCGCCGCTCTATTTTGCCATCGTGCTTCCGGCACTTCTGGTCCCGCTTCTGTGGTGGCGTGGCATTGCGGCGGCTTCAGTCGGGATCGGCTGGCCGCTCCTGGTCTTCGTCTTGATGGCCGGTGGGTGGCAGCTTGCAATGGGGGACTACCGTGCAGCCATCCAGCTCTTTCTGTTCGTCTGGGTGCTGTTGTGGGTATGCGCGCTGGATGTGCGTCTGAGCTCCCGGGCCTACATGGTCCTGTTTGCGGGATCGGTCCTGGCTGGCTGTGCCGGCTACATTGTTCTGGACAACAATCCTTGGGGGTTCCTGCCGCGCATGACCTCCTCCGACTTCACGATCTGGCGGCTCTCATTCTTTCCCAGCGTCGTCTTGACCGGGTTGTTCTCGCTGTTCGTGGTGATTGTTGTCTCGGAAAGCCGGGAGAGCTTTCGGCTCCGTCTTCTGTCGAACACGGCAGGATTCTATTTCCTGGTTTTCTCCTTCGTCAGGACCGCCATACTGGCGGGTGCGATCTATGCGCCGCTGGCGGTCTGGTTCTCGCGGGTGCGGCAGAACTGGCGCATCCTGTTCTTCGTTCCGCTGGTCCTGGTTCTGGTGATTCACGGCTCCATTTTGGTTGCTCCGTATATTCTGGTCCATTTCCAGGACAACGAGATTGTTTCCCGGCTGTTGCTGCGCGGCAAGACGGGGCTCGAAGTAAAGGATGTCTATGAACAGATAACGCGTCCTTGGATCTGGCAGAAGCACTTCGAATTTTTTCTGAGCAGCCCGTACCTTATGGGCCTTGGCAATTTCGATTTCTTCTCCCTGGCCGTACCCGTTCCCGAGCCGAATCAGCCGGTTCTGTCTGGTTCGGAAGCCCTCCTTACCCGCCTTCTTGCCACATACGGCTGGCCTGCATTCTTTCTGATCTTCTTCATGGTCGCCCGGCTCCACCAGCATGCAAGAGCCGGCGACTATCTGGGGTGTGCCATCTTCCCCGGCATCGTGATTCTGGCCACGAACTATGGCAGCGTGCTGCACCCTTCGAGCTTTCTTTTCGTGCTCTACTTCCAGCTCCTGATTCACGGGCGAAAAACCTTTGCTGAAAATGTCAGAGAGGATATGACCTCCGCGAGAGCTGATGACCCCAATATTCGTGAGAGTATTTCCGCATGACAGTCTGCACACGTTGCATCATGGATACGACCGATCCCGACATCAGCTTCGATGCTGAAGGTGTCTGCAATCATTGCCACCGTTATGATCTGGTATCCAAAACCCGCCTGATTCCCGTCGAGGAGCGGGACGAGCGGCTCAAGACGCTGATCGAGGAAATCAAGGCGGTCGGGAACGGAAAACCTTATGATTGCGTCATCGGCGTAAGTGGCGGAGTGGACAGCACCTATGTCGCCTGGCTTGTGAAGAAACTTGGATTGCGCCCTCTCGCTGTGCATCTCGACAATGGCTGGAACTCCGAACTCGCTGTAGCCAACATCGAAAAGACACTGAACACGCTGGGCATCGATCTATACACCCATGTTCTCAACTGGGAGGAATTCAGAAACCTGCAGTCGTCCTTCCTCAAAGCGTCTACACCGGATGGTGAAGTCCCGACCGACCATGCCATTTTCGCGCTGCTCTACGAACTTGCGGCAAAGCATGGGCTCAAGCACGTTATCACCGGCACAAATGTGGTCTCGGAAGCCATTTTGCCGGAGAAGTGGGGCTACGGATATTTCGACTGGCGGTACGTCAAGGATGTGCACAAACGGTTCGGCACGTCGCGATTGTCCACCTATCCGCATTTTTCCCTGTTCAAGCTTGCCTATTTCGTCTTCATACGGCGCATTCGCATGGTCTCCATCCTCAATTATGTCAACTACGACAAGGCGGAGGCCATGGATGTGCTGCAGAACCAGCTCGGCTGGGTCTATTATGGCGGCAAGCACTATGAATCCATCTACACGCGCTTCTACCAAGCCTACATCCTGCCGCGGAAATTCGACATCGACAAGCGCAAGGCCCATTACTCCAATCTCGTTCTCTCGGGCCAGATGACCCGGGAAGAGGCGCTGGAGCAGATGAAGCTGCCGGCCTATCCCGAAAACCTGCTTGAGGAAGACCGCGAATACACGATCAAGAAGCTCGGCTTCTCCGAGGCGGAGTTCGATGCCATGATGGCCGCGCCGACAAAGACCTTCGAGGACTACAGGACCAGCCACAAGATATTCGAAACCGCCAAGAAGATGGTCAACGCAACACGGCGTTATGTCGGTTGAGCCGGCGGATCAACCGATCAGGCGGAGCGGCACAACTTCATGAAGGTTCTTTTCATTCACATCACGGGCGCCTTCGGCGGATCGTCCCGCAGCCTGACAGAGGCAGTGCGTGCCTTTCCTGTCGACATTGAAGCCCATTTTCTGACACCGCGTGGAACCGTTGAGGGTTTTTTCGGCAAGCTGGGCAAGGTTTTGGCCGTGTCCGGGCTCAGCCAGTTTGACAACACCCAGTACAGCTACTACCGCGGTTTCCGCTGGCTGGTGCTGCTGCGCGAGATCGTCAACCTGCCTGCGACGTTTTCCGCGATACGCGAAGCGCAAAGGCGCTGGCCGGACATCGACCTTATCCATGTCAACGAGTTCACGGGGCTTCTGCCGATGTGGCTGGCCAAGCGGCGCTATGGCGTGCCTGTTGTCGTCCATGTCCGTTCCGTTGCCCGCCTCGACCGCAAGGCGCTGCGCAGCCGCTTCGTAAACGCGGTCCTGCGGGATAATGCCGATGCGGTGATCGCGATCGATGAGACGGTCCGCCAGAGCCTGCCGGAGGATCTGCCGGTCGAGGTCATCCACAATGCCTTTACGCCGAAGCCTGCAGGGGAACCAGACACCGCGTTTTGCGAAAGCATCGCGCGGTTGCGCCCCGGCGCACTGCGTGTCGGTTTTGTCGGCAATCTCCTCAAGGTCAAGGGCATACAGGATCTCGTCGAGGCCGCCCGTATCGTCAAGCAGCGCGGCGGCGATGTTGAATATGTCATCGTCGGTGATGACGCCCGCCCCTCCACGTCGCTCAAGGCCCGCTTGCTCCACGCCTTCGGGCTCAACCAGAACATCAAGGCACAGGTTCAGGCAAAGATCGCAGACTACGGTCTGGAGAACGATTTTCACATGCTCGGCTTCATGAGCGATATCGCGCAGGCCTACCGGCATTTCGACGTTCTGTGTTTCCCCTCCCATTTCAATGCCCCCGGGCGCCCGGTTTTCGAGGCTGCATTTTCCGCTGTTCCCAGTATCGTGGCGGTAACCGAGCCGACCGATGATACGATCATTGACGGTGTGACAGGGCTGACCATTCCGCCCCACGCGCCGGAGCGTCTGGCCGACGCCATCCTTGCCTGCGCAGGCGACCGCGAAAAGACGAGAGCCATGGGGCAGGAAGCGCAGGCGCTGGCGGAGCGCAATTTCAGTGTCGAGCGCAACGCCGCCGAACTCTTTGGCGTGTTTCAACGATGCGTGAACGGAGCCGGGAACTCCAGCCCCGACGGAACCGGGCATCGGTAGTTCGGCTTTTCAGCTTGCGCCGCTGCTGCCTGGACTTGACCGCGCATCGCCGGCCTCGCTCCGCTTGACTTTGTGATGCCGGCGCGGTTTACGAGGTCACCCTCCCGTCAACGGGACCAATGTCGAAAAGCAGAGAGTTGCTCCCATGCAGATTGCGATTTTTGGAACCGGTTATGTCGGATTGGTCCTGGCGGCCACGATGTCCGATGTCGGTCACGATGTTACCTGCGTGGATGTTGATGCGGAGAAGATTGCTGGATTGAAAAGGGGCGAGGTGCCGATCTACGAGCCCGGTCTCGAGGCGCTTGTTCGCGACAACCAGGCTGCAGGCCGGCTGAGCTTCACCACAGATCCGTCTGTCGGCGTGGCTTCAGCGCCAATCATCTTCATTGCCGTGGGGACCCCGCCGGACGAAGACGGGTCGGCCGATCTCCGGCACGTGCTTTCGGTGGCCGAAATGGTCGGGTCCCTGATGCAGGATCCGAAGATCATCATCAACAAGTCAACGGTGCCGGTGGGGACCGCCGACCGGGTCAGGGCGGCTGTTGCGGCCCGGCTGGCCGAGCGTGGCCTGGCCGGTCTCGAATTCGACGTTGTCTCAAACCCCGAGTTCCTCAAGGAAGGCGCCGCGGTGGCGGATTGCATGAAGCCTGACAGGATCGTTCTCGGTGTCGAGACCGCTGGCGGCCGCTCGGAGCAGCTGCTGCGCGAGCTCTACGGGCCGTTCAACCGCAATCACGACAAGATCCTCGTCATGGATGTTCGCAGCGCCGAACTGACAAAATATGCGGCCAACTGCATGCTTGCTGCCAAGATCAGCTTCATGAACGAGATGGCGCTTCTGGCTGACAAGATCGGTGCCGACATTGAGAAGGTGCGGCTGGGCATCGGGTCGGACCCGCGGATCGGCTACCATTTCATCTATCCCGGCGTCGGCTATGGCGGATCCTGCTTTCCAAAGGATGTGCGGGCGCTGATCAGCTCGGCCCGCGAGCACGGCATCGATCCGTTGGTCATGGAAGCGGTCGACGATCGCAACAACCACCAGAAGACCCTCTTGTTCGACAAGATCCGCTCCCGCTTCGGCAGAGATTTGAAAGGCCGGACATTTGCCCTGTGGGGGCTGTCCTTCAAACCCAACACCGACGATATCCGCGAAGCGCCGTCCCGCACCTTGATGGAGGCACTCTGGGCCGCCGGGGCCCGGGTCCGGGCCTATGATCCGAAGGCCATGGAAGCCTGTCGGGGAGTGTATGGCGATCGTCCCGACATGGTTCTGGCGCAATCACAGGAAGAGGCGCTGGAGGGTGCCGATGCTCTGGTTCTGGTAACGGAATGGAAGAGCTTCCGTTCGCCCGACATGGCCGAGATCGCCGGAAAACTGAAGCATCCTGTCATTTTTGATGGCAGGAATGTATTCGACCCGGCCATGGCAGCCGGCTACGGGCTTGAGATCATCGGGATCGGACGCTCCAGCCGGACGCGGACCGAAACCAAGTAGCGGCCAGCTGCTCGATTGAAGGTCCCGGGCTGGAGGGGGCAGGCGGGTTGGCCGGTGCCTGGGAGGTGTCACGTCACGGGTGCCGTCTCAGCCATGAGCCGTTAGTCTCAGTCGAGCATTTCCGGCTGCGTACCCTCGAGCGCCTGCTGAACATAGCTCACCTTCATCAGCAGCTCGCTCAACTCGGCTTCGTTCAGGCGCGTGGTGTTGTGCGAATTGTACTCATCGAGCTGGTTGAGGCGCGCCTCGCCTTCCTCCACGAAGATGGAGTAGTTCAGATCCCTGCCATCGGCAGGGATTCGATAATAACCACCCAGATCATCAGCGATGGCGAACTCTTCGCGGCTCAGCAGCACTTCGAAGATCTTCTCGCCATGCCGTGTCCCGATCTCCTTGATCGGATGGTCGGGTTTCCTGAACAGGTCGGTGATGGCTCTCGCCAGCACCGCGACCGTGCTTGCAGGAGCCTTCTGCACGAAGATGTCACCGTTGCGGCCGTGGGTGAAGGCATAGATCACCAGCTCCACCGCCTCTTCCAGCGTCATCATGAACCGGGTCATCTCCGGGTTGGTGATGGTGATCGGCTTGCCGGCGCGGATCTGCTCGATGAAGAGCGGGATGACCGAGCCGCGTGACGCCATGACGTTGCCGTAGCGGGTTCCGCAGATCACCGTTTGTTCAGGATCCAAATTGCGGGAAGCGGCAACCATGACCTTTTCCATCATCGCCTTGGAAATGCCCATGGCGTTGATCGGATAGACAGCCTTGTCGGTGGAAAGACAGACCACCCGCTTCAGCCGGTGAGTGATCGCTGCTTCAAGCACGTTCTCGGTGCCCATTACATTGGTCCGCACGGCTTCCATCGGATGAAATTCGCAGGACGGTACCTGTTTAAGCGCTGCGGCGTGAAAGCAGTAGTCCACGCCGCGCATGGCCCGCTCGACGCTCGCCAGATCGCGCACATCGCCCAGGTAGAACTTGAGCTTGGGATGATTGAAATGCTTGCGCATGTCATCCTGCTTCTTCTCATCCCGGCTCAGGATGCGGATCTCGCGGATGTCCGTATCAAGAAAGCGCTTGACGGTCGCGCGGCCGAAGGAGCCGGTCCCTCCGGTAATCAACAGCACCTTGTCTGCAAACATCCGTTACTTCCTTGAATCTGACTGGTCGCACTTGTCTTGGCCGTGTGATGCCCGGTCGGCGGAAAACCGTCAACCCGTGCCGCACGATATGTACCCTGGCGCGGGCAGGCGGTTGGCCCCTCCGGTTACCTGGCCCTGGCCAGCTCTGCTATCATCTCCGGCCAGGAAGGCGGCGTGTAGCCGAAGTGCTCGCGAAACCGGGTTGAATCGAGGCTTCGATCGATCTTCACGGCGGAGTCGGGAACCACCTCGATCGAGGGATGCAGGGACTGCTTGATCAGCAGAAGCAGGGCATGCTTGTCAATCGGTTCGCTCGACACCTGATATATTCCCCGCGCTTCCGTCTTGGTCCGAAGCACCATTTCGATGATTCGCGCCATCTCGATCGTGGTGAATCCTGAAAAGATCGCATTTTGGAATCCCTTGACGGTTCCCTGCTGCGCCAGCACCCATTCGAGCAGGCTGGATTTGCGGCTGAGTTCAGGGCCTATAATCGAGGTGCGCAGCGTTATGCAGCCTTCGTCGTCCACCTCGCCGAGGAATTTCGACCGGCCGTAAAGATCCTCGGCATCCGAGACGTCGGATTCGAGGTAATTGCCCTTGCTCCCCGTGAAGACACAATCCGTGCTCATATGCACCAGCCGTGCGCCCGCCAGGCGGCACAATACGGCCAGCCTGTGCGGTAGCAGTGCGTTGATTTCGAGGCTGAGGATCGACTGCTTGGCGGAGGGACGCTGCTTGATGATGCCGACGCAGTTGATCACCGCATCAGGTTGAAATTGCGCCATCACTTCACTGACCCGGTCGATGCTGCGAACGTCGACCCCGAAGAATGAGTTTTCCTCGGTAAACAGGCCGTAGCTGACATAGCAGGATTTGTCCTGGCGCAAGGTCACCGCCACTTCGTGCCGCGGGGACAACTGCTTGAGAATCTGGTGCCCCAGCATGCCGTCGCCACCCAGTACAAGTATTCGCATGTCCCTCTCCATTCCTGTTCGTCAGTTTATCGGCACGCGCGTTGGCCGGCCTTACGGGGCACGCTTTTCCGCTCGGAACCATTCCACGAGCTGATCAAAAAGCGTGTCCATGTTGTAGTGTTTTTCCATGTAGGCGCGGCCGCGCCGGCCCATCTCCCCCCGCTCGGCCGGGTTCCTGGCGGCTAGCTCTGCGATCGCGGAAGCCAGCGCCTCGGGAGAGCCTGCATCGACGCCGATACCGGCGCCGCTGTCCGTCACGATCTTCTTCACTTCTCCGCTGACGCAGGAGACAATTGGCTTTCCGGCCGCGAGATAGGATTGCAGCTTTGCCGGAACGGTCACCGCGAATGCGGGCTCGTCGCGCAGGGAGATGAGGAGCGCGTCGGCCTGCCGGTAGAATGCCGGCATTGTGGTCGACGGAAACCGACCCAGGCAATGGAAGGTTTCGGACAGTCCGCGTTTGGCCGACTGTTCGCGCACCCAGTCGAGCTTGTGGCCGTCGCCGACGATGACGAACTGGATGTCCTCGCGATCCTTGAGCAGCTCCGCCGCGCCAACCACCGTCTCGAAATCCTGGGACGCGCCAACATTGCCGGTAAACACCACCTTGAAGCCTTGCGGCAGCGCAGGAAGGCGGGTGTCGCCGATCGGCGCCGCATCCTTGCGCAGGTCTTCCCATTGCGGAAACCATCTGACTTCGCGCTTTTTGCCCGCCACGCGGCAGATCGAGCTTTCGAATCCCTGCGAGGTCGCGAGAATCACATCGCTGCCGGCGTAGACCCTGCGTGCAAGCCAACTCGCCACCTTGTTGGCGAGTGGTGAATTCATCATCCCCGATGCTGAAAGGCTTTCCGGCCAGAGATCGAGAACCCACAGGAACATCGGCGCCTCCGCTTTCCAGGCGGCGACCATGCCGGGAAAGCCCACGGTCACGGGTGAGATCTCGTAGACGAATACGGCATCGTAGCGCCTTGCGGCACGAAACAGCGCCAGCACGCTCGCCGTCAGTGCGAAACTGAAATAGTTCAGCACAAGCCCGATCTTGCTTTTCCGGCCGCGCGGGATGAGCGGAGCACGGATAACCCGAACGCCCTGGTACGTCTCTGTCCACGGACCGCGCCAGCCATGCGTGGGGAAAATCTTGCCGGTGGGGTAGTTCGGCAATCCCGTCAGTACGGTGATGTTATGGCCGCGCTCGGCAAGCCCGATGGCGAGCTCGTTCAGCCTGATGTCCTCGGGCCAGAAATACTGGCTGACGATCAGGATGTCGAGTTTGTCCCCGGCGGGCGCTGCGGCATCCATGGTCAGTTCGCCATGTCCGTCTTGAGCCAAGCCATATAGTCCCGCAGGCAGGCTTCGAAGTCGGCGGATGGCGAAAAGCCGAGCGAGGCGCGAGCTGCCGAGATGTCGGCCAGTGAATCGCGCACGTCGCCGGGGCGCGGCGGGCCGTACTCGACGGTTGCCTTGATGCCCGAAGCTTCCTGCATCATCTCAATCAGCGCATTGATGGTGATACGGGTTCCGCTGCCCAGGTTGAAGGCGCCCGAGACCCCCTCAGCCAACCCGGCCTTGTAGTTTGCCTGGGCCACGTCCTGGACGTTGACGAAATCCCTGGTCTGTTCACCGTCGCCGAACACAGTGATCGGCTCACCGCGTAGCATTCTGTAGGCAAAGATAGGGATGACGTTGCCATAGGCGTCAAATCGCTGGTTGATCCCGTAGACATTGAAATAGCGCAGGGCCACCACGCCGATGTCGTAGAGCTTCGAATAGCTCAGCGAGAACTTTTCCTTGAACAGCTTCGAGGCGCCATAGGGACTGTCCGGATCGATCGGATGGTCTTCCGATATCGGCAGCGTCTTGAGCTCACCGAAGATACCGGCGGATGAAGAGACCACCACACGGCCGACACCGGCCCTGCGGGCTGCCTCCATCAAGGTAACCGTACCCATCACATTGATGTCCGCATCAAGCCGCGGGTCATCGATCGACCGCTTGTTGCCGACTGCTGCGGCCAGATGGAAAACGACATCGCAGCCCTCGACAGCGGCTTCCACGGCACTCGCATCACGGATGTCGGCTTCAACGAAGCGGATCTCCGGATCGAAATCCAGGTTGAGGCGATAACCGCTCAGCAGCGAATCGATCACCACCACCTCGTGTCCCTGGGAACGAAGCAGCCGGCACAGGTTTGATCCGATGAAGCCGGCGCCTCCGGTGACGAGTGCTTTCATGATGTTGGTGTCCTTTGCAGTTCGATCTGATCCCGCCGCGCTCGCGGCATCCCTGTTTGAATGAATGGGAAACCGGCCTACTTGGCAACCCGGTCGCCGTTCCCGCTTCCAAGTGCCGTGGCAATGATGATCTTGAGATCCAGCAGCAGTGACTGGAGTGCCAGGTAACGCGCATCTAGGTTTGCCAGTTTCCCGGGGTCGCTCATGTCAACGCCATTCACCTGCGCCAGGCCGCTGATTCCTGGCTTGAGTGCGAGCACACCCAGTCGCCGCCGGGCTTCTACAAGTTCGCGCTGAACCGGCAGGCATGGCCGTGGCCCGATCAGGCTGATCTCGTTGCGGAAGATGTTGATGATCTGCGGCAGTTCATCAAGCTTGAGTTTGCGCAGCACCGCGCCAAGCCGGGTCACTGAACTGGCGCTGACTTCATGGGTGCCCAGATGTGCAGTCCCTGTCTGCATGGTCCGGAACTTGTAGCAGGTGAAGGGCCGCCCGTTTCGGCCGACCCGCTCCTGCGCAAAGATTCCGGGACCCTTCGATCCGAACCTTACCAGTGCCCAGATGATCAGCAGCAGCCACCAGAAGACCACCGTGACGGTCAATGCGAAAACCAGATCGAGACCCCGCATGATCAGGCCATAGACCGGATTGCCGGATTGGCCATCGCTGATGATGGCCGGTTCGGCCAAGTCGGAGGGATCCCGGCTGTCCAGGGATGCGACCACCTGGGCGATCCGGTGGATTGAAACGGTGGGTTTGAGCGAAGCGATCGCGCTGAAGGCGAACCGGGCGAGAGGGGCCGGAAGCTTCGAAAGAAATGTCAGCCGGTCAGAAAAATCAGGGTTGTAGACATAGGGCAGGTAGAGGTTGATTACCCTCATGCCCTTGACATGTGCCAGTTCGTCCGCCGCCTTGCGCTTGCTGATCGCGTAGGACGAGGTGTTGGACTGATCAAGCGCATGCGTGGAAGAGAAATTCACGAAGGTCTCTATCCCGGCTTCGCGCGCCAGCATGGCTGTTTCCAGCGCACAGTCGACATTGACCTTCAGAAAGGTCTCAAGTGGTTCGCTGGACGTATTGTTCAGAACCGCCAGATGCAGCAGAACCGTACAGCCCTTGGCCTTCTCGGCGAGCTCGGTGTAGTCACAGCACGCGAAGCCTGGAAACATACGGCTGATCTTTGCCTTGTCACGCCCGGCCAGCAGCATGTCTGCGCCACCCTCCCGCAACAGCGGAACAAGGTTCCGGCCCACATATCCGGTCGCGCCCGTTATGACGATTTTCACGTGTGGCACCCCTCTGGCTGCGAAAAGCTGACCCCTGGATAAAGGCTCATCGCAAGCCCCGCATCGGCCAATCAGGCCGTGTCACGTGCGATGGTCTCAAATCGCCTGCGGAGATGCCTTTGACGGTTTTTGTGTCGGGCAAGAGCAAGATCTTCGGAGAACCATTGGCTGGTGATGCAAACCTGTCGACGCGATTTCCATGCTTGATCGCGGCAGACCAATATCCGTTGCATCAGCTCGCATCAACAGGTTTCCTCGCCCGGTCCACCCCGATGCCGCCATTGTCGTGCATTGAGCAGGACGTGAAACAGCGCAGTTACCTACCTGTCCGGCCACCGATCCTTGCGCGGCTGACGCCCGGTGCCGAGATTGCCAGGCCGGCAACGATCGCCTTGACGAGGCCTGTGCCGGGGTTGGCGCCCGAGGCAATTGCAAGAGCCATCAACAGCACCAGCGCCACCATCGCGACCGCCAGTCCGGCTCCCAGGTCCGGGAGGAAGGTCTGACCGTCGCAGTTGCGCAACCTGGTCGGGATCTTCGGGTGGAACACCCGGCCATGCTTCCGGAGGTCACCATCAGTATCTGCCGAAATTGTCATGAGGACCCCTCCGATTGAAGCCTTTTCCCGCCGCAGGCAGGGTATGGTCAATCTTCGGGTTCACCGCCGGGCTCGCCGGGCGCGGCCGAGGCGGCTGTCTGCCCGTGGCCCCATTCCAGCGCCTTGTAGTCGAACCCGTATTCGAGCGTTGGCTTGACCACCCTGAAATAGGGCGAGAGGTCGAAGTCCCGCGGCGCGAACAGCGAATGGTGTCTGATATGAAGGATTTCCCGCCGCGAATAGTCCGAATCCGCCCTTTGTCTGCCCGGTGCGCGCGTCACTTCCGGCAGGATCGGGTAGCGAACGGACTGGAAGGCCTGGGCGATCATCGAAGAGCAGATGGCGCGCGTCGGGTCACCCGAGCCGAAGGCGAGCATCCGCCTGCGCCAGCGCACCGGCACGGGAGGCGTCGGGAGGAAGTAGCGCAAGAGGTCGAAGATGTTCTTCATGTCGTAGCGGACACCGAGCCGCTCCACCATGTAGGAGACCACCGCAGCGCGGTCCTCCGGCGTCAGCCCCACGGGCCGGCAGATGCGTGTGTTGAACCGGCTGTACTTTGACAACGGCACGGCAACGCAGCCTTCGCCAAGATTGACTTCGACGAGCTGCGGATAGTCCGATCCGCTTTGCTCGTCAGGCTTGAGCGCGTTGCCGACATAAAGTGCTGCATGCGACCAGGTCGACTGGGTAAGGTACTTGATTGCTGCGGAGACCTTCTGGTTTCCTTCTACGAGCACGATATCGCCCGGCTGCAGGGTGCGGGAAAGCGTTGTCGGATCGGAGGGCGTGTAGGGCTCGTAACCGGCATTGGTAGAGTGAAGCCGCCGGGCAAGAAAACGTCCCAGCCGGTCCAGAAAGCTGTCTGCGATGCCACGCGCTTCGGTCATGGTGCAACACTTGGCCCGGGTTGGCTCATTGATCAACCCGGGCGGCTTCAACTTTGTGTTTACCGGCCTTGATAGCCGCGCTGGAACATCGTAGTTTAGAATTATTCTAATTTATGAGGTTTTCCATGTTGTCTCGCATTCTCGGTTCCGGCCGCCGGTCATTCAAATCGTTGAGCGAGCAGGAAGTCCTGGCCCTCGCCATATCGTCGGAAGAGGATGATGCGCGGATTTACCTTGCCTATGCGGATCATCTGCGTGGCGACTTCCCGCAGTCCGCCAAGGTCTTCGAGGAGATGGCGGCGGAAGAGGGCGTTCACCGGGTGCGTCTCATCGAGCGCCACAAGAGCCGCTTCGGCGACCGCATCCCTCTCATTCGCCGCGAGCATGTCCGAGGTTTCCACGAACGCAAGCCCGACTGGCTGGTCAAGAACCAGTCGATCGACAAGATCCGGCTGACCGCTGAGGAAATGGAGGCGCAGGCCCACAACTTCTATCTGGCCGCGGCTGCCCGCACCGGGGATGCCGACACGAGAAAGCTGCTCGGCGATCTCGCTCTGGCGGAGAAAAGCCATGAATCACTCGCCCGCAGGCTCGGGCTCCAACACACGCCGGAAGACGTCAAGGCTGAGGAAGCCCAGACCGACCGGCGCAAATTCATCCTCACCTATGTCCAGCCAGGCCTCGCCGGTCTGATGGACGGGTCGGTCTCCACCCTCGCACCGATCTTTGCCACCGCCTTTGCCACCGGTGATACCTGGACAACCTTCCTTGTCGGCCTGTCAGCCTCGGTCGGCGCGGGCATTTCGATGGGCTTTACCGAAGCCGCCCATGACGATGGCGTGATCTCCGGCCGCGGGTCACCGCTCAAACGCGGCCTTGCATCAGGCATCATGACGGCGATCGGCGGCCTCGGTCACGCGCTTCCCTATCTCATTCCCGATTTCACCATCGCGACAACAGTGGCCATAGCCGTGGTGTTTGTCGAGCTGTGGGCCATCGCGTGGATTCAGAACCACTGGATGGACACGCCCTGGAGCCGTGCGATCCTTCAGGTGGTCCTGGGCGGCGCGCTGGTCTTTGCAGCAGGCCTGCTGATCGGCAATGCCTGAGAACAACCAGTGCACTCCCCGACCGGGCGGTCGGGCGGTCTAGTGGACTGCCGCCACCCCGGACCTGCAGAGGGCGCTCTCTCAGGCCGAGATTGCGCCATCTCCGGTCAGGGATCCACCTGACGGCGGACCAACCCCGCCAACTCCGGGGGCGGCAGCCCCTCGGCCATCCGTCTCGTGTTCGTGTTGCCAAGCGCCGGGGGCTGTGCCATTGAGCCTTCTGTGGGATCTCGTGTTTCGGCGGGAATCGATTGACAACAAGAGAATACGGGCATGATGCGTAAGGTGATCCATTGGCTTGCGGCCAGAAGCCGACGCTCCAAGCAGTTCATTCTTGTCATGATCGATTCCATCCTGTTTTCGGGTGCCGTCTGGCTGGCCTATTCGCTTCGCTTCAACGCGCTTTACGATCCAGACATCAATCAGGTGCTCCTCATGCTTGCGGCACCGGCGATCGGAATTCCGATCATGTATGCCTTCGGGCTTTATACTTCGATCACGCGCTATGTGGGCGAGCATGCATTGTGGACGATCTTCAAGGCTGTGGCGCTGACCGCTGTGTTCTGGGCTGTTGTGGCCTATGTTGCCCGGCTTGAAGGCTCCACCCTTGTCCCACGCACCGTTCTGGTGCTGTTCTGGCTCCTGTCCCTGCTGCTGATCTCCGGTTTTCGCTATGTCTCGCGATGGCTCATACTTGAGTTCACCCAGGAGCAGACGCAGCGCAGGAACATCCTGGTCTACGGTGCGGGCGATGCCGGCCGCCAGATTGCGGCGACGCTGAAGCAAAGCAGCAACCGGATCACCATTCATCAGGTCGATGACGACCCGACCATGTGGGGTGCCACGATCGGCGGTATCCGGATCAGCAACCCGGCAGACCTGGAACGGTTGATCGAGAAGAAGGGCATCAGCGAAGGCATCGTGACCATGCGCAGCGCCAATTCGGCGCGTCGTGCGGAAGTGGTCGAGCGGCTGAGCAATCTCGGACTGCGGGTGCGCATTCTGCCTGCCTTCGTCGATATCGCCGACGGCAAGCATACGGTTGACCTGATTCGCGACGTCGAGATCGGCGATCTGCTTGGACGGGATGCGGTGCCGCCGGATCCCGTCCTGATGGAGGCCAACACCCGTAACAAGGTCGTGCTGGTCACCGGTGCGGGCGGCTCGATCGGATCCGAACTCTGCCGGCAGTTGAGCACGGTCGGGGTGTCCAAGCTGATCATGCTGGATTCAAGCGAGTTCGCGCTCTATCAGATCGACCGGGAACTGGCCAGCCAGAGCGGCCTTGAACGGGTTGCAGTGCTTGGATCCGTCGATGACCCGGCGCTGATGCGCAGGATCATGCGCGAACATGCCGTCGAGACGGTGTTCCATGCTGCAGCCTACAAGCATGTGCCGCTGGTCGAGGCAAATCCGTTTGAAGGCATCAAGAACAACGTATGGGGCACGTCAACGGTGGCGTCGGCCGCCTATGAAAGCGATGTCGAGGTTTTCGTCCTGATATCGACCGACAAGGCTGTCAGGCCATCGAGCATCATGGGCGCCTCCAAGCGCGTCGCGGAACTCATCGTCCAGGATTTCGCCGAAAAGGCGCAGAAAGACGGCAAGGCAAAGGTATTTTGCGCCGTCCGCTTCGGTAATGTCATCGGATCCAGCGGTTCGGTCATACCGTTGTTCAAGGAGCAGATCCGCAGGGGTGGGCCGATTACACTGACCCACTCCGAAACCACACGTTATTTCATGTCCATCGAGGAGGCCGCGCAACTGGTCATTCAGGCCGGAAGTCTCGCCCGTCACAACGATGCTCGTAAACAATTCCCGGGGCGCATCTTCCTGCTTGACATGGGACAGGCGGTCCGAATCCGGGACCTCGCCATCAAGATGGTGCAGCTGTCCAACCTGACGGTCAGCGACGCGTCCAACCCTGCAGGCGACATCGCCATGCACGAGATCGGCTTGCGACCCGGCGAAAAGCTGCACGAGGAGCTGTACTTCTCCGTCGAGGCGGCAAAACCGACGTCGCACCAGAAGATAACCGTTGCCGCCGAGTCTGCTCCCGAAGGTCTCGATATCGAAGAAATGATGCGCGAACTTCAGGATCTGACGATCAGTGAAGACCGTGACAGATTGCTTGAGTTTCTGCGTCGCGTCGCCGGCATGGGGCTGGAGGCTGGATGACAATGCTCGGCCCGACGGTCGCTGTCATTTGCCGGATGGCGAGGTGACCAGCCCGGGGCGCCGCGTCGAGCCGTTGACGCTGCTGATAGGGGTTTCCATGACCATCGGTTATGGAACACTTTACTATCCCTTTGCCATTCTGGGACCCGAAATCGCCCGCGGCCAGGGCTGGAGCAACAGTTTCGTTTTCGGGGTTTTTTCCGTTGCGTTGCTGACCAGCGCCGTGACCGCCTCGCTGGTCGGGCGGGCGATGGACAGGTTCGGTGCCCGTCCGGTCATGGTAGCGGGATCCTGCCTGGCAGCTCTTGCTCTCGTCAACCTGTCGGCGGTTCATTCTATGGCCGCCTTCATTGTCGCCATGCTGATTATCGAGCTGGGTGCGCGGATGGTGCAGTATGAGACTGGCTTTGCCGCCCTGACGGCAATCCACGGCCGTCATGCGCGGCGCCCGATTGCTCATGTTACGCTTGTTGCGGGTTTTGCATCCACCGTTTTCTGGCCGCTGATTCACTGGCTGCTCGGCTTCATGGACTGGCGTAGCGTCTGCCTGGTTCTCGCCGCGATCAATGTTCTCGTGGCCCTGCCGATCCATGCCGCAATTCCGGGCCGGACCAGAGCACTTGAGCTGACAGAGCCAATCCCGGTCTCGAATCGAGATCCGGGCCTGCTCGGGCCCGGCAAACGAGCCCCTGCATTCCTGTTCATGGCGATCGCCTTTGCCGGCGGCAGTTTCCTGATGTCGGCGGTCCACACATCCTTCTTTCTCATCCTTGACCAGATGGGGCGGGGGCCTGCGCTTGCGGCATTGGCGGGGGCCGTCATCGGACCGATGCAGGTCGCAGCGAGGCTTGTCGAAATGCTGACCGGTGAGCGGGTTGCGTCCTCTGTCGTCGGGGTGATTTCGAGTGCGGCCCTGCTGCTTGGCCTCGCATGCCTTGCAGCGGGGCTGTGGATCGATGGAGAGCTGATCGTGATTGCCTTTGCCGTCAGTTTCGGCATCGGTCAGGGTCTGAATTTCATCTCCCGCGCGATTTTGCCGGCCCGGTTGTTCGGCACCGAGGGTTACGGCGCCATGACCGGCAACCTTGCCACCGTCCGCCTGCTGGCGATGGCCGGTGCCCCGGTGTGCACCGCGCTGGTAATTTCCCATTCCGGAATCGGGATGGCCTTCCTCCTGCTCATGCTCATTGCCGTGATCGGCGTAGCTGCCTCCCTGGCGCTTCGCATCATCGAGAACCGCGCATTGGCACTTGGGCACCCTGCCGCCGCGGACGGCTGAGCACTCAGCAATATGGCATGCATCGGGATGTTTACTTGAGCGCGCCGACCAGAACGTCTGATCCGTTCTCGATGGTGACCCAGCGCCCGGAATTCGTCGATGCCTGGCGCTTGAGGTAGCTGTAGGGCGTCTTGCGCCAGCTCTTGACCTCATCGACCAGATTGTCGAGCACGAAATCACCTTCCGAGGTTCGCAGGGTGAGTACCGCATGGCCTTCGCCATCCGGCTTGCGCACCACCGTGATGAGGACATCCGAGGGAGAAAACCCGCGCTCGATCAGCATGTGCCGCTTGAGCAGAACATAGTCCTCGCAGTCCCCGGCAATGGTGGGATAGGTCCACACTTCTTCCTTGCCGAACAGCTCCAGGTCGGTTTTCGGCATCACCGAGAAATTGACCGCACGGTTGATTTCGCGGATCACGTCCCAGCCGTAGTCGGTGACTTTTGGCGCCGCACCCGATCCGTTCACGGGGGCGCATTCCGCGCTGAACTTCTTGCAGAATTCGTAGTGGCCGATGGGCTGCGAGGTGATCCGGCCAACCTGCATCGAGAGGCCCGAGGCGAAGGCTCCCGCGGGCAACACAAAGGATGCCAACAGGGCAATCATTGCCCGCTTTGCTTGTGCCGGTCCGCGCAACATCGCCGGTCTACTCCACGCCGTCTCGTTTCGTTAACAAAGAGTTAATGTCGGATGGGCGGAAGAGTCAATTGCGCGGCCGCGTCTTGTCCGGACATGGTTACCGGCCGAGGCATTTCGATCACAGCTTTGCGGCAGGGCCCGGGTTACAGCGTCTTCTCTGTCGTCCCGCTGCCGGTCGGAAATGCGCCACTGAAGCGGCGGCAGGCCGGTTGCGGACAACCCGTCAGGGTCCGGTCCGGGGTCAGGCGTGTTCGGCGATCCCGTCCACGGCAGCGAGAATGCGGGCGATGTCTTCGTCCCGCGACAGCCGGTGATCGCCGTCCCTTATGAAGGTCAGGGTAACGTTCTCTGACGGCAGGTGTTCGAGCAGCCGCAAGGCGTGGCCCCACGGTACATCCGGGTCAGCCATGCCCTGGATGATATGAACCGGCGCCCCGGTGTCGATCAGTCCGTCGAGAACCCGGTTCTTGCGCCCGTCTTCGAACAGCGCCCTGGTAAACACGTTCGGATCCGGCCCGTAAGGCGTAGGCTCCTCGTAATAACCATCGCGCTCAAGCGCGGCGCGCTGTTCATCGGTGAGCTCCGGCTCCATCAGTTCCAGCGTGAAATCCGGCGCCGGTGCAATCAGCACCAGGCCGGCGATCCGGTCGCCCTGTCCGCGCGCGTTGAGTTCCTGGACCATGCGAAGCCCGATCCAGCCGCCCATCGACGAGCCGACCAGGATCTGCGGGCCCTTGGTATAGTGCTCGAATGCTGCAAGGCTCTCTTCGAGCCAGCGCGAGATCGTGCCTTCGCGGAAGCTGCCGCCGGAAGCCCCATGGCCGGAATAGTCAAACCTGAGGCAAGCCTGCCCCTTGCTGCCGGCCTGCCGGCACAGCGCTTCGGCCTTTGAGCCGGTCATGTCCGAACGGTAACCACCGAGCCAGACCACGCCCGGCATTCCTGTGCCTTCTGGTGTTGCAGCGCGGGTCAGCGCCGCGATGGATCGTACATCCTCGCCCTTGCCCACCTCGAGGTTGCTGGCGACCGGTTCCGTCATGCTGGTTCGACTCCCATTGTCTCGTTGAGGCGCCTTTTACAAGATTCGCCGCCGCTTTGCCGGGCCGATGGTGATTTTTTCGCAAAGCCATGCTATTGACACCGGCCAGCTGATGACGACATTGCGCTCGGGACATATATACTCGTGCGCAGCCACCGGCTGGACCGTAAGAGTTAATCAGGAGACCAAAGCCATTCGCAGACCATTCAGAGCGCCGCCAACCGTAAACGAAGGCCCCCGCGCAAACCAGAATATCCGGGCCCCGCAGGTCCAGCTTATTGACGCCGAAGGCCAGAACCATGGCGTCGTGCCGACCGAGCAAGCGCTGGGCCTGGCCGAAGAAGCCGGCCTCGACCTCGTCGAGATCAATTCCAACGGCGATATCCCGGTTTGCAAGATCGTTGATCTGGGCAAGCTGAAATACCAGTCGCAGAAGAAGGCCTCCGAGGCGCGCAAGAAGCAGAAGACCGTCGAGGTCAAGGAAATCAAGATGCGCCCCAACATCGACACCCATGATTACGAGGTGAAGATGCGGGCCATGAACCGCTTTTTCGATGAGGGCGACAAGGTCAAGGTGACCTTGCGTTTCCGTGGCCGTGAGATGGCCCATATGGAACTGGGCATGAAACTGCTCAACAAGGTCAGAGACGACACCGTCGAGATCGCCAAGGTCGAAGCCGAGCCGAAGCTTGAAGGCCGTCAGATGATGATGGTGCTGGCGCCGAAGTAACAGCTTCACCCGTCCGATGCAGACCGGTCCGGCTGATGCCTGGCCGGTTTTTGCTTTAATCGGGATGAATCCTTGCAATGCCCGTTGCGCTTTTGCCAAGCCGGAGCTATAAGGCGCGCGTTCAAACCGGCCGGCAGGGCATGCCGAGGCGGTTTCCAACGCTAGACGAAGAGGGGCTTCGCCTCTTTGTCTCACCCAACAAGAAATGACCCTGCAGTGTCACCCCGGCACCCAAGCGGTCTGACAAGGAGTAGCGAAATGCCCAAGATGAAGACGAAATCGTCTGCCAAGAAGCGATTCAAGATCACTGCGAGCGGCAAGGTCCTCGCAGCAGCCGCCGGCAAGCGCCATGGCATGATCAAGCGGTCCAACAAGTTCATTCGCGACGCACGCGGCACCATGGTTCTCGCTGAACCCGACGCCAAGATCGTCAAGAAGTTCCTCCCCAACGGCCTGTAAGCAGAGCCGGGACCAGCGTTTTAAGGATATCACGATATGGCACGCGTAAAACGGGGCGTAACCGCCCATGCAAAACACAAGAAGGTTCTGAAGAAAGCCAAGGGCTTTTACGGACGCCGCAAGAATACCATCCGCGCCGCGAAGGCTGCCGTCGACAAGTCGATGCAGTACGCTTACCGCGACCGCAAGGTCCGCAAGCGCAATTTCCGCGCCCTCTGGGTACAGCGAATCAACGCAGCTGCGCGCGAGCACGGCCTCACCTACGGCCGTTTCATCGACGGTCTGACCAAGGCCGGCATCGAGGTTGACCGCAAGGTTCTTTCTGACATGGCGATCCATGATGCGGAAGCATTCGGTGTTCTGGTTGCCGCCTCGAAGAAGGCGCTCGAATACCTCAAGGACAAGACTCCGAACGAGTTTGAAAGCGCTGTCGCCTAAGCCAGCGTTTCCCGCAGAATATGAATTTTGGGATCCCGCGCTGGCACGGCTGGCGCGGGATTCTTCGTTTTCCAACCGGGCAATCGCCTGTTTCCCACGCGTCGCAATTCGTTTAAGCACGGGTCCGGCGCCCGCCAGATAGGGCCAGAAAATACAGGTAGTCAGAGATCATGAGTCAGTACCAGACGCTTGAAACCTCCATCATGGGCGAGATCGCCGCCAGCGCGGACGAGGCGGCTATCGAAGCCGTTCGCGTCGCTGCACTCGGCAAGAAGGGGTCCGTTTCCGAATTGCTCAAGGGGCTGGGCAAGATGACTCCGGAAGAGCGCCAGGAAGCAGGCCCCGCCATCAACGGCCTGAAGGCGCGCGTGGCCGACGCCATCGCCGCCCGCAAGACCGAGCTTCGCAATGCCGCCATCACCGAGCGCCTGGCCCGCGAAACCGTCGATGTCAGCCTGCCGGTGCGTTCCTCGCCAGCGGAGCGTGGCCGCATTCACCCGATCAGCCAGGTCATCGACGAGATCACCGCGATTTTTGCCGACATGGGCTTCTCGATTGCCGAAGGTCCGGACATCGAGACCGACTACTACAATTTCACCGCGCTCAACTTCCCCGACGGCCACCCGGCGCGCGAAATGCACGACACCTTCTTCTTCCAGCCGGATGAAAAGGGTGAGCGCAAGGTGCTGCGTACCCACACCTCGCCGGTGCAGATCCGCACCATGGAGGCGGAAAAGCCGCCGATCCGTATCGTCATTCCGGGAAAGACCTACCGGCAGGATTCCGATGCCACCCACTCGCCGATGTTCCATCAGCTCGAGGGCCTGGTGATCGACAAGACCGCCAATGTTGCCAATTTGCGCTGGGTGCTGGAAGAGTTCTGCAAGGCTTTCTTCGAGGTCGATGATGTCACCATGCGCTTCCGGCCGTCGTTCTTCCCCTTCACCGAGCCCTCGTTCGAGGTCGATATCCAGTGCGACCGTACCTCCGGTCCGATCGTCAAGTTCGGCGAAGGCACCGACTGGATGGAGATCCTCGGCTGCGGCATGGTGCACCCCAACGTGCTGCGGGCCGGCGGGCTTGATCCGGACGAGTATCAGGGCTTTGCCTGGGGCCTGGGCATCGACCGCATCGCCACGCTGAAATATGGCATGCCCGATCTGCGCGATTACTTTGATGCCGACGTGCGCTGGATCAACCATTACGGCTTCCGCCCGCTCGACATGCCGACGCTGTTCGGGGGGCTGAGCGGGTGAGCAAGCACCAGGGATCCTGCCGTTGCGGACTGATCTCGGCCGAAAGCTCGGGCGAGCCCGTCTGGCAGTCCTATTGCCATTGCCGGGATTGCCGCAAGCAGACCGGTGCGCCGGTCATGGCCTATGTCGGCTTTCGCAAGGACGACCTGACATGGTTCGGTGAACCGAAGACCTGGCGCGGCGCCGGCGGGGTGGAGCGCAGTTTCTGTGGCCACTGCGGCAGCCAGATCGGTTACACCGACGTCCGTTTGCCAGAGGAGGTCTATCTGGCGTTGGGCTTCATGGACGAACCGGAACGCTATCCGCCCACATCGCATGCCTTTGTCGCCCGGCAATTGCCATTCCTCCACATGACCGATGATCTCCGGCGCTTCGACGGGGTTTCCGTAAAGCGCTCCCAATCATGACTGGACAAGACTGATGAAATTCACACTCTCCTGGCTCAAGGATCACCTTGAGACCGACGCCACGCTGGAGCAGATCTGCGAGCACCTGACGGCGATCGGTCTCGAGGTCGAGGATGTCGACGACAAGGCGGCCTACAAGCCGTTCACCATCGCCAGGGTGATCTCCGCCGAACAGCATCCCGACGCCGACAAGCTCCGCGTGCTGATGGTCGACAAGGGCGACGGCAAGCCGGTGCAGATCGTCTGCGGCGCGCCCAATGCCCGCGCCGGGCTGATCGGCGCGCTCGCCGAGCCCGGCACCTATGTGCCTGGCATCGACGTGACCCTGTCGGTCGGCAAGATTCGCGGCGTCGAAAGCCACGGCATGATGTGCTCCGAACGCGAGCTCGACATGTCCGACGACCATGACGGCATCATCGATCTGCCGGAAGACGCGCCGGTCGGCACGTCCTTTGCCGCCTATGCCGGGCTTGATGACCCGGTCATCGAGATCAACCTGACGCCGAACCGTCCCGACTGCACCTCGATCTTCGGCATCGCCCGCGATCTGGCAGCCTCCGGCCTGGGCACTCTCAAGACCCCTCAAGCCCCGAGCTTCGCGGTCGAAGGCGCGACCACGCAAAACATCAGGATCGAGCTCGATGACGAGAGCCTTTGCCCGGGCTTTGCCTGGCGGCTGGTGCGCGGTGTGAAGAACGGCCCGAGCCCGAAATGGATGCAGAAGCGGCTTCTCGCCATCGGTCTCAGGCCCATCTCCGCACTGGTCGATGTCACCAACTACATGACGTTCGATCAGGGCCGTCCGATGCACGTCTTTGACGCCGACAAGGTCAAGGGCGATCTGGTGGTGCGCCGTGCGCAGGAAGGCGAGCAGATCCTGGCGCTTGATGAACGCACCTACACGCTCAATCCGGGCAATGTCATCATCGCCGATGAGAACGGCCCGGAATCCATCGGCGGCATCATGGGCGGCGAGCATTCCGGCTGCGACGAGAACACCACCAATGTGCTCATTGAGTCGGCGCTGTGGGATCCGATCAACATAGCAAAGACCGGCCGCAGCCATGGCATCATCACCGATGCACGCTACCGTTTCGAGCGCGGTGTCGATCCCGAATACATGGTTCCGGGGCTCGAGCGCACCACCGAACTGGTGCTCGACATGTGCGGCGGCACCGCCGCAGCCGCCCGCGTTGAGGGTTACAAGGGGCATGAAAACAAGGTTGTCGAATTTCCCTTCGCCGAAGTCGGCCGCCTGACCGGGCTTTCCGTCTCCAACGAGGAGGCAACCGGCATCCTCACCGGCCTCGGATTCGAGGTATCCGGTTCCGGTGAAACCGTCTCGGTCAAGGTGCCGTCGTGGCGTCCGGATATCGACGGCAAGGCCGATCTGGTCGAAGAGGTCATGCGCATTCACGGCGTTGACAAGATCAGGCCCGAGCCGCTGCCTTCAATCGGTGCGGTCAACGAGAAGATCCTGACCACGCTGCAGATCCGCACCCGGTCAGCCAAGCGGGCGCTGGCGGCGCGCGGCATGCTTGAGGCGGTGACCTGGTCGTTCATTTCCGGAGACCAGGCGAAATTGTTCGGCGGCGGCAGGCCCGAGCTGAAGCTCGCCAACCCGATCGCGGCCGACATGTCCGACATGCGGCCGTCGCTGCTGCCGGGACTGATCGCTGCTGCCGGCCGCAATGCGGCCCGCGGCTATGGCGACGTGGCGCTGTTCGAGGTTTCCGGCACCTATGAGGATGACACGCCCAAGGGCCATCGCCGGGTTGCCGGTGGCATCCGCCGGGGCACGGCCGGTCTGGCAGGCTCGGGCCGTCACTGGGATGGTGCGGCCAAGCCGGTCGGCGTCTTCGATGCCAAGGCCGATGCGCTGGCGGCGCTGGAAGCCTGCGGCTTGCCGATGGCAAATGTCCAGTTCGAGCAGGGCGGGCCGGACTGGTATCACCCCGGCCGTTCCGGTCTGATCAAGCTCGGCCCGAAGGTGGTGCTGGGCCATTTCGGCGAGTTTCACCCCAACACGCTCGATGCGCTCGATGTTTCCGGCCCGCTCTGCGGTTTCGAAGTGTTCATCGACAGGATCCCCGAGCCCAAGCGCAAACCCACCCGTACCAAGCCTGTGCTCGAGCTTTCGGCCTTCCAGGCGCTGCGCCGCGACTTCGCCTTCGTCGTCGACAGCACCGTGCCGGCGGCCACGCTGATCCGTGCGGCCCAGGGCGCTGACAAGCAGCTGGTCACCAGTGTCAATGTCTTTGACCTGTTCGAAGGCCCGTCGCTGGGCGAAGGCAAGAAATCGGTCGCCATCGAGCTCACCATCCAGCCGCGCGACCGGACGCTCACCGAGGAAGACCTCGACAAGCTGGCCAAATCCGTCATCGCCAATGTCGAGAAGTCGGCGGGCGGCGTACTCAGGGGATGAGCGGTCTACCACTCCGGTTTCGGGGTGAGGCTCATCCGCGCAAAATTAAATCGGCGCTCCTGGGTAAAAGGAGCGCCGACTTTGTTTCATCAGATTGCTTGCTTGTCTAAGGCAATCAATGCGCCAGCATTTCCGCGAGGATATCGTCGCCCGTCATGTCTGACGGGTAATAGGTCGGCCAGTTGCTGAGTTCGTTCAGCAGGGCGACGCGGTCGTCGCCGAAATAGAGGTGGTAATGATCAGCCTTGTTGGGCGCGATGGCATGGTCGCTGAACTGGATGAACATCGGCGCTTCGTCGTCGCCGGTGGTCTTCTTGAAGATGTAACGGACGCCCCGATTGCCCTTCTTGTAGGTCAGGATCTCGTACCCGTCGGAGGCATAATGCGCCTGGGCGGGATTGCCGTTCCGGTAAAACGTCAGAATATCGCCCTTGATGTCGATACGCTCGACGTCGGTCTTGTAGCCGGTGTCGTAATAGGTGCGGTATTCCTCGACAGTCTTGTCGCCGTTCTCGGCCTTGTGGGCCATGACCGGGTCGAGGGTGCCGTCGACGAGATAGGGGTAAACCGACTGCCACTCGCCCTCCCAGTCAGCAAGCGTCCGGGCCTTGATCTGGCTGTCTTCAAAATACCCACGATAGATATCGTCGCTCTTCTCGGACCCATGCGCGTGGTCATGTTTATTGTCGGATGCAGCTTGTGCAGCTGTGTCGTCTGCCAGCAAGCTTGTTGTAAGCAGCATTGCGCAGCCGAGCCCGAGAGCCCTGGTAAAACCGGAAATAGATGTGTTTTTCATGTCTGAACCCCGAACTTTGGAGGAAAATTCACTTCTGATGAAGGCGTCATGTAATAACGTTACACATGCTGAATAACGCTGGTCCAGGAAAATGGCAAGCCCATCAGATGAAAATTCGGGCACGGTCGTACTGATCTGGTCATTGCCCAGACCGTTCCAGGAAATTTTATCCGCGAGGTAGGCGAACCGCAATCCGGCGGTCTATAAGCGAACCGAACTCGCATGAGAAATGGCCACCATGAACCTGATCCTGAATTCTGACAGCTACAAATACTCGCATTTCGCGCAGTATCCGCCCGAAACCCAGGCGATCTCGGCCTATATCGAGGCGCGGCCCGGTGGCAAGCATGAACAGGTGCTGTTCTTCGGACTGCAGATGTTTTTGAAGGACTATCTCGCGCGCCAGATCACCATGGCCGATGTCGACGAGGCGGAAGCGATGATCACCGCCCACGGCCTGCCGTTTCACCGTGAGGGTTTCGAGAAGATCGTCACCCGCCACAATGGTCATTTCCCGTTGCTGATCGAGGCGCTGCCGGAAGGCATGGTCGCGCCTGCCGGCACGCCGCTGGTGCAGGTGAGGAACACCGATCCAGATTTCTTCTGGCTGCCGACCTTCATCGAAACGGCGCTTCTGCGTGCCGTCTGGTATCCGTCGACGGTCGCGACTGTCTCTCACGGCGCGCGTCAGATCATCTCAGCCTCGCTCGAGCGCACCTGCGACGCGCCGGGTGAAGTCCTGCCGTTCCGCCTGCATGATTTCGGCGCCCGCGGTGCCACCTCTCTCGAACAGGCGGGCATTGGCGGCGTCGCCCATCTGGTGAGCTTCATGGGCACCGACACCGTCAGCGCACTGGTTTACGCCCGTCGGTTCTATCATGAGGACATGGCCGGCTTCTCCATCCCCGCTGCCGAGCATTCGACCATGACCAGCTGGGGCGAAGACCGCGAGACCGAAGCCTACCGCAACATGCTCACCCAGTTCGCCGGTCCCGGCAAGCTGGTCGCAGTGGTCTCGGATTCCTACGATCTCTACCGCGCGGTCAAGACCATCTGGGGCGAGGAACTCAAGGCCGAGGTCGAGGCCTCGGGCGGCACGCTGGTGGTGCGTCCCGATTCCGGTGACGCCACCCGGGTGCCCGTTGATACCGTGCAGATGCTGGGCGAAATCTTCGGCTTCACCATCAACAACAAGGGTTACAGGGTGCTCAATCCGGCCGTGCGGGTGATCCAGGGCGACGGCGTCACGCCTGAAACCATAAGGCTGATCCTCGGCAGGCTCGAGGACAAGGGCTGGTCGGCGGAGAACATCGCCTTCGGCATGGGCGCCGGCCTCCTGCAGAAAGTCAACCGCGACACGCTGCGTTTCGCCATGAAGGCCAATGCCCGGCAGGATGGTGACGGCCAGTGGCATGGCATCAACAAGAACCCGAAAACCGATCCCGGCAAGGCGTCCAAACGCTACCGCCAGGCGGTGATACGCGAAAACGGCAAGCTGGTGGCAATGCCGCTCAAGGATATCGGCGAGCGCGAGAATCTTCTGCAACCGGTCTGGCAGGACGGCGAATTGCTGGTCGACTGGACACTTGCCCAAATCCGAGAGCGGGCGGCCTCGAGCGGTTGACCTCGGCCAGGACCGGTGAGCTTACAGATCCGGTCCGCGCCCGAAGACGAAGCGGGAATAGCCGAGATAAGCAAACGAAGTGGCCGAGCCGGATCCCAAGATCAGCGCTATATAGGGCGACAGGCCGGGCAGAGTTAAAAGCAGGCCCGAATAGACGCAATAGTTGATCAGTGTCGAAATCAGGCCGACGCTGCCGTAGCGCACGCCTTCGACCGCCACTTTCCGGTGCGAGGCGCCGAAAGTGAAGGTGCGGTTGATCATGTAGGTGCAAAAAAGTGCTGCGCCGATGGCCGGGGCCCGGGCGCTGAATGGATCAAGCATCCGGAATTCGATCAGCAGCCAGAGCATCCCCATGTCGACCACGAACCCGATGGCGCCCGCAAACAGGAAGAATGTGAGTTTTTTCATGAAGCGGGTTTCGGCTTTCGGTTGGCAGTCAGGATCCGACTTGAGGGGTGCAAGTCCTTGCTTACAATCCTGCAAGGGTCAACCCGCGCAAGACCGTCCTTTGGGCTCCGGGGCAGGGTGCCCGATTGTGCAGGCCGGCTTGGCGCCGGGGTGTCTTTGGTCCCTTATTCATCCAATCGGTGGGCGAATGCAACCCGGCTGTTGACAGGCCCCGCCCGGAGCAGGCTTGAATGCAGGCGGATTAAGGGCGCCGCGTGCCGGCGCCGCAATAGCTGTTGTGGGAGCAAGTCATGTTTCGATGGGGAATTTTATCCACGGCCAAGATCGGCCGTGATCATGTGATCCCGCAATTTCAGGATTCCGAGAATGGCGTCGTCACGGCCATCGCCAGCCGCGATCATGCCCGGGCGCGCGCGGTGGCCGACCGCTTCGGCATACCGCTGGCTTACGCCTCCTATGAAGAGCTTCTGGCTTCCGATGAGGTTGACGGGATCTACATTCCCCTGCCGACGTCGCAACACATCGAATGGTCGATCAAGGCGGCCGAGGCCGGCAAGCATGTTCTGTGCGAGAAGCCGATCTCGCTGCATGCCAGCGAGATCGCACCGCTGATCGCTGCCCGTGACGCCAACAATGTGTTGGTCAGCGAGGCCTTCATGGTGACCTACCATCCGCAGTGGCACAAGGTCCGGGCGCTGATCCGTGAGGGCGCCATCGGCCGTCTGCGCCAGGTCCAGGGCGCCTTCAGCTATTACAACACCGACCCGTCCAACATGCGCAACAACGCTTCGCTCGGCGGCGGCGGTCTGCCCGATATCGGCGTCTATCCCACGGTCACCACCCGGTTTTCGACCGGAAAGGAACCGCTCAGGGTTCAGTCGACCGTCGAAATGGACCCGGATTTCGGCACCGACCGCTATGCCAGCCTGAGAGCGGATTTCGGCGAGTTCGAGATGAGCTTCTATTGCTCGACCCAGATGGCGGCGCGCCAGCTCATGGTCTTCCATGGCGAAGATGGTTACATCGAGGTCACCGCGCCGTTCAATTCGGGTGAATACGGCCACCCGACCGTCATCCTTGAGCGGCGCGGGCACCATGAGGCCACCACCTTCCGCTTTGGCGGCGTGCGCCAGTACCGGCTGCAGGCCGAGGCTTTTGCCCGCAAGGTCGGGGGCAGCGATGACGAGGTGTTCTCGCTCGAGCAGTCGGCACTCAACCAGAAATTCATCGACGCCGTCTATCGCGCCGCAAAACATGATGGCTGGGAAACAGTCTGACACAGGACAGCGCCGTGCCCCGGTTCGGTTGTGCGGCGCGTTTCAGGCGCAGAACCAGGCCCGGCCTCAGGAAGCCAGCTTGGGTTTCTCACGTCTGACTGCCAGGGCTTCCGCCGGGGCCGGCGCTGTTTCGTTGCGCCCGGCAGCGGGGCTCAGGTCGACCCGGGTGGGGGCGATCGACATGTAGTGGAAATGCTTCTGTTCGGCCCGTCCGCGGGCCACGGAATCGAGTATCACACCGGCCGAGAAGATCATCAGCGCCATCATCATGAGCGCCATGGCCAGCACCCATGTCGGCATCCGCGTCACCAGGCCTGTGGCGAAGTACTCGCTGAGCACCGGCGTCATGAACATCATCGAGATACCGGCGGTAATGCCGCTGAGATAGCAGAAGAATGTGAACGGCCGGGTTTCCTTCATCAGCATCGCGAACATCCATAGGATCTTCGCGCCATCCTTGAAGGTCGACAGTTTCGAGTGCGAGCCTTCCGGCCTGCGCCCGTAATCGAGCGCCAGCTCGGTCACCGGCAGCTTCAGCACCGAGGCATGCACGCTCATCTCCGTTTCGATCTCGAAACCGCCCGAGACGGCCGGAAAGCTCTTGGCAAAGCGGCGCGAGAAGGCCCGGTAGCCCGAAAAGATGTCAGTGAAATCTTTTCCGAAAATGGACTGGTAGAGCGTGTTGAAGATCGAGTTGCCGAAGGCATGGCCGCGCCGGCCCGCATCATCTGTTACGCCGCGGCGCGTACCCACCACCATGTCGCAGCGCTCGGTCAGCAGGGTGCGGATCAGCTCCGGCCCGTCTTCGGGCGCATAGGTGCCGTCGCCGTCGGCCATCAGGTAGATATCGGCCTCGATGTCGGAAAACATCCGCCGGACCACGTGGCCTTTGCCCTGGCGTGGTTCGCGCACGACGATTGCTCCGGCCAGTGCCGCACGCAGCGCCGTCTGGTCCTTCGAATTGTTGTCGTAGACATAGATCCGTGCACTCGGGAGCGCTGCGCGGAAACCCGCAACGACGTCGCCGATGGTTGCGGCCTCGTTGTAGCAAGGCAGCAGCACCGCGATATCCAGGCCATCAAGCAAACCGTCCGTCATCGGAGTTCCCCGTTAGCTGAGGGCCAGTCACGCCCGTGGCTTTACTATTTCTTGAGAAGGTTAAGGCTAGGTTGAATGACCGGGAGAAATCTATGCGTTGGAGTTGCCTGTGACCGAGACCAGCCCTGCCGAAAGCGGGACCGGAATTGCAGATACCGGCAGTCGCGACCGTACCCGCATCTCGCCGTTTGCGCCGTTGCACAGGCCCGTGCTTCTGACTTTCGTCGTCTTCATCATTGCCTCGGCGGGGATGCATTTCGCCACCTATGTCGACTATGTCGGAGCCGACAATGATGATGTGATGCGGCTGGTCCAGGTACGCGACCTGCTCTCAGGCCAGGGCTGGTTTGACCTGACGCAGTACCGGCTGGGGCTCGAAGGCGGCACCCTGATGCACTGGTCGCGTTTGATCGACCTTCCGATCGCCAATCTGGTGATGCTGTTCTCGCTGTTCATGGGCCCGGTCATGGCGGAAGCCTCGGCCCTGTTCGTCTGGCCGCTGCTGACCACTTTGCCAATTTTCTATGCCCTGGCGCTGGGTGGCAACGTTCTGGCCGGCCAGCCCGGCCGCCTGATCGCACTTGCCCTTGCTTTCCTGTTCGTGCTTGGCGGCAACCGTTTCCAGCCCGGTTCGATCGACCACCACAATGTCCAGCTGGGGCTGATTGCCACCATCGCGGCCTGTCTGATGCTGCCGGGACGTCCGCCGCTCGCCCATGCGATCGCCGGTGGGGCCGCTGCCCTGGCCATCGCCATCGGTGCCGAAACCACGCCACACATCCTCGTCGCAGCCCTTATTGTCGCGATCCAGTGGCTCTGGATCGGCAGAGACATGAAAGCCGCGGCCTCGGTCTTTGCCCTTGCCATGGCTGCAGCCCTGAGCGCTGTGTTCTTTCTCACCGTTCCACCCGCGCGCTATGGTGAGGTCGCCTGCGATGCGCTGTCGACCGGGTTCTATTCTCTCGGAGTGATCGGCGCGGGCAGCTTCTTCCTTGCCGTGTCGGCAACTTCCGAGCGGTATTTTGCATGGCGGCTGACGGCGCTCGGTCTTGCCGGGACGGTCACCCTCGGCGCTGCGTTGTTGATTGCGCCGCAATGCCTCGGGAATCCGCTTGCAACGCTTGACCCCCTGCTGGTCAGCATGTGGCTCAGCAGCGTGACCGAAGCCCAGTCGGTTTTCGCGCAAGCCATTACCGAGCCCTGGTCTCTCGCCGGGTTCTACCTGGTGCCGGTTCTGGCCATGATGCTCTGCGTACGCCGCATCTGTCAGCGCCGCGACGTCCAGGCCTATGGCGTGCTTCTGGCATTGCTGGCGGTCTCCTGGGCCATCGCGCTGGTACAGGTGCGCGGCGCAGTGTTTGCCAACCTGCTCTCCGCCATTCCGATGGCGGCCCTGGTCGCCGAAATGCGCGTCCGCGCCAATGCCGATCAGAAGAACCTGCGTAAGGGCCTGATGTTTGCCGGGACCGCACTGGCAGCGGTGCCCTTCGTCTGGGCGCTGTCGGGCGCGCTCCTCTCGATGGCCGTCAACACGGTGACCGGCGAAGAGGTCGGAAGCCTTCCCGTGCTGGAGGAGAACGCCTGCACCGGGGCCGCCGCCCTGCGGGCCTTGGCGGCTGAGCCCGCCGGTGTTGTGGCCTCGCCATCCAACATGGGTGCCCATATCCTGCGCTTTACCGCCCACCGGGTGTTGTCCGCGCCTTATCACCGCAATCAGGGTGGCATGCTCACCGAGCTGCATGCGGCGATGGCCGTCCCGAAGGATGCGGTCAAGTTCCTGCGCGGTGCCGGTGTCACCCTCGTGGCATTCTGCAAGACGGATCCGCAGGTCGCAAGCATCACCCGGGTTGCCCCCGATGGGCTCTACGCCCAGCTGGGTCAGGGGCGCATTCCGGCGTGGCTTGAGCCGGTTCCCGGCACGCAGGCCCTGCCGTTGCAGCTCTATCGGGTCAAGCCCTGACCGTGGCCGCACTCGGCTTCGCAGTATCCTTGTCCGGTGAAAAATTGGTGCGGTGACGCGACCCGGGTATATTCACTGCAGGCGATTCCGTCCGGGCTCAGGATGTTCTAGTCTGGGACAGGTGATTTGCCTGCCTGCCTCGCCCGTGAGCCTGGAGACCGAGCCCGTGACCACCGATAGCCGCCTTGTTGTTGCAATACGTCAAGCTGTCCGGGCTGCATTGGTCACAGCCTTGCTCATTGCCGGAGGCGTGTCCCCGGCTGCGGCTGATCAGCCCGCCAAGCAGGTCTTTGGCGCCGCGAAGCTGCCGGCTGTCCTGCCGGCCCGCGCCATCGGATTCTATTCCAAGGGCTGTCTGGCCGGCGGCATCGCCATTCCTGCCGACGGGCCGACCTGGCAGGCGATGCGGCTGTCACGCAACCGCCGCTGGGGGCATCCCGATCTGATCGCGCTGGTGGAGCGGCTCTCGCGCGAGGCGGCAGCTCATGACGGCTGGCCCGGGCTGCTGGTCGGCGATATCGCGCAGCCGCGCGGTGGCCCAATGCTCTCTGGCCATGCCTCGCACCAGATCGGTCTCGATGCCGATATCTGGCTCACCCCGATGCCGGACCGCACCCTGTCTGCCGCGGAGCGCGAAAATCTCTCCGCCACCTCGATGTTGAAGAGGAACTCGCTTTATGTCGACGACCGCGTCTGGACACCCGCCCATGGCCGCTTGTTGATGCGGGCCGCCAGCTACCCGGAAGTCGAACGGATTTTCGTTCATCCCGGCATCAAGAAGAAGCTTTGCGACAGCTGGGACGGGGATCGTGCTGCCATGAGCAAGATCAGGCCCTATTACGGCCATCACTATCATTTCCACATTCGCATCAAGTGCCCGCCCGGCGCCAGCGGCTGCAAATCACAGAACCCGCCGCCGCCAGGCCCGGGCTGCGACAAGTCCCTCGCCTGGTGGTTCACCGATGAGCCCTGGGCTCCGGCCAAACCCAAGAAGGACACCAGGCCCAAGCCCGAGAAGCGTGAGATTCAGCTCTCCGATCTTCCGTCGGCCTGCTCGCTGGTGGCAATGGCGCCCGGACCCGCCTCCGAGGCCGAGGTGACCCTGGGCGCAGACCCGATTGCCCGCATTGCTCGCGCCAACGCCAATGCCGCCAGTGTTTCGGGCCTTGCCGCACTGCCCCTGCCCGGGCGCATCCCGCTTCCGGTGCCCCGACCTGCAAGGTAGATGGTCCCAGTAAATCGCGGCATCGAAAATTCGCAGAGGCAACGGCTTTTGTTTGCGCTGAGGACAAGCTATAGAAAGCTATAAATCGATTGAAATGAAGGATCCGTCCTCTGGACAAGGGGTCTTCGGATGATGAGCCGCCATGAGTGTTCACAAAGCCATCGCCCTGATCGCGCATGATCAGAAAAAGGATGATCTGGCTGATTTCGCCCGGTCGCACCAGAAGGCGCTGGCCCGGTTTCCGATCGTGGCGACCGGCACCACCGGTGGCCGGATTGCCGATGCCTGTCCGGAGCTGCAGATACAGCGGTTAAAAAGCGGGCCGCTCGGCGGTGATCAGCAGATCGGCGCGTTGATTGCGACCGGCGATGTCAGCCTGGTGATCTTTTTCGTCGATCCGCTGACGGCAATGCCGCATGATGTCGATGTGAAAGCGCTGATGCGGCTTGCCATCGTCTATGATATTCCGATGGCGCTTAACCGTGCCACGGCTGACACCTTGCTCAAAGCGCTTGGCTAGTCAGTTCAATTGATCCGGTGCCGCCTCTTGGGCCGCACCGCAACCCTATCAGGCCGACGGGAACAGAGCATGCCTACATCCTACGAAATCGACCACACAATCGCGTTCCCGGTTCTGATCGGCGACATCGGCGGCACCAATGCCCGTTTTGCCATCCTGTCCGATGCCTATGCCGAGCCGAAGGAATTCCCGATCCTCGCGACAGCCGATTTTTCCACCATCGATGAGGCGATCCAGACCGGCGTGCTCGACAAGACTTCGTTGCAACCGCGATCGGCGATCCTGGCGGTGGCAGGCCCGATAAAGGGCGATGAGATCGATCTGACCAACTGCGACTGGGTGATCCGGCCGAAAGTCATGATCAGTGATCTCGGGTTCGAGAATGTGGTGGTGATCAATGATTTCGAGGCCCAGGGGCTGGCTGCGGCATCGCTCGGTCAGGAATATCTGAAGAAAGTTGGCGGTGGCGAAATCCGTCCCTCCACCTCGCGCGTGGTGGTCGGCCCGGGCACCGGCCTCGGCGTCTCGGGCCTGGTGCATGCGCGCCACACTTGGTTCCCGGTGCCCGGAGAAGGCGGCCATGTCGACATGGGCCCGCGCAGCAAGCGCGATTACGAGCTGTTTCCACTTTATGAAACCATAGAGGGCCGGGTGTCCGCCGAGCAATTGCTGTGTGGTCGCGGCATGATGAATATCTACCGCGCCGTCTGCAAGGCCAATGGCGTCAAGCCCGCAGCCAAAACGCCCGCCGAAGTCACGGCGCACTGGGCCGACGGTTCCGATCCCGCAGCAGTCGAGACAATCGAGCTGTTCGTCACCTATCTCGGCCGGGTCGCCGGTGACCTGGCGCTGGTCTTCATGGCGCGGGGCGGCGTCTATCTGGCCGGTGGCATCGTCCAGAAGATCCTGCCGGCGCTCAATCAGCCGCGCTTTCGCGAGGCTTTCGAAGACAAGGCGCCGCATTCACAGATCCTCAAGACCATCCCGACATTCGTCATCACCCATCCGCTGGCAGCGTTGTCGGGCCTTGCGGCCTATGCCCGCACCCCGGTCCGTTTCGGCGTCGCGACCGAAGGCCGTCGCTGGAAAGCATAGGCAAACCCGATACAACCCGTTATAGAGCCGCCATGAACGGTGCGGGGACATTCCCGGCTGATTGTATGAGGGCGTTCGCGTGGAATGCCTGACAGGAAGATGAGACGTGAAGCGCGGCAGGAACATCAAACAGGATGTGGGATCGCTGACGATGGTGATCCGCCGGATCATCCGTGAGAACGGCCGCGACTACGTCAAGACCTATGTATTCGCCGCCGTCTGCCTGGCGCTGGTTGCGGCTTCGACGGCCTTCATGGCCTGGATCATGGAAGCCGTCATAAACGAGGCCTTCGCCAAGAAGAATGCCGATGTGATCTGGCTCATCTGCGGCTCGGTTCTGGCCGCATTCGTGATCCGCGGTGCCGCATCCTACGGCCAGGCGGTGGCGCTGGCGCAGGTCGGCAACAATCTCGTCGCGCGCTATCAGCAACGCCTGATCGATCATCTGATGAGCCTCGGCGTCAGCTTCTTCGGCGACACACGCTCGGCCCAGATCGCGGCCCAGATTTCGCAGAATGTCGCCGGCATCCGCGATGTCATGAACCTGACCATCACCTCGTTTGCCCGCGACCTGCTGACGCTGATAGCCCTGATCGTGGTCATGGTGACCAAGGATCCCGTGCTCAGCCTGATCGTGTTCGTTGTCGCGCCACCGGTGCTCCTCGCCCTGCGCTATATTTCTAAACGGCTCAGGAGCGCCACCCGCGAATCGATCGATCTCAACAGCCGGGTGCTGTCCGCCATGCAGGAGACGGTGCAGGGAATCACCATCGTCAAGGCGTTTACGATGGAAGAGCAGATCAGCCGCCGCACGGCGAAGCTGATCAAGGCGGCCGAGGGCCGGTCCAATCGCATCGCCCGGTTGACCGAGCGTACCTCGCCGCTGACCGAGACCGTGGCCGGCATCGCCATTTCCGGCGTTATCGCCTACGCGGCTTTCCGGTCGATCTATGGCGATGTTCTGCCCGGCGCCTTCTTTGCCTTCATCACCGCGCTGCTGCTCGCCTATGATCCGGCCCGGCGCCTGGCCCGGCTGCAGATCAATCTCGAGCGTGCGGTCGTCAATGCCCGCATGATCTACGAGATTCTTGACGAGGAGCCGACGCAGGGCGACCAGCCCGACGCTGTCGCCATTGAAGTGCGTGGCGGCGAGATCGCGTTCCGCAATGTCGGCTTCGGCTACGGGGAAGGCGAGATCGTGCTCGATGGTGTGAGCTTTACCGCCGAAGCCGGCAAGACCACGGCCATTGTCGGCCCGTCGGGTGCCGGCAAGTCGACACTGATTTCGCTGGTGCCACGGTTTCATGATCCGGTCACGGGTCAGGTGCTGATCGACGGCACTGACATTGCATCGGTCACCAAGTCCTCCCTGCGCCAACAGATTGCCTATGTCTCGCAGCAGCCGTGGCTGTTCGAAGGCTCGATCCGTGAGAATCTGCGCTATGCCCGGCCCGAAGCAACCGATGCCGCAATCGAGGAGGCGGCGAAACTCGCCAATGCGCACGAGTTCATTCTGGCCCAGCCGCAAGGCTATGACACCATGCTTGGCGAGAACGGCGTCAACCTCTCCGGCGGCCAGCGCCAGCGCATCTCGATTGCCCGGGCACTGGTACGCAATGCACCGATCCTGCTTCTTGACGAGGCCACCTCCGCGCTCGACAACGAATCCGAAGCCGCCGTGCAGAAGGCGCTCGAACGCGCCATGCAAAACCGGACCGTGCTGGTGATTGCCCACCGGCTGTCGACCATTGCCCGTGCTGACCGTATTGTCGTCATGCAGGCAGGCCAGGTGGTTGAGGTTGGAAGCCATGCGGATCTCAGCGCCAACAGGGACGGGCTCTATGCGCGGCTCCAGGCCTACAGCGAGGCCGGAAGCGACACCGCCCCGGCAGAGTCCGGCCTGGGCACCGCCCATGAGACAGCAGCCGACACGAAAGGAACCAAGCCATGACCACACCAACCGGAAGCATGGGCCTGATCGTTGTCGGTGCCGCCGGCCGCATGGGCCAGGCCCTGATCCGCACCATCGCCGACATCGAAGGCGTGCATTTGACCGGGGCCATTGAACGTCCCGGCTCGGACGCGCTCGGCAAGGATGCTGGCGAACTGGCGGGGCTGGGCAGCAATGGTGTCATCGTCACCGATGACGCGCTTCCGGTCTTCGCCCAGGCCGAAGGCGTGCTCGATTTCACGGCACCCGCAGCGACGTTGGGTTTTGCCGAACTCGCCGCCCAGGCCCGCATCGTCCACGTCATCGGCACCACAGGCATGGATGAAAGCCACGAGGCCAGGCTGCATGCCGCCTCGCGCCATGCCCGCATCGTCAAGTCGGGCAATATGAGCCTTGGCGTCAATCTTCTGTCGGTGCTGGTGCGCCAGGCCGCCAAGGCGCTCGAGGCGAGCGATTGGGACATCGAGGTGCTTGAAATGCACCACCGCCACAAGGTCGACGCGCCATCGGGCACGGCGCTGCTGCTGGGCGAGGCCGCAGCCGAGGGTCGTGAAATAGGTCTCGGCCAGCATTCCGTCCGGATCCGCGACGGCCACACCGGACCGCGCGAGCCGGGCACAATCGGTTTTGCCACACTGCGCGGCGGATCGGTGATCGGAGAACATTCAGTCCTGCTGGCCGGCGAGGGCGAGACCGTTGAACTGACCCACCGGGCCATCGACCGCTCGATCTTCGCCCGCGGCGCCGTTCGCGCAGCTCTCTGGGCGCGGGCTCAGAAACCGGGATACTATTCCATGCTCGATGTGCTCGGCCTCGCAGACCATTGATATTAATCGCCTGACTCCAACCTGCTTGAAAAGGGGAATTCATCATGTCCGGAACGCTCGTCCTTGTCCGCCACGGCCAAAGCGAATGGAATCTGAAAAACCTGTTTACGGGGTGGAAGGATCCTGATCTCACCGAGCTCGGCGTCGAGGAAGCCAAGACCGGCGCCGAGGCGCTGAAGGGCACGGGCCTCAAATTCGATATCGCCTTTACCTCCAACCTGATCCGCGCGCAGCGCACGCTGGATCTCATCATGCAGGGCATCGGTCAGACCGGTCTCGAGGTCATCCGTGACGAGGCGCTCAACGAGCGTGACTACGGCGACCTGGCCGGCCTCAACAAGGACGACGCGCGCGAGAAGTGGGGCGAGGAGCAGGTCCACATCTGGCGCCGGTCCTACGACGTACCGCCTCCGGGCGGCGAAAGCCTGAAGGACACCGGTGCGCGCGTCTGGCCCTATTATATGACCGAGATCCTGCCTCGCGTGTTGCGTGGCGAGACCGTTCTGGTGGCAGCCCATGGGAACTCACTCAGATCGCTGGTGATGATCCTCGACGGCATGTCGCGCGAGGAGATTGTCAAGCTCAACCTCGCCACCGGCGTGCCCATGGTCTACAAGCTCAACGCCGATTCCACTGTCGCTTCGAAAGAAGTGCTGGGCGATATGTCAAAGGCGCACTGAGCCTCTGGTTAAGCTGAAAGCCTCCGGTCTCCCCCTTGCGGGGGGGCGGAGGTAAGGCGAAACCCGTGGCTCGCTCTTCAGTCACCCGGTGACAAAGGGGTCTACCGCCCCTTTTTTCGCGCTTAAGCCCCACCCGACTGCACACACCCCGTCTCCCAGCCGAGCATCGCCCGCTTGCGGGTGATCCCCCAGTGGTAGCCGGTGAGTGCGCCGGACTTGCCCAGAGCCCGATGGCACGGCACCACAAACGAGATCGGGTTGCGTCCAACGGCTGCGCCAACGGCGCGTGAGGCGGATGGTTTGCCGATCTCCGTTGCGACATCGGAATAGGTCTTCGCAGTACCCAGCGGAATGCGCAAAAGCGCCTCCCACACCTTCACCTGAAAGTCGGTGCCGATCAGGACAATGCGCAAGGGCCTGTCGGCGCGCCATAGCTCGGGTGAGAACACACGGCCGACATAGGATGCGGTTGCCTCTTGATCCTGTGTTACCCGGGCGCCGGGCCAGCGCCTGGTCATGTCTTCCAGTGCGGCGGCTTCCTGGCCCGGATCGGCAAAGGCCAGCCCGCATAATCCACGCTCCGTCGCCATCACTACGGCGATGCCGAACGGGGAGAGATGAAAGCCGTAGCTGATCTCGAGCCCGGCCCCGCCGCTTTTGAAGTCGCCGGGGCTCATCGCCTCGTGGGTGACGAAAAGATCATGCAACCGCCCCGGCCCCGAAAGCCCCAATTCATAGCTGGCATCAAGCAACGGCAGGCCTTCATGACCGAGCAGCCGGCGGGCGTGATCCAGCGTCACCGCCTGCAGGAACGCTTTCGGTGTCAGTCCGGCCCAGCGGCTGAAAGTCTTTTGCAGGCGCCCCGGCGCCACGCCGATATCCGACGCGATCTCTTCCAGCGACGGCTGGGCCCGGTAATCGAGCGAGATCCGTTCAATGGTCTTGCGGACAAGATCGTAATCATCGCCATGCGGCGTGATGTCACGGTCAAGCTGTGCAGTCACATTCATGGTCTGGCTCCCTGCAGCCCCGCGCGGTGTCCCGCTTAGCTGCTGCGCTTCATTAGATGGCCGCACTCAACCACGTGCCGCCAGGCGCCGCCACCCGAAATACGCCGCCCGACAAAACGCCCTAGCGTTTGACAGTCGCAAGCGCCCGCTGGAACGCGGTGGCAAAGCTTTCCTTGTCCTCAGGGTTGAGAAACGCGCCCACCTCCGTCTGCTGGCCACGGCTCGAAACGCGCATGCCGGTGATACCGATTTCCTCGTGCCGGGCAATGTTGAACCGGGTCCAGAACGGATTGAACTGGTGATCTTCCGAACGCCCGGAAGGTGCAACCTTGCGAATGGAAAGATCCGTGCGTGACATGCGGATGAACTCGCGCGCCCGCGCGGAGCGGTAGCTGAGCCAGAAAGCACCGAACAAAAGCGCCAGGTCGAGCCCGAAAAACGCAAATACCGGCCACGCGCCGACCCGGGCGAAGATTGCCATGTGAATGACGGTTATCAGGGTGGTGACACCCATCAGCACCACGAAGCCTACCCGCCCCAGCGAACGGTAGGGGCTCAGAACAGCTTCAAACAACGGTTCGTCGTTCATTCTTGCTCTCGCTTCCAGCAGGTGTTTGCCATATCCCCGCCTGCCCGATTATAGGGGAGGAATGGAAAAGCCCAAGAGCCAGAAACCTGCCAAAATGTCGCTTGTTGCAAGTGCAGCAGCCGGGAAGCCGGCGCGAGCCAAACCCGCGGCCCGGAAGAAACCTGCGTCGCGCAGCCGCAAGATCCCCTATACCCCCGAAGAGATCCGCGAGATCTTCCGCCGTTTCTCGGTCCAGCGGCCCGAGCCCAAGGGCGAGCTCGAGCACGTCAACCCGTTCACCCTGGTGGTTGCGGTGGCGCTGTCGGCACAAGCCACCGATGCCGGCGTCAACAAGGCGACGCGGGCGCTTTTTGCCGTCGCCGATACGCCGGAGAAGATGCTGGCGCTCGGCGAGGACCGGGTCCGCGACTACATCAAGACCATCGGTCTTTATCGCAACAAGGCAAAAAACGTGATTGCGCTGAGCCAGAAGCTGGTCGATGAATTCGGCGGCGAGGTCCCGCAAACGGAGAAGGAACTGGTCACGCTGCCCGGTGTAGGCCGCAAGACCGCCAACGTGGTCATGTCGATGGCCTTCGGCGTGCCGACGTTGGCCGTCGACACTCATGTCTTCCGCATCGGAAACCGGCTGAAGATCGCGCCCGGCAAGACGCCCGATGAGGTTGAAGCGGCCTTTCTCAGAATTATCCCGGAAGATTATCTCTTTCACGCCCACCACTGGCTGATTCTCCATGGCCGCTACTGCTGCAAGGCGCGAAAGCCCGAATGCGAACGCTGCGTCATCGCCGACATCTGCAAGTCACCCGAAAAGACCGTCGATGTGGCAGCACCCCTGGTCGAACTGCCTACGCAGATTGTCTGAAGTCGAACAGCGTCCAGCATTTGTCGCCATGTGATTATTGGTCCGGAAGCACCTCCGAATCAGGTCATCAGCCCGCGACACCCGCCGGGGCTTCGCTGTTTTTGGTCCTGAGCCCGGTTGTTCCGCCAGTACGCCGGGACACGGTTCCGGCTCTAAATCCAGACTTGCCCATCGTTGTTCCCGTTGGCAAAACCCAGAGCGGGCAATTTACCGTGTACACCAATGCCGCTCGGCACAGTGGCTCTTGCAGGCGTTTGCGAACACACATAAGCTGACGGGAAATTACAAAAGCAAATAGGGAGTTATCCATGAAACACTACAAATTCATCGCTGGTACCGTGCTGGCGCTTGGCCTGGCCACCAGCGCCGTTGCGCAGGACATGTCCTTCTTCCGCATCGGCACCGGCGGCACTGCCGGCACCTATTACCCGATCGGCGGATTGCTCGCCAATGCGATCTCCAACCCGCCCGGTTCGCGCCCCTGCGAAGAAGGTGGTTCGTGCGGCGTGCCCGGCCTTGTTGCCTCGGCACTGTCGGCCAACGGATCGGTCGCCAACATCAACGCGATCGCCGGCGGCACGCTGGAATCCGGTTTTGCTCAGTCCGATGTCGCGACCTGGGCCTATACCGGCACCGGCATCTGGGAAGGCAAGCCCGCAGTTGAGAAGCTGCGCGCCATCGCCAACCTCTATCCCGAGAGCATCCACCTCGTGGCGAGCGCCGATTCCGGCATCAACAGCGTTGCCGACCTCAAGGGCAAGCGCGTTTCGCTGGACGAGCCGGGCTCCGGCACTCTCGTCGATGCCCGCGTGATTCTCGAAGGCTACGGCCTGTCGGAAGCCGACATTACGCCGGAATACCTGAAGCCGGACCAGGCCGCAGACCGCATGCGTGACGATGCCATGGACGCGTTCTTCTTCGTTGGCGGCTATCCGGCCGGCGCGATTGCCGAGCTTGCCAGCCAGCACGACGTCAAGCTGGTTCCGATCTCCTGCGACGAAGCACCCTCGATCTGCGAGAAATACTCTTTCTTTGCCGCCGACACCGTGCCGGGCGGCACCTATGAAGGCAATGCGGACGACGTGAAGACCCTGGCCGTTGGCGCGCAATGGGTCACCAGCGCCGATCAGCCGGAAGACCTGATCTACGGCATCACCAAGGCTTTGTGGAACGACAACACCCGCAAGCAGCTCGATGCCGGACACGCCAAGGGCAAGGCCATCACTGCGGACACTGCACTTAACGGCGTCGGCATTCCGCTGCATCCGGGCGCTGAAAAGTTCTACAAGGAAGCCGGGCTTCTCAAGTAAGGCTGACAGTGCTTTTGCAAAGCAACGCGAACCCCGGAGGGCCGTGCAGTCGATGCACGGCCCTCCGTTTCTAAAGCGACAATATCCTGGTGGGGACCATGAGCGTGGACAAGAAAAATCCGGAAGCAACCGAAGATGTCCGTCATCTGACAGCCGATGAATTGCAGGCGATCGAGGAAACCTACGATCCGGAGCTTCGTTTCCGCGTCCTGGTCTGGCCTCTGACCATCCTCACGGCAACTGTCCTGTTCGTGCTCTCATGCTATCACTACTACACAGCAGGCTTCGGCATTCCGCAGGCAACGGTGCATCGCGGCATGCATCTCGGCGTCACGCTGCTTGTTGTTTTCCTGAGCTTTTCGGCCTTCGGCAAGAAAGAGTATGAGCCGGGTGCGCTGAGGCCATTCGGCCTGCCGCTTGGTGACTGGGCGCTCGGCATCGCCGGCCTGGTCGCGGCTCTGTATGTTCCGTGGATTTACAGCGACCTGGCCTTCCGCGTCGGCAATCCTTTGCCGATCGACGTGATCATGGGAACGGTGCTGATCTTTGTGCTGCTGGAAGCCGTGCGCCGCTCCATGGGCTGGCCGCTGCCGGTGATCGCGCTTCTGTTCATTGCCTACGCCTATTTCGGCAAGGCGATGCCCGGCATTTTCGTGCACCCGGGGGCGAGTTGGTCGAACATCGTCAATCACCTTTATCTGACATCCCAGGGCATCTACGGCACTGCGCTCGGCGTCATTGCCACCTATGTGTTCCATTTCGTGCTGTTCGGCGTCATGGCAACCCGGATCGGACTGGGGCAGCTGTTCATCGACGTGGCCTCCGCCCTCGCCGGCCGCTATGCCGGCGGACCTGCCAAGGTGTCGGTTCTGTCATCCGCGCTTCTGGGCTCGATTTCGGGGTCCTCGATCGCCAACACCGTAACCACCGGCGCGCTGACGATTCCCGCCATGATCCGTATCGGCTATCCACGCCACTTCGCCGCAGCTGTTGAAGCCGCGGCCTCGACCGGCGGGCAGATCACGCCACCGGTAATGGGAGCCGTCGCGTTCCTGATGATCGAGTATCTGGGCCTGCCGCTGACCACCATTCTTACCGCCGCCCTGGTGCCCGCTTTCATGCATTTCTTCGGCGTTCTGGTGCAGGTCCATCTGGAAGCCCGGCGGCTTGGCCTTCGCGGCCTTTCCGCCGCCGAACTGCCCAATGCCTTCAAGGTCCTGAAGGAAGGCTGGCTGTCGGTCGTTCCACTGATTGTTCTGGTGGCTATCCTGTTGTCCGGGCGTACGCCTTTTTCTGCCGCCTTCTGGTCGATCACGGCCTGTATCGGCGTCATGGTGATCCAGCAGGTCAGCGCAGGCGGCATCGTGGCCGGTCTGCGCGGCACCTTCCACGGTGTATGGGAGGGCTTCATCCTCGGCGCCAAGCAGTCGCTTTCCGTCACCGCTGCCGCAGCCCTCGTCGGTGTCGTCATCGGTGTGGTGACGCTGACCGGCGTCGGCTTCAAGATCGCCTACATGGTCACCGGCATTGCCCAGGACTGGGCCGGCTCGGTTCACAGCCTGCTGGCTTTCCTGCCCTTCGAACTGATGGCTGTTCCAACGCTGACACTGCTCTTCACCCTCATCCTGACAGGTATCGTCTGTATCCTGATGGGGTGCGGCATTCCGACGACCGCGAACTACATCATTATGGTTGCGGTTGCCGCGCCGATCCTCGGCCTCCTCGGCGTCGAGCCGCTGGTCGCGCATTTCTTCGTCTTCTACTACGGGGTGCTGGCCGATGTGACGCCGCCCGTTGCAATGGCAGCCTATGCCGGTGCCGGCATCGCCAATGCCAATGCCTTCAATGCAGGCAACACGGCTTTCAGGCTTTCGATGGGCAAGGCACTGGTACCCTTCGTCTTCGCCTTCCAGCCGGCGCTGCTTCTTGTCACCGCCAATTTCACCTGGACCGCGTTCTTCCTCGCCTTCGGCGGTGCAGTGCTCGGCATCTGGGCCCTGGCAGCGGCTGTGTCCAACTGGTTGTTTGCACCGCTTCGCTGGTATGAACGCATCGCGCTGGTGCTGTCTGCCATCCTGCTGGTTGCGCCGGACCTGACCGCAACGGCGATTGGCCTTCTGCTCGTCATCCCGATTGCTCTTATCCAGCTTCTGCGGAAGAACCGCGCTGCCCCTGGCTAGGCGCGGTTGTCACAGGTAGTCCGCCGATCGGACCATTTGCGGGTGCCATGTCAGTGAGGACGAGCCTGCGTCCTTGCCGCAATCATCTTGTGCAGATGCACCATCATGCCCGCAGCGAACATCGGGGTCAGCAGGTTGAAAAGCGGCACCGAGAGAAAGGCGGCGATGATCAGGCCGGCAAAGAAGATCGTCGTCGAGTGGCGCGATCTCAGCCGCTTGGCATCCGCCGGGCTCATGAACCGCATGGCGGCGAATTCGAAGTATTCCCGCCCCAGAAGATAGCCGTTGACCAGGAAGAACGCCGCGATGTTGATGCCCGGGACAAGCAGCAGCACCAGCGCGAACAGGTTGCCGAGCCCAACCACCAGCAGGAAGCCCAGCGATTGCCGGATCGACTGCATCAACGGCATTGCCCGCCCGGGCGTCTCCTCGGGATAGTCACGGGTCTCGATCACCTCGGCGATGTCATCGAGAAACAGCCCGGCCATCGCAGCCGTCACCGGCGCCACGAACAGCGCCAGCACCAGCGCCAGGCCGATGCCGGCGATGATTGCTGCCACCGTACCGGCCCATCCCGCCCAGTCGGGCAATCCCGGCAGCAGGTTTTCAAGCCAGGGCATGGCAAAGACGGAAAACGCTTCGCCCAGGCCGAACCAGAGGCCCGTCAGCAACAGAACTGTTAGCCCGAGCGATTTGAACAGGACCGAACGTGAGGCCGGTGAGACCAGGTTTCGTCCGCTCAGTCTGGCGGCTTCGATGATCATGAATGAATTCCTCTTCGATATCGGCCAGACGAGCGTGGCGGCGACAGCACACGCCCGGCCCGCGTGGCGGCAGAGCTGCATGTGGGGAGTGTGGCCATCGGGATCAACTCCGGACCCGTTTCGCAACGATGGCGGCTGCTGCGAAATAATGCCCGGACCCGGTGACAGATCGACACAAATCAGCCATGATTCGAGCGCCTCAGGGGCAGGCCGCCAATGGCTTTGATCACTTGCTTTTCCGGGATGTCTCATGTCCGCACCGCGGATACGCCCTGCCACCATTTCCGACATTGACGCACTGGATGCGATCGAGACCGCAGTGTTTCCGGGCGACCGGATTTCGCGGCGGTCCTTTCGCACGCTGATAGACCGTCCGACTGCCGAAACGCTGGTCATAGAGGCGGATGGAGCGATCCGCGGCTACGCCATGATCCTGTTTCGCGCTGGTGCTGCGCTGGCCCGTCTTTACTCGCTGGCGGTGGCCAAGGGCGAGGCGGGCAAGGGGTATGGCAAGGCCCTGCTGGCCGCGGCGGAAAAGGCCGCGATGGATCATGACCGCATCCTGCTCAGGCTCGAGGTGCGCGAGGACAATGCGTCGGCAATCGCGCTCTACAGGACCACCGGCTACCGCAACATCGGCCGGGTTGCAGACTATTATGCCGACGGCATGGCTGCTCTGCGGTTTGAAAAGCTGCTGCGTGGCCCCGAAGCCCCGGATGTGATGACACCATTCTACGAGCAGACCGCGGATTTCACCTGCGGTTCGGCCTGCCTGCTGATGGCGCTTGCCCGGTTCCGTTCGCCCAATTTCCTCGATCCGCTGTGGGAAATCCGGCTCTGGCGTGAGGCGACCACCGTATTCATGCTTTCAGGCCCGGGCGGCTGCGAGCCATTCGGTCTCGCCATGGTCGCGCGCGAGCATGGGCTGGAACCCGAGGTCTGGTGCTCCACAGAAGAAATGCTGTTCCTCGAAACCGTTCGGGACCCGGAGAAGCGCCGGGTGATGGAACTGGCCCAGACCGATTTTCGCAACCGTGTCGCCGCCGAAGGCACGGCGGTCCATTACGAGGCCTTCGATCTCGACTGGCTCCGCGCCCGGCTGGCAGATGGCCATGTCGCCATCATTCTGGTCAGCGGTTACCTGATGATGGGCAAGAAGGTGCCGCACTGGGTGCTCGCTCACGGTGATGACGGCCGCCATATTTTCGTTCATGATCCCTGGGTCGAGGACGAGGTGGGGGAAACCGTCGCGGACGCCGCCAATATTCCGGTGCCCTATGCCGTGTTTGACCGGATCGCCCGTTTTGGCCGCTCGGGCCTGCGCGCCGCTGTGCTTATCAAGGGAAACTTGCTTCATGTCTGACTGGATCATTTTGTCGACCGCGCTGGCGGGCTTCGATCATGCCGCCACCAAGCACAAGGTACTTGCCACAAGGGATTATCTCGCACGGCCGGAAATGTTTCGCGGCGCCAGGCCTAACATCATCAACCTGTCGCGCTCCTATGCTTATCAGAGCCGCGGCTACTATGCTTCGCTGCTGGCTGCGGCTCGCGGGCAGCGGGTCATCCCGTCAGTCGAAACCATCATCGACCTGTCGGCGCGCAAGCTCTACGAGAATGCCATCCCCGAACTGGAAGACGCGCTCAACAAGGGCCTCCGCGGGGCCGAGGGTGAGCCTTTGCCGTCGCGGTTGCGGGTGTTTTTCGGCACCTGTATCGATCCGCGGCTCGAACGCTTTGGCAGGCTGCTGTTTGACTGGTTCCGCGCGCCCGTTCTCGAACTGACATTGAAGCAGGGAGACTGGGTCTCGATCTCCAAGGTCGCTCTGCTGCCCTTCAGCAAGCTCGACGAGAAGGGCCGTGAGACATTGTTCCAGGCCATGGCGCGCTACACTGCCCGGCAATGGAAAGACGCCAAGTCGCGGGCGCCGGCACGCTATTCCTTTGCCACCCTGGTCGATGCCAACGAGGCACTGCCGCCATCTTCGATCGACAGTCTCAAGCACTGGGCGCGGATCGCTGCGCGCATGGGCGTCTCGGTCGAGCCGATCACTCGCAAGGATCTGCCGCGGCTGGCCAATTTCGATGCCTTGTTCATTCGCGAGACAACCTCGATCTCCAACCATACCTATCGTTTCGCCCGCCGCGCCCAGCAGGAAGGCATGCCGGTGATCGACGACCCGGTGTCGATGATCCGCTGCACCAACAAGGTCTATCTCGACGAGCTGATGGCCTCTAACGGCATTCCGGTGCCGGACACGGTGATGCTGATCGGGCCGGAAGATTTCCAGCGTGCCGCTGACCAGCTCGGCTTTCCGATGGTCCTGAAAGTACCCGATTCGTCCTTTTCCCGGGGCGTGAAGAAGGTTGCCTCGATGGCGGAGTTGAAGGCGCTGGCCAGCGCCTGGCTGCATGATTCGGAAGTTCTGATCGCACAGAAGTTCATGCCCACGAGCTTTGACTGGCGCATCGGCGTTCTCGGCGGCAAGCCGCTGTTTGCCGTGCAGTACCTGATGGCCAAGAAGCACTGGCAGATCGTCCAGCACGACACCGGCGGCAAGCCGCTGGAAGGCGGCTTCAAATCGTTCTCGCTGGCGCAGGTGCCGCCGCTGGTGCTCGACACCGGTCTGCGCGCCGCCTGCTCAATCGGTGATGGTCTTTATGGCGTCGATCTCAAGGAGACCAATGACGGGGTCTTCGTCATCGAGGTCAATGACAACCCGAACCTTGAACATGGTGTCGAGGATGCGGCGGAAAAGGACGAGGTCTGGACCCGGCTGACGAACTGGTTCATCGAGCGCATCGCCACCTGAGCGGTCGTGCCGGGAGCAATGCGGATCTCTTGCCCGCTCCGGCTGTCGTTTCGCAGCGAAACAGGTTATAGCAGCCGCGGCCCCGTGCCCCGGGCCTGACGAAGAGTGTGACCCAGGATCCCGTTTATGCCCGATGCCGCCGAAGACAACCTCAATCTCCAACAGATTGTCGATCCGGCTAAACTGCGCAAGGCGCTCAATGCCATTGCTGCCAAGCATGGTGGAGCGACCCAGGAAGCGCGCATGGCAGTGCTGGCGGAGGTCAAGCGGGTGAACGCCGAAGGCCGCGACGTGGCGCGCAAGATGTTGTTTGACGATGGCGGTGGCACGGCCTGCGCCATGCGGATCTCCTATCTTCAGGATGAAATCACATCGGCGCTCTATGATTATGCCAGCGTCCATGTCTACCGGGTGGAAAACCCCTCGAAATCCGAGCGCATGACTGTCACTGCCGTCGGCGGCTATGGCCGCGGCACCCTGGCGCCCGGCTCTGACATCGATCTGCTGTTCGTGCTGCCCTACAAGAACACGCCCTGGACCGAACAGGTCGTTGAATGGATTCTCTACATTCTCTGGGACATGGGGCTGAAGGTTGGTCACGCTACCCGCAATGTCGACGAGTGTATCCGACTGTCCCGTTCCGACATGACAATCCGCACGGCTATTCTCGAGGCCCGCTTTCTGTGCGGCGAAAAAGAGCTGTTCAGGGATCTTGGTGCGCGGTTCGAAAACGAGGTCGTCGAGAACACCGGTCCGGAATTCATCGCTGCCAAGCTGGCCGAGCGCGATGAACGTCACCGCAAGGCCGGCGACACCCGCTATCTGGTCGAGCCCAATGTCAAAGAGGGCAAGGGCGGGTTGCGTGATCTCAACACGCTGTTCTGGATCGCCAAATACTTCTATCACATCCGCGACACACGCGAGCTTGTCGGTCTCGGCGTATTGTCAAAGCGCGAGTTCAACCTGTTCGTCAAGGCGGAGGACTTTCTCTGGGCGGTGCGCTGCCATATGCACTTCCTCACCGGCAAGTCCGAGGAGCGGCTGTCGTTTGACATCCAGCGCGACATTGCCTCCGGTCTCGGTTACCAGGATCACCCCGGCCTTTCGGCAGTCGAGCGCTTCATGAAGCACTATTTCCTTGTCGCCAAGGATGTCGGCGACCTGACCCGCATCTTCTGCGCCGGTCTTGAGGATCAGCAGGCCAAGCAGGCGCCGGGCCTCACGGGCGTCATCAGCCGCTTTGCCAGCCGGCCGCGCAAGATCCCCGGCACGCTGGATTTCATCGAGGACAAGGGCCGGATCAATCTGGCCGACGCCGACACCTTCAAGCGCGACCCGGTCAACATCATCCGGTTGTTTCATCTCGCTGATATCCGCGGTCTGGAATTCCACCCGGACGCGCTCAAGCGGGTGACCCGCTCGCTCAGGCTGATCAATGCCGAACTGCGCGAAAACGAAGAGGCAAACCGGCTTTTTCTCTCGATCCTGACCTCGCGCCGGCAACCTGCCATCATGCTCAGGCGCATGAACGAGGCCGGTGTGCTGGGTCGCTTCATTCCCGAATTCGGCAAGATCGTCGCCATGATGCAGTTTAACATGTATCACCATTACACCGTCGACGAGCACCTGATCCGCACCGTGGGTGTGCTCTCGGACATCGACAAGGGCGATGGCGAGCGCGAACATCCGCTGGCCTCCAAGCTGATGCCGGGGATCGAGGAGCGCGAGGTGCTTTACGTGGCGCTTTTCCTGCACGATATCGCCAAGGGCCGCCCGGAAGATCATTCCGTCGCCGGAGCCAGAGTGGCCCGCAAGCTGTGCCCGCGGCTCGGCCTCTCAGCCCACCAGACCGAACTGGTGGCCTGGCTGATTGCCGAGCACCTGACGATGTCGATGGTGGCGCAGACCCGCGATCTCAACGACCGCAAGACGATCTCGGATTTCGCCGAGAAGGTGCGCACGCTCGAACGCCTGAAGATGCTGGTGATTCTTTCGGTCTGCGATATTCGCGCGGTTGGTCCCGGCGTCTGGAACGGCTGGAAGGGACAACTGCTGCGCACGCTCTATTACGAGACCGAACTGATGCTTTCGGGCGGCTTTTCGGAAGTCTCCCGCAAGGAGCGCGCAGCGCATGCGCGGGAAGAGCTCGGCGAGGCGCTGTCCGACTGGAGCCAGAAGGACCGCAAGGCCTATCTCAAGCTTCATTATGAACCCTATCTCCTGGCTGTTCCGCTCGAGGAACAGGTGCGTCACGCCAATTTCGTCCGCGAGGCCGACACGGCGAACAAGCCGCTCGCCACCATGGTGCGCACCCACGCCTTCCACGCCATCACCGAAATCACGCTTCTGTCACCCGACCATCCGCGGCTTCTGTCGATTGTCACCGGCGCCTGTGCCGCGGCTGGCGCCAACATCGCCGATGCCCAGGTCTTCACCACATCCGATGGCCGCGCGCTCGACACCATCCTGATCAACCGCGAACTGCCCGATGACGAGGATGAGTTGCGGCGCGGCGCCTCCGTCGGGCGCATGATCGAGGAGGTGCTGGCTGGTCGTGCCTATATTCCCGAGGTGATCGCCCGCAAGACCCGCGGCAAGTCGAAAAAACGGCCCTTCATCATCAAGCCGCAGGTGACGATTTCGAACACCTTGTCCAACAAGTTTACCGTCATCGAGGTCGAATGTCTCGACCGTACCGGGCTCTTGTCGGAAATCGCCTCGGTGCTCTCGGACCTGTCGCTCGACATTGCCTCGGCCCACATCACCACCTTCGGCGAGAAGGTGGTCGACACCTTCTATGTCCGCGACCTGGTCGGTCAGAAGATCACTAACGAGAACCGCCAGACCAACATCGTCGCACGGCTCAAGGCGGTGCTGGCCAAGGAAGAAGACGAAGTGCGCGACAAGATGCCTCCAGGCATGATTGCCCCGCAAGGCTCAACCCGGCGGAGCAAGTCCTCCGCATCACAAGGCTGACAGTGGCATGAGCCTGATTGGCAAATTCGCAAGCGTCGGTGGCGCCACCATGGCAAGCCGCGTTCTCGGTTTCGTGCGCGAGGCCATGATCGCGGCATTTCTCGGCGCCGGTCCGGTGGCCGATGCGTTCTATGCCGCCTTCCGCTTCCCCAACCTGTTCCGCCGGTTGTTTGCCGAAGGCGCCTTCAACGCGGCTTTCGTGCCGCTGTTCGCCAAGGAGATCGAGGGCGGCGGGCAGCTTGCTGCACAGAAATACGCCCAACAGGTGCTCGCGGTGCTGTTGCTGTCGTTGTTCGTACTGTCAGCGCTGGCGATGATCTTCATGCCATTTCTGGTCGGAACCGTGATCGCACCGAAATTCGCCGCGGATCCGGAGAAATTTGATCTCACCGTGCTTCTGGCCCGCATCATGTTTCCCTATCTCGCGGCCATGAGTCTGGTTGCCATGCTGGCCGGCATCCTCAACTCGCTGCGTCGTTATTTCTTGGCGGCCCTGGCCCCGGTGCTCCTCAATGTGGTGCTCGTCGCAGGCCTGGGGGCTGCGGGTTATCTGGACCTTGCAGCCCCCGATATCGGAAAGGTGCTGGGCTGGTCAGTTACTATCTCCGGCTTGCTTCAGCTCGGGCTGCTTGTCTGGGCAGTTAAGCGCGAAAACTTCAATCTCGGCTTCGTGCGGCCGCGGCTGACGCCTGCCGTCAAGCGCCTGTTGTGGCTGGCCCTGCCGGCAGCCGTGACCGGGGGCATCACCCAGATCAACCTGCTGGTCGGCCAGATCATCGCCTCCGCCGAGGCGGGCGCCATCGCCGTGATCAATTATGCCGACCGTCTCAACCAGCTGCCGCTCGGCGTCATCGGCATTGCCATTGGTGTGGTGCTGCTGCCGGAACTTTCCCGCGCCATGCGTGCAGGCGACGCGAAGGAAGCGCAGCATCTGCAAAACCGCAGCCTCGAATTCGGTATGGCGATCACCGTGCCGGCCGCATTCGGCCTGGCGCTGTTGCCCGAACCGATCGTCGCACTGGTGTTCGAGCGCGGCGCTTTTTCGCGCGAAACGACGCTCGTCACGTCACAGGTGCTGGCGGCCTTTTCCGTCGGCCTGCCGGCCTTCGTTCTGATGAAAATCTTCACCCCTGTTTTCTACGCTCGAGAAGATATGCGTACGCCGCTCTGGGCGTCTGCCCTGTCGGTCTTCATCAATATCTCGGGCAGCCTGATCCTGTTTCCGCGGCTCGGCGTGATGGGCCTGGCGGTGGCCACCAGCCTGGCGGGCTGGGTCTCGTCGCTCTATCTCGGACAGCAGCTTGTAAGCCGCAATCTCTACCGTCCCGCAGCGATAACCCTGAAGCGGATCGTGCTTGTGGTTGTCGGTGCGGCATTGATGGGTGCGCTGTTGTGGTGGGCCGAGGCAAGCTTTCCACATTTGCTGCTTGATGCGCCGCTGATTGTCCGGCTTGTGTCGGTGCTGGTCACCGTACTGGTGGGTGGGCTGGTGTATTTCGGTTTCGCCTTTGCCAGCGGCGCGCTCGACAGGCGTGAACTTGCCCGCTTGCTCAGACGTCGCAAAAAGGTCTGAGGTGAGGTCTGCGCAACGGATAGGCCCTTGACCTGCCTTCGCTGCAGCCGCATAACCCCGCCCGATTTCAACGAGGTATCCGGGCCCTCCACAAGCCCGGCGGGAGCACGCAATGTCCGACACGTTCAAGCCGCTGGTTTTCTCCGGCGTTCAGCCCACCGGCAATCTTCACCTGGGCAACTATCTCGGTGCCATCCGCAAGTTCGTGGCACTGCAGGAACAGCATGATTGCATCTTCTGCGTCGTCGACATGCACTCGATCACGGCCCAGCTGGTGCATGACGATCTCAAGACCCAGACCCGCTCGATCGCAGCAGCCTTCATTGCCTCGGGCATCGACCCGATCAAGCACATCGTTTTCAACCAGTCCGCCGTTTCCGGCCATGCCGAGCTCGCCTGGATCTTCAATTGCGTCGCCCGCATCGGCTGGATGAACCGCATGACCCAGTTCAAGGACAAGGCCGGCAAGGACCGCGAGAATGCCTCACTCGGCCTGCTTGCCTATCCCAGCCTGATGGCCGCCGACATTCTGCTTTACCGCGCCACCCATGTGCCGGTCGGCGACGACCAGAAGCAGCACCTCGAACTGACCCGCGACATCGCCCAGAAATTCAACATCGATTTTTCCGACCGCATCCGCGACGCCGGGGTCGGCGTCGACATGATGGTTGGTGAGGAGAAGGTCTCCGGCTTCTTCCCGATGACAGAGCCGCTGATCGAGGGCCCGGCGCCGCGCGTCATGAGCTTGCGTGACGGTTCCAAGAAAATGTCGAAGTCCGACCCGTCGGATCTTTCCCGCATCAATCTCGACGATGATGCCGACACCATCGCCAAGAAGATTCGCAAGGCCAAGACCGATCCTGCTCCGCTGCCGGAAACGCTCGAGGAGCTCGAGGGCCGCCCCGAGGCGCAGAATCTGCTCGGCATCTACGCGGCGCTTAGCGACCGGACGCGCAAGGATGTGCTGGAGGAATATGCCGGGCAGCAATTCTCCGTCTTCAAACCGGCCCTGGTCGAACTGGCCGTCAACGTTCTCGCCCCGATCACCGGCGAAATGAAGCGGCTGATGGATGATCCCGCGCATATCGAAGGGATTCTGAAGGATGGCAGCGCCCGCGCCAACGTGATTGCTCATAAGACCATGAAGGACGTTCGCGAGATCATCGGTTTCGTCTAGAACGAGCGGAATGATACCTTGAGGCCCGGCAAATCGGTGGAAAATGCCGGGTTGCCGGGGATTCCCGGCGGTCTCAAAAACCCACTTGCAGGACGGCCCGCTCTGATGGCATTGTCCCGCCCATGGTATCGAAAAGACGCTCCCGCGAAGCTGGCCACCGGCGCAAGTTCCTCGCAGTCATCGACGACACGCCCGAGTGCGAACGCGCCATGCGCTACGCAGGCATGCGGGCTTACAACTCCGGCGGGGGCCTGGTTCTGGTCTATGTCATCGAGCCCGGCGATTTCCAGCACTGGCTCGGTGTCGAGGAAATCATGCGCGCCGAAGCCATGGAAGAAGCCGAGGCGACACTGGCCAAGGCCAGCGAAAAGATGCGGCAGATCATCGGCATCGATCCGGAGGTGGTCATCCGCGAGGGCAAGACCACCGAAGAAATCCATGCGGTGATCGAGGAAGACCAGGACATTGCCATCCTGGTGCTGGCTGCAGGCTCCGCCAAGGATGGCCCCGGGCCGCTGGTGACATCGATCGCCGGACGGGGGGCTGCGTTTCCGATCCCGGTCACGGTGATCCCTGATGCGCTGACCGATGACGAAATCGACGCATTGAGTTGATCGGCATCAGCCCTTGATTGCGAGCCTCGCGAGGCTTATCTTGTTTTGAAGAATTCTAAACTGGCCGGTCAATGCACCCGGCATGGAGACCGACATGTTCATCCAGACCGAATCCACACCCAATCCCGCGACCCTGAAATTTCTGCCCGGTAAGGTCGTGATGAATCAGGGCACCGCCGATTACCGCGACGCTGAAGAGGCCGCCATGGTCTCGCCGCTTGCCGGCAAACTGTTCAGCATACCTGGCGTCACCGGCGTGTTCTTCGGCTACGATTTCATCACCATCACCAAGGATGGTCCGGACTGGCAGCACCTCAAGCCCGCCGTTCTCGGCACCATCATGGAGCATTTCATGTCTGGCGCGCCGATCATGGCCGCCGGCGGAGATAGTGCACCGATGCCAGACGAGGAATTCTTTGAAGATGGAGACGAAACCATCGTCGCCACCATCAAGGAACTGCTTGAAACCCGGGTCCGCCCAGCCGTTGCCCAGGATGGCGGCGACATCACCTTCCGCGGCTTTCGTGACGGCAAAGTATTCCTGCACATGAAGGGCGCCTGTGCCGGCTGCCCATCCTCGACGGCAACGCTCAAGCACGGCATCCAGAATCTGCTCAGGCATTTTGTGCCGGAAGTGCGCGAAGTCGAAGCCGTCTGACCCGATCGAGCTTTACCGCGCCGGTCTCTGTCCCTATTAAACTCGGGGACACGATGCCGTGCGCTGGTGGTGCGGCCTGTTCCAACGGATGTGCCCGGTGCTGACGCTCGCCATTGATTGTTCCGCAAGGTTTTGTTCGGTCGCTGTGCTTGAAGCCGGTGAGGGCAGGCTTCTTGCTGCGGCCAGTCCCGACATCGGACGCGGCCACGCCGAACAACTGCCTGCCATAGTCCAGTCAGTGCTCGGTGAAGCCGGGGTTGAACTGCCCCAACTCAAGCGTATTGGCGTTACGGTTGGGCCCGGCTCCTTTGCCGGAATCCGTGTCGGTGTTGCGTTTGCCCGTGGCCTGGGCCTGGCGCTTGATGTGCCGGTGGTCGGCGTTGGCTCGCTCGAAGCCATCGTGCTCCCTGCTGCCTCGGAGCATGGCAAATCAGTCATGGCGGTGCTGGACGCCCGGCGCGATCACGTCTGGGCCATGCTGGTTGATGCTGAGGGCACAGAAATCAGCCCCGCAGCAGAATTCACCCCCGATGCCGCGTCTGCACTGGCGCTCAAGGCCGGCTGCCTGATCACCGGGAGCGGTGCGCCTCTGCTTGCCGGTCTCAATCCGGCTCTCGCTCAGCAGATCATCGGCGAACGGGTTGCGCCAGAGATCGAGGATGTTGCCCGCCTGGCCGCAACTCTCGACCCGGCATCCAGTCCGGCTGAACCACGCTATCTGCGCGATGCCGACGCCAAGCCTCAGGCCGGCTTCGTGCTGCCGCATCAGGCTGCGAAGTGATGGCCTTCAGCTTTTTCTCGCGTTCCCCGCAATGCCTGATTCTGTCCATCGAAATGCAGGACGCGCGAACGGCTTCGCGCATCCACGGTGAAGCCTTTGCCCGCGCCTGGGGCGACGGGGAGTTCGAAAGCCTCATTTCACAGCACTCCGTCTTCGGCTTCTTAGCTTGTCCGGAGGGCCGTGCCCGCGATGGGGCTGCAGGCTTCGTGCTGGCGCGGGAAGCGGCAGGGGAGGCGGAGATTCTTTCCATCGGCATCTCCCCCAGGCAGCGCCGCAGCGGACTGGGATGGCGGCTGATGCTCAGCGCTATGAAGGAAGCCAGGCGGCGTGGCGCCGAGGAGATGTTTCTCGAAGTCGATGAAACCAACACCGCCGCGGTTTCGATGTATCGCAAGCTCGACTTTGCGAAGGTCGGAGAACGCAGCGCCTATTACGCCCAGCAGGGCGGCGCGCGCACGACGGCGCTTGTCATGCGCTGCGATCTTCGCTAGTCCGCAGTGGATCGTCGGCTTTGATTGCCGGCATCCTCTGCACGAGAACTGGCGGGGCGGCGATGGACGAGCAGAAATCCTTGGAAGACAGATGTGCCGAGCGCGGCATGCGCATGACCGAGCAACGCCGGATCATTGCCGGCGTGCTCGATGGCGCCGATGATCATCCCGATGTCGAGGAACTGCACCGTCGTGCCGTTCTTGTCGATCCGCGCATTTCCATGTCGACCGTTTACCGCACGGTGAAGCTGTTCGAGGATATCGGCATCATCGAACGGCATGATTTTCGCGATGGCCGCTCACGTTATGAGACCGTACCGGAAGAGCATCACGATCATCTCATCGATCTTCGCACCGGTCAGGTGATCGAATTCCATTCAGCCGAGATCGAGGCCCTGCAGGAGCGTATTGCCCGGGAGCACGGCTTCCGGCTGGTCGATCACCGGCTCGAGCTTTACGGCATTCCGATCAAGTCCGAAAAGAAATAGAATACCCCGATGCCGGATCCCGCCTGCTGTTCAGCCTCGCCGGTCCTGCCATGATCGCCGCCCTGCGCGTTGCGGTCGTTTCCGTGGCATTTCTGATCCTGACCCTGGCGCTGCTTCCGGTTCAACTGATAGCACTCGCCACCGGCCATCCGGTGATGCGTCGGCTGCCACGCTGGTGGCACCGGGTGATGTGCCGGATCATCGGGCTTAATGTGCGCGTCAGCGGGCAGCTGTCCCGGGACAGACCGTTGCTGCTTGTGGCAAATCACATCTCCTGGAAGGACATTCTGGTTCTCGGATCGGTTGCCGATGTCGTCTTTGTCGCCAAATCAGAAATTCGTGACTGGCCGGTTCTGGGCTGGCTGGCGCGGCTTCAGCGCTCGGTGTTCGTGGAGCGCGAGGTTCGGCGCAAGACCGGGACCCAGATCTCCGATGTGTCTGCCAGGCTGGTCTCGGGGGAAGTGGTGGTGCTGTTTGCCGAGGGCACCACATCGGACGGCAACCGGGTGATGCCGTTCAACTCCTCGCTGTTTGGCGCCGCCAGCGCTGCCTTGCCGTTCGCGCCCGAGGGAAAGGTGTATATCCAGCCGGTTTCGATCGCCTATACCGGCTTCCACGGCATACCGATGGGCCGCTATCACCGGCCGGTCGCCGGCTGGCCCGGCGATGTTGCGCTGGGGCCGCACATGCTGCGTGTCATCCGCGACGGCGCGCTCGACGTCGACATTGTTCTTGCCGACGCCGTGCCGTTCGATGCCGCCACCAACCGCAAGGCCATCGCCCGTCTGGTTGAGGCGCGTGTGCGCGAAGGTCTCAACGCGGCACTGCGCGGTGAACTCAATAGGTGAACGGCCATTTTCAAGCCGCAGTTTTATCGCTACAAGCGCCCCCATGACACAAGCAATCCTCACACCTGATGCCAATTCCCAAGACGGAACTGGCGCACACTCCGATGGACAGTCCAGGAAGGTCTTCGTCAAGACCTATGGCTGCCAGATGAATGTCTATGACAGCGAACGCATGGGCGATGCGCTGACCCGTGACGGTTATCAATCCGTCGATACGGTCGAGGCAGCGGATCTGGTCCTCATCAACACCTGTCACATCCGCGAAAAGGCTGCCGAGAAGGTCTATTCGCAGCTCGGCCGTCTGGCCAAGCTGAAGAAGCAGCGCAATGCCGAGGGCGGTGACCTGATGGTGGCCGTCGCCGGTTGCGTGGCCCAGGCTGAAGGCCGCGAGATCATTCGCCGCGCCCCTGTGGTCGACGTGGTCATCGGTCCGCAGACTTACCACCGGCTGCCGGAAGCCCTGGCCAAGGCGCGTCAGGGCGAGAGTGTGGTCGAAACCGAGTTTCCCACCGAGGACAAGTTCGACGGCCTGCCAAAGACGCCTGAGAAAGCTATCCGGGCTCGCGGCGTGGCTGCCTTTCTTACCGTGCAGGAGGGTTGCGACAAGTTCTGCACCTTCTGCGTCGTCCCCTATACCCGCGGCGCGGAAGTATCGCGTTCCGTCGACCGGATCCTCGGTGAGGCGGAGCGGCTGGCAAGCGCGGGAGTCCGCGAGGTGACGCTGCTCGGCCAGAACGTCAATGCTTGGCACGGCAAGGGCGCAGACGGCCGTGAATGGGGTTTGGGTGAGCTGGTTCGCCGTCTCGCGACCATCGGCGGCATTGACCGCATCCGTTATACCACCAGCCATCCGCGCGACATGGATGATGCGCTCATCGAGGCCCATCGCGACCTGCCCGAATTGATGCCCTATCTGCACCTGCCGGTTCAGGCCGGCTCGGACCGGATTCTCAAGGCGATGAACCGACGGCACACGGCCGCGGAATATATTAGGCTCGTCGAGCGCATCCGCGCCGCCCGCCCGGACATTGCGCTCTCGGGCGATTTCATCGTCGGCTTCCCCGGCGAGACGGACGAGGATTTCGAAGACACAATGCGGCTTGTTCGCGAGGTAAACTACGCCTCGGCCTTTACCTTCAAGTATTCGATCCGTCCCGGCACACCCGGCGCCGATATGGAAGGCCAGCTCGAGGAAGCGGTCAAGACCGAACGACTGGCGCGGCTGCAGGATCTGATCAATGAGCAGACGCGGGCCTTCGGTCGCGAATGTGTCGGAAAAGTGGTCGATCTTCTGCTTGAGAAACCCGGACGCAACACTGACCAGCTGATTGGCCGCTCACCCTGGCTGCAGCCGGTAATAGTTGATGCAAAGCTCGGGAAAATCGGTGACATTGTTCGTGTGAGAATCACGCAACCCGGCACGTCCGGTCTTTTCGCGGAACCCGCGGAGTGATCGCCCGGTGCATTTATGGAGCCAGATCGTTTGACAGCTGAGCACCTGTCCAGGACAGAAGCTGCGACGCCCAAATCGGGCGCGTCGGATACCACCCACCTCGCGTTGACTTTTGAAAACAACCGTCTTGCCAGTGAGCTTTTCGGCCAGTTCGACCAGAACCTGGCGCTGATCGAGCAGAAGCTCAAGATCGACGCGCGGGCGCGTGGCAATACGGTCACTCTGCGGGGCGAGGAAATCTCCACCAACCAGGCGCGCCGGGCGCTGGATTATCTCTACGACCGGCTTCTCAAGGGCGCCAGTGTCGAGACGTCAGACGTCGAGGGTGCCATCCGCATGGCGCTCGCGGCCGACGACCAGCTGGTGCTGCCTACACTGGAGCGCAAGGGCAAGATGAGCCTGGCGCAGATCGCCACCCGCAAGAAGACCGTCATTGCCCGGACGCCGACCCAGGACGCCTATATTCGCGCCATGGAGCGTGCGGAGCTGGTGTTCGGTGTCGGGCCCGCCGGCACCGGCAAGACCTATCTGGCGGTTGCCCACGCGGCGCAGCTGCTCGAGCGCGGCTCTGTCGAGCGCATCATCCTGTCACGCCCGGCGGTGGAAGCCGGCGAGCGGCTGGGCTTTCTCCCCGGCGATATGAAGGAAAAGGTCGATCCCTATCTGCGGCCGCTTTACGACGCGCTTTACGACATGATGCCGGGTGAAAAGGTCGAGCGTGCGCTGACCGCCGGCGTTATCGAGATCGCGCCGCTGGCCTTCATGCGTGGCCGCACCCTGGCCAATGCTGCAGTCATCCTCGATGAGGCGCAGAACACCACCCAGATGCAGATGAAGATGTTTCTGACCCGTCTGGGCGAGAACTCGCGCATGATCATCACCGGCGATCCCAGCCAGGTGGATCTGCCGCGCGGTGTTACCTCCGGCCTGGTTGAAGCCCTGTCGGTTCTGGACGGCGTCAACGGTGTCGTCACCTGCCGCTTCCGTGGTGTTGATGTGGTGCGCCACCCCCTGGTGCAGCGCATTGTCGAGGCCTACGACAAGAAGCTCTACCCGAAGCCAGACGCCGAGGAATGACAAAATCTCCGGCAATCAGCCTGGCACTAGCGGTCGAAGGTGGCGAGTGGGGCGACCTCGAGGCGGTCGAGGCTTTGGCCGAGACGGCACTTGCGGCGGCCGTCGCGGATCTGGCCGGTCACGAGGCGCAGCCGTTTCCCGAAACGCCTCCTGAAGTCTCGCTCGTGCTGGCTGATGATGCGATGATGACCGACATCAACAGCCAGTGGCGCAACCAGCCAAAGCCGACAAACGTGCTGTCATTCCCGGCTTTTCCGCTGGTACCGGGTGGCCAGCCGGGCCCAATGCTCGGCGACATCATTCTGGCCCGCGAGACAATCGAGCGTGAGGCCGCTGAGCTGGACAAGCCGATTGACGAGCACATCACACACCTGATTGTGCACGGATTTCTTCATCTTTTCGGCTATGATCACATCGAAAACAGTGATGCCGAGGAAATGGAGGCCATCGAGACTCGCATTTTGGCCTCGCTTGACCTATCTGACCCATACGGCGATACCGAGCCGGTTTGACATTGAAGAGACGATGAAACAGAGCAATGCCCCGGCCCCGACCGGAGACGCGCAAAGCGCTTCGAGCGCACCTTCCACAGAAGAAGCCCCCAGTCATCCCCCCGTGTCTGCACGCGGGGGAGAAGTGATTGTCCATGAAGATGAACGTGGCGGCATGGGCCTCTGGCAGCGGCTCGTGCGCGCGCTGTTTCCTCCGTCTGACCGCGAGTCGATCCGCGAAGATCTGAACGACGCCTTGCAATCGGGTGGGGAGCTGCATGAGGCGTTTTCGCCTGATGAACGCGCCATGCTGCACAACATCCTGCGCTTGCGCGAGGTGCGGGTGGAAGATGTCATGGTGCCGCGCGCCGATGTCGAAGCCGTCGATCAGACCACATCGCTCGGCCGTCTTCTCGAGATTTTCGAGGAGTCGGGACATTCGCGCATGCCGGTCTATGCCGAGAATCTCGACGACCCGCGCGGGATGATTCATATCCGTGATCTGCTTGCCTGGATCACCAAGCAGGCCCGTGCCAAGCGCAAGTCGGCGGCCAAGAGCGCCACGGCGCTGCAGAAACTCAATTCCTTGAATGCGCTGGAACTTTCACGCGTCGATCTGAGCAAGACGCTGCAGGAGTCAGGCATTACCCGCAAAGTGCTGTTCGTGCCGGCCTCCATGCTGGCCTCCGACCTGATGCAAAGGATGCAGGCGAACCGGATCCAGATGGCGCTGGTGATCGACGAATATGGTGGAACCGACGGCCTGGTTTCGCTTGAAGACATTGTCGAGATGGTGGTGGGCGATATCGCCGACGAACATGATGATGAGGACGAAACCCTGATCACCAAGTCAGGCGAGGACATCTGGGTTGTCGACGCCAAGGCCGAACTGGAAGATCTTGCCGACGAGATCGGCAGGGATTTCGACATTCGCGAACAAAGCGAAGAGGTCGACACCATCGGCGGGCTGATCTTCTCCGAGCTTGGGCGTGTGCCCGCCCGCGGCGAAGTTGTGCAGGCCCTGCAGGGCTTCGAGTTCCACGTCATGGATGCCGATCCGCGCCGCGTCAAACGGGTGCGCATCATCCGGAAACGCCAGCCACCGCGCCGTCGTCCGGCCCGTGGCGAAGCCGCGCAGAAGAAGAGTTCCGACCCGGGTGACGCCAGCGCCGCCTGAGATTTGAACCACATATGCAGCGCCAGTCCGGGGTCTGGTATCCGATCGGCCACCGAATGCCCGTGACACGGACAACCCACTCCTTGCGCAAGCTGAAAAAAGCCGCGTCGGATGACGGACATGCCGCTGGTTTTTTGAAAAGATGCGGCTACTGATTCGCTTATCCGATAGCTATCGGCTGGGCAGGATCCTTGTTGGCGGGGAGTAGACCGGATTTGGAACGGATCGCTGAATCCATCATGCTGAGCTGGGGCGGCAAGCGCATCCTGCTGGCATTCGCCGCCGGAGCCCTGGCGGTTCTGGCATTGCCGCCTTTCAATTTCTTTGCCGTGTTGTTCATTTCCTTTCCGGTCCTCGTCTGGTTGCTGGACGGCGCCAGCGGATCGGCTGAACGTGGGTTGCTGGGACGGATTCGGCCTGCTTTCGCGACCGGCTGGTGGTTCGGCTTCGGCTATTTCGTTGCTGGTCTCTGGTGGCTTGGCAATGCGCTGCTGGTGGACGCGAGTGGTTTCGCCTGGGCTCTGCCGCTTGCAGTGCTCGGCCTGCCGGCGATCCTGGCGCTGTTTTACGGACTTGCCACCGCTACGGCCTGGCTGCTGTGGTCCGACGGCATCGGCCGGATCGCGGCACTGGGCGCTGCCTTCGGCCTGATCGAGTGGCTGCGCAGTTTCGTGCTGACAGGCTTTCCCTGGAATGCAATGGGCTATGCGGCCATGCCGGCGCCGTTGATGATGCAGTCGGTGGAGTTCGTCGGCCTGTTCGGCATGTCGGCCCTGACCGTGTTCGTCTTTTCAGCGCCTGCGCTGGTCGGAACCAGGCAGGGTGCGGTCACGGGCCTCGTTGCCGCGCTGGTACTTTTCTCCGCCCATCTCGGCTATGGCTGGTTTGCACTGTACCGGCTCGATTCCACGTCCGCCGTCGCCTCCAATGCCATCGTCCGGATTGTCCAGCCGGCGATCGACCAGTCCGCTAAGTGGGATCTCGAGGCGCGCGAACGGATCTTTGCGCGGCTTCTGGCCTTCAGCGCGGTGCCGCCGCGCGAGGGAGAGCCGCGCCCGACGCATATCATCTGGCCCGAGACTGCACTGCCTTTCCTGCTGACCGAGAACCCCGGAGCGCTTTCCCGCATAGCCGACATGCTCCAGGTCGGTCAGACGCTGGTCACCGGAGCGGTCCGTTTCGAGGATGGAGTGGGAGGCGCGCCACAGCGTTACTACAACACGATCTACGTAATTGACGATGAGGGCCAGATCATCGGATCGGCCGACAAGGCGCACCTGGTTCCCTTTGGCGAATACCTGCCGTTCGAAAACCTGTTGCGCCGGTTTGGCTTCACCCCCGTCGCGGAAACCTTCGGCGGCTTTTCCGCTGCCGACCGCCGCGGTCTGCTGGCCTTGCCCGGTGGTTTGGGCGCGGTGCCGCTGATTTGCTACGAGGCGATTTTTCCCGCGTTGTCGAGTGTGCCGGAAGCACGCGGTGACTTGCTCCTCAATCTCACCAACGACGCCTGGTATGGCATGACACCGGGCCCTTATCAGCATTTGCGCCAGGCGCAGTTGCGGGCCGTCGAGACCCGCAGTCCGCTCGTCCGCGCGGCCAATAATGGCATCTCCGCGGTGGTTGACACCGGTGGCCGGATAATCGGCAGTTTGCCGCTCGGTGAAGCCGGGGTTTTCGACGTTGCCTTGCCGTCTCCGTCCGACCAGTTTTTGCTTATAAGAATTAGGCGATTTAACTTTGGATTGATAATCGTCATAATGGTTGTGATGGCGGTCGTTGCTCGCAGAAGTAAAAATCAACGGTTTGATTGACGCAAAACCCCCAAAATAGCATAGTTGTTTTCGTCAACCCATTTCCCGTCGGAGGTTACTCACTGACTGACCGGACGCTTCCGGCTATTTATGAGCTGCAATCAATGCGGGATAAATCAACCTTAGGGCCGCGGCTCTTGTCAGGACGAAAGCATGATAGAAAACAAGAAAAAACCCAACCCGATCGACATCCATGTCGGCAGCCGGATCCGCTTGCGGCGGACCATGCTCGGCATGAGTCAGGAGAAGCTCGGCGAGGCGTTAGGCATCACCTTCCAGCAGATCCAGAAATATGAAAAGGGCACCAACCGGGTTGGTGCCAGCCGTCTGCAGAATATTTCGACCATTCTCAACGTGCCGGTAAGTTTCTTCTTCGAGGATGCGCCGGGCGATCCGGCCACTTCCCAGCCGGGAATGGCCGAAGCCAACAGCTCGAATTACGTGGTGGATTTCCTGTCTTCTTCAGAGGGTCTGCAGCTCAACCGCGCCTTCATCAAGATCCCTGACCCGAAGGTCCGCCGCAAGCTGGTGGACCTGGTCAAGTCGCTCGCTTCGGAACCTGACACCGATTGAACTGCCGCGACCCGTTTGTTGACAGTATCGGGTAAGTGCCGGACCTGATTGCGCCGCGTGCCGCACGAAGAGAGTGCGGACGCGGCGCATTTGCCATGATGAAGCCCTGGCTGAGCGCTGCCGGGTGGTGGGCAATATCGGCGTTTCAAGTCAATCATATCAAGATATATTTATGTCATTCTGACCTTGTCAGAATCATGCGTTACCACTAAGAAGCTTCAACACTTCAAACTGATGGAGCCTGCCATGGAGCGCTCGACTTTCCTTTTCACCAGTGAATCTGTTTCCGAAGGCCACCCCGACAAGGTGTGTGACCGTATTTCGGATGAGATCGTCGATCTGGTCTATCGGGAGGCGAAGAAGACCGGCGTAGATCCATGGAGCGTCCGCGTCGCCTGCGAGACGCTGGCAACCACCAACCGTGTCGTCATCGCGGGTGAGGTTCGCGTACCGCCATCGCTGGTCAAGACCGACAAGAACGGCAAGAAAGTCATCAACCCGTCCAAGTTCAAGTCTGCCGCGCGCAGGGCGATCAAGTCCATCGGCTACGAGCAGGAGGGCTTCCACTGGAAGACGGCCAAGATCGACGTGCTGCTGCATTTTCAGTCCGCCCACATCGCACAGGGTGTCGACAACGCTGCCGACCATCAGGGGTCCGAGGGTGCCGGCGACCAGGGCATCATGTTCGGCTATGCCTGCAACGAGACGCCGGAACTGATGCCGGCTCCGATTTACTACAGCCACAAGATCCTCGAATTGCTCGCTGCCGCACGTCACAAGGGCGAGGGCGATGTCGGCACACTCGGGCCGGATGCCAAGAGCCAGGTCACGGTGCGCTATGTTGACGGCAAGCCGTCGGAAGTCACCTCGATCGTCTTGTCGACCCAGCACCTTGATGGAAGCTGGGATTCGGCGAAGGTGCGGCAGGTCTGCGAACCCTATATCCGCGAAGCGCTGACCGGGCTCGAGATCGCGGATGATTGCAAATGGTACATCAACCCGACCGGCAAGTTTGAAATCGGCGGGCCGGATGGCGACGCCGGCCTCACCGGCCGCAAGATCATCGTCGACACCTATGGTGGCGCAGCGCCCCATGGCGGCGGCGCGTTCTCGGGCAAGGATACCACCAAGGTCGACCGTTCCGCGGCCTATGCCGCCCGCTATCTGGCCAAGAACGCCATTGCCGCGGGCTTTGCCGACCGCTGCACCATCCAGCTTGCCTATGCCATCGGCGTCGCGCAACCGCTGTCGATCAACGTCAATTTCCATGATACCGGCAAGGTGTCTGAAGCGGCGCTGGAAGACGCTCTGCCCAAGGTCATGGACCTGACGCCGCGCGGCATTCGCAAGCATCTGGACCTGAACAAGCCGATCTATGCCCGCACCGCGGCCTACGGCCATTTCGGCCGCAAGGCCGGCCGCGACGGATCGTTCTCCTGGGAAAAGCTTGACCTGGTCAAGCCGCTCAAGGAAGCGATCAAGGGCTGAGACAGGTCTGACGCCGGGGATCCGAACATGACCAGCCCGCACAGGCGCAGCCGCGCCACCGAGGCGTTTTACGGCCGCCGCAAGGGCAAGGCCCTCAAGGTTCCGCAGGCGGCAGCGCTGTCGGGGCTGCTTCCTGTGCTCAAGCTCGATCTTTCAAAGCCCGCGCCGGAACCGTTTGCAAGTCTCTGGCCGAAACCGGTCTCGGCGGTCCGGCTGGAGATCGGATTCGGCGGCGGTGAACACCTGCTGCACCGCGCCGGCCTGGCGCCCGACACCGGCTTCATCGGTGTCGAGCCCTTCGTCAACTCGATGGCGAAGATGCTCGGTGGCCTGGAGAGCGCAGCTCTCGACAACATCCGTGTTTACGATGACGACGCGACCCAGGTTCTCGACTGGTTGCCCGATGCCTGCATCGATCACATCGATCTGCTCTATCCGGATCCATGGCCCAAGAAGAAGCACTGGAAGCGGCGTTTCGTGTCCCGGGTCAATCTCGATCGCTTCGCCAGGGTTCTCAAGCCCGGCGGCCGTTTCTGCTTTGCCTCCGATATCGACACCTATGTCAACTGGACGCTTGCGCACATCGGCGACCATCCCGAGTTCGAGTGGACGGCCCGTAAGGCTGACGACTGGCGGGAACCGTGGCAGGGCTGGCCGGGCACACGTTACGAGGCCAAGGCGATCCGTGAAGGCCGTACACCCTGCTACCTGGAATTTCTGCGCAGCTGAACAAGCCGGCTGGCGTATCACGTCGCGCGGAAGCAGGTGACCTCCGGCACGATCTGTTCGGCACATTTCAGGCAAGGTCACGCGCTGTGTGCTTCCTTCCGACCGCGAATCGGCTGTGCACGAAAACGCTGTATCCGGCCGCGGGATCGAAATGGCTTGCCCGCTGGCGCAAATCGGACTATACAACGTCCAAATTCTTGGTCGTTTGGACAAGGGTGGGCCCGCAAGGACCCGCTCTTTTTTGTTGCCGGACGGTCAGACGAACAATTGCAGCGCGTCACCTTGAGCATGACGGACCGGGGCGCTGCGGCACTCACAAGGTGCTGCATCTCCTGCTCCCTCGGGTCTTGTTGGAGGTGCGGCGCTTGCAGCAGTCAGGACACGGCCCAATGACAGAAGACACGGCAATGCCCAATGAGGAACGACTGGTCACCGAGACCGGTGTTGACGCGCGCATTGCACAGATTGTCGAGCCGGTCATTCAGTCGCTGGACATGCGCCTGGTGCGGGTCCGCTCCTCGGGCCAGAACGGCCTGACCGTGCAGATCATGGCCGAGCGCAACGACGGCACCATGAGCGTCGAGGATTGCGAAGCGGTGTCGCGGGCGATCTCGCCGGTGCTTGATGTTGAAGACCCTGTCGAGAAGGCGTATCATCTTGAGATATCATCGCCAGGCATCGACCGTCCGCTGGTGCGCAAATCCGATTTTGTCCGCTGGGAAGGTCATCTCGCCCGTTGCGACGCGTCTGTTCTGATCAATGGCCGCAAGCGCTTCCGGGGATATATCCGCAATGTCACCGATACCGGTTTTTCGGTCGAGCGTGATCAGCCTGCCTACGGTGAAGAAAATGTTGCGGTTATCCCGTTCTCGGCACTCGCCGAAGCCAAGCTGGTGCTGACCGACGAGCTGATCCGCGAATCGCTACGCGCCGACAAGGCTGCAAAGGCTGCCGCCGCGGCAAACGAGAACAATGCCGGGGCAACCCAGGAAGACTCCGGGAACGACGACAGCGCCTGATCCCGGGCAGAAATTCGGACCGCCCTTCGGCGTTCCTTTGATCCGGTCCCGTTGATGGACCCAAACCAGACCAGGGCTGCCAGCCGCAGCCCGACATATGGAGACAGACATGGCAGTCAGTGCAAACAGGCTTGAGCTTCTTCAGATCGCCGATGCGGTCGCTCGCGAGAAGTCCATTGACCGCGAAATCGTTATCGCCGCCATGGCTGACGCAATCCAGAAAGCTGCCCGCTCGCGCTATGGCTCGGAATCCAATATCCGCGCCGACATCAACGCCAAGACCGGCGAAATCCGCCTCCAGCGACTGCTTGAGGTTGTCGAGCATGCCGAAGACTATTCGATTCAGATCCCGCTGATGCTGGCACGCGACCGGAACCCCGATGCGCAGCTCGGCGACTTCATTGCCGATCCGCTGCCGCCGATGGATTTCGGCCGCATCGCCGCCCAGTCCGCCAAGCAGGTCATCGTCCAGAAGGTACGCGAAGCCGAGCGCGACCGGCAGTTCGACGAATTCAAGGACCGCATCGGCGAGATCGTCAACGGCACGGTCAAGCGTGTCGAATATGGCAACGTCATCGTCGATCTCGGCCGCGGCGAAGGCATCATCCGCCGCGATGAGACCATCCCGCGCGAAGCCTTCCGCTATGGCGACCGCGTCCGCGCCTATGTCTATGACGTCCGCCGCGAGCAGCGCGGCCCGCAGATTTTCCTTTCACGCACCCATCCGCAGTTCATGGTCAAGCTGTTCCAGATGGAAGTGCCTGAAATCTACGACGGCATCATCGAGATTCGCTCGGTTGCGCGTGACCCGGGCAGCCGCGCCAAGATTGCGGTGATTTCCAATGACTCCTCAATTGATCCGGTTGGCGCCTGCGTTGGTATGCGCGGCAGCCGCGTGCAGGCCGTGGTCGGCGAACTGCAGGGTGAGAAGATCGATATCATCCCCTGGTCGCCATCGCCTGCAAGCTTCATCGTCAATGCGCTGCAGCCGGCCGAAGTGGCCAAGGTCGTTCTCGACGAAGATGCCGAGCGCATCGAGGTCGTCGTGCCCGACGAGCAGCTCTCGCTGGCCATCGGCCGCCGTGGCCAGAACGTCCGCCTTGCTTCGCAGCTGACCGGCTGGGACATCGACATCCTCACCGAGGAAGAAGAAAGCCAGCGCCGTCAGAAGGAATTCAACGAGCGCACGCAGCTGTTCATGGAAGCTCTCGATGTCGACGAGATGGTCGGCCAGGTTCTTGCCTCGGAAGGTTTCAGCCAGGTCGAGGAAGTCGCCTATGTCGAGATCGGTGAAATCACTGCGATCGATGGCTTCGACGAGGAAACTGCCAACGAGCTGCAGACCCGTGCGCGCGAATATCTCGACAAGGTCGAAGCCGAACTGGACGCCAAGCGCAAGGAGCTGGGCGTCGAGGATGAGCTTCGCTCGATCCCCGGTCTCACCACGGCAATGATGGTGGCGCTTGGTGGCGACGAGATCAAGACGGTCGAGGACTTCGCCGGTTGCGCCGTCGACGATCTGACCGGCTGGTCGGAGCGCAAGGATGGCGAAACCAAGCGGTTCGACGGGCTCTTCTCGGACCTCGAAGTCAGCCGTGCGGAAGCCGAGCAGATGATCCTGCAGGCCCGCCTTGCGGTCGGCTGGATCACTGAAGACGAGCTGGTCGTCGAGGAAGAGGAAGCCGCCGAGGCCGAAGACGGCGAAGCGGAAACAGAAGTGGCAGCGGCAGGCGGCGAACAGGCCTGAGGCCGGGTGTCCCCGGAGGCTCTGCGGTGAAGGTCAGGATCGAGCCCGTGAACGACCGGATGTGCATAGTAACCAGGGAGCGTGGCCAGCCGGATGGCCTGATCCGGTTTGTCGCCGCACCGGACGGGACCGTGGTTCCGGACCTGCGCCACGCCCTTCCGGGGCGCGGTTGCTGGGTAACGGCCGAGCGGAGCTCTGTCGATCTTGCGGTCAAGCGCAAGCTCTTCGGCCGGGCGCTGAAATGTGAAGTGACCACCGACCCCGAGTTGGGGGCAGTGGTCGACAGGCTGCTTTGCGACAGCCTTTTCGGGATGATGAATCTGGCGCGAAAATCCGGCCAGTTCATCACCGGATCTGGTAAGGTGGATGATGCCATCCGCTCCGGCGCCGCACTGGCGCTGATGCATGCGACGGATGCGGCTGATGACGGCGTACGCAAATTGCGCCAGGCCAACACGGCGCGAGCGATGGGCGTCAAGGAGGCGGAAATACCCGTCTTTCGGCTGTTTTCAGCCGATGAATTGGCGCTTGTCCTGGGTGATGGCGCTTTTATCCATGCCGCCGCGCTTGCAGGGCAGGCCGGTGAGGGTGTAGTGAAGCGCGCACAGATGCTTGCGCGCTACAGAAACGGCCCCGATGCGGGGCCGGGCTGAAAACGGGCTGCCGGGGTTCATGCCCCGGATGCGAAAGATCAAGAAGCCGACGCGCTCAGGCGCGATGCGGTTTCCCGCGGAAACGGATACGGAATGAGCGACAGCAACGACGACAAGACGATCAGTGTTACCGGCAAGAAGACCTTCTCGCTGAAGCGCCCCTCTGTGGAACAGGGGATGGTTCGCCAGGAGATGGGACGCGGCCGCACCAAGGCGGTGGTGGTGGAGACGCGCAAGCGCCGCATCAACCGCCCCGAGGACGACAAGCCGGTTCCGCCGGTAACTCTCAAGCCGCGCCCTGCGACCCCGGCCGCTCCGGCCGCTGATAAGCCTGCCCAGCCGGCCCCGGCTCAAGCAGCTACGCCGGCGCAGAGCCAGACCCCTGCGAGTGCCGAGGCGGCTCCCAAGGCTGCGCCGAGCGCGCCGTCCCCGGCTGCCGCCGAGCCGAAGGCGGCTGCCGCACGCCCCGCGCCGCAGAAGTCAGCGCCGCGTGGTGCCGTGCTCAACCAGCTTTCGGCAAGCGAACTCGAAGCCCGCCGCCGCGCTCTGCAGGACAGCCGGATCCGTGACGTGGAAGAGCGCAAGCGCGCAGAGGAAGAAGCCGCACGCAAGGCCGAGGAAGATGCACGCCGCGCAGCAGAAGAGGCTGAGGCAGCCCGGCTTCAGGCCATAGAGGATGCCAAGCGGGCCAAGGAAGCCGAAGCCGAGGCGCTGGCCGCCAAGGAAGCCGCCGCCAATGCGCCTGATGAAGCCGTGCCGCCCACGTCTGCGGATTCGGGGCGGGGACGCCGCCGCGAAAACGACGATGAAGCGCCGGCCCGCTCGGGTGGCGCTGCCCGTCCTGGCGCTCCCGCACGCCCGGGTGCCAAGGTTGCTCGCCCTGAAGCTGCCAAGCCGACACGCCCGAAGGGTGAGGATGATCGCCGCCGCGGCAAGCTGACGCTTACCTCTGCGCTCAATGATGACGGCAATTCGCGTGGTCGCTCCCTGTCGGCAATGCGTCGACGCCAGGAGAAGATGCGTCGCTCGATGACGCAGGAACCACGCGAGAAGGTGATGCGCGAAGTGCAGCTGCCCGAAACCATTACCATTCAGGAACTTTCGCAGCGGATGTCCGAACGCTCGGTCGACGTGATCAAGTACCTGATGAAGGAAGGCCAGATGATGAAGCCCGGCGACATCATCGATGCCGACCTGGCTGAGCTGATTGCCGGCGAATTCGGCCACACCGTCAAGCGTGTTTCCGAGTCCGACGTGGAAGAAGGCATCTTCGACGTCAAGGACGACGAGGGCAACCAGGTGTCGCGCCCGCCGGTGGTCACCATCATGGGGCATGTCGACCACGGCAAGACCTCGCTGCTCGACGCCATTCGCGACGCAAATGTCGTCTCCGGCGAAGCCGGGGGCATTACTCAGCATATTGGTGCTTATCAGGTCGAGAAGAACGGTCAGCTGATCACCTTCATCGACACTCCGGGTCACGCCGCCTTTACCGCGATGCGCGCCCGCGGGGCCCAGGCGACGGATATCGCCATTCTGGTGGTTGCCGCTGACGATGCCGTGATGCCGCAGACGATCGAATCGATCAACCACGCCAAGGCGGCCGGTGTGCCAATCATCGTGGCGATCAATAAGATCGACAAGCCGACAGCCGATGCAAACAAGGTCCGCACGGATCTGCTGCAGCATGAAGTGTTTGTCGAAAGCATGGGCGGTGAGGTGCTTGACGTCGAGGTTTCGGCGACCAAGCAGCTCAACCTCGACAAGCTGCTCGACGCCATCCTGCTGCAGGCAGAACTGCTCGACCTCAAGGCCAATCCCGACCGCACCGCAGAAGGCGTGGTCATCGAGGCGAAGCTTGATCGCGGCCGTGGTTCGGTTGCCACCGTTCTGGTTCAGACCGGGACGCTGCACCCGGGTGAGATCCTCGTTGCTGGCGACCAGTGGGGCCGTGTGCGCGCGCTGGTCAATGACCGTGGCGAGCAGGTCAAGGAAGCCGGTCCGGCGTTCCCGGTCGAGATTCTTGGCCTCCAGGGCACGCCACAGGCTGGCGACCGCTTTGCAGTGGTCGAGAACGAAGGCCGCGCCCGCGAGATCGCCGAATACCGTCAGCGGCTTGCCCGCGACAAGGCGGCGGCGCGTCAGAGCGGTTCACGCGGCTCGCTCGAGCAGATGATGACCCAGCTGCAGGATACCGGCAGCCAGGAATTCCCGCTGTTGGTCAAGGGTGATGTGCAGGGCTCGATCGAAGCCATTGCCGGCGCGATCGAAAAGCTCGGCACCGACGAGGTCCGCGCCCGGATCATCCACTCCGGCGCGGGAGCGATCACCGAATCCGACATCAGCCTCGCCGAAGCATCGGGCGCCGCGATCATCGGCTTCAACGTCCGTGCCAACAAGCAGGCACGCGATGCCGCCGAGCGCGACAATGTCGAGATCCGCTACTACAACATCATCTACGATCTGGTGGATGACGTGAAGGCAGCGATGTCGGGCATGTTGTCGCCGGAACGTCGCGAGACCTTCCTCGGCAATGCCGAGATCCTCGAGGTGTTCAACATCACCAAGGTCGGCAAGGTTGCCGGTTGCCGCGTCACCGAAGGCAAGGTCGAGCGTGGCTCGGGCGTCCGCCTGATCCGCGACAGCGTTGTCATTCACGAAGGCAAGCTCAAGACATTGAAGCGCTTCAAGGACGAAGTCGCCGAAGTCAATGGCGGCCAGGAATGCGGCATGGCCTTCGAGAACTACGAGGACATCCGCGCCGGCGACGTCATCGAGTGCTTCCGCGTCGAACACGTCACGCGCTCGCTGTAATCGGATAAAGGCCCGGCGCGTTATGCGCCGGGCTGACTTCCGTTTTGCACCTCGGGCCATATGATGCATGTCGCGGAAGCATGTGCAGCGGTGTTGCGAAAACGACATGTACGAACATTGGGGCAAGGTGCGTCACCGGCAACCGGTTTGAACAGGCGCTTTGGCCCGCAAACCTGGTTGGAATCCCATGCCCAAATCATCCTCATCCGCCCCATCCCAGCGAATGCTGCGTGTTGGCGAACAGGTCCGCGCAGCCCTCACCCAGGTGCTGCAGCGCGGTGAGATTCGCGATCCCGTCATCTCCAACACCCTGATTTCCGTGACCGAAGTCCGGATGTCGCCAGACCTCCAGGTGGCCACCGCCTATGTCACGCCGCTGGGCGTTGACGATCACGCCGAGACCATTGCCGCACTCAACAAGAACGCCCGCTTCATCCGCGGCCGCGTCTCGCCGGAACTGCGCCAGATGCGCAACATTCCCGAGCTCCGCTTCCGCGACGACACCAGCTTCGAGAATTATTCAAAGATAGACGCGTTGCTGCGTTCGCCTGAAGTGGCCCGCGACCTCGATCGCGGGGACGAGGGCGACGAGGCTGACGCAGGCCCAGAAGCCGAAGGGAAGGCCTGACATGGGCCGTCGCGGCAAGAAGAAGGGTCGCCCGATTTCCGGCTGGCTGGTCCTCGACAAGCCCTGGGACTTCGGGTCAACAGAAGCGGTCTCCAAGATCAAGTGGCTGTTCAAGGCCGAAAAGGCGGGTCATGCCGGCACGCTCGACCCGCTGGCTTCGGGCATGTTGCCGATCGCGCTTGGTGACGCCACCAAGACCGTTCCCTACATCATGGACGGCCGCAAGGTCTATGAATTCACCGTCGCCTGGGGCGAGCAGCGCAACACCGACGATCTCGAGGGCGAGGTCGTGGCGAGCTCCGGCGACCGCCCCGATAGAACCGCCATCGAGGCGTTGCTGCCTCGCTATACCGGCGTCATCGAGCAGATCCCGCCGGCGTTCTCAGCCGTCAAGATCGCAGGTGAGCGCGCTTACGACATGGCCCGGGATGGTGAAGTGGTTGATATTCCTGCGCGGGAAGTCGAAATCCACCGGATCACGCTTCTGGGCTGCCCCGATGCCGATCATGCGGTGTTCGAGGTCGAGTGCGGCAAGGGCACCTATGTGCGCGCGCTGGCCCGTGACTTCGGCCGCGATCTCGGCTGCTATGGGCACATTTCTGCGCTTCGCCGCACCATGGTCGCCCCGTTCTCCGAAGACGCCATGGTTCCGCTCACCGATCTGGTTGCGCTCGAGGAAATCGAGGATGACGCGGAGCGGCTGGCGAAGCTGGATGAATATCTGGTGCCGCCCGGCGAGGCGCTGGGCATGCTGCCGCGGATCAATGTGAGTGAAGATCAGGCCCACCGCATCCGCATGGGCAATCCGATCATTCTGCGTGGCCGCGACGCGCCGGTTGCAACCGACGACGCCTGCGCCTTCGTACGGGGCCAGCTGCTTTCGATCGGCGAAGTTGCCGATGGCGAGTTCCGCCCGCGGCGAGTTTTCAAGGGCTGATCGGGGATATGGGCGCGAGATTTGCGCCGGGCCTTGCCGCGTTACAGACTGCCACCTTCAAAACCTCGCCGTTTTAAGCGACAGCCGGGCAGGACCATGGGGATGAAGCCATGACCAGATATAGGCATTTTGCGGCAGTCGCCGGCTTTGCGGCTGCGATGTCCGGCGCAACCCTTGATCCGGGCAGGGCACAGACGCCGGGCTTCGATGTCAATGGTTGCGGCTGGTACATCGTTCTTGGTTGCTCGACGAGCCGCCCGGATGCCAAGCGCAGCTTGCTGCAACTCGGCGGCCCGATAGTTGGCGGTGGCGCCGGATCGCGTGTTATCAACACCTCGGACGTCGACGGTTTTCGCAACGGCTATTACTGTGTTGCCGACGGCCCCTACATTTCGAAGGAAGAGGCCGGCTCGGTTGCTTGGGTTGAGGCTGTGCCCGACGCCTATGTCAAGCGCGGCTGCTGACTTCACAGGTCCGGCTGCCGGGAGTGGCGGTTCCCGCCTGGCCGGGTCTGAACTCTCGTGGGTCTCCGCCACATTTTCCTTTCATTTTGGCGGTAATTGGCCTATAGCCCAGCCGTTGCTGCAGGTTTTTCCTGCATGCCACGTCGAGGCCCCTGCTGGACGACATCCCGGCAGAGGGCGCCAGATCCATCCAGAATGAAAGGATACGAGATGTCGATTACTGCTGAGCGCAAGGCTGCGCTGATTGAAGAATACGCCACCAAGCCAGGCGACACCGGCTCGCCGGAAGTTCAGGTTGCCATTCTGACCGAACGGATCAACAACCTGACCGGTCACTTCAAGGACAACAAGAAGGACAACCACTCACGCCGCGGGCTGTTGAAGATGGTGTCCACGCGTCGTTCCCTGCTTGATTATGTCAAGCGCAAGGACGAAGCGCGTTACTCTGCGCTGATCGCCCGCCTGGGCATCCGCCGCTAACTGCTTTTCGGTGGGCGGGGTCTCGTGCACCGCCCGCCGAAACCATTCTCGGGTCCTGTTATATCGGGACCGTGGCGCTGCGGCGCGCGCCATCCGGCCAACCGGGCCGGATAATCGCACCGAAACCGTTCTGCTCTCCGGACATTCGGATCAGGACATCAAAATAGCCTGTCACGGGGCAGGATTGCCGGATGCTTTAGCCGTTCAAGACACGGCCTCCTCAAAGCCTCCCGCTGTCTTGCCCAAGATGCGCTCAAACACACGGGACAGTGACGCGCGCGGCCACGGAGTTGCCACGCCCACAAGCCCGCACACGAAGGACAAGACATGTTCGATACCCATAAGGTCGAGATTGAATGGGGCGGCCGTCCGCTCACACTGGAAACCGGCAAGGTTGCCCGCCAGGCTGACGGCGCCGTCGTCGCCTCCTACGGCGAGACCACCGTGCTTGCCACCGTCGTTTCGGCGAAGGCACCCAAGCCCGGCCAGGATTTCTTTCCGCTGACCGTCAACTACCAGGAAAAGACCTACGCAGCCGGCAAGATCCCCGGCGGCTACTTCAAGCGCGAAGGCCGCCCGAGCGAAAACGAGACGCTGACGTCGCGCCTTATCGACCGCCCGCTGCGCCCGCTGTTTCCTGAAGGCTACAAGAACGACACCCAGATCATCATCACCGTTCTGCAGCACGACCTGGAAAACAACCCCGACATCCTGGCGCTGGTTGCGGCCTCTGCTGCGCTGACCATTTCCGGCATCCCCTTCATGGGCCCGATCGCTGGTGCCCGCGTCGGCTATATCAACGGCGAATACGTGCTCAACCCGCATGTCGACGAAATGCCGGAATCGGATCTCGACCTCGTCGTGGCCGGCACCTCCGACGCCGTGCTGATGGTGGAATCCGAAGCCAAGGAACTCTCCGAGGACGTCATGCTCGGTGCGGTCATGTTCGGCCACAAGTCGATGCAGCCGGTTGTTGACGCCATCATCAAGCTGGCCGAAGCCGCCGCCAAGGAACCGCGCGATTTCGCAGCTCCCGATCATTCCGATCTCGAATCCGAAATGCTCGCCATGTGCGAAGCCGATCTGCGCCAGGCCTACACCAACACCGACAAGGCGGCCCGCTATGCCGCCATCGACGCGGTCAAGGCCAAGGTCAAGGATCACTTCGCTCCGGCAGAAGGTGAAGAGCCGCGCTACGCGTCCGAAGTCATCGGCGCCGTCTTCAAGACGCTGCAGGCCAAGGTCGTCCGCGGTGCCATCCTCGAGACCAAGAGCCGCATCGACGGCCGCGATCTCTCGACCGTGCGCCCGATCGTCTCGGAAGTCGGCCTGCTGCCGCGCACTCACGGCTCGGCGCTGTTTACCCGCGGCGAGACCCAGGCCATCGTGGTCGCCACCCTCGGCACCGGCGAAGACGAGCAGTATGTCGACAGCCTGACGGGGACGAAGAAGGCCACCTTCATGCTGCACTACAACTTCCCGCCCTACTCGGTCGGTGAGACCGGCCGTACCGGTTCGCCCGGGCGCCGCGAAATCGGCCACGGCAAGCTCGCCTGGCGCGCCATCAACCCGATGATGCCGTCGCCCGAGCAGTTCCCCTACACCCTGCGCGTGGTCTCGGAAATCACCGAGTCCAACGGCTCCTCTTCGATGGCGACCGTTTGCGGCACCTCGCTGGCGCTGATGGATGCAGGCGTACCGCTGGCCAAGCCGGTTGCCGGTATCGCCATGGGCCTGATCAAGGAAGGCGACGAGTTTGCGGTACTCTCCGACATTCTCGGTGACGAAGACCACCTCGGCGACATGGACTTCAAAGTGGCCGGTACCGCTGACGGTATCACGGCGCTGCAGATGGACATCAAGATCGACGGCATCACCGAAGAGATCATGAAGATCGCGCTCAGCCAGGCCGAAGGCGGCCGTCTGCACATTCTCAAGGAAATGGGCAATGCGCTGTCGGAAAGCCGCGGCCAGCTGGGTGAATTCGCACCGCGTATCGAGGTCATGAACATCCCGGTCGACAAGATCCGTGACGTCATCGGCACCGGCGGCAAGATCATCCGCGAAATCGTCGAAAAGACCGGCGCCAAGATCAACATCGACGACGATGGCACCATCAAGATCGCCTCGTCCTCGGGCAAAGAGATCGAGGCCGCCAAGAAATGGATCCACTCGATCGTGGCTGAGCCTGAAGTCGGCGTGATCTATGAAGGCACCGTGGTCAAGGTTGCCGATTTCGGCGCCTTCGTGAACTTCTTCGGCCCCAAGGACGGCCTGGTCCACATCTCGCAGCTTGCTGCCGAGCGTGTTGCCAAGACCTCCGACGTGGTCAAGGAAGGCCAGAAGGTCTGGGTCAAGCTGCTCGGCTTCGACGAACGCGGCAAGGTCCGCCTGTCGATGAAGGTCGTCGATCAGGAAACCGGCAAGGAAATCACCGGCGACGAATAAGTCCCGGCATGGTGCCTCAAGGCGGCTAACCGGCAGGCAGCCACGAATTCAAAGCCCCTGGATCGTGAAGATTCGGGGGCTTTTCTGTTTCCCCGGACCGTATGAATGCCTGCTATGTGAACCGGCATATCTTCTGACTACTATTCGGCGCGCCATATCCGATGGCAGGTCTGGCGCGGCCGGTGATCATTTGAGGCTTTCGGATGAAGAGATATGCAGGTCTGGTCACATCCTTAAATTCCAGAGTGAAAGCCAGCTGCATTTCGATGAGCAGGAGCTACGCCTGCTTCAGTGGGCTAGCCTGATTGAGCAAAGCCGTTGATCATTAAGCGTCCAAACGAATGCAGTTTGAAAGCGAAGAGTGCCGGATCGCTGCGCCTCCCCCGGAACAATCCCTTGCCCTCATGCATTGCCTCTGCAACACCAACACAGGAGCAAATCCATGGCCCACACGCTCGCCATCAGCAAAATCGAGAATATCACCCACAACGTCCGCCAGTTTACTTTCGAAAAGCCGGACGGTTTCGAGTTCACGCCGGGGCAGGCAGCCGAAGTGGGGATCGACAAGGATGGCTGGCGCGATTCCGACAATCCCTTCACATTCACAGCGCTGCCCGAGTGGGACGAGCTTCAGTTTACGATCAAGATCTATCCCTCGCATGACGGCCTGACCGAACAAATCGGCCAGCTCAAGGTCGGCGACAGCTTCATCATCGGCGACCCCTGGGGCACGATCAAGTACAAGGGCAAGGGAACCTTCATCGCCGGCGGCGCGGGCGTGACCCCGTTCATCGCCATCCTGCGCATGCTGCGCGAGCGTGGTGAACTGTCGGGCCACCGTCTGATCTTCTCCAACAAGCGAGAAGCCGACATCATCCTGCGCAATGAGTTCGATGCCATGCTGGGGCTCGAGGTGATCTACGTGCTCAGCGACGAGAAAAAGGACGGCTTCGAACATGGCCGCATCGACAAGGATATGCTCCAGCGTCTGATAGGCAGCACCGACGAGCAGTTCTACGTCTGCGGTCCAGACGACATGGTCGACGACATCAATGCCGCGCTCAAGGACATGGGCGCCGATCCTGACGGCCTGACCTTCGAGGAGTAGGCGTCTGTGCCATTTTCGCACGAAAAAGCCCCGGAGCTTGAGCTTCCGGGGCTTTACAAATTCGCTCGGCGTTTTCGTCCGGTCTATTCGGTATCGGCCTTCTTCAACTCTTCAGTGATCGGCATCGAGGTGATGTTGAAGCCTGAATCCACATAATGGATCTCACCCGTCACCCCCGACGACAGGTCTGACAGCAGGTAGAGTGCCGATTTTCCGACATCGCCGATATCGACGGTCCGGCGCAGCGGCGCATTCTTCTTCTGGTAGTTGAACATGGCGCGCGCATCACCGATACCTGCGCCCGCAAGCGTGCGCACAGGACCGGCCGAGATCGCGTTGACGCGAATTCTGTCCTGACCGTAATCGGCAGCCAGATAGCGCACCATGGCTTCCAGTGCCGCCTTGGCCACGCCCATGACGTTGTAGTTCGGCATCACCCGCATCGAGCCGCCATAGGTCAGCGTCAGGATGGAGCCGCCTTCGTTCATCATCGGCGCCGCGCGCTGCGCCACCTCGGTGAAGGAATAGGCCGAGATCACCATGGTACGGGAGAAGTTCTCCCGCGTGGTCACGTCGGCATAGCGGCCCTTGAGCTGGCTCTTGTCGGAGAAGCCGATGGCGTGCACAACGAAATCGATGTTGCCCCACTCTGCCTTGAGCGTGTCGAAGACTGCATCGACGGTCGATACATCCTCGACGTCGCACTGCAAGAGCAGTTTCGAGCCGACGCTCTCGGCCAGTGGCCGGACCCGCTTTTCGAAAGCCTCAGCCTGGTAGGTGAAGGCCAGTTCGGCGCCGGCTTCGGCCAATTGCTGAGCGATGCCCCAGGCAATCGAGTGATTGTTGAGCACACCCATGACGAGGCCGCGCTTGCCCTTCATAATCCCGTCCATGCTGATCACCCGTTGTGACGCTGGAAGACGAGCGTCGCGTTGGTCCCGCCAAAGCCGAACGAGTTCGACAGCACCGTGTCGATCTTGGCATTGTCGATGCGCGAGCGCACGATCGGCACACCGTCGAATTCCGGGTCCAGCTCGGTAATGTGAGCGCTCTCGCCGATGAAATTCTCCTTCATCATCAACAGCGAATAGATCGCCTCCTGGACACCGGTGGCGCCAAGCGAATGACCTGTCAGCGACTTGGTCGACTGGATATGCGGCATGTCACTGCCGAAGACTTCGCGGATCGCGCCGATTTCCTTGGAATCGCCTACCGGCGTCGAGGTGCCATGCGTATTGATGTAGTCGACCCGGCCTTCGACATTGGCAAGCGCCTGGCGCATGCAGCGGATTGCGCCTTCGCCCGATGGTGCGACCATGTCATAGCCGTCCGAGGTCGCGCCATAACCGGTCAGCTCGGCATAGATCTTGGCGCCGCGGGCCTTGGCATGTTCAAGCTCCTCAAGCACCAGCACGCCTGCGCCGCCGGCAATGACAAAGCCGTCGCGGGTCACGTCATAAGCGCGGCTGGCAGTGGACGGCGAGGTCTCGTTGTACTTCGAGCTCATCGCACCCATCGCGTCGAACAGGTTCGACATGGTCCAGTCGAGGTCCTCGTGACCGCCGGCGAACATCATGTCCTGCTTGCCCCACTGGATCAGTTCCGCCGCATTGCCGATGCAATGCGCCGAGGTCGAGCAGGCCGACGAGATCGAGTAGTTGACGCCGTGGATCTTGAACCAGGTCGCAAGCGTGGCCGAAGCAGTCGACGACATTGCCTTTGGCACCGCAAACGGGCCGATGCGCTTCGGGCTGCCGTTCTTGCGAGTGGTGTCGGCAGCGTCGATCAGGGTCCGTGTCGAGGGACCGCCAGATCCCATGACGATACCGGTGCGTTCATCGCTGATTTCGGCCTCGGTCAGTCCGGCATCCTCGATTGCCTGTTTCATGGCGACGTGGTTCCAGGCACCGCCGCGCGACAGGAAGCGCATAGCGCGGCGGTCAACCAGCTCGGTCGGGTCCAGCGTCGGTGCACCCCAGACCTGGCTGCGAAAGCCGTGTTCAGCAAAGTCTTCGCTAAAACTGATGCCGGATCTGGCCTCACGGAGGGATTGGGTCACCTCGTCCGCATTGTTGCCGATGGAGGATACGATCCCCATGCCTGTCACGACGACTCGTCTCATGTCCTGCCCTTTCATGTAGAGGGTCCTGAATTCACCTGGCGCGCTACTTCGCACACTGCAGCCAAGTGTCAGGCAGTTTTGTCCTTAGCAAGGCCGACCTTCAGATCCGAGGCGTTGTAGATCGTTTCGCCATCGGCCTTGAGCCAACCATCGGCGATGCCGAGCACCAGCCGGCCACGCATCACCCGCTTGAAATCTATGCCGTATTCGAGCTTCTTGACCGAAGGCGTCACCATGCCCTTGAATTTGACTTCGCCGGTCGACAGCGCCATGCCGCGGCCTTCTTCGCCGAGCCAGCCAAGATAGAAGCCTGTCAGCTGCCACATGCCGTCGAGACCAAGACAGCCAGGCATTACCGGGTTGCCCTTGAAGTGGCAGGGGAAGAACCAGAGATCGGGGGTTATATCGAATTCGGCGCGCAGATAGCCCTTGTCAAAGGCGCCGCCGGTTTCCGAAATGTCGGTGATCCGATGCACCATCAACATGGGCGGCAGCGGCAATTGCGCGTTTCCGGGTCCGAAGAGCTCACCTTCCGCACATTTGAGAATGTCGTCGTAGTTGTAGCTGGATTGCCTGTCGACCATGTAAAAAGCATCTCCTCGTTCGCCGTCTTTCCGCACGGCATTCATTAGCAATGTGCAAACTAGCACAGGCCCGCGCAGGGGCGAAGCCACCAGACACGGCATCCCCGAATACCGGATGAGCCTTGCAAGTGAAAGGGGCGACGGCTCGGAAAGTCGAATTCACAGCTCTATTGAAAGCAATGCCCACAAAAGTTATATGAAACAAATGAAATCCATCGACCGGACGCTGTCGACCATGCCAGCTACGCACAGATCAAAAACAACCGACCGTGATTCGGCCTATCGCCTGCGCGGGGCAGGGCTTCGCCCGACGCGTCAGCGCGTGGCGCTGGCGGATTTGTTGTTTGCCAAGGGTGACCGCCATCTGACCGCCGAGGAGCTGCACGAAGAGGCCGTCGGCGTTGGGGTGCCATGCTCGCTGGCGACAGTCTACAACACGCTGCACCAGTTTACCGAGGCTGGCTTGCTGCGGGTCCTGTCGCTTGAAACCGCCAAGACCTATTTCGACACCAACGTGTCCGATCACCATCATTTCGTTGTCGAGGGCTCCAATGACGTGCTCGACATTCCCGTGGGCAACATTTCCGTTTCGGATCTGCCCGAGGCACCGGAAGGCATGGAAATCACTCATGTCGATGTGGTGATCCGCGTCCGTCGGAAGCGCTGAGCTATTCGTGCCTGCTAGGTGCGGCGCGGACGACTTTCCCCCGATTTGCTTTCCATCGTTTGCGATTTGCGGACCTGTGATGGCCTGATCGCTCTGGAAATGCTGCCAATTTCCGATTACTAGCTTCAGCGAACTGTTTTTGCTTTCGGCCAGTGCGCCTGATCGTGCCTGGCCCGGGAATTGAGTGAGGAGACACCGTGCCGCCCTATCGTTCGAGAACATCCACCCATGGCCGCAACATGGCGGGTGCCCGCGGCCTGTGGCGCGCCACCGGCATGAAAGACGGCGATTTCGGCAAGCCGATCATCGCGGTGGTCAATTCCTTCACCCAGTTCGTGCCTGGCCACGTGCACCTGAAGGATCTCGGCCAGCTGGTTGCAGGCGAGATCGAAAAGGCCGGCGGCGTCGCCAAGGAATTCAACACCATTGCGGTTGATGACGGGATCGCCATGGGCCATGACGGCATGCTCTATTCGCTGCCATCGCGTGAGCTGATCGCCGATTCCGTCGAATACATGGTCAACGCCCATTGCGCCGACGCCATGGTCTGCATTTCCAATTGCGACAAGATCACGCCCGGCATGCTGATGGCCGCCATGCGCCTCAACATCCCGGTGATCTTCGTCTCCGGCGGCCCGATGGAAGCCGGCAAGGTCATTCTCGAAGACGGCACCGAAAAGGCGCTCGACCTGGTCGACGCCATGGTTGCCGCCGCCGATGACAATGTCAGCGATGCGGATGTGGCCTCCATCGAACGTTCTGCCTGTCCAACCTGCGGCTCCTGCTCGGGCATGTTCACCGCCAACTCGATGAACTGCCTTGCCGAGGCCATGGGGCTGGCCCTGCCGGGCAACGGCTCGACGCTTGCCACCCATTCCGATCGCGAACGGCTGTTCCGACAGGCGGGAAGCACGATTGTCGAGCTGGCCCGGCAGTATTACGAGGGCGATGACGCCAGCGTGTTGCCGCGCTCGATCGCCACGTTCAAGGCCTTCGAGAATGCCATGACGCTCGATATCGCCATGGGTGGCTCCACCAACACGGTGCTGCATCTGCTCGCCATCGCCCATGAGGGCGAGGTCGATTTCACCATGGCCGACATCGACCGGCTGTCGCGCGGCGTTCCGGTGCTGTGCAAGGTCGCGCCGGCGAAAGCCGATGTGCACATGGAAGACGTCCATCGTGCCGGCGGCATCATGGCGATCCTGGGCGAACTCGACCGGGCCGGTCTGCTCGATACCTCGGTCGGCACCATCCACGAAAAGACCATGAAGGACGCCCTGAGGAAATGGGATGTGGTGCAGTCGTCCGACGAAGCCGTGCATGATTTCTATCGAGCGGCTCCCGGCGGCGTGCCGACCCAGACTGCGTTTTCGCAGTCCCGCCGCTACACCAATGTCGACACCGACCGTGAAGCCGGCGTCATCCGCAGCGCCGAACATGCCTTTTCCAAGGATGGCGGTCTCGCGGTGCTGTTCGGCAATCTGGCCGAGGACGGCTGCATCGTCAAAACCGCCGGCGTCGACGAATCGATCCTCAAATTCTCCGGCCCGGCCAAGATCTTCGAAAGCCAGGACGATGCCGTCTCCGACATTCTGACCGGCAAGGTCCAGCCCGGCGAAGTGGTGCTGATCCGTTACGAGGGCCCGCGAGGCGGCCCCGGCATGCAGGAGATGCTCTATCCGACCAGCTATCTCAAGTCGAAGGGGCTGGGCAAGGCCTGTGCCCTGGTCACCGACGGGCGCTTCTCCGGTGGCTCCTCGGGCCTGTCGATCGGGCATGTCTCGCCGGAAGCCGCCGAGGGCGGCACCATCGGCCTGGTCGAGACCGGCGACCTGATCGAGATCGATATTCCCAACCGCAGCATCCATCTCGCCGTTGACGAGGCCGTTCTTGCCGAACGCCGCGCCAAGCGCGAGGCCGAGGGCTGGAAACCGGCAAAGCCGCGCAAGCGGGCTGTCTCAACCGCACTGAAAGCCTATGCGTCGATGACCAGCAGCGCTGCCAAGGGCGCAGTCCGCATCCTGTGATGCGCCTGCCACTACGGTATCAATGATCCCCAGGCCGGGATAAAATGCAATCAGGCGCTGATTACCAGCGCCTGATTTTCGTTGTGTCGATGATGATGGATGACGGGGTATCGTCCTTTCTACTTGAAGGCTTCGCCCGGGTAGGCACCCCAGATCTCGTTCTGCTGCACCCATCCACCGGCGCCGTCGGCCTGGGCTTCGCACCAGTCTCCATTGCAGGCCTTGACCACCACCACCACACCGGGCTCGAGCCGGGCGATGACGTCGGCATTGCTGCGTGCCTCACGGTGCATGTCGATATACTCACCGTTTGTTTCACCCATCTTCCATGGCGCGGTGACTGCGGTGCGTTCGCCTGACAGAAGGGACTGGTAGACCCAGCCCTCGGTGCCCTCGGCATCGCGCACCCGGCGCCAGTTGTCATATTCCTGGATCACTTCCATCGGCACACCGGCCTTGGTGTAGAGCCAGGCCACCGCATAATCCTGGCCTGGGCCGACGCGCAGATTCACACGCTTGGCCTTGAGGCTGACAAACCGGGGCAGGGGCAATCCGCTCGGCCCCTTCGCAGCGGCCTCTGCCTGGGTGCCAAGCGCTGCTCCCTGTTCGAGGCTCGTACTGGCCTCGATCAGGGGGCTCGCGGTGAGGCCTGCCATGGCCAGGCAGGCGGCGGAGAAAAGGGAAAGGCGACGCATGACTTACACCTTTTGGGTTGGGCGCCGGAAGCGCGGCGCCGATGCTGTTGCGGTTCCGGTCCCGCAGATCTTGTCCTTACGGCGGCGCGCTCCATGGCCGGAGGCGTCAAGCGCAGTCAGCGCCGTCGGTAGCTGGGGGCCAGCTTGCAGCGCTTTTTAGTCAGCAATTCCGGCGCATCGGATTGTCATCGCCGGAGGGTCTGATAGAAAAAGCGTTACGCATAAGCCACTGTCGCCGAGTTTGGTTAAAGAGCTCTCAACGCTGGACCGCAAGAAAATGCCAAATAGAAAAAAACCAAAGGTCTACATCACGCGCCGCCTGCCGGATGCCGTTGAAACACGTATGCGCGAGCTGTTTGATGCCGAGCTCAACATCACCGACGAACCGCGCACCCAGCCTGAACTTGTCGAAGCCATGCGTTCGGCCGATGTGCTGGTGCCGACGGTTACCGACAGGATTGATGCGGCGCTGATCGAACAGGCCGGTTCGCAGATGAAACTGATCGCCAATTTCGGCAATGGGGTCGACAATATCGATGTCGAGGCCGCGCAGAAGAAGGGGATCACCGTCACCAACACGCCGAATGTCCTTTCCGACGACACCGCCGACATGACCATGGCGCTGATGCTTGCGGTGCCGCGGCGGTTGATCGAAGGTGCGGAAGTGCTGGTTGGAACCGGCGGCAACTGGAAGGGCTGGTCACCGACCTGGATGCTTGGCCATCGCCTCGGCGGCAAGCGGCTCGGCATTATCGGCATGGGCCGCATCGGCACCGCGGTTGCGCGCCGCGCCAAGGCCTTCGGCCTGTCGATCCATTACCACAACCGCCGCCGTGTCGATCCCGCCACCGAAGATCAGCTCGAAGCCACCTATTGGGACAGCCTCGACCAGATGCTGGCCCGCGTCGACATCGTCTCGGTGCATTGCCCGTCGACACCGGCAACGTTCCATCTGCTTTCGGCCCGAAGGCTGGAGCTGATGAAACCCGGCGCTTACATCGTCAACACCGCCCGCGGTGGCATCATCGACGAAGACGCGCTGGTCAAGGCGCTCAAGGAAGGCCGTCTCTCGGGTGCGGGCCTCGATGTCTTCGAGCATGAGCCTGCCGTCGACAAGCGACTGGTCAAGCTGGCTTCGGAAGGCAAGGTGGTGCTGTTGCCGCATATGGGCTCGGCCACCATCGAAGGCCGCATCGACATGGGCGACAAGGTGATCATCAACATCCGCACCCTCTTCGACGGCCACCGGCCACCCGACCGGGTGCTGCCACTCAGGAACTGAGATTGCGGGTTCGGGGCAGTTGCGTTTGCCGTGAAAGCCCCGGCGCGGGTTGGGGCATTGCGTCAGCAGACGTAAGCGAATCCCAGCTTCTCAGTTTTTCCGCCCGTAGCGCACAGTGCGGAAGCTGGCGGCGAGGCCGTCATAGAGCAGCAGGCGGCCAACCAGCGGCTCGCCCGCACCGGTGATAAGCTTGATGACTTCCATAGCCTGCAAGGTGCCGATCACGCCGGTCAGCGCCCCGATTACCCCGGCCTCGGCGCAGGACGGCACAAGCCCCGGTGGCGGCGCCTCGGGAAACAGGTCGCGGTAGCGTGGGCAGGGTTGCCCGTCTGCCCCATCCTCATAGGGTGTCAGCACGGTGATCGAACCGTCGAACCGCCCGACGGCGGCGGTGATCAGGGGGATCTTCAGCATCTCGCAGGTGTCGGCCAGCAGATATCTTGTGTCGAAATTGTCCGATCCATCCACCACCATGTCGTAACCGGTCAGGATGTCGACGGCATTGTCCGCCGTCAGCCGCATCTCGTGCGGCACCACCCGCGTGTGCGGGTTCAGCCGGTTGAGCGCGCGGGCGGCACTTTCGGTCTTGGCCATGCCTACCGTGTCGGTGTCGTGCAGGATCTGGCGTTGCAGGTTGGACAGCGACACGGAATCGTCATCAATCACCCCCAGCACTCCGACGCCGGCGGCTGCGAGATAGCTCAGCACCGGCGAGCCCAGCCCACCTGCACCGATCACCAGCACCCGGGCAGTCTTCAGCCGCTGCTGGCCGGAGCCGCCTATCTCCGCAAGTACGATGTGGCGGGCATAGCGCGCCACCTCATCGGGTTCTAACTGTGAACTCTCCACGGGGTCCCTCCAGACGGCGGCAATGCGCCACTTGCTCTCGCCACTCAGTCGGTCGGTTGGTCCTTGCAAGGCGTCACCTGACCGTCCGAAACGGTGAAGATCTGCCCGCGCGCACCCAGGCTTGCAAACATCTGCGCGTCGGTCCCGGTCATGAAGGCCTGGCAGTCGAGCGCCTCGATCAGGTCAAACAACGCCGCCCGGCGGCCTTCGTCAAGATGGGCCGCGATCTCGTCGAGCAGCAGGATCGGTGCATGACCGGTCATCGCCCGCACCAGCTGCGCATGTCCGAGCACGATGCCGATCAGCAACGCCTTCTGTTCGCCGGTCGACGACAGCGCTGCCGGCATGCCCTTGGCCCGATGATGCACGATCAGGTCGGAGCGGTGTGGCCCCGACAGCGTCCGCCCGGCTGCGGCGTCGCGCCGCCGCCCGGTTTCGAGCATTCCGGCGAAGGTTGCCTCCATGTCGCTCGCCGAAGCGAACGCCTCACCCTCGAGAAACCCTTCCAGCCGCACGGTGGCCGCCGGAAACACGCCGTGGCCGGTGTTGCTCTCGATCAAGTCGGACAGCAGGCTTACCACTTCGTTGCGCGCCATCGCCATCGCCACGCCGAGCTCGGTCATCTGCGCTTCCAGCCCGTCGAGCCAGGCAGGGTCCGCACGTCCTTCCGCCAGCAGGCGGTTGCGGCTGCGCATGGCCCGTTCATAGTTCAGCGCCCGACCGCCATGCGCCGGATCCACCGACAGCACCAGCCGGTCGAGAAACCTGCGCCTGTCACCGGCGGAACCGGTAAACAGCCCGTCCATGGCCGGCGTCAGCCACAGCAGCCGGAGATGGTCGAGAAGCGCGTCGGAGGTGCGGGCCGGAGCGCCGTTGATCCGCACCCGGCGCGAGCCGCCTTCTTCACCGCCGTCCACCCCGGTGCCGATGTCGGTCGGACCCGACATGCCTTCGAGGCTCACAAAGATGGTGAAACCGCTGGCGGGGTCGGCCCCGGACTTGATCAGGTCACCATAGGGCGCGCGGCGCATTCCCCGCCCCGGGGTCAGCAGGGAGACGGCTTCCATCAGGTTGGTCTTGCCTGCGCCATTGTCGCCGACCAGCACCACGTGGCGCTGATCAAGATCGAGCGACAGCTTCGCGTAGTTGCGGAACCCCGTGAGCTTGAGTTTCTGGATGTGCACCCTGGCGGCCATGCAATTCCCCGCTCAACCGCAGGACGGTCGGCAGCGCGTGTCGGTGCAGGAAGGCAAGCTCGGCTATACCCGCATCGGCATCAGCACGTAGAGCGCATCGTCGCCAGCGGTATCACGCACCAGTGTCGGAGAACCGGGGTCTGCGAGCATGAACACCGCGTCCGAACCAGCCAGCTGGTTGGTGATGTCGAGCAGGTACTTGGCGTTGAAGCCGATCTCGATCGGATCGCGCTCATAGCCTACGGCCAGCTCTTCCGTCGCGCTGCCCGAATCCGGGTTGTTGACCGTCAGCGTCAGCTGTCCGTCGGCAATGGCGAGCTTGACCGCGCGGCCGCGCTCGGACGAGATCGTCGACACGCGGTCGACGGCCTGGGCAAAGGTCTGACAGTCGACGGTCAGTTCCTTGTCGTTGCCAGTCGGGATCACCCGCTGGTAATCGGGGAAGGTTCCGTCAATCAGCTTCGAGGTCAGCACGATGCCGCCGATGGTGAAACGGATCTTGGCGTCGGAAAGCTCCACTGTCACCGTAACGTCCGGGTTGTCGACCAGCTTCTGCAGTTCGCCCACGGTCTTGCGCGGGATAATGATGCCCGGCATGCCCTCAGAGCCCGAAGGTGCTTCCACATCTGCGCGCGCCAACCGGTGGCCGTCGGTGGCGACGGCGCGCAGTTTCAGCGCGCCTTCACTCTCGATCGAATGTACGAAGATACCGTTGAGGTAATAGCGAGTCTCTTCGGTGGAAATCGCAAACTGGGTCCGGTCGATCAGCATCTTGAGCTGTGTTGCCGGCAGTCGGAACGTATGGGTAAAGGCGCCCGCTGTCAGGTCGGGAAAATCCGATTCCGGCAGGCACTGCAGCGAGAATTTCGAGCGGCCCGAGGCCACCGTCATGGTCGCGCCGTCGGTGTCTGTCGACAACAGCACTTCGGATCCATCCGACAGCTTGCGCACGATGTCGTAGAGCAGATGTGCGGGAACGGTGGTGGAGCCTGCCTGTTCGACCATCGCCGCGGTTGCTTCGGTGATTTCGAGGTCGAGGTCGGTGGCCTTCATGTCGAGGGTCGCGCCTTCGGCCTTCAGCAACACATTCGACAGGATCGGGATGGTGTTGCGCCGCTCGACCACGCGGTGAACGTGGTTCAGCGACTTGAGGAGGTGGGAACGCTCGAGGGTGACACGCATGATCTGACTACCGCTTGGCTGGGGCTTGCGTCGGAATGCGCAGGCCTTTCAAATTCTGTCTTGTCCGGCTCTGCCCGGTCTGGACCGCGAAGAGGCGCATGGTGCGCTGGGTCCGGGCGTGCAAAATGGCAGATTATGCCCCTGATATGCAACAAAAACCGGCCCGGGCCATTCGGCCCGGACCGGGATTCTGGGGATAAGCGTACGGAACTGCGGGCTATTCGATAATCAGCCGCTTGAGCAGTTCGATTTCGTGGCCCAGCTTGGTGTCGGAGTTGATCAGCTCTTCTATCTTACGGACCGCGTGGAGCACGGTTGTGTGGTCTCGACCACCGAATCTGCGGCCGATTTCCGGGAATGAGCGCGGTGTCATGGTCTTGGCCAGATACATGGCAATCTGCCGTGGCTTGACGATGACACGGGTGCGGCGATCGGAAACCAGCTCCTGCCGGGAGACGTTGTAGTGTCGCGAAACCACCCGCTGGATGTCCTCGATGCGGACCCGCTTGGGTTCGCCGGCATTGACCAGGTGACCGAGCAGCTGGTCGACCCGGTCGAGCGTGAGATTGGGCTCGAAGCTGCGGCGGAACAGAAGCTGGTTGAAGGCGCCTTCCAGCTCCCGGCCGCTTGAGGTGATGTTCTGCGCGACATGGGCGAGAATGTCTTCGCCAATATCGAGCGTGGCGTCCTCGATCTGTGCAATGGCCAGCCGCTGGCGCAGCATTTCCAGGCGCATCTCGAAGTCCGGTGCCTCGATCTCGATGGCAACGCCACCCTGAAGCCTGGACCGGACCCGGGGATCCAGCGATTCCAGCTCCCACGGAGCACGGTCGGCGGCGACAACCACCTGGCGCGCTGAATCGAGCAGCATGTTGAGCAGATGGCAGAACTCGTGCTGGATCGACTTGCCCTGCAGGAACTGCATGTCGTCGATGACGAGCAGGTCGATGTTGCGCAGCGATTCCTTGAACGACAGCGCGTCATTGTCGCGGATGGCGGTGGCAAAGCGCCACATGAAGTATTCGGCGGTCAGATAGACGACCCGGGGATTGCGGGCATGGCGGCTGGCCGCGGCAGCGATCGCCTGCAGCAGATGGGTCTTGCCCAGTCCGACACTGGAATGGATGAAAAGCGGGTTGAAGCGAACTGCCCCGGTTCCGGCTTCAGCAATCGTCTTGGCCGCCGCCAGCGCTACCCGGTTGGACGATCCCTCGACATAGCTTTCGAAGGTGTAGCGCGGATCGAGCGGCGATCCGATGACGTTATTGGCTGCTTGCGGGCCTTTCTGGAAGCTTGAAAGATGCGCCCCTGCTCCCTTGACCGACAGAAGTTGGTCCTTGCGCGCGGCAGAGGCGGTCGGCTGTGCCGCTGCGGCTGAATTTGCCGAGCTGTCGATTTCTATGGCCGGTGGCTGCCGGTTAGCGCGTGTCGCCGAGCGGACAACGATCTCGACCTTGAGAATATCGGCGTCTTCCTCGCGAAACAGGGCGCTGATCTGTTCAAGATACTTGTTGTTGATCCAGGATTTCAGGAAGGCGGTCGGGACCGAAAGGCGCACGACACTCTTGGATGCCGACTGCAGCTTGAGCCGCCCGAACCAGCTGGTGAAGACTTCCGGCCCGACCTGCGCCTTCAAGCGCGCCATTACCCGGTCAAAAGTCTTGTTATTCTCGTTCATGTCCGCCCCTTTGTCAGTCAGCGGGCAAACATCGCCGCCAAGCGGTTGGGAGCTTGTAGTCTGTGCGTCCCATGCTTCCGCCTTACGCGCTGTCGTCATGTGTGTCTGCATCGCCGCTGTATTCCCTGTTGCCACATTTAGGTATTTTGCCCCGGCCATCATGGCCCGGTGCGCAACGCGCCCCCGTCGACACGTTCATTTCGATGCGGTTGTCCCCGCTATGCTTTCCCTCTCCATTGCGCCCGCCCCTGTGACCTCGTATCGCCGGCTTGGACAAATCTTTGACGTTCCGCCGAAACCCAGGTTTCGGCAGAGTTAAGGCTTCACCGCATGGCGATGAAACGCCAATGCAACCGAAGATTGTTTTGAGTTTGCCCGGCGAGAATGCCGTGCACCAAGGGGCAGGTTGGACTTCGGTCACCTGCAATAAAAGGCAAACTGTCCGTGGAACCGCCCGGCTCCGTGCCCCTTGTCGAGAGCTATTTAGGCAGGATGGCGGGGTCATATCAAGCGGCTTATTTACGGTTCATTCACACTTTAGGGATTGACTCGCAATGGTTGAAAAAAGCCCCTTCACAGAGGTTTTCAACAGGCAATTGGATTCATTGCCTTTTCCCCACTCCCGATCTTTTTGTTCTCTTCAGGAAGCCTTGGATACAAAATTTCAGGGCTTGACAGTTTATCCGCCGAATCCGGTTTCCCAATCGGGCTGCGAATCCGCTACCTCTGGCAAGTGATTGAAATTAATTGTTATTTGATGCGGTTATGACGAAGAAGTGACGGCGCGGGATTCACGTCTGGAATCGAAAATATGCAAGTCACTGAGGCAAAAAGAAAAAGGCCCGGACGAGCCGGGCCTTTTGTCGACAAACGAATTTCCGAACCGTTTAGGCGTTCAGCGCCTTCACCCGGTTCGACAGTCGGGAGATTTTCCGCGATGCGGTATTGGCGTGAAACACGCCCTTGCCGGCGGCGCGCATCAGCTCGGGCTGGGCTGCCTTGAGCGCAGCGGCTGCAGCAGCCTGGTCGCCGGAGCTGATTGCTTCCTCGACGGTGCGGAGGAAGCCGCGAACACGCGAACGGCGTGCCTTGTTTACGTCAGTGCGGCGGGCAATCTTGCGGGTCGCCTTTTTCGCCGAAGTTGTATTGGCCATGAATGCCTCTCAATGTGTCACATGCTCTATTCCGACCGGAAAGCGCCTCGTGCGAGGACTGTCGCTTTGTCATGCGGAATGCGAGAAAAACCACGGCGAGCCCGAAAGCTGCCATTCGATGGCGGGCCTATACCGGGTATCGCGGCTTTCGTCAACGCGAAAAACCGCTTTCCCGCCGCCCGCCGGTACATTTGCCTACCGGTGTTTGAACTGTGCCTTGCGTTTGTCGATGAAGGCAGCCATGCCTTCTTTCTGGTCTTCCGAGGCAAACAGCGAGTGGAACATGCGGCGTTCGAAGCGCAGGCCTTCGGACAGTGTCACCTCGTCGGCGCGGTTGACCGCTTCCTTGACCATCATCGCCACCGGCAGCGAGAAGCCGGCGATCTTCTCCGCCGCCTTCGTGGCCGTTGCCAGAAGTTCCGCCGCCGGTACCACGCGGGCAACCAGGCCCGAGCGTTCAGCCTCTTCTGCATCCATCATCCGTCCGGTCAGGCACAGATCCATCGCCTTGGCCTTGCCAATTGCGCGGGTCATGCGCTGGGTGCCACCCATGCCGGGGATCACGCCAAGCGTGATTTCCGGCTGGCCGAACTTGGCGGTGTCTGCGGCGATGATGAAGTCGCACATCATCGCCAGCTCACAGCCGCCGCCCAGTGCATAGCCCGACACGGCTGCGATCACCGGCTTGCGGGTTTCGGCCACCGCGCTCCAGCCTTCGAAGAAGTCTTCCATATAGGCGCCGATATAGTCCTTGGGCTGCATTTCCTTGATGTCGGCGCCCGCTGCAAAGGCCTTTTCGGAACCGGTGAGCACGATCGCGCCGATCTTCTCGTCCGCTCCGTACTGCGCCAGCGTCTCGCGCAGCTCTCCCAGCAGTTCGGAATTTAGCGCGTTGAGTGCCTCGGGCCGGTTCAGCGTGATGATGGCCACCCGGCCGCGCGTTTCCGTCTTCAATGTCTTGAGTGCCATCGTCTCTCTCCTCGTTACGGCCTTTCGGCCCTGCCCGTCAGGGGCGGCGTTTCTCGCCGTGTCAGTGTTTCTGGCAGCGTGGGCAATAGAATGTCGAGCGCCCGCTCTGCACGATCCGGCGGACCGTATCGCCACAGCCGGGGCGGGGGCAAGCCTTTCCCTCGCGGTCGTAAACGGAAAATCCGTGCTGAAAATAACCCAGCGTCCCGTCTGTGCGAATATGGTCCCTTAGCGACGAGCCACCGGCGGCGATCGCCTCGTCGATCACGTCTCGGATGGCCTGGGTCAAAAGCTCGAGCTGCTTGCGTGGCCGCCCGGTACTGGTGACCAGCCCGCCCGCAGGTTTGAGCGGCGACAGCTTCGCCCGCCACATCGCCTCGCAGACATATATATTGCCCAGGCCCGCAATGATCCGCTGATCGAGCAGGGCCGCCTTCAGCGGTGACTTCTTGCCGGCGAGCTGTCCGGCGAGCCCCGTCGCATTAAGACTGTTGCCCGTCGGCTCCACCCCGAGGCTTCTGAACCAGGCGTGCTCCACAAGCGCTGCTCTGGCCATCAGGTCCATGTAGCCGAAGCGGCGGGGGTCGTTGTAGATCACCCGGGCCTTGCCCGCGGGCCCTTCGACATGCAGCACCACATGATCGTGCTTGTCATCCTTCGAGCGCTCGTGATGAAACGCGCCGGGCCTGAGAGTGCCTTCGCCGTCCGCCTCGATCCGGAAAGAGCCCGACATGCCAAGATGGCTGACCAGCACCATGCCGTCATCGAGATCCGCAATCAGGTATTTCGCCCGCCGTCCCAGCGAAATGATTTGCCGGCCTTCGAGCCGGGAGGCGAAATCTGCGGGGAAGACAAACCGCAGATCGGCGCGGCGCTGCTCGACGCGGACAATCCGGGCACCCTCCATCACCGGCTGCAGGCCGCGTCGAACCGTTTCGACTTCTGGCAATTCGGGCACCGCGGTCTCCATGGGGCTGGTGGCAATTGGCCTGTGGCTGTCCTATATGGCGGAACGCTATGCCGCAGGCTGGTCTTTCATGCCTAGATAGCGTGGAGCGGAGCGATCCGCTATGGTTGCGGCAATTTAGTCTGTTCCCCGCCGGGGCCGGGCTGTTTGACCTGATATGGAAGAAGACGGGAAGAGATGATGTCACAGCAGCGCGTCGCCACGGATGGCGGAATGCAGACCAGCTACGGCTTCCGCACGGTCGAGGACGGCGAGAAGCAGACCCTGGTCAACGACGTCTTTCACAAGGTGGCAAGGCGCTACGATATCATGAACGATGTCATGTCGGGTGGGCTGCACCGGCTTTGGAAAGACGCGATGGTCGCAAACCTCAATCCGCCGCGCCGGTCCGGCTTCCGTTTTCTCGATGTGGCTGGCGGCACCGGTGACATCGCTTTCCGCATTGTTGCGGCTTCGGACAAACAGGCCAAGGGCACGGTGCTCGACATCAACGGCTCGATGCTCGGTGTCGGCGCCGAGCGCGCCGGGAAGAAGGGCTATGCGGACAATCTCGATTTCGTCGAGGCCAATGCCGAGGAACTGCCTTTCGAGGATTGTAGCTTCGACGCCTACACGATCGCTTTCGGCATCCGCAACGTGCCCGACATCGACAAGGCCTTGCGCGAAGCCTACCGGGTACTGCGCCGCGGCGGCCGCTTCCTTTGCCTCGAATTCTCCGAGGTCGAAATGCCGATCCTTGATCGCGTTTATGATGCCTGGTCGTTCAACGGCATACCTGCCATGGGCAAGGCCATTGCCGGCGAGGCCGAGCCTTACCAGTACCTCGTCGAATCGATCCGCAAGTTTCCCAGGCAGAACGACTTCGCCAAGATGATAGAGCGCGCCGGGTTTTCCCGCGTCGGCTATACCAATTACACCGGCGGCATCGCGGCGCTGCATACGGCCTGGAAGATCTGACAGGAATGGCAAGTCTCGGAACCTATCTGCGCCTGATGCGGGCGGGCTTTATCCTTGTCCGCGAAGGCGTCGTCTCTTCGCTGCCTGCGGAAGACCTGCCCGCGCCGGTCCAACTTGCGCACCGCACCGCAGGCCTGTTTGCCAAACGGCGCGCCAAAAGCGCCGAACGCACAGACAGGCTTGCCCGGGCGGTCGAACGGCTCGGCCCGTCCTGGGTCAAGCTCGGCCAGTTCCTTGCCACCCGGCCCGATGTGGTTGGTGCCGAAATCTCCGAAGATCTCGCCGGTCTGCAGGATCGCATGGCAACTTTCCCTGAAGCCGAAGCCCGGACCGCCATCGAAGGTTCGCTCGGCCGGCCGATCGCCGATCTCTACAGCCGTTTTGATCCGCCGGTTGCTGCAGCCTCCATCGCCCAGGTGCATCCCGCAGAGGTGACCGATGAAAACGGTCCCCGCAAGGTTGCCGTCAAGGTTATCCGGCCCGGCGTGCGCCAGCGCTTCAAGCATGATCTGGAGGCCTTTTACCTGGTCTCGGAGATGCAGGAGCGTTTCATCCCGTCCTCGCGCCGGTTGCGCCCGGTCGAGATCACCAGGACGCTGGAGCAGACCACTCGCATCGAGATGGATCTCCGGCTCGAGGCAGCTGCCCTGTCCGAGATGGCCGAAAACACCAGGGATGATGCAGGTTTCCGGGTGCCGAAGGTCGACTGGGAGCGCACCGGCCGCGACTGCGTCACCATGGAGTGGATCGACGGCATCAAGATGAGCGATGTTGCTGGCTTGCGCGCCGCCGGCCACGATCTTCACGCGCTCGCCGACACGCTGATCCAGTCCTTCCTGCGCCACACCTTGCGTGACGGCTTTTTCCACGCCGATATGCACCAGGGCAATCTCTTCGTCGATCCGGCAGGCACGATCGTTGCCGTCGACATGGGGATCGTCAGCCGTCTGGGCAAGAAAGAACGCCGTTTCCTGGCCGAAATCCTCTACGGTTTCATCACCCGCGATTACCAGCGCGTCGCCGACGTGCATTTCGAGGCCGGCTATGTCCCGGCGAGACATGATCCGGCGAGCTTCGCCCAGGCCATCCGAGCTATCGGCGAGCCGATCCATGGCCAGCCGGCCGAAACCATCTCGATGGCCCGGCTGCTTACGCTGCTGTTCGAGGTCACCGAGCTGTTCGACATGGAAACAAGGCCCGAACTGGTCATGCTGCAAAAGACCATGGTCGTGGTCGAGGGCGTATCCCGCACGCTCAACCCGAAATTCAACATGTGGAAGGCTGCCGAACCGGTGGTGGGCGACTGGATCCGCGACAATCTCGGACCCAAGCGTATCGCCGTCGACATCAGGGAGGGTGCCATCGCCGCCTTCAAGCTGGCTGAGCAGCTGCCTGATCTCGCCGCCCGTACTGAACGCTTCTCCCAGGAAGTGGGGGATATGGCGGAGAACGGCCTGCGCTTCGATGCGGCCACGTCCGAAGCCATCGGCAAGGCCGAGGCCCGGCACACGCGCTCGGGTCGTGTGGCCTTGTGGGTGATTGCGGTCACGCTGATCGTCATCGCAACCCGGCTTTTCTAGGTCTTTGCGGCAGGTCGACATCCGCCGATTTGCAATTCACTCGCTTCTCGCGTTAGCTTGGGGCATGAACCGGCTCAAGCATACGCCTGTTGTCCGGTCAGCATGTAGCGGCGGCGCCTTTGCGCTGCCTTGATGAAAACCCGGCTGCGGGATGCAGGGCATCCAGACGCCAAGGACACGCCGGGACAATCACAAGCATTGGATTTACATATGAGCGAAGCCAAATCCGGCGACACCGTCCGGATCAACTATACCGGTAAACTGACAGACGGCACCCAGTTCGACAGCTCCGAGGGCCGCGAGCCTTTGGAGTTCCAGGTCGGCTCCGGCCAGATCATCCCCGGTCTTGACCGCGAGGTCGAGGGCATGAAGGTCGGTGACAAGCAGACTGTCACTGTCCCGGCTGCAGAGGCCTACGGCCCCCACGATCCGGCCAAGGTGCAGCAGGTCCCGCGCAGCGCCCTGCCGCCGGAACTCGAGCCGCAGGAAGGCATGCAGCTGCAGGCCCAGACCCCACAGGGTGGCCAGGTGATGCTCCTCGTTACTACCGTTGGCGAAGAGAACATCACCGTTGACGCCAACCACCCGCTGGCGGGCAAGGACCTGGTTTTCGACATCGAGATGCTGGAGATCCTCCAGGCGGCCTGACCGCATGAAAAACTGACAGCCCGGCCCGGCGCCGGGTTGTCGCTTGCCTCCGCAATGCGCGTCCTTCAGCTTCTGGTTGGCTGGGGAACGCGCAAGGCTGCCGGTCTTGCTGGCGTTTGACTGCAATGCATGCAATGCCTACATTGCATGCATTGTCAGCCCGGGGCCAAGGAGGTTCACCATGGCAACACTGACCATCCGCAATCTCGATGACGAGGTGAAGCAGGCTCTGCGTGAACGCGCGGCGCGGCATGGCGTGTCCATGGAAGAAGAGGCCCGCGTACTGTTGCGCCAACTGGTGCAGGCTCCCCCGCCTGCGCAAGGCAAGTCCGCTTATCAGCGTATACGCGACTTGGTTGAACCACTGGGCGGGATAGAGCTGGAGATTCCTCCCCGGACGGAGAAGGCCGGCGAGCGCAAGGTGTTCGACTGGCTGGACGACGAGGAATGATAATCGACACCAATGTCGTATCCGAAATCATGCGGCCGGTCCCAAATGCCAAGGTCGCCGATTGGTTCGAGCGGACTGCGCAAATGGCGCGCTTCATAACTTCAGTCACTGAAGCTGAACTGCTGTTTGGTGTAGAATTGATGCCCGAGGGTAAACGACGCGATACGTTTGCTCTTGTGATTGAGCGACTGATCAAGTTCGATTTGCCCCAGCCTGTCCTTCCGTTCGAGAGCGCCGATGCACCGTATTGCGCTAAAATCTCTGCATTGCGTCGAAGAGCCGGCCGGCCAATTTCTATCTTCGACGCCCAGATCGCGGCCATCGCGCTGAGGCGCGGATTGTCGATTGCCACCCGCAATATTCGTGATTTCGAAGGTTGCGGTGTCACCCTCATCAACCCTTGGGACCCTGCGCCATGACGCTTTCCGGCAAACGCATCCTGCTGATCATTTCCGGCGGTATCGCCGCCTACAAGGCGCTCGATCTGATCCGTCGGCTGCGCGAGCGCGGCGCGTCGGTGCGGCCGGTCATGACCGCAGGGGCGCAGGAATTCGTCACGCCCTTGGCTGTCGGTGCGCTTGCCGCGGACCATGTCTATACCGATCTGTTCTCGCGCGAGGACGAGCAGGATGTCGGCCACATTCGCCTGGCGCGCGACTGCGACATGATCTGCGTCGCCCCCGCCACCGCCGACCTCATGGCCAGGATGGCGCATGGCCTTGCGGGCGATCTCGCCTCCACGGTGCTGCTTGCCACCAACCGGCCGGTGCTTCTGGCTCCCGCGATGAACCCGGCCATGTGGGCGCACCCGGCTACCCGCCGCAATGTCGAAACGCTCAGGAAAGACGGCATCCGCTTCATCGGCCCGATGGCGGGCGAGATGGCCGAGAGCAATGAGGCCGGCGAGGGGCGCATGGCCGAGCCGCTGCAGATTGTGGCCTCCATCGAGGCGCTCATGGATGACGCCCCGAAACCGCTCGCGGGCCGAACCGCCATCGTCACCTCCGGCCCCACGCACGAGCCGATCGACCCGGTGCGCTACATCGCCAACCGCTCGTCGGGAAAGCAGGGCCACGCCATCGCCGCCAATCTCGCCCGCCTTGGTGCTGACGTGACCCTCGTCTCGGGGCCGGTGACGATCCCGGATCCCGCCGGCGCCAACACCATCCATGTCGAAAGCGCCCGCGAGATGCTCGAGGCCGTGACAGATGCCTTGCCCGCCGACATTGCCGTTTTTGTCGCTGCCGTAGCTGACTGGCGCGTGGCCACCTCTGCGGACAACAAGATCAAGAAGAAGGAAGGCGAAGGCCCGGCGCCGCTGGTGCTCACCGAGAACCCCGACATTCTCAAGACCATCGGCCACCATGCGGACCGCCCGAAGCTGGTCGTCGGCTTCGCCGCGGAAACCGCTGACGTGATTGCCAACGCCCGGGCCAAGCTTGCCCGCAAGGGCGCCGATTTCATCGTCGCCAACGACGTCTCCCCTCAAACCGGCATCATGGGCGGTGACCGCAACCGCGTCCGCATTGTCTCGAACGACGGCGTCGAGGACTGGCCGGATCTGAGCAAGGACGAGGTGGCTGCGCGGCTGGCGGCGCGGATTGCGGAGAGTCTCAACCGCAAACCGTTGTGATGGTTTTTATCTGATAGAACCACATTCACTCCAATTCTGGACAAATGACCACGATGCCGATTTGCGCCGACGCCCGGAAAGGAAGTGGGTCTCTTGCCCCGTGAGCGCGGCGCATCCAATTGGATGCTCAAGTCTGCTGTCACGCTTTGAAATGCTGCATCGTTGTTTCGTTCAAACGAACCAACTTGAACGCGACACGCATCATGAGTTCAGTTGACGCAGCAGATCGAAGATCTGGCCTCGCATCCAGATTGCAAGCGGTGTGTGTTCAGACCGTTTATGCCAGATGCCGATGATCAGCGGCGGATCTATCGGCATCGGCGGGTCAAAGATCTGGAGGTCGAAGGTCCGCGCGACATCGTCCGCCAATTGGGCGGGCACGAGTGCAATCAGATCGCTCTCTCGCACTGCTCTACAGACGCCGGAGAAAACCGGAACTGTCATCGCCACGTGACGCTGCCGTCCGACGCGCGACAACGCGGCATCCCCCATCGCCGTGATGTTCCCCTCCGGAGAAAACAACACGTGGAGGAGCTTGCAGAATACGTCAAAGGGCATGACCTGTCCTTGCCTCAGGTCAGCTATTCCCGGGTTCCCCTTGCGAGCGATGACCTTGAAGGGTGAGCGAAACAGCTCTTCGCTGCTGACCCAGTCGGGTAATGCCGTCTCCGGGATCAATGCAATATCGGCATTGCGCCGCTCAAGGCTGGCGACGTAGTCCTGCGGCACAAGGTCCACAAGCTGGGCCCTGATGCCCGGTGCCTTGTGGTGAAGCAGTTGCCCCAAGGCTGGCATCAACATCTCTGCGAAGAAATCGCTTGCGGCAATCCGAAATGTTCCTCGGGCGGTTTCAGGGTCGAAGTGCGAGGGAGGAGAGAGCATCTTCTCGAGTCTCTCAAGCTCTTGCATGACGGGCTCTTTCAATCCCGTTGCAAAGTCGGTGGCAACCAGTCGATTGCCTTGCCGCACAAACAGTGGGTCGTCGAGAGAATGGCGCAGGCGCGAGAGGCTTCCGGAAACCGCTGACTGAGAGAGCCCCAGCCGCTGAGCGGCTTTCACGGTGGAGCCTTCGCGGAAGACCGCGTCAAGCACGCGCAGCAGGTTCAAGTCGAAGGTCGCGAAATTCATAATGCTGATATCTTATATTCGAAGATATGGTTTGGTCGATACCAGGGTTCATTGTTATATTGCCGACATCGAAAGCGCTTTCGTTTCAGTCCCAAGAAAGGAATGGAACGATGACCGAATTGGAAAATGACACCGACGCCATCGAATGGCTTGGTGTGCGGTACAAAACCATTCTCTCGCCGGAACAGACCGGTGGTGCCATGTCGATCGTGGATAGCTGGTCACCTGCCGGCAGCGGCCCTCCACGGCACATCCACGAGAAGGAGGATGAAACCTTCGTCATGCTGTCAGGCACCTGCAAGGTATGGATCGATGGTCAGGAGACACTGGCCGGGCCAGGCGAGAGTGTTTTTATTCCACGCGGAACAAACCATACCTTCAAGGTGGTAGGAGAAAAGCCATCTCGTCACCTGGTCATTCTGACGCCTGGGGGATTTGAAGGGTTTTTTGCCGACATGGCGAGAGGACAGTTAAGGATCCCCGAAGACATGCCTGCCATCGAGGAGTCCGCGCGGCGGCACCACCTCAGCTTCACTGGACCACCTCTGGATTGACCTCATGACTGCCAAGCCCATCGTATACCACATCCCCGTCTGTCCGTTCTCGCAGCGGCTGGAAATCCTTCTCGCCCTGCGGGGGCAGGAAGATGCAGTAGAGTTTCGTGTCGTCGACATCACCAAGCCGCGGGACCCCGAGCTGCTTGCAAAGACGCGGGGGACCACTGCGCTCCCGGTTCTCGAAACGCCTCAAGGAGACATCCTCAAGGAAAGTCTCGTGATCCTTCGATATCTCGATGAGGCTATCGAAGGGCCGGCATTGCGTCGTAGCGACCCGTTGGAACACGCTATCGAATCGATGCTCATTACCCGTGAAGGCCCCTTCACGATGGCGGGGTATCTCTTCGTCATGAACCAGCAGAGAGATAAACGCGACGAATTCGCCGACAAACTGCTGGCTATCTATCGTGATATCAATGACTTTCTGGTCGAGCACGGTTCTGCAGGACCCTACTTGTTCGAAAGCTTCGGCCTTGCTGAAACGGTATTCACGCCCATGTTCATGCGTTTCTGGTTCCTGGACTATTACGAGGATTTCCAGTTGCCTCAATCGAGGGAATACAGCCGGGTGCGTGCCTGGAAGGATGCCTGCATGTCTCATGCGGCGACTGAGCAGGTGACACGAGAAGAAATCGTCAAACTCTACTACGACTATGCGCTGGGGGCTGGAAACGGTGCACTGGTCAGTGGCCGTGCCGTCTCAAGCTTTTCGTTTTCTCCACGCTGGCAAGACCGGCCCTGGCCACCCCGCGACAAATATGCCGGCACCGCAAGTGACGAGGCCTTGGGTCTGGTAAGCTGAAACACGACCTGCGGACCGTGCCCGGGGTGGATGCGAGGCTATGCCTCTGAGCAATACAGGAAGCCGTCTTCAGGTCGGTGGCCAACGCGAATGTGGCGGAAGACCAGATCGGTCCTCAAGCCACTTCGGCCACCTTCACCGCCTCCGCCTGCATCGGCTTGAACCGCTTCGAGGTCATGCCCGATGCCGTGAGCGTGACGATGCTGCCGGCCGGGATTTCGTGCCATTTGGTGCCGGTGTCCTTGAACGGTTCGGACACCAGGCAGTGGCCCTGGTTGTTGCAGGTAGGTGCCGCGTAGAGAGTTGGGGCGTATTCGTCGCTGGCGTAGCGGATGGCGTGTAGCGCGTTTCCGTCAGAGACGGCTGCGGTGAAGCGTACCAGTTCACGCACGCCGGCGCGTGCGGCTTCTGAAAGCGCAAACCGGATGGCTTCACCGAAGGCCGCTGCCGGATCGGTTTCGAGTCCGAATTCGAGCGCCAGCAGAAACAGCAGTTCCGAATCCGTGGTGCCTTGGCGGGCCTGGTAGAGCCGGTCAGAAAGAGCTGCCTCCATTGGCCGCCGGATCTTCTCGAAGCCGGCGATTTGACCGTTGTGCATGAACGACCATCGGCCGTTGACGAAGGGATGGCAATTGTCGCGGCTGGTCGCCCCGCCGGTCGAGGCGCGGACATGGGCGAGAAACAGCGGCGAACGGATCTGTCGGGCGAGAGACTTCAGATTGCAGTCCGACCAGGCCGGAAGTACATCGCGGTAAAGGCCGGGTTCCGGATGCTCGCCATACCAGGCAACGCCGAAGCCATCACCATTGGTGGCGGTCTTGGCCTGGATGGCGTGGTGCGATTGCTCGATCAGCGAATGGCCGGGGGCGGAGACGATCTGCTCCAGCGGGATCGGTGTTCCACGGTAGGCGGCCCATCGGCACATAATTTTCTATTTGCTCCGGTTGTGCATCCGGTGATGCATCTCGTTGATCATACGGCTTGCTGTTTTCTCAAAGGTAAACGGCAGGATTGCGTGGCACAGGGCGCAGAAGCCTGCGGCAAACAACTTGGCTGAAAACTTGCCTGCGAATAGCAGGTGCTCGAAATAGGTTTCGTCGACCGACTGCGGATGAGCCTTGAAAAGGCGGGCGATCTGGCTGGACATGGACGTGCTCCCTCGTTCGGATGCGATGTCGAGAGAATAGCCCGGTCCGCCGGGCGAAATGTCCCAAATGTCCTTTGTTTTATCTAATTATTGGGATAGATATCCCTGTATGTATCAGATTGACGATACGGATATCCGAATACTCGGCCAGCTTCAGCGCGATGGTACATTGTCGGTCGACGCGCTCTCGGAGCGGGTCAACCTGTCACGCAACGCCTGCTGGCGCCGAGTCAAGCTGATGGAAGAGCGTGGTCTGATCAAGGACCGTGTTGCCATACTTGATGCCGAAACTGCCGGTTGCGGCCTCTCGGTCTTCGTATTCGTCCGGGCCGTCAGTCATGACGCCGACTGGCTGAAACAGTTCCGCGAGGCGGTCGGCGCGTTTCCGGAAATCGTCGGCGTTTACCGCACATCCGGTGATCTCGATTACGTGCTCCGCGCCCGGGTTTCGGATGTGAAAGCCTACGACCGGCTCTATCAACGATTGATTGCCAAGGTGAAGCTCGCCGACGTCTCGGCCTCCTTTGTCATGGAAGAGATCAAGGAAACCACGCAGATTCCACTTTCTGGCCTGGCACGGTAAGGCTGGGCATCACGTGAGGATGGCCCGATGGGAACGCTTTTCTGTGGCCATGGAACGCCCCAAGCGGGAACGCCCGGTTATGCCGGGCCTGATAGGCGATCGCCTGTTTTCTGAGATTATATGTGGGAGAGGTGCTCTGGTACCGTACCCTCGGTGCGGTAGCGGCGCCTTCGGCGGTCCGACACCTGTTGCGTGACCCGCGCGATCGCATGCTCGATCGAAGCCGACAGACGGTCAAACCTGTCTGGATCGACGATTCCGCGACGGTTTTGCAGCTCAAGATCGAGTTTCATGTCGTTCAGCCATTCGAGCTTTTCTCCTCGGCTGATATGTTGATGAGCGGATATTTCTTCAGGCGAAAGATGGATGGCAGGCATAGGCGTCTCCTTCCGTTACGGAAAGGCAACGCCGGATGCCTGATCCGGTTCCATAGAGTTTGAACTAAATACGTTCCGCCGGTCCGCTGCGGCCCCTGTCTAGCGGTCGTTGTCGTGTGCCGTCGGGATATCGACCGAGGCGATCCGCGCTTCCAGCTCCTCAAGATCCGGAGCGCCGCGTCCGGTTTGCCGCTCCAGTTCGAACTTCATGTCCTTGACACTGCGGAGCGTTTTTGTCTGGGGCAAGTCTTCCTGCTCTGACGCTTTGTTTCCTGTCAGCTCAGGTTCTGACTTGCGATCAATCTTCAGGGACATTGGAAGCTCCATATCTGTTTCAGTCATGACAACGCCTGCCACTGACTTGGGTTCCGCAAAACGACTTTCGGAGGTGCTTTCTCGATTTCGCGCCTGGCCCCAATGCGCGCAAAACTGAACACTCCGTTTGCAGGTCGCCTCTTTATGATCTCCGCAAGCCCGTTACATCTTGAGCGACACAAATTTCTCCGGTCAGCCCGGCCGGCCATTCGTCTCAAGGAGGCTGCCATGTCCATCAGACCAGTCCGTCACCAGTCCACCGCGACCCCGCATCTCGAAGGTGCGGGTGTCCATCTCAAGCGCGCCTTCGGTTTCGACGATCCGTCGTTGACCGATCCATTCCTGTTGTTCGACGATTTTCGCAATTCCCAGCCAGAGAACTATATCAAAGGCTTTCCCTGGCACCCGCATCGAGGCATCGAGACCATCACCTATGTGCTGGCCGGTACTGTCGAGCATGGTGACAGCCTCGGCAACACCGGCACGCTTGGGGCGGGCGACGTGCAGTGGATGACCGCCGGAAGCGGAATCATGCACCAGGAAATGCCAAAGGGAGATTTTGCCGGCAAGATGCACGGCTTCCAGCTTTGGGCCAATCTGCCGTCGTCACTCAAGATGACCGCGCCGCGCTATCAGGATGTCGCCGCCGCCGACATCCCGGTCGAGATCGATGATGACGGAACCGCCGCCCGCATCATCTGCGGCGAGTTCTGGGGCAAGCGCGGTCCGGTCGACGGCATTGCCGCCGAACCGTCCTATGTCGATATCTCGGTGCCGCCGGGCAGAAAGAAAACCTTCAAGATCGACGCCTACCGCTCGGCGTTCGCCTACATCTTTGCTGGCTCCGGGTCGTTCCGCGACGCCTCCAGACCCTTTGGCGTGCTGGTGGAGAAGGAAGTCGAGGGTGAGGAGATCCAGATCCGCGACATGTCGGGCGACCGCACACTCGTGGTCTTCGATACCGGCGACGAGATCACAGTGCAGGCAGGCGCCGACGGCATCCGCTTTTTGCTGGTTTCCGGCAAACCGATCAGGGAGCCGGTGGCCTGGCACGGTCCGATCGTCATGAACAGCCGCCAGGAGTTGATCCAGGCCGTCACCGAGCTCAAGAACGGCACCTTCATCCGGCCCGCGCACTAGGTCGTGGCGGCGCGAATTCCGACAGGGCAAAATGCCGGGCCCAACTGACATCTCTCTTGGCGATGCGCTCGGGTTGACGAATCAGTGGTTCATTGCTGACGAGAACCCGCGATGATTGGGCGTCGGCGGTGGATTTGTGCAGCAACCTGAAATGTGCCAGTTAGAGGGCCATGCTGACCTCACCAGATGAAAAGGTGGCTGGCTTGAACTTTCTGCGTGGCTTGTATGAGAACCGCCTGTTGCTCCAGCCTCTTTCTGGCGGCTGGCGGCAGAGCAGGGGAAACCGAAACGAAATGGATTCCGGCATAAATCCCGGCGAGGTCATCGCCTTCTTCAATGAAGTTGCGATCATCGAGCAACTTGGAAAAACGTTGGCGGGGAAGACCCTGCCCGACGGACTTCATCCATCTCACTTTGCCATTATTATGCATCTCACGCGGGTTGGTGATGGAACGACCCCTCTCGGCCTCGCCAATGCCATGCAGGTGACCAAGGCAACGATGAGCCATTCGCTCAAAGTGCTGGAAAAGAGGGGCCTCATCCAGACCCTGCCGAGTGAAACGGATGCCCGCTCCAAAAAGGTCTTCCTCACCCCTGCCGGCCGGTCATTTCATATGGCGGCGATCGAGGCCCTGACGCACACTTTCAGGCATTTCCTGCGTTCGGAGCATCATCAGATCATGCTTTCAGTGCTGCCGGGGCTGGTCACCATTCGCAAGCTTCTCGACGAAAACCGCGTGCCCCGATCCGAAGATGAGGTGCAGTGACATTGTTTCCGCGTAGCCTTGGTGATGCTCCGGGTGCGCTCCGTTTTCGTTCTGGCCCGCGCAGTCCCGGAGCCCGACCGGCATGCTTTCTCATATTGTTACAGCGACCTTTGCGCATCCGATTGGATGCGCGGCGCTGTAGGCAAAACGTTGCCTGTTGCGGAGATGTCAAAGCGTCTTGTACATGTAGGTCGTGGCGTGCTGCGCCTTGCCGTCGGGATCCAGCGCGTAGCCAGGGATTACGCCTGCGGTCCGGTAGCCCGTCGCCTTGTAAAGCGGCTCGGCCTTGTCGCCGGTCTTCGTGTCGAGGGTGACCAGTGTTTTGCCGGCTGCTCGTGCCTCCGCATCGAGCGCGTGCATCAGGGCTCGGCCAATTCCCTTTCGCCTTGCCGACGGGTGAACCATCATCTTGGCTACCTCGCAGCGATGTGGCTGGTTTACGGGCAGCGCCGTGATCAGTTGAACCGACCCCACCGTCTTGCCATCCAGCCTGGCGACCAGCAGCCTTCGCCGTCCGGCCCGCACCTCGGGAAACACCTGTTCGTTGAAGAACGCCAGTCCGTCAGCACGGGAGAACGGCTGCATGTAGCCCACGGCTGCTCCGTCCTGCACCGTCTCTGCCATGATCTCTGCCAGGGCGTCTGCGTGAGCGTCGAGTTCTTCGACGAAAAGACAATGAATGCCGACGCTGGTCATGACACCTCACACGAGTAGGATCAGGTAGGTTGCGGGATCGACCCCGGTCTGGAACTTCGATGGCCCGAACAGCTGGTAGCGCAGGCAGTCGCCGGGCTCCAGATGGTGTTCGTCGTCATCTACACTGACCGTCAGGGCGCCAGACAGCATCATCAGATGATGCTCATGTCCCGGAACCGATGGCGCTGTGTAGGAGATCATCTGGTAGGCGTCGAGCGTGCAATGCACCACTTCCGCGGACAGGCCGCCGCTTGGCGGCGACACCACCTTGCGCGAGAAGCCGTTGTCGGCATCGTGCCATACACTCTGTTCCGCAGCCTTGATCAGCGGCGTGAACGGCGCTTCTATTGGTGTCAGCAGTTGCGAGATTGTCATCCGGTAAGCGGACGACAGACTGCCCAGCGTGTCGGCTGTCGGGCTCACCTCGGCGTTCTCCACCCGCGACAGGGTCGAGCGGCTGACACCGCTCACATCCGCCAGTTCCTGCAGCGACCAACCGCGCATCAGGCGAACCTGCTTCAACCGCTCCGCCAGCCTGTCGTTGAGATTCTCCACGTGTCATCCCATAATCAGGAAAAATTCCTGTTTATGGGATAGATAGGTTTGACTTTACCGTCAAGCCTCTTGCGCCAGTATGCTGATGCAACCGAAGGCCTTGGTCTCAAACCACCATCTGGAAAACGATGCCTGAGACTATGCCACCGGTAACCCCGAGGCCGAGATAGGCGGCGAAGACCGGCTTGCGGACCAGCGACCAGACAGCTGCCATTGCCGGAACCGAACTGACCGCTCCGGCGATCATGAACGACATCGCAGCACCAGTGCTCATGCCCTGCTCCATCAGGCCCGCCAGCAGCGGTGGGGCCACATAGGAATTGAGATAGGCAGGCATGCCCACCAGCGCCGCGATGCCGATCGGCACGACGCCTTCGCCACCCACCAGCCCGGCGATCATCTCGGCCGGCACATAGGTAACCAGCAGCGCTTCAAGCACATAGGCGAGTGCCAGCCACTTGATCAGGAACACGCCATTGCTGACCAGTTCGTCGCGGAATGTGGCACGGCGTGGCGAATCACGCCAGAACCGCCAGACCGGCCTGCCAGAATACGGGTCCGGCCCGCAGCCACAGCGCGATTGCCTTACGGCCTTGAGCGGATCGGAGAACCAGCCAGCCGCCATCGCCGCCTTGATCGCAAACCCGCCCGAAAGCCCCAGCGCCACCGCGATCACCGCCTTGCCGATTGCAAATGGCCACCCCAGCGCTGCCGCCGTGATCAGCAATGTCGGCGGATCGATCAGCGGAGACGACAGCCAGAACGCCATCACAGCCGACAACGGTGCGCCCAGCGCCAGCAGCCCGGCGATGAACGGAATGACTTCGCACGAACAAAACGGCGCCAGCCCGCCAAACAAGCCCGCCATCACGATCATTCGCGTTTCACGGCCCTTGAAGGCGTCAGCGATAACCGATTCCGCGCCCGCCGCCTTCAACCCGGCAATCAGCATGACGGCAAGACCGATGTATGGAAGGGTGCCAACAAACGCACGGGCGGCAAAGCTGACGACTGCTTCAAGCAGAGCCGGATCGAGGACGGCCACCGCCAGCAATGCCAGCACGATCACGGTCCACGGTGTCGCGAGCCAATCCTTTATGTTTGCGCGCGAAGTTCCTGTTGTCTGGGTGACGTCAGTCATGGCTTCGGCTCCGCTTCGGTACAACAGTTTTCCAGGATGAAACCGGCCAACAGGCTCAGATGGGCGAAGTTTGCCGTGCTCATGATCACCCGTCCCTGTTTGCGTTGAACAATGAGGTTGGCAGCTGAGAGAAATTTCAGGTGATGTGCCAGCGTCGACGCCGAGATACCGGTTCGCTGCTGGATATCGCCAACCCGCAATCCTGGTTCACCGGCGCGAACCAGGGTCTGGAGCACCTCGAGCCGGGATTCAGAGCCCATTGCCGAAAACCCCAGGGCTGCTTCCGTCACATTCATGCACGCACTCCTATTAATTCGAAAAAACTAGTTATATCGAATTAATTGGCTTGGCAAGCGACGGTTTCGACAAAAATGCCGTGCCGGTAAAGGCTTCTTAAGTTGCCGGTTGTACACACGTTTCGCAAAGGGGGGCGCCATGAGCACCAGTCTGTATCTTGCCCGGACCGCGCAAAATCGCCCGCAAGGCTTCAGGCTGGCCGAACTACTCGGTGCGTTCAGCTACGCACTGGATCTGACCGAGGGTCAGCCTGCAGGCCACTGCCTTCGCGGCTGCTTTATCGGCACCCGTATCGGTGAGGCGCTAAAACTGCCCGATGAAGAGCTCAAGGACCTCTACTACACCTTGTTGCTCAAGGATTTGGGTTGCTCCAGCAATGCGGCGCGCATCTGCGAGCTCTACCTGGCGGATGACATCGCCTTCAAACGGGATTTCAAAACCATCGACTCGTCGATGAGCGCCGCGCTGCGTTTTGTCTTCGCCCAGACAGGGCTCGAAGCTGGCCTCGGCGAGCGCATCCGAACGCTTATCAGCGTCATCCAGAAATCCGGAAAAATTGCCCGCGAGGTCATGCAGACGCGCTGTCATCGTGGTGCCGACATTGCCGCGCGCATGCACTTCTCCCGACCGGTGCAGACCGGCATTCTCTCGCTTGATGAACATTGGGATGGTTCTGGCCAGCCGCAGGGCCTTAAGCAACGGCAAATTCCGCAGTTATCCAACATTGCGCTGCTGTCGCAGGTCATTGATGTCTTTCATGCCGAAGGGGGCCCGCCTGCAGCCCTTGGCGAAGCTGTCGCCCGCTCCGGAGTCTGGTTCGATCCCGATCTCGTCACAGCCTTCGTCACCGCACAGCAAGCACCGGATTTCTGGCCGTTGCTCGCTTCACCTGATCTCGAGACGCGCGTCTTCTCCATGACCCCGGCACTGCAATCCGCTCCCGTTGGCGAGGATTACCTCGATGACATTGCAGCAGCATTTGCCGATGTGGTCGATGCCAAGAGCCCCTTCACCGCGGACCACTCCAATCGTGTCACACTGTATTCCGACATGATAGCGGAGGAGTTCGGGCTGAGCCCCGATCACCGCCGTTGGCTCCGTCGCGCGGCCCTTCTGCACGAATTCGGGAAACTCGCCATCTCCAACCAGATACTCGACAAGTCAGGCAAACTCGATGCCGGGGAATGGGAGGCGATCAAGCGGCACCCACTGGAGAGCGCGGCCATCCTTGGTCGAGTCGCGGCATTCGCCGATATAGCTCCCATCGCCGCTGCCCACCACGAGCGGCTTGATGGCAAGGGCTATCCGCATGGTCTGAAAGGCGAGGAGATCTGTCTGGAGGTCCGTATCCTGACCGTTGCCGATGTGTTCGACGCGCTCACCGCCGAGCGCCCCTACCGCGCCGCCATGCCGATTGCAAAGGCGCTCGCGATTCTCGATGCGGACGCTGGCACCGCTTTCGACCCTGACTGCATCGCTGCACTCAAGTCAGGCCTCGCTAAACTCGCCGTCACCGCTGCTGCCTGAGCCCTGCACTTCCTGCAGACGGAGAGCTTTGCTCGCCTGCGCAAGGGAGCGGAAGCAGCGAGAGACGGATCGCGCCGGCCGTCTATGACGGAGCTGCGGCACTGGTTGCCTTCCGTCCTGGGTTTTGGTCTGTCCGCTCAGGCGTCCTTGAGCCTACCGCAGCGAACAACTGCCGGATCGAGGTTCGCCGGTCTACTGGACGCCGCAGGTTGCAACCTCGCCCAACAGCGTCCCGCGAAGTTCGGCGCTGCGCGGTGCTGGGGGAGCCCCCCCTACCTGCCGCCAATCTCCTTGGGTGCTATCTGCCCGACGTTCAGGTCGGCGATCAGCGTTTCCAACTCGGCGATCTCGATGCGCGGTGCGTCGATGGTGTCACCGGCAAGGTTGTGCGACTTGGGATCGGAAGTATCTGCCCGAGAGTTGATCAGGATGGCGGTCGAATGATGCGGGATCATCGCCTTCGTCCATGCTTCGTCATCGACCGGGGCCTGGCTGCGGACCAGGTAGAGCGAGCCAGCAAAGACCAGCGCTGCTGCCCCGAAGATGGCAGCGTTGAGCCTGGTGTTCTTGTACATGCCGAGCGTGAAGGACAGCATCACCGCTGCCATGGCCGCCCCGATATAGGGCGCCCACCACATCGGTGTTTGGCTGAACCAGACATGGTCGGCGGCAAAGGTGTTGAGATTCAACAGCCCGACCATCACCAGCGTCGAAGTGGTGATCATGGCTGCGAGGCGGATACAGGATGTGGACACGTCGTTCCCCCAAAACGTGCGACAGTAGCTTTCATCAACGCGGGGGCGGGCGGATGGTTCCAGCCGTATGTAGAATTTGTGAGCAGGGAGGAAAAACCGGCACGGGGTATACCCGCGCCGTCCAGCTCAGGCAGCCTTGGTGACGTGGTATTCCTTGATCGCCACCATTTCGATCATCCTCCAGCGCTCCGCCTCGTAATTGAGCGAGAACTGGTCCGAGGCCAGAAACACAGGATCACCATCCAGATCGCGGGCGATGTCGCCGCGATGGTTGGTGATGAAACGTTCGAGATCGGACTTGTCCGGCGCCGAGATCCATCGGCAGATCGAAAACCGCGCCATCTCGAAACTCACCGGCAGGCCGTATTCCGCCTGAAGACGCTCCTTCAGTACGTCGAGCTGCAGGGCGCCGACCACGCCGACAATCGCCGGCGATCCGTCTTCGGGCGAAAACAGTTGCACCACGCCTTCCTCGGCCATCTGCTGCAAGGCTTCCTTCAGCTTCTTTGCCTTCATAGCGTCCTCGAGCCTGACCCGGCGCAGGATTTCCGGCGCGAAGTTCGGCACACCCTGGAACACCAGTGCCTCGCCCTCGGTCAGTGTGTCGCCGATGCGAAGCGTTCCGTGGTTCGGAATGCCGACCACGTCGCCGGCATAGGCGGTATCGGCGATCTGCCGCTGCGAGGCGAAGAAGAACTGCGGTGCCGACAGCCCCATCGGCTTGCCGGTGCGTGCCAGCCGCGCCTTCATGCCGCGCTGAAGCCTGCCCGAGCACACCCGCACAAAGGCGATGCGGTCCCGGTGGTTGGGATCCATATTGGCCTGGATCTTGAACACGAAGGCTGTCATTTTCGGGTCGGTCGCTTCCACCGTGCGCGTATCCGCCACCTGCGCCCGCGGCTGCGGCGCAAACTTGCCGAGTGCGTTGATCAGGTCGCGCACACCGAAATTCCTCAGTGCCGAGCCGAAATAGACCGGTGTGAGATGACCTTCACGAAACGCCTCCAGATCGAACGGCTTGCAGGCTTCGACTGCAAGGCTGGTTTCCTCGACGAAGGTCTCGCGCTCGTTTTCCGGCAGGAGCCCTGCGACCTTGTCCGATTCCGGGCCGTTTACCGGCGTCAGGTCTGTTTCCTTGTCGGATTGGCGGATGGCGGAACTGGCCAGATGATAGGTGCCCGAAAAACTCTTTCCCTGCCCGATCGGCCAGGTCATCGGTGCACAATCGAGCGCCAGTTTCTGCTCTACCTCGTCAAGAATCTCGAACGGGTTGCGCGCCTCGCGGTCCATCTTGTTGACGAAGGTGATGATTGGAATGTCGCGAAGCCGGCAGACCTCGAACAGCTTCAGCGTCCGCGGCTCGATGCCCTTGGCCGCATCGATCACCATCACAGCCGCGTCGACAGCCGTCAGCGTGCGGTAGGTATCGTCGGCGAAGTCCTCGTGGCCCGGGGTGTCGAGCAGGTTGAAGACGTGGTTGTCGTATTCGAACGTCATCACCGAGGTGACCACAGAGATACCGCGCTCGCGCTCGATCTTCATCCAGTCCGAGCGGGTCTGGATCCGGTCCTTCTTGGCCTTGACCTCACCTGCCAGCTGAATCGCGCCGCCGAACAGCAAGAGCTTTTCGGTCAGTGTAGTCTTGCCCGCGTCCGGGTGGGAGATGATGGCGAAGGTGCGGCGGCGGCCGACTTCCTCGGCAAGTGGTTCGGGCATCGTCTGACAAATCCTGTTGATTGCGCTGCCTTCTATCGTCTTGCTGCCCGCCATGCAATTGACCTCGGGCACCCAGGGGTAAAAGCTTGGACCATGACCCAGCCTGACACCATGTTCCGAGCCGAGCCTGAACTGCTTGTCGTCCGCCTACCGCACGGTGAGGGGCTCGATCTTCCAACCTATGAAACTGAAGGATCCGCAGGCTTGGACCTGCGCGCTGCAGTCGGGGAAGGAGAGTCGTTGGAAGTCGCCCCCGGCGGCCGTTTCGCTGTGCCCACAGGCCTGGTCATGCAGATCCCGCAAGGTTTTGAAGGGCAGGTCCGTCCGCGCTCCGGCCTGGCGCTTAAACATGGTATTACCTGCCTCAATACGCCCGGAACTATCGACAGTGATTACCGTGGCGAGGTCAAGGTGATCCTCGCCAATCTCGGTACCGAGCCGTTTGTGGTCAACCGCGGCATGAGGATTGCGCAGCTGGTCATCGCGCCGGTGGTGCAGGCCCGGATAAGTCTACGGGATGCGGTGGATGAAACCATCCGCGGCGACGGCGGCTTCGGTTCCACGGGAACGGCATGAGCGGCGCGCTGACCGTCATTGACATGCACACCGGTGGCGAGCCGCTCAGGATTATCACCGGTGGTTATCCCGAATTGCCGCAAGGCACGATCCTCGAAAAGCGCGCCTATGTCCGCGACCATCTCGATCAATTCCGAAGGATCCTGATGTTCGAGCCGCGCGGCCATGCGGACATGTATGGCGCGCTGCTGGTCGAGCCGGATCTGCCTGATGCCGATCTGGCGGTGCTGTTCATGCACAATGAGGGCTATTCCACCATGTGCGGCCACGCCATCATCGCGCTCGGGCGCTATGCCGTGGATCAGGGGCTGGTTCCTCCGGGCGAGGGCATGACCCACGTCAACATCGAATGCCCCTGCGGCATGATCCGTGCCGAGGTTTCGATGTCCGGCTACAAGGCAACGGATGTCTCCTTTGAAAGTGTGCCGTCGTTCCTGTTTGCCCGTGATCAGTTGCTTTCCATTGGGCATTGGGGCGAGATCAGTTTCGACATCGCCTATGGCGGTGCGTTCTACGCGCTGGCGGATGCAAGCCAGTTCGGGCTCGCTTTCGGCCGTGATCCGGTGGCGGCATTTGTCGAGGCTGCCGACCAGCTGACCAGTGCGGCGCAAGCGGCCGTTCCGCTCAGCCACCCCGAAGCTGACGATCTGGCTTTTCTCTACGGCACAATTCTGACTGACGGCAGGGATGCCTTCACGGATCAGCCGACCCGCAATATCTGCGTCTTCGCCGAACGCCAGGTCGACCGTTCACCCACGGGTTCAGGGGTCACCGCCAGACTGGCAGCGATGCATGCCCGTGGCCAGATCGTTGTTGGCCAGACGCGAAGGTTCGACAGTATCATCGGCAGCCGGTTTTCAGGGGCGGTCGCTTCGGAGACGACCTGCGGCCCGCACCCGGCGGTCACCGCTCGTGTGTCGGGCAGGGCGTTTTATTCAGGCAGAGCCGAGTTCACCATTGAACAGGATGACCCGCTGGCAGGCGGGTTTCTGGTTCGCTGAACTGTTGCTCTGATTTGCTGATTCGCACAGGCTCGGCGGCTTGATGATTGTCAGGGCTGTAAGCCGCTGTCTGTAGAGGGCCCGCCCGGCAGCAGCAGGCCGGAAAAATCTGCGCGGGCTATGCGCAAACGATAACGCCTTGGAAACGCGAAATTATCTCGGTCTGGCCAGCGACCTTACGGTGGATCGAGTTGCCGAGGCGCCGTGCCGGGCAGGATCCGGCAATCCTGATCCCTGCTGTCGGATGTCGCCCTTGGGCGAAGCAGCCGTTGGTGCGGAATTTCATTCTCATTGTCACAAGATGGAGAGATTTTTTTCGCGCCGCTGAGCCATGCCGGTTGATTGCATTGGCTGGTGCGGTGTTTGGGGCTGACCTAGACTTGCGCCAACAACAAGGAGAATTTTTATGTCCGCCTACTCTGATGAAGCGCCCGGCCGCGGCCGAATTTACGACTCGATTGTCGACACTATTGGCAACACGCCCCTCGTCCGGCTCGGCAAGCTTGCCGCCGAGGATGGCGTCAAGGCGGAGCTTCTCGCCAAGCTCGAATTCTTCAATCCGATCGCCTCGGTCAAGGACCGCATCGGCGTCGCTATGATCGAAAGCCTTGAGGCGCAGGGCAAGATTGCTTCCGGCAAGACCACGCTGGTCGAGCCCACTTCCGGCAATACCGGGATCGCGCTGGCCTTTGCCGCTGCCGCCAAGGGCTACCGGCTGATCCTGACCATGCCTGAAACCATGTCGGTGGAACGCCGCAAGATGCTGGCGCTGCTTGGCGCCGAACTGGTGCTGACGGAAGGCCCCAAGGGCATGAAGGGTGCCATTGCGAGGGCCGAGGAATTGCTTGCCGAAATCCCTGATTCGGTGATGCCGCAGCAGTTCGAGAACCCGGCCAATCCCGAGATTCACCGCAACACCACGGCACTGGAAATCTGGAACGATACAAGTGGCGGCATCGACATTCTCGTCTCAGGCATTGGCACCGGTGGTACCATCACCGGCGTTGGCCAGGTGCTCAAGGACAGGAAGCCCGGCGTCCAGATCGTGGCGGTGGAACCGGCCGATTCGCCGGTGCTGTCGGGTGGCAATCCCGGCCCGCACAAGATCCAGGGCATCGGAGCGGGCTTTGCTCCAGGTGTGCTTGATACCGGCATCTACGACGAGATCGCCAAGGTGACCAATGACGAAGCCTTCGAGATGGCACGCCGCGTGGCAAAGCTAGAGGGCCTGCCGGTTGGCATCTCGTCCGGTGCGGCGCTGACCGCTGCCGTCCGGGTCGGTCAGCGTCCGGAGAATGAAGGCAAGCAGGTCGTCGTCATCATCCCGTCCTTTGCCGAGCGCTATCTCTCCACCGCATTGTTTGACGGTCTGGGCTGACCCGCCACCCATTCGCGTCAGGAACCGTACTCAAGGTATGGCGATAGGAACCGTGCGGGCAGGCCACACCGGTCTGCCCCGTTTCTGTTTCACGCCGCCACCGACACCCGCTCTGCTGCGATCCGGTAGGAAATCGCTTCGGCGAGGTGAATCCGTCCAACCGTCTGGGCGCCATCAAGATCAGCGAGCGTCCGCGCCACTTTGAGGATGCGGTGGTAGGCGCGCGCCGAAAACCGCATCTTTTCCGCGGCATCTTTAAGCAGCGTCTGCCCGCCCGCATCCGGCTGGGCTACCTGCTCCACCAGCGAGGTCGAGCATTGGGAATTGGTGCGGATATCCGGACGGCCGATGTCGCGGTAACGCGCTTGCTGCATGCTACGGGCCGCCGCCACGCGGGCGGCAACATCGGCGCTGCTCTCGGCTGCCTGCGGCGCAATCAGGTCCTGTGCGGTGACGGCCGGGACATCGATGCGGATATCGATCCGGTCCATCAGCGGGCCTGATATCCGGCCCTGGTAATCGGCCTGGCAGCGCGGACCGCGGGCGCAGGAGTGCCCGGGTTCGCCGGCCATGCCGCATCAGCAGGGATTCATCGCCGCAATCAGCTGGATATTGGCCGGATAGCTGACCCGGTGATTGGCCCGGGCGATGACGCTCTCGCCGTTTTCCAGCGGCTGCCTGAGCGAGTCCAGCACCTGCGGTGTGAATTCCGGAAACTCGTCGAGAAACAGGATGCCGTTATGGGCCAACGACACCTCGCCGGGCCGGGCGCGCAGGCCGCCGCCAAGCATGGCGGCCATCGAGGCCGAGTGGTGCGGCGCCCGGAACGGCCGCCGGTCCGACAGCTTGCCGCCGGCCAGTTGCCCGGCGATGGAATGGATCATCGAGACTTCCAGCAGTTCGGGCGCCGACAGCGGCGGCAAAATCGAGGGAAGCCGGGCGGCAAGCATCGATTTGCCCGAACCGGGTGGCCCCACCATGATCAGGTTGTGCCCTCCGGCCGCTGCCACCTCGAGCGCGCGCTTGGCGGTTTCCTGGCCCTTGATGTCCGACAGATCCGGTATGTTAGCGGGCGCTGCCCGCATCGCTGGAACCGGACGAGACAGGACCTGCGTGCCGCGAAAATGGTTGGCGATGGCGATCAGCGAGCGCGGCGCCAGAATGTCGATCTCCTCGCCGGCCCAGGCTGCTTCCGGCCCGCTTTCAAGGGGGCAGATCAGGCCCTTGCCCAGCGCGTTGGCGCCGATTGCCGCGGGCAGCGCGCCGGCCACACTGGCAATGGTACCATCAAGCGAGAGTTCGCCCAGCACCACATAGCCGTCGAGTGCATCACCCGGTATGGCGCCGAGTGCTGCCATCAGCCCCAGCGCGATCGGCAGGTCGAAATGGCTTCCCTCCTTGGGCAGGTCGGCAGGCGCCAGGTTGACGGTTACCTTCTTGGCCGGCAGCGACAGGCCGGATGCGTGCAAGGCCGATTGTACCCGCTCTCGGCTCTCGGCCACGGCCTTGTCGGGCAGGCCGACAATCTGCATGCCCACCTTGCCCGGTGCGACCATCACCTGAACATCGACCGGCACCGCCTCGATGCCCTGAAATGAAACCGTACTGACCCGCGCGACCATGTCCTGAGCCCCTTCATGTTGCCTGTCCATCCGCGCCGGGAGGCAGAGCAGTACCCGTTATGCGCGATCCAGGTTGAATTGAAACACGGTATGCGGAATATAACAAGAACAATATGGCAACGAATACACCATTAAGGCGAGACAGGTTGTGTCGGGTTGTGGCGGTGAGAACATCGAATTGAAGCGGAAACGGCAGCTGAGCCACTCGCGTCCGAGGACCGGCACGTCCCTTTGATTGGACGGCCCGGCCCGTGTCAGACCCAGAATTGTGCTGTGTTCACAAGTTAGTTGGCCGCTCGGGTACAAAATCCGGGGAAACCTGATTAGGGGAGGGGCGAAGTCCGGGCGGCTCCGGACAATTCGGCAGCGGGCCGGATGTTTTATGAAACCAAACGATTTCGGAGATCGCCATGGCATTTCTTGAAGACGGAGACCATCTCTTCGTCATCGACCTTACCTATATCGCATCACTGGAAATGGTTGATCAGCTGGTCCCCTCGCACAAGGCATTCGTCGAGCGTGGTTATGCGTCAGGCCTGTTCCTTGCCTCTGGCGCCAAGGTTCCGCGCACTGGAGGGGTCATCATCGCCCGCGGGCGGAATTTGAAAGACATCGAGGCGCTGATCACCGGCGACCCGTTCCACATGGCCCGGGTGGCAAAATACCGGATAACCGAGTTCGAATCCGGCAACATCGCAGATGCACTGAAGTAGCCCGGTCTCCGTCATGCGTCGGATTCAGCTTCGGGCTTATGCCTGCTGTCGTTGTCCCGCTCCTTTTCTGCTTGAGCGGTGAAATCGGACAACCTGCTTTCGCGATCCGCCGGCAGGTACTGCATGCCCTGGCTCCGATCCAGCTCGAGCTCGCGCGCAGCCTTCAGCATCGCCTCGCGCAGCTCGCATTCCATGGACCAGGCAGTCAGCGGTTCTTCCGCAGTGGCGTAGAAACCGACAAGCATGCCGGTTGAGTCATGATCGACCACGAGCACCCGCGCGGCGTCCTTGTCGATCACCTTGTCATTGCTTTCGACGAATTGCTCGAAGCGCGCGCGCAAGGCGTCGATATCGGCGCTGTGATGCAGCCGCAACCGGACAACCTTGGTCATGTTCGGATCCCGCTTGGTCCAGTTTTCGAACGGCTCGGACACGAAGTAGGTCACCGGCACAATCAGTCGGCGCTTGTCCCAGGTTTTCAACTGCACATAGGTGAAATTGATCTTCTCGACATAACACCAGCGGTTCTCGAAAAAGAGCGAGTCACCGACTGCCGCCGTCTTGGAAATGGCGATCTGCAGGCTGGCCATGATGTTGCTCAGTGCCGAGCGTGCCGCATAGGCCAGGATCAGCGTTGCCACGCCGGCCGAACCGATCAGCGCCACGCCAGTGGTGGCGAAAAGGTTGATCTGGGTCATCAACAGGCCGGCAGCAAACACCACTGCCAGCACGATGCCGATCCGCCGAAAGGCGGAGAGATTGGTCTGAAACGCCCGCATCTCGCGGTTTTCGGGTTTCTCCAGCTCGGCGATGTCCCGAATCAGGGTGCGTTCCAGGATCATGTCGATGGTCTGGACGAACACCGCCAGGCCGCCGCCAAACAGGATCAGCAACATCAGCGGTCCGAGGAAGGTATCAATGGTCGCCGAAAACACGAACAGGTGCCGTTGCAAGAGGTAGCCGACTATGGCGCCGGTCAGAATTGCCAGCGGCGATGCCAGCCTTCGAAGCAACCGACCGGAAATGCGCGGCTTCAGCCGGTCTCCGGTGTTGCGGAAGACCCGGTAGACCAGCCAGCCTGCAAGCACCGAGCTGATCAGCAACAACGGAGTCGCGATCAACTGCCACGCTGCCAGGCCGGTGGCGACCTGCTTGCGCGCCCAGTCCGGCAGCGATTCCTCGAACCAGTTCTCACCGTAAAGTTCATGCAGTGCCGGCAGATTTTCGACGGTCTGCGCGGCAAACACCCAGACGGGGGCACCGTCTGCCGGCTTGACCCGTTCCAGACGGATCGGAACCGGGCGGTCTTCAAGGTCGATCAGCGCCAGCCGGATCGAGCGCCGGGGCTGTCCTGCCATCAGCGCCTTTGGGCTTGCCGTGATATCGAGCCCGTCTGGCCGGTCCGGGATGTCTTCCCATTTGAGCCAGACCTTGCGGGCGAGGATTTGCTCGAGCTGACGTGCTCTCTCAATCCCGACGCGCTGCTGGTTGCCTGGTCCGATCTGGCTGAGGTCAAGCAGGTGAGCAGCCGTCGCATGGTCTCCGGCCTTGGCATGGTACAGAAAACTCTCGACCGTGGCCTGCGGCGTGTCGCGGTTGATACGTCCACCGTCGCCGAGACCGGGATTGAGCGTCTCGACTTCGAAATAGGTGTTGCCTGAGCCGCTCTGCTGCGCAGCAGCAATCCCGGTCGCTCCCGTGCAGGGAGCCACCAGGATAGTCAGTATTAATGCCAGCAAAAGCCGCATCGTCATCCCTTGCGGTTACAACCCGAGGGAACAACGCTTCTGGCCCGGTTTCGTTCAACGCCGGCCGGGGGAGCCTATCGCCGCTTGGATTCCACCGCATCCCAGAACAGTGCGGCGACGTCCGGGCCGCCGAAATTTCTGATTTCGCGCAAGCCTGTCGGCGAGGTGACGTTAATTTCGGTCATCAAGTCGCCGATGATGTCGATGCCCACCAGGATGAAGCCACGCGCTTTCAGCGAGGGGCCGATCCGAGCACAGATTTCCTGCTCGCGGCTGGTCAGTTCACTGTGCTCAGCGCGGCCGCCGACATGCATGTTGGAGCGTGAATCATGCTCGGCCGGCACCCGGTTGATGGCGCCGACGGGCTCGCCGTCGATCAGGATGATGCGCTTGTCGCCGGCGCGTACCGAAGGCAGGTACTTCTGCGCGATGAAGGGTTCGCGGTACATCTGCGCAAACATTTCCAGCAGCGAGGTCATGTTGCGGTCGTCGGGCTTGATGTGGAACACCCCGGCACCGCCATTGCCGTAGAGCGGTTTGAGAATCATGTCGCCGACTTCCTTGCGGAATTCGGCAATCGTCGCCGGATCCCTGGAGATCAGGGTTTTGGGCATCAGGTCGGCAAATTCGGTGACAAAGATCTTCTCCGGTGAATTACGCACCCAGGCCGGATCATTGACCACCAGCGTCTTCGGATGCACCCGCTCAAGCAGGTGCGTCGAGGTGATGTAGGCCATGTCGAATGGAGGATCCTGCCTGAGCAGCACCACGTCCATGTCGGCGAGGTCGATCCGCTCCTGCGGACCGAGTTCGAAATGGTCGCCCTCGACATCGCGCAAGACCATCGGCTCGGCCACGGCCTCGATCCTGCCGTCGCGCATCGACAACTGATCCGGCGTGTAGTGAAACAGCTTGTAGCCCCGGTTTTGTGCTTCCAGCGACATAGCGAAGGTGGAATCGCCGGCGATCCGGATCGAGCTCACATGGTCCATCTGAACCGCGACATTCCTGATCTTGCTCATGGTTTGAAGTCTCCGCCAATCTGTTGGTTTCCACATAGGGCGTGGGTGGGGGCAATTGCAACGGGGTGGGCGCGGTTTTGGCTGTCAAAGCGTGACGGGGCAAAGCCGGAGCCGATTTTGTCAATCGTGGCAAGAAAGGCCGCCTACCTGTTTCACGGCAATGCGAAACCCTATGGAACATCGTTCCCACTGGCGCGTTGAATGAGGCCGGGAAATCAAACGTCTAAACCATTTCGTCGCAAGAAAAACACTTGTGGCCAATGAAATTCATTGCCGCTAAGCGATGCGGTGGTTTGCTCTGCAAAGGATCCTCAATGGTCACTCAAGCGATTGCCGGTTCAGCGAGAGCTGCGATTGCCTTCATTGTCTCTACCCTGCTGATTTATTCTGTCATCATCGGTTCCATCATCTATCAGGGAATTGGCGACCAGCATGAGCGGGCAGGGGCAGCGGCGACGGCTGCAGCCAAGGCAGTGACCATTAACACGGGCTGGATTGTCGAGGTTGCCACCCAGGCGCTGAGACGCATGGACCACGCCCTTGGCAACGAGGTGCAGCCCAATGTAAATGCGACCCTGAGCAGTCTCAGGGACGCTCTCGAAGGGCTTCCATCCAGCGCTAAGGCCTATATCGTCGCCGCCGATGGCGAAACCCTATACACCACCGATTCCAATTTTGTCGAAATCGACATTCGCGACCGTGAATATTTTGCCGAACCGGCGGCGGGCAAGCCATTCTATACATCTTCGCTGCTGATCAGCCGTCTCGATGGCAGCGAGATCTTCACCTTCAGCCGGCGGCTTGAGCGGAAGGGAGTGTTCATTGGAGTGGCGATCATCTCCTTCAACGCGGACCTTCTGGGAGACCTGCTTGAATCGTTGGATTTGGGCGCCGGATCCACCATCGCCGTCCTGCGCTCCGACGGAATGCTGGTCGCGCGTTACCCGCCCGCAGACACATCTCTGGATCTGAGCGGTCACCGACTTTTCACGGAGCTGCTGCCTGCGTCTGACCATGGTGTTTACACAGCACGGTCACCGCTTGACGGTGTCCAGCGAATGGTCAGCTATCAGACGGTGCCCGGTACCGAGCTGATTGCTCTGGCGTCCATTTCCACCGCCGAGACCATGTGGCGGTTCTGGCGCCGTGTCTGGATCTTTCTGCTCATTGTTATTCCGACCACCTTCGCCCTGGCGCTGTGCGCGATCTGGATCATCCGGCTTCTGCAAAAGGATGACCGCCGCAAACAGGAGCTGGAAACCGCACTTACCACCAACACGATGCTGTTTCGCGAGATCCATCATCGGGTCAAGAACAACATGCAGTCGATGCAGTCGCTGGTTCGCATGCAGGATCTTCCCGCCGGCATCAAGACCGACATGCAATTGCGTTTCGCAGCCATGTCGGCTGTGCACGAGCACATGTACAGTCGCGATGCCTATGCGGCACTCGAGGCTCCGGCTTTCATTGCTTCGATCACCAAGACGCTGTCACAGGCCTATGGCTCATCGGCACGGCTGATCCTCGACATTGATCCGCTGTCGGTCAGCCACGAACGTGCAACGCCGCTGGCGCTGCTGGTTACCGAGGTCGTCACAAACGCATTCAAATATGCTGATCTGGACCGTTCTGATTCGACAATAACCATCAGTCTCAAGGGGTTGTCAGATGACATGTCGCGGCTCCTGATTGCCGACAACGGGCCTGGATTCGATCCTGAAACCGTCAGCAAGAAGATGGGAGCCAAGATCATCAAGGCCATGGTTGTACAGCTGGATGGTTCCTACCACTACGAATTTGACAACGGCACCGTGTTTTCAGCCGAGATCAATATCGGCTTCGTCCCGGTCGTCTGAGCAACATCGCTGCTGCCTTCCATAGGTCAGCGACTTTACCCCCGCCCGAGTATCCGGCACAGCCGGTCGATGGTGCGCCGGACTTCCGGCAGCTGACGGTGGTCCTGATGGGTGACGATCCACTGTTCGTGCGCAACTCGGAAATGGGGTCGCCGCGCGCTATATCGATTGTGGCTTCAGCGGAAACTAAACACCGCAGTGTATCGGCCGGCGTGCAGGCGATGGCATCGATGTTGTCGAGCAAGGCCATGTCGTCCGACAGCGCGACAAACTGTCTACCCCAATGCCTGGATGATGAGCTGCAAGCTCGCGTGATGCCCGACCCGGTTGCAGCAGAGCAGACTCCGCAATGAGCTGGTCAGAACGCATCCTCGAGGTGGGCCGGCCAGGCCCACGGGCTGACCACCACGATGTCATGACGCCAGGACAGGCGCGCAGAATCGATCTGCCGGCTTATGAACACTTCGCCCGCAGCCGCAATCCGCCTCTGTGCCGGATAGCGCACGGCATCGACGCCCGCAGCCAGCTCCCGGCGCGCCTTGACTTCGACGAAGGCGACAAGATCGCCCTTGCGCGCCACGATGTCGATTTCGCCAACCGGGGTGCGGTACCGTAGCCTCACGATCCGGTAGCCCTTGAGCATCAGCGCAAACGCGGCAAGATACTCCGCGCGCCGGCCCTTGCGCTCGGAGCGCCGTTTTCGAGCAAGCCTGCCGTCCCCGTTCACGCTCCGCCTTCCGGTGAGGCAGCCTTCATGGCAAGCAGTCGCGCATAAAGCTGCTTGCGCGGAAGTCCGGTCAACCTGGCTGCTTCCGTTGCAGCCTTTCCGGCTGGCAGATCGGCCGCCAACCGGGTGAGCATTGCGTCGGCATCCTCATTCGATGGCGCCGGCGTTGTTCCGGGACCGATCACCAGCACGATCTCGCCACGAACTGCCTCGTCTTCGTACTGGACGGCAAGCTCACCCAGCGTGCCGCGGCGGATCTCCTCGTAGGCCTTGGTAAGTTCCCGGCAGACCGCGGCCGGACGGTCGGCACCTAGGACTTCAGCCGCAGATTTCAGCGAGGCTGCCAGCCGGTTGGGGCTTTCGAAGAACATCAGCGTCGCCTCGGTGGTCGCAAACCGGCCGTAACGCTCGCGCCGCGCCTTGTCCTTTGTCGGCAGGAAGCCGGCAAACAGGAACGCATCGCTGGGCAGGCCGGAAGCCACCAGCGCCGCCATCGGCGCCGAGGCCCCCGGGACCGGGATCACCGCAATGCCTGCCTCGATCGCGGTTTGCGAAATCCGATAGCCGGGGTCTGAGACCAGCGGTGTCCCGGCATCGGAAATCAGTGCCACGCTCCTGCCCGCCTCCAAGGCCTCCATCAGCTTCGGCCCGACGCGCTCGGCATTGTGTTCATGGTAGGCATGGGGCCGTGTGGCGATGCCGAAACGGTCAAGCAGCACCCGGCTGACCCTTGTATCCTCGCAGGCGATGATGTCGGCGCCGGCCAGCGTCTCCAGCCCACGGATGGTCATGTCGCCCAGATTGCCGATCGGCGTGGACACCAGGTAAAGCCCCGGCTCAAGCGGGCGCGCCGCAATTTCGTGCGCCGCGATGTGAAAGCTCTGCGAAACCGGTACCGCTGCCGTATCCTGTCCGCCGTCGCTTGTGGCACCTGGTTTGCTGCCTCTCATGTCCGCTCCGCTTCTGCACTGCCTGACTGGGATCCAGCTCCGTCAGTTTTGAGTGTCCGGCGGGTTTAGCAGAATTTTGAGTGGGTGCGCGAGAGAGATATGATATTGGCACTAGTGAACAGTTTTGGCTTGGCTGAAAAGGCCACGCGCAGGACGCGACCACCGGCATCAGGGATGCCTTCAAGGTCCGGATCTGAAGCAGGTTGGGGTGAAGACATGGAGGCAATGCAAGGTGGATGCTTGTGCGGGAGGATCCGGTACGAGGTCTCGAACCAGCCTGCCAGAACCACGATGTGTCACTGCAGGTTCTGTCAGAAATCCACTGGCGCACCTATATGGTTCAACCCGCCTACGAAGCTGCCAGCTTCTCCCTGATCAAGGGCAGCCCGAAGATATACACGCATCTGTCCGAGGGCAGCGGAAAGGCGATCCATATCAATTTCTGCGATACTTGCGGCACCAAGCTTTTTCCAGACATTCGAACGCTTCGAAGGAGCGGTCGGTGTCTACAGGGGAACACTGGATGAGCCCAACCGTATCCAGATCACTCCTGAAAACTCCAAGCACATTTTCGTGGGCGTAGCGCAGACCGAGACACTGATCCCGGCTCATACTCCCGTCTTCGTGGAACACGCAGGTCACAACGACGGAACACCGGCTGAGCCCATGGTGTTCGACGCCCCGAAGACAACCGCCGACTTGTGGCAAGGCCCCAAGTCCGTTTGCGCCCGTGTCCTGCAAGTGTAAGCTTGATCAAGCGGCTGTATTTCAGCGTCCTATGACCACCGCGGCGAGCCAGGCATCATTGATGGGGTTCGCTGCTCCTGTCAGGTCTTGACCCGGCGAGATGCCATTGAGGAACAAGGGCTCGGGAGACGTCAATGAGACAATTGCTGCGACAGAAAGTCATCGGGATCTGCGATGTCAGGATTGCGCGCAGGGGCGACGGTGCCGGGCTGTCCTTTTACGCATCCTTTGCCAACAGGAATGACGATCCGGAACTGCTGATGGAAGCCACGACTTGGTGGATCAGAACTTACAAGCTGGACCACTTTTGTAAGGCCGCGAAAATGAGGCAGATGCTTCTCGATCATGCCTGAATCTGATTGCATGCACTGAACTCTTGAGACCAAACCTCCAACTGACCACAGGCTCAGTATATCAGGCGCGCGATACCTGAGATGATCCGTAGGACCAGACCGCGGGCGAACAAGCCACCGGATCGGTGACGGCAACGAGGCGGATTTCTTGTATCCGAACTCGATCAGGAAACTCAATCTTAATATGCACTATGTAGTACTTGCTAAACAAATCTGTTTCAAAAAAATGGCGTCAGACGTGTTGAAAAAATTGTTGCTGCAGGCAAAGCGCCTGGTCTTGGCTCCATCCCACAATGCTGAGTTGCTAAAAGCACAGTTTGAGGTCTTCTCGAGCCAGGTCCCATTGATGTACTCCATCGTGCTGGTGAACGCATGGGCGCTGGCCTTCATGTTCAAGTCAGAAGCGCCGGTATGGCTCTCAGTCTGGATCCCAGCTGGACTTTCCCTGGTGTGCATTCTCCGCCTGCTCGGATGGTGGCGGTCGAGGAAAGTAGTTCCCTCGCCAGAGACTGCCCGCAAGGCGTTGCTACGGACCAACCAGTTCAGCTTTCTGCTGACCATCGCCCTCGCAACCTGGGCATTGATGTTGTTTCCCTATGGCGATTCCTACGCCCGCGGCAATATAGCCTTTTTCGTCGGCATTACCGGTCTGGGTGTCATCATCTGCCTGCAACAATTGCCGTCAGCTGCCTTGATTGTCGCGGCCGTCATCAACACCGCTTTCGTGGTCTATTTCAGCTCCGCCGGGTTCACCTCCTTTGTGGTAATGTCGGTCAATCTTGCGCTTGTCTCCACCGCCATGTTGCTGGTGGTCAAAGTGCAGTTCCGGCACTTTGCCGGTGCCGTCAGCGCGCGGACCAAGCTGGAGGCGGCCAACCGCGAGAACGCACGGCTTGCCAATCTCGACAGCCTGACGGGCCTGCCCAACCGGCGCCAGTTCTTCGCTCATCTCGAAACGGTTTTTGCGGAAGCGGGTAGCAACCGTCTTGCGGTGGGCATCATCGATCTCGATGGCTTCAAGCCGGTCAACGACCTTTACGGCCACTCGGTTGGGGACAGCCTGCTGTTCGAGGTTGGTCAGCGCCTTTCGGCGCTTGCCGGCACCAACACGCATATCTCGCGGCTCGGCGGGGATGAATTCGCCGTAACGGTCACGGAGTGTCCCGGGAACACTGAACTGATGGGCCTTGGCGAGAAGATCTGCGCGGCATTGCGCAGTCCTTTCGTACTGACCGAGGCGACGGTGCAAATCTCCGGCTCAATCGGTTTTTCCGTCTACCCGGACCTCGCAAGCGACGTCCACCAGCTCTACGAAAGAGCCGATTATGCCCTTTACCAAGGCAAGCGCAGCAACCGTGGGCAGGTGCAGGTGTTCACCGCCGAGCACGTTATTGCCATTGAGCAGAATAACCAGATCGAGCAAGTTCTCAGCCGGGCGGATCTCGAGGCGGAACTGACGGTATTCTTCCAGCCGATCATTGATGTCCGGGAGGAACGAACAGTGGCGTTCGAGGCTCTGGCGCGCTGGAACAGCCCGGAACTGGGAAGAGTATCGCCGGATGCTTTCATTCCAGTCGCTGAGCGAACTGGCCAGATCGGTACTCTGACCTGCATATTGCTGAAGAAGGCGCTCGCTGCAGCCGGCGCTTGGCCGGACGACGTTCGGCTCTCGTTCAATCTGTCCACCCACGATATCAGTTCGTCCGACGGCGTGACGACAATCGTCGGCATCATAATGTCGAGTGGAATTGATCCGCGGCGGCTCGACCTGGAGATCACCGAAACAGCGATGATGTATGATTTCGTTCAGGCCAAGACGTCCATTGATGTGCTCAAGCTTTTGGGCTGTGGAATTGCCCTTGATGATTTTGGAACGGGGTATTCCAGTCTCAGCCAGTTGCACGCTCTGCCGCTGACCAAACTCAAGATCGACCGCAGCTTCGTCTCGGATTTGCACAAGAACCCGGCCAGTTACAAGATTGTCAAATCATTGCTGGCGCTGAGCCAGGACATGGGGATCGGTTGCGTTGTTGAAGGAATCGAGACCAGTGAGGAGCTCGATGCCTTGAAAAAACTCGGCGGGGTGCTGGTTCAGGGCTATTATTATTCGCCCCCGGTTGCCGAGAACGAGACCGGCAAGTTTCTTTCCGAGTCAGACGCGGCCCGAAAGGCGGGATAGTCAGGACGGCATGGTAGCCGGCACTTACGCTCATATAGCCAGATCGGCCACCACGGCGTCTAGCACAAGCATGCCCGCTGGCGTGCAGCGGATCCGGTCCGTGCCCATCTGTTCGATCATGCCGTGATGAATAAGAAAATCCGTCCGGTCGCGGTCAAGGTCGCGTCCGGACAGTGCGCGCCAGCGCTTGAGATCGATCCCTTCGCGCAGACGCAAGCCCATTAACAGCAACTCGTCGGCCTGTTCGGTCGCAGAAAGTTCGCTGGTTTCAATCATGCCATGGCCGTTCTCGGCGACCAGCTTCAGCCATTGCTCCGGTGTCCGCTCGGTCGCCGTGGCGATCTTGCCGGCTTTGGTCGACAAGCGGCCATGCGCGCCCGGCCCGATGCCGGCATAATCGCCATAACGCCAGTAAGTCAGATTGTGGCGGCTTTCCGCACCGGGGCGGGCGTGGTTGGAGACTTCATAGGCGGGCAGTCCGTGACGTTCACAGACCTGCCGTGTGAGCTCGTAGAGTTCGGCCGACAGCTCTCCGTCGGGCACGATCAGCTTGCCCGCCTTGTGCAGCCCGTAGAACGGCGTGCCTTCCTCGATTGTCAGCTGGTACAGCGACAGGTGATCAGCAGCCAGCGAGATGGCTTCTTCCAGCTCCGAGGCCCAGGCGTCTGCGGTCTGGTCCGGCCGGGCATAGATCAGGTCGAACGACATGCGCGGAAAGATGTCGCGCGCCAGTCCGATGGCCTTCAAGGCCTCGGCCCGGTCGTGCAAGCGGCCCAGCCTCTTCAGATCTGCATCATTGAGCGCCTGCACACCCATCGATACCCGGTTGACGCCGGCCTGCCTGTAACCGCGGAAGCGGCCCGCCTCGACGCTGGAGGGATTGGCTTCGAGCGTGATCTCGATGCCCTCGGGCACCACCCATGCCGCGCGCACCGCATCGAGAATGGCGCCGACCGTGTCGGGCGACATTAGAGAGGGCGTGCCGCCACCAAAGAAGATACTGGTAACCACCTGAGGCCCCGACAGCAATCGCATCGCTGCGATTTCTTGCTGGAAGGCGCTGACATAGGCCTGCTGGTCGATGCCGGCATGCCGCACATGGCTGTTGAAATCGCAATAAGGGCATTTGGCGGCACAGAATGGCCAGTGCAGATAGATTCCGAAACCCGGCTTGCCTGTGTCGGGGGCCATGCTGTCCGGAGCTGATCCGCCAGCTGCGAAGTTCGTGTCGGGGTGCGGGGACGTGTTCATGTGGCGGCTACACCAAGGCGTTGTTCTGCAAACAGCTTGAAAGCACGCGCCCGGTGCGACAGTGCGGTCGCCTGCCCGGGCTTCCAGCCATGCTTTTCCTCGGCAGGCATTTCACCGAAAGTTCTTTCGTGGCCGTCGGGTTGGAACACCGGGTCGTAGCCGAAGCCGAGCGAGCCCCGTGGCGGCCAGACCAGAACCCCATCCGCCTCGCCGCGGTAGAAGCTGACATCGCCGTCAGGCGTCGCCAGGCACAATACGCTGACAAACCGCCCGGTGCGTTGCGATTCGCTGTCGGCACCCCGAGCCCGCAGACAGTCCTCGACCTTTTGCATGGCGACCTGGAAATCGCGGCTTCCGTCTTCCAAAGTGGCCCAGTCTGCCGTGTAGACGCCGGGCGCGCCATCAAGCGCATCAACGACCAGGCCGGAATCATCTGACAGTGCGACCAGCCCGGAAGCCTTCGCCGCGGCCAGCGCCTTGGTTGCGGCGTTGGCCTCGAAGGTGTCGCCGGTCTCGTCCGGTTCGGGCAGGCCGAGTTCGGCCGCCGAGCTGACAGTGACTCCAAGTGGCTCGCACAGATCGCGGATCTCCGAGATCTTGCCGGTATTGTGGCTGGCGACCAGAAGTTTGGTCAGGGGCGCGTTGGTCATGGCTGTTACAGCGGTCCTGCGACCACGTCCTTTTGCATGGTAACAAGTTCGGCGATGCCGTTCTTGGCCAGTTCCATGAGCTCCAGCAGCTGCTCCTGGGTGAAGGGCTCGGCCTCCGCAGTGCCCTGGATTTCGACGATGCCGCCGGATCCCGTCATGACGAAGTTGGCGTCGGTCTCGGCAGCGGAATCCTCGAGATAATCGAGATCGATCACCGGCTGCGAGGCAAAAATGCCGCACGACACGGCAGCGACGTGATCCTTGAGCACCCGCTCGGTCCGTACCATGGCGCGCGCTTCCATCCACTTGAGGCAGTCATGCAGCGCGATCCATGCGCCGGTGATCGCCGCGGTCCGTGTGCCGCCATCGGCCTGGATGACATCGCAGTCGACCGTGATCTGGCGTTCGCCCAATTCCTTGAGATCGACCACGGCACGCAGCGAGCGGCCGATCAGGCGCTGGATCTCCAGTGTCCGGCCGCCCTGTTTGCCCGCTGTCGCTTCGCGGCGCATGCGGTCACCGGTCGCGCGCGGCAGCATGCCGTATTCGGCCGTCACCCAACCCTTGCCGCCATTGCGCAGCCACGGCGGAACCCGTTCCTCCAAGCTCGCCGTGCACAACACATGGGTGTCGCCGAACTTGACCAGGCATGAGCCTTCCGCGTGCTTGGACACGTTACGCTCAAAACTGACCGCCCGCATTTTGTCTGTGTTACGACCCGATGGGCGCATCATGTTTCTCCCGTTTTCAAAGTTTGCCGCCTTCTACCGGTGGCAGCTGCATGATGCAAAGAAAAAGCGTCCAGCTGTCGTGAGTGCCCACATGCCCGGTCTGCATGACGATGCCTTGCCCCTTTCGCGTTGCTGCGCAACTGCCTATATTCCAGCCGAGGGTATGTCAGAGGCAGCCTGCAGGACATTAAAATGACCATGAACACGCCTTCCGTTTCTGCTGATCTCGTCGGAGCGTTGGACGAGCGCTCGCGCGAGATTTTCCGCGCGCTTGTCGAAAGCTATATGGAATCGGGCGACCCGCTCGGCTCGCGCAGCCTGTCGCGCATGTTGCCGATGTCGCTGTCACCGGCCTCGATCCGCAATGTGATGAGCGATCTTGAGGATCTCGGCCTGATCTATGCGCCGCATGTCAGCGCGGGACGGCTGCCCACCCAGAAGGGGTTGCGCTTCTTTGTCGACGCCTTCATGCAGGTCGGCGATCTGCAGCCTGAGATGCGCCAGACCATCGAGCGACAGGTTCATTCGGAAGACACCAGCCGCCCGGTTGAAACCCTGCTGACCGAAGCAAGCCAGATGCTGTCGGGCATGACCCGCGGGGCGGGGCTCGTCATCGCCGCCAAACAAGATGCTACCATCCGCCATATCGAATTTATCCGGCTTGACCCGAAACGCGCGCTTGTGGTGCTGGTCGGCGGCAACGACCAGGTCGAGAACCGGATCATGGAGCTGCCCGACGGTGTCACGGCAGGTCAGTTGATCGAAGCGGCCAACTTCCTCAATGCCCACCTGGCCGGACGCACCATGGGCGAGGTCCGCAGCGAACTCGAACGCATTACCGCCGAAGTCCGCTCCGAGCTCGACCTGCTGTCGCAGGACCTTGTCGAGCGCGGGCTTGCGGTCTGGGCCGGCAGTCGCGACGGTGCCGGGACCGCACGGCTGATCGTGCGCGGCCGCGGCAACCTGCTCGAAGGCCTGAGCGCCGGCGAGGAACTCGACCGGCTCAAGCTGCTGTTCGATGAACTCGAGCGCAAGGAAAGCCTGATCGAACTGATGACGCTTGCAGAAGAGGGATCGGGCGTGCGCATTTTCATCGGTTCGGAGAACAAGCTCTTCTCCCTGTCCGGCTCGTCCCTGATTGTGGCGCCCTGGCGCGACGGCGAAGACAAGGTCGTCGGCGCCGTCGGCATCATCGGACCGACCCGGCTGAATTATTCACGCATCGTGCCGATGGTCGATTACACCGCCCAGCTGGTTTCACGGCTGGTGCGCAAGTAGCGTCAGACCGAAAGCCCGGTCAGCAGGAAACAGATAGCACGCATCAGCTGGATTCCCCATTGATCGGAATGCCTGCGCACTCCCGCGGCGCTGTGGGCCTTGATTTTTGCTGCCCGAACGTCGATATGCGAGGCATCTATCCGGGTCATGGCGTAATACGCAGACCCAAGACATTATCAAAACAGTCAGGACATGCACAACATGAGCGATGAAAGCCAGGGCCGCGAACACGACAACCCGCAGGCAGACGCCGCATCCAAGGCTGAGGAAGCCGCAGCAGCACCCGCCCCGGAAACGGAACCCGATCCGGTCGAAGTGCTCAAGGCCGAGGTTTCCGACCTCAGGGACCAGCGGCTGCGCATGGCGGCCGAGATGGAAAACCTGCGCCGCCGCACCGCGCGCGAGATCAAGGATGCCAAGACCTTTGCAATCTCGGGCTTTGCCCGTGACATGCTGCAGGTTTCCGACAATCTCCAGCGCGCTCTTGCTGCCGTGCCGGAGCAGGGCGAGACCACGGATGACAATGGTCTGAAAACCCTTGTCGAGGGCGTTGAACTGACCGAGCGCGCGATGATCTCGACGCTGGAACGTCACGGGGTGCGCAAGCTTGAGCCGATGGGCCAGAAGTTCGACCCGAACTACCACCAGGCGATGTACGAGGTTCCCAACACCGAGGTTGCCAACAACACGGTAGTTGATGTGATCCAGCCCGGTTACGTGATCGGCGACCGCATGCTGCGCCCGGCCATGGTCGGTGTCTCCAAGGGTGGGCCGAAAGATGCTGCCCCTACGGCAGACGCCCCGGAATCCGATGGACCGGACCCGGCCTCGGGTTACGACGTCTGAGCTGATTTTCGGCGGGGAAGGAAGATTTATGAACCCGCTTGAAGCACTTGATTATGCCGGTGTCGCCGTCTTTGCCGCCACCGGCGCACTGGCGGCGTCGCGCAAGCAGCTTGACATGATCGGTTTCGTGTTTCTGGCCGCTGTCACCGGCATCGGCGGAGGTACTTTCCGCGACATCGTGCTCGGCGCCACCCCGGTGTTCTGGGTTAACAATCCCACCTACCTGATCGTCTGCGTCATCGTCGCCGTGCTTGTGTATTTCACCGCTCATCTGGTGGAATCGCGCTACCGCTTGCTGCTCTGGCTCGATGCTGCCGGCTTGTCGGCCTACGCGGTCATGGGCGCCGCCAAGGGACTGGCGCTTAGCGGCTCGCCGATCGTGGCCATAGTGACCGGCATGATGACGGCGACGCTGGGCGGCATCCTGCGGGATCTGTTGTCAGGCGAACCGTCAGTGTTGATGCGGCCTGAAATCTACGTTTCTGCGGCTCTGGTCGGCGCCGGTGGGTTCGTTGTTGCCAGCCTGCTTGGCGCGCCGTTGATAGTTGCCTCAGCCGTTGGCGTTGTTGCCGCATTTGCTGTCCGCGGTGGCGCCATTCGCTACAGCTGGGCATTCACCCCCTACCGCTCCCGCGCCGGACGGCCGCCCGAAGACGTGATTTAACTCTTTGTCAGTCTCCGGTTGGCCGGCACTCAGCCAAGTCCGGCCTTGCTTGCGGCATCCTTGAGAGACAGTTGCGGCCGCGGCCCAATCTGCTGGATAACAAGGCCGGCGGCCAGGCTTCCCAGCCTGCCGCAGACATCAAGCGGCTTGCCATTTGCATAGCCGTGCAGGAAGCCCGCCGCGTAGAGATCTCCGGCGCCGGTGGTGTCAACCAGCTCGTCGATGTCGATGGCGTCGATGTCATGACGTTCGTCACCGCGCACAATCACCGAGCCGTGCTCCGAGCGGGTAATGATGGCGAGCTTGCAGTCCTTGCGGATCTGCGAGACGGCATGCTCGAAATCGTCGGTTTCGTAGAGCGATTTGGCCTCATCGGCATTGGCAAACACGATGTCGACGGTGCCCGAGCGCATCAGCTCCAGAAACTCTTCGCGGTACCGCGCGACGCAGAACGGATCAGACAGCGTGATCGAGGTCTCGCGGCCGTTGCCGTGCGCAATCTCGGCGCAAAGCCGGATCGCATCCTTGGCCCGCGGTGGGTCCCACAGATAGCCTTCGAAATAGGTCACCTTTGCATCGGCCACCACATCTTCCTCGATGTCTTCAGGCCCAAGTTCGACGCAAGCACCGAGATAGGTGTTCATCGAGCGCTCGCCATCGGGCGTGATGAAGATCATCGATCGCGCCGTTGGCGGGGTGCCGTCGAGCGGCTTGGTATCGAAATGAACGCCAAGCGCGCGGATGTCGTGCGTGAAGATCTCGCCCAGCTGGTCGGCGGAGACCTTGCCGAAATAGGCCGAACGACTGCCGAAACTGGCAATCCCCGCAGCCGTGTTGCCGGCGCTGCCGCCCGACGCCTCGATCGCCGGTCCCATGTGCGAATAGAGCAGCTTGGCCCGTTCGGCGTCGATAAGGTTCATCGCGCCCTTGATGATGGAGTTGTCGGCGAGGAAGGCCTCGTCACAGCGGGCAATGATATCGACAATGGCATTGCCGATGCAAAGGACATCAAAACGGCTCATGAGGACTCTTGTCTGTTTGCGCGAGGGGTTCGGCTCTTTCTTAACCTTTTTGGGCACGATTGGAAGGCTTGAGCTTTGGCAATTCGGCCAATGCCTGCTCGACGAACGTTACCCTGTCAGGAACGGGCAGGCGCGGAACCTCAACCAGATCGTACCCTGCCTCGGCATAAGCAGCGGTATTGACTTCGTAATCCCGGAGCGCAAACTGGAAATCGTGCTGTCGCTCGGCGTCTTGCTCAAAGATTTCTCGCCACGGCGGGCAGACGAATACCGGCTGGTCGAACCGGCGCACGATAGCGGCCTGTAGCATCTGTTCAGGCACAGGTTGCGAGATTACCGTACAATAGGCGATTGCCTCGACAAAACTGCGGTCGTGAATAACCCACTTGGCATCCGAAATCCGGACCTGGTCGAAAGCAGCAATCGAGCGCGCGAAGAGGAGGTGCATGAACGCAGCACGGTCTTCCCAGGGCAATGCCGCCCCCTGGGCCGCCAACTGTTCAGCGACAATCTGTCTGCCAGCCTCCGGAACTGTGCGGTATCCCTTTTCTGAAAGCGCTGCGATCAGGCTGGATTTGCCTGCACCGGACGCACCGGTGATTACGAAGTTTGCCATCGCACGTGGTCCGTTGGCCGGATTGCCACAAAAACTCCTTCCACAGGCACTTCGAATCGTTGTCGGCCTGGCTGGCCTCAGCCTGCTTGCCTTTCCGTCAGCCGCCGCTTGAGTTCGTACAGGGCTTCAAGCGCCTCACGCGGCGTCATCTCGTCCGGGTTCAGTGCTGTCAGATAGGCATCGGACAGAGACGGCCCTCTGGCCGGTTTTGTGGGTTCGCGGGCTGCAGGCACAGCAAACAGCGGCAGATCATCGACCAGCCGTGCCGCCGGGTTCTCGCGCTCGCTGGTTTCCAGCAGCTGCAGCACCTCCCGTGCCCGCGCCACTACGGCATCGGGAAGACCGGCCAGCCGCGCCACCTGAATCCCGTAGGAACGGTCGGCGGCACCGGCACCGACCTCGTGCAGGAACACCACATCGCCCTGCCATTCCTTGACCTTCATGGTCGCGTTTGAAAGCCGCGGCAGCTTTTCCGACAATGCCGTGAGTTCGTGGAAATGCGTGGCGAATAGTCCGCGGCAACAGTTCTGCGCATGCAGATGCTCGACCGCCGCCCAGGCAATCGACAACCCGTCGAAGGTCGCCGTGCCGCGGCCGATCTCATCCAGAATGACCAAGGAGTGCGACGTTGCCTGATTGAGAATGGCCGCCGTCTCCACCATCTCGACCATGAAGGTCGAGCGCCCGCGCGCCAGATCGTCAGATGCGCCGACGCGCGAAAACAGGCGGTCGACGACGCCGATATGGGCACTGCCTGCGGGTACGAAGGACCCCATCTGTGCCAGGATAGCGATCAGCGCGTTCTGTCTCAGGAAGGTCGATTTACCGCCCATGTTGGGACCGGTGAGCAGCCAGATCGCGCCGCCATCGGAGCTCTCGCCGGGTGGCGAGAGGTTGCAGTCATTGGCCACAAAGGGCTGCTCTGCCTGTTTTCTCAGCGCTTGTTCGACCACTGGATGCCGGCCGGCCACGATCTCGAAAGCGAGACTGCCATCAACCCTCGGCCGGGAATAACCCTGTTCCTGCGCCAGTTCCGCCAGTGCCGCCGTCACGTCGATCACCGACAGCGCATCCGCGGCCGCCTTTATCGCATCGGCATGAGCCACGGCCATCAGCACCAGCTCGTCAAATGTTGCGAGCTCGATGCTCAGCGCCTGGCCTGCCGCATTGGCGATACGGGTTTCCAGATCCGACAGTTCCGTGGTGGTGAACCGCATGGCGTTGGCCATGGTCTGCCGATGGATGAACCGCGCCTTGGCCTCGTCCCCCTCGGTCAGCGGCCCGGCGTTGAGCGCGGTCACCTCGATGAAATAGCCCAGCACATTATTGTGCTTGATCTTGAGCGAACGGACCCCGGTTTCCTCCGCATAGGAAAGCTGCAGTCCGGCAATCACCCTGCGCGATTGGTCCCTGAGAGCCCGCAGTTCGTCAAGCTCGGGAGAATGGCCCGCGCGCACGAAACCGCCGTCCCGCTTCATCAGCGGCAGTTCGTCATCGAGGGTTGCCGCCAATCGGGTGCCGATCTCTTCGGGAACCGCCTTCAGTGCAGCCACAGCCTTCCCGATATGCGGTGGTGTGTCTTCGCTGTCAAACTGGCCGCCGATATCCCGCGCGGCTGTGAGTCCGGCCAGGATCGCGCCGAGATCACGCGGGCCGCCGCGGTTGAGTGCCAGGCGCGACAGCGCCCGCGGCATGTCCGCTACGCCCTTGAGCGCGCGGCGCAGTTTTTCGCTCAGACCGGGATTGGCGATCAGATGCGAGACGCCGTCGAGCCGCGCATTGATCGCGTCCGGGTCGGTCAATGGCGCCATCAGCCATTCGGCGAGCTTGCGCCCGCCACCGCCGGTGACCGTGCGGTCGACCGCCTTGATCAGGCTGCCCTGGCGTTCTCCTGACAGCGTCCGCACCAGCTCGAGGCTGGCACGTGTCGCCGGATCGATGAACATCCGTGCGCCGTCGCTCTCGCGCTCGGGCCGGCCCAGCGGCGGCCGCTCGGAAATCTGGGTCTTCTCGACATAGGCGATTGCAGCTGCCGCCGCGGCCAGTTCGGCGCGGCAAAAACTGCCGAACCCGTCGAGTGAGCCGACCTCGAAGAACCGGGCGATCCGGCCTTCCGCCGAGGCGCTGTCAAACAGCACCGCAGGCTGCGGCGCTGCCACGCGCCCGAGCTGGTCGACAAGCGGTCGAAGCTCCGGATCATGAAACACGTTGTCGGCCAGGATCAGCTCCCGCGGTTCGATCCGGGCGATATCGGCCAGCAGCCGCGCCAGCCGGCTTTCAGCCACGTGAAACGAGCCGGTGGAGATGTCGATCCAGGCCAGGCCGTATTGGGCTTCGCCCGAGCCCTTGACCCGCGCCAGCGCCATCAGGAAGTTCGACTGCGACGGATCGAGCAGCTTCTCCTCGGTCAGCGTTCCCGGCGTCACAAGCCGGGTCACGTCACGCCGCACCACGGATTTCGAGCCGCGCTTCTTGGCCTCCGCCGGGTCCTCGGTCTGCTCGCAGACCGCGACCCGGAAGCCGAGCGAGATCAACTTCTGCAGATAATCATCGGCCGCATGCACCGGCACGCCGCACATGGGTATGTCCTGGCCCAGATGCTGGCCGCGCTTGGTCAGCGTGATGCCGAGCGCGCGGGACGCGTCGACCGCATCCTCGAAGAACAGCTCGTAGAAATCTCCCATCCGGTAGAACAAGAGCGAGTCCGGATTGTTCGCCTTGATCTCGATGAACTGCTCCATCATCGGCGTCGCCGTCGCCCGGCTTTCTGCCGTGGCAAGCTGGGCTGTCGTCAATATGGCAGGATTGAGCGGGGATTCGGCGTTCAAGATGAGATGCCTGTCTTGGTTTTTCAAACATTCGCGATGTAAGCTTTAAAGGTTGCGCGGCTTTACAGCCCGCTGCCGCCACCCTAACGGTGGGGGTGTATCAAAGACAACAGCTACGAGGCGCCATACACAAGGTCGCCCACAACGGGATGGAACATATGCCGCGGACGGACAAGTCAGATCGCTCGATTTCTCAAGTCACCGATCAGGAGGCGCTGGATTTCCATGCCCGCGGCAGGCCCGGCAAGCTCGAGATCAACCCGACCAAGCCGATGGCGACACAGCGTGATCTCTCGCTCGCCTATTCGCCCGGCGTCGCGGTGCCGGTCAAGGCGATCTCCGAAGATCCGTCCCGAGCCTTTGATTACACCGCCAAGGGCAATCTGGTCGCGGTGATCTCGAACGGTACCGCCATCCTGGGGATGGGCAATCTCGGCGCGCTGGCCTCCAAGCCGGTGATGGAAGGCAAGTCGGTGCTGTTCAAACGCTTTGCCGATGTCGACTCCATCGACCTGGAGGTCGACACCGAGAATGTCGACGAATTTGTCAATTCCGTCCGCTTTCTCGGACCCAGTTTCGGCGGCATCAATCTCGAGGACATCAAGGCACCCGATTGCTTCATCATCGAGCAGCGGCTGCGTGAGCTCATGGACATTCCGGTGTTTCATGACGACCAGCACGGCACCGCCATCATCGCGGTTGCGGGTCTCATCAACGCCTTGCACCTGACCGACCGGGACCTCAAGACCACGAAACTTGTCTGCAATGGCGCTGGCGCCGCGGCGATTGCCTGTGTCGAACTGGTCAAGGCAATGGGCTTCTCGCCGGAAAACATCATTCTGTGCGACACCAAGGGCGTGATCCACAAGGACCGCACCGAAGGCATGAACCAGTGGAAATCCGGCCATGCTGCGCAGACCAAGGCGCGCTCGCTGGCGGATGCCATGGAAGGCGCCGACGTCTTTTTCGGTCTTTCGGCAAAGGGCGCGCTGACGCCCGAGATGGTCGCCTCGATGGCGAAAAACCCGATCATCTTCGCCATGGCCAATCCCGATCCGGAGATCACGCCGGAGGAGGTTGCAAGCATCCGCAATGATGCGATCATGGCCACCGGCCGCTCGGATTACCCCAACCAGGTCAACAATGTCCTGGGCTTTCCCTACATCTTTCGCGGCGCGCTCGATGTACGGGCATCGACGATCAACGACGCCATGAAGATTGCGGCTGCCAATGCGCTGGCCGAGCTAGCCCGTGAAGACGTGCCCGATGATGTCGCCGCGGCCTATCAGGGTGTGCGGCCCCGCTTCGGTCCGCAATACATCATTCCGGTGCCCTTCGACCCGCGCCTGATCTCGGCCATACCGGTGGCCGTTGCCAAGGCGGCGATGGAATCGGGTGTGGCGCAGAAGCCGATCCTCAACATGGAGGCCTATGCTCAGGAACTCTCCGCCCGGCGCGATCCGATCGCCTCGACGCTGCAACGGCTTTACGAGCGGGTCCGCCGGCATCCCAAGCGTGTGGTCTTTGCCGAGGGCGAGGAAGAGCAGGTCATGCGCGCCGCGGTGTCCTACGTCAACCAGAAGCTCGGCACGGCCTGCCTTCTCGGCCGCGAGGAGCAGATGCGCGAAACCGCCAAGCTTGCGGGCATCGATCTCGACCGCACCGGCATCGAGCTGGTCAATGCCCGCGTCTCGCGCCGGGTCGAGGCCTATACCGATTATCTCTACGCGAGGCTGCAGCGCAAAGGTTATCTGCATCGCGACTGCCAGCGGCTGATAAACACCGACCGTAATCATTTCGGGGCCTGCATGGTGGCGCTTGGCGATGCCGACGCAATGGTGACCGGCACCACGCGAAATTACTCCACAGCACTGGAAGACATCCGCCGCTGCGTCGACGTCAAGCCCGGCCATCGGATGATCGGGGTGTCGCTGGCACTGTGCCGCGGCCGTACGGTGTTTGTCGCCGACACTGCTGTTATCGACATGCCGAATTCGGAAGAGCTGGCCGATATTGCCGAGGAAGCAGCCGGCATGGCCCGCAGGCTGGGTTACGAGCCACGGGTGGCGATGCTGGCCTATTCCACTTTCGGCCACCCCACCGGCGAACGCTCGGAACGGGTGCGCGATGCGGTCAGGATCCTCGACAAGCGCCGGGTTGATTTCGAGTATGACGGCGAGATGGCCGCCGATGTGGCGCTCAATTCGAAGGTGCTTGAGCAGTATCCCTTCTGCCGCCTCTCAGGCACGGCCAATGTGCTGGTCATGCCGGCCTTTCACTCGGCCTCGATCTCGACCAAGATGCTGCAGGAGCTCGGCGGCTCCACCGTCATCGGCCCTCTGCTGGTCGGCCTCGACAAGTCGATCCAGATCGTCTCGATGGGCGCCAAGGATTCCGACATCGTCAACATGGCGGCGATCGCGGCCTACAACGCGTCGAGCTGAGGCTGATTCCGGCGGTTTGAAAAGCCTGCTCCGGAAAAGCACAGCCCAAGACGCGTGGCAGCGGGATGTTTCGATCACAAGCGGAGGCGGCTTGACTGCGCTTGCGCTCTTCACGCGCTCTTGAGCAACGGCGGTTTGTCCGCACGCGGCGGCGCTTCCGCGGCCTGCGGCTTGCGAACGTACCAGAGCGTCCTGCCCCCGAGAGTCAGTTGTTCCAGCTCGGCCGGCTGGTCTGCGAAGAACTCGTCCACAGCCCGCGACGCGCCTGGCCATTTCGGCTCGGCGTAGTCGTCAAACACCACGATGCCACCCGGGACCAATTGGTCGTAGAGCGCGTTGAGGCAGTCGAGATGCGATTCGTAGATATCGCAATCGATGAACATGAAGCAGTATTTGCGCCTGGGCATCCGTGGCAGCGTGTCGGAGAAGAACCCTTTCACCACGTGGCCGTTGACCCGGTAGGCGTCGAAGAATGACACGAGACGCCCCGGTACGTCCGTTGCATGACGGAACTTGCGGCGAATCTTGAAGCGGAAACGAAATGGGCCAAGATCTGTATCCAGGATCCGGTCCTGGGGAAAACCCTCGAAACTGTCACAGGCAAAAAGCCGCTTGCCGGGAGCGAGATCGCGCATCCTGCGGCCCATCAGGCGGGTGCTGCTGCCACGGTAGACGCCACATTCGATGACGTCACCCTCATGCTTGAGGCTTTCCTGCAGAAGCCGGATCAGCGGGCTCTGAGTGCACTCGTTATCCAGCCGGTGCCAGTATTCCACCTGGCCGGCTTCTGTTTCCATCAGCGTTGCGATCTCGTCGTCGTGACTGATCCGGAGCCGGTCAACCCGCTTCATCGCCGAACCGCCATTCGCAGGCACCGGTCTGTCAATTGAGCGACCTTTTCCGATTGCGGCACTGACTTGAACCTTCACGGTGAGTTACCCGGCTTGCCGCAGACCGGGAGGACTTCGTCTGCTCCGGCTTGCATGCAGCATGAGAATCCAGACTGCCGCATTCATGGTTAATTTTGGCTTAATCGCGGCTTTTCGAAAGCGGTACTTGTCTGACGGATGTCGCCCATGAATACGATGCGGCCACATATGCCCGGAGATCAAGGCGCACAAAGGACGACCATTCCATGACGGGATGAAATAATGACTGGCAAGGCCCGTCACCCCTGTGGACTTTGGTCCGAGCTTTGTTCAGTGTTGGCGGCCTTTCGGAGCTGGATCGAAAACGGAGATTTCAATCTTAGATGAGCGCCTTATCAGCTGAAGCACATGGCCTCAAATCCGGCATGGTGTCGTTGCTGGCAAGCCTTGGCCTGATGGTATTTCTCGCTGCAAGCCTGTCTGTGCCGGGTGGGTATTCAATCGGCACCGCTATGATCGCCGTCGCGGGTCTGGTCTTTCTGGCGCGGCGCCTTGTTACCCGCGCTCGTCTGATACAGCCCACCCTGGCTGGAAAATTGCCTCTGGTCTTCATGGCTTTCGCGCTTGTCGGCGCGGCGATTAGCCTCTGGCAGCGGGCGCCGGCCGGCCACTACGAAATGTACATTCCGTTTCTGTGGGCGCCACTGATCTTCCTGGCCGTGCTGGACAGCCGGATCGATCGCCGCTTCGTATGGTTGGGGTGTCTGATTGGTGCCGCGCTTGCCTGCGCCGTTGCACTTCATCAATCGGTCTATCTTGGGCAAGAACGTCCCAGCGGGTTCCTCACCAGCCCGATTTTCTTTGGCAACAATTCGCTTCTGCTGGGATCTGTTGCGCTTGCCGGCAGACATGACCCGCCGTTCAAGCTGCCACGGTCCGTCTGGCTTGCTTTGTCATATGCCGGCTTTTTCCTTGGGTTTGCTGCCAGTTTGACGACCTTGTCAAAAGCAGGTTGGCCTTTTGCTCCACTCGTTTTGGTCTGGGTTGTCGTCGAAGATTTCTGGCACGCTACGAAGCGTGAAAAACTATCGATAGTGCTCGTGGTGGTAGCGATTGCCGCGCTTCTGCCGCTCATGCCGGTCGACAGGTACTTGGACCGGATCAACAGTGCCGCGACCGGCGCTTTGGAATGGTTCCACACAGGCGAAATGGTTGAAGGCTCTGTAGCGCCGCGTCTCGAGCTCTGGAAGCTGGGATTGACGATATGGCCGGAAAAACCATGGCTGGGACACACCCGGGAGGGGGTCTCCGAAAGAATCGAGGAAGTGTTTGCCCACGACCAGAAATCCCCCCAGTTGAGCAGCCTGGGTGCTCTGCACAGTGAACCGATACAGCTGTTGGCGGAGAAGGGCCTTTTCGGGCTGCTGAGCTGGGTACTGATGTATGTTGCACCGGCTCTGGTGTTCTGGCGCGCTTACTCGGGACCCGGTCAAGTCCGGAAAGTGCTGGGACAGGCCGGTCTCTTCACTCTGATCGGCTCATTCGTCTTCGGCCTGTCAGATACCTACCTGATTTGGAACGTGAACCGGCAGATCTTTGTTTTTCTCGTCATGACAATGGCAGCGCTGCTGCTTCTGGAACGCAACAAATCTGCATAGCTTGCGGACGGATGTTGCGCGGCCGGCAGGCGTCCATTCAGGTGCAGCTTGTGCATACTCCGCCACGGCCTTGACGGTCGTCGGCCCGCTTCTCCTGCGCAATCCCTTGCGCGAGGAGAGCGCTCCCCTGCTAAGCCAGACAGTGGCTCCGATCAGATTGCCCAGGGCAATGAGCTGGCAATGTTTAAGCGGCAAAACGTGAAGCGTCGGCACCATAGTGATTGATGTAACGGCCGTTAATTTGGCCGACTGGCAGGATCACCAGTACATCCGTGGTGCCGAACGCCGGGTCCACCACGGCTTCTTCCGAGACCACGGCGCCAAGCCGCAGATAGCCCTTGATCAGTGGTGGCATTGCCGCGAGTGCCGCGCGCGGATTGATCGCCTCGGCCGGCATCATGTCGAGCGACAGCCCACGACCGGCGATGGCCCTGACCTTCCAGCCTGCATCCGCGGCTGCGGCGTTGTTCAGGAACGACAGTGCGAGGGCATGTGCATGGGGCTTGTCGCCTGGAAAGGAGGCGCAGCCGAACATCACGTCGATGCCGTGGGTGAGCGCGTAGGCCCAGTTGCCTTGCCACAACGCTTCAAGCGTACGGCGGGTGCGGTATCCAGGCAGCACACAGGAGCGGCCGAGCTCGAGAAACCGCTTGCCGGAGTTGCGGCCGACAAGATCCGCAACATCAAATTCGCTTTGCGAGTAGAAGCCGTCATGACGCGCTGCCACCTCCTGCCGCAAGAGCCGGTAGGTGCCGACAATCTGCTCCTCGATGTCGCCCGTCAGTGCGGTGTCAAGCACCAGAAGGTGGTCGCAGTAACGGTCGATGCTGTCGAAATCGCGCTTCTGCAGCATCGCCTCTTCAGATAGCCGCGCCCCCATTTCCTCGACAAAGACGCGATAGCGAAGCGCCTGTGCTGCCTCGATTTCGCTCTGTCTTTGGGCCAGCCGCACTTCCAGTGAACCGATGCGGCCAAGCACCTCGCTTGCCGGGTTGTAGCCGGTGAGCGGAGCGAGGAATGGTGTGGATGAAGGCCGGGGCACGTGCGTTTCCATGGGTAATCTCCCGCTTGGTGGTGGCGGGGTTCAACCATGATTCTGCGACATCCGAATGACATTTGCCATCCCGGATGCGGTGTTTTCGAGGTTATATTGTGTTTCAACCCTTCTGAAAGGCTGTCAGACGGGTGCTACAGTCGGCGACTACGCCAGCGCGCCTGTATGCGCGTGCCCGGTTGGCGTCGGCCGAGCCTGACCTCCATTTGGTCACCCGGCGGCGCGTGATTTCTTGCCCGCGCTCATTGTTGCAAGCTGCAGCAGCCACTCCGGATCGACCGGCTTTTCCGCGTGCCCATCGGCACCGGCAGCCAGCAGGTCATCGCGTGTTGAAGCCTGACCGTCAGCAGTCAGAACGATGATCGGCAGCCGTGCAAGCTTGCCCGCGGCTTCTTCGGCCCGGATCTGCTCGATTGCGCTGCGCCCGTCGAGTTCCGGCATCGAAATGTCGGTGATGATCAGGTCGTAGCTCGCCGTGCCACCGGGACGCTCCATCGCCTGGTTGACGAGCTCGCGGCCATTGCCGACAACCGTGACACGATGGCCCTGGCGCGCCAGATTGGTCCTTACCACCAGCGCATTGACCGGATCGTCCTCGGCCAGAAGAATGTCCAGTGTGGGGTTGTCGGATGAGCGCTCGAGCATGACCGGACGCGGTTTGCCGCACAAACGGTCGCGATCCTCGCGATCATCGCGCCGGGTCAGCACATTGATCAGCGACACCCGCCGAACCGGGCGCACGAGCCAGGCATTGGCGCCATGACCGGCATGGCTCTCGAGATCGCGGCTGTCTTCGGGCGCAATAATCAAGGTGCGTTCAATGCCTGGCGGCAATTCTGTCGGTGCCGCTGCGAGAAGGTTGTCCGCAATGTCCGCCAGTCTGCGGTCGACGACGATGTCGCTCAATTGCGCGCCGGAGCGACAAAGCCGCGTCAAGGCCGCAATCATGCTGTCGGGGTCGTGCGCGGCTTCGGCAATGCCGCCCAGGTCGCGGATGGTCCAAAGCAGGGCAGTCGAGACCGGCCCGCTCGGTGCAATCACCAGCACGGCACGGTCTGCAAGCGGGCCCCGGACGGGCGCGATGGTTTCCGGCACGGCCAGTTCCCTGACCGGAACCGTGAAGCGAAAGCTGCTGCCCTTGCCGAGGGTTGACGTCACACCGATGTCACCACCCAGCGCCTCGACAATGCGTGCCGAGATGGAAAGCCCCAGCCCGGCGCCGCCATGGATACGGGTCGGGCCGTTGCTGGCGCGCTCGAATTCCTCGAAGATCCGGGCCTGATCGGCCTGCTTCAGCCCCGGTCCGGTGTCGGAGACAATAAAAGCCAGCTGCATGTCCTCGCGGACCACCTCGATAAGCACACCGCCGGTTTCCGTGAATTTGATGGCGTTGCCGACCAGGTTGAACAAGACCTGCCGTAACCTGCCGATGTCGGATGTGATCAGGCGTGGTGCTTCCGGGGCAATGTGGACCGCGATCTCGATACCCTTTTCGTGAGCGCGTGAGGCCATCAGCTCGGAGACGCCGTTGACCAGATCTTCCAGGTTACCCTCTTCATGTCTGAGATGCAGGCGGCCGGCTTCGATCGAAGTCACATCCAGAAGATCCTCGATCAGCGACAAAAGCGCCATGCCGGAATCGCTGGCGGTCTTGAGATAGCTCGCCTGCTCCGGTGTCGTCTGGGTCTGTTCAAGCAGATGTGTCATGCCCAGAATGCCGTTCAGCGGCGTTCTGATCTCGTGACTCACGGTTGCCAGGAAACGCGACTTGGCGTGGTTGGCGGCCTCCGCCCTTTGCCGTGCGTCGACCAGCTCGGCCTCGGTAAGGCGTGCCGAGGTGATGTTGCGTCCGATGCATTGCAGAACCAGTTCGCCGGTAGCCGGGTCACGGGTCACTGTCTCATGCCAGGTCCAGATGGATTGCCCGTCGCCCTCGCCAAGCACCAGTTCAAGCGCGCCGGTGTTGGTCGTGTCAACCGGCTCGATGCCGGTCATCGCAAGGGTGAGGCCGACCGGGTTGTCAAAACCTGTTGCGGACTTGAATGTTTCGTTGGCGAAGGTGATCTGGCCGTTGTTGCGGCAGACCACGACCATGTCGCCAAGCGAATCGAACACGCTAGCCAGCTGGCTTGAAAACTCGCCAAGCTCCCACTTGCGGTCGAACTCCTGCTCAGCGTCAAAGTGTCCCGGCCGGGACTGACCGCCGGAAACATCTGGGGTAGAGCCGCTACGCGAGCGCCGCAGCAGTGGAACAGCCGCATAGATGGCAATTCCTGCAACGGAGGCAAGCAAAACCGCAGGCGCATTGAACGCAACGGAAACGGCCGTGGCCGCCAGCGCGGCAGAGACTGCGAAGAGCGGACGGGATGCTGATCTAGGCGCGTCGGCAGCCTGCATGCGCTCGGTGTCAGACGCGACTTCAGGAACCGCATGTTCAGGCTCTGGGGCGGCCGGCGGAAAGCTTGAATGCGTAACCGCCTGTTCGCTCAGGGCTCGCTGAAGAGTCTCTTGCAGTCGCAAAGGTTCTGTCATCATGAGCCCGTGATAACACGGGCCCCGTGAGCAAAGACTTCAGCGAAACCGTCAAATTTTAGCGATCACGCATTTGTCTTCTTCATGTCGACAACCACGCGTCCGCGGATCTTACCGTCGATGATCTGATGCGCCGCATCGACGATGCCGTCGAAGCCGATCTCGCTCGACAGCGCTTCGAGCTTGTCATGGTCCAGATCGGTCACCAGCCGCGACCAGGCTTCCTGTCTGAGCGCCAGCGGCGCCATTACTGAATCGATGCCGAGAAGCGACACGCCACGCAGGATGAACGGAGCCACCGAGGCCGGCAGGTCCATGCCCTGCGCCAGGCCGCACGCCGTCACCGCACCGCCGTAGGAGGTCATCGACAGTACATTGGCCAGCGTGTGGCTGCCAACCGCGTCGACCGCACCTGCCCAGCGCTCCTTGGCAAGCGGTTTGGCCGGGCCCGAGAGCTCATCGCGGTGGATGATTTCCGACGCGCCGAGGCTCTTGAGGAAGTCGGTTTCCTCGGTGCGTCCGGTCGAGGCGATGACTTCGTAGCCGAGCTTGCCGAGCACGGCGATCGCCACGGTGCCGACTCCGCCATTGGCGCCGGTCACGACCACAGGGCCACGGCCCGGCGTAATGCCGTGACGTTCGAGCGCCATCACCGACAGCATGGCTGTGTATCCGGCAGTGCCGATGGCCATCGCCGATCGCCCGTTCATGCCTTCCGGCATCGGGATCAGCCAGTCGCCCTTCAGCCGTGCGTAGGTGGCATAGGCGCCGGTATGCACCTCGCCGACGCCAAAGCCGTTGAGGATCACCTTGTCGCCGGCCTTGAAACGCTCGTTTTCCGAGCTGACCACGGTGCCGGCAAAGTCGATACCCGGCACCATCGGCCAGCGCCGAACCACCGGACTCTTGCCGGTAATGGCCAGGCCGTCCTTGTAGTTGATGGTGGTCCATTCCACCTCGACGACCACGTCGCCTTCCATCAGATCATCGAGGCCAAGCTCGGTCACATTGACCGACATAACCTTGTTCTCGTCGCGGGTGAGCAGGATGCCCTTGAAACGGTCTTGCATGGAAGCTCCTCTTGTGTTGATCCAGACTGGCCCCTCCAGTCCTCAAGATCAAGGGCGGCGCCCGGTCACGGGTCAGGTTCGGTTCTTGCGTTCGTGCAGCATGGCGAATACCTCGTCGAGCACGATCAGCCCGGCGCCGATGCTGATGAAGGCATCGGCCAGGTTGAAGACCGCAAATGACCACGTCGCGGTGTGAAACAGGATGTAGTCGACCACGTGACCGTAAACGGCCCGGTCGATGAGATTGCCGAGTGCACCGCCGATGATCAGCGCATAGCCCAGATGCGCGATCCTGCGCTCGGGCGGCGTGCGCCACCACAAGAAAAGCACGAAGACAATCACGAGCCCGGTCAGCATGAGCAGCGCCGTATCCGGCAATCCGCCAAGCATGGAGAACGCGATGCCCTCGTTCCATGTGCGGTAGAGCGCAAGCATCGGGATAACCGGCACCAGCTCGTGAAACGGCAGCCGCGTCTCGACCAGCCATTTGATCACCTGGTCGATTGCGACGCTGGCTGAAACAAGCAGCAACATCGGCATGAGGCGGCTCAGCGCCGCTGTTTCGGAACGGGCAGAGCTCATGCGCTGGGCTCATCAAGTAAAAGCAGGTGACGCCGCGCTTCAAACAGCATCACCCCGGTGGCAATCGCCAGATTGAGCGAATCCGCCCGACCGGTCTGCGGAATACGGGCAAGCTTGCCGCAGGCCTTGGTCAGAGTGTCGGGCAGGCCCTGCTGTTCATTGCCCATCAACAACACCACAGGCTGGCCGGCGTAATCGATCGTGCGGTAGTCGACGCTGCCCTTGAGATGGCTGCCGACAACCAGCGTAGAGGATTTCTGCGACCAGTTGAGGAATTCGGATTCCGTCGCCCGCACCAGCGGCACCGCAAACACCGATCCCATTGTGGCGCGGACCGTTTCCATCGAAAACGGATCGACCGTCTCGCCGATAAGCATGACACCCGATGCCCCGGCCGCGTCCGCTGTGCGGATGATGGTTCCCAGGTTTCCCGGATCCCGAACCCGGTCGAGCGCTATCCAGGTTTCGTCCTTCGCAGGCTTGATGCCGCCGAGTGGTGCCAGCTTCTGCTCAAAGACAGCGATCACCGCCTGTGGATTGTCGCGCCGCGTGATCGCGGTCAGAACCTTCTCGCTGACTTCCAGCACCAGCCCGCCGCGCGCGACCGTCAGCGCCGCGATCTTCTCGACCTGTCCCTTGCCGCGCTGGTTCTTGGCATAAATCAGCGTGCGGATAGCCCAGCCCAGTTCGATCGCATCGATCACCAGCTTCAGGCCTTCGGCAAGGAAGGTGCCGGTTTCGTCGCGGTGTTTCTTCATCGACAGCGCGCGGATGTCCTTGATCACCGGATTGGACAGGCTGGTGATTTCCTTCACCTGCCCCACTCTGGCCGCGCGATGGACTGGTTTGTCGTGATCACTCATTGCGGCAGCCACCTTGAAAAAAGCGAGGTCGACAGCGCGCGGCATTCCTCCGCCTCGGGCTTGCCGCTCTCGCGTATGATCAGTTCGCCCGATTCCACCCGGCCGCCGGCGCCGCGCATGGTCTCGCGCATCAGTTCGTGCGTGGCAAAGAACGAGGCACGGATCGAGTAGGCGGTCAGCACCAGCCCCACCGGCTTGTCGCTCAACAGCTCGCGGCAGATGTCGAGCATCGACGGAAGGTGCTCGAAAAGGTGCCAGACTTCGCCATTCGGCCCGCGGCCGAATTTGGGCGGGTCGGTGAGGATGATGTCGTAGCGGTTGCCGCGGCGCTCCTCGCGGGCGATGAACTTCATGGCGTCTTCGCAGATCCAGCGGATCGGTTTGTCGTCAAGCCGCGCCAGCGCCTGGTTTTCCCGCCCCCATCCGATCGCTTTTTTCGATGCGTCGACATGGGTGACCTCCGCCCCTGCTTTCGCTGCCACCAGCGAAGCGACCCCGGTATAGCCGAACAGGTTGAGCACCTTCAGCGGCCGTTTGGCCTCGGTGATGCGGTCTGTCATCCAGCGCCAGTGCGCGATCTGTTCGGGAAACACGCCTACATGGCGGAACGAGGTCAGCCGGCCGTAGAAGTCGACTCCGAGCAGCTTCATCGGCCAGGTTTCGCCCAGCGGCATGCGGGGGAATGCCCAGCGACCGATGCCGTCCTCGTCGGTGTCGCCGGTAAAAACCGCGTCCGCCCTGGTCCATTCCGACTCCGGCAGCCCACGGCCCCAGAGCGCCTGCGCCTCCGGACGCATGATGCGCAGGCTGCCATATTGTTCGAGCTTTTCGCCCTGGCCGGCTTCATTCAGCCCCATGTCGAGAAGCTGGTAGCCGTCCTCGTTTCCGGTCTCCAGGATCAGCGGCACGGTTTGCTTCGGCAGCGCGCCTTCGCGTTTGGTCAGCGGCCTCAGTGGCGCCTGTGGCTGGATCTCCGGTTTCCCGCCGCTCTTCCGGTCTGCTGGCGTTCGGTCCGGCCTTGCGCCCTTGCCCGGGGAGCTTGCCGCCGCTTCGGCGCGTGCCGGCTTGTCGCTTCTCGATCTGTCGTCGCGAAACTTGGCATTCCGCGGCTTGCCGCCGCCGCCCTTGGCCCGGTTTGCCTTTGGCCTGGAGTCTTCCGGCTGAGCGGGGCCGCCACGTCGTGGCTTTTGGGTGCGCTTGTCGGCCAAGGTCTGAAATGTCCGGTTGTCTGCGTGGCCGGGCCCTGGGCAGTGCCCTGACCCCGCGATTACATGAGAGATTGGACATAGCAATCCGATATGCACTTGGCAAAGCCGTTTTCGCTTTGCATAGATAGGCTCACAGTCAGGGAGGATCTTGTCCAATGGAAATGAACGGCGAAGAACGTATTGCCGCCCCGCGTCAATTGGTCTGGGAAGCTCTCAACGATCCCGATGTTCTGCGCGAGTGTATCCCGGGTTGTCAGACGCTGGAGAAGACCTCCGACACCGAGATGTCGGCCACCGTCAAGATCAAGATCGGGCCCGTCGCAGCCAAGTTCACCGGCGACGTAACGCTGGAAAACATCAATGCACCTGAAAGCTACACGATTTCGGGCGAGGGCAAGGGTGGCATCGCCGGTTTCGCCAAGGGGGGCGCGGATGTGAATCTGGTCGAGGAGGGGGCGGAAACAGTTCTCACCTATGCGGTCAACGCGCAGGTTGGCGGAAAGATCGCCCAGCTCGGCTCCCGCCTGATCGATTCGACCTCGAAGAAACTCGCAGGCCAGTTCTTCAACAGATTCAATGAGTTGGTGAGCGCCAGGGCCGCCGGGACATAGGAGCGCCGGGCCTTTCGCCGGCCAGCGCTTAATGTACCGTCTCGCACAGGCTGTGGTCGGCCAGTGTCTCGATCACCGCGCAATGGGCGACGGTGTTCGCGTCACACTCGGAAATCCGTTTCAACTCATGTTCCAGCCGCTGCAGTTTTGCAATCCTTGCCTGGACATCCTCAAGCCGCTGCGCTGCCAGATTGTGGGCGTCATGACATGGTTTTTCCGGGTGCTGGCTCAGCTCCAGCAAACCCTTGATGTCCTCGATAGAAAACCCCAGTTCGCGCGAATGCCGGATGAAGGACAGGCGCTGCATCACGTCCTTTGAATAGCGGCGCTGATTACCTTCCGAGCGTTCCGGTGCCGCGATCAGGCCCATCTGCTCATAATACCGGATGGTCGGAATTTTCACCCCGGTGCGTTTGGAAAGCTCGCCGATGGAAAACATCGAAACATCCTCTTGAACCTATAGTCGCTAGAGGGATTATATATTGCGCCATTGATAGGACAAGGACCATAAAATGGCGAACAACCTCACTCCGCACACGCCATCCTGCAGCGCCGAAAGCCAGGCTTGCGGCTGTTCCGGGAACCCGCGTTTTGACGGCATGGACGCTTCCTACAAGCGTGTCCTGTGGGCGGTGATCTCGATCAACGCTGCCATGTTCCTCGTCGAGATGTCGGCGGGCCAGCTCGCGGGCTCCCAAGCGCTGCAGGCCGATGCGCTTGATTTCCTTGGCGATGCGCTGACCTACGGCCTGAGTCTCGCCGTCATCGGCATGAGCATCAGGGTCCGCTCAACGGCAGCTGTGTTGAAGGGCTTCAGCCTCCTGGCCATGGGTCTCTGGGTGTTTGGCTCGACTGCTTACCAGGTGTTGATCCTGGGTGTCCCCAGCGCCGGGATCATGGGTTCGATCGGCTTGTTGGCGCTGGCGGCCAATCTGGCCAGCGTGTTTCTGCTGATGCGCTACAAGGATGGCGATGCCAATGTTCGCTCGGTCTGGCTCTGTTCGCGCAATGACGCCATCGGCAATGTCGCCGTCATGACCGCAAGTGCCGCCGTCTGGCTCACCGCCTCGGCCTGGCCCGATCTCATCGTCGCCCTGCTGATGGCGGGCCTGTTTCTGCGCTCGGCCCAGCTGATACTGGTTCAGGCCTTCAGGGAGTACCGCTCCGGAGCGGATCTGGGCGCGCTGCAGAGCCACGGCCACCAGCATTGAGCGCTCGGCGCTCCCGAGCAGACGGGGGACGACGACGCTTGCAAGGGCGGAACTCCGTTGCACCTTCCTCAAGAATTCCGACGCTTTTAGATTGGCTGGCTGGCCGGTTCAGGCGGCCGAGCGCTTGTCGGGGGCGGGAAGGGAGGCGGCGATTTGTTGCGCCCTGGCCTTTTCGCGGTCAGCTTCGGTGTGCCATTTCACCGCCTCATTGGCATTGACGCGCGCCCGCTTGCGGTGCTTGCCCTGCTTGAACCAGGTGGCCAGTGAGCCGATGATCATACCGATGATCAGCGCAGCAAACAGGAAGACAAAAAAAGGCAGCGTCACCGACAGCACTTCGTCCGCCGGATCGAACGGATTGAACGACAGTGTCACGGCCGTGCGGTTGGCTACGGACAGCATGATGAGAACAATGCCCAGGGGCACGAGAATTGCCAGTGCGATAATGCGCTTGATCATGGTTCGATCCAGTTTCCTTACAGGCCCGGGATCCCGCGTACTGCCCGGGCCTCGTCGTCATTCATGCAAGCCACGGGGCAATCGTGATGTCACGGTGATCACGAAACCCGTCGCCCTGTCAGCATCAGATAGGGCCTCATATGCCAGAGGCAACCTCGCGCCGCATAGGCGGAGCCTGCCTTCCAGGCCAAGTCGGCGTTCCCTTGTGGCCCTTTGCGAGGACCTAATCCTTGTCTTCGGGATTGAGCCGCTCGCGCAGCTCCTTGCCGGTCTTGAAGAACGGCACCCATTTTTCTTCCACGAATACCGGTTCGCCGGTGCGCGGATTGCGGCCGGAGCGCGGCGGACGGTTCTTGACCGAAAATGCACCAAATCCGCGCAGTTCAACCCGGTTTCCCTCTGACAGCGCTTCCGTGATCTCGTCCAGCACGGCATTGACGATGTTCTCGACGTCCCGGTGATAGAGATGCGGGTTGCGCGCCGCAACTGCTTGAACCAATTCCGATTTGATCATATCCCTCGCCCCAACTCGACACTCTCCGACTGCTCGCCAACCTGCCAAACAGACACAAGGCCGTCAAGGAACAACTTGCCGCCCGACAACCTGTCGATTTCGGTTGCAAGCGATGTCGGCATGCCGAGAAAACGCTGGATCAGACTTGCTGCACCGGCGCCAAAGAGCAGGTTCGCAGTGTCGTCTGCGGGTTTCCAGTCGACGAATTCGAGGCTGTCGTCGACATCGCGGCTCTTCAGATAGGCGCGGATCTCCGCTTCACCGCCAAGCGCATCAACGAGGCCGTTCTTTAGCGCCTGCCGGCCGGTGAAGATCGAGCCGTCCGCAAGCTCCAGCACCTCGGTGCGGTCCATATCGCGGCGCTCGGCGACCAGGTCGACGAACCAATCATAGCTGTCGAGTACCATCGAGCGGATCATCGCCTTGGCTTCTTCGCTGGCCTCGTGGAAGGGCGAGGGCTCGGCCTTGAGAGGCGAGGATTTGATTTCCTCCAGCCGCACGCCGATCTTGTCGAGCAAATCCTGAGCCTGCGCATATTGGAAAATGACGCCGATCGAGCCGACTATCGAGCTTTCGCCGGCCACGATATGGTCCGTCGAGGCGGCAATCATGTAGCCGGCTGAGGCGGCCAGGGTGTGTACGTCGGCGACCACCGGTTTTAGCTTGCCGGCCTCGACCAGCGCCCTGTGGATGCGCTCGCCGCCATAAGTGGTGCCGCCGGGTGATGAGATCGTGACAACCAGCGCTTTGGCCGCCTCGCTTTCGGAGGCATCCTCAATCAGGTCGAGCAGGGGCTGGTCGTCGGTGATCACGCCGCTGATGTCGATACGGGCTATGTGACTGCCGCTCCGGCCCACGCCCTGAAACCGCATGAACAGCCCGGCCACGAGGGCAATGGCAATGACGATGGCCGTGATGCGCCAGAAGCTGAGTTTGCGCCGGATCCGGCGGCGATCGGCAAGAATGTCCGGGTCGGTCACGCGTAGTCCTCCGATGGTGCAATGGCTACTTACAGGATGCGGCTTGCAGCTATGATGGCTTCAGGCGGCCTTGGCGCGGCTTTGCTTTTGCCATTGCCGCCGCGGCATGGCAATCTGCGTCCACTGCTTCGCAAAATCACCATATTGGCATGCGAAGCCGACCGCAACTGCATCCAGGCCAAACAACCGGACGGTGCCGCAAACCGGCCCCTCAAGTCCGGACCACCACCAGGAATACAGCGCCGAATGACCACATCGACAGTCTCAGAGGTTCCCGATAGCGGCCGGTATGCTGGCCGGTCGCACGCCGAGTACAAGCGTGCCCTGTCGCACTCCCGGCTCGTAAGGGTGCTCAAGGTCTTGCTGCCGCTTTCGGCCGCGCTGGTCGTCGTGGCCTTTGTCGTGGTGTCTCTGCTCGACAATCTGGTGCCGGAGGGTGTCGGCATCGATTCAGTTGTCGTCCGTGATGGAAAGCTGGTTATGCAGAACCCTGTCATGAGCGGCCAGAGCTCGGACGCGCGGCCCTACACTGTCCGGGCAGTGCGCGCGATCCAGGACCTGTCCGCCGCCCATGTCATCGTGCTTGAGGACATCGTTGCTGACCTGCCCGCCCCCAATGACAGCACCGCAGTTCTCAATGCCGCCAGCGGGACCTTTGACAGGAGGGCGCAGACCATCCTGTTCGACAAGCCGCTTTCCGTGTCGACGGACGACGGCATGACGGTAAATCTGCAAAACGCCGATGTCGATATGGCCAATGGCGGGCTGGTATCCAATGCCCCGGTTTCGATCAGCAGCGGCGACGCCTCTGTGGTTGCGCAATCCATGCAGATGACAGATAAGGGCCGCGTCATCATCTTTCAGGATCAGGTCCGCATGACGATCAACCCCTCGGCGCTGAAGCCGAAGGACGGAGCACCGAACTGACATGGCAAGAACGCCGTTCCATCTGACCATTTTTGCTGTGGCCGCGATCGCGGCCGGATCGCTGGCCCCCGTATCTGGCGCCTTCGCCCAAGACACCGAGAGCCGGATGTCGGGTCTGGCGCTATCGGGTGACGAGCCGATCCAGATCGAGAGCGACCTGCTCAAGATCAACGAGGAAACCAGCCAGGCCACCTTCACGGGAAACGTCAAGGTGGTGCAGGGCGATACCCTCCTGCAGGCCGGCGAAATGATTGTCAATTACACCAAGGGTGGAGGATCGGTGTCCTCCGGTTCGGCCGACATCCGGGAGATCGAACTCTACAAGAAGGTGTTCATCCAGTCTGGCACCCAGACCGCCACGGCGGACGCCGGAAATTTCAACATGGCCGACGAGATCCTCGTGCTGACAGGAGAGAAGGTCGTGCTCACCGATGCCGACAATGTCTTCATCGGCTGCAAGCTGACCGTGCAGATGAAGAACGGCCAGGCCAAGCTCGACAGTTGCGGGCGCCGTGTCATGATCCAGCTCGATCCCAAGTCGCGACCCAAGAAGTGATCCGGGCGCTCTTTTCATCACTGGGCAACAACGGCGGGGACGGCGATGTTGCCCAGGCTCCCGAGGGTCCGACGCGTTATGACGGAACGCTGATTGCCCGCAATCTGACAAAGGCCTACAAGTCGCGACGGGTTGTGGATGGTGTCTCTCTTGGCGTTCGCCGTGGTGAGGCGGTGGGGCTCCTGGGGCCGAACGGGGCCGGTAAAACCACCTGTTTTTACATGATCACCGGTCTGGTGCCCGTCGATGCCGGCACAATCGAGATCGATGGGCATGATGTTTCGAGCCTGCCGATGTACCGCCGCGCCCGGCTCGGCGTCGGCTACTTGCCGCAGGAGGCCTCGATTTTCCGCGGCCTCAGCGTCGAGGCCAATATCCGCGCCGTTCTCGAGGTGGTGGAGAAAAACCGGGCCAAGCGCGAGGAAAAGCTCGACAGCCTGCTCGAGGAATTCCATATCTCGCATCTGCGCAAGTCTCCCTCCATCGCCCTGTCGGGCGGTGAGCGCCGACGGCTCGAGATCGCCCGGGCGCTCGCATCCGATCCGACTTTCATGCTGCTTGATGAGCCTTTCGCCGGCGTCGACCCGATCGCGGTCTCCGATATCCAGGATCTCGTGCGCCACCTTACCCGCCGCGGCATCGGAGTCTTGATCACCGATCACAATGTGCGCGAAACACTGGGTCTGATCGATCGCGCCTACATCATGAATGCCGGCGTGCTTCTGACCCATGGCCGGCCCGCCGACATCGTCGCAAATCCCGATGTGCGCCGCCTCTATTTGGGCGAGCAGTTCTCGCTGTAGCCCGGTTCCAGCGGCCTGCGTTCAGGGCGGCTGTCCACTCGGGAGACATCTGGTGACGGGCCTGGGGCAAATTTACCCTGTAGCCTTGGTCAGACTTGACCCGAAGGAAGAAAAAAGCAATTTTCGGGCCAGATGGGTAGGTAGGGCGTCGTTGGAGGCGTTTCGAACCCGTACAGCACGGAAGCAGGAGGTCTGCGATCCAAGCTTGCGGCAGCCCAAGCGGGGAGTAGTGCGTCGCCATGGCCTTGTCAGCCGGTCTTCAATTGCGCCAGAGCCAGTCACTGGTCATGACGCCACAACTCATGCAGTCGATCCGTCTGCTGCAATTCAGCCATGTAGAGCTGACCCGGTTTATCGAGCAGGAAGTGGAACGAAATCCGCTGCTGGATCTGGTCAATGCCGAAGGCGCGCACGCTGAAACTGCGCGGGAAAGCTCACAGGAACAGACCGCGGGTGATGCCGGCGAGGAAGCCAACTGGGCCGGAACCTCGGAGCTCCAGGCCGAGCGCATGGCCTCCGAAATCGATTCGCGCTATGAGAATGTCTTTCCCGACGACCACGGCACCGAGCGTGTCGACCAGCCGGCGTTTATCGATAACTGGAAGTCAATGCCGGGCAGCGAGGGCGGCCATGCCGGAGAGGGGTATGATCTTGACGACTTCGCTGCCCGCGCTCCGACCTTGCGCGACCATGTGGCCGAGCAGATCGCGTTCGCTTTCTCCAAGCCGACCGAAAGGCTGATTGCCACGGAGCTCGCCGATCAGCTGGATACTGCCGGTTACATGGTGGGCGACATGACGGAGACAGTCGAGCGGCTTGGTGCCGACCCGGAACAGGTCGAATCTGTCCTTCTCCGTCTTCAGCAGTTCGAGCCCGCCGGAATCTTCGCCCGCACGCTGTCCGAGTGCCTCGGCTTGCAATTGTCCCGCAAGGACCGGCTTGATCCGGCGATGGCGGTTCTGGTCGAGAATCTCGAGTTGCTGGCCCGGCGCGATTTCGGCACGCTGACGCGGATCTGTGGCGTCGATGAAGAAGATCTGCTCGAGATGATGGCCGAGATACGAGCGCTCGATCCCAAGCCGGGCACCCGGTTTGAAACCGGCTCCAGCGAGTTGATCGTACCTGATGTCTCGGTGCGTCCGGCATCCGATGGCGGATGGGCGGTCGAGCTCAACCCCGACACCATGCCGCGGGTGCTGGTCAACCAGACCTATTTCGCTACCGTTTCGGGAAAGATGGAAAAGAACGCCGCCGGCCAGGAATTCCTGAACGAATGCCTGCAGACCGCCAATTGGCTGGTCCGCACGTTGGATCAGCGTGCCAGGACGATCATGAAGGTGGCGACCGAGATTGTCCGGCAGCAGGACGCTTTCCTGCTGCATGGCGTTGATCATCTGCGGCCGCTCAATCTCAAGGCCGTAGCCGAGGCTATTGGCATGCATGAATCTACCGTCAGCCGGGTAACGTCGAACAAGTACATGATCACCCCGCGCGGTGTATTCGAACTGAAGTACTTCTTCACCGTGTCCATCGCCTCCGCGAAGGCTGGCGGCGATGCCCATTCTGCCGAATCAGTGCGCCACCGTATCCGGGTCCTGGTTGACCAGGAGGCGCCCGAAGCAGTGCTTTCCGACGATGACCTGGTGGAATTGCTCAAGAAGTCCGGTGTCGAAATAGCTCGCCGTACGGTTGCCAAGTATCGCGAAGCCATGGCCATTCCGTCGTCTGTACAGCGGCGGCGTGAAAAACGGGCCCGTGCGCGTGCGGCGGCGCTGTGAGTCTCGGGTTTCAATTGATTGAAATCGCTCTGCAATCAAGCAAAACATATGCCAAACTTGACAGATACGGCGCATCGGCGTAGAAGCCGCCCCGCATTGGGTGGCGCGGTTGGATCGCGGACCCAGGCCGGTTTCTGTCAAGCAAAAAATTGCAAGGACCGGGCCATTTGACTGACGTCAGGCGCTTGGATGAGCGCGGCGCATGGCCTAGACTAAATTCCCGAACCATAACAAGAAGGGATGACCCATGAGCGTGCGAGTGTCTGGTAAGCATATGGAAATCGGCGAGTCATTCACGACCCGTATTGAGGACCATGTGACAGGAGCGGTTCGTAAATATTACGATGGCGGTTTCTCGAGCCATGTGATTGTGGAAAAGTCCGGGTCGCGCTTCAAGGCCGACTGTAAGGTCCATCTCGATACCGGCGTCGTGTTGCACGCAACTGGTGAAGCCCAGGATCCGCAGCCTGCGTTCGATGCTGCGGCTGAACGTGTTGAAAAACGCCTGCGCCGCTACAAGCGCCGGCTCAAGGATCACCATGCCAACAGCCAGCAGGCTCAGGCAGAGCTGGCCTATGCGGTGGTGGATTCAGCTGGCGATGATGCGGCTGAAGTGCCCGAGGATTATGCCCCGGCGATTATCGCCGAAAGCTCCAAGCAACTGGTGACCATGAGCGTCGCCAATGCGGTTATGGCGCTTGATATGACGGATGAACGGATCTTGATGTTCCGCAACGCAGGCAATGACGCGCTCAATGTCGTCTATCGTCGCGATGATGGAAACATCGGCTGGATTGACGCCGGCGGGATAAAGTCCTGACGGCGTTGGCTGATATGAAGTAAGGCAGGCAGGCCCCCGGCGGCGACAGCCGCTGGAGGCTTTCGGCCTTTCCCATGAAGCGAACAATGAGGTCCGGTACGCGGACCCAGAACAAGGAATTTGACATGGCGCTTGCTGATCTGATTGCGCAGAACTCTGTTCTGCCTGCGCTCAAGGCAAACTCCAAGAAACAGCTGTTGCAGGAACTGGCGGCCAAGGCCTCGGAAGTCACCGGACTTGCCGAGCGCGAGGTATTCGACGTCATTCTCCAGCGCGAACGGCTTGGGTCTACCGGTGTCGGCAACGGCATTGCCATTCCGCACGGCAAGCTGGCCTCGCTCGACAAGATCGTCGGTGTGTTCGCGCGGCTCGATCAGCCTGTGGATTTCGAAGCTCTGGACGACCAGCCGGTCGATCTGGTGTTTCTGTTGCTCGCGCCCGAAGGCGCCGGCGCCGACCATCTCAAGGCACTCTCACGCATCGCCCGCGTCATGCGCGACAGCGACATGGTCAGCAAGCTGCGCGCCACCGACAACGCAGCCTCGCTGCATGCCTTCCTGACAGAAGATTCAGCCTCCTCCAACGCCGCGTGAAGCCGGCTGGCTAACGAGCCCTGAGCGGACTGCTGGAAAGTCTGGGTCTGCAGATGTGACAAAGCCCGGAATCCAGGGTGGGTTCCGGGCTTCGTGTCGTTTTCGGAGTGCCAGGCTATGCCTGTTCGGGCAACCTCACTGCGCCCGCCTGCAATCATGCCATGGGATCTTGTCAGTGCAGGGCGACGGTCTTGAGTTCGTCTTCTGCAGCGCGGTAAAACGTGCTCGAGCGATTGTCGGTGAGCAGGATTGGCGTGCCGTCAGCGCCAAACAGCGCCCAGAGTTCCAGCCCCGGATCAAGCACCGGTGCTTCCGGAAAGCGCGCCTTGACGTCTTCGGAGCGCATCTTGCGGATATAGCCGACCTTGCCCGAGCCGAGAAGGGCCAGGTCATTGGCGGAGAGTTGGGTTTTTCCCGATTTGGCAATCATGTCGATTTCCTCCTAAAGGTGGCAGGAAACATCCTGTGGGCTCGAACTTCTGTTCCTAGTCTCGAACCGAAATGTTAATTTTTCGCACCATGCGCTCCGGTTCCGGGCGAATTAGATCAACGGACAGCAAACCGTTTTTCAGTACGGCGCTGACAACCTGCATGCCGTCGGCAAGCACGAACATGCGCTGGAACTGCCGTGCGGCAATGCCGCGGTGCAGGTACTCCCGCCCGTCGCTCTCGTCGGACTGGCGTCCGCGGATCACAAGCTGGTTTTCTTCCGTCGTGACCTCGAGATCCTCGTCGCAAAAACCGGCAACCGCCAGCGTGATCCGGAGCCGTTCGGCCTTGCTTCCATCCGCAGAAGCGCGAATGCGTTCAATATTGTAGGGTGGATAACCTTCAGACCCCTTGGCAATCCGCTCCAGGGTCTTTTCCATCGTGTCAAAGCCCAGCAGCAGCGGACTTGAAAAGGGTGTCATACGCGACATGGCTTGTCCTCGTTCTCAAGCGACAGGCGCCGAACCCTCATTTGGCATCCGGCATGATCGTAATATGGGAACTTACTGATAGCTTCGCAAGAACCTTGCCCCGCGCCCGTTGCCGCTCCTAATGTCCGGACAATCGAATCGCTTTTTCAACAAGGACGGACCATGGCCCTGCGCAAGATCATCATTGATACGGACCCCGGCCAGGACGATGCCGCCGCGATCATGCTGGCACTTGCCAGCCCGGAACTCGAGGTTCTCGGGATCACGGCGGTGGCAGGCAACGTGCCTCTGGCTTTGACCGGGCGCAACGTCCGCATGGTCACTGAAATCTGCGGCAGGGCCGATATTCCTGTCTACGCCGGCGCTGACCGGCCGCTTGCCCGGAAGCTGGTCACCGCTGAACACGTCCATGGCAAGACCGGCCTTGACGGCATCGACCTGTTTGAACCCGCACGCCCGCTGGAACCGGAACACGCCGTCGATTTCATCATCGAGAAGCTCCGCACCGAGCCCGCCGGCAGTGTGACGCTGTGCCCGCTCGGACCTCTGACCAACATCGCCACGGTCCTTGAGCGTGCTCCGGATGTGGTAAACCGGATCAAGCAGATCGTGCTGATGGGCGGCGGCTTCTTCGAAGGTGGCAACATCACACCGTCAGCAGAGTTCAACATTTACGTCGATCCCGAGGCCGCAAAAATCGTGTTCGGGGCCGGAGTACCGCTGACCATGATGCCCCTCGATGTGACCCACAAGGTGCTGACCACCAGGGCCCGCGTCGAACGCCTGCGCGCGAACGGCAACCGCGCCTCCGTTGCGATGGCCGACATGCTGGAGTTCTTCGAGCGCTTCGACGAGGAGAAATACGGCACCGATGGCGGTCCGCTGCATGACCCGACGGTCATCGCCTGGCTGCTCGATCCAGGCATGTTTTCAGGCCGCAACTGCAATGTCGAGATCGAGACCGGTTCCGACCTGACCCTGGGTGCCACCGTGGTTGACTGGTGGAAGGTCAGCGGGCGCCCCGAGAACGCCCTTGTTGTAAATGACGTCGATGCGGATCGTTTCTTTGATCTGCTCATCGAGCGTCTTGGGCGCCTTTAAGTGTCTCGGAGTCGTGCGTCGACATCGGCTGACAGCGGGATCGATGGCTGGGCACCGGGCTTGAGGCAGGCCAGTGCGCCAGCCACGGCAGCCCGGCGAACGGCGGTGGAAAACTCCAGCCCCGCATCAAGGCCCTGGGCAAGATAGCCGCAGAACGTGTCGCCGGCGCCGACGGTGTCGACCGGTGTGATCTTGAGGGAGGCCACGTGCGAGATCTCGCCATCCCTGGCCCATAGCACGCCGTCGCCGCCAAGCGTGACGATCATGCACTGTCGGGTTTTGTTATGCAGCCTCTCCAGCTCTGCCCTCGCAGCCTCAAGCGTCTCGGCCGGCTGGCCCGAGAGCCGCGCAAACTCCGTCTCGTTGGCGATGACGATGTCAGCCAGAGGCGCAAGCCGTTCGACCGCATCTGTGAGTGGCGCGATGTTGAGTACACTGCGCACACCATTGGCCCGCGCGGCCGTGAGAGCGGCTTCGGTCGCGGTCTCCGGAATTTCCATCTGCAGGAGCAGCGTATCGCCCTCTGCCATCGCAGCGACCGCCTGTTCAGCGTCAGCTGCAGTCACCTTCCCGTTGGCGCCGGGGACCACCACGATCATGTTCTCGCCGTCGCCGCCCACGAGAATCACGGCGATCCCGGTCGGGCCATCGACATGGCGCACGGTTGCAAGGCTGGCGCCTGCGCCATCGAGCAGCGCCAGGGCGTCGGCCGCAAAAGCATCGTCGCCCACCGCGCCGCACATCGTCACCGCTGCGCCCGCGCGCTGTGCTGCCAGTGCCTGGTTGGCGCCCTTGCCGCCCTGCGCCGTGGTGAAATCCGTCCCGCTGACGGTCTCGCCCGGTTCGGGCAGCCGCGGCGTTGTGGCAATCAGGTCCATGTTGACGGATCCGATGACGGTGATCATGGTTTTCTCCCTTGCTGCTCGCATCAGGCCGTTCGGTTACCGGGCTGCGCTTTTTCGTATGGGCAGCTTTTTGTCAGGTTATCGGGGCTTAGAAAAGGGGTCAGTTGCCGTCGTCGACGACGCTCAGCTTGAGCGTGGAGGACCGCGGTTCGAATGTCCCTGGTTGATCGTACCCAGGGGCGGGTTCCGCCGACTGCCCCTTCTTGTCAGCTGTCTTGGCATCATCAGCCAGCTGAGCGAATTCCAGGGCCTCGATCTTGGCGCCGCGCTTGGTCAGCTTGTCCGAGGAGGTCAGGATAAGGTCGACATCCTTCTGCGCCATCGAAAAATGCGCCTGCAGCTTGCGCGTCCGGTCATCGAGCCGGGAAAGGTCCTCCATCAGCCGGATGACCTCGCCCTGGATCAGATGCGCCTGTTCGCGCATGCGGGCGTCCTTGAGCAGCGCCTGGATCACCTGGATCGACAGCATCAGCAGCGATGGCGAGACGATGACCACGCGTGAGCGCTGCGCCTTTTGGACGATGGCTTCAAAATTTTCGTGGATCTCGGCAAAGATCGATTCCGACGGCACGAACAGGAACGCCGTATCCTGGGTCTCGCCCGGGATCAGGTACTTGTCCGAGATATCGCGGATATGGACTTCGATATCCCGGCGGAAGCGCTGCTGTGCCTGCAACGCAGACTGCTCACCGCTTTCCTCTGCCTCTGCGGCGCGCATCGCGTTCCAGGCTTCAAGCGGGAACTTTGCGTCGACCACCAGATCCGGTGCGCCGTTGGGCATGGCGATGGTGCAATCTGGCCGCATGCCGTTGGTCAGCGTCGGCTGGAAGCTGAAGGCGCCAAACGGCAGGCCGTCCTGGATGATGGTTTCCATCCGCGACTGTCCGAAAGCCCCACGAGTCTGCTTGTTCGACAGGATCGCCTGCAGACCGACCACGTCGCGCGCAAGCGACTGGATGTTGTTTTGCGCCGTGTCGATCGCCGCTAGCCGTTCCTGCAGTTTCGACAGGTTCTCGTGGGTCGATTTGGTCTGCTCGGTGATCGAGGTGCCGAGACGCTGGGTCATCCCGTCGATGCGCTGGCCGATCGCCTGGTTGAGTTCGGCCTGGCGTGCACCGAACAGCTCTGCCATCGCGCCCATGCGGCCCTGCATTTCCGCTTGCGTCTTGAGAATCTCGGCAAGCCGTTTCTCGGCCTGGGCCGCCCTGGTCATGGCGTCGGTATCCGCCTGCGCCCGTATACGTGTCAGGCGCATCAGGCTGAACGCCAGCCAGAGGGTGCACAGCACCAGCACCGCAAACAAAGCCAACAGGCTTTGCCCCACTGTGATTATGTGGCCGTTGAGCTCGAACAAGGGAGAGGAAAACAGGGCTGTACCGGTTTGCATTGCCAAGGCCTAACTGATTCTGCGGCTTTTGTCAGATCAAAACGGGAACATAGCCGCCGGCTGGTTAACAGCGCTGATTGACGGCACGCGGATCAGTGACTATTTCACCGCTATGACCATCAAGCCGATTATCTATCTGCCCGACCCCGTTCTCCGCCAGCAAAGTGTTGCGGTGGAGCGCGTCGATTCGGAAATCCAGAGCTTTATCGATGATATGCTCGAAACCATGTATGACGCGCCCGGTATCGGCCTGGCCGCGATTCAGGTCGGCGTGCCGCGGCGACTTTTGGTCATCGACGTCGCCGGCAAGGACGAAGAGCCAACTCCGCAGGTGTTCATCAACCCGGAACTGGTGGCGACCGGTGACGAGACCAGTCTCTACGAAGAAGGATGTCTCTCGATCCCGGACTATTACGCCCAGGTCGAGCGGCCGGCGACGATCACCGTCAAGCACCTGGATCGCGAGGGCAAGGAGCAGGTGACAGAGGCCGACGGCCTGCTCGCCACCTGCCTGCAGCACGAGATCGACCATCTCAATGGCGTGCTGTTCATCGACCATATCTCCAAGCTCAAGCGCGACATGGTGGTGCGCAAGTTCACAAAGCTGGCAAAGGCCCGCGTGACCGCCTGATCTGACACATCACCATTGCCGCCACCCGGCTGACAGGCTGCCGCCAACCCGTATGAGGATCGACTATGCGCATCATCTTTATGGGAACACCCGCTTACGCGGCGCCGACGCTGGAAGCGCTGCATGCGGCGGGGCATGAGATTGTTGCAGTCTACTCGCAGCCGCCGCGTCCGGCCGGTCGTCGCGGCTTGGAAGTCTTGCCCTCACCGGTTCACCGCTCGGCCGACGCGCTCGGCATTCCCGTGTTCACTCCCAAAAGCCTGAAGAGTGAAGACGAGCAGACGGCTTTCGGTGCGCTGCATGCCGACGCCGCGGTTGTTGTCGCCTATGGGCTGATCCTGCCCAGAGCCATTCTCGACGCGCCGCGGCTCGGTGCCTGGAACGGTCACGCATCGCTGCTGCCGCGCTGGCGTGGCGCAGCACCCATTCAGCGCGCCATCATGTCAGGCGACACCAGGACCGGCGTCATGATCATGCAGATGGACGAAGGCCTCGACACCGGCCCGGTGGCGATGACCGAAACCGTCGAGATCACACCTGCCATGACCACCGGCGAATTGCACGACGAGCTTGCGGATGTCACCGCAAAGCTGATGGTCGAAGCCATGGCGCGCCTCGAAGATGGGCGGCTCCCGGTAACGGCGCAATCGGATGAAGGCGTGACCTACGCGGCCAAGATCAGCAAGGCCGAAACCCGGGTGGATTTCACCTGGCCCGCGCAGCAGGTGCACGACCATGTCCGCGGTCTTGCGCCGTCACCTGGTGCCTGGTTCGAGCTTGACACTGGCGGCCGTGCGGAGCGCGTCAAGCTGCTGGCGACCGAGGTGGCAGAGATTGACGCGGCGACACAGGCGCCGGGGACTGTGCTGGATGATCGGCTGACCATTGCCACGGGCGAGGGGGCGATCAGGTTGCTGACGTTGCAGAAGGCCGGCAGCAAGCCCCTCAAGGCCGAGGATTTCCTGCGTGGAACCACTGTCGCCGCAGGCACGGTGATCGGTTGATGCCGCGCTATCGTCTCGACATCGAGTATGACGGCACCGGCTATGCCGGCTGGCAGCACCAGGATGACCATCCGTCGATCCAGCAGGCCATCGAAACCGCAATCCGGGGTTTTTGTGGCGAGACTGTCAGAATCCGAGCCGCCGGGCGTACGGATGCGGGTGTCCATGCCTGGGGGCAGGTCGCCCATGTCGATCTTGAGAAGGCCTGGCCTGACGAGACCGTGCGGAACGCGGTCAACGCCCACTTGCAGATTGCGGGCGAGCGGGTGGCGATCATCGCCGCGCGCCAGGTTGACGATGAATTCGATGCCCGTTTCTCGGCAATCAAGCGCCACTATGTCTACCGGATCATCTGCCGCCGTGCGCCGCTGGTGATCGAAAAGAACCGGGCGATGTGGTCGGTCAAGCCGCTCGACATCGCTGCCATGCACGAGGCGGCGCAGGTGCTCGTCGGGCGCCATGATTTCACCACCTTCCGCTCGGTCCAGTGTCAGGCCAAATCACCTGTGCGCAGTCTCGACCGGCTCGACGTCGTGGCCGGCGCCCAAGCCGGACTGATCGAAATCCACGCTTCTGCACGCAGTTTCCTGCACAACCAGATACGCTCATTCGCAGGCACCCTGCGGCTGGTCGGTGAGGGCAAGTGGACGGCCGCGGACGTTGCGGCAGCCCTGGCTGCCAGAAACCGCAAGGCCTGTGGCCCGGTGGCCGCTCCTGAAGGGCTCTACTTCCGGGCAGTTGATTATCCCGAGACCGTGGGTTGAAGGGGCGGATGCCTGCCTTGTCTTGGGCAGGCCTTGCCGCTCCGGAGCGTGTGCCAACCTGGCCGAAACCGTGCCTGAAACCGGGCAAATTACGGTGTTTCTCCGATGAAACTCAACAATTCAGCTGCTGCATTAGAGATTTGTCAAGCTATGTAGCCAAGTTTGCAACATGCCGGGTTGAATCGACGACGCTGTCGCTGTGAAGTCTCGGGCAAGCAAACGGGAATAGGCATAAGCCGGTTAGATCCGCTTCCCTAACACGCAACCGATTCAGGGGCAGAGACAGTGAACAAACAGGACCTGCCTCTTGGGGAGGCCACCCGGCTCAAGGCGTTGCGTGACCTTCATGTTCTCGACACTGCACCCGAGCGCGAGTTTGAGGCCCTGGTCAACGCAGCGGCGCTTGTCTGCGGGACCCCGGTTTCGCTGATCACGCTTGTTGAGCAGGACCGGCAATGGTTCAAGGCCAATTTTGGTTTGCCTGGCGCGACTGAAACGCCGCGCGATATTTCGTTCTGCGCGCATGCCATCTACGGCGAAGGCATCATGGAAGTCGAAGACGCAACCGCCGATCCACGCTTTGCGGACAATCCGCTGGTGACCGGCAAGCCGGATTTCCGGTTTTACGCCGGCGTTCCGCTTACTCTTTCCTGCGGGGAGAATGTTGGCACGTTGTGCGTTATTGGTCATGCACCCCACAAGCTGACACCGGAGCAGCGCGAAATTCTCGGTCACCTCGGTTACGCGGCGACCCGTGCGCTTGAGGCCAGGCTCGCGCTTGACGAGGAACAGCAACTGCGCCTGACCCAGTCGCGAGCGGCATCGATCGTCGAAAACAGCCTTGATGCGATTGTCACCGTGGGGACTGACGGCATCATCGAACTCTGGAATGCTGCAGCGGAAGAAATGTTCGGTTACACCGCAGAAGAAGCGGTGGGCAGACCCGTCAGCATGATCCTGCCGCTGGATTCAGAACAGACTGAATCCTTTGCAGGAACGTTTCCCGAAGGACGAGAAGCCGACTTTCGCGAGACGTTCAGGCGGACGCGGGATGGCAGAGTCATTCCCGTCTCGATCTCCACTGGTCCGGTCTACTCGAAGGATGGCGAGGTGATTGCCCGCACGGATATCATTCGTGACATCAGCGAAAGCGTGGCTGCCAAGCAGGGCCTGAACGAAGAACGTCAGCGGCTTCAAAATATCCTGGAAGGCACCGGAGCTGGCACCTGGGAGTGGAATGTCCAGACTGGCGAAACCCGATACAATGAACGCTGGGCGGAAATAATCGGCTATACGCTCGATGAGTTGAAACCTATCTCGATCGAGACATGGTTGAAACACACCGAGCCGGATGACCTTGAAGGCTCCAGAAAAGCCCTGAAGCGCCATTTTGATGGCGAGACCGAGACCTACCGGTTCGAGGCGCGGATGCGCCACAAGTCCGGCCATTGGGTCTGGGTGCTCGATCGGGGCAAGGTGATCACCAGGACTCCGGACGGCAAGCCCGAATGGATGTTCGGGACCCGTCAGGACATCAACGAGCGGAAGCTGCAGCAGGATGATCTGCGCAAGAGCCAGATCTTTCTCGACAAGACAGGGCGTTTGGCCGGCATTGGTGGATGGGAGATGGATCTCGTGACCGGCGAGATCATCTGGTCAGATGAAACCTGCCGCATCCACGGACTCGAGCCCGGCTATACGCCTGTCCTCGAGGAGGCGTTGAATTTCTATGCGCCGGAGGCGAGATCCGTCGTTCAGGCCGCTGTTGAGAAGAGCATCGAAACCGGCGAGGGCTGGGATATCGAAGTGCCATTCAACAGGGCCGACGGGATCCGTATCTGGGTTCGCACGACAGGCTCCACGGAGTTTGACAACGGTGTTCCCGTGCGCCTCGCCGGAGCCTTTCAGGACATTACTGAACAGGTGGAACAACGCCTCGCGCTGGAGGTTCTGAGCGAACGGCAGGCCGTAGCGACCGAAAATGGTCGTATCGGCATCTGGGATGCGGACCTTGTCAACCGAACGACGCACTATTCCGAAATGTGGTGCCAGCTTCTGGGGTATACCCGAACAGAAATGGGCGATGGCCTGGAGCGCTGGCTGGATCTATTGCATCCGGACGACAGGGAGCGCGTGAAAGGCGCGGACCTTGCCCACATCGCCGGCAAAACTCCGTTTTTCGAAGAGCAGATCCGGATGCGCCACAAGAACGGCAGCTGGGTCTGGATACTTGACCGCGGCAGGGTGATCGCGCGGGATGCGGAAGGCAAGCCAACGCGGATGATCGGGACCCACATCGACATCACCAGCCAGAAGCAGGCCGAGGAGAAACAACTCGAGTTGGCCGAAAGGATCACGCTGGCCACCGACAGCGGTGGCATCGGTATCTGGGAAGTCGATCTGGTCAGGAACGAAGCAGTCTGGGACTCCTGGATGTACCGGCTGTTCGGTGTGAACGAGAGCCATACCGAGCCGGTCGCCGAGATCTGGCGCCGGCATGTCCATCCAGAAGACCTTGACCGCATGGAGCAGGCGGTCAAACGGGCCATTGTCGGTGTGGCGCCGCTGGAAGAGGAATACAGGATCATCCATCCTGACAACTCGATCCATTATATCCGTGTTTCAGCCAATGTAACGTCCAACGAGCCCGGCCGGGCATTGAAGATCGTCGGCGCAGCATGGGACGTCACAAGGGTCCGCACAATGGCACTGGAACTCGAGGAGCAGCACGAGTTGCTGCGCGTCACGCTGCACTCCATCGGCGATGCGGTGATGACCACGGACGCCCGTGGAATTGTGCAATGGCTCAACCCTGTTGCAGAACGAATGACGGGCTGGAGCATCAGTGAGGCTGAAGGCAAGCCGAGCCACGCCGTCTTTAACATCGTGCATGAGGAAACCCGGCAGACAGCGCCCGATCCCATCGCGGCCTGTCTCGACAAGGTCGAGGTTGTTGGTCTCGATCATGACACCATGCTGCTTTCCCGCGATGGCCGTGAGTTCAGCATCGAGGATTCGGCTGCGCCGATCCGCAGTTCCGATGGCGAAACGCTTGGCGCCGTCCTCGTCTTCCACGACGTCAGCGAGCAGCGCCGTCTGTCGCGCGAGATGCGTCACCGGGCTACTCATGATCCGCTGACAGGCTTGATCAATCGGGTCGAGTTTGATCGGCGCCTGGCTTCGGTGTTTGAAAAGTCGGTGGTGGAAGAGACGCCCAATGCTTTGCTCTACATCGATCTCGACCAGTTCAAGATCGTCAACGATTCCTGCGGCCACGCCGTGGGCGACGTTCTGCTCAAACAGGTCAGCAAACTGCTCTGCGAGACGATCCGCTCGGGCGACACGCTCGCCCGTCTCGGTGGCGATGAGTTCGCCGTCATTCTGCAGCGCTGTTCAATCGAGAACGCGACAAGGATCGCACAGAACATGTGCGACCGGATGAGCGATTTCCGCTTTGTCCATGGTGACAAGCGGTTTCGCGTTGGCACCAGCATCGGGCTTGTCCCGGTCGATGGCAGCATGCCGAGTGTGGCCTCCATCCTGCAGGCTGCCGACAGCTCCTGTTACGTGGCCAAGGAAGCGGGCCGCAACCGGGTTCAGGTCTGGGTCGACAGCGACGAGGCCTTGGCCACCAGGTCAGGTGAAATGCGCTGGGCATCCAGGATCGAACAGGCGCTCGACGAGGACCGGTTCGTGCTTTTTGTTCAGGACATCCGGCCTTTCGACGGTGCGGCCAGCGGCCGTCATGCCGAACTCCTGATCCGTATGAAGCATGAGGACGGAAGCCTGATTTCCCCGTCGGCGTTCCTGCCATCAGCCGAACGCTTCAATCTTGCCTCGCGCATTGACCGATGGGTGCTCTCCCGCGCCGTCGAATGGATTGCCGAAAGCACCCGCGACAGCGATATAGCCACCATCAGCCTGAACCTCTCTGGCCAGTCAGTCGGGGACCGCTCGTTCCACCTTCATGCCCTGGAAGTGCTCGAACAGGCAGGAGAGGACATCTGCACGAGATTGTGCTTCGAGATCACCGAAACGGCAGCGATCACCAATCTGGCTGACGCCAGCTCGTTCATTGAAAAGGTGCGGGAAAAGAGTGTTCGGGTCGCCCTCGACGATTTCGGCGCAGGAGCCTCCTCGTTCGGGTATCTCAAGCGCTTCCCGGTCGACTATCTAAAGATCGACGGCCAGTTTATCCGCGATCTGATCGATGACCCGCTCAACGATGCCACGGTGCGCTGCTTCGTCGAGGTGGCGAGGGTTCTTGGCATCCAGACCATTGCTGAATATGTCGGTGACGACGAGGTGATGGCAAAGCTGAAGGAGATAGGCGTGGATTTTGGCCAGGGATTTCATCTCCACAAACCTGAACCGTTGCGCAACCAGGCGGCGTAGCGGCACTTGGCCATGGTGCTGCAGCTCTTTGCAGGGCTTCTGGTGGGTCGCAGGACCGGCTGTTTCGGGATTTATTACTTGTTAGCTGTCGATTTTTAACAGAAAGGTAACGCAAACCGCCGAAAGCTTGAATGGCCAGTATCCGCGTTCGCGCGGACCGCATGATGCCGCTCTGGAGGTCTCGTACCAAGCGAGACATGTCTTTCTACAAGCTAACATTCGGGATTCTCGATGCTCATTTCTCGCAAATTGCCCATGGCGGCTGCCTTGTTGACGATCATGTCCATCGGTGCTTCGAGCATTGTCAGCCTGCAGATCGGATCCAGCGCGGTAAACGAAAAGATTGTTGAGAAGCTTGAAGCCGTTGTCGACGGACGGCGCAATCAGCTTGAGACCTTTCTCGCCAACCTGCAGCAGGATCTTACCGCCACGTCGCAGAACAACCTGATGCGCATCGCGCTGGAAGGCTTCAAGTACGATTGGGGTTTCCTCGGCGCCGATGTCAGTGAGGAACTGAAGCGGCGTTACATCTCGGAAAATCCGTTCCCCGCTGGCGAGCGCCAGAAATACGACACCGCGCAGAAGCCAGATGCGGCCAAGATCAGCTCCTACGACCAGAGCCATGAACGCTATCACGGCCAGCTGCGCGAGATGGCAAGCAGCCGCGGCTGGGAGGATTTCTACCTGGTCGATATGTCCGGCAATGTCATGTACTCGGTCAACAAGTATGACGACTACGCCAGCAATCTCAGATCCGATGCCATGAAGGGGACGGGTCTTGGGAAGGTGTTTCAAGGCATTGTCGGGGACAATATCACCGACCGCACCGTGTTTGCCGATTACGAGCCCTATGCCCCTATCAATGGGCAGCCTGCGGCCTTCATGGGTCACGCCCTGAACTCGCAGATGGGCATGGTCGGCGTCATCATCATCCGCGTTCCCAGCGGCAAGATCGCCGAGATCATGTCCAACACCGCCGGTCTGGGCCAAACCGGTGAGACCGTACTGCTCAACTCGAACGGTTACCTGATCAGCGATTCGATCCGCACGCCGGAAAACGACATGCTGGCCGTCCAGGTCGATAGCGATGTTCAGCGCAATGCACAGGGCAGCGCCGTCGTCGTCGGCAGTCTTGAGGGTTACCGCAACATGGACTCCAGCGTCGCCATGACCGGGGTCAAGTTCGACGGCGCCGACTGGACCGTTGCCGCATTGATCGACAAGAGTGAAGCAGGCGCCAGCATGGTGATGATGCGCAATGCCATTCTCGGCGTCGCCCTGCTGTTGCTGCTCGGTGCCCTTGCGGTCAGCATCTGGTTCTCGCGTTCACTGACCAAGCCAATCGAAGCGCTGGTGGCCAACATGCGTCGCCTTGCCGAGGGCGACACGTCGATCGAACTCGCCGGCGAAAACCGCAAGGACGAGATTGGCGAAATGGTCCGCTCGGTCGCGGTCTTCCGCAATGCTGCCATTGAGAAGGTGGAGCTCGAGCGCGCGGCCGACGAAAATCGGTCCCAGACAGAAAAGAGGCGCCAGGAACGCGAAACGGCCGAGGCCGAGCAAACCCGGTTGATGCAAGAGGCCGTGGATTCGCTGGCTGGCGGTTTGCACAAGCTTTCCGAAGGTGATCTCACCATCAGGCTCGAAACACCATTCATCGACAGTCTTGACCGGCTTCGTCTCGACTTCAATGCCTCGGTTGAAAAGCTCAACGAAACGCTCAGCGATGTCACCGAAAACATACACGGCATCAACGGCGATACCGGGGAGTTGCGCGCAGCTGCCGATGACCTGTCGCGCCGCACCGAGCAGCAGGCGGCTTCGCTCGAGCAGACATCCGCTGCACTTGACCAGATCACCGCCACCGTGAAGAACTCGTCCGAGCGTGCTGACGAAGCTACCAGCAAGGTGGCTGAAGCCAAGCAGTCGACGGACACATCAAGCAAGGTGGTCAGCCAGGCCATCAATGCCATGGGCCGGATCGAGGAAGCCTCCGGCGAGATCTCGAAGATCATCAATGTGATCGATGAGATTGCCTTCCAGACCAATCTGTTGGCGCTCAACGCCGGCGTCGAGGCCGCCCGTGCGGGAGAAGCCGGGAAAGGCTTTGCCGTCGTGGCGCAGGAGGTCCGGGAACTGGCGCAGCGCTCTGCAACTGCGGCCAAGGACATCAAGGGCCTGATCAACAAGTCTGGTGAAGAGGTTAAGTCCGGCGTCACATTGGTGCGCGAAACTGGCGAAGCACTCAGCATGATCGCCGAGCACGTCACTGCCATCAACGATCAGATCAACTCGATTGCGACCGCCGCCCGGGAACAGGCCAACGGCCTCACCGAGATCAACTCTGCGGTCAATCAGATGGACCAGGTGACACAGCAGAACGCGGCGATGGTCGAGGAAACCACGGCCGTCACGCACAGGCTTACCAGTGGCGCTGCGTCGCTTGAGGGGCTGGTGCGCCAGTTCACCCTGACCGGCGGCAGCCGACCGGTCGCTGTGTCGACCCAGGCAGCGATGCCCGGCCCGGCCAAGCACACCCCAGCATCCGCCGCGCCGAAACCGGCTGTCCGCTCAAGGCCAGTGGCAAACGCCATCAGCGAATCCACAACCAATTCCCGGCCGGTCCAGTCTCCGGCAAGGAACATGTTAAACACTGTTGCCCGCGCATTCGGCGGCGGCAAGTCCAACAACCCAACTGCAGCGTCTCAGGACGACTGGGAGGAATTCTGATGCAGGAAACCGCGAACAACAATGTTGCCACCAGCGGCTATCTTGAGATTATTTCGTTCCATCTTGGCAAGCAGGTCTTCTGCGTCAATATCATGTCGGTTCGCGAAATCCGCGGCTGGGCGCCATCGACCACCCTGCCGCACTCGCCGCGCCACGTTCTGGGCGTGATCAACCTGCGCGGATCGGTGATCCCGGTCATCGACATGGCAATCCGTCTCGGACTGCCGGCGATCAAGCCGACCGAACGTTCGGCAATCATCGTTACCAACATTGCTGGCAAGCTGGTCGGTCTGCTGGTGGAAAATGTCTCAGACATGATCACCGTCAAGAACGCTGATCTGCAGCCGGCGCCGGATGTGCTCCCCGCGGCCGAACGCGCCCTGACCAAGGCCATCATCCCGGTCGACGAGCAGATGATTTGCTACCTCGACCTCGATGCGCTGTTTTCGACTGCCGATGAAATGGCAGCCTGATACTCTCGGCAATCGCGGCACTTCGAGCCATCCCCCGCCCACTCATGGGAGCGGCGAGGGGTGGCTTACAGCATTCATTAGGCACGCCGAAAACGCGATTTGAGAGCGGTCGAACTCAGTTGCTCAGCGAACCGTAGGCCAGTTCTGATACTGTGAGCCCGCTGATTACCATCAGCAGCGTGATAAAGACGCTGACCATCACATCGCCTTCCAGGCAGATGCGGACCACCCGGAAATAGAGCCAGATCACCGCTGCATAGACGGCAAGTGAAATGAAGGCGCTGGCAGCATCTGATACCGGGGTCAGATAGCGCAATGATGCTGGGAAAAATCCGATATAGGCCGAGAGCAGGCCGAACCAGTTGTTGGCGACCACCAGCCGCGTGAACTTGCCGGGGAGGCCGAACACCTGGCACACGGGCAACAACAGCAGCGCGGGCAACACCCAGGCAACGACGTCGAAGACGCTGGAAACGGCAAAGAATCTGAATACCTCGGCAGCCGTTTCAGGCCTGAGTTCGGGTGAGGCGCGCCAGATCCCGGTCCACAGGAAGCATTGCACCGGCCAGGCCCAGGCAAACGCGCCAAACGAGCGCCAGAAACCGTCGGGCGAACTGTCGAGCAGGCGCAGACCGTCCCGGTTTCCCAGGATCATGTATAACAGTCCGGCGAGCGAACGGCCGGCCTCAACGCGGGTCGGGATGAAGTCGGCGGCCAATCTCAACGAGTCCCGGCGCTGGCAGACTGGCGTTCGAACCAGCCTTCAATGAACGTCTCATACACCAAGGTCAGGCTTTCCAGGTCGCTGAGCGCAACGCGCTCGTCGACCATGTGCATGGTCTTGCCGACCAGCCCGAACTCGACCACCGGGCAGTAATTCTTGATGAAGCGTGCATCGGAGGTGCCGCCGGTTGTCGACAGCGCCGGTATCCGGCCGGTCGCCTGTTTGACCGCTACCGACAGTGCCTCGATCAGGGCATCGTCCCGGGTCAGGAATGAGGGTGAAGAGCGCGCATCAAATTCGACGCTGTAGCGCACTGGCTCGCGTCCAGGCCGCATTCCCAGGTCTCTCGACGCCCGTTCAAGCCGCGCCCGCAGTTCCTCGGCAAGGCTTTCGGCAGTCCACTGGTCGTTGAAACGAATGTTGAACCGGGCCGTTGCCCGCGCCGGAATCACATTGGTTGCCGTGTTTCCGGTATCGATACTGGTGACTTCCAGATTGGAGGGCGGAAAGCGCTCATTGCCGACATCGAGTGGTGGGTCAAGCAGTGGTTCCACCAGCTTGACCATGCCGCGCAGCGGGTTATCGGCAAGATGCGGATAGGCGACATGGCCCTGCACGCCATCCACTCTCAGTGTGCCAGAAAGCGAACCACGCCGGCCGATCTTGATCATGTCCCCCATTTGGTCGGGATTGGTCGGTTCGCCTACCACGGCCGCATCCCAGGTCTCGCCCTTGGCTTTCTGATAGGCGAGCAGCTTCTCGGTGCCGTTGATCGAAGGGCCTTCCTCGTCGCCGGTGATCAGCAGCGACACAGAGCCTTTCGGCGCGCCGGAGCGTTCGATCACCCGTGCCAGCGCAGAGACGAAGCAGGCAATGCCGCCCTTCATGTCGACAGCTCCGCGGCCATACATCTCGCCATTGACGACGTCTGCGCCAAACGGATCTCGCGTCCAGGCACCCTCGTCGCCGACCGGCACCACGTCGGTATGACCGGCAAACATCAGGTGTGGTCCGCTGTTCCCCAGCCGGGAGTAGAGATTTTCCACATCTGGCGTGTCGGTGTCGGAAAACGTCACCCGGTCATTCGTAAAACCGAGTTCGCTGAGCATGGAAGCCAGCGTGGTCAGCGCGCCGCCTTCCGCGGGCGTGACGGAAGGGCATCGGATCAGGGCAGCGAGGGTCTGTGTCGGATCGGTAAGTTTCATGCTTCGTGATTAGAACATTGCCCCGGCACTGTCGACTGGGTACGGCGGCTGAAAAAGCCAATCAGTAGCCGGGATGATCCGGTGCCGGGCCGTGCCGGTTGGGGCCTTTGACCGACGGCCAAAGCAGGATCAGAAGCAGCATGAAAAAGGACGCGGCGGGGATCACCAGAACGGCAACCAGAATGCCGGGTAGGCCGGCATCATGCAGTCGCTTTATGCTCATCACCGCTGTCGACCAGGCTGCGGGAATGAAACACAGAATAAAGCCGAGGCCTGCCATTGCGATCTCACTGCTGTCAGGTTCCGCGCTTACGGCGGCGGAAACCGGGATCGCCATCACCACAGACCAGAACAGCAGGGCCCACGCGTAGGTGCGGCGCGACAGCCGGCCCGAGACGCTGAACAGAAGCCAGCGCATGCCGGAACCGGGCCGCCGCGCCATCGGGTATCAGTCCCTGAGAAGTTCGTTGATGCCGGTCTTCGACCGGGTCTGCGCATCGACGGTCTTGACGATGACGGCGCAATAGAGGTTTGGCGCAGCTGCGCCGTTGCCCATGGTGCCCGAGCCCGGCATCGAGCCTGCGACAACCACCGAATAGGGTGGAACTTCGCCATAGCTGATCTCGCCGGTCATGCGATTGACGATCTTTGTCGACTTGCCGATATAGACGCCCATACCGAGCACCGAACCTTCGCGGATGATGCAGCCTTCGACCACTTCGGAGCGCGCGCCGATGAAACAGTTGTCCTCAATGATGGTGGGGCCTGCCTGCAGTGGCTCGAGCACGCCGCCAATGCCGACGCCGCCTGAAAGATGCACGTTCTTGCCGATCTGGGCGCAAGAGCCGACCGTGGCCCAGCCGTCAACCATCGTGCCTTCGTCCACGTAGGCGCCGAGATTGATGAAGGATGGCATCAGCACAACATTCTTGCCGATAAACGAGCCGCGCCGGACGATGGAGCCGGGAACCGCGCGGAAACCGGCGCGTTCGAATTCATTGGCGCTCCAGCCTTCGAACTTCGATGGCACCTTGTCCCACCAGACCGCATCGCCGGGGCCACCCTTGATGACTTCCATCGGGTTGAGGCGGAACGACAGCAGCACCGCTTTCTTGAGCCACTGATTGACGGTCCACTGGCCGTCATCGCCCCGCTCGGCAACCCGGGCCTGTCCCAGATCCAGCAGATTGAGCGCGGTTTCCACCGCCTCACGTACCTCTCCGCGGGTTGACGTCGAGACGGTGTCGCGGTTGTCAAAGGCAGTTTCGATCGTGCTGGCGAGAGCGGCCAAATCATGTTTCATCGTGGCGATTCCTTAAGGTTCAACGTCTAGTGTGGGTGGCTATGGCCGTATCAAGCCGGACCGCCAGCGCCGTTGCCACTCTCCTAAGGGAGGCAGGGCGCGTGGTCAATTCCGGTCTCCTCGGCGACGCCAAACGGGAACTTGCAGATGAATGCCAAACTAACCAATGAGGCCTGGGATCCACTCGCCGACAGCCGCGAGGACAAGCTGCGGGCAGACCGTCAGCCCAGGACCCCGCAGAGCACGTCGCCCGCCTACAGGTTGGCTTATGCGGACGAGGATTTCCTGTGCCGCGAGGAGTTGCGGCCGGTCCGCCTGCAACTGGAGCTGCTCAAGCCTGAAATGATCCTGATGGAAGCGGGCATCCGCTCCACAGTGGTGATGTTCGGCGGCGCCCGCATTCCCGAGCCTGGGAAGGAACCATGGGCGGCGAAGACCGAGACCCAGGCCAGGAACCTCACCGCCGCCTCGCGCTATTATGAGGAAGCCCGCTCCTTTGCCCGGCTGTGTTCAACCCACTCGCTGGCGGCCAATGGCCAGGAGTATGTCGTCTGCACCGGTGGCGGTCCGGGGGTAATGGAAGCCGGCAACCGTGGCGCCCATGATGTCGGTGCGGCCTCGATCGGGTTGAATGTGGTGTTGCCGCACGAACAGGCGCCCAATGAGTATGTCACGCCGGAGTTCAGCTTGAACTTCCACTATTTTGCCATTCGCAAGATGCATTTTCTGATGCGCGCCAAGGCGATTACCATCTTCCCGGGCGGCTTTGGAACCATGGACGAGCTGTTTGAAACGCTCACCCTGATTCAAACCCAACGCATGGATCATGTGCCGGTGATCCTGTTCGGGTCGGAATTCTGGAATTCGATTGTCGATTTTCAGGCCCTGGCCGATTTCGGAACGATCTCGCCCGGAGATCTTGACCTTCTCAACTTCGTCGAAACGGCGGACGAGGCCTGGTCAATCATCGCCAAACACTACGAGATCGCCCCGTTGGCATAGAAAACCCTGGCCGGGAAAGTCCCGGCCAAGGCTCTAGATTCAACTGATCTGAAGTATTAGTTGGCGTCGGCGCTGGTCTTGGCGTCACGGTAGAAATCGGTGATGTCGATCTTCTGGTCGCCATTGCGGTCGAAACGCGCGAACATCTTGGTATCGAGCGCGGTGAACTCCTCGCGGCTGATCTCGCCGTTCCTGTCAGCGTCAAGGCGCCCGACGCGCATTCCGTGGTGGCCCTTGCCGTCATGCTTCCCGGCCATCTGCCTGTCGCGGTCGCCCTTCGTGCCATCGCGTTCGGCGCGCTTGTCCATCATGTTGCCGCCTTCCTTGGCGGCGTCCTTCATGGCCTTGCGTTCGGCGCGGCGCTGTTCGCGCATTTCCTTCCGCTCTTGCTTGCGCATGTCGCCATACGCTTCGAGCTCTTCCGTGCTGAGCGAGCCGGACTTGTCGGTGTCAACGCTTTCGAAAATGGCGAGATGGTGTGCGGAGATTTCCTCGAGCTGCACTGCACCGTCGCGGTCGGCGTCAAAGCGCTCCATCATGCGTTCGATGCGGGGGGCGCCATGCCGCGGACCATGCCGCGGGCCATCACCTTTGTCCTGTGCGGAAAAGGCCGGCGCGGCGGTGGATGCGATCAGGGCGGCGGCGAGAGTAGCAAGAATTGTCTTTTTCATCTTGTGTTCCTTTGGTGGGAAGCGTGTCGTGCATCCCAAATGTGAACCCTTCGCCCCCCGGTCACCACTTAAACCCCTGTAATGTAGATTAAACTTTGGCAAGGTCCGGTTCTGAACGTCTCCCCGCCGCAAGCTTGAGGGTCAGGAAACGATCCGGGTCAGGAAAGCCGCCAGATCGTCCGTCACATGATCGATATGGCCGCCGTCCTTGCCCTCGTGCTCCCACACCTCGTCGAGCACCACGTCGAGATTGTTGGGAACGATCAGAACCGTACGCATGCCCAGCGCATGCGGCGCCAGAAGGTTGCGCGGCAGGTCCTCGAACATCGCTGCCTTTTCCTTGTGGACACCGTGCTTGGCCAGAAAACGGTCATAGGTCTCAGGTGCCGGCTTGGGCTTGAGATCGGCCGCGACGATATCGAAGATGTCGTCGAAATGATCGAGAACTCCAAGTGCCCGCGCGGTCCGCTCGGCATGAGGCGTGTCGCCGTTGGTGAAGATGAACTTGCGCCCCGGCAGCGCCTTGATCGCGTCTGAAAGCGCGGGATCCGGCTTTACCCAGGAGTAGTCGATGTCGTGGACTTTCTCGAGAAAGTCGTTCGGATCGATGCCGTGATGCAGCATCAGGCCCTGCAGCGTGGTGCCGTGCTCGCGGTAATATTTTTTCTGAATGCCACGGGCAGCGTCGTGGTCAAGATCGAGCAGTTCCCGCACATAAGCCGTCATTTTCTTGTCGATCTGCGAGAACAGATCTGTGTGGCGTGGGTAGAGCGTATTGTCGAGGTCGAACACCCACTCGGTCACGTGGGCGAAGGCTGAGGGATCCGGCAGGGCCGATTTAGGAGACATGAAAAGCTCGTTCCTCTTTCGGGTATTTGGCGCTGCGGCTCAATCTGGTGCACCGGCGGCAATTGTAAACCGCTGATTTACCTGCCCTGTATCGTCGCTGTCAAAATATCCGTGCGATAGGGTCGCTGCCGACAACAGCGCTGGGCGACCACATTGGCGGTGGAGCAACGCGTCCGAGTCCAGCCGGTACGATAGCGCCGAATCGATAACCCTGTCGCGTTCACAAATCAGGTCATTTGTCTGATGGACACGCACTTGCGTCATATCCACATCCTGGCAGTCATATCGTCCGCATGACGACGGAGATGCATGGGCGATCTGAATGGTTGCGAACCTGTCGGCTACGTGGCGTCCATAACGGTTTCGACCATAAATCCTCTGGTGGAGACTGTCACTCCGCGCATCTGGCTGGTAGATCCTGCCATTTGAATAGAAGGGCCGCCTTTAACGTTTTGGAGGCGGCGACAATGCATTTTCATCCGACAGGATACACGACGCCAAGATGGAAACCTGGGTTCTTATAACCATTGCCGCTGCTTTTCTGCAGAATATCCGCTCGGTTCTGCAAAAACACCTCAAGGGAGTGATGGGCACCACGGGCGCAACCTTCGTCCGTTTCGGGTTCGGTGTGCCCTTCGCCCTTGTCTTCGTCGGCCTGCTGGCCTTCGGAATGGGCTATCCCGTGCCTCGGCCCAATTCCGGCTTTGCCGGTTGGGTCACGCTCGCCGCCCTGGCACAGATCGGCGGCCAGGCTTTGCTGATCCAGATGTTCAGCCATCGCAACTTCACCGTCGGCACCGCCTATTCCCGCACCGAACCGGCACAGGCCGCCCTGTTCGGACTCATCTTCCTGGGCGACCGTCTCAACGCGGGCACCCTCGCGGCCATTGCAATCACGCTTGTCGGGGTGGTGCTGATCTCCGTTGCACGTTCGGCCTCCGGTGCTCCGGCGCTGTTACGCTCGGTGTTTTCCCGCACCTCGGCTCTGGGGCTGGCGTCGGGCACCTTCTTTGGTATCGCAGCTGTCGGCTATCGCGGCGCCTCTTTGTCGCTGGACGGGCCAAATTTCATGATGCAGGCGGCCGTCACGCTGCTGGCCGCCATCGTGCTGCAGTCCCTGATCCTGCTTTTCTGGATGTGGTTGCGGGCGCCGGGGGAGCTTTCCCGTGTCCGTGCGGCGTGGAAAATTTCGGCATTGGTCGGCCTGGTCGGTGCGACCGCGTCCTTCGGCTGGTTCATGGCCATGACCCTGCAAACCGCCGCTGCCGTCAAGGCCCTGGCCCAGGTGGAGATGATCTTTACCTTCGCTTCCTCGGTGCTGGTGTTCCGGGAACATGTCAACAAGGTCGAAATATTCGGCTGCATATTCATTGTTGCTGGTATACTTGTCCTGCTGCTCGTCTAACTGACAGCAGGAATGAAAGGCGCGCGAACAGGTGCGCCTGAGGCCAAATCAGTTCGAATCGGAGCTTTCATGCCCGCGTCTCCCGAGCCCTTCATCCCGTCGCCAGTGCCCGCTTTTCGCGGTCGGTTGATGGCTGGAATGCTTGCACTCGGTCTTGTGCTTGCTTCCTGTGCAAGCCCGCCGGAAGGTGTGCTCATCCCCGTGGCGCAGACAGAGCCGGATGCAACGGAAACCTCAATTCTTGTCGCCACCACGCGCGCACCATCCGACAACCCGGGCCTGCTCTATTCCGGCGAGCGCGGAGCCCAGATCGACTTCAACGAGCTGGTGGTTTCGATCCCGCCTGACAAAAACCGCAAGATCGGTGAGGTGCAGTGGCCCAAGCGCATGCCGCCTGATCCTTCCAGGGATTTTGCCACCCTCTCGGCCACTCCATTCGCTTCGGTGGGCGAGGTCGAGGCCTGGTACGATCAGAACAGGTCGCAGTCCGGGCGTGTTCTCCTCTTCGTTCACGGCTTTAACACGCGATACGAAAGCGCGGTCTACCGTTTTGCCCAGATCGCCCATGACAGCAAGACCGATGCCACGCCGGTGTTGTTCACCTGGCCGTCCCGTGGGTCGGTGTTCGATTATGGCTACGACAAGGAAAGCACCAACTACTCCCGCTCCGCGCTTGAGACATTGCTGACCGGCGCAGTGGCGGTGCCGGAGATCAGGGAAATCACCATCCTTGCCCACTCGATGGGGACCTGGCTGACAGTCGAATCTCTGCGTCAGATGGCGATCCGCAACGGGAAAATCGCCCCGAAGATCACCGATGTCATCCTGGCGTCACCTGATCTGGACGTCGATGTCTTCCGGCAGCAGATTGTCGACATGGGGCCGGAGCGTCCGAAGTTCACGATCTTCGTGTCAAAGGATGACCGGGCGCTGACCCTTTCTCGCCGTATTTCGGGCAATGTCGACAGGCTGGGACAGATCGACATCAGCAATCCGATCTATCGCGAAGACCTGGAAAACGCTGGCATCACCGTGCTGGATCTGTCGGCGCTTCAAGTCGGCGACACGCTCAACCATTCCAAGTTTGCCGAAAGTCCGGAGGTGGTAAGGCTGCTCGGACAGCGGCTGATCGCCGGGCAGTCGGTCACCGACCAGGACATTGGCCTGGGCACCGAACTGGGCGCCTCGGCGCTGACCCTGACCGACACGGTCGGCTCGGCTGCCGGCATGGCGATCACCGCGCCGATTGCCATCATTGACCCGAATTCGCGCGATGCCTTCACCGCCCAGTCCAGACGTTTCGGGCAGGGGATCGCCGCAACGGGGCTGAAACCGAACCTGCCCAAAGAGGTTTCCGGCACCACCCGGACACCCGGTGCAGCGCCAGATTGAGCAGTTGCTGATCGCGAACGCGTGTCCTTGTCGACGGGTCTACGGAACCAGCAAGGTTCCCGCGCCATGCGCCGTGAACAGCTCCAGCAGCACCGCATGCGCGGTCTTGCCGTTGAGGATGACCACGCCCTTGACGCCGCGCTCGATGGCCTCGATGCAGGTCTCAACCTTCGGAATCATGCCGCCGGAAATCGTACCGTCGGCTATCAGTGCGCGGGCCTCGGTGACGGTAAGCTCGTCGATCAGCTTGCCGTTCTTGTCCAGGACTCCCGGCACGTCGGTGAGGAACAGCAGCCGTGAGGCTTCGACGGCTCCGGCAATCGCGCCGGCGAAAGTATCGGCGTTGATGTTGTAGGTATGGCCGTCGCGGCCAGGCGCCACCGGCGCCAGTACCGGGATCATCTCGGACTTGGCCAGCAGGTCCAGCAGCGTGCGGTCGACTTCGACTGGTTCGCCGACGAAGCCAAGGTCGAGAACCCGCTCGATGTTGGAATCTGGGTCGGTCACGGTCTTGTGGGCCTTCTCGGCATAGACCATGTTGCCGTCCTTGCCACAGAGGCCAATGGCCCACTCTCCTTCGGCGTTGATCAGCGCGACGATTTCCTTGTTGATCGACCCGGCCAGTACCATTTCGACGATTTCGACCGTCTTGGCATCGGTAACGCGCAGCCCGCCTTCGAAGCGGGACTCAATGCCCATCTTGCTGAGCATGGCCGCAATCTGGGGGCCGCCGCCATGGACCACGATCGGGTTGACGCCGGATTGTTTGAGCAGCGCTATGTCCTGGGCGAAGGCTTTGCCAAGTGCGGCGTTGCCCATGGCGTGGCCACCATACTTGACCACCACGGTCTTGTGTTCGTAGCGCTGCATGAATGGCAGCGCTTCCGCGAGAAGGCGAGCCTGGGTTGCAGCATCGTCATTAGGAGTGTCAGACATCGGCGTGGCGTCCCGGTTCGCATGAGCACAAGAGCAAAAGATCCGCCGCTGTGTATCCGCAATCGATCGCGGCTTCAATCATTGTGGCATCCAATCGCCGCATTTTGCCGTAATAGGTGCGGTGGAGCCGCAAAGCTGATAATGACGGGTCCGACAAGCGGGGCACCTACTCCAACATGAGCCAAGATGAACTCTCTGGATTGATCGCGCGCACCGCCCTGGGCGACCGGGCGGCGTTTTCGTCGCTCTATTCGCAAACCAGTGCGAAACTTTTCGGCGTCACTCTCCGTATTCTCAAGGACAGGGCGCAAGCAGAGGATGCCCTTCAGGAGGTCTATGTCCGGATCTGGCGGCGCGCAGGCAGTTTTCGTGTCGGACAGGCATCCGCCATGGCGTGGCTGACTACCATTGCTCGCAATCAGGCGATTGATCTGATCAGGGCGCGCCAGCCTGCGACGTTGGAGTATGATGAGGCGCCCGAAGTTGCCGACGCGGCTCCGGATCCGGAAGCCAGGGCTGTTCTGAGTGGCGAAAGCCGCCGAATCGACAGCTGTCTGTCAGAACTGGACCCTGACAGGGCTACCGCTGTGGTGGCTGCCTATGTGGAGGGACTGAGTTACCAGGAGCTGGCCGAGCAACATGCGGTGCCGCTCAACACAATGCGAACCTGGCTGCGCCGCAGCCTGATCAAACTGAGAGAGTGCATGAGCCGATGAGTACCGGTACGCATAGACCCGAGGACAACGCGCTTGCCGGTGAATACGTGCTTGGTGTGCTGCCGATCGCCGAGCGTCGCAAGGTTGAGGAACGGATGGCGCGCGACAGCGGTTTCGCGGCGCTCGTCCAATCCTGGCAGACAGACCTGGCGCATCTCGATGAGGCCTATCAGCCGCAGACACCGCCGCAGGGCATCAAGGCGCGGGTTGATGCCCGGCTGTTTGCCGAGGCGGCGAAACCAGCCGGTGGCCTTTGGGGCTCACTGGTGTTCTGGCGCGGGCTGGCCTTTGCATCGCTGGCAGCGGCGGCGGCTGTCGGGATTTATTCCGGCAATCTAATCGAGCAGCAAGCCCCCGGTTCTGCCCCGGCACTGGTCGCCGAACTTGGCGCGCCAGGCAGTTCTGTTGGCCTGATCGCAGCGCTCGACCCGGCCGAAGGTGCCTTTACCATCACGCCAGCTGCGTTTTCGCCCGATGACGGAAAATCGCTTGAATTGTGGCTGGTGCCGGGCGAGGGGGCACCGGTATCGCTCGGGCTTGTGCCTTCCGATGGTGGCCGTCTGGTTCTTGATCAGCCCCTGGTTCAGCAGATCTCCGATGGCGCGCTTCTGGCTGTCAGCGTCGAGCCGCTGGGTGGTTCTCCTACCGGTACGGCAACAGGCCCCGTGGTGCTGTCGGGCTCACTGTCGAAAAAATAATGTGGTCCGCCTGAAACTATAATCGAGCAGCTTCCGTCTTCCTCTTCAACCGCCGCACAAGAGATGCGGCAGGTTGAGCAAAGGCCCGGATACTCCGGCCTGCAAACGATAAAGAGGCTGAACTATGAAAAATACTCTTCGCTCCATTGCCGCCACCGCCGTTCTTCTCGCGGGCGTAAGCCTGTCCCACGCCGCCAGCCATGGTGGCAACAAGATGGTCGGTGGCGCCGAAATGTTCCCCGACAAGAACATTGTCGAAAACGCCGTCAACTCGGCCGATCACACCACGCTGGTTGCTGCCGTCAAGGCCGCGGATCTCGTCGACACCCTGATGGGTGAAGGCCCGTTCACCGTTTTCGCGCCGACCAATGACGCCTTTGCCGCCCTGCCGGACGGCACCGTCGACACGCTGCTCAAGCCCGAGAACAAGGACCAGCTGACGAAGGTGCTGACCTGCCACGTGGTTGCCGCTGATGCGATGTCCGACGCCATCATGAAGATGGTCGATGATGACGGCGGCACACACCCGGTCAAGACCGTGGGCGGCTGCATGCTCAACGTCACCTATGAGGGCGACAAGATCATGATCGAGGACGAAACCGGTGGCGTCGCCACTGTCACCGTGGCCGATGTCGATCAGTCCAATGGCGTCATTCACGTCATCGACAAGGTGCTACTGCCCAAGGGCTGAAGCTGGCTGAAAGCCTTCCGGGGCTGATCCAAAAGCCCGGGCACGTTGCGGTCGCTGCATCAGGAATGCGGTGTTCCCAACCGGGAGCTTCCCGCCCTTCCATGGGCGGGAGGCTACTCACGGGCAAGTGAAGACATGTGCTTGGCGCGTGGCCACCTGATGGCCTAGCTTTGCATCACTAAAAGGAGAAACACGATGACAACCAGAACAGAGATGACACGCCGCGTGCTGTTGACGGCCGGAGTTGCCGGGGTTGCCCTGTCGCTGTTCGGCCGCTGGAGCCCCGCAAAGGCCACCGAAGGCGAATTCGAGGTGATGCTCAGCGAGGCGGAGTGGAAGGCGAAGCTCACACCCGAGCAATTTGCCATCCTGCGTGAGGAAGCCACGGAACGGGCGTTCACCAGCGCTCTCAACTATGAAAAGCGCAAGGGGATGTTCCATTGTGCCGGCTGCGACCTGCCGGTCTATTCCTCGGAAACCAAATATGACAGCGGCACCGGCTGGCCGAGTTTCTGGAAGGCCGAGGAGAACGCTGTGCGGACCAAGGAAGACCGCTCGCTGTTCTCCGTCCGGACGGAAGTGCATTGCCGCCGCTGCGGCGGCCATTTCGGCCATATTTTTGATGACGGCCCACCGCCCACCGGCAAGCGCCATTGCATCAACGGCTTCGCCTTGAGCTTCAAGCCCGCAGAAGCCGCCTGAAGACCGTCCAGCAGCCTTGATGTAAATGAGAGCCGTGCGTTTGACCAAACGCGCGGCTTGTTTGTTACAGCGTGATCGCCAGTGCAATCGCGGTGCGCAGGTCCGCGATGCCGGAGCTTTTTTCGGACGATGTGGCGATGATTTCCGGATAAGCTGCAGGCCGGCGCTTCAAGGCAGCAACGGTTTCCGACATCAGCCGCGGTACACCGGCTTCCTTGATCTTGTCGGTCTTGGTCAGCACCACCTGGTAGGACATGGCGGCCTTGTCGAGCAGATCCATCACGGCTTCGTCATTCTTCTTCAACCCGTGCCGGCTGTCGACCAGCAGGTAGACGCGCTTCAGCGTCGACCGGCCGCGCATGTAGTCAAACACCAGCTTGGTCCAGAGGTCGACCTGATCCTTCGGCGCCTTCGCATAGCCGTAGCCCGGCATGTCGACCAGTGCCATCGGCGGCAAATCGCCTTCTTCGCCGGAGTAGCCGGACGGTACGAAATAGTTGAGCTCCTGCGTCCGGCCCGGCGTGTTCGATGTCCGGGCCAAGCCGTTGACGCCGACAAGCGCATTGATCAACGAGGACTTGCCGACATTGGAGCGGCCGGCGAAGGCAATCTCGGGAGGGCCTTCCGGCGGCAGGAACTTGAGCGACGGCACGCCGCGGATAAACACCCACGGCTTGCCGAACAGCGTTGCGGAGAGCTCCTTGGCGGCTTGCATCGCCGGATCTGCGGACAGTTGGGTCATCGCTCCGGCCTCCGCGCGCTTCAGGTGGTCTTGTTCTTGGGTTTGAACATTGCCCTGAGATTGTCCCACAGCTCGATCTTGGCACCCTGGCGCTTCATGATCACGCCCTGCTGCAGCACCGAAAGCGTGTTGTTCCACGCCCAGTAGATCACAAGGCCTGCCGGGAACGTCGACAGCATGAATGTGAACATGACCGGCATCCAGGTGAAGATCATTGCCTGGGTGGGATCCGGAGGTGTCGGGTTCATGCGCATCTGGATGAACATGGTAATCCCCATGATGATCGGCCATACTCCGAGCAGCATGATTGCCGGCAGGTAGAGTGCAGGCTCCCACGGCAACAGGCCGAAAAGGTTCCAGATGGAGGACGGATCCGGCGCCGAAAGGTCGCGGATCCAGCCGAAGAACGGCGCATGCCGCATTTCGATGGTGATGTAGAGCACCTTGTAGAGCGCGAAGAACACGGGGATCTGAAGCAGCACCGGCCAGCAGCCGGCCACCGGATTGATCTTTTCCTTCTTGTACAGCTCCATCATGCCCTGCTGCAGAGCCATCTTGTCGTCGCCGTGCTTGGCCTTGAGCTCTTCGAGCTTCGGCTGCACCTTCTTCATGTTGGCCATGGAAACATAGGACTTGTTCGCCAGCGGGAAGAAGATCAGCTTCACCACAACGGTGGTCGCCAGGATTGCAACGCCGAAATTGCCGAACAGCTTGTACAGATAGTCGATCAGCCAGAACATCGGCTTGGTGATGAAATAGAACCAGCCCCAGTCGATCATCAGGTCGAAATTGAGGATATCGAACTGCGACTGATACCCCTCGATCACCGGGACTTCCTTGGCGCCGGCAAACACCAGCGTTTTCGAGGTCACGCTGCCGCCGGGGGCGATCGCCATCGTATCGGTCTTGAAGTCCGACTGGTAGCGCGCGCGGCCGTCGGTGAAATGGGCAAAGCGGGTTTCAAAGCCTGCACCCTGCGGCGGGACGAGCGCTGCGGCCCAGTACTTGTCGGTGATTCCCATCCAGCCGGCAGTTGCCTTGCCGTGGGCGATGATCGGCGTGTCCTCGACATCGGAGTAATCGATTTCCTGCAGCCCATCTTCGCCGATGACGCCGACCAGGCCCTCATGCAGAACATAGATGCCCTCGGTCTGCGGCTTGAAGAAACGGGTCACGCGGCCGTAGCCGGCAACAGAAGCGGCGGCCTCGCCGGAGTTGGCGATCGTGTCCTCGAAACTGAAGAGATAATGCTCATCGACTGAAATGACGCGGGTGAAGACGAGGCCTTCGCCATTGTCGTAAGTCAGGGTGACCGGGGAGGATTCGGTCAGGGTCTGTCCCTCCGCAGCGGTCCATACGGTGTTGGGTCCGGGCGCCGGGCCGGACTGGGCATCGGCGATGAAGCCGACCTCGGCAAAATAGCCGTCAGCCATCGCCGCCGGGCTGAACAGCGTGATGTTCGGGCTCGTGGGGTCGATGGTCTGGTGGTACTCCTTGAGCAGCAGATCATCAATGCGTGCGCCGGAGAGGTTGATCGAGCCGGAAAGCGACGGTGTGTCGATTGCGATGCGGCCGGTCTGGGCGACAGCCTCTTCGCGCGAAAGGCCGGCGGCCTGTGTTGTCGAACCGGGGATGGCAACGTCGCCGCCGGGTGCCTCTGCGCTGAGACCGGGTGTTGTCGTGTTTCCGGCTGAAGTTGCAGGTGCCTGGGCCGCTTGCTCGGCCTGCAGTGCTTCGGCGGCCACGCGCTCACGTTCGATCTTCGGAGTAACATAGAGGAATTGCCAGGCCACGAGGACAAGCACCGACAGGAGAATTGCGACGAAATAATTGCGATTGTTTTCCATCAATCAATCCTGATGTTCAGGCAGCTATGGCCTGGTTTTCTGGTGTTGTCCGGAGCGCACGGCTTTGTCGGCGCGCGCGTGCTGGGGTCGTTTCGATCTGGCGGAGTCGTTTACCCGCTCGGTGAGCGCGGTGACCAGTCCGTCAAAAGGCGCGCTCAGGGTATCCCTGCGCGCGACCACCACATAGTCATGTCCGGGCTTGAATGGAACCCCCGCCATGTGACGCACCGCCTCCCTGAGGCGTCGGCGCATCCGGTTGCGTTCCACCGAATTGCCCTGCTTCTTGGTCACCGTGAAGCCGATGCGCGGGGCTTGGTCGGAGTCGCCCCGGTCGAGGGTTTCCAGGAGAAAATATGGTCCGCGCAGGCGCTTGCCCTTTTGCACGGCGAGAAAATCCGGCCGGTTTTTAAGCCGCCCGGGTTTCCTGATGGTATCGTCCTGCGCCACGCGATCGTAGTCCTTCGCGGGCCCGGCGCCAGCGATTAAGCCGACAGACGATTGCGCCCGCGGGCGCGGCGAGCCTGGATGACCTTGCGGCCGCCCTTGGTAGCCATACGTGCACGGAAGCCGTGACGGCGCTTGCGAACAAGCTTGGATGGTTGGTAAGTACGCTTTGTCATTTATTTTAATACCGCGGTGTGCGGCCCTTCTTGGAACATCTTGGTTTAGGGTGTTCAGTCCGCCGAAACACGCTCCCGGAAACCGGAAGCTTCCACGGACGAGCGGCTTATAGGCGCGATCCCGGGCAAAAGTCAATGAGCTGCACCGGTTTCGCCTGTGCCCACCATTGATCCGGGCATGTGTTGTCCGGCTATTCTGACCCCGCCATAGTGCTCAAGCGCAGGTCCCCGGTCACGTCGGTTCACAAGCCGGTGACATCGCGCCTTCTGCGGTTGCCTCATGTCTCGCCCTGCGCCAAGTCTTTGTCGGCATTCCCCACGAAACTTAGCCCGGGAGATCTTAGCCCATGCCGTCCCTTGACCGCCGTACCCTGATTGCCGGATCTGCCAGCCTGGCGGCCGCGATGGCTCTTATGCCACCTACAGCCTCCGCCGCTCTGACCGGTTTCCGGCCAAAAGGGCAGGCGGCTGTGGATCATTCCGCTTTCGACAAATTGCTCAAGGTCCATGTAAAGCCGGATGCCGCGGGCTACAACCGGGTCGACTATCGCGGCGTCAGGTCCGGCTTGCCAGCCCTGCGTGGCTATATCGCATCGCTGGAGGCAACCGATCCAGTCTCCCTGTCACCTAATGAGGCGCATGCCTTCTGGATCAATCTCTACAACGCCAAGACGCTTGAAGTGGTGGCCGACGCCTACCCGGTGAGCTCCATCAAGAAGATCAATCTCGGCGGCTCATTCCTGTTTGGCTCGGGGCCCTGGAAAGCCAAGCTGATGACGGTCAATGCCACGGCACTGTCGCTCGACGATGTCGAGCATGAAATCGTCCGCGCCCTTTTCAAGGACCCGATGTCCCATTATGGGCTCAATTGCGCCTCTTATTCCTGTCCCAACCTCGCGACCAGTGCTTTCACTGGCGCAAATGTTGATGCTCTGCTGAGACAAAATGCGGTAGCCTATGTCAATCATCCACGCGGAGTCAGCGTTGACGGTGGACGCATTACAGCCTCGAAAATCTATTCCTGGTATGCGAGCGATTTTGGCGGAAGGGGCAGGCTCAAGGACCACTGGATGTCCTTCGCAACACCGCAAAAGGCATCAGAAATTGCAGCCGCCTCCATCTCCGGCTACGACTATGACTGGAGCATCAACGCGCTTTAGCCCGGATGACATGAAGTTCACGCTGCCGTGAGGATTTTCGGTGCTTGCCTCACGCGGGATTGGGAAATTGGCGAGGGATTGTCATTGGTCGCCAGCGCCGCCGTCCATTAAGTATCGGTCGTACCCGTCGCAGTCGGATGACTGCAGCACCGAAACTGGAGAACCGGCATGACTTCGCACTCCCGATCAGGGCAAGATGAAAAAGCCGACGCATGCCCTTGCGCGACAGAGACCGAAGCGTCCAAGCCCCTGACCTGGCGGCGGTTCCTGCCATTGGCCGTTATCCTGGCGGGCTTGATCGCCGCCTATGTGGCCGGCCTCCAGGACTACCTCACGCTCTCTGTGCTTGCCGAGCAGCGCGATGCGCTCAAGGCGTTCGTGGCGGAGCATCGCGTTACCTCGATCCTGGGCTATTTCGTGCTTTATGCTGTCGCCATTGCCTTCGCCTTCCCAGCGGCCTCCGTCCTGACGATTTTCGCGGGCTTTGTGTTCGGCTGGTTGATTGCCGGCATCTTGACGGTCTTCGCTGCCACCACGGGTGCCGCCGCGATCTTCCTCGCCGCCCGGTCGGCTTTCGGCGATGTGTTGCGCAAGCGTGCCGGGCCGTTCGCCGCAAGGCTGGCCGACGGCTTTGCCGAGGACGCCTTTGGCTACCTGCTCGTGTTGCGTCTGGCCCCGGTGTTCCCGTTTTTCGTCATCAACATTGCGCCCGCCTTCTTCGACATCAAGCTGCGAACCTACATGGCCGCGACCTTTCTCGGGATCATCCCCGGCACCTTCGCCTACACCTGGCTGGGTCAGGGGCTCGACAGCGTGATTGTCGCCGCCGCCGGCCGCGAGATCTCGATTGCCGATCTGATCACCCCCGAGATCACCATTGCCTTCCTCGGGCTTGCAATCGTTGCGGCAATCCCCACCATAGTCCGCAAGTTCCGCGCCCGTTCCTGATCCCCGCGTAGCGCTTCGGCCCCGTGCGGGCCTCAATTTTGGAAAGACAATCCCATGAGCAGCCCTTTGACTCCTGACATCTGCATCATTGGCGGCGGCTCCGGTGGCCTTTCGGTGGCCGCTGCGGCGGCATCTTTCGGTGTCGATGTGGTTCTCGTCGAAATGGGCAAGATGGGCGGCGATTGCCTGAACTACGGCTGCGTGCCCTCCAAGGCGATGATCGCGGCCGGCAAGCACGCCCACGCGATCAGGGAAGCGCCGTCTTTCGGCGTCACCGCCGGCGAGGCCAAGGTCAACTTCGGAAAGGTCCACGATCACATTCATTCGGTCATCGGCGCGATTGCCCCGAATGATTCGGCAGAGCGATTTCGCGCCATGGGCGTCAACGTGATCGAGGCCGAGGCGCGGTTCGTCGACAAGGCCACGCTGATGGCTGGAAAGACCGAGATCCGCGCCCGGCGTTATGTCGTCGCGACCGGGTCCACGGCCTTGGTGCCGCCGATTCCCGGCCTCGACACGGTTGACTACCTGACCAACGAGACCCTGTTCGACCGTACTCGCGCCACCAGGCATCTGATCATTATCGGCGGCGGCCCGATTGGAATGGAGATGGCCCAGGCCCACCGCAGGCTCGGCGCCGAGGTCACCGTTCTCGAGGGCGCCAGAGCCCTTGGCAAGGACGACCCTGAGCTGGCCGCGATCGTGCTCGAAAACATTCGTGCCGAGGGCGTGACCATCCACGAGGGATCGAAGGTCACCTCGGTCGAAAAGCGTGGCAAGACCGGGGTCCGGGTCCATTACGAAAGCGATGCCGGGGAGGCCTTCGTGGACGGCTCGGATGTGCTTGTCGCCGTTGGTCGTCTCGCCAATGTCGAAGGGCTGGGGCTGGACGCGGCCGGTGTCGAGCATGACCGTCGCGGCATCAAGGTCGGCGCCAATCTCAGATCCTCCAACAAGCGGATTTACGCCATCGGCGATGTCGCAGGTGGTCTGCAGTTCACCCATGTTGCGGGCTATCATGCCGGCCTGGTGGTGCAGCAGATCCTGTTTCGGGTGCCGGCAAAGGAAAACCGCGACATCATTCCCTGGGCCACCTACACCGATCCCGAGCTCGCCCATGTCGGCTTGAGCGAGGAAGAGGCGGGCAAGCGCCATGGCGGCCGGATCTCGATCCTGCGCTGGCCCTATGCCGAGAACGACCGCGCCCAGGCGGAACGCAAGACGACGGGACTGATCAAGTTGGTGGTCGACCGCAAGGCTCGCATTCTCGGCGTCTCCATAGCCGGCGCCGGAGCCGGCGAAATGATCAACATGTGGGCGCTCGCCGTCAGCAAGGGTTTGACGCTCAAGGATGTGCGCGGCTATGTGCCCCCCTATCCGACGATGGCAGAGATTGGAAAGCGCGCTGCGGTGTCCTATTACATTCCCATGACACGCAAACCATATGTGCGCTGGATCGTACGCTTTCTGAGACGATTCGGATAGCAGGCTGGCAGGCGCGGAGGGTGGACGATGGTGGAGACCAAGACTGAGATCGAGACGATCCCGTGGTGGAAGCCAAAGCCCAGAAGCCTGACCGGAAAGCTGTTCTGGTTGACGGTGCTCTTCGTGATGATCGCCGAAGTCCTGATCTTTGTGCCCTCGGTCGCCAACACGCGGCTACGCTGGCTCGACAGCAGGCTCAACATCGCCGCTGGCGCCGCGGTGGTTCTGGAAGGCGTCACTGACCTGGCATTGCCCCGGGTGATCCAGAACGACGCGATCATGGCCACCGGGACCAAAGCCATCGCACTGCGCAAGGACGGCATGTCGCGCATGATTGCGGTGGCCGACATGCCCCCCGTTGTCAGCCACCAGTACAATCTGGCTGAAGTCACGCCGCTCGATGCCATTATCGACGCCTTTGACACGATCCTGTTTGGCGGCGACCGGGTGATCCGCATCTACGGCCCGGTCAGCGGCGACCCCGATACGGTGATAGATCTGGTCTTGGAGGACAAGGATCTCCGCCACGCTATGCTGATTTACGGCCGCAACGTGTTCTTTCTCTCTGTCCTGATTTCGATGATCACGGCCGGACTGATGTTCTTCTCCATCTCCCGCCTCTTGCTGCGTCCGGTGCAAAGAGTGACTGACAACATGCAGGCCTTCTCCGAGGATCCGGAAAATCCCAACAACATCATTGTGCCCGCCCCGGCGGTTGACGAGCTGACGGCCGCGGAGGGCCATCTGGCGGCCATGCAGACGCGCTTGCAGCAGACGCTGAAGGAACAGCGGCACCTGGCCGATCTCGGCCTTGCCGTGTCCAAGATCAATCACGACATGCGCAACATCCTGACATCGGCGCAGCTGATGTCGGACCGGCTGGCGATGATCGACGATCCGCTGGTCAAGCGCTTTGCGCCCAAGCTCTTGCGCACCATCGACCGGGCCGTGTCCTATTCCAGCGAGGTGCTGGCCTATGGCAAGGCGCGCGAGGCCGCGCCGCGCCGCCGCTTCATAAATCTGGCCGTGCTTGCCGGCGAAGTCCGTGATGTCATTGTCGAGGAGACGAGCACCGATATCAGCTTCATCCTCGACATGGACGAGGACATCGAGATCGAGGCCGATAACGAGCAGTTGTTCCGTGTCATCTACAATCTCGCCCGCAACGCGGTGCAGGCGCTTGAGGCCGATGCAAGCGATGAAGACGCCATCGTGCGCCGCATCACCTTTTCCGCCCGCCGCCAGGGTCTGGTGGTCGAGATCCGGGTTGCCGATACCGGTCCGGGGCTTCCCGCCAAGGCTCGCGAGAACCTGTTCCAGCCATTCCGTGGTTCGGCCCGCGCCGGCGGCACCGGTCTCGGGCTGGCCATTGCACGCGAACTGGTCATCGCCCATGGCGGTACCATATCGCTTGACGAGACGGTCACCCAGGGCACCGCCTTCCGCATCGAGCTTCCCGACCAGCCGCTGCCGCTCGACCGGTACCGTGCCCGCGCCTGATGTCGCGTGGGGGCAGGGGCGGTGGGGCAGCTGGAAGCGTGCCAACATGTTTCTCAGCCTTCCGGAATGCGGCGCGCGTGTCCTTCTGTCGTCTCGACTGAAGCCTTTTTGATGGACCCAGCGAAAAGACAGGTCATGTAAGCTGACCGCTCCGGGATCGTCTGTTTGACTACTGGCAACATTGGCGTGTTGGCATCGATAATGCCGGTCGCGTATCGGGGTGGCCGCAGTCGTGGGCCGGTGGATCCCGCTTCAGACCGGTCTCGGATGGCAGGCTTCGCTGCCTCGACCCTGCGCGTTGCAGCCATCATCCCGCCGCTCCGCTTGGCGTGGAATGGATTAAATCCACAGCAGGTGCTTTTTTCTCCAAATCCGCTTGCAATCCCCCGCAGTCCGTTTTAGGAGAACGCCTCGCAGGCAAACGACACCTGCAGCGCGCGCCCGTAGCTCAGCTGGATAGAGCACCAGACTACGAATCTGGGGGTCAGAGGTTCGAATCCTTTCGGGCGCGCCATTTTTCTCAATAGCTTAGCTCAAGTCCCAGCGTCCTTTTGATCCGCAGTTTGCAACCGGTTTGCAAACTCTGTGCTCCTTGTGTTCTCGAACAAGGCTATCGCTTCTTCAGCAAGCGTGCGTGTGCGTGCAAGATACCGGTCGAGAATCGTCGTCACGGTCTTCAGCGAATGTCCCGTGATAGCAGCAATCTGAGACGTGGAGCAGCGAGATTTTCGCGGGCATGGTGTTTGCCGTTCCGCGAGAACCGTGGAGACGCGAACACGCTCATCAATGGCAGGAAAGCGAACAATGGCTGACAACTATCTCTTTGACGGGCTGCTTGCCGACAAGTTGAACACGCCCCAGGGTCGGGATGCGGTGTTTGCGGTGCTGCCAGAAGATGGCCGCCGCTACTCCTATGGCGATGTCGAAGATGTTTCAGGCCGTTTTGCCAATGTGCTCGTCAGCCTTGGTGTGGAACCGGGCGACCGCGTCGCCGTGCAGGTACCCAAATCCATTGAAGCGATCATGCTCTATCTCGCCGTTGTTCGGTTGGGTGCGGTTTTTCTGCCGCTCAACACCGGCTACACGCCGGCAGAGATAGAGTATTTTCTCGACAATGCGACCCCGCGTGTTTTTGTCTGCGACCCGAAGAAACGCAGCGACTACGAGGCGCTGACAGACAGGCTCGGCATCAGGCTCGACACCCTGGGGGTGTGGAAGGATCACGAGACCAGCGCCGGTTCGCTCGCCGATGCAGGGCTTGCGGCACCAACGGCGTTCGAAACCGTCGCCAGATCAGCGGATGACCTCGCCGCCATTCTCTACACATCCGGCACCACCGGGCGCTCCAAGGGCGCGATGCTCAGCCACGCCAACCTTCTGTCCAATGCTGAGACGCTGGTTGATGTCTGGCGCTTTACCAGGGACGACGTACTGCTGCACGCACTGCCGATCTTCCATACCCACGGCCTGTTTGTCGCCACCAACGTGACGCTGGTGGCCGGCTCCTCGCTGATTTTCCTCTCCGGGTTCAGCCCGGAGGCGATTATTGCCAACATTTCCGATGCTACCGCGCTGATGGGTGTGCCGACTTACTACACCCGCCTGCTTGATGAGCCTACCTTCACCGGCGAACTGGTAAAGCATATGCGGCTGTTCGTGTCGGGCAGCGCACCGCTGCTGGCTGAAACCCATGTCCAATTCGAACTGCGAACCGGCCATCGCATTCTCGAGCGCTACGGCATGACTGAAACCAACATGAACACCTCCAATCCCTATGACGGTGAGCGCCGCGCCGGGACAGTTGGTTTCCCACTGCCGGGTGTGGAGCTGCGCATTGTCGACGCGGAGAGCGGAAATGTGTTGCCGCAGGGTGAGATCGGCATCATCGAGGTCAGGGGACCCAACGTCTTTTCGGGCTATTGGCAGATGCCCGAGAAAACCAGAGAGGAGCTGCGCGAAAACGGCTTCTTCATCACCGGCGATGTCGGGGTGATGGATGCCGATGGCTATGTCCAGATCGTCGGCCGGTCCAAGGACCTGATCATCTCCGGCGGCTACAACATCTATCCCAAGGAGCTCGAATTGCTGCTGGACGAGGAGGAGGGTGTGCTGGAATCTGCCGTGATCGGCGTGCCACACGCTGATTTCGGCGAGGGCGTAGTTGCAGTGCTGGTGCCCAGGCCCGGTGCGAAACTCGATGAAGCCGCACCTGCGCATAGACAGCCGCCCTGACGGGGACAGCTCAACGCTGAGCTTTACCATGGGCTGAAGCCTGTGCGATCGCTCGTCGCAAGGCGGCAGCCTCCGCTGAGACATTCGCGTTGTCCCCTCGGTCCCTTGCTGTTCATGGCGACAGCCCATATACCGGCATTCCAGCAGCTTGCCGCCTTCACGACGGCTAAGAACCGGAAGAATGGATGATGCTCAGGAGACTTTCGCTTTTTGCCAGTGGCTCTGTCATCGGTGCGGTCATCGACTATGTCGTCACTCTCGGATTGAGCGAATGGTTGAGGCTGGACCCTGCCATCGCCCTGGCGCTGTCCATGTTCATCAGTGCTTCCGTGGTTTTCCGGTTTCACAGCCGCATCACCTTTGACGAAGCCAATGACAACCTGCTCAGGCGATATGCCATGTTCATGGCTTGGAGTGCGCTGATCTTCTTTCTCAGAGCGGTGCTGCTGAAGGCCTTCCTCTATGCCGGTCTGCCGCTGGCCATCGCCCTGCTCGGGGCTATCGGACTTGTCTCGATCATCAATTTCGCGATGTCCTCGACAGTCATATTCGCAAAGAGGTCTTCATGACCGGGAAAAAACTGTCCATCGTCATCCCGGTCTACAATGAGGTTGATGTGCTGCCGGAACTGCTTGCGCAGCTCGAGCGGCTTGCCACCAGCCTTGCAGAGAGGTTCCAGTTGACGGTGGGCTTTGTTTTTGTCGATGATGGCAGCACCGATGACAGTTTTGCGGTTCTCGACTCCCACGATTTTGGGCAGCGACCCGTGCGCCTGCTGCAGTTTTCGCGCAATTTCGGCAAAGAGGCTGCATTGTCTGCGGGAATCGACGCAGCACAGTCTGCTGACGCTGCGGTTCTGATGGATGCCGATCTCCAGCATCCGCCCGAGATGATTTCGGAGTTCGTGCGCATCTGGCTCAGCGAAGGCGTCGACAGCGTCTATGCCTACAAGGTCAGCCGCCGCAATTCGGAGGGTTACCTGAAGGCGTTTGCGTCGCGGTTGTTCTTCTGGGTCATCAATCGCAATATCCGCTATCATATCCCGCCGGATGCCGGGGATTTTCGGCTGGTCAATCACCGGTTCATGAAGGCGCTCCGCTCGCTTCCGGAAAGCGATCGCTTCATGAAGGGACTTTATGGCTGGGTCGGCTTTCGCCAGACCGGCTTGCCGCTTGAGCCGCCGATGCGCGAGCACGGCCAGAGCAGCTTCAGCGCGTTCCGGCTGTTCTCGATGACGATGGACGCCATCACCAGCTTCACCACGACACCGCTGCGGTTGATGGCCATGGCCGGCATCTTCATTGCCATGTTCAGTGCCGCTTATGGCTTGTTTGTCATTATCGAGACCCTGTTTTTCACCGGGGTTGCGAATGGCATTGCCTCGGTGCTCACACTGATCGCCTTCTTCGGCGGTATGCAGATGATCTTTCTCGGACTTCTGGGCGAATATATCGGCAAGTCGGTCCAGGAAGCCAAGAAGCGGCCGCCCTACATTCTTGCCGAAGACATTACGCGCGAGGGGGATGGGGTTGCGGATCGCTGATGATTTCGGCCTCGGACGCAAGCATGACCGGGTCATCCTGTCCTTGATTGAAACGGGGCGGCTGGATGGGACATCTGTCATGGTCAACGATGCCATCGCCCCTGAAGACATTGCAAGGCTGTGTGCCGCCTGGGATGCCGGTGCACAGATCGGACTGCATCTGAACCTGACCCAGATCCTGCCGGGAATCAGCGCCGTTTGGCCCATGCCGCAGCTCCTCAGGCCAACGCTGAATGCGCATCTGCTGGACGCAATTAGGGGATCGTTTTTCCGGCAGGCTGATCACTTCGTCACACTCTTCGGTCGTCTGCCGGATTTCTACGACGGACATCAGCACTGTCATTGTTACCCGGCAATTGCACCGCTTGCCGCGAATTTGCCGTCCGAACCGAAAAAATGGATCCGGGTTCCGCTGCCTTCCACATGGTCTGGGCGGTGGCTCAATCTGCGTGCCGGCGGCATCAAGGGCATACTGATCATGGGGCTGGCGGCGAGGGCGAGGCCTGTGTTCCGGAGTGCCGGATGGCAGGTTAACGGTGATTTCTCGGGGTTCCTCCGACTTGACGATCCGGCCAAGGTTCGTCACTGGTTGCCACGCCTTTTGTCGGCAGCTGATCCGGACTGTCTGGTCATGCTGCATCCGGGGGACGCCGGGGATGAAGTGCAGTGCAATGGCCACGCGCCCCAAAGCCGTGGCTGCGAAACACAAATCCTACTTCAAGGGGCAGTGAAGTGACAAAAGGCCGTGCCATCCTCTGGGGATTGCTCCTGCTGCTCATCGTTCGCGTTGCGGCGATGATCTGGGTGCCGCTGACGGACCCGACAGAGGCGCGCTATGCTGAGATCGCCCGCAAGATGGCGGAAACCGGCAACTGGATCACCCCGCTATTTGACTATGGTGTGCCTTTCTGGGCCAAGCCGCCGCTACACACCTGGCTGTCCGCGCTCGGCATCGCCGGCCTGGGTGTGAACCCGTTTGCCGCACGGCTTGGGATCTTGGTATCGGCCCTTGCCACGCTGCTGATCCTTTGGCTTTGGGCCCGCACGCTGACCGACCGGGTGACGGCGGGTGTTGCCGTGTTGGTGACCGCCAGTTCCGGCCTGTTTTTCGTTGCCCTCGGTTTCGTGCAGACCGACATGGCGCTGACCCTCGGCGTGACTGCCAGCATGGCCGGCTTTTATGGAGGCCTGCAGGGCGAGCGTCGTTGGGGCTGGCTTTTTTTCCTGGGTCTCGCAATCGGGCTGTTGGCCAAGGGGCCGGTCGCCACCGTGCTCACCATGATGCCCATCACCGTTTTCATGCTCTGGCGGGGCAACTGGAAAGATCTGCTGCGTTTGCCCTTGATTGGCGGAACGGTTCTGCTCGCGGTCCTGGTGTTGCCCTGGTACCTGGCAGCGGAAATCGCCACCCCGGGTTATCTGCATTACTTTCTCGTCGGCGAACACATCCAGCGCTTCCTGCAGCCTGGCTGGTCGGGCGATCTTTATGGCGCCGGTCGTGCTCATCCCAAGGGCATGATCTGGGTGTTCTGGTTTCTGGCCACTCTGCCCTGGAGCCCGCTGCTGCCGCTTCTGCTGTGGCGCCTGCGCAAGGGTTTGCCCCGGACGGAAACCCCGGACTCCACCGCAGACCGCAGCCTCTACGTTTATCTGCTGCTGTTTGCGCTCGCGCCACTGGTGCTGTTTACCCCTGCCGCAAACATTCTCATCACCTATGTGCTGCCGGGTGTGCCGGCTGCCGCACTGCTTTCGGTCATTCTGTGGGTGCGGATCGGGCCGGCTCAGCCGAAATGGCTGCATCTTGGGGTATCGGAAGTGCTGGTTGTCTCTGCCGGACTGACCGTAATCGCTTTTCTGGGCTTGGGCCGTGCGGCGATCCCGTCCGAGGCGTCGCTGATCGAGGCGTTCGACGGAGCCGGGCGCCTGGCGATTCTTAACAGCCGCAGTTATTCCGCCGAGTTCTACACACGGGGCAAGATCACGCGGCTCAAGACCCTGGATGACGTGAGCACATGGATGGCCCCCGGTGACGGCGTGTTGGTGCCGAAACACCGCCAAGGCGAATTCGTTGCCCGTTTTGGCGACGCCGTCACACCAGTCGTGGAAAACCGCAAATACCTGCTTTATCGTCCGGTGCAGTGAGGGTCTGGCTCATGCGTCCGGCGGAATGACGCCCTTGCGCAACATGAAACAACCGTAGAACCGCCGTTCGCCGGTCTGGATCACTGCGTAGGCCTGTTTAGCCATGTCGTAAAACGCGAACCGTTCGATGCCGACCATCGGCCGCGGCGTGCCTTCCGCCGTGTCGATCACGGTCTGCACTTCGGCCTGAACCGGCGCAATTTCGTCCGGGCTGCCGACAATTTCCATGCGTCCGGCAAAATCATCGACAAATGTATCGAGCGGCAACACCGAGAGCACCGCTTCGGCGGCCTCCGCTGCTGTCAGGTTGTCCATCCGAAGCAACTCGCCGAACACGGTCTGCCGGGCAATGGTGTCCGAAGGGAAATTCGTGTCGGCGATAATCAGCGTGTCGCCGTGCCCCATGGCGCGAAGCGCATACAGCACTTCCGCGTTCAGCCGCGGATCCAGTCCCTTTAGCATGTCGTTCTCCCGTTGGGTCTCGCGCCGCTCTCTCGCCGGCGCAAATCTGCCTGATCCTGCAGTCGGGTTGCCCGGCTTTCAAGTTCAAATGGCTTATTGCCGGAAAGTCTCGTTGGAAAACGACGGCATAGCTCGCGCATAGGATGCGTTCTCGAGAAGGATCGGATAGTTTGGGCAGCACACGGGAGGGTGATATGCAACTCAAGACACGGCACTGGGACAGGATCGGAAATGGCGGGCTGAGATTTACCGAGCTTGGCTTTGGCACCGCCCCTCTGGGCAATCTCTATCGCGCCATCTCTGATGATGATGCCCACGCGGTTTTGGAAAAAGCCTGGGATCTTGGTGTCCGCTATTTCGACACCGCGCCTCTCTACGGGCTGGGCCTCGCCGAAACCAGGCTCAACCGCTTCCTGCGCGGCAAGCCGCGTGGCGATTACGTGCTCTCGACCAAGATCGGCCGGTTGCTGCGCCGCTGCGGGCCCGGGGAGGAACGTACCGGCGAGGGCAAGTTCTTTGATGTTCCAGCGCGCGTCGAAGTCTATGATTACAGTTATGACGGCGTCATGCGCTCGCTGGAATTCTCGCTCGAGCGGCTCGGCGCCGACAGCATCGACATACTCTATGCCCATGACCTCGACGTCTTTACTCATGGCAGCGAAGCCGCGCGTGACGAAAAACTCAATGAGCTGATGGCTGGCGGCTACAAGGCGCTCGTGTCCTTGCGCGATCAGGGGGTGGTCAAGGCGTTTGGTGCCGGCGTCAATGAATGGCAATCCTGCCAGTGGCTTATCGAGCGCGGTGATTTCGACCTGTTCCTGCTGGCTGGCCGCTACACGCTCCTGGAGCAGGAGGCACTGGAGTCATTCCTGCCGCTGGTTTCCGAGCGTGGCGTTGGGATCGTCATTGGCGGACCTTACAATTCCGGCATTCTGGCCACCGGGCCGAAGCCCGGCGCGTTTTACAATTATGACCGGGCGCCGCAACACATTCTCGACCGCGTGGCCAAGATCGAAGACGTTTGCCGGCGCCATACCGTGCGTATGGTCGATGCCGCTTTCCAGTTTCCGCTATGCCATCCGGCCGTTGTCTCGGTGATTCCGGGCGGGCAGGGGGTGGCGGAAATGGTAGCCAATGGTGTCGCGGCCACAGCGGAAATTCCGCCCGCGCTCTGGGCTGATCTGAAAGCCGAAGGACTGATGCGTCAGGACGCGCCGGTCCATAACTGAGTGCGCCGGCGCCATATCCGGCGCATGGTGATCTATCCGCCTGTAAACAGATCCGGCCGTTCGATGAGCAGCGGTTCAAGCGACAGGATCAACTGTGCCAGGTGATGCTTTGTGGCCGCTCGGGCGGCTTGCGGATCACGTGCCTCGATCGCGGAAATGATCGCCGTGTGCTCGGCAAGCGTGGACTGCATCCGGCCTGGAACCGGCAGATTGAGATGACGCGCCCGGTTGACGTGGATCCAGGCTGTTTCAGCCAGAGAGGTCAGCCGCCGGTAACCGGTAAATGACAGGATCAGCTCGTGCATCTCTGCATCCATCTGGTGAAAACCTGCCGTATCGCCATCCTGCATCAACGCTTCCTGAACGCGCAGGTTGCGCTTGAGCTGCAGCAGCTGGTCATTGCTGATTGTGGTGGCCACAAGTTCGACGGCTGCCAGCTCCAGCGCCTCGCGCAGGAAAGCGCCTTCGCGGATTTCCGCCATTGAAAACCGGGTTACATAGGTGCCAGCCTGCGGCACGATCTCGACCAGCCCTTCAGCAGCAAGCCGCGCCATGGCTTCGCTGACCGGAGACCGCGAGACGCCGAGTTCAGCACAGATCTCGGGTTTCTGCATCAGCTCGCCTGGCCGGTAGGACAGCGACAGGATGGCCTGCTTGAGGGAGCCATGGACCTTCTGCGACAGCGAACCGGTAAAATCCTCAAGCGGCAGGAGGGCTCGTGATTTTTTTGCGTCTGGCAGTGGACTATCCTCATCAGCTGGCATACTAACATGTTAGTAAAGGTCTGCGTCTGTCAAGCCGCATTCCGGTCACACCCGCACCTGTCCCCAGGACCTAGCCAATGTCAAAAGATCTGCCCCAGACAATTCGCCTCAACCAGAGTGACAACGTGATCATTGCGCTCAAGGACTTGGCCACAGGCTCGGTGCTCCCCGGACTGGATGTCCCCCTCGCGGAAGCCGTGGCGCGTGGGCACAAGATAGCCTCCCGGGCAATCGCCAAGGGTGAGAAAGTCATCCGCTACGGCCAGACCATTGGCATCGCAACCAGCGCCATCGCAGCGGGGACCCATGTCCATGTCCACAATCTCGGCATGGGTGGCCACGCCGAGGCGCAGGAGTTTTCGACCGAAGTGCGTCCGCTTCCGGATCCCGGCGAGAAACGCCATTTCATGGGCTATCACCGCGCTGACGGCAGCGTTGGTACCCGCAACTATCTCGGTATTCTCACCTCGGTAAACTGTTCCGGTTCGGTGGCCCGCTTCATCGCCGAAGCATCCGAGAAACAGGGTTGGCTCGACGAGTTCGAAAACGTCGATGGTATCGTGCCGATCGTCCACGGCACCGGCTGCGGCATGTCGGGCAACGACGAGGGCTACGACACCCTGTTCCGTACCTTGCAGGGCTATGCCCGCAATCCGAACTTTGCCGGTATCCTGCTCCTCGGCCTGGGCTGCGAGGTGATGCAGGTGCCGGATCTGGTCGGCCGTGGCCGCATGCGCTCTGACGGCAATTTCCGCTACATGACGATCCAGCAATCGGGCGGCACCCGCAAGACCATCGAGCGCGGTATCGCTGAGCTCAAGGAAATGGCGGCAGAGGCCAACAGGGTCACCCGCGCGCCCGCCGGTCTCGAACATCTGGTGATCGGCATGCAATGCGGCGGCTCGGACGGTTATTCCGGCATCACCGCCAACCCGGCGCTGGGTGCGGCGTCCGATCTGCTGGTCGCCCATGGCGGCACTACCATCCTTTCGGAAACCTCGGAAATCTACGGTGCCGAGCATCTGCTCACCCGTCGCGCGGTAACGCCGGAAGTCGGCGCCAAGATCGTCGAACGCATCCACTGGTGGGAGAATTACGCCGAGCGCAATGGCGGCGAGATGGACAACAATCCTTCGCCCGGCAACAAGAAGGGCGGCCTGACCACCATCCTGGAAAAATCGCTTGGCGCTGTGGCCAAGGGCGGCACAGCGCCGCTGACCCAGGTCTACAGGTTTGCCGAACAGATCACCGAGCGCGGCTTCGTGTTCATGGATAGTCCGGGCTATGACCCTTGTTCGGTGACCGGTCAGATCGCGTCGGGCGCCAACCTGATTGCGTTCACCACCGGCCGCGGCTCGGTGTCGGGCTACAAGCCGACACCCTGCATCAAGCTCGCCACCAACAGCGAAATGTATGGCCGCATGTCAGACGACATGGACATCAATTGCGGTGACATCATCAGCGATGCCGTCAGCCTTGAAGACAAGGGCCGCGAGATTTTCGAGTTGTTCCTGCGGGTTGCTTCTGGCGAGCAGACCAAGAGCGAGCAACTGGGCTTCGGCGGCGCCGAATTCGTGCCCTGGCAGATGGGTGCCGTGATGTGATGATTGCGGCTCGAATCTGGTCTTGATCGAGGCAGTCCGGGGGGACGGTGCCGCGGCAGTGCTGGGCCTGTTTTGCCGGCCGGGAAAAAGCCCCCGTGTTCTTATCCACAAATCATCAGATTGACTCCCACGCCGAGTCCGGTGTTTATTAGAACATAACAGGAACACGATGGATTGAGCATGAGTCTCTCGAGGCTGCAGACCGCGACCGATATCTTGCAGGCGTGCACCCGTGCCTACGAGGCCAAGGCGTGTCAGGCGCACCGGGAGATGGCGCTCGGCGGTGGTGAGACGTCCTCACCGCTGACGCTGGGCGCCAGCGCCGTCGACCACTGTCTCGAAGGCGGGTTGGCCTGCGGTGGCTTGCACGAGGTGCGCAGCCCGCTGGCCCGTGACATCGGCGCGGCGACAGGATTCGCGCTCGGGCTCGCAGCCCGTGCCATGGCGGCTGATCGCGGTGGACGCGCTGGAATCGTCTGGGTCACGGATCCGGCCACGCGCGTTGATGGCGGCGGCTTGTTTCCCGCCGGTCTCGCCCAGTACGGGCTCGATCCGTCCTGTCTGACAATGGTCGAACCGGGCGATCTGCAAGGTGCCATGTGGGCCGCCGACGAGGCGGCGGGCTGTGCCGGTCTGGCGGCGCTGATCTTCCAGATCAAGGGCAACCCGGCGCGCTTCGACATGACGGCGACCCGGCGGTTGATGCTGCGCGCGCGTGGCAGCGGCGTGCTGGCACTGACCCTGCGCCAGAGCGGTGAGGAGGAGGCGAGTGCGGCGGCAACGCGCTGGAGGGTGAACACGGAAATGTCCGGGGCGGACGACAACTATCAAAATGGCGTCGGGGCAATGCGGCTGTCCCTGACGCTGGAACGCAACCGCGCCGGACGTACCGGCCAATGGCTTTTAGCCTGGAACCCCAAAGACAGAAGTTTCCACCATGCCGCTCCAAACCCACAGGCCCGCGCCAACCCGTCAGCGCATTCTCTCGATCGCCTTCCCGTCTCTGCCAACCGACGCGATCCATCGGGCAAGATGGGGCAAGTCCTGGATCTCAGACGGGATTTTGGACGCGCATCCTGACGCACCGCCGGTCGTCGTCACCGACACCATCAAGAATGCCATCCGCATCACCGCCCTGGATCAACGCGCCCGCAACAGCGGCGTGCGGCTCAATCAAAGCTTGAGCGATGCCCGCGCGCTGGTGCCGGATCTCGATTGCCACCCGGCGGATGGCGCCCGCAACCGGGCTCTTTTGCTGAAGATCGCCGGCTGGTGCGAGCGCTACACCCCGCTTGTTGCGCTGGATGCGGCCCCCGAGGCCGAGGGCAACCACGGCCTGTTCATGGACATCACCGGCTGCGCCCATCTGCTTGGCGGCGAGGCGGGGCTGGTTTCCGATCTCGAGGCAAGGCTGCGCGCACAGGGTTTCCACGCCCGGCTCTGCCTCGCCGATACCCCGGGGGCTGCCTGGGCGATGGCGCGCTACGGCCAGGCCCGGATCATCGCCGAGGGCGCCCACGCCGAGGCAATCCTGCCGCTGAGCCTGAGCGGCCTGCGCTTGCCGCCGGCCATGGTCGCCTCGCTTGGCCGTGTCGGTCTCAAGACCATCGGCTGCATCGCCGGACTGCCGCGCGCGCCCCTGGCCGCCCGCTTCGGTGCCCGCTTGATGCAGCGCCTCGATCAGGCGCTGGGCCGCGAGACCGAAGCGATTTCGCCGATCATGCCGGTGGCGGAGCTTTCCACCGAACGCCGTTTTGCCGAGCCGCTGACCCATCACGACGAGATCAGCCATGTGACCGCGGCCCTTGCCGAAGGCATCATCGAGCCGCTGGAACGGCGCGGTTTGGGCTTGCGTCACGGACGGCTCAAGCTGTTCCGGGTCGATGGCCATGTCAGTGAACTCGACGTGCAGACCGCACGGCCCTTGCGCGACGCCCCGCTGATCCGTCGCCTGTTCGCCGAACGCATCGCCGGCCTGCATGACGATCTTGACGCCGGTTTCGGCTTTGATCTGGTCCGGCTCGATGTGGTTCATGCCGATCCCTTCGATGCGGCGCAAGCCGAGATGATGGCGGGCCATTCAGCCGGCCAGGGCCAGGATGCCCTGGTCGACAGGCTCGGCGCGCGGCTCGGACTGGAGCGGGTCCAGCGCTTCGTGCTGGCTGACACCCATATTCCCGAGCGCAGTTTCGGCCGCCAGCCGGTGGCCCATCTTGGCGCGGCTTCGGCAAGGCAAGCCGCAGGCAATGCCGTGCTGGCGCTCACGCCGGAAATTGACCTCCCTGCCGGCATTGTCACCCGGCCGCTGATTCTGTTCGACCGGCCCGAACTGATGCAGACCATCGCCGAGGTGCCCGACGGCCCGCCGCTCAAGTTCCGCTGGCGCGGTGTGGCCTACGAGGTCAACCGCTCCGAAGGCCCCGAACGCATTGCCTGCGAATGGTGGCTCGACGGCCGCGGCGCCCGCACCCGGGATTATTTCCGCGTCGAGGACCGCCAGGGCTACCGGTTCTGGATGTTCCGCCACGGCCTTTACGGACGCGAGACCAGTGATCCCGCCTGGTACATGCACGGGCTGTTCGCATGAGCGTGCCATCCACAGGGTCGGCCTATGTCGAACTGGCCGCCACCAGCAATTTCTCCTTCCTGCGCGGCGCATCCCATGCCGAGGAACTGGTGGTGCAGGCCGCGCGGCTCGGCCTTGGAGGCATCGCGATAACCGACCGCAATTCGCTCGCCGGCGTGGTCCGTGGCCACATGGCGGCGAAGGAAGCCGGGCTGGCCTACGCGCCGGGTTGCCGGCTGGTGTTCATGGATGCGACACCGGACATTCTCGTCTGGCCCGAAGACCGCACTGCTTACGCCCATCTGTGTGAATTGCTGACGGCAGGCAAACGCCGCGCTCCGAAGGGCGAATGCCATCTGACGCTCGAGGATCTGCTCACCCACGGCGAGGGCCTTCTGATGGCCGTCGTTGCGCCTGCCGGTGCGGTTAGCGCGGGGCTGACTTCCACACTGGAAGAGCTGCGTGCCGCCTTCCCCGATCATCTTCATCTGGCCCTGTCCCGGGCCTATGGCAGCGCCGACCAGCGCCATATGGCGATGCTCGCCCGGCAGGCGCGCAAGCACCGCCTGCCGCTGGTGGCAATCGGCGACGTGCTCTACCATGCGCCCGATCGTCGGCCGCTGCAGGACGTGCTGACCTGCATCCGCGAAGGCAGGACACTGGCGGCCGCCGGCACAAGGCTGCAGCCCAATGCCGAACGGCATCTGCGCGCGCACAGAGAGATGCTGCATCTGTTCAAGGGCTACGAGCCAGCGGTGGCGCAAGCCGCCTCGCTGTTCAAGCGCATCCGCTTTTCGCTCGACGAGCTGCGCTACCAGTATCCCGACGCGCCGGTGTTTGACGAACTCGGGCCGGATCCGCAATCGGCCCAGGAGGCGCTGGAAAAGCTCACCGAAATCGGCCTGAAGAAACGTTATCCCGGCGGTGCGCCGGACAAGGTCCTGAAAGCCATTGCCCATGAAACCCAACTGATCAGAAAGCTCGACTACGCGCCCTATTTCCTCACCGTCTACGACATTGTCCGCTTCGCCCGTTCTCAAAAGATTCTCTGCCAGGGCCGCGGCTCGGCCGCCAATTCCGCCGTTTGCTACTGTCTTGAGATCACCGAGGTCGATCCGGGCAAGGTCGACCTCCTGTTCGAGCGTTTCATTTCCGAGGAGCGCAACGAGCCGCCCGACATCGATGTCGACTTCGAGCACGAGCGGCGCGAGGAGGTGATCCAGTACATATACTCAAAGTATGGGCGCGAGCGGGCCGGGCTCGCGGCCGCCGTGATCACCTACCGCGCCCGCTCGGCGATCCGCGAGGTCGGCAAGGTGTTCGGCCTCTCCGACGACGCGATCAGCGCTATCTCCGGAACCAAATGGGGCGGCTGGTCACGCGAGGTCGACCCCGAGGACGCCCGCCGCGCCGGTCTTGATCCGGCGGACAAGCATCTTGCCCAGATGCTCGATCTCGCCTCCCAGATCACCGGCTTCCCGCGCCATCTCTCGCAACATGTCGGCGGCTTTGTCATCACCCGCGACAAGCTCTCCTCGCTGATCCCGATCGAGAACGCGGCGATGGAGGACCGAACCATCGTCGAGTGGGACAAGGACGACCTCGAAAGCCTCGGCATGCTCAAGATCGACGTGCTGGCCCTCGGCATGCTGACCTGCATCCGCAAGGCCTTCACCCTTCTCGACACCCATTACGGCCGCCGCGAGACGCTGTCCTCGCTGCCCGACGAGGATGGCGCGACCTATGACATGATCTGCCGCGCCGACACCATCGGCGTCTTCCAGATCGAAAGCCGGGCGCAGATGTCGATGCTGCCGCGGCTCCGGCCACGCACCTATTACGATCTGGTCATCGAGGTGGCGATTGTCCGCCCCGGCCCGATCCAGGGTGACATGGTCCATCCCTATCTGCGCCGCCGCCAGGGCAAGGAACAGGTGTCCTTTCCCAAGGAGGAATTGCGCGCCGTGCTCGGCAAGACGCTCGGCGTGCCACTGTTCCAGGAGCAGGCGATGAACATCGCCATCGTCGCCGGCGGTTTCTCGCCGGGGGAGGCCGACAAGCTGCGCCGCGCCATGGCCACTTTCCGCCGCGTCGGCACCATCGGTTCGTTCCAGCAGAAGATGGTCGAGGGCATGGTTCGAAACGGCTACGAGCGCGATTTTGCCGAGCACTGTTTCCGCCAGATCGAGGGCTTTGGCGAATACGGCTTCCCCGAAAGCCATGCCGCCAGTTTCGCGCTGCTGGTCTATGTCTCCTGCTGGCTCAAATGCCATTATCCGGATGTCTTCTGTGCCGCCATTCTCAACTCCCAGCCGATGGGGTTCTATGCTTCCGCCCAGCTGATCCGCGATGCCCGCGAGCATGGCGTCGAGGTTCGCCCGGTCGATATCAATTGCTCGGACTGGGATGCCACGCTGGAGCCTGATGCCGATCCGCAGCCGCTGTCAGCCCGGCACCGCGAGATGAAGGACATCATGAAACACAGCCATGCGGTGCGGCTGGGGCTGCGCCACGTCAAGGGATTTGGCGAGGCCGAAGCCCTGCAGCTCATGCAGAACCGCGGCCGCGGCTATGACAGTGTCCGCGATCTGTGGATGCGCTCGGGCCTGCCACGCCGTGCCATCGAGCAACTGGCCGAAGCCGATTGCTTCCGCTCCATCGGGCTCGATCGCCGCGATGCGCTGTGGGCGGTCAAGGCGCTCGACCCGCTCTCCAGCGCCGAGCGGCTGCCGCTGTTCGCGCTTGCCGACGGTCACGATCTGCAGAAGGAGCCCGATGTCGACCTGCCACCGATGCCGCTGGGCGAGCAGGTGATCAATGATTACCAGTCATTGTCCTTCTCATTGAAGGCGCACCCGATGTCCTTCCTGCGCGAACGGCTTGCGGGCAAGGGATGCCGGCTGAATGTCGATCTGGAAAAAATCCGCTCCGGCAGGGTGGTCAAGGTGGCGGGGCTCGTGCTGGTCAGGCAGCGCCCGGGCTCGGCCAAAGGGGTGGTGTTCGAGACCATCGAGGACGAGACCGGCGTCGCCAACATCATTGTCTGGCCCAAGGTGTTCGAGAAGTTCCGCGCCATCGTGCTCGGCAGCCGCTGCATCGGTGTGCGCGGCAGGCTGCAGAACGAGCAGGGCGTCATCCATGTGGTGGCCGAATATCTCGAGGACCTGACCCCGATCATGGCGCAGATTTCCGACATGGCGGGCGAGATGGGCGGGCTTGCCAATGCCGATGAGGTTCGCCGTCCGATTGACGATATGCGCGGCCGCGACCGCAAGCCCGCAGCCCAGATCATCAGGCTGATCCGGGATGCGCCGGAGCTGCGCCAGGATTACGAAGAAATGGCAAGTGTCAGGGCCGCGGGCCGGGCCTTGCCGAAAGGCCGCAATTTTCACTGACGCCGGCTGCGCCGATCGAGGGCACCGCGCATGTCCATCACCGTTGACGTTTCGCTCACGCTTCGCATCACGATGATGATTGCGCCCGCTGTCGTTTCATCACGCTGCCGCCTGGACTCAACCCTTTGATCATATCTGGCATTACCGGTGAATCGATCCTGAGAATAGTCTGGCAGGTGATCCCGTTCGCATGTTTCATGCTGATCGTGGTTTTGCTCGTTGCCTTAGTACCCGCGTTGTCCGCCACGCTGCTGCCTGCAATCTCTCAACAGGAGGACCGGAGACATGTCAAGCACCTATCTCAAGAAAGCCGCAAGAACCTCGACCTCTGACTCCGGTTCCGTCCGCGAAACGGTTCAGGCGATTCTTGACGAGATCGAAGCCGGCGGCGAGGCGGCAGCCCGCAGCTATGCCGAGAAATTCGACCGCTACACCGGCAACATCAAGGTTACCCGCGAGGAGATCGACGCGGCAGCGGCAAGCCTGCCACAGAAGCTCAAGGACGACATCCGCTTTGCCCATGACAATGTGCGCAAGTTCGCCGAAGCCCAGAAGAAAACGCTCACCGACATCGAGATCGAGATCGTGCCGGGCCTTGTCGCCGGGCAGAAGACCATCCCGATCGAGGCTGCCGGCTGTTATGTGCCCGGTGGCCGCTACAGCCATGTCGCCTCGGCCATTATGACCGTGACCACGGCTAAGGTTGCCGGCTGCAGGCACATCACCGTCTGTTCGCCGCCGCGCCCTGAAGTCGGCGTGCATCCGGCAATTCTCTACACCGCCGATATTTGTGGCGCCGATACGATCCTCGCCATGGGAGGGGTCCAGGGCGTGGCCTCGATGGCCTTCGGTCTGTTCGACGTGCCGTCCGCGGGCATTCTGGTCGGCCCCGGCAACCAGTTCGTCGCCGAAGCCAAGCGCATCCTGTTCGGCCGCGTCGGCATCGACATGTTTGCGGGCCCGACCGACAGCCTGATCCTGGCCGACAGACATGCAGATCCGGAGATAGTCGCAGCCGACCTCGTCGGTCAGGCCGAGCACGGCTACAACTCACCGGTCTGGCTCGTCACCGACGACCGCGAACTGGCCGAAACGGTTATGGAGCTCGTCCCCAGGCACATCGCGACATTGCCCGACCTCAACCGCGACAACGCCGAAGCCGCCTGGCGTGATTTCGCCGAAATTATTCTCTGCGACAGCCGTGAGGAAATGGCCGCGACATCGGATGACTATGCGCCCGAGCACCTCACCGTTCAGGCTGCCGATCTCGATTGGTGGCTGGGCCGGCTTGGCTGTTATGGCTCGCTGTTTCTCGGCGAGGAAACCACTGTCGCCTTCGGCGACAAGGCTTCGGGTCCCAACCACGTGCTGCCGACTTCCGGAGCCGCGCGCTACACCGGCGGGCTGTCGGTGCACAAGTTCATGAAAATCGTCACCTGGCAGCGCGCCACCCGCGACGGCGCCCGGCCGATTGCCGAGGCGACGGCCCGGATCTCGCGGCTCGAGGGCATGGAAGGCCACGCCCGCACCGCCGACATCAGATTGCGCAAATATTTCCCCGGCGAGAACTTCGATCTCTCCGGCACCGGACAGGATATCTGAGATGCACGGCAGCAACCTGTTCGATCTGACCGGCCGCGTCGCACTGGTGACCGGGGCAAGTTCCGGGCTGGGGCGAGCCGCCGCAAGCTTTCTGGTCCGGGCCGGTGCGAAGGTGGTCGGCGTGGCGCGCCGTGCCGAAGCGCTCGAGCAATGGCGGAGCGAAGCCGGCGGCGAAACCGCGGCCCTTGCTGCCGATCTCGCAACAGAAATCGACCTTGCCGCACTCGCCGGCAGGGTTGCCGATCCGTTCGGTCCACCGGATATCCTGATCAATGCCGCTGGTCTCAATTTGCGCCAATCGGCAGATCAGGTGACGCAAGAAGGCTGGGCAAAAACCATTGGCCTCAACCTCACGGTTCCGTTTTTCCTGGCCCAGGCACTGGTCCCCGCCATGCGCGAGAAGCGCTGGGGCCGGATCATCAATTTTGCCTCGCTGCAATCGCGCCGGGCATTTACGAACGGCATCGCCTATGGCGCATCCAAGGGCGGTGTCGAGCAGATGACCCGCGCCATGGCCGAGGCCTGGTCGCGCGACGGTATCAACGCAAATGCACTTGCGCCCGGGTTCTTTCCCACCGAACTCACCGGCCCGGTCTTCGCCGACAAGGAGGTGTCCGCCCGGCATGCCGCATCCACCTGCATTGGCCGCAATGGTAAGGTGGCGGACATTGAGGGACCACTGCTGTTTCTGGCCTCCGGCGCCTCGGCCTATGTCACTGGCCAGGTACTCTTCGTGGACGGAGGATACACCGCCAAATGAAAGCGCTCGTCTACACCGCGCCTGAACGCCTCGTCTATCGCGAACAACCTGCGCCTGTGCTTCCCGTCGGGGAATGCCTCGTCCGGGTCGAGGCGGTGGGCATCTGCGGCTCAGACATGCATGCCTATCTCGGGCATGACGAACGGCGGCCTGCGCCGCTGATTCTCGGCCATGAAGCGGCCGGGGTGGTGGTTGACGGGCCGGGTAAGGGCAGCCGGGTCACGATCAATCCGCTTGCTACCTGTGGCAAATGTCGCGCCTGCCGGGAAGGCCGCAACAATCTCTGCCCCGAGCGTCAAATCCTGTCGATGGCGCCGCGTCAGGGGGCATTTGCCGAACTCATTGCCATCCCGCCGGAAAATCTGGTTGAGGTGCCCGACCATGTTTCCTTCGAGACGGCATGCCTGGCCGAGCCGTTGGCCTGCGGCTGGCACGCCATGCGCCTGGGCGCGCACGCACTGGGTGGCCTTCTGGATACCAAGTGCCTCGTCATCGGCGGCGGCGCCATTGGCCTCGGCGCCGCATTGGCGCTGAAAGCCAACAGCGTCGCCGACGTCACCATCAGCGAAGCCAATCAGCGCCGGGTTCCGGCCTTGACCTCGGCCGGTGATTTCCACGTCATTACGCCGGATGACATTCTGGGCCAGGAACCCGGCGGTTATGATCTGGTGATTGATGGCGTCGGCTTTTCAGCAACAAGGGCAGCAGCCAGCCGCGCCGTCCGGCCCGGTGGTATCATCGTTCACATCGGTCTAGGAGACGCCATTGACGGGCTCGACATCCGCCGCATGACCTTGCAGGAAGTCAGCTTCATTGGAGCCTACACCTACACACCGCAGGATTTTCGTGACACCGCCGCAGCCATTTTCGATGGCCGTTTCGGAAACCTCGACTGGGCCGAATGTCGCGCGCTTGAAGAGGGCGCCGAAGCCTTCGCCGATATCCGGGCCGGCCGGGCGGCTGCGCCAAAGATTATCCTAAGGCCATGAATGGGTGTCTTGCCCAACCGGGGCAGGCGATATGGACAGTCTCAGGAGATGCCACGCTACTATCGAATGTTGATGATGCGTATTACGCTGGGTGCAGCTCGTCCGGTCGGTTCGTTTTGATAATTCTTTGATTTGCGGAGCTTAATAAATGGCCATTTCCGATCTGCAGGCGCGCGCCCGTAGCCTGTTTCCCGGTCTGCTGCTGGCCTTGACGATTGCCGCTGCCGCAAAATTCCTTTCGGAGCATTACATCGCGCCGGTCATGCTGTTTGCGCTGCTGATCGGTATGGCCTTCAACTTCATGGCAGACCAGGACCGGACCGCAGAGGGCGTCGTTTTCGCTTCCAAGACCCTGCTCCGGCTCGGTATCGTGCTGCTGGGTGCGCGCATTACACTTGGTGATATCGCTGGCATCGGAACCTCCGGACTGGCCACGGTGGCGGCACTGATGGCGCTCACCATCGGCTTCGGCTTTGTCTGCGCCAGACTGTTTTCGCGCGGCTGGCGTTTTGCCGTTCTGACCGGCGGCGCCGTCGCCATCTGCGGCGCATCGGCAGCACTGGCTCTGGCAGCCGTCATTCCGGCCAATGACAAGACCGAGCGCAATGTGCTGTTTACGGTGGTGGCTGTCACCACGCTGTCGACCATCGCCATGATCATCTATCCAGTCCTTTTTGGCCTGGCCGGATTGAGCGACGCACAGAGCGGTTTTCTCATCGGCGCCACAATCCATGACGTGGCCCAGGTGGTGGGGGCCGGGTATTCGATTTCGACCGAAGCCGGCGACACCGCGACCATCGTAAAGCTGCTGCGTGTAACACTCTTGCCCGTGGTCCTGATCATTGTTGCCTTGGCCACCGCGCGCCGCGAAACCGGTTTCTCCCAGGTGCGATTACCGCTCTTCGTGGTCGGCTTTGGCACTGTCACGATCGCCAACAGCACCGGCCTGCTCCCGTCAGCAGTTGGAGGCTTTCTGGTCGATGCCTCGTCCTGGTTGCTGATCATCGCCATTTCGGCGCTGGGCGTGCGCACCAACATGAAGGCGATGATGGAGCTGGGCTGGCGGCATGTAGCTGTCATCGTGGTTGAAACACTGTTTCTCCTGACACTGGCCTGGGCGGCAGTCTCGCTCGGACTTGCAGGACTCTGACAGCCGGTTCGCTATCCATATCGCCGTTTTTGCGTCGGTTCAGCTCGGCAGAAAGCCGTAAAAATGGCCCGCACTACTGCCGCCGCAAGTGCTTGACACACCCAGGCCCCTGTGTCCTCAATGAACCTTTCACAGGGGCGACAAGGAGAACATACCGCGCCTGCACGCTGTGAAGACAGGGAACCTCAACTGGGAACGGTATCATGAAACAATTTCAGAGAGTTATCGCGGCAGGGCTGCTATGCGCTGCTGCAGCCTTTGCGCCGGTCGCGGCACAGGCTGAGACGCCGGCCGACACCCTTATCCAGGCTTGGGCAATTGACGACATCATAACGCTTGACCCGGCTGAAGTGTTCGAGTTTTCGGCATCGGAAATCCTCGGCAACGCCTACCAGGGCCTCGTCGGATACAACGTCAATGATGTCTCCGAGATCTTCGGTGTGGTGGCCGAGAAGTGGGACATCTCCGAGGACGGCAAGACCTTCACCTTTACCATCCGCCCGGGCATGAAGTTTGCGTCGGGCAACCCGATTACCGCGGATGATGCAGTCTACACCCTGCAGCGTGTGATCAAGCTCGACAAGTCACCGGCCTTCATTCTCACCCAGTTCGGCTTCAACGCCGACAATGTCGATGCCATGATCCGCAAGACCGGAGACATGACTTTCGAGTTCGAGATGGACAAGCCCTATGCGCCGACGCTGGTGCTTTATTGCCTGACGGCGACAGTGGGCTTCATCGTCGACAGCGAACTGGTCAAGAGCCACGAGGAAGACGGCGATTTCGGCTACAACTGGCTCAAGACCAATTACGCCGGTTCCGGTCCCTTCACCATCCGTGACTGGCGCGCCAACGAAGCCGTGGTGCTTGAGCGCAACGACAATTATTCCGGTGATGCTCCGGCAATGGCGCGCGCCATCTATCGCCACATTCCCGAAACCGCGACCCAGCGGCTATTGCTGGAGCAGGGCGATATCGACATTGCCCGCAATGTCAGCGCCGAAGAGATCGCGGCCTTGTCGACCAATGCCGACATCGTCATCGAAAGCGGCGTCAAGGGGTCGATCTACTACCTCGGGCTGAACCAGAAGAACGAAAACCTGGCCAAGCCCGAGGTGCGTCAGGCGATGAAACATCTCGTCGATTACGCGACCATCGCCGACACCATCATGAAGGGCAAGGTGGTGCCGCATCAGGCCTTCCTCCCGCGCGGGTTCCTCGGCGCGCTGGAAGACACGCCGTTTTCGCTCGATGTCGAAAAGGCCAAGAAACTGCTTGCCGAAGCCGGTCTGGCCGATGGTTTTACGGTCACCATGGACACACGCAACACACCTGAAATCACCTCGATGGGTCAGGCCATCCAGCAGACCATGGCGCAGGCCGGCATCAACATGGAACTGATCCCTGGCGACGGACAACAAACGCTGACCAAGTACCGCGCCCGCAACCACGACATCTACATTGGCCGTTGGGGCCCGGACTATCAGGATCCGCACACCAATGCCGATACATTCGCCCGCAATCCCGACAACTCCGATGATGCGGCGTCCAAACCGCTGGCCTGGCGCAATGCCTGGGATATCCCGGAGATGACGCTCAAGGCCGACGCGGCGATTCTCGAAGCCGACGCGGCCAAGCGCGCCCAGATGTATATCGATCTGCAAAGAGAACATCAGCAGGTATCGCCCTTTGTCATCATGTTCCAGGAGATCGAGGTTCTGGCACGCCGCAAGAATGTCGAGGGTTTTGTCATTGGGCCATCGTTCAACGACAACTCTTTCAAGGCCGTGACCAAGTAAGTGTCTGCAATCCCCGCTCTAACGGAGGGGCGCCAGCGCGCCCTTCCGGCACTGTTCGGCAAGGCTTCCCGGCTTCTTGCCACCATAGCCGTGACCATTTTCGGCCTGCTCGTCGTCACCTTCCTGATTGGCCGGGTGGTCCCGGTTGACCCGGTGCTTGCTGTCGTTGGCGACCGGGCTTCGCAGTCGACCTATGACAAGGCCTTCGTCGAGCTCGGACTTGACCGCCCGCTCTATGTGCAGTTCGGTCTTTATGTCGAGAAGGCGGTCACCGGTGATTTCGGCGAAAGCCTGCTCACCAAAAAACCGATCATCGATGACATTGCCCGTGCTTTCCCCGCGACGCTTGAACTGGCCACGGTGGCGATCCTCATCGGCACGCTGCTGGGAATTCCGGTCGGAGTATGGGCCGCCGTCCGGCAGGGCAAGCTGGTTGACCAGGTGGTTCGCATCATCGGGTTGCTGGGCTACTCGGCGCCGATCTTCTGGCTCGGTCTGCTCGGACTACTGGTGTTTTATGCCAAATGGGGCATTGTCGCCGGCCCCGGCCGCATCGACATTTCCTACGAATATGCCTTCACCCCCACCACCGGACTGTTTCTTCTCGACACCGCGATGCAGGGTCAATGGGCCGCCTTCCGCAACGTGGTCTCCCACATTGCCTTGCCCGCAGCACTGCTGGGCTATTTCTCCATGGCCTATATTGCGCGGATGACGCGCAGTTTCATGCTCAACGAGCTGGCGCAGGAATATGTCGTCACGGCGAGGGTAAAAGGCGTGGCGGAATGGCGCATCATCTGGGTGCATGCGCTCAGGAATGCGGCCGTGCCGCTGGTCACCGTGATCACCCTTTCCTATGCGAGCCTGCTCGAAGGTTCGGTGTTGACCGAAACCGTCTTCGCTTGGCCCGGCCTAGGTCAGTATCTGACCAATTCGCTGCAGAATGCCGACATGAATGCGGTGCTCGGCGGCACTCTTCTGATCGGCATCATCTTCGTCGGCCTCAACCTGTTGTCCGATTTCCTCTACACCGTGCTTGATCCCCGGGTCAGGAGGCGCTCATGAGCACCCCGGTTTCACGCCAGAGCCTCGGCGATTGGCTCACAAGCGAGCAGCCGGTCTCGCGCAGTCAGGCACGGCTTGGCCAAATCTGGCGGACCTGGAAACTGTTCAGCGGCAACCGGCTCGGAATGGTTGGCCTGGGAATTGTCGTTCTCTTGGTGCTGGTTGCGATCTTTGCCAATGTCATGGCGCCCTACGACCCGCTGCTGGGCGGCGATCTGCGCACCGAACGCCTGCTGCCACCCTCCTGGGAACACCTGATGGGCACCGACGATCTGGCGCGTGACATCTTCAGCCGTGTGGTTCACGGCGCGCGGCTGACGCTGCTTGTCGTCGCTCTGGTGGCTATCATCGCCACACCGATCGGACTGCTCGTCGGCACCGTCTCGGGCTATTTCGGCGGCTGGGTCGACACGGTGCTGATGCGTATCACCGACATCTTCCTGGCCTTCCCGCGGCTGATCCTGGCGCTGGCTTTCGTTGCCGCTCTCGGCCCGGGCATCGAGAATGCCATCATCGCCATCGCTATTACCTCGTGGCCGCCCTATGCACGGCTTGCCCGCGCCGAAACACTCACCATCCGCAATGCCGAGCACATCGACGCGATTCGGCTGCAGGGCGCATCCTCACCGCGTATTATCTGGGGACATGTGGTGCCGCTGTGCCTGTCCTCGGTAATCATTCGCGTCACCCTCGATATGGCGGGGATCATTCTGACCGCAGCCGGCTTGGGATTCCTCGGGCTTGGCGCGCAGCCGCCGCAACCCGAATGGGGCGCGATGATCGCCGGCGGCCGGCGCTTCATCATCGATTACTGGTGGGTGGCGACCATGCCCGGCATTGCCATTTTCGCCGTCTCGCTCGGTTTTAATCTGCTCGGCGACGGCCTGCGCGACGTGCTCGATCCGAAGGCCGGGAAATGAGCCAGCTGCTGACGGTCGAAAACCTGCGCATTGCCTTTCCCTCGCGAAAGGGCCCTGTGGAAGTGGTGCGCGGTGTCAGTTTCAGTCTTGGCCGTGAACGGCTCGGCATTGTCGGCGAGAGCGGATCCGGAAAGTCTCAGACCGGCCGCGCCATTCTCGGCCTGACCCCGGTCTCAGGCACCGCCACCGCCGAGCGGCTGGAGTTCGACGGCATCAATCTGCGCAATGCCAGTCCGCGGCAATGGCGCAAGTTGCGCGGCGCCCGCATGTCGATGGTGATGCAGGATCCGAAATTCTCATTGAACCCGGTGATGACCGTCGGTCGTCAACTGATGGAAGCGGTCAAGCTGCATGGCGGCAAGACGGAAGCCAGGGACAAGTCTCTCGCCATGCTTGAAGCCGTGCAAATCCGTGACCCTGAACGTGTGATGGCGGCCTATCCGCATGAGCTTTCCGGCGGCATGGGCCAGCGCGCCATGATTGCCATGATGCTGATCACCGAGCCTGATCTGCTGATCGCAGACGAACCGACCTCGGCACTCGATGTCACCGTGCAGATCGAGGTCCTGCGCATTCTCGATCGCCTGGTCACCGAACGTGGCATGGGGTTGGTCTTCATCAGCCACGATCTGCGGCTTGTCGCGACCTTTTGCGACCGGGTGCTGGTCATGTATGCGGGGCGTGTGGTGGAAGAACTCGACGCCCGGCATATGGATCAGGCCAGTCACCCCTATACCAGGGGGCTGCTCAACTGCCTGCCGACGATTTCCGGCGACACCCGCCCGCTGCCGGTTCTCGCGCGCGACGACGCCTGGCTCGAATAGGAAACGCGCATGGCCTTGATCGACATAGAGAACCTCGAAGTCACGTTTTCCGGCGGCGGCCGTCACGTCCGCGCACTCACGGGCGTGTCGCTCGCGGTCGAGGAAGAAGATAGTTTCGGCATCGTCGGCGAAAGCGGCTCCGGCAAGTCGACGGTTCTGCGCGCGCTGTGCGGATTAACGCCGGTAACCGCCGGCCGCATCAGCATCGACGGGAAGCCTGTGCCGTCGCCGCGCGACCAGGCATTTTATCGCCGGGTGCAGATGGTGTTTCAGGACCCCTATGCCTCGCTGCACCCGCGCCACACCATCGACCGCGTGTTGTCGGAGCCCCTGGTCATCCACGGCCTCGATCATGTGGAGAAGCGGGTTGAACAGGCGCTTGAGGATGTCGGGCTGGGTGCAGGCTTCCGTTTCCGCTATCCGCACCAGCTGTCAGGCGGACAGCGCCAGCGCGTTGCCATCGCCCGTGCGCTGATCCTGGAACCGAAAATCATCCTGCTCGACGAGCCGACCTCGGCACTTGACGCCTCGATCCAGGCCGAGGTGCTCAATCTGCTCGACCGTTTGCGGGCGCAGCGCGGCCTTACCTACATTCTGGTCAGCCACGATCTTGCAGTCGTCTCGCACATGTGCGACCGGCTGGTGGTGATGCAGTCGGGCGAGGTGGTCGAAGAACTGACACGCGAAGCGTTGCAGGCCCACGAGACGACCCAGACCTATACCCGCAACCTGCTGACGGCGAGCGCGGGCTTTACCCGTAGCCCCGCCCGTCCGCGCTGATGGAGCCAGCCATGGCAAAGACGCCATTTTTCGACGGCCACAATGACTTCCTGCTGCGTTTGCTGCGCGCGCCTGAAAACCGCGAGGCGCTGTGGCTGGAGGAGTGGCAGGAGGGGCACCTCGACCTGCCACGCATGCAGAAGGCGGGCTTCGCCGGCGGTTTCTTCGCCATCTACATTCCGTCTCCGGAAGAGCCCGGCGCGCCCGATTATCAGGCGATGATGGACGCGCCGCCTTATGATCTGCCGCTGCCGCAACTGATGAGCGCCGATGAAACGCAAGCCACCGCATTGCAGATGGCGGCCCATCTGATGTGGATGGAACGAACCTCGAAGGGCGCTCTGAAGATCTGCCGCAGCACGGCCGATCTCAACGCCTGCATGCAGACCGGCACCATCGCGGCAATCATGCACATGGAGGGTGCCGAAGCCATCGGCCCCGACCTCGACGCGCTCTACGCCTTTCATGCCATGGGTCTGCGATCGCTTGGCCCGGTCTGGAGCAGGCCGACCGTCTTCGGCCACGGCGTACCGTTCCGCTTTCCCGGAGATCCCGACACCGGGCCAGGCCTCACCGATGCCGGCAAGCAGCTGGTCAAGGCCTGCAACGAGCTGAAGATCATGATCGACCTGTCGCACCTGAACGAGAAGGGCTTTGATGATGTCGCCCGCCTCTCGGATGCCCCGCTGGTCGCCACCCATTCCAACGCCCACGCGGTCACGCCCTCGACCCGCAACCTGACCGACCGTCAGCTTTCAATGATCCGCGAGAGTGGCGGCATGGTCGGCCTCAACTACGCCACCGTGTTCCTGCGTGAAGACGGCCGCAAGGCCACCGATTGCGGCTGGGACCCGGTGATGCGCCACCTCGATCATCTCATCGAGAAGCTCGGCGAAGATCATGTCGGCTTCGGCTCCGACTTCGACGGCGCCGAACTGCCCGACGTCATCGGCGATGTCACGGGCGTTCAGGCGCTGATCGGGCAGATGCACGAACGGCAATATGGCGAGGCGCTGATCGAGAAGATCGCCCGGAAGAACTGGATTGCGCTTCTGGAACGGACCTGGGGGGTGTGATTCCGTCGACGCAGCGCCACTCATCCGTCTCCGGAAAGTTACGGAACACCCGAAGAAAGCTTCACACGTTCCTTTTCAACCCTGCCACCCGCGCCAGCACCGCGTTTGCCGCATCGAGTACATTCGAGCCTGGCCCGAAAATCTCGGCGACGCCTTTTTCGCGCAGGAAGGCGTAGTCCTGTTCCGGGATCACGCCGCCGACGACGACCTGGATGTCGTCGCGGCCCTGGTCCTTGAGCCGGGTGATGAGTTCGGGCACCAGCGACTTGTGACCGGCGGCGAGCGATGAGACGCCGACCACGTCAACGCCGAGCGCGATGGCTTTCTCGGTGACTTCCGCGGGCGTTTCGAACATGTCGGTCAGATCCACCTTGAAGCCCATGTCGGCGAATGCCGTGGCGATCACCTTGGCGCCGCGGTCGTGGCCGTCCTGGCCCATCTTGGCGACCAGAACATGCGGCGCGCGGCCCTTGTCGGCAGTGTAATCCGCAATGCGGTCGCGGATCGCCTTGTACTCCGGGTCGTCCTGATAAACGTCCTTGTAGACGCCGCCGATCACGCGGGTTGTCGCGTGGTGGCGGCCGCCGAAACCGCGTTCCATGGCGTCGGAGATCTCGCCCAGCGAGGCCCGCGCCCGTGCCGCCTCGACGGCAGCTTCGAGCAGGTTGCCCTTGCCCGATTTAGCCACCTGTTCCAGCGCCACAATTGCAGCTTCATGCGCCTTCGGATCGCGGCTGTCGCGCATCTTCTTCAGCCGTGCGATCTGCCCGGCGCGCACCTTGTCCGTGTCAATGTCGAGAATGTCGACCTGCGGCTCGTCGGCGAGCCGGAACCGGTTGACGCCGACGATCACATCCTCGCCCCGGTCGATCCGCGCCTGCCGCCGTGCGGCGGCCTCCTCGATGCGCATTTTCGGCAGACCCTGCTCGACCGCCTTGGTCATGCCGCCGAGCGCCTCCACCTCTGCGATCAGCTCCCAGGCCTTCTCAGCCAGATCGGCGGTCAGCTTCTCTACGTAATAGGAGCCGCCCAGCGGATCGACGACATTGGTGATGCCGGTCTCGTGCTGCAAAATCAGCTGCGTGTTGCGGGCGATGCGGGCGGAAAATTCCGTCGGCAGTGCAATCGCCTCGTCGAACGAGTTGGTGTGCAGCGACTGGGTGCCGCCGAGCACCGCGGCCATCGCCTCGAACGCGGTCCGCACCACGTTGTTGTACGGGTCCTGCTCGGTCAGCGAAACTCCGGAGGTCTGGCAATGGGTTCTGAGCATCTTCGAGCGCTCCGACCTGGCGCCGAAATCAGTCATGATCTTCGACCACATCTGCCGCGCCGCGCGCAGTTTTGCCGCTTCCATGAACACGTTCATGCCGATGCAGAAGAAGAACGACAGCCGGCCGGCGAAGGCATCGACATCGAGCCCCTTGGCCTGCGCCGCGCGGACATATTCCATGCCGTCGGCCAGCGTATAGGCGAGTTCCTGCGCCAGCGTCGCGCCGGCTTCCTGCATGTGATAGCCGGAGATCGAGATCGAGTTGAACTTCGGCATTTCCTTTGCCGTGAACTCGATGATGTCGGCGACGATCCGCATCGATGGTTCCGGCGGATAGATATAGGTGTTGCGGACCATGAACTCCTTGAGGATGTCGTTTTGCACCGTGCCTGTAAGTTTGGCCCGCTCGACACCCTGTTCCTCGCCGGCAACGATGAACATCGCCAGCACCGGGATGATGGCCCCGTTCATGGTCATCGACACGCTCATCTCGCCGAGCGGAATGCCGTCGAACAGGATCTTCATGTCCTCGACCGAATCGATCGCCACCCCGGCCTTGCCGACATCGCCGGTCACCCGCGGATGATCGGAATCATAGCCGCGATGGGTGGCGAGATCGAAGGCCACGGACAGCCCCTTCTGTCCGGCAGCGAGATTCTTGCGGTAAAACGCGTTGGATTCCTCCGCCGTGGAGAAGCCGGCATATTGCCGGATCGTCCAGGGCTGGCCCGCATACATGGTCGAGCGGACGCCACGTGTGAACGGCGCGAAGCCCGGCAATTCCGAGGCAGCTGTTTCGGGCAGGTCTTCCGCCGTGTAGAGCGGCTTCAGCGTGATGCCTTCCGGCGTTTCGGTGTTCAGGCTCTCGATCGGCTTGCCCTTGAGATCCCTGGTGGCCAGCTCGAGCCAGTCGCGCGTGGTCCTGGTCATTTCGCAAACTCCATGATGATCTCGTCGACGGCCAGGCTGTCGCCGGGTTTCACCGGGATGCGCGAGACGACGCCCTTGCGTTCGGCCTTGAGCACATTCTCCATCTTCATAGCCTCGACCACGGCCAGCGTCTGGCCTTCCTGCACCTCGTCGCCCTCGTTGACGGCGATCGAGACGATCAGGCCCGGCATCGGGCAGAGCAGCAGGCTCGACGTGTCTGGCGCCACTTTCTCCTTCATCAGCCGGGCGAGTTCGGCGACGCGCGGGGAAAACACCTGTGCCCGCACATCCACACCCAGCTGCCGAAGCCGCCAGCCGGCGTCGGCGGGCTCGACCTTGATGGCGTTCGTTTCCCCGTCGATGTCGAAGATTGCGAGCCTGGCGCCCGGCGTCCAGTCGGTCGTCACTGGCAGCGGCTCCTGGCCTGGCAGCCGCACCAGGTAGACCTCGTCGGTATCGTCGATATGACCGGTGATCTCACGGCCCGCGATGCGGACGACCTTGTCCTCATGCGCCCGCTTTTCTGCCTGGCTGAAACGCGCACCGGAGATCTGCGCATTGCGTTCGCCCAGGATGTGGCTGAGCAGCAGCGCGGCAATGGCAAAGCGTTCGACGGTGTCGTCATTGGGCGGCACCGGAGCAAAGCCGTCCGGATACTCCTCTGCGATGAAGCCCGTCGACAGCCGCCCTTCGCGCCAGCGCGGGTGCTGCATCAGCGCCGACAGGAACGGCAGGTTGTGGCCGATCCCCTCGACCTCGAACCTGTCGAGCGCGTCGGCCATGGCGTCCACCGCCTCGAGCCGTGTCGGCGCATGGGTGCAAAGCTTTGCCACCATCGGATCGTAGAACATCGAGATCTCGGACCCTTCGGTCACGCCGGTGTCGTTGCGGATGGTTATGCCTTCGGTCGTGCCCTCCTGCGGCGGCCGGTAGCGGGTCAGCCGGCCTATCGACGGCAGGAAATTGCGGTAGGGGTCTTCGGCGTAGAGACGGCTTTCCACCGCCCAGCCATTGAGCTTCACGTCGGATTGCGTGAACGGCAGCTTCTCGCCGGCGGCGACCCGGATCATCTGCTCGACCAGGTCGATGCCGGTGATCAGCTCGGTCACGGGATGCTCGACCTGCAGCCGCGTGTTCATCTCGAGGAAATAGAAGTTACGGTGCTTGTCGACGATGAACTCCACCGTTCCGGCCGACTGGTAGTCCACGGCCTGGGCCAGCGCCACCGACTGTTCGCCCATCGCCTTGCGCGTTGCCTCGTCGAGGAACGGCGAGGGCGCCTCCTCCACCACCTTCTGGTTCCGCCGCTGGATCGAGCATTCGCGTTCGCCCAGATAGACCGTGTTGCCGTGGCTGTCGGCGATCAGCTGGATTTCGATATGCCGCGGCTCCTCGATGAACTTTTCGATGAAGATCCGGTCGTCACCGAACGAGCTCGCCGCCTCCGATTTCGAGCGGGAGAACCCCTCGCGGGCCTCGGCGTCGTTCCAGGCAATCCGCATACCCTTGCCGCCCCCGCCGGCCGATGCCTTGATCATGACCGGGTAGCCGATCTCGGCTGCGATCTTCGCCGCATGGGTCTCGTCGTCAATCAGCCCCATGTGGCCGGGAACCGTCGAAACGCCGGCTTCGGCGGCGATCTTCTTCGATGTGATCTTGTCGCCCATCGCCTCGATGGCCTTGACCTTCGGGCCGATGAAGGCAATGCCCTCTTTCTCGAGCGCCTCGCAGAACGAAGCCCGTTCGGACAGGAACCCGTAGCCTGGATGCACGGCCTGCGCCCCGGTCTGCTTGCAGGCCTCGATGATCTTGTCCGCCATCAGATAGGACTGGCCCGCCGGCGGCGGACCGATATGCACCGCCTCGTCGGCCATTTCCACGTGGACGGCGTTGCGGTCGGCGTCCGAATAGACGGCAACCGTCTTGATGCCCATCGCCCGCGCGGTCTTGATGACCCGGCAGGCAATTTCACCACGGTTGGCGATCAGGATCTTGGAAAACATGCACTTCTACCCCCGCTGATGGGCCTGCGGCCCCTTACTACCGTCGTCATCCTCGGGCTTGACCCGAGGACCCAATACTTTGGTGCCAGCAGCACCAGCTATTTGCCGCCTCGTCCGGTTGTGGATCCCCGGGACAAGCCCGAGGATGACGAGATGGTCGAGGCTTGAATCAAACCTCCAGCACATCCTCGAACGCGGCCGGATAGCTCGCCCGCCCCACGCGCTCGTCGATACGGAGCAGCGCCTGGTAGGATTTCGGATCGAAAGGCTCTTCCGCGGGCACGATTTCGCGTCCGAACAGCCAGCTGATCCGCCCTGCATCGAGATTGCCGCGCTCGAACGGCTCGTCGCCGAACTTGTGCCACAGCGCATGCAGGAAGGCCGCGTCGGCAAGCTTTTCGGTCGATGTCCGGTCGGCCATGCGCTGCCGCTTGAAGATCGCCGTCACGCCGCGCGGATTGGCGCGGCGGATGGTGAACTGGAACCCCGTGCCGGGCAGGCCGGACGGGATCCCGCGGTGCTTGGTCATTTCAGGCAATTTTGCCATCAGGCCCCGCCTTCCTTCTGCGCCTCGAGCTTGTCCTGCGTTTTCAGCTCGAAATCGGATGCGTCGTGGCGCTCGCGCAGCTGCCCGGCCGGATCGCCGGAGGCGCGGTTGACCATGCGGCCACGCTTGACGGCAGGACGCTCGGCGATCTGATCGGTCCAGCGCTTCACATTGGTATAGATGCCGGTGTCGAGATAGGTGGCTGCGTCATTGTAGACCTTGCCCTGCATCAGCGTGCCGTACCAGGGCCAGATCGCCATGTCGGCAATCGAGTATTCGATTCCCGCCATGTACTCGTTCTTGGCCAGGTGCTTGTCGAGCACGTCAAGCTGGCGCTTGACCTCCATGGCGTAGCGGTCGATGGCGTATTCGATCTTCATCGGCGCATAGGCATAGAAGTGCCCGAAGCCGCCGCCCAGGAACGGGCCGGCCCCCATCTGCCAAAACAGCCAGTTGAGCGCTTCGGTGCGGGCGTGGTGCTCCTTCGGCAGGAACGCGCCGAACTTCTCGGCTAGGTAGAGAAGGATCGCACCCGATTCGAACACCCGCGTAGGTTCCGGTGTCGAATGGTCGACCATCGCCGGGATCTTCGAGTTCGGGTTGATCTCGACAAAGCCCGAACCGAACTGGTCGCCGTCGCCGATATTGATCAGCCAGGCATCGTATTCCGCGCCCTCATGACCAGCGGCGAGCAGCTCCTCGAGCATGACCGTCACCTTGACCCCATTTGGCGTGGCCAGCGAATAAAGCTGCAGCGGGTGCTTTCCGACCTGCAATTTCTGGTCATGGGTTGGGCCGGAGATCGGTCGGTTGATACTGGCAAAGCGACCGCCATTGCCCTGTTTCCATTCCCACACTTTCGCAGGCTCATAGCCGGCGGGGAAGTTGTTTTCAGGCGGGAACTTGTGTTCTTCAGTCATGAAATCAGATCCTTGTTGGCGAGATGTGTCTCACCGGGGATATAGGTCAATGGTCCGCACATTGCAGCCGCCTCCGTCACCGGGTAACCGGTCAAATACCCGTGAGCGCGGCCTCTTCCCTGCCTCATCCCAGATAATCCGCATCGTCCACCTTCTCGAGCCAGTCGACGACCACGCCGTCGAGTGCTTCCTGGATGACCAGATGCGTCATCGCCACGTCAGGTGACGCCCCATGCCAGTGCTTCTCGCCTGCCGGAAACCAGATCACGTCACCCGGCCGAATTTCTTCGACCGGCCCGCCTTCGCGCTGCGCCCGGCCCACGCCTGCGGTCACGATCAGCGTCTGCCCCAGCGGATGCGTGTGCCATGCCGTCCGTGCCCCGGGCTCGAATGTCACCGACACGCCCTGAACCCGTCCCGGTTCCTCGGCCTGAAACAGCTTGTCGAGCCGCACGGTTCCGGTGAAGTAATCTTCCGGCCCCTTGGCCGAGGGCGTCGATCCTGCGCGGGTGATCTTCATGGCGTGATCCTTTGGGTGGGCGAGTAATTACAACGGAATGTTGTCGTGCTTGCGCAGCGGTTGCGTCACCTTCTTGGTCTTGAGCATCTCGAATGCCCGTACGACGCGGCGGCGGGTCGAGTGCGGCATGATCACCTCGTCGATGAAGCCGCGCTGGGCGGCGACGAAAGGGTTGGCGAAGCGGTCCTCGTAATCGGCTGTCCGCCGCGCGATCTTGTCCGGGTCGCCGAGCTCCGAGCGATAGAGGATCTCGGTCGCACCCTTGGCGCCCATCACCGCGATCTGCGCCGTCGGCCAGGCGTAGTTGACGTCGGCGCGGATGTGCTTGGAGGCCATCACGTCATAGGCGCCGCCATAGGCTTTTCGGGTAATCACGGTGACCTTCGGCACCGTCGCTTCGGCATAGGCGAACAGGAGTTTCGCGCCGTGCTTGATGATGCCGTTATATTCCTGGCCCACACCTGGCAGGAAGCCGGGAACATCGACCAGGGTCAGGATCGGAATGTTGAAGGCGTCGCAGAAGCGCACGAAGCGCGCGGCCTTCTTCGATGAATCGATGTCGAGGCAGCCCGCAAGCACCATTGGCTGGTTGGCGACAACGCCCACCGTCGAGCCGTTGAGCCGGATGAAACCGCACAGAATGTTCTTGGCATGATTGGCTTGGATCTCGAAGAAGTCGCCTTCGTCGCCAACCCGGGAAATCACCTCGCGCATGTCGTAGGGCTTGTTCGGATTGTCCGGCACAAGCGTGTCGAGCGCGTTCTCGATCCGGTCCGGCGCGTCCGCCGTCGGAATTACCGGCGGTTGCTCGCGGCTCGACAGCGGCAGGAAATCGAACATCCGGCGGATTTCGATCAGCGCCTCGACGTCGTTGTCGTAGGCCCCGTCGGCAACAGATGATTTTTTGGTGTGGGTCGAGGCTCCGCCGAGTTCTTCCGCGGTGACGATCTCGTTGGTCACGGTCTTGACCACATCCGGGCCGGTTACGAACATGTAGCTCGTATCCTTGACCATGAAGATGAAGTCGGTCATCGCCGGCGAATAGACCGCACCGCCCGCACATGGCCCCATGATCACCGAGATCTGCGGGATCACGCCCGAAGCCTGGACATTGCGCCAGAACACCTCCGCATATCCGCCGAGCGAGGCCACACCTTCCTGGATGCGTGCGCCACCGGAATCGTTGAGCCCGATTAGCGGTGCGCCGTTCTGCACGGCGAGATCCATCACCTTGCAGATCTTCTCTGCATGCGTCTCCGACAGCGAGCCGCCGAACACGGTGAAATCCTGGGAGAAAACATAGACCGGGCGGCCATTGATGGTGCCCCAGCCGGTGATCACGCCGTCACCGGGGAACATCTGTTCTTCCATGCCGAAATCGGTGCAGCGATGGGTCTTGTACATGTCGTATTCCTCGAACGAACCCTCGTCGAGGAGCACTTCCAGCCGTTCACGCGCGGTCAGCTTGCCCTTGGCGTGCTGCGCGTCGATGCGCTTCTGGCCACCGCCAAGCCGGGCCTGTTCGCGCCGCTTTTCAACTTCTTCGATAATCTCGCGCATACAAGTCTCCCGTTTCCGCCACGATCCCGGTTTCCCGGGAGCATTCCTGTCTTGACGACAGTGTAACATCGCACGCCCGCGTACAATCCGACCATCGGCATGTTGCCCGGTCCTAGCGCAATTGGCGTAAACGGGACAGGGTTGAAAAGGTAAGCATGTTGCACTAGCAATGTTTGCAACTGCAATTTTGCAAAGTTGCGAATATCCATGCGCACCCGCAAACTCTTCATCGGCGGCAAGATACGCGCCATTCGCGGCGAGCAGGGCCTGACCCAGGCCGGGTTTGCCCAAAAGCTTGGCATTTCCACCAGCTATCTCAACCAGATCGAGAACAACCAGCGTCATGTCAGTGCTTCGGTACTGCTGGCGCTTGCCGAGGCCTTCTCGGTCGACATCACCACACTGTCGGATCAGGACACCGATCGTCTGCTCGCCGATGTTTCCGAGGCGCTTGCCGATCCGGTAACTGGTGGCGCGCAGCCGTCCCTGACCGACGTCAAGCTGGTGGTTCAGAACGCACCCTCCTTCGCACGCGCCTTCCTGTCGCTTCACCAGGCCATGCGCCGATCCGGCGACCAACTTGCCGAACTCGACGAGACGCTGGAGCGCTCCGGCGCACTTTCCGAACCGACGCCCTATGAAGAGGTCCGCGACTTCTTCCACTATGTCGACAACTATATCCACGAGCTTGATCTTGCCGGCGAAGCGCTGAGCCGGGATCTGGCGAAGAGCCGCGGCATCAGCCTCAAGGCGCTGGCCGACCATATCGAGCGCCGTCACAGGGTGCGGGTGGTGATCGGTTCTGGCGGCGGGTCCGGGGCAGGGCGGGACGAGCCGAACGGTAGCGGCCTGCGCCGTTTCGATCCCGTCTCCCGCGTGCTCTGGCTAAATCCGCGCACCCCGGCCTCGACACAGGCCTTCCAGATTGCCTGCCAGATCGCGTTGATCGAGCACGACACCGACATGACCCGCATCATCGAGGGTGCCCGCTTTCGTTCTGCCGACGCCGCTGGCATCTGCCGCATCGGACTGGCCAACTACTTCGCAGGCGCCGCATTGCTTCCCTATGGTACGTTCAGCGCCGCCGCGCGGGAACTGCGCCACGATCTCGTGCTTCTGGCCGACCGCTTTTCGACCAGCCTCGAGCAGGTGGCGCACCGGCTTTCCACCCTCCAGCGCCCGAGCCAGAAAGGGGTGCCGTTCTTCTTCGCCCGGGTCGACAAGGCCGGCAACATCACCAAGCGCCACTCCGCCACCAAACTGCAATTCGCCCGCTTCGGCTCGGCCTGCCCGTTGTGGAATGCGCACAGTGCGTTCGAGACGCCAAACCGCATAATCCGGCAACTGGCCGAAACCCCCGACGGCGTGCGCTATCTCTGTCTCGCCACCGCAGTCTCAAAACCGTCCGGCGGCTGGCGCGATCCGGTGCAGTCCTATGCGCTGGCGCTCGGTTGCGAAGTGGCGCACGCCGGTGAACTGGTCTATGCCGATGATCTCGACATTGCCCGCGCCGAGGCCTTCGAGCCGATCGGCGTCTCCTGCCGGATCTGTGAGCGCCGCAACTGCCACCAGCGTGCCGTGCCGCCGCTCAAGCGCCGGCTGATCGTCGATCCCAACACCCGCAGAACCGTGCCCTATGGTCTGGAGTAACCAGGCCAGGCTTGCGGCAGGTCATGCAGTCGGGCTAGGAAAACGCATCGCTCCGTCCAACGGGGCATAACGGAAAGGCAGCCTTGGTGACCGGCACGATCTATGTCCTGAATGGACCGAACCTCAATCTTCTGGGCAAGCGCCAACCCGAAATCTACGGCAGCGAAACGCTTGCCGATGTTGAAGCGGCTGCCATCAGCCAGGCCAAGACCCATGGCCTGGACGTGAACTTTTTGCAGTCCAACGCCGAATATCAGTTGATCGACTGGATCCACGAAGCCCGCGAAAAGGCGGTGGCCATCGTCATCAATCCGGCTGCCTACACCCACACCTCGGTAGCGATCCTTGATGCACTCAATACCTTCGAAGGCCCGGTGATCGAGGTGCATATTTCCAACGTCCACAAGCGCGAGGAATTCCGCCACCATTCCTTTGTCTCGCTGCGCGCCGACGGCGTTATCGCCGGCTGCGGAACCCAGGGCTACCTGCTGGCGATCGACCGCATCGCCCGCCTGACAGCCTGCGAAAACTGATCCGGCCGGTCCCGAGCTATCGCCTCGCAGACCGGCCTGAGCCAGACCCTCGTCCCAATCTACCGGAGCATTTCCGTGCCTGTTTCGATGATTTCGGCTGCGCTGGTGGCAGCCCTCGTTGGTTACGGCTCCACCATCGCGCTGGTGCTCGCCGCTGCTGCAGCCGTCGGGGCGGACGCAGGGCAAACGGCGTCCTGGGTCGCGGCCATCTGCTTTTCCAAGGCCATAGGCTCGGCTCTGCTGAGCACGTGGAAGAAGGTGCCGGTGGTGTTGGCCTGGTCAACACCGGGGGCTGCGCTGATTGCCGCCTCCACCGGAGTTGACATCCATCAGGCGGTTGGCGCCTTCATCTTTGCAGGTCTTCTGATTGCCCTGACCGCTGCGATCCAGCCGCTCAACCGGGCTGTCAACGCCATTCCCGCCGGCATTGCCTCGGGAATGCTTGCCGGCGTGCTGTTGCCCTTTACCATGGCGGTGGCGCATCACGCGGCCAGTGAGGCCGCGCTGGTGTTACCGCTGATCGCCGTCTTTCTGCTGGTACGGCTGATCAATCCGTTGATGGCTGTTCTGGCCACACTCATCGCCGGTCTGGTAATCGCCTTCACCCTTGGTGGGGCGCCACTGCCTTCCGCCGATGTTGACTGGACATGGCTGACCTTCATCGCGCCCGAGTTCGATCCAGCCGTTTTGCTGGGTCTCGGTGTGCCGCTCTACCTCGTCACCATGGCATCGCAAAACCTTCCCGGTTTCACTGTGCTGCGCGCCAACGGCTATGAGCCCCCGGTCACAGAAGCACTCGGTGTCACCGGTCTTCTCTCGGTTTTCCTAGCCCTGTTTGGCGCCCACACCATCAACATGGCTGCGATCACCGCTGCCATCTGTCTTGGTGACGATGTTCACCCCGACAAGAGCCAGCGCTGGAAAGTGGGGCTGGTCTACGCGCTGGTCTGGATCATGCTTGGTCTGTTCGGACCTGTCATTGTTCCGGCGATCCTGGCCATGCCACCCGAAATCATCGCCGTGGTCGCCGGACTTGCGCTGATCCCGCCGCTGATCGGCGCGCTGGTTTCAGCCTTCGATCTGGCAGCTACCCGCTTTGCCGCGGCCGCCACCTTTGCCGTCACCGCGTCCGGTGTTGCCGCCTTCGGGATCGGCGCCGCCTTCTGGGGCCTGCTGGCAGGGTTGCTGGTACATCTGATGGATCAGCTCAAACGCCCCTGAGGCAGGCCAGATTGTCCGGCCTCTACAAGGATCATCTGGTCCTGCATAATCCCGACAGGTTGATCTGCCGGTGCCGCGTGACAGAACGGACGGGCGGTACTCAAGCGTTGCCGTGCACTGGTTCAGACGCGCCATTTCCAGAACCGGGAAACTGGCTGGCGATGACCGCGCAGAAAATACATACAATCTCTTGAATATAGAAAGTCGCTTATATATATCGTGGTCAGCTACTATGATGCAAGGCCGGGTCCTGCCGGCGGAGCTCACAAGGAAAAGACGATGGAAACAGAATTCACACCATGGATGTCGCTGAGCGGCGGCATTCTGATCGGCCTGTCGGCGATTCTGCTGATGATATTCAACGGCCGCATTGCCGGCATGACCGGTATTGTCAGCGGTATCATCCCGCCGGTTTCGACAGACTGGACCTGGCGCGTCGCCTTTCTGGCCGGGGCAGTGCTTGCGCCGCTGGTCTTTCTGGCTTCAGGCGGCGCCATTCCCTTCGCCGTCCCGGTCTCGCTGCCGTTGCTGGCGCTGGGCGGCCTGATCGTCGGTATCGGTGTCTATTTCGGTGCCGGCTGCACTTCGGGCCATGGAGTCTGTGGCATGGCGCGGTTGTCGCCGCGCTCGATCGCCGCCACCGTCACCTTCATGATTTTCACCGGGCTGACCGTCTACGTCGTCCGCCACATTGCGGGGATCTGATCCATGCAGAAACTGTTTCTCTCCGCTCTCGCAGGAGCCATTTTCGGCCTTGGTATCGCCATTTCCGGCATGGCGAACCCGGCCAAGGTTCTAAACTTCTTTGATGTCGCCGGTACCTGGGATCCAAGCCTGATCTTTGTCATGGGCGGCGCGCTCATCACCACTGCAATCGGTTACGCAATTGTGTTTCGCACCCGCAGGCAGCCGGTTTTTGATGGCGCGTTTTATCTGCCGGTCAACAAGACTATCGATGCACGGCTCATTGCCGGGTCGGCCACCTTCGGCATCGGCTGGGGCATTGCCGGATTCTGTCCCGGCGGCGCCATTCCCGCACTCGGTTTTGGCGGCCTGCCGGTGGTCACCTTCATCGGCGCCATGATTGCCGGCATCGCGCTTGCCCGCCTGCTCGATGGCCTGCGCCACAAGCCTGCCAGGGCATAACGACTGAAATGCGTGTTGCCAGGCGGTGACGCGGCCCGAGCCGAGGCCGCCTTTCAGGCGGCTTCACACCAGACGCGACCAAAAGGAGATGCTGCAATGTCGAATTATCCAGTGGACATGTCCGTCACACCCGAAGTCGAAGCCTTCTTTGATCCCGACACCAACACCATCAGCTATGTGGTCAAGGACCCCGCCACGACGTCTTGTGCGGTAATCGACTCGGTCATGGATATCGACTATGCCGCGGGACGGATCACCTATGGCCATGCCGACGCGATGATTGTCTACATTCAGGACAACGGCCTGAAGCTCGAGTGGATCATCGAGACCCATGTCCATGCCGATCATCTCTCGGCAGCGCCTTACATCCAGGAGAAGCTCGGCGGCAAGATCGGCATCGGCGACAAGATCATGGTCGTGCAGGACACCTTCGGCAAGGTGTTCAATGAGGGCACTGAGTTCCAGCGCGACGGCTCGCAGTTCGATGCGCTGTTTCAGGACGGCGACACCTACCAGATCGGCACCATGCAGGCCTTCACCATGTACACGCCGGGCCATACCCCCGCCTGCATGGTACACGTGATGGGCAATGCCGCCTTCACCGGCGACACGCTGTTCATGCCCGATGGGGGATCGGCCCGCGCGGATTTCCCCGGTGGTGACGCTGGCATGCTTTACGATTCGATCCAGAAGGTTCTGTCGCTGCCCGACGAGATGCGGCTGTTCATGTGCCATGACTACGGTCCGAACGGTCGTGATATCCAGTGGGAAACCACCGTCGGCGACGAGAAGGCGCACAACATCCATGTTGGCGGCGGCAAGAGCCGCGGGGACTTCATCAAGTTCCGTACCGAGCGCGATGCACAACTGGCGATGCCGCGGCTGATCATCCCGTCGCTGCAGGTCAATATGCGCGCCGGTGAAGTGCCCAAGGACAAGGACGGGCGCCCGGTGCTGAAGGTACCTGTCAACGGACTTTGACGGTCAGGCCGGAGGTTGCCGGCTGAGCGGACCGAAACCATATCCCAATTCCACCTCACCGGCAGCCGGCAAGCTTCGCCGGGGGTCAACACGACCCGTGAAATTTGAGCTGCGTACACAGCAAGGACATCGGCATGCTGAAAGATCCCGCCTTCATTGACCGCCTTGCGCGCTTCATGCCGGTTTTTGATTGGGGACGGCGCTATGACCGTGACGCGCTGGGCAGGGATCTCGTTGCCGCTGTGATTGTCACCATCATGCTGATCCCGCAGTCGCTGGCCTATGCGCTTCTCGCGGGCTTGCCGGCGGAGACCGGGATCTACGCCTCGATCGCGCCGATCATTCTCTATGCCATCTTCGGAACAAGCCGGGCGCTGGCCGTCGGGCCCGTGGCGGTGGTCTCGCTGATGACCGCAGCCGCGATCGGCAATATCGCCGAGCCGGGCTCTTCGGAGTTGTTGCTCGCAGCGGTAACGCTTGCTTTCCTGTCAGGTGTCTTCCTGATGCTGCTCGGTGTCTTCCGGCTCGGCTTTCTCGCCAACTTTCTCTCGCATCCGGTGATCGCGGGGTTCATCACCGCCTCGGGCATTCTCATCGCCATGAGCCAGCTGCGCCATGTGCTTGGCATCTCCGCCAGCGGTGCAACTCTGCCGGAGCTGCTGCAATCCCTGTTCGAGCATCTTGGCGAAATCAACTGGATCACCCTTGTCATCGGTGTGAGCGCCACCGCCTTTCTGTTCTGGGTGCGCAAGGGCCTGATGCCGCTACTGCTGTCGACCGGCATGAAGCCGAAACTGGCCGGCGTGCTCGCCAAGGCCGGCCCCGTTGCTGCGGTGTTTGTCACCACCTTTGTCGCCTGGGTCTTCAATCTCGGCGAAACCGCAGGCGTCCGCGTTGTCGGCGACGTGCCGCAAGGCCTGCCGCCGCTGACCATGCCGTCCTTCTCGCCCGATCTGCTGGGCCAGTTGATTGGCCCCGCCGTGCTGATCTCCATCATCGGTTTTGTCGAATCCGTGTCGGTCGCCCAGACGCTTGCCGCCCGCAAACGCCAGCGGATTGTTCCCGACCAGGAACTGATCGGCCTTGGTGCTGCCAATGTCGGCGCGGCCTTCACCGGCGGCTATCCTGTCACCGGCGGCTTTGCCCGTTCGGTGGTCAATTTCGACGCCGGGGCGGAAACGCCTGCCGCCGGTGCCTACACCGCGGTCGGGCTGCTGCTTGCGGCCATGCTGCTGACGCCGCTGATCTATCACCTGCCGCAGGCAACGCTGGCTGCCACCATCATCGTCGCGGTGCTCTCGCTGGTGGATTTCTCGATCCTGAAAAAGACCTGGGTCTATTCGCGTGCCGATTTCGCGGCTGTCAGCACCACCATCGTCCTTACGCTGCTCTTCGGCGTCGAGGCCGGCGTCACCGCTGGTGTCTTGTTGTCGATCCTGATCCATCTCTACAAGTCGTCGCGGCCGCACTTGGCCGTGGTCGGCAGGGTTCCGGGCACCGAGCATTTCCGCAACGTCAAGCGTCACCAGGTGGAAACTGACGAGACCGTGCTCACGCTCAGGGTCGATGAAAGCCTCTACTTCGCCAATGCGCGCTATCTGGAAGACAGTCTCTACGACATGGTCGCCGCGCGTCCCCAGCTCAAGCATGTCGTGTTGATGTGCCCGGCGGTCAACGAGATCGACATGAGCGCTCTGGAGTCGCTGGAAGCGATCAACGAGCGGCTGAAGGCGCTGGACGTGACCTTCCATCTCAGCGAGGTCAAGGGACCAGTGATGGACCGGCTGCGCTGCAGTGATTTCCTGCGTCACCTCAGCGGCAAGGTTTTCCTCAGCCAGCACCAGGCGGCACAGGAGCTTGCAGCGGGGCCGTCTTAGGTTCTCCACCCAAGACGCCCGCTGTGGAGCGGGCGTTTTCTTGTCCAGGGAGCAGCGCTGCGCTTCGGCTTCCAGGTCCCCACGATCACGTCAATGGCTTGATCCGTACGGCAACCAGGTCAACGCCCTTCGCGCCGCCGGACACATCACTGTTGATGATCAGATATCCGCCCTGGTTGGGCGCAAGCGCCCGGTCGTAATCGAGACTCAACAGGATGTCGGTGGTATCGTAGGTGACGTCGAAGCGCCGCCGGCCGCAATCCCCCAGGACCGAGAATTCGCAGCGAACATAGATCTGGGTCGCCTCTGGTGTTGCCGACCGCAGGGTCAGCGCCAGCATCGATTGGCGGCCCGCAAGGGCCTGCATCACCTCCGCACCGAGGGGCACGCGCACTTCGCCATTCACATCAGCGGAACCGGACACGATCCTGAGCACGTTGCCTTCGGCGTCCTCGATCACCTCCGCGCTGGCGTTGGCGCCCGCTTCCGCTGTGCCGTCGCGTCCCGGCGTGTAGATATTGGCCCAGTCGCCGGAAAAGCCCGCTCCGGGATTGAGCTGCTGCGGACCGCCGGCGAAATCGTCGCGACTGAGCGAGGGGGGCGGATTGGGAACTCCCGTGTCGCGTTCTTCCGCGCTCATCAGGGCGCCGCTTTCAATCAGCCACCAGACGCCGATGCCCACGAACGACAGCATCACCGCAGCCGAGAACAGCGAGGCGAAGACCGGGCGTTTGCGCTTTTCCTTGCGGAAACTGGCCACCTTTTCCTTCTTGCCGGGCTCTTGCGGTTTGGCGCCGCCGGGGGCTGTGATGTGCGGCGGCCGCTCGGCATTCAATTCGGGTGCAGCACCCGCCGCGGCCGAGGCGCCGGCAGCCCCGGGAACGAAATCCAGCATGGCATCATCTGTTGCCGCGTCATGCCGGACATTGCCCTTTGGCTGCGGTGAAACCGGGGCGACCGTCGGGGGCTGCTGATGCGAAACGGCCCTTGGTGTATCGAGGTCACTCCAGGGCGCTTCCTGCGTTGCGGGATAGTCATGCTCCGGGCCGAGCACCTGCGGACCCCGCATGTCGGGCTTGACTGCGTGGGGGGCTGGAGCTTGTGGGTCCTTTTGAACAGGCCGGCTTTCGGAAGGCGCTGCCGGTGCCGCTTGAACTGCTGAAGATCGGCTCTGTGGCGGCTTTGCCGGAGCCGGCTGGACCGGTGGAGCAGCGGCCGGCGGCTGCGCGGCTGCCGTGCCGCCGCGCGATGCGAAAACCTCAGGCGCTGCTCCTGCCGGGGTGGAACCCTCGTTCGGTGGCGTCCATTCGGCCTCGATCTCGGAGATCAGCAGTTCGAGTTTCTCCCGGTGTTCACCGATCCGCGCAGGATCGGTGATACCCTGCCGTTCGAGGCTGCGGTCAAGCGCTGTTCGGGCGGAATCGTAGATCCGCCGGCGCGCCTGCGCGCCCGGAATGCCTGCCTTGTCCAGAGCTCCGCGAATTGCAGCTTCCATACCGATCAATGGTCTGTCTCCGTGCCGTCCGGCCCGGCTGGTGCCGGTCCGGATCAATCAGTGCAGGCAATCAGGATCATGCTGCCGGAGCCGGGCAAGGAATGCCCGGTCAACCGCCGAGCATCGGTGCCTGCCGTTACGCTGTGCCTATCCGCTAACCCTTAAAAACTCAAGCTTGCAGCAAGATCACGCTGCATCCGGCTGTGGATGTGGCGCGGCAAGTCAAGCCTTTTCAGCGTGGAATGGCTCTGCTATGAAAATTGACGTTTGCGTAAACGTCACTCTGATCTGCGAGGCCTTATGACCCTTCCTGCCATTCTCAAGTCCAATTTCAGGCTGCCGGTTGTGGCCGCACCTCTGTTCATCATTTCCCATCCCCCATTGGTCATGGCCCAGTGCAAGGCAGGCATCATGGGGTCGTTTCCCGCGCTCAACGCCCGGCCTGAAGCCCAGCTGGATGAATGGCTGGCCGAAATCACCGAAGGCCTCGCCGATCACAACGCCAAGAACCCGGATCGCCCGGCTGCCCCCTTTGCCGTCAACCAGATCGTGCACCGTTCCAACAAACGGCTCGAGCATGATCTGTCCATGTGCGTCAAGTACAAGGTGCCGGTGGTGATCTCCTCGCTCGGTGCGGTGCCCGAGGTCAATGACGCCATCCATTCCTATGGCGGCATCGTGCTGCATGACATCATCAACAACCGCCATGCCAACTCGGCAATCCGCAAGGGCGCCGACGGGTTGATCGCGGTCGCCGCAGGCGCGGGCGGCCATGCCGGTCCGCTTTCACCCTTCGCCCTGGTCCAGGAAATCCGCGAATGGTTTGACGGTCCGCTGCTTCTGTCCGGGGCGATTGCCACCGGTGGTGCGGTCCTCGCAGCGCAGGCGATGGGCGCCGACATGGCCTATATCGGGTCGCCTTTCATTGCCACCGATGAGGCCCGTGCGGAAGAGACCTATAAGCAGATGATCGTCGACAGCGACGCCAAGGACATCGTCTATTCAAACTATTTCACCGGCATTGCAGGCAATTACCTCAAGCCCTCGATCTCCGCTTCCGGCCTCGATCCCGACAATCTGCCGGTGGCCGACCCGACCAAGATGGATTTCGACAAGGCATCCTCCGGCCCGAAGGCCTGGAAGGAGATCTGGGGCTCGGGCCAGGGCATCGGCGCGGTCAAGAAGATCGGCCCCGTGGCGGATCTGGTCGATCGGCTCGAAAGCGAATACACGGCCACTCGCAAACGCCTGGCACTGTAACTGGCAATATGGCCCAACCTGCTTCCGCTTCCTTCGGCGGATCGGGACAGTGCCTGGCCTCGCCAAAAATAACGGCGGGCCATGCATGCCCGCTTGAAATCGGGGGGCAACCAAGGTATTTGCCCTCCATCATGTCCGCGCGGCACAGGGTGCCGCGCCTCATGAACCGGTACGCCGCTTTAGCTCAGTTGGTAGAGCACATCATTCGTAATGATGGGGTCACGTGTTCGAGTCACGTAAGCGGCACCATTTCTCCCACGACACGATCTTGCGGCCTACAAGGTGGCTGGCCGCACCACAGCGCTCTTGCTGCTGCGCAGATTGATCCAGTTGGCGAGGATAATCATGCCGCCGCCGAGCAGGACCAGGCTGTCCGCCGGTTCGTTGAACAACACCATGCCGATAACGACGACCAGCGGCAATCGGGCAAAATCGATCGGCATGAGGAAGCTGGCCGGCGCCAGCGAGAGTGCGGTGGTCAGGCAGTAATGCGCCATCAGGCCGGCGGCGCCGATTACCACCAGCCAGGGCGCCGTCACCAGCGTCGGCCAGGTGATGGTGTCGTGTGCAAAGAGTGCCGCGAGCCCGAAGCAAAGCTGGAACCCGGTCAGCCAGAACATGATCGAGACGATGCTTTCATGCCGCGTCAGGGCCTTGGTCAAGATGATGGTGGCTGCAAAGAAGATCGCCGATATTGCCGCCGTGGCCGTGCCCGGCTCCATGGCGCCAAAATCAGGCCGGGCGACCACCAAAATACCGAGAAAGCCGAGACCCGCGGCAATGAGGCGCGAACCGGTCAGGCGCTCGCCAAGGAACAGGAAGCTCAGCACGATGACCCAGATCGGCGAGGTGAACTCCAGCGCAAACACTTGCGCCAGGGGAATCGAGGCCAGCGCGAAGAACCAGAGGTTTTGACCGGTGAAGTGGAACAGGTTGCGGAAGAAATGCTGTTTAAGCCGCTCGCGGCGGATTTCACCCAGCCTGCGGCTGGCGGCCGCCAGTGAGAGCACGATGACAAGACCGACCAGCGAGCGGAACGTCATGATCTCGAAGGTGTTGTGGACTGCGGAGACATAACGGCCCGCCACCGCCATCATCGAGAACGACACGATCGATCCACACATCCAGAGTGCGGCCTTCACCGGCTGGTAGGTGTCAGGCATGTGCTGGAATCTCCATTGGAACCGGCCGGTGAAGTTGCCCGGAACGCTGGCATTATAGATGTAAGTTGAGGCTTACCAAGCGAATGGCCGCATCAGCCTCGCCGCACAAAGAAGGGGATTCGGCGCGATAAAGCAACCACAGAGTGAAACCCGCCTGCGTCAGGCCGGAGCCCGCAGCAGGATTGGCAGGACGGCCTCCCAGCCTGTTGTTGCGCTTGCGAAGCTCATTCCGTACCGTTCGCTCCGCAAATGGGGGAGCTTTGCCATGCATGTCTTGATCAGCGGTGCCGCAGGAATGATCGGCCGCAAGTTTACAGCCGCGATAGCCTCGACCGGCACGCTGGGTGGAGAGACCGTGACCGAATTGACGCTGGCCGACACGATGGAACCTGAACAACCCGACGGTTTTTCCGGCGAGGTGACTAGCCTGGCGCTCGACATCTCTGATCCGCAAGCCGCAGCACGGCTGCTTTCCGGTCGGCCCGATGTGATCATACATCTCGCGGCCATCGTTTCGGGCGAAGCGGAGCAGGATTTCGACAAGGGCTACCGCATCAATCTCGATGGTACCCGCTACCTGTTCGAGGCGGTCCGGCATCAGTCCGCATCCGCAAACTATTGCCCGCGTCTGGTCTTTGCCTCGTCGGTGGCCGTCTTCGGGGCGCCGGTGCCCGATGAGATTGACGATGAATTCCTCACGGCACCGCTGACCAGTTACGGCACCCAAAAAGCCATCTGCGAGCTTCTATTGCAGGACTACACCCGGCGTGGCTTTTTCGACGGGCTGGCAATCCGCCTGCCGACCATCTGTATCCGCCCCGGCCGGCCCAATGCGGCAGCATCGGGATTCTTCTCGTCCATTCTGCGCGAACCGCTGGTCGGCAAACCGGCGATCCTGCCCGTACCTGATACGGTGCGGCACTGGCATGCCAGTCCCCGGGCTGCGGTCGGGTTCCTGGTCCGTGCCGCGACGATGGACACCGGCCCCGTCGGTCCTCGCAGGGTGCTCAACATGCCCGGCGTGTCGGCGACCGTAGCCGAGCAGATCGAGGCCTTGCGGACGGTTGCCGGAGACGCGGCAGTGGCGCTGATCCGGCGCGAGCCGTCGCCCGAGATCATGCGCATCGTCTCCACCTGGCCGCGCGGTTTTGCTGCTGACCGCGCCATAGCACTCGGCTTTCGCGCCGAGAGCTCATTCGAAGAGATCATCCGTATTCACATTGAAGATGAAATGGGCGGTGAGCTCTGAACCCGGGCGGGATCAGCTCACCTGTGCCGTAACCTCGATCTCGATCAGCATCTCCGGACGGATCAACTGGCATACGATCATGGTGGCCGCGGGGTCGATGCCTGCCAGATGCTCCTTCAGCACCGGTGCCACGGCGTCGAAGTGTTCCGGCTTGGTGACATAGTACCTGACCCGCACCACGTCGCTCAGGCTGGCATCTACCGCGGCCAGCGAGGCCGCGATGGTGGTGAAGCAATTGCGCGCCTGGTCGGCGACATCGGCCGGCATTTCCATTGCCGTGTAGTCGTAGCCGGTGGTGCCGGATACATGCACGAACGGGCCTTGCCGGATAGCGCGGGAATAGGCTGCCGCCTTTTCGAACGGCGAGCCTGTGGAATGTTTGCGTCTATCACTCATCTGGTGCCCCCTTGCCGCTGCAGCCCTTAGCTGTGCGCCCAGTCCATGTAGAGCTCACGGGTCTTGCGCCCGACCGGCCCGGCCTGCAATTCGCGATCCTCGATACGAATCACCGGAACCACCTTGGAATGGTTGCCGGTCGAGAAGATTTCGTCCGCCTCCATAAAGTCGGCGACCGAAAGCGTCTTTTCCACGACCTCGGTTCCGGCCTCGCGCAGCAGCTTGATCGCGCGCGAACGGGTGATGCCGGTCAGGAAGGTGCCATTCGGCGCCGGGGTGAACACAACGCCGTCCTTGACCATGAAAATGTTGGATGTGCCGGTCTCGGCCACATTGCCGAGCATGTCGAGCACCAGCGCATTGTCGAAGCCGCGTGACTTGGCCTCCATGACCGCGCGGCCATTGTTGGGGTAGAGGCAGCCGGCCTTGGCATTTGTCGGAGCGGTTTCATAGGTCGGGCGACGGAACGGCGAGACGCTGACCGAAAAACCGGAAGAGGCAATCATCGGGCTTTCGAACAGGCACAGGCAGAACCGCGTCGACTCCGGATCGGCCGGCACCGACATGTAGCCGCCATGCTCTGCCCAGTACATCGGCTTGATATAGACAGCCGTCTTGCCGTCGAATTTCTTCAGTCCTTCGCGCGCCAGCTCTTGGATCGTCTCGGCTTCCATGGTGGCGCGCATTCCAAGCGCTGCAGCAGAACGATTGACCCGCGCGCAGTGCAGGTCGAGATCAGGCGCCACCCCGTCAAACCAGCGCGCCCCGTCAAACACAGTCGAGCCCAGCCACATGGCATGGCTGACCGGGCCGATCAGCGGCGGATTGCCCTCCAGCCACTCACCGTCGACATAGGTCCAGGTCTTGGTGCGGGCTTGGGTGTTGACGGTCATGAGGGCCTCCTGCCAGTTGCTTTCTCTTGTCCGACATTCGAACGCAGGCGCCATCGGCGTCAAGTCACCGCACAGCCTCAAACACACAGGAATCCGTCAATAGCACGATCCTTGCGCCAACCCGGCACACCAGGAAACAATTGGGCACACCCGGCGTTGCCATCTGATGTCCGGTTGACGCTTGACTGTTGCAGTGCAACACGGGCATCGTAAGCACCATGCATGAGGAAACTTGAAATGGCCTATGCCGCCTACATCTTTGACGCCTATGGAACCCTGTTTGATGTTCATTCCGCCGTGCGCCGCCATGCCGAAGCGGTCGGACCGGACGGACAGCTTCTGTCGGAAATCTGGCGCGCCAAGCAGCTGGAATATTCGTGGACGCGGGCGTTGATGGGGCAGTGGCGTGATTTCTGGGCGCTGACCGAAGACGCACTCGATTATTCCTTCGAACGCATCCCCAGTGCCGACAAGAGCCTGAAGCCGCAATTGCTCGAGGCCTATTTCAAGCTCGACTGCTATCCTGAAGTCCCGGCGGTTCTCAAGGGACTCAAGGCCGGCGGCGCACGGGTCGGGATCCTGTCCAACGGCTCGGAGAAAATGCTGGACTCTGCTGTCAGAAATGCCGCGCTCGACACCGTCATAGATGATGTTTTCTCGGTTGACGAGCTAAAGACCTTCAAGACCGATCCGGCCGTCTATGACATGGTGACAACGGCTTACCGGCTCTATCCCGGCGCCGTGTCGTTCCAGTCATCCAATCGCTGGGATATCGCCGGTGCTACGAAATTCGGCTTTCGCACGCTCTGGATCAACCGGGCAAGAATGCCTGACGAGTACCGCGACCTGTCGCCGTCAATGATCCTCCCGGACCTCAACGGCGTAGACTAGAGAACTTGCTTCATCTTAGAGGAGAAAAGGGCCGTCTTCGACAGGTGCACGGGCTGCGCTGGTGCGGTCATTCTCTCGGGCGGCAATGGCAAATTTTTTACAGCACGAGCGGAACGATTAGTTTGCTTCATCGTTGAAAAAGCGCATTCAAAGAGAGCTTATTTCAGCCATGTCGAAGCAATGGGATTACTACAACATGGTGGGATTTGCGCCCGAGACGGATCCGCCCGATGATCTCGAGCGTCTGTCAGTCGTTGCAGCTGAAACCGCGCTGTTTCTCGATTTCGACGGAACTCTGGTCGACATAGCTCCCACCCCTGACGCCATTACGGTGGACGGGTCGCTGAAATCGCTGCTCACAGATCTGAACCGGCGCCACAACGGTGCGGTCGCCATCGTCTCAGGTCGCAACCTTCAGGAAATTGAACACTATCTCGGGGATTGTGCGCCGACCGTTTCGGGTGGCCATGGCGCAGAGTTGCGTCACGGAGGCGAGCATCTCCATGGTGTCAAATGCGATGCCGATCGTCTTGATCACATCAAGAAGGCGGTGAAGGAATTTGCCGTACTCGATCCGCGGGTAATCGCGGAGGACAAGAGCTTTGGCATCGTTCTTCATTTCCGCCAGCATCCGGAACTCGAGTGCAAGGTGCGCGATTTCCTGACCATTCTTGTTGGCGAAGATGATGCTTTTGAACTTCAGTCAGCCAAGATGGCTGTCGAGATCAAGCCGAAAGGCATTTCAAAAGCCGACGCCATCGGACGAATCCTGGCGTTCAAGGAATTCTCAGGCCGCAGCATCATGTTTGCCGGTGATGATGATACCGATGAAAGTGCCTTCTCCTGGGTCAACCAGCAGGGTGGAGTCACAGTCAAGATCGGGGAAGGGCCAACCTGCGCCCGCTACAGGACCCATAGCCCTTCCACATTCAAAGCCTGGTTGCGCGAACAGGTCGAAGCCGGGAGATCGTAGGCATGGGACGACTCGTAATTGTGTCCAACCGGGCCCCGTCGGTGGATGGAGCCGGTGACTCGGGTGGATTGGTTGTAGCACTCAAGGACGCACTGAGTCAGCAAGGTGGGCTGTGGATCGGCGGCGCGCCAAAGCAGAGCGAAAACCCGGCGGACGAACTGAACTTCCACCAGCGCCCCGATTTCGAGATTGCGCTGTTCGAGTTGGAGCCAGAGCTTTACCGCGATTATTACCTCGGCTACTCCAATTCGGTCCTCTGGCCTGCCTTGCATGGCCGGGTCGACCTCATTGATGTCCAGCCGCATTATTCCGCCGCCTACCGCAAAGTGGCACGGCGGCTGGCCAGGCAGATTGCGCGGATCGTTACGCATGACGGTATGATATGGGTGCACGACTATCAGCTGATACCACTGGCTCACGAGCTCAGAAAGCTGGGTGTGACCAGCCGTATCGGCTTCTTCCTGCACATTCCCTTGCCGGACCTTCAAACCTTCAAGGCGATCCCGGAGTGGCAGGAACTAGCCGGATGCCTCGCCGACTACGATCTGCTCGGTTTGCAGACCCAACGCGACCTCGGCCACCTGATCAACATCTTTCGCCATACCCTGCGCGGCGAGCTCCGCCCAAACGGCAACATGGGCATCAATGGCCGTGAAGTGGTCCTGGGTTGCTTCCCCATTTCGATCGACGTCCGCGGCTTCAGGCAACTGGCTGTCGACGGCGCAGCCCGAACTGCGCCTCCATCGGTGCCCAGGCTGATCGGGGTCGACCGGCTGGATTACTCGAAGGGGCTCCCGCAGCGGCTGCTCGGCTACGAAACCTTTCTCAGCCAGAACCCGGAGTTTTGCAACAAGGTCGGCCTGTTGCAGATCGCTCCCCCCACGCGCGACGATGTCGATGCCTACAAGGCCATCAGATCGGATCTGGAGCATCTCGCCGGTCGGATCAACGGCCGCTTCGGAACCATCGAATGGACCCCGGTGCAATACATCCACCGCGCTCTGCCACGCGACGATCTGGCCGTGCTGTACCGTTACTCGCGAGTGGGATTGGTCACCCCATTGTTCGACGGGATGAACCTGGTGGCCAAGGAATATGTGGCAGCTCAGGATGAAGCCGACCCGGGTGTGCTGATCCTGTCGCAATTTGCCGGTGCGGCCGAAGAGATGTCCGATGCGCTAATCATCAATCCACACGATCCGCAAGATGTCGCCGACGCCATCAGGACGGCTCTGCAGATGCCGCTGGCCGAGCGCCGGCAACGGCACGGAGCGCTATACTCCCACCTGGAAAAGCACGATGTCGCCCATTGGAGTGCAGCCTTCCTGAAACGACTGCTCGCGATCGAGAAAGCCGATGCGGAGTGGCTCGAACGATTTGCACGCCTTGAACCGGTATCAAGGACCGGTTGAGGCGGGGCTTCCAAGGCGCTTTCGCGTGCACGCCGGTCAATTGCGGTCACTGTGGCAAGTTCGCCACAAGACTAGCGTGGGAAAGTCACGATCGGAACCCAATTGTGGCCTGCGCGTTGAGTCGGGCCGGGGGGATCCCTGGACGGACAGTGACACGCATGATCATCTTACAGACCTGAGGACTTCCCGCGACCATGACCGGACCCAATGACCATAACCTGACCGCGACCGGTCCTGCCGGGCGTGATGCCCTGTCGCAAGCCCTTTCTCGCCGCCGGTTTCTCGCGCTTGGCTCTGCCGCTGCGGCAACCCTCGCAGGCTGTGCTGCGCCGCAGACCACCGAGCGGTTCGTGAATGAAACCGCGCCGGTTTACCGTGTCCCCGAGAACCGCAATGCAGGTCTTGCCAGGACTTCGCCGCTCTATGACAGCATGTACGGCCCGAAACTTGACGAGCAGTTTCCGCTGCCGGCCATTCCCTACTACGAGATCGATCCCGCCTTTTTGCGCCAGGAGGTTGCGGATCCGACGGGTGAAAGGCCTGGCACCATCGTGGTCGATACCGGCCAGCGCTTCCTTTATCTGGTGCGCGAGAATGGCCGGGCCATGCGTTACGGCGTGGGCATCGGCCGTGAAGGCTTCTCGTGGTCGGGCCGCGCCGTGGTCCAGTGGAAGCAGAAATGGCCAAAATGGACCCCGCCTGCGGAAATGATTGCGCGCCAGCCCGAACTCGAGCCCTACTCGGCGGAAAATGGCGGCATGGCGCCAGGTCTCGACAACCCGCTCGGTGCACGAGCGCTCTATATCTTCCAGAACGGCGAAGACACCCTCTACCGCCTGCATGGCAGTCCCGAATACAAGTCGATCGGCAAGGCCGTTTCGTCGGGCTGCGTCAGGCTGATCAATCAGGATATCTGCGATCTTTACGACCGCGTTCCGACACGAACCCCGATCCTGGTGATCTGACCGTTAGCGCGAGGACTTAGAAGAACATGGTTCGGTTGAGTCCTCCCCGCAGTTCATGCTATCGGGCAGGTTGATCGAGCCCGCAAGCTGACCCCTAGGCTTCGGTGTCCGAAGACCGGGAGAATGCGCAATGGGACGGCGTTTCAGCATGGTAGCCGCAATCTCGGCTCTGCCGGTGCTTCTGGGAATCGCAGGCTGCGTTCAGCATGAGGATGGTTGGGCCACCGGTTACCGGCCGGACCACGCCGACAAGATTGCGGTGGTGATGCCGCAGGGTGCGCCGTCAATCTCGCAGCAGTTCTTCCGTGACCGGTCCGGCTATGGGCATGCCGGCATAGATATAGTCGGCCGGATCGGCTCGCCCGTGATTGCAGCGGCGTCCGGACAGGTCATCGTTTCCTATTTCGAGCCGGCCTACGGCAACCGGGTGACAATCGATCACGGACCAAACTCGGCTGGTTTGAGAACCATTACCGTCTACAAACACCTCAACAGCCGGGCGGTATCGGCAGGCGACCGGGTCGAGCGCGGCCAGCATATCGCGACACTGGGCAACACCGGCGGACTGGCTGGCGGCATTCCACATCTGCATTTCGAGGTCCAGCGCGAGGTGCGGCCAAAAGTCCTGAGAGCGGTTGATCCGCACACGATGTGGGTAAACGGCGTTGGGCAGGTCAGTTGCTTTGATCCGGCCACGTCATACGACTTGGCACAATTCGGAGCAACCTATCCGGTCCCCTGCAACTGATCCTGTTCAGCAGCAGTCGTCCCGGGAGCTGCAAAGAGATCAGAACCCTTTCTTGAGCGATCCCAGAATACCCCGGACCAGGGCCCGGCCCAGCGACGTGCCCGCCGAACGGGCAACCGACTTGATGACGGCTTCCGTCACGGTCTGGCGCTGATAGCCGGGGCGTCTGCGGCTCGAGCTCTTTCGCCTTCGGGATGACCTGCTGCGGCCGCGATCATCCTCGTCGTCCTCGTCGCCGTATCCGGGCAGGGTCCAGCGGCGGCTTTCAGGCCGTTCCCTTTCCTGCTCCTCTTCCAGGCGGCGTTCCTCTTCCTCCGCTTTCGCCGCTTCTTCGGCGCGCCGTTGCAGCATCTCGTGCGCACTGTCGCGATCGATATCCGTGTCGTACTGGCCTGCGACCGGGCTGACTGCCATCACCTTCTGCCGCTCGGCCTCGGTCAACGGGCCAAGCCGCGAAGAGGGCGGGCGTATCAGCGTCCGCTCGACCATCGAGGGCACGCCCTTGGCACCCAGCGTCGACACCAGCGCCTCGCCGACACCGAGCTGGGTGATCGCTTCATAGCAATCAAAAGCCGGGTTGGGACGAAAGGTTTCCGCTGCCACCTTCACCGCCTTCTGTTCCCGCGGCGTATAGGCCCTGAGCGCATGTTGCACCCGGTTGCCGAGCTGCGAGAGCACGCTGTCAGGTACATCAAGCGGGTTTTGGGTCACGAAGTAGACACCGACGCCCTTCGAGCGGATCAGCCGCACAACCTGTTCGACCCGGTCGATCAGGATCTTCGGCGCCTCGTCAAACAGCAGATGCGCTTCGTCGAAAAAGAACACCAGCCGCGGTTTGTCCGGATCGCCCACCTCTGGCAATTCCTCAAACAGTTCCGACAGCAGCCAAAGCAGGAAAGTGCCGTAGAGCCGCGGATTCATCATCAGCTTGTCGGCGGCCAGCACGGAGATCGCACCGCGCCCGTCGTTGGTGGTGCGCATGATGTCGGAAATCTTCAGCGCCGGCTCACCGAAGAAATGCTCGGCGCCCTGCTGCTCCAGCACCAGCAGTCCGCGCTGGATCGTCGACAGCGACTGCTTGGTGATGTTGCCATACATCGCCGAGAGCTTTTCGGTTTCGCCCGCCATGTAGGAGAGCAGCGAGCGCAGATCCTTGAGGTCGAGCAGCGGTAGCCCGTTCTCGTCGGCCAGTTTGAAGGCGATGTTGAGCACGCCTTCCTGCGCATCCGACATGTCCATCAGCCGCGCCAACAGCAGCGGTCCCATCTCCGATATCGTGGTGCGGACGCGGTGGCCCTTTTCACCGAACAGATCCCAGAAAATGACCGGGAACTCCTGGAACTCGTAGGGATCCAGCCCGATCGTCTGAGCACGTTTTTCCAGGAAGTCCTTGTGCTCGCCCATGGCGGCAATGCCCGAAAGGTCGCCTTTGACATCGGCGCAGAACACCGGAACTCCCGCATTGGAAAAACTCTCGGTCAGGATTTGCAGCGTCACGGTCTTGCCGGTGCCGGTGGCGCCGGTAATCAGGCCGTGGCGGTTGGCATATTTGAGGTCGAGATACTCGCCCTTGTTGATGCTGTCGTCGGGGTTGCGGCTTGTGCCGACGTAGAGCTTGCCTTCTTCGAGCATGTCGTCCTCATTGTGCGCCGGGTCCGGCGATGGGCTTTCGCATGCGCCGCGCGCAAGCATCGGTGCCCACTTATAGGCAAGCCCAGTCCCTCGAACAATGCTTCTCGTCAGCCCCTGTGATAGTGTGGGGTCGCGCGGCGGGTTCCGAAAGCCGCTGGTCCGGCCGCATCGTGAGCTTGCGCCAGCCTCGGGAAAGCTTCTCGGTCTAGCTTCAAAAGGCTGATTGTCAGGGGAATATCGGGCACCATGAAGCATGGGGCAACAACCAGGCCTGAAGACATCTGCCGGCCAATATGGTCGGCGGAGCGGTTTCTCTGTCGCAGACCCCGGAAGGGAGCCGCATCATGAAGGTCGTGATCCTGGCAGGCGGCCTGGGCTCGCGGCTTTCTGAGGAAACCCACCTGCGGCCGAAGCCCATGGTGGATATCGGCGGGCGGCCGATCCTCTGGCACATCATGAAGCTCTACCACACCCACGGCTTGCGCGACTTCGTCATCTGCTGTGGTTTTCGCGGTTACGTGATCAAGGAATATTTCGCCAACTATGCGCTGCACATGTCGGACATGACCTTCGACATGTCCGACAACACGGTTCATTTCCACCGGCAGAGCGCCGAAGACTGGCGGGTGACACTGGTCGACACCGGCGAAAACACCATGACCGGGGGGCGGCTCAAGCGTGTGGCGCCCTATCTCGCGGGCGAAGAAAACTTCTGCTTTACCTATGGCGACGGCCTCTCGGATGTCGACATTTCCGCCACAGTCGATTTTCACAAGGCCCATGGCAAGCTCGCAACGGTGACGGCAGTGCGGCCGCCGGCGCGATTCGGTGCGCTCAAGCTCGATGGCGATACGGTTCAGGGTTTTATCGAGAAGCCGGAAGGTGAGGGCGGCTTCATCAATGGCGGTTTTTTCGTGCTCTCCAACCCGGTGCTTGACTGGATTGAGAACGACCACACAAGTTTCGAAGCGGAGCCTCTTTCTAGAATCGCCGAAGCAGGTGAACTGCGGGCCTTCTTTCACCGCGGCTTCTGGCAACCGATGGATACCTTGCGCGACAAGACCATGCTTGAGGCACTTTGGACACAGGGGCGTGCGCCTTGGAAAAGCTGGTGATCGCCGGGCTTCCTGATCGCAATTTCTGGCGTGGACGCAGGGTGCTTCTCACCGGCCACACCGGGTTCAAGGGCGCGTGGCTGCTGTTCTGGCTGGAGGCCATGGGCGCACGGGTAACCGGCTGCTCGCTGTCGCCGGACCGGCCCGAAGCGCTGTTCTCGCACCTGCACGCAGCGGAGCGGTTGGCAAGCGAGATCGTCGACATTCGCGATCCCAAGGGCCTGGCTGCGCTGGTCGCGCGCACCGAGCCGGAAGTTGTTCTCCATCTCGCAGCCCAGTCGCTGGTGCGTCGCGGCTACAGTGAGCCGCACGCAACATTTGAAACCAATGTCTCGGGCACCAACAATCTTCTGCGAGCTATTGCCGAGGTAAAATCTGCAAGCGCGCTCGTCGTCACCACCACCGACAAGGTCTACCGCAACTGCGATGATGGCAGGCCCTTCGTTGAAACCGATCCGCTGGGCGGGCATGATCCCTACTCCGCCAGCAAGGCGGCTTGCGAGATGGTGGTCGACGGATGGCGCAGCCGCCTCGCGGATGAAGGATGTGCCGTTGCAACCGCGCGCGCCGGAAACGTCATCGGCGGCGGCGATTGGGCCGAAGACCGGCTGATCCCCGACGCAGTCCGGGCCTGGTCGTCCGGCCGGGTCTTGCAGGTGCGGCGCCCCGATGCAACCCGGCCCTGGCAGCACGTGCTGGAGCCGCTGCGTGGCTATCTGGTGTTGGCCGAACGATTGGCGTCGGGACAGGATACAGCCCCGGCGTTCAACTTCGGACCGCGTTCGGAGAGCGCATCCGTTCGCAAGGTCCTGTCCCTTGCAGCAGAGCAGTTTGGTGCCGTGCGAACCGAATTCGCCGAGACCTCGCAGGGACCTGCCGAGGCACACGCGCTGGCGCTTGACCCAAGCCTCGCCGAAACGGTCCTCGCAGTCCGGGGGCTTTGGGACCTGCAGCAGACCGTCACCCTGACAGCCGGTTGGTACCGGGCATTTCTGGCTGGTCGTCCGGCAAGGGATCTCTGCGAGGCGGATTTGACCGCCTGCCTCGACACTGTCCGGCGCGCGTCTATGGCTGGCATCCGGTGAGCGCTTCGCCCTTCATCCTCACACCCTTGATGCCCGAGCAATCCGGTGGCCCGGCGCTGGTCGAGCGCAAGCCATTTGTCGACCAGCGCGGTGCCTTCGCCCGGATTTTCTGTTCCGCTGCGCTCAGCCAAATCGGCTGGCCCGGTCCGGTCGCGCAGATCAATCACAGCCGGACGGACAAGGCCGGAACGCTGCGCGGGCTGCACTACCAGCGTCCGCCCCATGCCGAAGCCAAGCTGGTCGTCTGCATTCGAGGCGCAGTTCACGATGTTGCCGTCGACATCCGTGAGGACAGCCCGGCCCGGTACCGGCATGTCGGCGTGAAGCTGTCCGCAGAAGCGGGGACTGCCATCTACATTCCGGAGGGCTTTGCGCATGGCTTCCAGGCGCTAACCGATGATGCGGAACTGGTCTACATTCATTCCGCGGCCTACAATCCCGCCTGCGAGGCGGGCCTCAGACATGATGACCCTGCGCTTGCCATTCATTGGCCGCTGCCGGTCACCGGCATCTCGGCGCGCGATGCGGAGCACCCGATGATAGGTCCGGCAGGGCAGACATCATGATGCAGTGCAGACATTGTGGCAGCGCGGGGTTCATCCCGTTTCTTGATCTGGGGGAAGCGCCGCCCTCCAATTCCTATCTCGATGCGGCAGACCTGGCCCGCCCGGAAAAGCGCTACCCGCTCGTAATCCGCACCTGCACCGAATGCTGGCTGACCCAGACCAAGGATTTTGCCGACCGAGAGGAGTTCTTCTCCGGCGATTATGCCTATTTCTCCTCGTTTTCGAAAACCTGGCTGGAGCATGCCAAAGCCTATGTCGGAGCCATGCGTGACCGGTTTGGTCTCGGCCCGGAAAGCCTGGTGGCCGAGGTCGCGGCCAACGACGGCTATCTGCTGCAATATGTCTGCGAGCTTGGCATCCCCTGCTATGGCATCGAGCCGACCCGCAGCACGGCCGCCGCCGCCCGCGCCAGGGGCGTCGAGATCGTCGAGGAGTTTTTCGGCAGTGAGCTTGGCTCCAGGCTGGCACGAGAGGGCCGCCAGGCCGATCTGATTGCCGCCAACAATGTGCTGGCCCATGTCCCCGACATCAATGACTTTGTCCGCGGCTTTGCCAAGCTTCTCAAGCCCGCAGGCGTGGCGACCTTTGAGTTTCCGCATCTTTACGAGATGGTACGAGGCAACCAGTTCGACACCGCCTACCACGAACACTACTCCTATCTTTCATTGATCGCGGTTGCGCGTATACTTCGGGCCAATGACCTGATGGTCTTCGATGTGGAAACAACGCCGCATCATGGTGGCAGCCTAAGGGTTTTTGCCTGCCGCAGCGACCATGCAGCCCATCACGTAATGCCGGCGGTCAGGGCCATGCTCGAGATCGAGCATGAAGCAGGAATGAATGCCGAGCCCTTTTATGCCGGTTTCCAGGCCAGCGCCGAGGCTGCGCGGGACGGTTTCCGGGCATTCCTTGCCGATGCGCGCAAGGCCGGGCTGAAAGTGGCCGCCTATGGCGCCGCGGCCAAGGGCAACACCTTGCTCAACTTCGCGGGCACGGAGGCAGATGAGATCGCTTTTGTGGTCGATCGCAATCCGGCCAAGCAGGGGCGCTACATGCCCGGTTCGCGCATACCAATCGTCGGTGAAGACCGGCTTCTTTCCGACCAACCTGACAGGGTGGTGATACTGCCATGGAACATCGAGACCGAAATCAGGAGCCAACTGGCCTATATCAGCGATTGGGGTGGACAGTTCGTGACCGCGATTCCGCAACTGCGGATCAGAAGCTAGGCGAGAAGGTCGAAATCGAGCTCACCGGCAAGAGCGGATGGATCGAACTCGATGCGACCCGCAACTCAAACGCCTGATCACGCATTTCCAAGCCGGGCGGCAGCAGCATCACGCCACGTCTTCTTCTCTTCCATGCCGGATTATGGGCATCCGGGTGTTTGCCGTGCCAGAATGTTGGTAGAGGCACATGCCAGTCATCGAGTCCGGTGCATTTTGTGCGAGCAATTATCCATGAAAACGTTTGTTGAAAAGCTGAGTGGCGGCAAGAGAGCCCGAATTATTTGCCCGGCCTGATTTGCCGGGCCGGGGAGCCGCTATTTCGACGAAACAAGGCGCAATTCGCGCACGACAAGGGTGTTTTCATGCTCTCAACATCACCAGCGCTGCATCTCGTATGCGGCAAAATAGCATCCGGAAAATCGACGTTGACTGCGAAACTTGGCGCCATGCCGGGTACGGTTGTCATTGCCGAGGATGACTGGCTGGCAGCGCTCTACTCGGATGAGATGTCATCGATCTCCGATTATGTGCGGTGTTCGGCAAAGTTGCAGGCAATCATGGGCCCCCATATCGTCTCGCTTTTGACTGCAGGTGTGTCGGTGGCGCTGGATTACCCGGCAAACACGGTCGCCAACCGGCTGTGGATGCGCGCCATCATCGATGTGACAGATGTGGCCCACAAGCTGCATTTCCTCGATGTTCCGGATGATGTTTGCAAAGCGAGAATGCGCGCCCGAAACGAAGGCGGAGATCATCCGTTTGCTGTTTCGGATGAACAATTCGAGAAGATATCCAAGCACTTTGTCGCCCCGACGCCTCAAGAGGGCTTCAACATCGTTACCCACCGTCCCGACGATCAGGCATAGTTACCGTGTGATCGTCGGGCGCATTGCCGCTCAGGCAGGGCCGCTATGCCGTGTCCGGGACAGGATCCAGAAAAAATAGCGGTTGGCGGAATGCGCCAAATTTGCCATGTGTTGAGCCTACACAATTGAGAGGTTGGTCATGCGCACGGTCTATGTCAACGGAAACTATGTGCCGGAAGATGAGGCCAAGGTCTCGGTATTTGATCGCGGTTTCCTGTTTGCCGACGGCATTTATGAGGTTGCTTCCGTGCTCGGCGGCAAGCTGATCGATTTTCCGGCCCATATTGCGCGGCTGCACCGTTCCGCCGGCGAACTTGGGATGCGTATCGATGTCACCGACGAGGATCTGCTCGCCATTCACCGCGAGTTGGTAAGCCGCAACAATGTCGAGGAGGGCGTGGTCTATCTGCAGATGACCCGCGGCGCCATCGACCGCGATTTCCTGTTCGATACCGACAAGCTGACACCGACGCTGGTCCTGTTCACCCAGTCCCGCCCGCTGATCGACACCGCGGTCGCGAAAAACGGCATGAAGATCGTCTCCATCCCGGATCTGCGCTGGGGCCGCTGCGACATCAAGACCGTGCAGCTCCTCTACCCGTCCTTGGGCAAGATGGAAGCCAAGGCCCGAGGCGCCGACGATGCCTGGATGGTGCGCGACGGTGTTGTCACCGAGGGCACCTCGAACAACGCTTTCATAGTCACGAAAAACGGCGCAATCGTCACCCGACCGCTGTCGCACGCGATCCTGCCCGGAATCACCCGCGCCGCCCTGATGGCCTATTCCGAGGCCAATGGCACCAGCATCGAAGAGCGTGAGTTCACCATCGAGGAAGCAAAGGATGCCGCCGAGGCGTTCATTTCGTCGGCTTCGGTCTTTGTCGGTCCGGTCATCTCGATTGATGGTGTGGAACTGTCGGGCGGCAAACCCGGCCCGGTGACGCTCGGTCTGCGCAAGACCTATATCGAGGAAAGCCTCAAGCGGGCGCTTTGATCGCGAATCTGTGAATTGGAGCCGGGCCGCAAGGTCCCGGCTCCGCTCGCGTCTTCAGACCGATTTGATGGCGCCGCCGTCGCAGCGGATCATGGACCCGTTGATGTAGCTCGCCCGGGCGCTGACGATGAAGGCAGCGGTGTTGGCGAACTCTTCCACCGCGCCGTAACGCCCGACAGGGATTTCCTTCTGCGCGGCCTTGGAGACCTCGGCGACGTCCTTGCCGGTGCGCTCTGCATTGGCGGCATCGAGCTGTTTCAGCCGGTCTGTTCCAATGCGGCCAGGCAGAAGCATGTTGAAGGTAACGCCGTCACCGGCGGTTTCGTTGGCCATCGATTTCGACCAGCCGACGAGCGTGGCTCGGAGTGCGTTGGACAGTCCCAGATTGGGGATCGGCTGGATCACGCCGGAGGAGGCCACCGTCAGCACCCGGCCCCATCCCTGGGCCCGCATGCCCGGCAGGAAACGCGCGGTGATATCCATCACGCTCATCACCATGATTTCGAACTGGCGGTGAACCACAGACAGGTCTGCTTCGCTCATCAATCCCGGAGGCGGACCACCGGTGTTGTTGACGAGGATATCCAGGCCGCCGAATTCGCTCTTCACGGTCTGCTCGAGCAATTCCGGCGTGCCCTTGTCGGACAGATCGGAAACCACGAACCGGGCCTTGCCCGCACCGCGCGCGTTGATGGTGTTGACCGCTGCCTCAAGGCGCTCGCCGTCGCGGCCGGTGATCAGCACATCGGCGCCTTCTGCGGCGATGGCTTCGGCGATGCCGAGCCCCAGTCCGCGTGATGACGCCAGCACCAGAGCCCGTTTTCCTGTCAATCCAAGATCCATGAAGTCTTTCCCTGTTTGCCTGTTGCCTGCTAAAGCCTTGCCTATCAGTTGCCGCCCGGGACGCAGAACGTCAACCCCTGCCGCCGGGCAGACGGGGCAGCCAAATCCAGGGAGAACCCTTAGCGTGGTCGAGATTACCATTCCGAAGCCTGATGACTGGCACCTGCACCTGCGCGATGGCGCCATGCTGGAAGGCGTTCTGCCTTACAGCGCGCAGCATTTTGCCCGCGCAATCATCATGCCGAATCTGGTTCCGCCGGTGGTGACCAGCGCCGACGCCAGAGCCTATCGGGATCGCATCATGGCGGCCTTGCCGAAGGGGCTCGACTTCACCCCATTGATGACGCTGTACCTGACCGAAGGTACCGACCCGGCAGATGTCGCCAGCGCCCATGCGTCCGGTTTGGTGACGGCGGTGAAGCTCTACCCCGCCGGTGCCACCACCAATTCCCATTCCGGTGTCCGCGATCTTTCGAAGGTCATGCCGGTTCTGGAAAAGATGGCCGAGATCGGCATGCCGCTTTGCATTCACGGTGAAGTCACCGATTCATCGGTGGACATCTTCGACCGCGAGGCGGTGTTCATCGAGACCGTGCTCGACCCGCTGCGTGCGAAACTCCCGGAATTGAAGATCACGCTCGAGCACATCACCACATCCAACGGCATCGCTTATGTGACGGGTGCGGACGCCAATCTGGCCGGCAGCATCACGACCCATCATCTGATGATCAACCGCAACGCCATCCTCGCCGGCGGTATCAAGCCTCATTATTACTGCCTGCCCGTTGCCAAGCGCGAGAGCCATCGTCTGGCTTTGCGCAAGGCGGCGACCTCGGGCGACACGCGGTTCTTTCTCGGCACCGATTCCGCGCCGCATGTCGACCCGCTGAAGGAATGCGGCTGCGGCTGTGCCGGTATCTTCACCTCGATCAACACCCTTTCCTGCCTTGCCCATGTGTTCGAGGAAGACGGCGCGCTCGACAAGCTGGCCGGCTTCGCCAGCCTCCACGGCCCGGCCTGGTACGGCCTGCCGGTCAACAGCGAGACGGTGACACTCGCAAAGCGTGATCACCCGGTGACCTGGCCCGATAAGATCGAAACCGGGGACGGGCCTGTCACCGTGTTCGACCCGCTGGTGCCCATCCACTGGGAAGTTGCCTGAACACGCTTTTAACCGGCGGTCCGAACTGATATCTGGGTTGCCAAACTCAGCCGGACCTGGTGTCCGGGCCAGACCTTGGAGGCGATGCCGATGTTTTCCAACACCTTTCCCGACAAGGCGAAGATGGCGGAACTCGTCGCCACCCAGCTGCTGGAGATCAAGGCGGTGCATTTCAATGCCACCGAGCCCTACAAGCTGGCATCCGGGATGATGAGCCCGGTCTATATCGATTGCCGCAAGCTGATTTCCTACCCGCGCATCCGCTCGGCGGTGATGGATTTTGCCGCCGCCACGATCCTGTCGGAAGCCGGGTTCGAGCAGTTCGACTGTGTTGCCGGTGGCGAAACGGCCGGCATTCCTTTTGCCGCGTTTCTGGCCGAGCGTCTCGGCCTGCCGATGATCTACGTCCGCAAGAAGCCGAAAGGCCATGGCCGCAATGCCCAGATCGAGGGCGAGTTGCCGGAAGGCTCGCGGGTGCTGGTGATCGAGGACCTGACCACCGCCGGCGGATCCATGTTCGCCTTCATCGATGCCATCCGGCAAGCCGGATGCACCGTCGATCACGGCATTGCGCTGTTCTATTACGGCATCTTCACTGAAGCCGAGCAGCGCTTTGCCAACGGCCACGTGACCCTGCATTATCTCGCCACCTGGCGTGATGTGCTGGCAGCGGCCACGAAACAACAGGCTTTCGATCCGGCGACGCTGGCTTCGGTGGAAGCCTTTCTCGACGCGCCACTGGAATGGTCGGCCAAACATGGCGGCGTTTCGGAGCTGCCCGGTCGGTAAAGCCTGATCGTGGTAACAACAGGCCGGGTCCGCCGGTCAGGGGAGGAATACGATGATCATATGTTGTGGTGAGGCCCTGATCGACATGTTGCCGCGGACAACGACGGACGGCGAAGACGCGTTTGCGCCCTATGCCGGCGGCGCTGTCTTCAATACGGCGCTGGCGCTTGGCCGCCTCGGACTGGACACGAGCTTCTTCACCGGTCTCTCGAGCGACATGTTCGGCGATATCCTGCGGGAAGCGCTGACCGCCAGCGGTGTCGATCACAGCCCCTGCGCGACCCTTGATCTCAACACAACTCTGGCCTTCGTCCGGCTTGTAAACGGTCAGGCGAGCTACGCCTTCTTCGATGAAAACACCGCCGGCCGGATGATCACCGAGGCGCACCTGCCGGATCTAGGCGACGATGTCGATGCCCTGCATTTCGGCGCCATCAGCCTGATCCCCGAGCCCTGCGGCTCCACCTATGAGAGCCTGATGCGGCGCGAGCATGGCGCGCGGGTGATCTCGCTCGATCCCAATATCCGCCCCGGTTTCATCCCCGATACCGCAAAACACCGCGCCCGCATCGATCGGATGATCGCCATGAGCGACATCGTCAAGATGTCCGATGAGGATCTCGAATGGTTCGGGCAGCCGGACATGGAAACCGCGGCCCGTGCCTGGTTGGCTGAGGGCCCGAGCCTGGTGGTCTTCACCCGCGGCCCGGATGGCGCGATCGGGTTCACTGCCGATCACACCGTCGAGGTTAGTGGCGTTCAGGTTACGGTCGCCGACACGGTGGGGGCCGGCGACACGTTCAATGCCGGCATGCTGGCATCGCTCAAGCGCGACAATCTTCTGACCAAGCAGGCGATGAAATCCCTGTCGGCGGAGGCTGTCAGCAATGCGCTCGGTCTTGGTGCGAAGGCGGCTGCCGTCACCGTGTCGCGGGCCGGCGCCAATCCGCCCTGGGCCAGCGAAATCGGCTTCTGATCGGTGCCTTCAGGTTTCGCCGCGCATCTTGCGGATTGTTTCGGCCAGCTTCAGCGTTGAGCTGTCATGACCGTCGCCTGTGCTTTCGCCCTTGACCACAGGCAACAAACCCGTCGCCAGTTCCTTGCCCAGCTCCACGCCCCACTGGTCGAAGGCGTTGATGCCGAAGATCTGCGCCTCGACAAACACCCGGTGCTCGTAAAGCGCGATCAGACGCCCGAGCGCAAACGGTGTCAGTTTGTCATAGACGAAGGTGATCGTAGGCCGGTTGCCCGGAAATGTCTTATGCGGCGCCAGCCGGTCGGCTTCCGCCTCTGAAGCCCCGGAGGACAGCAGTTGCGCTCGCGCCTCCTCGGTGGACCGGCCACGCATGAGCGCTTCCGATTGCGCCAGGCAGTTGGCGATCAGCAACTGGTGCTGGTGCTGAAGATGTGGCTCATGCCCATTTGCCGCAATCATGAACTCGACCGGGATCACATCCGTGCCCTGGTGCAGAAGCTGGAAGAACGCATGCTGCCCATTGGTGCCTGGCTCGCCCCAGACCGTTGGCCCCGATGCGGTGGTCAGTGGCTGGCCATCCAGCCCGACGGACTTGCCGTTTGATTCCATGTCGAGCTGCTGCAGATAGGCAGGGAACCGAGACAGCCGCTGATCGTAGGGGATGATTGCCCGGCTCGGATAGCCGCACACCAGACGATGCCAGATGCCGATCAGGCCCAGCAGCATCGGCAGGTTTTCCCCTACGGGGGCATCCTGGAAATGTTCATCCATGGCCCGTGCGCCGGCGAGGAAATCCGAAAAATTCTGTCGCCCGATTGCAATCATAAGCGGCAGACCGATTGCCGACCAGAGCGAGTAGCGCCCGCCGACCCAGTCCCAGAACCCGAAAACGCGATCCTCTTTGAGGCCGAATTCCTCCACCTTGTCGAGCGCCGTGGAGAGCGCTGCAAAATGTTGCGCCACGGCGGCTTTGCCCAGCTTCGAAACGATGAAGTCCCGCGCGGTTGCCGCGTTGGTCATGGTCTCGATGGTGGTGAAGGTTTTGGAGGCGACAATGATGAGCGTCGTTTCTGGATCGAGGTCCTCAAGCGTATCGGCGATGTGTGCGCCGTCGACATTGGAGACAAAATGCAGCCGCGGGCCGTCATGGTAGGGGGCCAGCGCCAGCGTCGCCATCACTGGACCCAGATCAGAGCCGCCGATGCCGATATTGATCACATCGGTGAAGGCCTTGCCGGTCGCACCGCGTATAGAGCCGTCGCGCAAGCCATCCGAAAAAGCGCCCATGGCGTCGAGCACAGCATGAACCTGCGGCACCACATTCTCGCCATCGACGCGGATATCTGCGTCCGGTGCAGCGCGCAAGGCCGTGTGCAGCACCGCCCGGCTTTCAGTGGCGTTGATCGCGTCTCCGGCAAACATCCGGTCACGCTGGGTTTCGACGCCAACGGATTCTGCCAGTTCCCCGAGCAGCGTCAGCGTCTCGTAATTGACGGCGCATTTGGAAAAATCCATCCGCAGATCACCCAGCCCGACGGTGAAACGGCTGGCGCGGTCCGGCTTGGCTGCAAACGCTGCCCGAAGATCGCTGACAGCGCCGCTGTCCCTGTGAGATTTGAGATCTGACAAAGCTTGGGGGATGGTCTTCGACAATGCATGAACCTCCGTAGTTCAGTTACCCACCTATGCAGAGAGGCCCGCGGGAAATCAAGTTTTCCGCGGGCCTCTCGGGTTCGTTTTGGCTCTGCAGCGTCTACAGTGCTACGCATCCAACCGGATGCGTAAAGGTCGCTGTAGCGCCTTGAGTTGATGCATGTACGTTATCGTTCAAACAAATTCATTTGAACGCGACATGTATCAGTCGCGCAACTCGCGACGCAGGATCTTGCCGACGTTGGTCTTCGGCAATTCGTCCTTGAACACGACGATCTTGGGACGCTTGTAGTTGGTCAGCCCAGTGGCGCAGTGCGCCTTGACATCGGCCTCGGTGAGGTTCGGGTCCTTGCGCACGACAAACAACTTTACCGCCTCGCCGGAATGTTCGTCCGGAACAGCGACTGCTGCCGCTTCGACAATTTCGGGATGCGAGACCGCAAACTCCTCGATCTCGTTCGGGTAGACATTGAAGCCGGACACAAGGATCATGTCCTTCTTGCGGTCGACGATCTTGGTATAGCCAGCCTCGTCCATCATGCCCATGTCACCGGAGCGGAAATAGCCGTCCTCGGTCATCACCTTGTTGGTTTCGTCGGGCCGGTTCCAGTACCCGGCCATCACCTGCGGGCCCTTGATGCAGATCTCGCCGACCTCGCCGAGCGTAAGCGAATTGCCATCCTCGTCGCGAATGTCGATAGAGGTCGACGGCAGCGGCAGGCCGATGGTGCCGGAAAAATCATCGGCATCGAACCGGTTTGCCGTCGCCACCGGTGAAGTTTCCGACAGGCCATAGCCTTCCGAGATCACGCAGCCGGTCAGGTCCCTCCAGCGATCCGCCACCGGGCGCTGCACCGCCATGCCTCCGCCCAGCGACAACAGCAGCGGTTTGAAATTCAGCTTCTGGAAATCGTCATTGTTGAGCAGCGCGTTGAACAGCGTGTTCAGACCGGGGAAGACGTGGAATTCGTACTTGCCCAGTTCCTTGACGAATCCGGGAATGTCGCGCGGATTGGGAATCAGCAAGTTGTGTGCACCCTGTGACATCCCCATCAGCGCATTCACCGTCAGCGCGAAGATGTGGTAGAGCGGCAGCGCGCAGACATAGAGCAGAACCTCGGGCCTCTGTTTCTTGATGAAGGCGGCGGGAAGCCACAAATCATTCTGCGCAACGTTCGAAAGCACGTTGGCATTTGTCAGCGTCGCACCCTTCGATACACCGGTGGTGCCTCCGGTATATTGCAGGAAGGCCACGTCCTCGGGTTTGCTGTTGCCGGGCTTCATGGTCTTCGACTGACCGGCTGCCAGTGCCGACTTGAAGCTGACATGGCCGGGCAGCGACCAGGCCGGAACCATCTTCTTGATCTTGCGGACAACGAAATTGACCAGATGGCCCTTCAGTCCCATGAGATCACCCATCGACGCCACGCAGACATGCTTGACGTCGGTTTTCGCCAAAACCTGCTGCAGGGTGACAGCAAAATTCTCAAGAATGATGATGGCCTTGGCGCCCGAATCCTTGAGCTGATGCTCCAGTTCGCGCGGCGTGTAGAGCGGGTTGACGTTGACCACGGTGTAGCCGGCGCGCAGCACGGCAGCCATTGCCACCGGCATCTGCAGGATGTTGGGCATCATCACCGCAACCCGGTCGCCTTTTTGCAGGCCCAGCGACTGCAGCCAGGCGCCAATGGCAGCCGACTTGTGCTCAATTTCCGAATAGGTCAGCGTCTTGCCCATGCAGGTATAGGCCGGACGATCGGCAAAACGCTTGAAGGAATCCTCCAGCAGCGCGGCAACCGAGGCATACGCCAGTGGCCCTATTTCCGCATCCGTTCCCGGCGGATAGGATTTCAGCCAAATTCGGTCTGTGGCAGCAGTCGTGTTCATAATGTCTCACTCCCTTTCTTGTCCGGATACGGGCGCATGCCTTAGTCAGGTCGCTTCCCGTTTCCCTCTCCCCGGTTTCAACAAGATTTAAAGCGCCTCGAGTTGGGTTGCAATGCCTTCCCTTGACGTAAGCGTAAGTAATTGTGCATTTCCTTGCGTCTCCGTCAGGATAGCTGCCGGAGATTGCCTGTCCCATGTCAGGAGCGGACTCCCTCGATGCCCCTTCCAACGATAGCTTCGTCAATGTCGCCGATCGCACCCTTGTCCTTTCCGGTATAGGGCAGCTTCTGCAAGACGGTCCGGATGACGTTGATCCGGGCGCGCCGCTTGTCATTGGCCCGCACCACCGTCCATGGAGCATGCTCGGTATCTGTCACCTGCAGCATAAGGTCGCGTGCCTGGGTATACTCATCCCACTTGGTCAGACTTGCAATGTCCATTGGTGACAGCTTCCAAGCTTTGAGTTTGTTGTGACGGCGGTCGTGGAACCGCTTGAGCTGCATTTCTCGGCCGATATTGAGCCAGAACTTGAACAGGTAAATGCCGGCCTTCACCGGCATGCGTTCGAAATGCGGTGTCTCTTCGAGGAAATGGGCATGCTGTTCCGGGGTGCAGAACCCCATCACCGGCTCGACACCGGCCCGGTTGTACCAAGAGCGGTCGAACATCACGAACTCGCCAGAGGTCGGGAAATGGTCCACGTAGCGCTGGTAGTACCATTGTCCGCGCTCGGTCTCGGTCGGTTTCGGCAGCGCCACGATGCGGGCCGAGCGCGGATTCATGTAGGCTCGCGTCGCGCCGATGGCCCCGCCCTTGCCAGCCGCGTCGCGACCCTCGAACACCGAGATGACCCGGTTGCCGGTCTCCCCGAGCCAGGTCTGCACCTTGACCAGTTCTATCTGCAGCGCTTCGAGCGTGTCTTCATATTCGTCGCGCTTCAGCTTTTTCCTGTAAGGATAGCCATCCGAGGAGAAATCGTTGTCCTTCACCCAGTCGGGCAGTTTCGGATCGTCGATGTCGAAGACCCGAAGCTTGCCGTTGATCTCAAGCTCTACAGCTCGGCTGGTATTATCAGTGTCCATCATTTTTCCTCTGGATACTGGCCTCGTACCGGAAAATACCCGCCGGCCGGAGTGGTTCAACCGGGATGGGTCATGTCCTCCGGACGGACAATACGGTCGTAATCCCCGGCTGTCACGAGGCCTGTCTTCAGCGCCTCCTCGCGCAACGTCGTGCCGTTGACATGTGCCTCCTTGGCAATTTTTGCCGCGTTGTCGTAGCCGATGGTCGGCGCAAGCGCTGTCACAAGCATCAGCGAGCGGTCGAGAGCGCCCTTGATATTGTCCTCGCGTGCCTCGATGCCGGAGACGCAATTGTCGGTGAACGAGACTGACGCATCGGCCAGCAGCTGCACCGATTGCAGGAAATTGTAGGCCATCACCGGATTGTAGACATTGAGCTCGAAGTGGCCTTGGCTACCGGCGAAACCCAGCGCGGCATTGTTGCCGAACACCTGCACGCAAACTTGCGTCATCGCCTCGCACTGGGTCGGATTGACCTTGCCCGGCATGATCGACGAGCCCGGTTCATTTTCCGGCAGAGCCAGTTCGCCGAGGCCGGACCGCGGGCCGGAGCCTAGAAAGCGGATGTCGTTGGCGATCTTGAACAGCGCTGCCGCGGCTGCATTAATGGCCCCGTGCGAAAACACCATTGCGTCGTGCGCAGCCAGCGCTTCAAACTTGTTGGGTGCAGTGACAAACGGCAATTCGGTGATGCCGGCGACACGCTCGGCCACCTTCTCCGCAAAACCCACCGGCGCGTTCAGCCCGGTGCCGACTGCCGTGCCGCCTTGCGCCAGCTCATACAGCCCCGGCAAGGTCGATTCGATCCGATTGATCGAAGATGCCACCTGCGCCGCGTAACCACCGAATTCCTGGCCGAGCGTCAGCGGCGTGGCGTCCTGGGTATGGGTTCGCCCGATCTTGATGATGTGAGCAAAGGATTTGGCCTTGCTGTCGAGCGCTGCGTGCAGATGCTTCAACGCCGGCAGCAGGCTGCGCACGATCTGCTCGGCACAGGCAATGTGCATTGCCGTAGGGTACGTGTCGTTCGAAGACTGGCTCATGTTGACATGGTCATTGGGGTGAACCGGCTTCTTCGATCCCATCTCCCCGCCCAACATTTCGATGGCGCGGTTGGAAATCACCTCATTGGCATTCATGTTCGACTGGGTACCCGAGCCGGTCTGCCAGACCACCAGCGGGAAATGCGCATCAAGCTTGCCGTCAATCACTTCCTGCGCGGCGGCCACGATGGCAGCTCCGATCTGCGGATCAAGCCGTTCGAGTTCCATGTTGGTTTCGGCCGCAGCGCGCTTGACGATCCCGAGCGCCCGCACGATCGACAGCGGCTGCTTCTCCCAGCCGATCTTGAAGTTTCCCAGCGAGCGCTGGGCCTGCGCCCCCCAATATTTGTCGGAAGCCACGTCAATCGGGCCAAAGCTGTCGGATTCTGTACGGATCTCGGACATGAGGGTCACCTTCTTGTGCGTTCGAATGCGTCTTGGACCGGGTGGCTTGCCTGTGGAATGGCCACGCCGTCATTGTGATTTCAAGTTGTAGAGGTAAACAAGTAGCACGAACCTCAATGCTGCAATGCCGGAGTGGGCAAATACATGGTCGACACACCCCAGGATACGCCCAATGACGAGCCCCCCGGAGCAGGGCTGGCCGCGCGGCTCAGACCCCATACCGGCGCGCTCTCTGTCGGAGCCGTCGTCGCGCTGCTCGCGATGCCCGCGGGCCTGCAACCCTGGCAGACCCTGCTGGGGTACGGGTTTTTCACCGCAGGCCTGCTGTTCTGGCCGTCCGGCAGGGTAGGGCCGCGCGCCAAAGCCGAGGGCAGGGCGGCAAAAATCTCACCGCGTGACTTTTCGGTGATCGAGGCGCTCGACATGCCCACGGTCGTCTTTGACCAGGACACCCAGGTGGTGAGCCAGAATGCCGCCGCCCGGGCACTTGTCGGCGCCTATCCCGAACGCGCATCGCTTTCGGCGCGGATCAGGTCGCCGGTCATCCTCGATCTTGTGGCGCGTGTCCTGGCCAGCGGTCTCACTGAAAGCGTGGAGTATACAGAGCGGGTTCCCTCGGAGAGATGGCATGAGGTTCGGGTAGCCCTGATCGCAAACGGTTCTTCTCCTGAGAGCCGGCTTTTCGTCCTGACATTCAGAGACCTGACCGAGGCCAGGCGCATGGACCGGATGCGCACCGATTTTGTCGCCAATGCCAGCCATGAGCTCAGAACGCCGCTCGCCTCTCTGATGGGGTTCATCGAGACCATGCAGGGCCCGGCGCGCAATGACGTGGCCGCTCAGACCCGGTTTTTTGGCATCATGCTGGAACAGGCACAGCGCATGGCGCGTCTGATCGATGACCTGTTGTCGCTCTCGCGCCTTGAAATGCGGGCCCATGTCGCGCCCGACGGCGAGGTGGATCTTGGCGGCACGGTTGCCCACGTGGTCGACACGATAAAGCCAATGGCGGATGATCTCGATGTCACCGTGGAACTGGACCTGCCGCGAGACCCGATCACGGTCACGGGCGATGTCGATGAACTCATCCAGGTGTTTTCGAACCTGATCGAGAACGCATGCAAATATGGCCAGACCGGCAAGCGCGTAAAGATCATCGTTGCCAGCACCGATGAGGCCGGCCCCCATGTGACAATCCAGGATTTCGGACCGGGCATCGCCAAGGAGCACGTCCCGCGCCTGACCGAACGGTTCTACCGCGTCGATGTCGAGACCAGCCGGGCCAAGAAGGGCACCGGGCTGGGCCTGGCGATCGTCAAGCACATCCTCGCCCGGCACCGCGCCCGGCTGGTTGTCCGCTCGACTTTGGGCGAAGGATCGTCCTTCACTGTCAAATTCAGCCGCAATGATCCCGCCAAGTTGCCGTCGCCTTCGGAGTTATACAAGTAAAAACAACAGCATGATGTGTCATAAAACAGTGACGTAATTGTCATAAAACGGAATCTCGAAGGGCCTAGAAAAGGCCAGCCTCAGATGGCTGACGAGCGGTTCTTTAACAGCGCCGCGCCACCTTTACCCACGACGGGAGATTCTCATGAACGCACTCAAATTCGCCGCTGCCGCACTCGTGGCCTCAACGGCCTTCGCCGGCACCGCAATTGCCCGTGACCAGATCCAGATCGCCGGTTCCTCCACCGTTCTGCCTTATGCTTCGATCGTTGCCGAAGCTTTCGGTGAAAACTTCAGCTTCCCCACACCGGTCGTCGAATCCGGTGGATCGGGTGCTGGCCGCAAGAAGCTCTGCGAGGGCGTTGGCGAGAACACCATCGACATTGCCAACTCGTCCTCCCGCATCAAGCAGTCCGATATCGATCTTTGCGCGTCCAACGGCGTGACCGAGATCCAGGAGGTCCGCATCGGTTATGACGGCATCGTCTTTGCCTCTGACATCAACGGCGAAACCTTCGCCTTCACCCCAGCCGACTGGTACAATGCGCTGGCCGCCAAGGTCATGAAGGACGGTGCATTGGTCGACAACACGGCCAGGACCTGGGCCGACGTCAATCCGGACCTGCCTGATCAGGATATCCTCGCCTTCATCCCCGGTACCAAGCACGGCACCCGCGAAGTCTTCGATGAAAAGGTACTGGAAGCCGGTTGCGAAGCCACCGGTGCCGAGGAAGCCTTCAAGGCTGCCGGCGACGAGAAGGCGGAGGGCTGTATTGCGCTTCGCACCGACGGTGCATCGGTCGACATTGATGGCGACTACACCGAAACCCTCGCCCGCATCGACGCCAACAAGAACGCGATCGGCGTCTTCGGTCTGTCCTTCTACGAGAACAACACCGACAAGCTGCAGGTTGCCACCATGTCCGGCGTCAACCCGTCGACCGAATCCATCGCCTCCGGCGAGTACCCGATTTCGCGTCCGCTCTACTTCTACGTCAAGAACGCACATCTGGGTGTGATCCCCGGTCTGCAGGAATACATCGAGTTCTTCGTTTCCGATGAAATCGCAGGTCCTGACGGCCCGCTGGCTGCTTACGGCCTGGTTTCCGATCCCGAACTCGCCAAGACCCAGGAAAAGGTTGCCAACCGCACACCGATGGCTCCGCTGAACTGATCGGTTCGTTGATCAAGGGGTGGCGCGCAAGCGCCGCCCTTCCTCGCGAAACAGGGCGAATGTGACATGACTCCCAGTGCCATCATACTCATCGTGCTCGGGCTGGCAGCTATCGGCTACGTTCTAGGCCGGCAGCGCGCACTGAAAACGGCACAGCGTGAGGGAGTGAAACTCCATTCCCTTTCCGGATATCACGGTCAGTCGGTTGCCCTTTTCATCGCGGTTCCGGCACTGTTCCTGTTGGCAGCCTGGCTTTTCCTGCAGCCCGTGCTGATCGAGAGCAGCGTCAGCGGCAGGATCCCGCAGAGCGCGATTCCCGAAGGCGGCGCCAGGAGCCTGGTCATGTTCGATGTCCGGCGGATTGCCGAAGGGCTGAACCAGATTGTCGCCGGCGGCGACGTCTCCGAAAATGATCTTGCTGATATGCGGGCGGATGTCACCGACGTGCGCGCGCGCCTAGCCGAGGTCGGCGTTGCGCTCGGGTCCGATGTCTCGCCGATCGTCCTCCAGACGGCAAAAGAATACCGCGCCACCGATCTCACCGCATCCTTTGTTCGCAACATTGCCGTGCTCGTGGTTGCACTCGGCTTCGGGGCCTGGGCTCTGGCGCGCATCCGGCCCGGCCTTCGTGCCCGCAACATCAGCGAGACCTTCATCAAGGCCTTGTTGATGGGATCCTCGCTGGTGGCCATTCTGACCACGGTTGGCATAGTCGGATCCCTGCTCTTCGAATCGATCTCCTTTTTCAATATGTATCCGGCCAAGGAGTTCTTTCTCTCGACCACCTGGAACCCGCAATTCCGCGGCGGGTCTGAACTGGGCATTCTGCCGCTACTTTGGGGAACGCTCTATGTGTCATTCGTGGCCCTTGCATTGGCCGTACCGCTGGGCCTGATGATCGCGATCTACCTCGCCGAATATGCGGGCAGCAGGCTGCGCAGTTATGCCAAGCCCGCCATCGAGGTTCTGGCCGGTATCCCGACCATCGTCTACGGCCTCTTCGCGCTGATCACGGTAGGCCCGTTCCTGCGCGACTGGATCGCCCAGCCGCTCGGCTTGGGCAGTTCTTCGTCGTCGGTCATGACAGCGGGTCTGGTCATGGGCATCATGCTGATCCCGTTCATTTCGTCCCTGTCGGACGATATCATCAATTCCGTACCGCAGGCGATGCGCGATGGCTCCTACGGACTTGGTGCGACCAAGTCGGAAACCATCAAGCAGGTGATCCTGCCGGCGGCTCTGCCGGGAATTGTCGGTGCCTTCCTGCTCGCTGCCAGCCGCGCCATTGGCGAAACCATGATTGTGGTCATGGGCGCCGGCGCCTCCGCGCAGCTTGATCTGAACCCGTTCGAAGCCATGACCACCATAACGGTCAAGATCGTCAGCCAGCTGACCGGGGACACTGAATTTGCAAGCCCCGAAACCCTGGTGGCCTTTGCCCTCGGCCTGACACTGTTTGTTTTCACCCTCGGCCTGAACATTCTGGCGCTGTACATCGTGCGCAAATATCGGGAGCAGTACGAATGACCGACACCTCCGCCGATACCGTTGCGGCAGCCGGCCGCCCGAAGGCCAGGTCGCTGTACCAGGTCAGCGCCCGCACCCGCAAACGCCATGCATCCGAAACCCGCTTCCGGATGATGGGCCTGGCCGCCGTCATCTTCAGCATCATCGCACTGCTTGGCTTGATGACATCGATCCTGTCCAACGGCCTGTCTTCGTTCAAGCAGACCTATGTGACGATGGAGGTGTTTCTCGACCCGGCAAAGCTCGACAAGAAGGGCAACCGCAGCCCCGAGGATCTGGCCAAAATCACCACCTTCACCATACAGCCGCTGATCCAGACGGCGCTGGCAGAGACGATGGAAGCGCGCGGGATCGCGGTCGAAGGTGTCAATGCGAAGACCGCCGTGGAGCTCATCTCCAAGGAAGCCCCGGCTCAGCTGCGCCACTTCGTTCTTGCCAATCCGGAGCTGATTGGCCAGTCCGTGCGCTTCGAGCTGCTGGCTTCCGGCCGCATCGACGGCTACTACAAGGGGCGCGTGACGATGGAATCTGCGGCACTCGACCGCAATATCTCGCCCGAGCAGCTGACGCTGGCCGATGAGTTGAAAGCAGCTGGCCTGCTGGAATCCCGGTTCAACTGGTCGTTCTTCACCGCCCCTGATGCATCCGACACCCGTCCTGAAGCCGCGGGCCTTGGAGTCGCCATTCTTGGCTCGGCCTACATGATGCTGATCGTGCTGGCGCTGGCGTTACCGATCGGTGTTGCCGCTTCGATCTATCTCGAGGAGTTCGCGCCGCAAAACCGGTGGACCGACCTGATCGAGGTCAACATCGCCAACCTGGCCGCCGTACCCTCGATCGTGTTCGGCATCCTTGGCCTGGCCATCTTCATCAATTTTGTCGGCCTGCCGCAGTCGGCGCCCATCGTTGGCGGTCTGGTGCTTACGCTGATGACGTTGCCCACCATCATCATCGCCACCCGTGCGGCACTGAAAGCGGTCCCGCCCTCGATCAAGGATGCGGCGCTGGGTATTGGCGCCTCGAAGATGCAGGCGATCTTTCACCATGTCCTGCCGCTCGCGGCACCGGGCATTCTGACTGGCACGATTATCGGGCTGGCCCAGGCCCTGGGCGAAACCGCGCCGCTGCTACTGATCGGAATGGTGGCCTTCGTGCGCGAGTATCCCGGCGCACCGCCAGAAGGCTTTTTCGACCCTGCCTCGGCTTTGCCGGTTCAGGTTTACAACTGGACGCAGCGCGGTGACCCGGCGTTCTTCGAGCGGGCTTCCGGAGCGATCATCGTGCTCCTGGTCTTCCTCGTGATCATGAACACCGTCGCCATTTTGCTGCGCCGCCGCTTTGAACGCCGCTGGTAGGACCCCGTGCCGCCTTTGAAACCACCAAGCCCTGAGTATACTGAAACTGTTGAAGGGAAGACGGAGATGAACATCATGACGGAAGCGGCTACTGAAATGGCTGTCGACACCGCGATCAAGGAGTCCGCGATCAAGATGCGCGGCACCGATGTCAGCGTCTTCTACGGCGAGAAGCAGGCGCTTTTCGATGTTAATCTGGATGTGGCCAGGAACAGCGTCACCGCTCTGATCGGACCGTCGGGCTGTGGCAAGTCGACCTTCCTGCGCTGCCTCAATCGTATGAACGACACCATCGATATCTGCAGGGTGACGGGGGAGATCACGCTGGAAGGCGAGAACATTTACGATCCCAAGATCGATGTCGTGGAGCTGCGCGCGCGAGTCGGCATGGTGTTCCAGAAGCCCAACCCGTTCCCCAAATCGATCTACGAGAACGTCGCCTATGGTCCGCGCATTCATGGCTTGACCAATTCCAGGGCAGAGCTCGACGAAATCGTCGAGTCGAGCCTTCGCAAGGCCGCGATCTGGGAAGAGGTCAAGGATCGTCTGCATGAGCCGGGAACCGGGCTTTCCGGGGGGCAGCAGCAGAGGCTTTGCATCGCCCGCGCCATCGCGGTGAGCCCCGAGGTCATTCTCATGGATGAACCCTGTTCGGCGCTTGATCCGATCGCCACGGCCAAGGTTGAGGAACTGATCGACGAATTGCGGGGCAATTTTACCATCGTGATCGTCACGCACTCGATGCAGCAGGCAGCACGCGTGTCGCAGCGCACGGCGATGTTTCACCTGGGCAAGCTGGTCGAGGAGGGTGTTACCGACAAGATGTTCACCAATCCCGAGACCAAGCTGACCCAGGACTACATCACCGGCCGCTTTGGTTGATCCGACCGATTTATGCATCAAGATTACAGGATAGGAAGATCAGACCATGCCCGAAGCCCATATCGTCAGCTCCTATGATGATGAACTCCGTTTCCTCGTGCGTCGCCTGTCCGAAATGGGTGGGATCGCCGAGCGGATGGTTGCCGATGCTGTAGCAGCCCTTGTCAATGCCGACACCGCATCTGCACAGCGGGTGATTTCCGAGGACCTGCTGCTCGATGCCGGCGAACGCGAGATCTACGACAAGGCGGTTCTGGTGATTGCCAAGCGCCAGCCGATGGCGTCCGACCTGCGCGAGATCATCGGCTCCATCCGCATCGCCTCCGACCTGGAGCGTGTTGGCGACCTGGGCAAGAACATTGCCAAGAGGGTGATTGCTGTTCACACCATGGCCCAGCCGCGCAAGCTCGTGCGCGGTCTCGAACACCTTGCCGAACTGGCACTGACCCAGCTCAAGGAAGTGCTCGATGCGTTTGCCACGCGCTCACCGGCAATGGCCAACTCGATCCGCGAGCGCGATGAGGAGATCGACGCGATTTACACCTCGCTGTTCCGCGAGTTGCTGACCTACATGATGGAAGACCCGCGCAACATCACCGCCTGCACCCATCTCCTGTTCTGTGCCAAGAACATCGAGCGCATCGGCGACCACGCCACCAACATCGCCGAGACGGTTTACTACGTCGCCACAGGTGAGCAGCTGTCGGCGGATCGCCCCAAGGACGATGACACCGCCAGCATGGTTGCGCCCGAGCCGGGTTCAGACTGACGGCAGCCTACGGAGTGCATGCAATATGGCGATGAACCCGCAAATAACGGTGGTGGAAGACGAGGAAGCGCTTTCGGTGCTGCTTCGCTACAATCTGGAAGCCGAAGGCTATGAAGTCGACACCGTGCTGCGTGGCGATGAGGCGGAGATCAGGTTGCAGGAGCGCGTTCCCGACCTGCTGATCCTCGACTGGATGCTGCCGGGCATCTCCGGGATCGAGCTCTGCCGCCGTCTGCGCGCCCGGCCCGAGACAGAACGGCTGCCGATCATCATGCTCACTGCCCGCGGCGAGGAAAGCGAACGTGTGCGGGGCCTGGCGACCGGCGCCGACGATTACGTGGTCAAGCCTTTCTCGACGCCGGAATTGCTCGCCCGTGTCAGGGCGATGCTGCGCCGCGCGCGGCCGGAGGTTATTTCCAGCCAGCTCAAGGTCGGCGACATCGAACTTGACCGCGAAACCCACAGGGTCAAACGGCGCGGACGCGACATCAAGCTCGGACCGACCGAGTTTCGCTTGCTGGAATATCTGATGAGTTCGCCCGGGCGGGTCTATTCCCGCGCGCAATTGCTCGACGGCGTCTGGGGTCACGATGTCTATGTCGACGAACGCACCGTGGACGTGCATGTCGGCCGGCTGCGCAAGGCGGTCAATCTGTCAGGCATGCGCGACACCATTCGCACCGTGCGCGGCGCCGGGTACTCGATCGAGGCCTGACCACCGGCTACCAGTTTGTGCGTTGGCAGGCAGATGTAGACAAAAAACCCGGGCGTCAAAACCCGGGCTTTTGCAGTCATGGCAGGCCGCGGTTCAGCGGGCGCGCTTGCGCTCGCTTGACGGCTGAAACGCCAATTTTGCATGATAGCTGCAGTATGGCGAGGCATCGCCTGAATCATTGCCGCAGAAGTGGAAGTCGTCCTGCAGGGGGTCTCCGACCGGCCATTTGCAGGTCCGCTCGGAAAGTTCCACCAGCGTCAGCCGGCGTGAAATCGGCACGACCACGTCGTCCACGGGACGCGTATCGACCTCTTCGGATGCAACAACATCCAGATCCTGTTTCAGCGCGGCGCCGCCGCTTGAGCGGCCGACTGGCCGCGCTGTCTGTGTCGAAGCCGTGCGGCCTGCATAGTTCGGCGCACGCGGTGCAGCGGTGGTGCGCTTGGTGCGTACCGTTGCCTGTCCGCCGCTTTTGGCACGACCGGGCAGATTGAGCCGGTGCACCTTGCCGATCACGGCATTGCGGCTGACGCCGCCAAGTTGTGCCGCGATCTGGCTAGCGCTGAGCCCGTCCGCCCAGAGTTTCTTGAGTCTTTCGACTCTTTCATCAGTCCAGTTCATAAAATACTCTCCCTGTATCCCGTATTTCGGGATGGCAGAATCCCTCACCATCGCCCCGGACGACCGGAGCTTGAAAACTCGGTTTCAGTGAGGTGAATAGTGTCCGCCGCGAACCTCTATTTCATGATCTCAACTTAGTGGTCGGCAGACTCCGTGACAAGAGTCCGCCGAATCATGCTGATTCCTTTTTGCGGTTTTCCCCAACTTACGCAGGGAGTGCAAAAACATACCAGTTATTACTAAATTAGCGGGCAAAGGTCGAAGTTCAACGCAGTTGGAGAAGCCGAAGCCGGCTCGTGTTACGGTGCGCCGTGTCTCATTGACAGGCCATGTTGAAATGTAAATAGTGCCCTCGCCGCCCCGAAAAGGCGGCATTTTGGTTTTCCGGCAACCCCTTGTCTGGTTGGCGGCCATGGCGGTCGCTGGGAGGGGGCATTGCATTTTGTTCGGTCTCTAACGAGGAGAGAAGCGCCATGGCCGATGCCAAGCCGCTTTATGATACATACAACCGTGTTCCGATCGTATTCGAGCGCGGGCACGGTGTCTGGCTGGAAACCCCCGAGGGGGAGCGCTATCTCGATTTTGCGGCTGGCATTGCGGTCAATTCACTTGGTCACACACACCCGCATCTGGTCGAAGCGCTGAAAGCCCAGGCCGACCGTGTGTGGCATCTCTCCAACGTGCACGAAATTCCCGGCCAGTCGCGCATGGCCGAGCGCCTGACCGAAGCGACTTTTGCCGACAAGGTGTTCTTCACCAATTCCGGTGCCGAGGCTCTGGAATGCGCCATCAAGACTGCCCGGCGCCATTTCCATGTCAAGGGTCAGCCCGACCGCTATCGCATCGTCACTTTCGAGGGCGCGTTCCACGGCCGTACCCTGGCGACCATCGCAGCCGGCGGGCAATCCAAATATCTTGAAGGCTTCGGCCCCAAGGTCGAGGGCTTTGATCAGGTGCCGTTTGGTGACATCCAGGCGTTGAAGGCTGCCATCACCGACAGCACTGCCGCCATCCTTGTCGAACCGGTGCAGGGGGAGGGCGGTATCCGTCCGCTGTCCAACGAACAGCTGCGTGAGTTGCGCACCCTGTGTGACCGGAATGGCATCCTGATGATCCTCGATGAGGTCCAGTCGGGTGTCGGGCGTACTGGCAAGCTGTTTGCCCACGAATGGGCCGGCATCGAGCCCGACATCATGGCGGTGGCCAAAGGTATCGGCGGCGGTTTCCCGTTCGGTGCCTGCCTTGCCACGGCAAATGCGGCGGATGGCATGACGCTTGGCACCCACGGCACCACCTATGGCGGTAACCCGCTGGCCATGGCGGTGGGCAACGCCGTTCTCGACATCATTCTCGATGAAGGCTTTCTCACCCACGTCAACGATGTTGCCCTGGTGCTGCGCCAGGGTCTGGCCTCGCTCAAGGATCGCTATCCCGATCTGATCTCCGAAGTGCGGGGCACGGGCCTGATGCTCGGCATCAAATGCGCAAAGTCGAATGCGGATCTGGTGCAGGCAATGCGCAATGAACACCTGCTGGCAGTCCCTGCCGGAGATAATGTTGTCCGTCTGTTGCCGCCATTGATCGTCACCGCCGAAGAAGCCCGCGAAGCAATTTCCAGAACAGAGGCCGCGCTCGACTTGTTGTCACGAAGCGGCACCGCCAACTGAACGGACTGGATTACATGACCAAGACTACATCCGCCGGCAACCGCCATTTTCTCGATCTCGCCGCTGTCAGCGCGGCGGATTTGCGCACCATCATGGACGCGGCGCGTACGGCGAAGACTGCCACCGAAGCGGATCGCCCGCTCGCGGGCAAGATGTTGGCCATGATTTTCGAAAAACCGTCGACCCGCACCCGCGTGTCGTTCGACGTCGGCATGCGCCAGCTCGGCGGCGAGACGCTTTTCCTGTCAGGCACCGAAATGCAGCTTGGAAGGGCCGAGACCATTGCCGACACGGCCAAGGTGCTCTCACGCTATGTCGACCTGATCATGATCCGTACACTTGATCATGAGCGCATGCTCGAACTTGCCGAACACGCCACGGTGCCGGTCATCAATGCACTTACCGACGACACCCACCCCTGCCAGATCATGGCTGACATCCTGACCTTCGAGGAACATCGCGGCCCGATCAAGGGCAAGACGCTGGCCTGGACCGGCGACGGCAACAACGTGCTGCATTCGCTCATCGAGGGCGCGGCCCAGTTCGGCTACCGCATGCGGATCGCAACGCCGGAGGGCTCGGAGCCAGACGCCAGGTTTGTCGAGTGGGCGCGCAAGCAGGGCGCCGAGATCGATATCAGCGCCGATCCGGACCGCGCGGTCAAGGGCGCGGATTGCGTGATCACCGACACCTGGGTCTCGATGAACCAGGAGCACAAGGCGCGTGGCCACAACGTGTTCTTGCCTTACCAGGTGAATGAGGAGCTCATGGCCAAGGCCAATCCGGATGCGCTGTTCATGCATTGCCTGCCGGCGCATCGTGGCGAGGAAGTCACCAATGAGGTGATGGACGGACCGCAATCGGTGGTGTTTGATGAGGCTGAAAATCGCCTGCATGCCCAGAAGGCTGTCATGCGCTGGTGCATGGGCGTATTGTAACGCCTCTGGCACTTGCCGTTCTTCGTGCCTATATGCTCGTTTTGAGATGTGCAGCCGGACCGGACCTTGCTGTCTGATGGCGGGCTGTGTCGCAACGAACAATCGGAATTTATGATGGAAACCGACATCCAAACCCACGGTGAAATCGCCTTCGCCGGAGACGACCGCGTCTTGCCGTTCGATGTGGATGGGCTCGACGTGCGTGGCCGCACCGTGCAGCTCGGTCCGATGATCGACGCAATCCTGGGGCGCCACTCCTATCCCGAACCGGTCGCCCGGCTGCTCGCCGAGGCCATTGCCCTGACGGTGCTGCTTGGCACCTCGCTCAAGTTCGAGGGCAAGCTCATTGTCCAGACCAAGGGCGATGGCCCCGTGGACCTGGTTGTTGCTGATTTCACCACGCCGGGAAACCTGCGTGCCTATGCCCGCTTTGACGAGCAACGTCTTGCCGAAGCACAGGCGTCGGGCGCCACGAGCCCCGCCGAACTGCTCGGCAACGGAATTCTCGCATTCACCATCGACCAGGGCGAGTACATGCAACGCTACCAGGGCATCGTCGAGATGAAGGGTGATACGCTGGAAGCCATGGCCGAAACCTATTTCCGCCAGTCAGAACAGATCCCGACGGTGGTCCGTCTCGCCGTGGCCGAACTGATCGACCGCGACGAGGAAGGCAAACCGCGTCACAGTTGGCGTGCCGGCGGTATTGTAGCCCAGTTTCTGCCCCAGGCACCGGAACGGATGCGCCACCCCGATCTTCCCGGCGGAGATGCGCCGGAAGGCCACGAGGGCGCGATCCACAACGAGGACGACAGCTGGACCGAGGCGAAGGTGCTCGTCAGCAGCGTCGAACCCGGCGAACTGACAGACCCAGAGGTTGGTGCCGAGCGGCTGCTCTACCGGTTGTTTCACGAGCGTGGCGCGCGGACCTATCCGCCGGTTCCCGTGTTCGACAAGTGCAGCTGTTCGCGTGAACGGCTAGGCGAGGTCCTCAGCGGTTTTTCCGACGAAGAGATCACCGACAGCGTGGAAGACGGCGTGATTACCGTGCAGTGCGAATTCTGCTCGACGGCCTATCGTTTTGATCCCGCCGAAATCCGGCGCTAAGCTGCTTTCCGCAGGAACATGACGAAACTTTAATTTGCCACGCACCGTCGTTGCGTTACCTGTTTGCCAACGGAGAAACGCAATGCTCGACAAGGCAGACAGTCGCTTGGATGTACCGGCCCGGACCCCGCGCGGCCAAGCTGCGTCGGTACGCAGCCGGTTTCTGCGGCCGTTGGTGCAGTTCGCGCTGATGGCGCTCGTGCTTGCCGGGGCCTGGGTTGCAATGGAGCGCCTGGTGGCGTCGAAGAAGGAACGCACGCCGCGCGCCTTCACGCCTTTGGTCTACACTGTCGAGACGGCCACCGCCGAGCGCGCCGACAACCGGCCGGATATCCGGCTTTACGGCCAGGTCGAGACCGGTCGCGACGTCGATCTGCGCGTTGCCGTGAGCGGCGACGTGGTCGAGATCCATCCTGATCTTGACGCCGGACGGCGTGTTACCCGGGGCTCGTTGCTGCTGCGCGTGGATCCCTTTGCCTATGAGGGGGCGCTGGTGGAAGCGCGCGCAAATCTCGCCTCCACCCGTGCCGCAATCGCCGAGATAGATGCGCGGCTGGCGTCCGAACGCGAGCAGCTGGAAGCGGCAGACGTCCAGCTGGAGCTCGGTCGGGCTGATCTCGAGCGGGCGCTGTCGCTCTCGCAAACCGGCGCTTTGACCGACAAGGAAGTCGATGCAAGGCGCCTGGTCGTCTCCCAGCGCGAACAGGCATCGAGCCAGCGCCGCAGCAATATCCTCATCGCCGAAGCCCAGCGTAGCCAGCAGGAAGCCAATGCCGAACGGCTGGAATGGAAAGTCCGAGAAGCCGAGCGCAAGTTGCAGGAAACTGCGCTCGTCGCCCCGTTCGACGGCATCATTTCTGACGAAACGGTCGAAACGGGGCGCTCGGTCAACGCCAACGAGGTAGTGGCTTCGATCTATGACGATACTGCTCTTGATGTGAAATTCACACTGACCAATGCTCAGTATGGGCGCATGGCGACGGATGCCGACCCCTTGATTGGCCGCGGGGTCGATCTGAGCTGGACGGTCGGCGGCACCAATTACACATGGCCCGCAACCATCGACCGGATCGGTGCCCGCGTGACTGCTGAGCGTGGCGGCGTCGAGGTCTTTGCCCGCATCGGCGAAGCAGATAACCCGGTGCGGTTGCGCCCCGGTGCGTTTGTTTCGCTCACCGTGCCGGACCGGATCTGGCCCGAAACCTTCCGCCTGCCCGAGACCGCGGTGCGCAATTCCGATCATGTTTTCGTGGTGGTGGACGGCAAGCTTGAGCGGCGGGACGTGCGGCTGATCGCCTGGGATGGCGAGGATGCCATCCTCGACGGGGACCTGAACGCCGGCGACAAGGTTCTCGTCACCCGGCTGACCGAGGCTTCGGAAGGGGTCAGCGTGCGCCAGCCCTCTGACGAACAAGCGCCATCGGACGCACTCTCTGCCAACGGAGAAACCCCGGATGTTGCTCAATGAGCGTGCGCGAAGCGCCGGGCCGAGGATTGCTCGCTGGCGGTGGTCTGGTCAGCACCTTCATCCGCCATCCAAACGCGGCCAATCTCCTGATGGTGCTGATGATCCTCTTCGGCGCCTATTCGATTGCGCGCATCAACACCCAGTTCTTCCCCACCATCGACCGACCGGCGATCACCATCGGGGTTGCATGGTCTGGCGCCAGCGCGGAGGATGTCGAGACCAACATTCTGTCTCTGGTCGAGCCCGAAGTCCGCTACGTCTCGGGTGTCGATCGCATGACGTCGACCGCCTCGGAAGGCTCGGCCAGTATCCGGCTCGAATTTGCCGATGGCACAGACATGACCCAGGCGATGACCGACGTGGAAACGGCGGTCAAGGCGGTCGGCAACCTGCCCGAAGACAGTGAAGATCCGACCATCACGAGATCCGTTTTCTTCGATACCGTTGCCAAGCTCGCCGTGTTCGGCGATGCCGATGAGGTGGTCAAGCGTGCCTGGGCCAAGCGCATTCGAGACGACCTGATTGATCGCGGCATCGACAAGATCGACTTCACCGGCCTGCGCAGCGCCGAGATCCGCGTCGAGGTGCCGGAGATTGAATTGCGGCGCTTGGACATGAAGATCTCCGATGTGTCTTCGGCCATCGCTGCCAACAGCCGCGACCTGCCCTCAGGCACGGTCGAGGGTGCCGTCGACCGGCAGCTTAGAACGCTCGCAGAAGCGCAAGGCGCGCGCGAACTTGCCGATATCGAGGTCAAATCCTTCCCCAGCGGCGAGAAGGTCCTGCTTGGCGACATTGCCACCATCACTGATGGATTTGATGCCGACGACATCCGCGGTCTCGCCAGCGGCTCGCCTGCAATCGAACTTGATGTCCGCCGCGCGCCGACGGCCGACACGCTCGAGACCGCGTCGATCCTCTCAAGCTATATAGACGAGATCACCCCGCAATTGCCGCCGGGCGTCGAAATAGCAACCTACGAAGTTGCCTCGGATGCGCTGGCGGCGCGGATTTGGCTGTTGGTCAAGAACGGGCTTGGCGGCCTGCTTGTTGTTGTCGCGATCCTGTTCCTGTTTCTCAATGCCCGCATTGCCTTCTGGGTTGCGGCAGGCATACCCGTCGCGATGCTGGCGACCATCGGCTTCATGTATGCCTTTGGTCAGACCATCAACATGATCTCGCTGTTCTCGCTGATCATGATGCTCGGCATCATCGTTGACGATGCCATCGTCGTCGGCGAGCACACGGCCACGCGGCTGCAGATGGGCGACGATCCGTATACGGCGGCGGAAAACGGTGTCGGCATGATGTTCACCCCGGTGATTGCCGCCATGTCGACAACGCTTGCGGCCTTTGCGCCGATCCTGATCATCGGCGACACCATCGGCCAGATGATGGCGGTGCTGCCGGTGGTGGTGATCGCGGTGCTGGTTTCGAGCCTTCTTGAATGTTTCCTGGTCCTGCCCGGGCACCTTGCCAACTCCCTGTCCGGGCGCAGCCCGCCGGGCTGGTCCTGGTGGCGCCAGTTCCTGATCGCACTTGTGCTTATGGTGTTTCTCACCAGTGTGTCGGGGCGTCTGGCCGCGGATCTGGCTCTGGGAGCAAGTGACACCGACCTGCGTGCTGCCGCACGGAACTTCGCTGAACTTCCGCAGGCAGGCCGGATGGCGCTGATGGTGGCGGTCTCACTGGCCATGGCGACCTTTATGGAATGGGCTCTTCTTGCCTTGCGCCGTCGCCAGGGCCGGGCAGGGGGACGGCCTGAAGAGGCTGGCGAAAGCCGCTTCCGCCGTGCCTTCGACTACGGTTTCGACCGCTTCCGTGATGGCGGCTTCAACAGGCTGGTGCAGCTCGCCTGGAACTGGCGCTATGTCACGCTTTCAATAGCCATTGCCATGGTCATGGTGCTTGCCATCGGCCTGTCCCGCTCCGGGCGCGTCGAGTTCGTTTTCTTCCCATCGCCTGAAGCCGAAAATATCTCCGGCACCATCATCTTCAACGCCGGTCTGCCGGATGAGATTGCACTCAATGCTATTGCAGCACATGAAAAGGCCCTCCGGGAGGCTGACAGGGCCCTGTCGGGGAATGGAACTTCCTCGATCAAGGCGGTCTTCACCACTTTCGGCGCCTCGGGCCGCAGCGGCAGCACCACGGCACGTATCAAGGTGCAGCTGACCACATCCGAAGAGCGCGACGTGCGCACGCCTGATATTGTCAATGCCTGGCGCAAGGCCGCGCCCGATATCGCCGGAATTACCCGCTTTGCCGTGGCGCAATTCCGCGGCGGGCCTCCGGGCCGGGACATCGAAGTCAGGCTGCAGGGTGAGCGTGTGGCGGCATTGAAGACGGCGGCCGCTGATGTGGTGGCTCTGCTGTCAGGCATCAATGGCGTCACCGGGCTGGATGACAACCTGCCCTGGGGCAAGCCGGAACTTGTCATGCAATTGACGCCCCAGGGCGCGGCGCTGGGCTTTTCCATCGAGGATGTCGGAAGACAGATCCGCAATGCCTTTGACGGATCGGTTCCGTTCCGGTTTCCGCGTGCCGATGACGAGGTCACCGTGCGGCTGGTACAAGAGCCAGCCTCTCCCGGGTCTCAGGCCCTGCGTGATTTCGAACTCAGAAGCCCTGGTGGCACCTTCGTGCCCTTGGCGGAAGTGGTCGACATGACCGAGCGGCAGGGCTTCTCCGCCATTCAGCGCCGCGACGGAAAGAGCACGATCTCCGTGACCGGCGACCTCGATCCCGCCGTCACCACCACGGGTGCGGTGGTCGAGCAACTGACGACCAGCGGCGATCTCGATCTGATCGCAGCACGCCACGGGGTCAGCTACACATTTGGCGGCCGGTCGGAAGAACAGGAGGCCGCCTTCAGCGACCTGCAGATCGGCGTCGCCGTGGCACTCAGCGTGATCTACATCATTCTCGCCTGGGTGTTCGCCAGCTACTGGCGACCCATCGCGGTGCTCCTGATCATCCCGTTCGGCATTGTCGGTGCAATCTTCGGCCACTGGCTGCTCGGTTATCAGCTGACCATCCTTTCCTTCATCGGCCTGTTGGGCCTGGCGGGAATTCTGGTCAACGATTCCATCATCCTGGTTGCCCGGCTTGAGGAGCGCCGCGCTGAAGGCGACACACTCGCCCAGGCTGCGGTTGGCGCCAGTCGTGACCGTCTGCGCGCGGTATTGCTGACCTCGCTGACCACCATCGGCGGGTTGCTGCCTCTGCTTTATGAGACCAGCCTGCAGGCACAGTTCCTGTTACCGATGGCGATCACCATCGTCTTCGGCCTGGCCATGACCACATTGCTGGTCCTGTTCCTTGTGCCTGCCCTTGTCGGCATCGGCGATGACATCGCCCGTGCCTTCTCTTTCATCTACGGCAGGCGGCCCATGGCACAGCGGGCCTGATTGCGGTCAGGAGCGCCAGAAGCGCGGCAGGAACAGCACCAGCACCGTAAACAGCTCCAGCCGTCCCAGCAGCATGCCGGCCGAAAGCAGCCATTTCTGGATGTCGCTAAGCGACTGGAAATTGCCCGCCGGGCCGATGATGTCGCCCAGTCCGGGGCCGACATTGGAAAGCGCTGTTCCGGCGCCTGAGAGCGAACTGAGCGTATCGAGTCCGGTCAGCCTGAGCAGGATCGAAAGCACCACGAAAGACGCCATGAACAGGAAGAAGAAGCTCATCACCGAGGCAATGACGCGGTCCTGGATCGGTTTGCCGTTGAAGTGAGCGCGAAACACGCCATGCGGGTACATCACCTGGGAAACGTGCTGACGCACGCCCTCGATCAGCACCTGGAACCTGAAGATCTTGATGCCGCAGGAAGTGGAGCCGGCACAACCGCCGACAAACATGATGATGAAAAAGAACCCCACTGCATGCGGCCCCCACAGGCCATAGTCGGTTGAGGCGTAGCCGGTGCCGGTCACGATTGAGATCACGTTGAAGGCGGAATGCCGCAGCCCCTCTAGCCCGATATGGTTCCCGCTGAAATGCGCCATCATCCAGCCGGCAACAACGGCTACGCCGAGAAAGCTCATAAAGGCCTTGACCTGCTCGTCCCGGATGATCGGGCGGAACCGCCCCTGAAGCATTTGTACGTAGAGGATGAAGGGAATCGACCCCAGTACCATGAACACGACCGCGATCCATTCCACGCCGGCGTTCTGGAAATGTCCTATCGAGGCATCCTTGGTTGAAAATCCACCGGTGGCCACAGTGGTCATCGCATGGATCAGCGCATCATCCGCCGCCATGCCGACGGCCATGTAAGCGACGGCGCAGATGCCGGTCATGGCGATGAAGACGAGTGTGATCGAAGTCGAGATCTGCGTCGCCCGTGGCAGGATTTTTTCAGCCGTGTCGAAAGCTTCCGCCTTGAAGAGCTGCATGCCGCCGATCTGCAGCATCGGCAGCACGGCAATCGCCATGACGATGATCCCCAGTCCGCCAAGCCATTGCAGCAACCCGCGCCAGAACAGGATGCCCGGTGGTGCGTAGTCAAGGCCGGTGATCACCGTGGCGCCGGTGGTGGTCAGGCCGGACATCGATTCGAAAAATGCGTCGGTGTAGCTTGGCACGACACCTGACCACTGGAACGGCAGCGCCCCGAACGCAATCAGCGTCACCCATGACACCACCGTCATCAGCATTGCCTGGCGTGTCGAGAGACCCTTGGGGATGCCGCGATTGGCAGCAAACAGAGCAAGCCCCACCAGCATCGTTATCGTGCCGGAGCTGGCAAAGATCATCCAGTCGTCATTGTCAGCGGCGATATCGACCAGCGCAGGCAGAAGCATGGCAAAGCCCAGCGTCGCCACCAGCAGGCCGGTGACCAGCATCACCGGGCGGAATTCGGCGAAGGCGGTCAATTCAGTGTTCTTGCCATGCCCGGTAGGTCCAGCGAAAAGGCCGGGATCTCGACATCGAACAATTCGCCCGCGGCAGATTGCATTTGGTAAGTGCCGACCATGACGCCGGACGGTGTGTCCAGCGGGCAGCCAGAGGAGTATTCATAGGTATCGCCGGGGCCAAGCACTGGCTGTTCGCCGACCACTCCAGCTCCGCGAACTTCGTCGACGATGCCGTTCTCGTCGGTGATCTTCCAATGCCGGCTTTGCAGCTGCACGATCTCTTCGGAATTGTTGACGATGACAATACGGTAACCCCAAACATAACGCCCGTCCTCGGGGTCCGATTGGTCCTCGAGATAGTAGGGTTCCACCGTCACTTCTATTTCACGTGTTACTGCACGATACATCAGTCACTCCTTGCGACACTCATTCTACAGAGAGGTCCCCGCGTCAAGCGTTGCAGCGCAACCAAAACTCACGGAAATGCGGTTTGCCGTGACATGAATGTGATGACCTCAAGCCTGCGCCGGAGGTGACGTACGGAACCGGCCGCGCTATCACATGCGGCAAAAAGGAAAATGACACCATGATGGACGGGACCGCCCGCAAGTTTATCCAGCCGCCTCTGGACCGGATCGGAGCCTGGTTGGCCGCACAGGGCGTGAAAGCCAATTACGTCACGGTCTTTGCCTGCCTTGTGGGTCTTGCAGCGGCGGGGCTGGTCACGGCGGGATACATGCTCGTGGCGCTGGTGTTGATTGTAATCAGCCGGATTTGCGACGGATTGGATGGTTCGGTGGCTCGAGCAAGCCGTCCGACCGATTTCGGCGGTTATCTCGATATCACGCTTGATTTCGTGTTTTACGGTGCGGTGCCACTGGCCTTCGTTGTCTACGATCCCGCTGCCAATGCCTTGGCCGGTGCTGCCTTGATCTTCTCGTTTTACGTCAATGGTGCGAGTTTCCTCGCCTATGCCGTGGTCGCCGAAAAACGTGGGCTCAGCACCACGGCGCGCGGCGTCAAGTCGATCTATTTCACCACCGGTCTCGCCGAAGCCAGCGAGACCTATATCGTGTTCGCAATTTTCTGCCTCTGGCCGGCCTGGTTTGCGCCGGTAGCCTGGGTGTTCACCGTCATCTGCCTTTACACCGCGATCTCGCGGGTCGTGCAGGCGCGGGCTGAGTTCCCGAACTAGTGCTAGCCTAGAGACCTGAGAGCGCGTGATCGAGATCCTCGATGAGATCGTCGGCGTCTTCGATCCCCATCGAAAGACGCAACACGCCGGGCCCGATGCCGAGTTCGGCACGGGCTTCTTCGGCAAGATTCTTGTGCGTGGTGGTGGCCGGATGTGTGATCAGGCTTTTGGTATCTCCAAGATTGTTTGAGAGCTTGATCACCTCGAGCTTGTTCTGCATCGCGAACGCTGCCGGTTTGCCGCCCTTGAGTTCCAGAGCGACCAGTGTCGAGCCGCCCTTCATTTGCCGGGCACAGATCTCCGCCTGCGGATGGTCGGCGCGGCCGGGATAGATTACCCGCGTAATCGCCGGGTGGTCTGCGAGGAAGTCAGCTACCTTGGTCGCGTTTTCGGTCTGCTGGCGCACCCTCAGCGGCAGAGTTTCCAGACCCTTGAGCAGCGTCCATGCATTGAAGGGCGACAGTGACGGGCCGGTGTGCCGGAAATAGTCGTGCAGGTTCTCGTCGATCCAGTCCTTGTCCGACAGGATTACCCCGCCCAGGCAGCGGCCCTGACCGTCAATATGCTTGGTCGCCGAATAGGCCACAATATGGGCGCCAAGTTCGAACGGCTTCTGCATCAACGGCGTGGCAAACACGTTGTCGACCACAAGCTTGGCGCCGATCTGATTGGCGAGCTTGGCAACCCCGGCGATATCGACCACCTCAAGTGTCGGGTTGGTCGGGCTTTCGAGGAAAAACACTTTGGTATTAGGCCGGATAGCGGCCTCGAAATTGGTCAGGTCGCGGCCGTCGACGAGAGTTGATTCAACGCCGTAGCGGGGCAACAGCGTTTCGACGACCCAGCGGCAGGAGCCGAACAGTGCGCGGGCGGAAACAACGTGGTCGCCCGCCTTGAGCTGGCACAGCAGCGCTGCCGAGATCGCCGCCATGCCCGAGGCGGTGGCGCGCGCATCTTCCGCACCTTCCATCGCGCACATGCGCTTTTCGAACATGTCGTTGGTCGGATTGGCATAGCGCGAATAGATGAAACCCGGATCTTCGCCCTTGAACCTCGCTTCCGCGGCTTCGGCGCTGTCATAGACGAAGCCCTGGGTCAGAAAGATCGCTTCGGAGGTCTCGCCAAATCCTGAACGGCTGGTGCCGCCATGCACGAGCTGGGTCGCGGGGCGGAGGTGTCGGGTGCTTGTCATGATCCTGGTCCACACACAAAAATACCGGCTTGCGAAGTCGCCAGCCGGTTTTGCAACCCGACCATTTTAGCGACTTGTTTAACGTGGCTGCAAGCCGGTCGGCCAAATCACCACGGGATAACCGCGCTTTTAAGCGGTTCCGCCGCTTGCGTCAATCGCTTCGCCTTGTCATCAAGGCATCAGGCAATTTGGAGCATTGAGATCTTGGCAGAGGGTATTCTCTCCGACAGCGCGATTCAGGCGCTCTTTGATGCGGCAAGGCTTGTCTCCGGCCGGCCTCTTGATGCCGATCAGATCCAGCCTGCGAGCCTTGACCTGAGGCTGGGCGCAAGGGCTTACCGGGTGCGCGCCAGTTTCCTGCCCGGCCCAACAGCCACGGTTGAAGACAAGCTCAAGCGGCTGAGCATGCATGAGATCGATCTTTCGGCCGGCGCCGTGCTGGAGACCGGTTGCGTCTACATCGTCCCCTTGCTCGAAAGCCTCGATCTGCCGTCGGAGATCTCCGCTTCGGCAAACCCGAAAAGCTCGACCGGGCGGCTGGACATCTTTACCCGCGTCATGACTGATCACGGCCAGGAATTCGACAAGATCGCGCCGGGTTATACCGGGCCGCTCTGGCTCGAGGTCAGCCCGCGAACGTTTCCGATCGTGGCGCGCACCGGTTCACGCCTGTCGCAGATCCGCTTTCGCAAGGGCCATGCCGTGCTGGGCGAGGATGAGCTGTCGGCGCTTCACACCGCCGAAATGCTGGTTGCGTCCGAAACTCCGAATGTCTCGGGCGGCGGCATTGCGCTGTCGATCGACCTGATGGGGCAGGGCGATGATGGGCTGATCGGTTATCGCGGCAAACATCACACCGCAGTTGTCGACGTCGACAAGCGCGCGGCCCAAGAGGTGTTCGATTTTTGGGAGCCGCTGTACAATCGCGGATCCGCCGATCTGATCCTCGATCCCGACGAGTTCTATATTCTGGTAAGCCGGGAGTCGGTGCATGTGCCGCCACTATATGCCGCGGAGATGACCCCGTTCGATCCGCTGGTCGGTGAGTTCCGGGTGCATTATGCCGGTTTCTTCGATCCCGGCTTCGGTCACAGCGAAGCGGGCGGTGCTGGAAGCCGGGCTGTACTCGAAGTACGCAGCCACGAGGTTCCCTTTATTCTCGAACACGGTCAGATCGTCGGGCGCCTGATTTACGAGAAGATGCTGGAGCGCCCCGCTGCCCTTTATGGATCGGGTCTGGGCTCGAACTATCAGGCCCAGGGCCTGAAACTGTCCAAGCATTTTCGAGCCTGAGCAGGCGTCGCGACTTCCGGACTTGCCTGATCAGGACGGCCGCGCGGCATCTGCCTGCATCGCCTTGAGCTCGTTGAGGTCCTTGCGGATCGCTTTCAGCTCCTTGAGCATCGCGGTCTGGTCCGACGCGATCGCCTCGCGGTCAGCCGAGGCCTCTGCGTCGTGTTCCTCCTGCATGGCCGAGACGATGATGCCGATGAACAGGTTGAGCACCGTGAACGTGGTGCTGGCAATGAACGGAATGAAAAACGCCCAGGCCATCGGGTAGACTTCCATCACCGGGCGGACAATGCCCATTGACCAGCTCTCCAGCGTCATGACCTGAAACAGCGAATAGGCTGAAGCCGGGATCGAGCCGAACCACTCGGGAAAACTGTCACCATAAAGCTTGGTCGCCATCACCGAGAAAACGTAGAACACAAGCGTCAGGAGCAGCATGATCGAGCCCATGCCAGGCAGGGCGCTGACCAGACCGCCGACCACGCGCTTGAGTGACGGGACCATGCTGATGATCCTCAATACTCTGAGGATGCGCAGAGCGCGCAGTACCGAAAGCCCGCCGGTGGCCGGGACGAGCGCCACGCCAACCACGACCAGGTCGAAGATCCGCCAGGGATCACGGAAGAAATCCAATCGCCAGGCCAGCAGCCGTGCGGCCACTTCAACAACAAAGACGCCAAGAATGAGCCGGTCTAGAACCGTCAGCAGTCCACCAAACATCCGCACCGCTTCCGGCACGGTCTCGAGCCCTAGCGTGATCGCGTTGATAACGATCAGAACGGTGATGACGTTTTCAAAGCGGCGTGAGGAAAGAACGGATTTCAGCTGGTTCATGGGCCGTCATTTGGTTGAAGCGTGGCGCCATCCATATGAGGTCGGTCCCACATCCAGTCAACCCGGTCTTGGCAGGCAATGCGGCTTGACAGCGCTCCGGATCAGCGCCATTGCTCTTTTCGGCTCTCGCGGGTGTAGCTCAATGGTAGAGCAGAAGCTTCCCAAGCTTAAGACGAGGGTTCGATTCCCTTCACCCGCTCCATGCCCGGCGTATCCTTTTTTATGCCAGTGGTTTTTGTGAGTGCTGCCCATTCCGGTGTGGCAGCATGCGGCGTCTTCTCCCACAGATGCGTGTTCGACATGAGCTGCCCCAGGGCCCGCCAGCCAGCCAATGACATCATGAACCAGTAGGCAGGTGTCAGAAAGAACCACGGCACTTTCATTCTGGCCTGTTCGTGGCTGGTAAAGCCGCGCCATCCCATGGCAATAAATATGAGATAGCTGCCACCGATATTGGCGAGGTCGATCCACACCAGTGCGCTGTGCAAAGTCGAAACGGACGCGGACGAAGCGCCTGCCAGCCAGGCCAGGGTGAAGCCGATGAACACGAACATCAGCGGATGGGCAAGTGCGGACACCAGCATGCCGGCAATCATCAGCTGAAAGATCGCGAACCCCGGCATCCCCAGTGCTCTCATAGTACGGCCGGGCCTGCGCATGGCCACCAGCCAGGTCTGGGCCCAGCCCTTGAGCCAGCGGGTGCGCTGGCGGGTCCATACGCCGAGTGTGGTCGGAGCGGACTCGACCGTGGCGCTTTTGAGCGTGCCGGTCCGGTAACCGCGCGCATACAGCCGTAGCCCGAGGTCTGCATCTTCCGTCACATTGTGCGGATCCCAGCCGCCAACCGATTCCAGCGCCGCTCGCCGAAAATGGTTGGAAGTGCCGCCCAGCGGGATTGGCATGCGGGTTCGCGCCAGAAACGGGATGAGAACCCGGAACAGGCCGCTGTATTCGAGCGCGAACAGCCCGGAAATCCAGCTTGTCCGCATGTTTGCGATCGCCAGCGGGGCCTGGACGCAGCCGAGCCGGGAGTCGCCGTCACGAAAGGCCGCCCAGGCTTCAAGCAATTGTCCCGGAGCGGGCTTGTCCTCCGCGTCATAGACCGCGACCAGCGAACCGCGCGCGCCCTGCAGCGCGTATTGCAGGGCTTTCGGCTTGGTGCGCGGACCGAAATCCGGGATGCGCAAGATCTCGCAATGCGGACCCAGTTTCTGCTCCAGCAGAGCCTGGATGGTCGCTGAGTCATCAGCCTCGCAGACATATTTGACATCCAGCAGGCTCCTGGGCCAGCGCAGGGCGGACATTCGTGAAACCAGTGCCGGCACCATTTCGGCCTCGTCATGCAAGGCAATCAGCACCGTGTAGACGGGCAGGCTGCGTCTCTCCCACGGCTTTGCTACCGGCTTTCGGGCGGGCTTGAAGCCTGCAGCCAGCAGTGCGGCCAGGCGGAGCAGGATACCACCGGAAAAGAACATGGTCAGGATGACATGCAGCACGGTGAAGGCCAGGAACGGCCAGAGCATGAACCCGGTGGCCGAAAGGTAGACTGCCAAGGCCAGAACGAAGCCCTGGGGACCGGTCAGGACACGGCGCGCACTTGCATCCTGCTGATCCTGATCCAGCTCGAAGGTGATCTTTCGCACGCGGTCGGAGGCGCCTGTCTGCCAGACGGCGCGTCGGATGGTTGCCGGCGAGGCGACCACAAGCTGGTCGCGCAATGCGGGCGTGCTGGCGAAACGGGCTTTGTCCTCTCCGAGGCTTCTTGCTTCGGGAACGATGACGGTGACCTGTCTACCCGCGCGTGACAACCGTAACGGTCCGTCCCGGTGCAGCAGCACATCCACTGACCGCAGCCGCACCACCTGATCGGGATCGATCTCGCTGAGATAGGGAAGCCCAAGCTCACCCGCCAGCCAGCAGTAATAGAGCTCGGAATCAATCACGCCTTCCGCGATCAGCTCCTTCTCGATCGAAGTGGCATTGACCTTTGCGGCTGCTGCTGCGGCACTGACCTGCGGTTTTCCGATGCCGCACTTGAGAAAAAAGCGCGCTTCCGAACTTCGTGCCGCCGGTGGAGGACCTCGCGAAAGCGGTGTGCCGTGTGTATTGCGGAAACTTGTTGTGCGGTTTGCAGTCATCTCCGGTTCGCTGAAACCGGCAAAGCGGTGTTCTGTGCTTTTGTTTGGGGCCATGACTCTGATAAACACATGACGGTTGCAGCGGGATGATAAATCTATGGTAGTGGAAGCGCGCAGGATTGTACCCCTAGTATTCAAGGGTATTTCGCGTATAACTTGCGCATTGGTTGTTTTTTTTGCGGCCGCTCTGCCACTGGCGGGCGCAGGCGAAATGCTTGTGCCCAACTACACCGATCCGCGAGAGCGCATACCTGTACCCGACCTGACAGCCTACAGCCGCATTCGGTTCGTCACCACGGTGGATTTTCCGCCCTTCAGTTTTCTCGATCAGACCGGTCATCTCACCGGGTTTCACATCGACCTGGCGCGCGCCATCTGTGATGAACTCGACATGCTGCCTCGCTGTCAGATCCAGGCGCTCCCTTGGGGAGAGCTGGAAAGCGCATTATCAAATGGCCAGGCCGAGGCCTTGATATCAGGCCTGGCGATCACTGCCGAAAGCCGCAACGACTTTCGCTTCACGCGCCCCTATCTGACTTTACCCGCCCGCTTCGCCGTCAAGAGTGAAACGGTTCGCGAACTCGACAATGCCAAGGCGCTGGCCGGCAGGCGGGTCGGCGTGCTCGGCGGCACGGCGCACGAAGCCATGTTGCGCGACTGGTTTTTGGAGCTGAAACCGGTAACTTTTTCACGGCCCCAATGGATGTTCGACGCCCTCAAGGCCGGCAGCATAGATGCCGTGTTCGGCGACGGCCTGCAATTGTCCTTCTGGCTTTCAAGCCAGTCGGCACAGGGCTGCTGCCGTTTTCTTGACGGCCCCTATGTCTCCCAGGCCCATCTCGGCGAAGGACTGGCCATTGCTGTGCGGCGGCGCAATGCGCCACTGAGCCAGGCTTTCGACCATGCGCTCTCCGCGCTCAGCAGAAACGGCCGCTTCACCGAACTTTATCTGCGTTGGTTCCCCAACGGGCTCTATTGATCGGGTTTTCGCGGTGGTCGCGGCTTCGGCGGAAACCGGAAGGGCAGGACCAGCGTCCAGACGAGCCCGGCGGTACGGCTGTCGCGCCATTCCGCAAGCCCGATCTCGATGCCGGTATTGCCCAGGCGCGGTGCCTGCGTGTAGGTCGAAAACAGCCGGTCCCATATCGCCAGGTTGAAACCGTAGTTGGAATCGGTTTCGCGTAGGTCGGTTGAATGGTGAATCCGGTGCATGTCGGGTGTGACGATGACCAGCCGCAGGACCGCGTCCACCGACTTTGCCAGCTTGATGTTGGCGTGGTTGAACATGGCGGCGCCATTGAGCACGATCTCGAAAACCAGCACCGCCACCGGCGGCGCCCCCAGGGCGATGATAACGGCGGCTTTCCAGATCATCGACAGAACGATCTCGAGCGGATGGAACCTGAGCGCCGTGGTCAGATCGAAACCCGTATCGGCATGGTGCATGCGGTGGATGCGCCACAGCAGCGGCCATTTGTGGCTCACCACATGTTCGAGCCAGACCGCGAAATCGAGCACGATGAATGCCAGTATACCTGCAACCCATGCCGGAAGACCGAGCATCGGAAACAGCCCGAGCCCGTTGCTCTGCGCCCATAGCGCTGTTCCCACCGCGGCCAGCGGAAACACGATCCGGAGCGCCACCGAAGACAGCACCACCATTGCCAGATTGGTGACCCAGCGCCGTGACTTGAGTGCCCCGCGCATTTCGTCGCGCTCAAGCCGTGGAGCCGCAAGCTCGATGGCAGCAAGCGTGATGAAGATCGTGGAGAAGGCCAGTAGCCGGATCACCGGCTCAGAGAGGCCGAACAGCGACATTCCATATCTCCGTTTCGTGGGACCGCCTTCTCATGCCATAGCTTACCGCAAGGCGCGAAACACGATCCGGTGAGACGACTGCGGCACGACAGCGCAGGGCATATGGCCGGGTAATCAGATGCGCCTGAACCGGGCTATGGCGCTGCGTTCGATTGCCGCGCAGGTGAGCTTGTCCAGGCCCAGCCGGTCGCGCAGCATCTGCAGCAGACGGATTTCTTCCTGCTGGATGTTGTAGTCGGCCGAGGCGACCTCGACGGCGAGAGCGTAGGCCGTGTCGTAGGATTTCGGCGGTACTGCGTCGCGGACAACCTCGAGCACGATGTCGAGCCCTTCAGAACCCTTGAGCAGCTCTGCAGCAGCGCGAGTGACCCCGATCAGCCGCTCCGTGTCAAACCCCTCGAATACGGGAAGGAAGGTGACCAAACGGCCAATGCGCGCCATCTCCGCATCGTTCATGGCCTTGTCGACAGCGGACATCGTGACCATGAGATAGATCAAGGCGTCATGGGCAGTTACACGTTCGGTCATGGGCAGTTTCTCTCCTGAATGTGTCCACTAGATAGGTACCGCGATCGCGGCACACAAGCCTCAAAGCCGTGATGGATCTAAAGGCGGCGTGCAGGGCCATGAAGCCGAATCTGCTCAGCCGCTGCGTCCTGATGGAGCTGGTCTACTGGCTGGCCCAGATGATGCGCGCGATCCAGTCGATCTCGCTGACATCGAAGCTGCGATTGGGGTGGTCGGTGTTGAGCGATATCAGCTCGATGGAGCGCGGTGTCTGGCGGTTAAGTACCTTGGCCATTACCTCGCCCTCGCGTGAACGCACGACCACCCGGTCCCCGCGCCTGATCTGCGCTCCCGGCTCGACGATGAGAATATCGCCATCCCGGTAGAGGGGCATCATGCTTTCGCCCTGCACCTCAAGGGCGTAGACGCCGGGTCGTCCGGCGGGTTGCGCAGGGAAATCAACGACGTCCCAGCCCTGGCCTGCGGGAAAGCCGCCATCGTCGAAGAAACCGCCGGAACCTGCCTGGGCAAATCCGAGCAGTGGAATGGAACCCGTCTGTGGAGGAAAGGCACCTTCCGGAAAGCCGTTCTCCGCCACCGGGCGTTCACCGCGCACAAGACCCATGAAATCATCGAGCGAAGAACCGGTGGCCTCAAGCACCTTGGACAAGGACTCCGTCGAGGGCCAGCGCTGGCGCCCATCAGCGCCAGACCGCTTGGACTTGTTGAAGGCAGTCGGATCCAACCCGGCGCGCCGGGCCAGTCCCGAGGCCGTCAGGCCGTGACGTTCGGCAAGCGCGTCGAGCGCTGACCAGATGCGTTCATGCGAGAGCATGGTCGAGGGTTCCCGCGGTTCAGAACAAAAGCCGGGCATTTCCAAAATCAAGCCCGTATCACGCTTTCTACATGATCAGCACCGGTCACGTAAAGGCGAATAGGAAAAATATCCTCACTGCTGACCGGGCTCTGCCGGCTCCGCCTGTTCAATGCGGGCGGATGGGGTTGCGCCCGGTGCTCAGTGCCTGCTCGAGCAGTTCAATCCGGTCCTGCCCCCAGAACGGTTCGCCATTGAGCACATAGGTTGGTACACCCACGGCGTCGGCAGCGATTGCGTCCTGCGAGTTGCGCTCGCGAATGGCGGCGATCTCGTCGGTCTTGGCATCAAGCAGCGCAGGCCGTGCATCAAGCCCCACCTGCGAAAGATAGGATGTCAGAACCGTTTCATCGGCAATATTGTCATCATTGGCCCAGACACCAGCGAGCACCTTACCCACGAAGTAGCGAGGATCATGACCGGTCTCGACCAGAGCAATGATGACCTTGTCGGCAAGCGCGGCATCCACCGGCCAGTGCAGCGGCGTGGTCTTGATCGGCAGCCCGCGCCAGGCGGCGAGTCGTTGCAGCTCGATCAGTCGCAGCCTTTGCCGTACAGGGGGGCGCTGGCCGGGAGGCACGGCGCCAGACACGGCCCACAAGGCACCAAGATTGACCGGCTTGTAGTTCAGCGTCGCCTTGTGCCGCTCTGCCACCTCGCACAGGAGGTTATGGCCAAGATAGGTGAACGGAGATGCGCAATGAAAATAGTAGTCGATGACATGCATGCGATGGGCCTCCCTTTGGCCAGCAGTGCCGACCGGAGCTTGTTCCGGCAAGGCTGTCACGGCAATTTGGCCCTCCATCATGGGTCTTCGGGGTTAATTTTCTGGCTATCTTGCAAGCCGACACGCCCGCTTGCGACCGTATCGCCAGTTGCGCCATCGTCACCGGCTGCGCGCAGGCGGGTTTGCGAGTTTCGGAACTGACCGGATTTCCGCGTTCCAACCGCGAGGTCGACTACGAGGTCTATGTTGGCAATCAGGCGCCACTGCCGCTGTGCTACACGCTGATTGCCACGAAAGCCTGACAACAAAAAAGCGGGCCCGAAGGCCCGCTTGAAAACTGGGGTGTAGCTGCGGGGCTTACGCCGCAGCCTTGTCTTCCCGGTAAGGGTCGAAGCGCTCATAGAAGGTCTCACCCTTCTCGGCCATTTCGACCAGCAGCTTCGGTGCCTTGAACTGCTTGCCGTACTTGCGCGCCAGCACCTTGCACATGTCGACAAAGGCCTTCGCGCCCATGGTGTCGATATAGCTCAGTGCACCGCCGGTATAGGGGGCAAAGCCGAAGCCGAGGATCGTGCCGATATCGGCCTCGCGCGGGTCGGTGACGATGCCTTCTTCCACCGTACGGGCCGCTTCGAGTGCGATCGCCGCGAGGAAGCGGTTCTGCAGTTCCTGGACGTCAATCTTGGCTGGATCCTGCTGCGGATAGAGCGTCTTGAGTTCAGGCCACAGGTGCTTCTTGGCAGGTTTTGCCGGATAGTCGTAAAAGCCCTTGCCGTTCTTGCGTCCAAGCCGGCCTTCCTTCTCGACCATCCGTTCAACCAGCTCGAGATGACGTGGATCGACGGCTTTTTCGCCAAGGTCGGCTATAGTGGCACGGACAATCTTCAGCGACAGGTCGATCGCAACCTCGTCATTGAGAGAAAGCGGTCCGACCGGCATGCCGGCCATCTTGGCGGCATTCTCGATCATTGCCGGCGGCACGCCTTCGGCCAGCATGTTGTAGCTTTCGTTCATGTAGCGCAGCACGCAGCGGTTGACGAAGAAGCCGCGCGTGTCGTTGACCACGATCGGGGTCTTCTTGATCGCGGCAACATAGTCGAGCGCGACGGCCAGTGCCTTGTCCGACGTCTTGCGGCCAAGAATGATTTCGACGAGCATCATCTTGTCGACCGGCGAGAAGAAGTGAATGCCGATGAAGTTCTTCGGACGCTTCGAATTCTTGGCAAGACCGGTGATCGGCAATGTCGACGTATTGGAGGCATAGACCGTGGTCGGGCGGATCTGCTCTTCGATCGATTCCGTCACCGCCTTCTTGACGTCGCGGTCCTCGAACACGGCTTCGATCACCAGATCGGCATCGGCCAGGTCGGCATGATCGGTCGACAGGCTGATCAGCGACAACAGCTTATCGCCCTCTTCCTTGGTGGTCTTGCCCTTCTGGACACCCTTTTTGACAAGGTCCTCGGAATAGGCCTTGCCCTTGGCGGCGGCTTCCATGTCCCGGTCGATCAGCACAACCGGAATGCCGGCCTTGGCTGTGACATAGGCAATGCCTGCGCCCATGAAGCCGGCGCCGACGACGCCAATCTTGCGGAACTTGGTCTGCTTGATGCCTTCGGGACGGCGGGCGCCCTTGTTGATTTCCTGCAGTGAGACAAACAGAGAGCGGATCATCGACTGGGCTTCGGGTGTCTGCAGGATATGGCTGAAATAGCGCTGCTCGATCTTCAGCCCGGTGTCGATGGGAACCTGCAGGCCTTCGAACACGCTCTGCAGGATCGCCTTGGCGGCTGGGTAGTTGTCCTGCGTTTCACGGCGCAGGATCGCAGACGCCGCAGGCCAAAGCTGGGCGCCCTGGGCCGACCAGATCTTGCCGCCGGGCAGCTTGAAGCCCTTGACGTCCCAGGGGGCGACCGGCGACAGGCCGTTCTTGATCATTGCCTTGGCGGCCGAGATCAGCTTCTTCGGCTCGACCACTTCATGCACCAGACCCATGGCCTTGGCGCGGGCCGGTGTCAGCGACTGGCCGGTGGTCATCATCTGCAGCGCGTCCTGCGCATTGGTCAGGCGCGGCACCCGCTGGGTTCCGCCGGCGCCCGGGAAGATACCGACCTTGACTTCGGGCAGCGCCAGTTTCACCGAGGGCGAATCCGCCACCACGCGGCCGTGGCAGGCGAGCGACAATTCGAAAGCGCCACCCATGCATACGCCGTTGATCGCAGACACCCACGGCTTGCGGCAGGTCTCGATCTTGCGGTAGAGCCAGCTCATCCGGCCGACCTGATCGAACAGCATCTGCTGGGCATTGTCCGGGTTGGTGCGCTTTTCTTCCGCCATGCCCGCCAGCATCGTCTTCATCATGGTCAGGTCGGCGCCGCCGGAAAAGGTCGTCTTGCCGGAAGTGAAGACCACGCCCTTGACTGCGTCATCGGCGACAAAGCGGTCAACCAGCGCATCAAGCTCTTCGAGAGCTGCCTGGGTGAAGACGTTCATCGACCGGTCAGCCATGTCCCATGTGACCAGCGCGATGCCGTCATTGTCGACGTCTACTGTGTAAATATCATTGCTCATTGTGGTTCTCCCGGAAATCAGACGCGTTCGATGATCGTCGCGGTGCCCATGCCTGCGCCGATGCACAGTGTCACGAGAGCGGTGTTGAGGTCGCGGCGCTCAAGTTCGTCCAGCACGGTGCCGAGGATCATTGCGCCGGTGGCACCCAGCGGGTGACCCATGGCAATCGCGCCGCCATTGACGTTGATCTTGTCGGACGGGATGTCGAAGGCCTGCTGGAAGCGGAGCACGACGGAGGCGAAGGCCTCGTTGAGCTCGAACAGGTCGATGTCCTCGATCTTCATCTTGGCGCGCTTGAGAAGTTTCTCGGTCACATCGACCGGGCCGGTCAGCATCAACGCCGGGTCGGAACCAATATTGGCGAATGCCTTGATCCGAGCACGCGGCTCGAGACCCATGGTCTTGCCGCCGCGCTTGGAGCCGAGCAGCACCAGGCCGGCGCCATCGACGATACCCGAAGAGTTACCGGCATGATGGACATGGTTGATGCTCTCGATCTCTGGATGTGCCTGGATGGCGACGGAGCCAAAACCGCCCATCTCGGCCATCATGCCGAAGGAGGCGTTGAGGCTCGCCAGCGCCTGCATGTCCGTGCCCGGACGCATGTGCTCATCACGGTCGAGAATGGTCAGACCGTTGATGTCCTTGACCGGAACAACCGAGTTCTTGAAGTAACCCTTCTCCCAGGCATTTGCAGCCCGCTTCTGGCTTTCCATCGCATAGGCGTCGACATCGTCGCGGGTGAAGCCGTACTTGGTGGCGATCAGATCGGCCGAAATCCCCTGGGGCATGAAGTAGGCGGGAATATTGACGGAAGGATCCATGAACCAGGCGCCGCCCTGGGCGCCGATGCCGATGCGCGACATCGATTCCACACCGCCGGCGATGACGATGTCGTCCGCACCCTGGGCGATCTTGGCGGTGCCGAAATTGATAGCATCGAGACCAGAGGCACAGAACCGGTTGATCTGGATACCGGGGGCCTCGGTGGCGTAGCCGGCTTCGAAGGTTGCCGCGCGGGCAATGTCGCCGCCGGCTTCGCCGATGGCGTCAACACAGCCCATGACAATGTCATCGACCTTTTCAGTGGCAAGTCCGTTGCGGTCGCGCAGCGCTTCGAGCATACGCGAGGCCAGCCGAACCGACGGCACTTCGTGCAGGCTTCCGTCTTTCTTGCCGCGGCCCCGCGGTGTGCGGACGTGATCGTAGACAAATACATCAACCATTGCGGTGATCTCCAGGGTTTGGTGTTTGGGTCAGGCGGTCGCCGTGGCGGGGTCCTGCCCGCTCGGCATCAGCTCTTCGGGTCTCTTGTAGCCCGGCAGGGCTGCGATGCGGTCGAGCCAGGCCGCGATGTTCGGATAGGCAGTCAGGTCCATGCCGATCTGTTCGGGCCAGTACAGGTAGCCGCACAGCGAAAGATCAGCGATGGTCGGATGGCCGGAAACGACGAAGTCCCGCCCTGCGAGATGCGCATCGAGTACCTTGAAGGCACCCTCGGCCCGGGCACGGAAGAACAGCGTCACCGGATCGTCGGTTTTCTTCATGAACAGGTTCATGAAACGGTAGGTCGCGACATAGCTGGTCAGCTTGTGATTGTCCCAGAACATCCAGCGCAGGATCTCACGCCGTTCGGACTCATTGGCCGGGCCAAAACGGTCAAACTCCAGCGACAGGTAGTCCAGAATCGCCCCCGACTGGCTCAGCAGCACCTCCCCATCCACTTTGTGATGGGTCATTACCGGCACTTCGCCCATGACGTTCATCTCGCGGTACTCGGGCGAGCGTGTCTGTCCGGTAAAGAAGGCAACTCGTCGTGGCGTCCAGTTGGCGCTGCTGAGTTCCAGCATCAAGGCCGCCTTGTAGGCGTTGCCGCTTTCCATGAAGCAATCAAGCGTAAAGTCGGTCATTGTCACAGGCTCCTCGCAATCAACAGCTTCATGATCTCGTTGGTCCCGCCATAGATCCGCTGCACCCGCGCGTCGCGGAACATCCGGGCCACCGGGTACTCGTTCATGTAGCCATAGCCGCCATGCAGTTGCACGCATTCATCCGCCACCTTGCACTGCAGGTCGGTTGTCAGATACTTGGCCATCGACGCGGTGGTCGAGGTGAGCTGGCCTTTCAGATGCTCACCGACACAGTGATTGACAAACACCCGTGCCATGGTGGCTTCCGATTTCAGTTCCGCCAGCTTGAACTGGGTGTTCTGGAAATCCATGATCGCCTTGCCGAAGGCCTTGCGCTCCTTGACGTAGTCGATGGTGATCGCCAGCGCCCGCTCGATCATCGAGATCGCCTGGTTGGCGATCAGCAACCGCTCCTGCGGCAACTCCGTCATCAGTTGGGCAAAGCCCTGGCCTTCCTCGGTGCCAAGCATGTTTGCTGTCGGAATCCGCACATCATCGAAAAACAGCTCTGACGTGTCGTTACTCTTGAGCCCGACCTTGTCGAGATTGCGGCCACGCCGGAAACCTTCGACCTCATCGGTTTCGACCACCATCAGCGAAACGCCCTTGGCGCCCTTTGTCGGGTCGGTCTTGGTCACGACGATGATCAGGTTGGCATGCTGGCCATTGGTGATGAACGTCTTCGAACCGTTGATGACATAGTGGTTGCCATCCTTTTTTGCCGTCGTCTTGATACCCTGCAGGTCTGATCCTGCGCCTGGCTCAGTCATGGCAATCGCGCCGATCATCTCGCCGGAGGCCATTTTCGGCAGCCATTTCTGCTTCTGCTCTTCGGAGCCGAAATGCAGGATGTAGGGGGCGACGATGGCGTTGTGCAGCGCGATCCCGAAACCGTCGGTCCCGGTACGGCCGAGCGCTTCGATGATCGCTGCCTCGTGAGCGTAGGTCCCGCCCGAGCCACCATACTCCTCGGGTATCGCTGCGCATAGAAGCCCGGCTGCCCCGGCGCCTTCCCAGGCGCTGCGGTCGACCATCTCCTGTTTCTCGTAGCGGTCGTAATGCGGAACCACTTCCGCTTCCAGCCAGCGGCTGGCCATGTCCTCGAGCATGGCAACGTCGTCTTCCATCCAGTCCGGACGGGGTACGCCAAGCACTTCCGATGGCAATGTCGCCATGTCTTCCTCCCGAAGTTTCAGGCGGGCACATCAACATGCCCGCCCTCATTCTCAATTCAGTCAGCCAATGCCGCTTAGAATGCCTCCTCGGCCAGCTCCATCATGGTCTCGGCGCCGGTTTCGATGCGGGTCTTGCGCAGAGCGGTCTCGGGCATGATGCGTTCCATGTAGAACTTGCCGACCAGCAGCTTGGCCGCCAGGAACTCTTCCTTGCCGTTGGCGCCGGCGGCGCGCTTTTCAACTGCAGCCTTGGCCATCAGCGCCCACATGTAGCCAAGCGTGACAAGGCCGAACAGGTGCATGTAGTCAGTCGAGGCGGCACCGGCATTGTCGGGCTTTGCCATAGCGTTCTGCATCAACCACATGGTCGAGGCCTGCAGGTCGTTTAGCCCCTTCTTCAGGCCCTTGGTGTAGAGCGTCAGCTCTTCATTGTTGCGGTTTTCCTCGCAGAAATCGCCGACTTCCTTGAAGAACGCCATCACCGCGCGGCCACCGTTCTGGCCGAGCTTGCGGCCCACCAGATCAAGCGCCTGAATGCCGTTGGCGCCTTCATAGATCATGGCGATACGGGCATCGCGGACATACTGGCTCATGCCCCATTCCTCGATGTAGCCGTGGCCACCGAACATCTGCTGCGCCATCACTGCATGGTCAAAGCCCTTGTCGGTGAGCACGCCCTTGACCACCGGAGTGACGAGGTTGAGCAGGTCGTCGGCTTCCTGCACATCAGCCTCGACATCAGACTTGTGAGCGATATCGGATTTGAGTGCAGTCCACAGCATGAAGGCACGACCGGCCTCGTTGAAGGCGCGGATTGTCATCAGCGTCCGGCGCACGTCGGGATGTACGATGATCGGATCGGCCTTCTTGTCGGGGAACTTGGCGCCAGACAGCGACCGGCCCTGGAGACGCTCGCGCGCATAGGCAACAGCATTCTGGTAGGCAATTTCACCCATCGCCTGGCCCTGCAGGCCGACGCCAAGGCGGGCCTCGTTCATCATCACGAACATTGCCTTCAGACCGGCGTTTTCCTTGCCGATCAGGTAACCGGTGGCCTCGTCATAGTTCATCACGCAGGTTGCGTTGCCATGGATGCCCATCTTCTCTTCGAGCGATCCGCAGCTGACCGGATTGCGGTCGCCGAGTGAGCCGTCGTCACCGACCATGATCTTCGGCACGATGAACAGCGAAATGCCCTTCACGCCTTCCGGTGCGCCCTCGATGCGGGCGAGCACCAGATGGATGATGTTGTCCGACATGTCGTGTTCGCCAGCCGAGATGAAGATCTTCTGGCCGGAAATCTTGTAGCTGCCGTCGCCTTGCGGCACGGCCTTGGTGCGCAGCAGACCGAGATCGGTTCCGCAATGCGGTTCCGTCAGGTTCATGGTGCCGGTCCATTTGCCTTCGATCATCTTCGGCAGGAACTTGTTCTTCTGCTCGTCTGTGCCGTGTTCGGCAATCGCAGCGACAGCACCCTGGGTCAGACCCGGATACATCAGCAGCGAAAGGTTGGCCGAGATCATGTATTCGGAAACGGCTGTGTGCAGGGTGTAGGGCAGGCCCTGACCGCCATATTCGGGAGAGGCGGCAAGGCCGAGCCAACCACCTTCGCAATATTGCTTATAGGCTTCCTTGAAGCCCTTGGGAGTCGTAACGCTGGCGTCGTCATGACGAACGCAGCCTTCCTGATCGCCGACCTGGTTGAGCGGCAGCATCACTTCTTCAGCGATCCGCGCGCCTTCCTGCAGAACGGCTTCGACAATGTCCGGACTTGCGTCGGCAAAGCCTGGAAGATTCATGTAGCGCTCGTAGCCGAGCACATCGTTGAGAATGAAAAGCGTATCGTCGACCGGAGCCTTGAAGACTGGCATGGATCCTCATCCCTTGTGGTTGCGCCGCCGCAGGCACGATAGCCCGGCGATCTTCGTAGAGCGGCATACTAAACTTTGACGTTTGCGTAAACGTAAAAAATTGGCCTGATGACGTTTTCGACCTCACCTTGAGCCCGAAATCAATCAAAAACCAGTGTTTTTTGATCCTTCGGTCAAGAAAAACTCAAAAAACAGGCCGGCTCTGTATACTCCCAATTGGGGTTTTCGGCTGTTGGGTGAAGGGGGCTGCGGCGGTTTGAAGCAATAACTTCAGGGAGTGGGCAACAAAAAACCCGCCTTCTGAGCGGGTTGGGGAAGCATGAAGAAGGTAAGCTGGTCCTAGTCCGATTCAGCCAGCATGTCCCGGACCACTGTTATGGTCCGTTCAAGCTCATCAATTGCAGTGTTGATGCTCTTGCGTTGCTCTTCCAGCACCCGCATCTGTGCTTCGCCCTTCGATAGCGCCACCTTGAGCTGGGTGATGTTCTTGCCGCGCGGGTCGTAGAGATCGATCATCCGCTTGACCTCGGTCAGCGAGAAGCCGACCCGCTTGCCCAGCAGGATGAGTTTCAACCGGGCACGATCACGCTTGGAGAAGAGCCGCGTAACCCCGACGCGCGTTGGTTTGAGCAAGCCCTTGTCTTCATAGAAACGCAAGGTACGCAGCGTGACGCCGAACTCCTCGGCCAGATCGCCGATTTTGTAAACCGGTTCGTCATGATCGGCACTGGTGTCTGTCATGTCGTTCATGGTTGGGCAAAGCCGCTGTCTTGTTTGTTGCTCTATCAATCAATTTTGGTGTGACACTAAACAATCCGATGCGTCAAGTCGCGCCGTTTGCGGCAATCCCGGCGGAAGAAAAGTAACCTTGGTTAACGGGTTGTTTACCACGTTTCGCCGAATGTGGGTCCGAAGAGCAGTAAGCCCGGATTCGTTGTATCTTGTTTTTGCCGGTTTGAAGTCTGGCCTTCCGGTGTCCGGGTTTTCCCCCGTGTCCCGGACGGCGGTATGGATGTGCTGCGGACGGGGGTGGGGCGGAAGCCCCGGTCAACAACGCGAAGCGGAAACAAAAATGAACGGATCGCGATCTCATTCAAGCAGGGCCGGTGCCGGCGGTTCCTCACTGGATTCGCTCAATCGCACGATCGAGAGCCTTGAAGCGCGGATTGAAAGCATGCTCGGACACAGCGGTGATGCCGCTGCCGGGCGGCAGCCTGCAACATCACAGCAGGCCGAGCCCAAGAGATCGCAGCCCCAGGGCCTCGGCGGCGACCTGCTGGAGGATATTCGTGCGCGCCAACGGGCGCTGGAGCAGACCCAGCGCGAAGCGGCCAAGAAGACGGCGAAACACGCACCTGCCGCAGCGCACGGCACCGCCGCCACGGCTCCAGCCTCACGACCCGCACCAAAGGCCAGCGCTCAGTCCCAGCCCGTCGGCCACCAGGATCTCAAACCCGACCTTAGCCAGCAGCTCATTACAGAGATGGCGGCGCTGCGCCGGGAAATGCGTGAACTGCGCGCGGACGCCCGCGATCAGTCGCTGCCGCGGGAATTGCGCCAGGATCTCGCCGGCATTTCCGCTTCCATAGATGCACTTGGAACCCATGACGACGGGGCGGGTGCGCTCAGGCTGGAACTCGATTCCATGCGCGGTATCGTCGAGCAGCTGGCCCGTGAAGACAGCGTTCGTTCGCTCGAGAGCCGTTGGCAATCGATGGAGCAGCAGGTCTCCGGTCTGGACATGACCGCGCTTCGCGAGGAACTGGTCAACCTGGCCTATCGCGTTGACGATATCCGCGAATTCCTCGCCACCATGCCTGCCTCGGGCCAGGGTCAGGCCATTGAAGACAAGATCGTCGAGCTTTCGAACACAATCGAGGCGATGACCCACCAGACCGCAGCGGCGGGACCCGATTTCCCCGCCCAGTTCGAAATGCTGGGTGCACGGCTCGATGAGATTACCCGTGCTATCTCCGCCATGCCGGCCACTGTGTCCTCCGCGCCTGACAATGCGCCGTTCGAGCGGCTTGAAGCCCGACTCGCCTCCGTTGCCCAGAAAATCGATGAACTCGAGCCATCAGCGTTTGAAACCGAACTCGGAAGCCGCATCGAGCACCTCGCAGCACGGGTCGCGCAACTGGCAGACGAGGATGCAATCGCCCGTCTCGATGCGCGAATCGAGAATCTGCAGTCTTTGGTCGAAAATCGCGCACGTGATGATCGCATGCCCGAACTCGCCGACTATCTAAACGACATCACCGGCAAGATCGAAGCGCTCGATGCCCGCGGAATCGATGACTCGCTGATCGCCCGCCTGGATCACCTGGCCCACCAGATCGAAGGTCTTTCGCTGCCGGCACCTCAGGCGGAAGCGGTTCCCGATGCTGTGATCGGACGTCTGGAAGCCCTCATCGGCCGTGCCGAAGCCACCGTCTCGCGCAGCGTCGATCCGTTGCCGGGGCTCGAGACCATCGATGCCCGCCTCGCTGACATTGCCCACAAACTGCAGCAGGCTGAAATCACCACCGCTGGGCAAGCCATGCAGCCGGTCAATGGACTCGAAAATGTCGAGGCGCAGCTTGCGGAGATCTCGGCACGGCTCGACCGGCCCTATGCCGAACAGGCTCCGGTGACGATGCCGGGAATCGAAAATCTGGAAGCCCGCCTGGCAGATATCGCCGAGCGGCTGGATATGTCGAGCACAAGCGGCTCGGGTCCCAGCGACCAGGCCATGCGTGGCCTGGAAGACCAGATTGCCAACTTGTCCCGCCTGATCAGTTCCGCCCCCGCCGGTGCCGGCACGGAAGTCTTTGACGAACGCCTGGCCGCCATAGAGGAACATCTCGCGAGCAGCGATGAGTTCGTGGTCGAAGCCGCCCGTCAGGCGGCCGAAGCAGCGCTGTCGGCTTATTCCGGCCAGATGGGCAATGCACCGACGCCGCAGGCGCTTGCCAATATGGAGGTCATCACTGCGCTGGCCGATGACCTCAAGGCTCTGGAAAGCCTGAGCCGCAAGACCGAAGACCGCACCACCCGCGCATTCGAAGCGGTTCAGGAAACCATGCTGAAGATTGCTGGTCGTCTGGAACGTCTCGATGCGCCTGCATCCCATGGTGTGGCTGATGCGCAGATGCCGCGCACCTCGACCGAGGCGCTCGACGAAGCCATGCAGGCTGCCCCGGATTACCAGGACGAAATCCACCAGGTTGAGATGAGCCATGCCGGCAACAAGGCCAACCCGGCGCGGACGCCATCGGAAGCCGCCGCAATGGCTGCGGCCTTTGCTGCAAGCCAAGAGGCAGAGACGGATGACCCGGAGCTTGCGGCAGAGCCGGATGGCGGCAGCGAGAAGTCGTTCCTGTCCGGGCTGGCAGCCCGCATCCGCCCGGGCAAGGAAGCCGCCAAGTCGCAGTACGACCCGCAGTTTACCGAAGACAATACGCCTCGCCTCGATCCCTCCATGGAAATGGACGCGGCAACCGCGAACATGCCGCTTGAGCCCGGCTCGGGCGCACCCGATATCAATCGCATTCTGCAGAAGGTGCGTGAGGCCCAGGCCGCTGAACGCCAGCGCGATCGTGGATCGGCCGAGAACGGTTCGGAAAAAACCGAGTTTCTCGCCTCCGCCCGCCGCGCTGCCATGGCAGCCGCTGCGGAAGTGGAAACCATCGGCAAGGCACGCAAGGCCGGTGGCGGCATGCTCGAGGTCTTCAAGTCCCGTCGCCGCCCCATCTTGATGGCAGCCGGCGCGGTTCTGCTGGCAATCATGTCCTACCCGCTGGTGTCCGGTCTTCTTTCCTCCGGGAATGAGCAATTGGCAGTCGTTGAGCCGGCCATTGTCGAGCCGGCGACGGTAGAAAACGCCGGGATTGCCGACGACAGCGAGGTCTCTGTGGTCGGTGCCGAGGATCTGCAGCCGGTGACGGCAACCCGTCTGCCCGAGGTCCGGGTGATCGAACCGGGCGAGGACGCTCCGTTGGAACTGACCGGGACAGAACCGCCGGTGTTGTCGGCGGAGGAGACTGCCGCGATCACGCCGCCAGAGGTTCAGAATGTAAATCAGGCCGAAGTTCAGGCCCCGGCCATCGACGACGCCCTCACCGCAGCTATCGATGCGCTGCCGGCGAACGCTGCATCCGGCGCGCTCAAGGCTGCCGCGGCAGCGGGCAATCCGCTTGCATTCTACGAGATCGGCGCACGCTTCACGGAAGGCCGCGGCGTTCCCGTCGATTTGCGGACTGCCGCCAGCTGGTATCAGCGGGCCGCCGACCTCGGGCACGCACCGTCGCAGTACCGCATTGCCAATTTCTATGAAAAGGGCAGTGGTCTCGAGCGTGATCTCGATGCCGCCAAGAAATGGTACCAGCTCTCTGCCGAGCAGGGCAACGCCAGCGCAATGCACAATCTCGCCGTGCTTTATGCCACCGCTGGCACCGTTCCGGATTATGACAGCGCCGCGCAATGGTTCGACCGTGCGGCCGGGGTTGGCGTTCGCGACAGCCAAGTCAACCTCGCCATTCTTTATGCGCGGGGTGACGGCGTGCCCCGCGATCTCGAGAAATCCTACAAATGGTTTGCCATTGCCGCCAATGATGGCGACCGGGATGCAGCGGTCAAGCGCGATGAAGTCTTCAACGCGCTGCGGCCCGAACAGGTCGAGGCGGCCCGCGCATCGGTGGCGAACTGGACGGCTCAGCCAATCAACCCCGACGCAAACGAAGTCGAGGTTCCTGCGTCCTGGCAGGGTGCCTCCACCGAAACCGCCGCGGTCGACATGAGCAAGGCCATCCGCAACATTCAGGCAATTCTCAACAACAACGGCTTTGATGCGGGCGCACCTGATGGCGTAATGGGCAAAAAGACCGTCGCCGCGATCAGGCAGTTCCAGGCCTCGATCGGACTGGAACCCACCGGGGAAATCGACGACGCGCTGGTCCAGGAACTGCTCGCCCGGAACGGCTAACCGGTTTTACCGCGGGCTCGCCCGACCGCCAAGGAAGTCCTTTGACAGCCAGATCCGCTGCCTCCATGCAGGCAGCGGATCTGCTCGTTGGGGATGGAAGCCGGGATTCCAAATCCCACGTCATTTCCTAGCTTTATCATGTGTTTCTTAGCGCTGGATTGCTTGGTTTGGGCCGCACGCGGTGAAAAAAAACGTTGCGACGGAAAAACCGTCGCAGGATCGGCTCAACTGATTTGACTCGCACCTGCGAAACGCGCAAAACCATGGTGCCGGGCATTCCCCGGCGTAACCCTTTTTCCGTCATTGACCCCCGGGGGGCAAGGTGACCATCTACCTGCCGATCGCAGAATTGTCGGTCAATATCTTCGTCATCCTCGGGATGGGCGCGGCGGTCGGTTTCCTTTCCGGAATGTTCGGTGTTGGTGGCGGATTCCTGATCACACCGCTGCTGATCTTCTACAATATCCCGCCCGCCGTGGCGGTCGCCACCGGCGCCAATCAGGTGGTCGCGTCGTCCGTTTCCGGTGCCCTTGCCCATTTCCGGCGCGGCACGCTTGATATCAAGCTCGGACTTGTGCTTCTGGTCGGAGGTCTGGCCGGCGCCACCGTCGGCATCCAGATCTTTTCCATGTTGCGGCGTCTCGGCCAGCTCGATCTGATCATTTCGCTGTTATACGTCGTTTTCCTCGGCTCTGTCGGCGGGCTGATGCTTTGGGAAAGCGTGAACTCGTTGCGGCGGGCGGCTCAGAACAAGACCGTCTCCCTACGCAAGCCGGGTCAGCACAACTGGGTCCACCGGCTGCCGTTCAAGATGCGGTTCAAGCGATCGAAGCTTTACCTCAGCGTCATTCCGGTGATCCTGCTTGGCTTCGCCATCGGCATTTTAACGTCGGTGATGGGCGTCGGCGGCGGCTTCATCATGGTTCCGGCGATGATCTACCTCCTACGGATCCCGACCTCGGTCGTCATCGGCACATCGCTGTTCCAGATCATCTTTGTCACCGCCTTCACGACGGTCGTTCAGGCGACGACCAACTTCTCGGTCGACATCGTTCTGGCCTGGCTGCTGATGATCGCCGGGGTGATTGGTGCGCAATACGGCGTTCGCGTCGGTCAGAAGATGCGTGGTGAGCAATTGCGCGCCGGGTTGGCACTGCTGGTGCTCGGCGTCGGAATCCGGCTTGGCCTCGGGCTGGTGCTTCCGCCCGACGAGATCTACTCGGTTGTCAGCGGGAGCTTCGGGTTCTGATGCGCTCCGCTGTCCTCCTGCTTGTCGTCTCCCTCTGCACAGCTGTTCCCGCCATGGCGCAGCTCGCCGACCCGCCGGTGACCGTCAACGAGAAGTTTTCCGAGCGCATCGACATCGGCATTTCCACCAACGAAATCGCCATCACCTCCGACTTCTCAGGCGCCGACATCACGGTCTTCGGCGCCATTGAAGGGGCGGACGAGCTGCTTCTGGCCACCTTCGCCTATGATGTCGTGGTCGCGCTGGAAGGCCCACGCATCCCCACCACTGTGCGGCGAAAGGAGCGAGTGGCGGGAATCTGGATCAACCGTCATTCAATCCGTTTCGAGCCGATCCCGGCGTCCTATTCGATGTCGAGCACCAGGCCGCTTCCCAACATTACCAACCTGATGGAGCTTGCGTCGCGCGATATCGGCATCAACAACATCAGGCTTGTACCGACCGGCGGCGTCGGCGACGGCTCCCGGTTGACCGAGTTTCGCGATGCATTGCGACGTATCAAGCAGGCAAGCGGGCTGTACCAGCGCCATCCGACCGGCGTTCAGTTCATTTCCAAGGCGCTGTTCCGTGCCGCCGTCCGCTTGCCGGCCAACATCCCGGTAGGCCAGCACGAAGTCCGCGCGGTGCTCTACAAGAACAACCAGTTCGTCATGGAAAAGGTCATTCCGCTGCGGGTGGTCAAGACCGGTCTCGAACAGTTCATATACAATTTCGCCCACAACTACTCGCTGGCCTACGGCTTGGTCGCCGTGTTGCTCGCCACCTTGACGGGCTGGCTTGGAAGCATAATTTTCCGCAAGGACTGATCTGGCAACACCGGCGGGCAGAGAATGAAAATGCAACAGGAAGGCGACCGCCTCGGTGCTACGGCCTGGTTTCTGGCCGGGCTCGGCGCGGTGCCCTTTGTCGCCATGGCGGTGGCTGGGATCGTTTCGCCGGTCTTCGCGACGGCGCATCTCGGCGGTGAGACGGCCTTCATCGGCTATGGTGCCGTGATCCTGTCCTTCATGGGAGGTGTTCGCTGGGGCGCGGCGCTACCGCCCTCGGCAGGTCCGGGTGCAGAGCAGTTGATGATCAGCGTGGCGCCGTCGCTGGTGGCCTGGCTGGCGTTGCTGCTCGAACGGCCTTGGTCGCTGCTCCTGCTGCTCGCCGGCTTCGCGCTGCAAGGGGGCTGGGACGTGGTCAGCGCCCGTAACGGCGCTCTGCCCGGCTGGTTCGGGCGGCTGCGCCTGACCATCACCGCCATCGTCGTTGCCTCGATATTGCTTGTGCTGATCGCCTGACTCAAAAAGAACCGGTGCCCGGTCAGCCATTCATCCGGCTGAAGGCGACGGAATAGATACGTTCCTTGCCGATCAGGTGTGCCATCAGCCGGCTTCGGTCAAACAATCCGCGCATGGCTGGATGGCGGAGTTCAAGCCCGCCGGTGGTCGCGCCAAAGGCCGGCATCAAAAGCCGCTTGCCGTCGCTGGCAAAACATGGCCGGCGCACGCCCTTGCCGCGCCGGACCACGCGCGCAGCAGGATGCAAATGACCGGCAATTTCGCCGTCCGTCATCCCCGGTTTCGGCTCATGCCGGAAGTTGAGCGTTTCCACCTTCAATTCGCTGCAAAAATCCCCCTCTAGCCCCACCGGCCTGTCCGGATCGTGATTGCCCTCGATCCAGGTCCAGGCCCGGCCGTGCTGCAGGGCCTGGAGCTGCTCGCGGTAGCACTCGGGCAGGTGAGCTGAACCTTTCCGGTCATGAAAACTGTCGCCAAGACTGACCACGAGACGCGGATTGTAACGCGCAATCGCAGCTGCCAGCCGGGCGAGCGTCATCGCCGTATCGTAGGGCGGCAGCATCATTCCACGCCGGGCATAGGCAGCACCCTTTTCCAGGTGCAGATCGGACACCACCAGTACGCCGCTGCCCGGCAGCCAGGCCACGCCGGCACGGTCGCAGATGACGGCGGTTCCGTTGACAGTGACATCCACCGTCAGCGGTGCGCCTGCCTGGGTTTCGAGTGTGAGAGCCGCATTTGTGCCGTGCATGGCTGTTCCGTTCAATTCTAACTCTGTGCCTCGGCAAGCAGATCCTCTGCGGCTTCAGCCAGGATGCTTTCATGCGCTTCGCCGGTCACCGGTTCGCGCCCCATCTCCAGCATGATCGGGACGGCCAGCGGCGAAATGTGCTCCAGCGCGCGGTGCCGGATATGGCCCTTGATTCGCTTCAGCATAGCGCCAAGCCTGTGAATATCCAGAAGCCCTTGTGCCGCATCGGCGCGGGTCGCGCGCAGCAGGATGTGGTCCGGTTCATGGCTTCGAAGCACGTCATAGATCAGGTCCGCCGAGACTGTCACCTGGCGGCCCGATTTTTCTTTGCCCGGATGCCGCCGCTCGATCAGCCCGGAAATGACGGCGCAAGCGCGGAAGGTGCGCTTGAGCATCCAGGATTCGTTGAGCCAGGCATCGAGATCGTCGCCCAGCATGTCCTCGTCAAACAGCTCGCCCAGATCAAGCCGCCCGCTCGCAATCATCGAGCCCATGTCTTCGAGCGCCCACACAGCAAGCGAATAGTCCGTCGCAACGAACCCGAGCGGCTGTGCACCCAGCCGTTCGAGCCTGCGGGTCAGAAGCATGCCCAGGGTCTGGTGCGCCACGCGGCCTTCGAACGGGTAGAGCACCATGAAAAAGCGCTCTGCCCGCGGAAATGTCTCGATCAGCAGGCTGTCGCGTGCCGGCAGTTGCGAGACTTGTTGCTGCATTCTCAGCCAGTCTGAAACCTGGTCTGGCAGCGCGCTCCACTTTTCAGGGTCGGCGATCATCGCCCGGACGCTGTCCGCCAGATAGGTCGAGAGCGGGAACTTGCCGCCGGCATAGGCCGGCACTTTCGGATCCTGGTCCCAGGCCTTGGACACCATGCACTCGTTTTCGCGGATGCCCTCGAAGCGCAGGATCTTGCCGGAAAACAGGAACGTGTCGCCAGGTGCGAGCGTTTCGAGGAAATATTCCTCGACCTTGCCCAGCGGCGGTCCGCCGCGCCCGGTCAGCGTGCCGTTCTTGCGGCTGGTCAACCGCACATTGAGCATCGGCGCTTCGATGATGGTGCCGATATTGAGCCGGTATTGCTGCGCCACCTGCGGGTTCGAGATCCGCCAACGCCCGTCCGGCTGCTTGCGGATCCGGGCGTAGCGCTCGTAGCTTTTGAGTGCATAGCCGCCGGTGGCGACAAATTCGATGATCTTGTCGAATGTTTCGCGGTCAAGCTGGGCATAGGGTGAGGCGCTGCTCACTTCACTGTAGAGGTCATCCGCATCGAAAGGCGAAGCGGCGGCCATGCCGAGCACGTGCTGTGCCAGCACATCAAGCCCGCCATCTCCGCCTGGTGGCGTGTCCTGGGCGCCGACATAATTGGCGTCGATCGCGGCCTGGCATTCGAGCACCTCAAACCGGTTGGCCGGTGTCAGGATCGCCCGGCTCGGCTCGTCCATGCGGTGGTTTGAACGGCCGATGCGCTGCGCCAGCCGGCTGGCGCCCTTGGGCGCCCCGACATGCACCACCAGGTCGACATCGCCCCAGTCGATGCCGAGATCCAGCGTCGAGGTGGCGACCACGGCGCGGAGTTCGTTGCGCCCCATCGCCGCTTCCACCCGCCGCCGCTGTGCCGCATCCAGTGAACCGTGGTGCAGCGCGATCGGAAGGCTGTCGTCATTGATCCGCCACAGCTCCTGGAACAGCAGTTCAGCCTGGCTGCGGGTGTTGACAAAGATCAGCGTGGTGCGGTGATCCTTGATCGTCTGGTAGACCTCGGGAATCGCGTAGCGCGCCGAGTGCCCCGACCAGGGAATCCGCTCCTCGCTTTCGAGAATGGTAATATGCGGACTGGCTCCACCTGCGACCGTGATCCGGCCGGCAAGCGCATCGGTTGCGGGCGATTGCGGAACCAGCCAGCGCTGCAGCTCTTCCGGATCCGCCACTGTTGCCGACAATCCGATGGTCTGCAATCCGGGCGCCAGCTTGCGCAACCGTGCCAGCGCCAGCGCCAGCAGGTGCCCCCGCTTCGAGGCGATCAGCGAATGCAGCTCGTCAAAGATCACGTACCGCAAACCGGAGAACAGCCGCTCGGCGTGCTGATTGGCAATCAGCAGCGAGACCTGTTCCGGCGTGGTCAGCAGGATGTCGGGCGGGTCGGTGCGTTGCCGCGCGCGTTTGGATTGCGGTGTGTCGCCAGTCCGGGTCTCGATCCGCACCGGCAGCGCCATTTCCTCCACCGGCCGCGCCAGGTTGCGCTCGATATCGACCGCCAGCGCCTTGAGCGGCGAGATGTAGAGCGTGTGCAGCGTCCGCGCCCCGGCGGTTCCAGATTTGGGTTTGCCGCGTGCGGCAAGGTCGGTAAGGCTCGGCAAAAAACCAGCCAGTGTCTTGCCGGCTCCCGTCGGCGCGATCAGCAACATTGAGCGACCGGTTATGGTCTCTGCCAGGAGCTCCAGCTGATGCGCACGCGGCTGCCAGCCGCGGCTGGCGAACCAGCCGAGAAACGGCTCGGGCAATGAGAACCCCGGATTGTCGGTGGCTGGTGCAGATTCGGTTTTCACGACCGACAATGTAGTGCAGCCGTGCAGGCTCTCCAAGAAGGCCGAAGCTGATCCAAACGCAATCGCAGCGAACACAGGATTGGTGTTGCGGTGGGCTCCGTTTGACATCACGCTAAATCATGGATAAAAAATATCCATGATAGGAGAGTGACACATGAAACTCAGTGACGGGATAGAGCAGGCGATACACAGCGTGACCATGCTCGCAAGGCTGGAAGCGGATGCCGTGCTGTCGGCGTCGAGCCTGGCTGAGTTTCACGGCGTCTCGACCAGCTACCTGCTCAAGCATCTCCAGGCGCTTTCGAAAGCCGGCATTCTTGCCACTGTACCCGGGCCGAAGGGCGGCTACCGGCTCGGCCGGACACCGGTGGCGATCAGCCTGCTCGACATCGTGCTCGCTATCGAAGGCCCGGCGCCCGCATTTCGCTGCAACGAGATCCGGCAACGCGGCCCAAATCCATTGCCGGAACGCTACTTCAAGGCGCCCTGCGGCATCAACACCGCCATGCTCAGGGCCGAGCAGGCATACCGGGCAGAGCTTGCCGGGGTCACCATGGCGGATCTCATCGCCGACCTTGCACGAGCCGATGATGGCGGCATCGCGGCCCGTGGCTGTGCATTTCTGGATCAGCATCAACGCAAACCGGCCCGCTGAGGCCAGGTTCGAAAAGGAGAAATCGCATGAAACCTCGTCTTGATTTCCACAAGGCTGCACCGGACGCTTTCAAGGCTGTGCTGCAGCTCGACTCCTATGTCCAGAAATGCGGTCTGGAACGCCGCTTCATTGACCTGATCAAGCTGCGCGCGTCACAGATCAACGGATGCGCTTACTGCGTTGACATGCACGTCAAGGAATCCCGCCGCGACGGGTTGAGCGAGCAATGGATCAACCTGATGAGCGTCTGGCGGGAGGCCTATGTCTATGACGCCAAGGAGCGCGCACTTCTCGGTTGGGTCGATGCTGTCACCAACCTCGCCCAGACCGGTGTCCCCGATAGCGAATTCGAAGCCCTCAAGGCGCATTTCACCGAGGCGGAGATCGTAGACATCACCGTGGCCATCGGTGTCATCAACACCTGGAACCGGCTCGCGGTCAGTTTCCGCACCCCGCATCCGCTGGATCAACCGGCAGCTGCCGCCTGACAGCACCTTGACCGAGACCCGGTCGCAATCGCCGCTTTCAGTTGAGAGCGGCGGTCAGGGCCGGGGAAATTGCCAGGGCCGCAGGTTCTTCGGTCACCGTGGCACCTGGCCGCTTGCGTGCCACGGCAAGTAGCCCCGAGATGGTGTCCGGGCCGTCCCGCCGGATCGGTTCCCGGCTCAATGTCAGCAAATAGAGGCCATTTTCTTCCAGTTGCCGCCGCAGATAGGCCTCGCCGTGACAATAGCGCAGCGAGGTTTGCAGCATCCACTCGCATCCCTCGGGGCCTGCCTCCAGCGAAAGCGCAAGCAGGCCACCAGGTGCGGTCAGGCTGGCGGCCACGGCCAAGACGCCTGAAAGATCGCCGAAATAGGCAAACACATCCGCTGCCGCGACCAGATCCGCCGGCTGCGCATCCGGTAGCCGCGCCGCCGGGATACCGTGCAGGATATCGGCCTGCCCAAGATGATCGTAGACGCCCTTGTCCGAGGCCTTGGCCAGCATGCCCTGCGACAGGTCGTAGCCTTCAAGCCAGGATGTCGCCCGCCGGATCCGCTCGCCGAACAGTCCCGTGCCGCAGCCCAGATCGATCACCTTGGCGAACTGTGCATTGCTGCCAGCCGCGTCTTCAATCAGGGCAGCCAGCCGCTCGGGAACGCGGTAGCCGAGATTTTCCATCAGAGCCGTGTCGAACCGGTCCGAATAGCCGTCAAACAACGCTTCGACATATTCGGAGGGCGGTGTTGGCGGTGTTTCGGCCTGACCGGTCAGTGACAGCTTCAGCCCGGCGCCGAATATATCATTCGGTGCAAGCACAAGCACCTGCCGCCACGCGTCCGCCGCGCCGGCCAGATCCCCGGCCTTCTCGCGAAAATCTCCCAGCGCCTGCCAGCCGGCAGCCCAGCCGGGAGCCAGTGAAAGCGCTTGGACCTGAAGATCCACGGCCGCGCCGAGATCGCCGCCTTCGGCATAGAGACGGGCATAGTGAGCACGGCGATCGGCAGTCAGATCGCCAGAGGAAAGCTGATAGGATGTCATGTGTGAACCGGAGAGGAACTGAGGCTGGAGCCTATGCGTTGACAGCGTGCAAAACGCAAGCCCTTTCGCACGCGGTTCTGCCGCGCTAGTTGAGTATCATGGCAACCAGACCCGAAGACCTGCTGATCCCCCGCCGTGAAGGGCTTTATTGTCCGCCAGGTGACTTTTTCATTGACCCGGTCCGCAATGTCGACCGGGCCCTGATCACCCATGGCCATGCAGATCACGCCCGCGCCGGGCACGACCACGTGCTTGCCACCCCGCAGACACTCGACATCATGGCTATCCGCTATGGCGCCGACCATGCCCGAGAAACCCAGGCAGCCGGGTTTGGTGAGACCGTCCGCATCAAGGATGTGACCGTGCGGTTTCACCCTGCCGGACACGTGCTCGGATCGGCCCAGATTGCTGTCGAGTGGAAGGATCTGCGTATCGTTGCTTCCGGAGACTACAAACCGCGGCCCGACCCGACCTGCGCCACTTTCGAGCCGGTGCCCTGCGATGTCTTCATCACCGAAGCAACGTTTGCGCTGCCGGTCTTCCGTCACCCCGACGCGATGGATGAAATCACTCGGCTTTTGCGCTCGGTTAGCCGCAACCCGGAGCGCGCGCATCTGGTCGGTGTGTACTCGCTGGGAAAGGCGCAGCGCGTCATCCGCCTGATCCGCGATGCCGGCTATCACCAGCCGCTCTACCTTCACGGTGCTTTGCAAAAGCTCTGCGACTATTACGAAAGCCAGGGCATCGCTCTGGGAGACCTGCGGCCGGCGACGGTGGATGCCGGTGCCAAGGGTGATTTCGCCGGAGCCATCGTGCTTGGACCGCCGTCGGCCTTCGGCGACAAATGGGCCCGCCGTTTCCCCGATCCGCTGGTCAGCTTCGCCTCGGGCTGGATGCAGGTGAGGGCGCGCGCCCGCCAGCGCGGGGTCGAACTGCCGCTGGTCATCTCCGACCATGCCGACTGGGACGAACTGGCCGACACCATCCAGACGGTCGGGCCTGGTGAGGTCTGGGTGACTCATGGCCGCGAGGAGGCCCTGGTGCGCTGGTGCGCCATGCAGGGAATTCCCGCCAGGCCGCTGCATCTGGTCGGCTATGAAGACGAAGGCGACTGAGAGATGAACCGTTTCGCCGATCTTCTCGACATGCTCGCGTTTACGCCCTCGCGCAACGCCAAGCTTCGGCTGCTGCAGGACTTTTTTCGCACGGTGCCCGACCCGGAGCGCGGCTATGCGCTGGCAGCGATTGCCCGCGATCTTGACATTCCAGCGGTCAAACCGGCGCAACTCCGCGAGCTGATATCCGCCCGCATGGATCCCGAGCTCTTCGGCTATTCCTACGACTATGTCGGCGATCTGGCCGAAACCATAGCGCTTGCCTGGCCGCAAAAGGGAGAGGCGCTTGCTGGCCGCAACGACATGCCGGGCCTGTCCGAAGTGGTCGAAACACTGATCGCGTCCTCGCGCCGCGACGGCCCCCGCCTCGTCGAGGACTGGCTCGACCGGCTCGATCCGCCCGGACGCTACGCGCTGCTCAAACTTGTCACCGGCGGCTTCCGCATGGGGCTGTCAGGCCGACTGATCAAGCAATCGCTGGCGGCTTTCGGGGAAGTTGATGTCAACGAGATCGAAGAGTTGTGGCACGGCCTGGCGCCGCCTTACACCGAACTCTTTGCCTGGCTCGAAGGCTCGGGCGACAAACCTGTCAACGCAGCTGCCGCACCGTTCCGCCCGGTGATGCTGTCCCATGCCATCGACGACAAGGATTTTGAAAAACTCGATCCGAAGGATTTTACGGCTGAATGGAAATGGGACGGTATCCGTGTGCAGGCCACATCGGAGCGCGGCATATCAAGGCTCTATACCCGGACCGGCGATGACATTTCGGCCACGTTTCCGGATCTTGTCGATGCGATCGGCTTTGACGGCGCGCTGGATGGCGAATTGCTGGTCGCCCGCGCCACCGAAGGTGGCCTCGAAACCGGATCGTTTTCCGACCTGCAGCAACGCCTCAACCGCAAGAAGGTCAGCGCCAAACAATTGCGCGACTTCCCGGCCTTCTTCCGCGCCTATGACCTGTTGCAGGAGGGGGACGAGGATCTGCGACCGAGACCGTTTGTAGAGCGCCGGCAGCGTCTCGAGGCATTCGTCTCAGGGCTCGATCCGGCGCGCTTCGATTGCTCTCAATTGCTTAGCTTCGAAAGTTGGGACGATCTTGCCGCCCTGCGCGCTAATCCGCCCTTCGCTGTCATCGAAGGCGTCATGATCAAACGCAAGGCGGCGCCCTACCTGCCTGGCCGCCCGAAAGGCGAATGGTTCAAGTGGAAGCGCGATCCTTTTCTAATCGATGCGGTGCTCATGTATGCCCAGCGCGGTCACGGCAAGCGCTCGGGCTTTTACTCCGACTACACTTTCGGCGTCTGGCGCGAACCGGGCGAACTGGTGCCGGTCGGCAAGGCCTATTTCGGCTTCACCGACGATGAGCTGATCGAGATCGACAAATATGTCCGCAACAACACCATCGAGCGCTTTGGGCCGGTCCGCTCGGTGCGCGCCGGGGCGGAGAAGGGGCTGGTCTTCGAGATCGCTTTTGAAGGTATCAACCGTTCCAGCCGCCACAAGTCCGGCGTTGCCATGCGGTTTCCCCGGATAAGCCGTCTGCGCTGGGACAAGCCTCCGGCCGAAGCCGACCGGCTGGAAACGCTCGAGCGGATGATCGACGGCACCGAGTAACGGACTTGCTCTGGATACCCTGCGTGACTATGTGAAAGTCAACGGAACACGGGAATGGATGCAATGAGCAATGGTCTGACACGCTTTCTGGGCGACACGCCCGGCCGCACCGCACTCAAGCTGTTGGTTGCATCTTTCGTGGTCGGCGTGATCATGGCCACCTTCAACTGGTATCCGGTGGATCTGCTGTTCATTGTCCGCGATTTCCTCGTCAATATTTGGGAAACAGGTTTCGCCGCCTTGGGCCGTTTCGGCAGCTATCTGTTGCTTGGCGCCGGCGTTGTCATTCCCGTCTTTATCGTCCTGCGGCTGCTCAGCCTGCGCAGATAGGCGCAGGTCTCAGGCAAACTCCGCCGCGGCTTCGAAGGTCATGAGATGCCGTCCGGCGACGGCCTCAATGTCGCGGCTGTAGCCGCCGCCGAGCACCGACGCCACCGCTATTCCCCGCTCCCTGAAAAAGGAAAACACCCGCCGGTCGCGGTCCTTGAGGCCCCGGTCGCTCAGTGACAGCCGTCCAAGCCTGTCATTCTCGTGCGGATCCACGCCCGCATTGTAGAACACCAGATCCGGCGTAAAACCCGCGACGCTGCGCGGCAGCAGCCAGTCCAGCGTCTCAAGGTAAGCTGCGTCGCGCACCCCATCAGGTAGGGCAACGTCAATCGACGAAGCCTGCTTGCGCACCGGGTAGTTCTTCTCGCTGTGCATCGAGACAGTACGGATCGCATCAGTGCCCGCGCAGATCTCGGCCGTGCCGTCGCCCTGGTGGACGTCGAGGTCGATTACCAACACCTGCCCAACCTCGCCGTCGGCGAGCAGCAGGTGCGCGGCGACCGCCACATCGTTGAAGGTGCAGAAGCCCGCCCCTTGCGCTCGCCGTGCATGATGGCTTCCCCCGGCGGTGTTGCAGGCGATGCCCTCGGCGAGCGCCAGCCGCGCGGCCATGACCGTTCCGGCCGTCGCCAGTCGCGCTCTCAGACTGACACGCTCGGTGACAGGGAAGCCGATTTCGCGCTCGATGAAGGCCGGCACCTTGCAGGCCAGCACCTGATCCACATAGACGCGGTGATGGGCGAGCGACAACCACTCCGCAGACGCCGGTCCCGGCGCGTGAACGATTGTCCGCTCGCCAATGTGGCTCGCGCGGATCAGTTCCATCAGTCTGGTGTATTTGCCCATCGGGAACCGGTGGTCCGGTGCAAAGTTGGCATCGTAATCCGGGGCGTGGACTATGGGCAGGAACGACATGGGGCGTTTATGCCCGGCCAGGCTGCACGCGTCCACCAAAACTCCCGGCCCTCCCACGGTTCCACTTAAAGATGAGCGGCCCCTCTAGCTAAAGGCGCGCACGCGCTGTCCTGGTATCTGTGCTGCGTGATCGCGGAAAGCTTCGCCACCGACCGAGACCTGGTTTCGGCCCCAGTTCTTGGCCTTGTAAAGCGCAAGATCGGCGTCGCGCATGAGCTCGTCGAGAGCCCTTCCTTTCCCCTCCGCCACGCCGATGCTGACGGTAACCGGATAGTCCGTGTGAATTTCGGGATGCGACTGAGCCTGAATTTTCATGCGCATGGCCTCGGCAAAGGCAAGGGAGGCCCTGCTGCTGCTAAGCGGGATGAGGATGGCAAACTCTTCGCCGCCAAGCCGGCCGATGACAGCTGTCTCCGGCGAATGTTCGAGCATGACACCGGCCACGCCCCGGATCACCGCGTCACCGGCCTGATGACCGTAGGTGTCGTTGACCTGCTTGAAATGGTCGATGTCCAGCAAGAGCAGCGACACAGGAAGTCTGGGGTTTGCTTCACGGATAACCCTTGAGGCCGTTTCGAAGAACCCCCGGCGGTTGAGGATGCCGCTGAGCGAATCCGTGACCATCTCTTCGTGAAGTTCGTTGAGTATGTCGGCGGCGATGCGCAGCAGAAACAGGATCGCAAACACCACCCATGCATACAGTCCGGCTATCTTCAGCGAGACAACCCAGAACGACGTGACCTCGAGTGTGTCAGCATTCGCAGCACCCTCCATCAGAAATGAAGCCAGCGGACGAAGAGACAGAAGCACCGCCAGCGACGAGAATACCAGGAAGGTGCAGAGATCGATTCGGTTCCAGTTTTTTGCCCGCGTCATCGCGTGCATGGCCAGGATCATCATTATTGCCATGCCGCAGCTGATGGCCAGGCCGCGAAGGTGAGCATAGTGATGCCCGCCCGACATCCCGAAGGCGATGGCAGTCGTGGCCGTGACCAGAAACAGCAGGGCGCTGTCAGGGGAGTGGCCGCGATAGCGCAGGCACACCCCTCTGACCGAGAACAGGATGCTGAGCGGAAGCAATGTGTTCACACCGTTTTCGAAACGGAAATTTGCGATGAAGAAGTGAAAGAACTCAAACCCGAAGCCGATACTGCCTGCCGCAAAGCCCAGAGCCCAGTTCAGGATATGCAGTTTTTCGGGGTGTTTCCTCCAGATCAGGAAAAATGTCAGTGTGAGCAAGAGCCCGATGACGGGGTTGATGGTCGACAACAAAAAGGACGAATCCACTCGAATGCCTCCATCGTTAGGGTGATTTGCGATTGCCCCTCGATAGCCGCTAGGGGTTAAAAAACAGACACATCGGTTGTCCAGCAATGGGACACATCGGGCAGCGCTGACCATGCCACGGACGCCAAGGGCCCATGCCCCTGTGATCGACCCTGGAGCATCCATCAGCAGCATTGATGAGGCTATCGGAGTTCTCCTCTTTACAGCCGCGACCATCTCGCAGAGGAAAGATGCACCATGAGCTCACGGAACCGCGCCGCTTGACCGATCTGCCGCTCAAGTCCGATCTGCTGCCACCTGAAGGCCGCCCCTTCGAGGTCAACAACCGCATGGTTCTTGCCATTGCGGTGCCAATGACGCTTGCATTCCTGACCACGCCGGTGCTCGGCCTTGTCGACACAGCGGTGGTCGGCCGCCTGGGTGATGCTGCACTGCTGGGCGGACTGGCCATTGCCGCGATTCTGTTCGATCTGGTATTCACGACCTTCAATTTCCTGCGCACCGCGACCACGGGTCTCGTTGCCCAGGCCATGGGCCGGGGTGACCCGGCTGAGCAACAGGCGGTCTTCTGGCGTTCGCTGATGATTTCGGTCGTCGCGGGCGGTCTCGTCATCGCCGCAACGCCACTGCTCCTGGCCGCCGGCCTGGCATTCATGGGCGCCCGGGGGGAGGTTGCCGCCGCCGCCTCGACCTATCTGATGATCAGGGCACTGTCGGCGCCCGCTGCCCTGGCCAACTACGCCATTCTCGGCTATGTGCTCGGCCGAGGCATGGGTGGAACCGGTCTGTTGCTGCAAACCGTTATCAACGGTACCAACATCGCCCTGTCGATCTTGCTCGGGCTGGGACTTGGTTTTGGCCTTCCGGGCGTCGCATGGGCCACCGTGATTGCGGAAATCACCGGTTGCGCCGCCGGTTTCCTGGTCATTCGGCGCAACTTCGACCGTACGCACGCGCCGTCTTGGAAACAGATCATCGATCGCGCAGCTATATTGCGGTTGATGTCGCTCAATGGCGACATCATGATCCGGTCCTTTGCACTGATCGCCGCATTTGCCTGGTTTACCCGCCTGGGAACCGGCTTCGGGGAGACTACGCTCGCTGCAAATGCCATCCTGATGAACATCTTCATGGTCGCGGGATACTATCTTGACGGGTTCGCCACCGCAGCCGAGCAATTGGCGGGCCGGGCCATCGGCGCGCGCTACCGCCCCGCATTCGACAAGGCGGTGCGGCTGACCGTTTTCTGGGGATTTGCGCTGGCCGGGTTCACCACCGGCTTCTTCCTGATCTTCGGCGATGCCATGATCGGGTTGATGACCACCCTCGAACCGGTGCGACTGGAGGCCGGGACCTATCTTTTTTGGGCCGCTTTGACGGCGGTTGCCGGCGTGCTTGCCTTCGAGATGGACGGGGTCTTCATCGGTGCCACCTGGTCACGTGACATGCGCAACATGATGCTGCTGTCGCTGGCCCTGTTCATCTTGTTGTCAATCGGCCTGACCCGGATCTGGGGCAATCAGGGCCTGTGGATCTCGCTCAACATCTTTCTCGTTGCGCGCGGGCTCACCCTTCTGGCGATTCTGCCGCGCCGCAGGGATCAGGCCTTCGGCGCGGCGTAATCCTATTCCGGGATTGCCAGTCCCGCGTAATGGGAGGTCCGGCTGTCGCGCAGATCTGAAAGCCTGGTCAGATTTTCGCGGTCGCAAAGCCGGGAAAGATCCCGCAGGATTCTCCCTGGCAACATCGGTCCGCCATAGATGAACCCGGTGTAAAGCTGAACCAGGTCCGCGCCCGCTCGGATTTTCTCCGCGGCGGTCTGGGCACTGTCGATACCCCCAACCCCGATCAGGGGCATGTCCGGGCCAAGTTTCCGGCGCATCTTGGCCAGCACGATGGTCGAGCGTTCAAACACCGGCCGGCCCGACAATCCGCCTGCCTCGGCAGTTTTCGGGTCTTGGCTCAGGCCCGAGCGCGACAGCGTTGTGTTGGACACGATCACGCCGCCGAGTCTTTGTGTCAGGCATTCCGCCGCGATGTCATCGAGATCGGGCTCGGTCAGATCCGGTGCGATCTTCAGAAACACAGGAATGCGTCTGGTCTGGGCATCGCGCTCGGCAAGAACCCGGTTCAACAACTCCGAAAGCGCTGCCCTGGTTTGCAGATTGCGCAAGCCGGGGGTGTTGGGCGAAGAGATATTGACGGTGAAATAGTCGGCCACGTCAGCAAAGCGCGTTATACCCGAAACATAATCGCCGACCCGGTCGTCGGTCTCCTTGTTGGCGCCGATGTTGATTCCGACGATGCCGTCCCGGTGCCGGCCCGAAACCCGCGCATGGGCTTCAGCGTGCCCCTGATTGTTGAAACCAAGCCGGTTGATCACCGCGTGGTCCCTGACCAGGCGGAAGATCCGCGGTTTCGGATTGCCCGGTTGCGGTTTCGGCGTCAGCGTGCCGACTTCGACAAAGCCGAACCCCAATCGCGACAGCTCGGCGGGAACTTCGGCATTCTTGTCGTAACCGGCGGCCATACCGAGCGGGTTCGGAAAATCGAGGCCAGCGATACTGACCGCGAGCCGCGGGTCGCGATCGCGCCGACAACGCGGCAGTAGCCCACTCTTGAGCGCTGCGACCGACAGCTCGTGCGCGGTTTCCGGGTCGAGTGCGAAAAGCGCGCTTCGGGCGAACCTGTCAATCAGGCTTTTCATGCTTCCATGTCCGGAAACACATGGCCGCCGTCAGGGCCCAGCGGCAGCGGCTTGACCCATTTTACCGCCGCAAGCGGCATATCAGCGTAAAGATGCGGGAACAGCGCACCCCCGCGGGACGGCTCGAAGACCAGCTTGTCGCCCAGCGCGCCGGCATCGACAGCCACCAGCAACAGGTTCTCCTGTCCCGCGAAATGCTTCTGCGCGGTCTCGATGGCTTGTTCGCGGGTCGAAAAGTGAATGAAGCCGTCCGCCAGATCGACTGGCGCTCCGGTGAAACGGCCCTTGGCTTCAGCCTCGCGCCACAGCGCTTCGGGGGCAATCTTGTAGATGGTTGCATTCATGTTCATTCGTCTCGCTTTGCCGATGCCGGACCTGTGAGCAAGTTCTGCCAGCGTCTCTTCGGGCTTGTTTCTCGATTTCGTCGTTATTGCGTGTCACCACATACAGAAACAGGAGGGTTTCGTCATGATCCGTTTTCAGTTTCTGTGTGTCGCGGTCCTGGTTTTGATCGCTCCCACCTGGGCGCTGGCGCAGGAGCCCGCATCAAACCGCTATACTATCGAGAGGTTCGCAGACGGGTTTGTCCGGCTCGATACCGAGACCGGCGAGATGTCGATGTGCACCGGGACGGACGGCCAGCTTGTCTGCAAGATGGCGGCCGACGAACGCCACGCCTTCAAGGACACCTTGTCGGATCTCTCGGCCCGGGTTGAGGCGCTCGAAAACCGTCTTGACCCGGCGACGCCGCGGGAAGAGGGAGGCGGGTTTCCCGACGACGCAGAACTCGACCGGGCCATCGGGGCCATGCAGAAGATGATGCGCCAATTCTTTGGCATGGTGGAGGAATTGCGCAGGGATTTCGAGGCATCGCCAACAACACCGTCTGAGCCTGTCCCCGACCGAACCTGACATCCGTCAGCGGTTTCACATTGGCCTGTCCCACGTTCCATGTACTTGCGTGAAGGCTCGGCCCGCCGCTAAGGTGAGTGCGCAAACAGATTGGGCCTGATTGCAGCGAAAGCGCGATCAGGAGGGGAGAGCGCATGGCGCAATTGACATTCATTATTGCGGACGATCATCCATTGTTTCGGGGCGCCATGCGGCAGGCGCTGGAGGGAATCGGCGCAACGATTGATATTCTGGAAGCTGGTGATCTCGAAAGCGCCCGCAAAAAAGCTGGTGACCATCCGGAAGCGGATCTGATCCTTCTCGATCTGACCATGCCGGGCGTGTCCGGTCTTTCGGGGCTGATTGCCTTTCGCGCCGAGTTTTCAAGTCTTCCGGTGGTTGTCGTCTCCGCCACCGATGACGTCTCGACCATGCGCCGCGCCCTGGAACTGGGCGCATCCGGCTTCATTTCCAAATCCGCCAGCATCGACGAAATCCGCGAGGGCGTGCGAACGGTGCTCGACGGTGGCATCTGGACGCCGCCGGATGTTGATCTGGGCTCCGAGCATGATCAGGAGATCGCGGGCCTGATCGGCCGGGTCAAGACCCTGACACCGCAGCAGGGGCGGGTTCTCGGGATGCTCGCGGAAGGCCTGCTCAACAAGCAGATCGCCTATGAACTCGGTGTTTCCGAAGCCACCATCAAGGCGCATGTTTCCGCCGTGTTGCAGAAGCTCGGCGTCGACAGCCGCACCCAGGCCGTCATTCAGCTTTCCAAGATTGGTGCCGAGGTTTTGAGCCAGAGCGAGTGAGCAAGGCAGCGCTATTCTGCTGCACTCCGCCGGGCAAACGTCACCTGGTTTAGGAATGCACGCAGCGCCGCAGGCTTGATTGGCTTGTTCTGAACCGCAATGCGCTCGGCCTCCGCCATGCTGCGGACTTCGGGCGTGCGATCGGCGGTCACCAGCAGGCCGGGGATGTCCATTTTCCACAGTTTGCGCAGCGCCACGATTGTCTCGATACCGGTACCGTCATCGAGATGATAATCCGCAAAGACAACGTCCGGCGCGTCCTCTGTTTCCGCAATTGAGAGGCCTGTATTGAGCGAATCGGCTGCCAGAACCGTGCAGCCCCAGCCGCTCAACAGCAGTGTCATGCCTTCGAGGATCTTCGGCTCATTGTCGATGCACAGGACTCTCAGTCCCTTCAGATTGGTGTTGGCAGCGTCCGCAGACTTGAGCTTCGGTTGCGCCTGATTGCGCGAGATGTTGGTTTCGATCGGCAACTCCACCCGGAACTCGGTCCCCTTGCCTGAGAGCGAGGCAATGTCGACCGAGTGTTTGAGAACCCGGGCAATCCGGTCGACAATCGACAGGCCAAGCCCTAGTCCCGAAGCCGTGCGTGCACCTTCCTCAAGCCGGGCAAATTCCCGGAACACGGTGCGGAACTTGGTCGAAGGGATCCCGATTCCGGTGTCGATCACCTGGATCAACGCCTTGTCGCCACGGCGCCGGACACCGACCAGAACCCGGCCTTCACGGGTATATTTGATAGCGTTGGACACCAGGTTCTGGATCAGCCGGCGCAAAAGATTGGGGTCGGAACGGACATGCACGCTCGTCGGCATAACCGTGAACTTGAGGTTCTTCTCCCGCGCCACCGGGGCAAAATCCGTCACCACCCGCTGCAGAAGGTCGTTGAGCGGAAAGCTCGCCAATTGCGGCTTCATCGCGCCGGTATCGAGTCTGGAAATATCCAGCACCGCACCTAGAATGGCTTCCACCGATTCCAGCGATGAATCAATGTTCTGAACCAGCTTCTGATCGGGGGAACTGCCCAGCCGTTCGACCAGCGTGGAGGAATAGAGCCGTGCCGCGTTGAGCGGCTGCAAGATGTCGTGCCCTGCGGCGGCGAGGAACCGCGTCTTGCCGATATTGGCCTCCTCGGCGGTCAGTTGGGCTTTCTCCAGCTCCCGGTTGACCCGGGTCAGTTCCGCGGTCCGCTTGCTGACGCGCTGCTCGAGCGTCTCGTTGGCCTGTTTCAGCGCCATGTCTGCGGCCACGCGCTCGGTGATATCCGCATAAGTCGTGACAATTCCGCTGTCGGGCATCGGATTGGAGCGGATCTCGATGATCCTCTTCTCCCGGCCGATGGTCAGGGAGAATGCCTTGTCCATCTCGAGAAAGCGGTCCAGTGCCTCTTGTTCCTCACCTGGCTTGAGATCTCCGCGCTCGACCAGAATCGCAATGATGCTTTCCAGCGGAAAGCCGACCTGGCCGACTTGCTCCGGCAGTTCCAGCAGCGAACGGAACCGCTTGTTCCAGACGGTCAGCCGGTTGGAATTGTCGAACACGGTGATGCCCTGGTTCATCTGCCCAAGGGCGGTCTGCAGCAGGTCGCGGTTGTATTGCAGGGCTTCGGACGCCTCATCCAAGAGCCGCGCGGTGTCACCAGGAATGTCATCCGCACGCTCAAACAGAAGCGATAACACCAGCCGTGCGGAGGCTGAGCCGATGGCACTGCCGAGCAACTGCTCGGCAAACCGCAACATGCCCATGTCGGCCGGGTCCTGTTCGTTTATCCAGCGGCCGATGGCACGTTCGTGCGAATGGAACGAGCGTTCGGTACGCTCCTGGCCCAGATAGCGGCTGATGGTCTGTTTCAGATCGCCGACCGTGACCTTGGTCTTCCAGCTGCGCCCCGACGTGGTCAGCCGCTGGCTTTCGGGGATGAACATCGCCGCCTGTATCCGCTCGATGGATTTCGGTCTGCGCGACAGCGACCCGATTGCGTAGAACAGGCAATTGACCGTCAGGCTCAGAACCACCGCGTTGAACAGCGGATCCGCCCCGGCACCGGTGAAGCTGTAGGAGCCGGGAATGAAAAAATCGAGAATAGCTGCGGCCACATGGCTATTGTCTGGCCCGCCGAGGCTCGGCACCATCAGGATATAGGCCCAGATGGCAATCCCGCTGGAGAGACCTGCAACGGCGCCGCGGGCGTTCGCCTGCCGCCAGAACAGCCCGCCGAAAAACGCCGGCGCCAATTGCGCGATCGCCGCAAAAGACAGCAGTCCGATGGAAGCCAGCCCGGCATTGATGTCGGCCGCCCGGTAATAGGCGAAACCGAGCAGCAGGATGCCAATGATCGCGGTGCGCCGGATGATCAGGATCAGGCCGGAAAAATCGCCGCTCTGGCCGCGGCGGCTGCGCCGTCTGAGCACCACGGGAACAATGATGTCGTTGGACACCATGATCGCCACCGCCACCGAGGCCACGATCACCATCGCCGTGGCTGCGGAAAAGCCGCCGATAAAGGTGAGCAGAGTGACCATCGGCATGTCGTTGGCCATCGGCAAGGCTAGCACGAACAGATCGCTCGAACCGCCCGAACCGAATTGCAGCACACCCGCAATGGCCACCGGCAGCACGAAAATATTGATCGCCACCAGGTAGAGCGGCAACAGCCATCCCGCCAGGCGCAACTCTCCCAGCGTCCGGTTTTCGACCACAGCCACATGAAACTGCCGCGGCAGCAGGATGATCGCGAAGGCCGACAACACTATGAGCATCACCCAGCGCAACAACGGGGTCTCGTGGGTCATTGCCTTCATCACCTCGGTGTTTAAGGTGGCGGCCTGCAACAGATCCCACGGACCGTCGAACATTACGAACACCACGGTCAGGCCGATCAGCGAAAACGCCAGCAGCTTGACCAGGGATTCCATCGCAATTGCCAGGATCAGGCCATCCTGGTGTTCGGTCGCATCGGTGTGGCGGGTGCCGAAAATCGCTGCAAACGCCGCAAGCACCAGCGTAACGAAAAACGAAATGTCGGACAGGAAGAAGGTTTCCGTTACGCGGTTCAACTGCTCGACATCGACCATCACCGCGACTGACGAGGAGACCGCCTTGAGCTGCAGCGCGATGTAGGGGATCGTGCCGATCACGGCGATCAGCGCGACCAGCGCTGCGACCAACGGGCTCTTGCCGTAACGCGCTGCCATGAAGTCTGCGATTGAGGTGAGTTTTTCGGCCTTGGCCAGGGTGACGATGCGTTTGAGGATCGGCATCCCAAGCGTGAACATCAGGATCGGACCGATGTAGATCGCGGTGAATTCCAGCCCACGCGAGGCTGCGAGGCCGACGCCGCCGAAATAGGTCCAGGAAGTGCAATAGATCGCCAGGCTGAGCGAGTAGATGATCGGACGCCCGGCTGTCCGCTTGCGATGCTGACGCGCGGACCGGTCGCCATAGGTGGCGATCGCGAACAGCATCAGCAGATAGAAAAGTGCTGATCCGAACACCAGCCAGCCGGGCATCATGCGCTGTCTCCTCCCCACGCCTCCAAGGCGCAAGCATAGGCCCAAATTGATGCCAAACAAGGCAGCCTTTGGTCGATGAACGGCTTGTCCAATAAGCAGTGTATTGCCGAATTTTGCCAGTTTTTACGCGCGTAACTGTGTTAGGAGTGCCTGAACCGGTTCAACGGGGCGCGCGGGCCCGGTTATGCTCGGACAGGGACATCCGCGACCAACGGAGAGAATTGACATGTTGAATGAGTTCAAGGCGTTTATTGCCAGAGGCAACGTGATAGATCTTGCCGTCGGTGTGATCATCGGCGGTGCATTCAGTCTAATTGTTTCATCGCTGGTCGATGATATCATCACGCCGATCGCGGGCGCGATCTTCGGCGGATTTGATTTTTCCAATCTCTTCATCCCGCTTGCCGGCGGCGTGACGGCAACCACACTCGAAGCGGCCAGGGAGCAGGGTGCCGTGCTCGCCTATGGCAACTTCCTGACCGTGCTGATCAATTTCCTGATCCTGGCCTGGATCATTTTCCTGATGGTGCGCGCGGTCAATTCCCTGCGCAAGAAGGAAGAAGTCGCCCCGGCCAAGCCTGCTGCACCGCCGGCCGACATCGCGCTGCTCACCGAGATCCGCGATCTTCTGAAAAAATAGGGCTCCGGACCACGCTCCTCTCTGCGATGGGCAGGGATGGAGCGATGTTTTGCATCAGGCCCCGGTCTCCGTGCCGGGGCTTTTTGCTGCGTGTGCACCGGTTTGCATCAGAAAAAACCATGGATCGATAAGCCCTGGGTGGATGCGAGGCTCCGCGCAAACAGCTAAGAGAGGCAAACGGAGTTTGCCATGAACCAGTTCCAGAACCTCAGCCGCCGCGCCATCCAGGCCCCGGAAAGCGGTATCGTCGCCGTTGTCAATCACGGCCGCCTCAAGCCGGGCCTCATTCCGCTCTGGTCCGGCGAGGGCGATGAGACGACCCCTGAATTTATTGCCCGTCCTGCTTCCGAGGCATTGCTTAATGGTGAAACGTTCTACACCTGGCAGCGCGGCATTCCCGAACTGAGGCAGGCCCTGGCAGATTACCATGCCCGGCTGTTTGGCAAACGGCTGCCGCTGGATGCATTCTGTGTCACCGGATCCGGTATGCAAGCCATCAAGATTGCCATTGAGGCCGTGGTCGATCCCGGCGACGAGGTCATCCAGCTGACACCGGCCTGGCCCAATTTTGCGGCGGCACTTGGCATGTCCGGCGGCATCCCGGTTGCGGCGCCGCTGGACTACGCCAACGGCCGTTGGAGCCTCGATCCCGAGCGGCTGGCTGCTGCGATCACGCCGAAGACCCGGGCGATCTTTTTCAATTCGCCCTCCAACCCGACCGGCTGGACGGCGACGAGGGAGGACCTCGACGCCGTCCTTGAACTGGCGCGCAAGCACGGCCTCTGGATCATTGCCGACGAGATCTACACCCAGTTCCATTATGCTGGCGGGCGCGCGCCGTCCTTTCTAGACATCATGCAGGACGACGACCGCATCATCTTCGTCAACACCTTCTCCAAGAACTGGTCGATGACCGGGTGGCGGGTTGGCTGGATCGTGGCGCCGCCCTCGATCATCCAGGTGCTGGAAAACAGCGTCCAGTACCAGACCTCGGGCGTGCCCCAGTTCATGCAGAAGGGCGCCCTGGCGGCGCTTGAACATGGTGATGATTATGTCGGCGCGCAAATCGCCAAGGCCGCCGCTGCGCGCGACCTGTTCTGCAATGCGCTGACTGCTACCAACCGGGTGGTCACCCAGAAGCCTGACGGCGCGTTCTATGCCTTTTTCCGCATCGACGGCATCACCGATACCAAGGCTGCGGCCATCGACATCGTTGATCGTGCAAGCGTGGGCCTGGCGCCGGGCACCGCGTTCGACAAGGGCGGCGCCGAGTTCCTGCGCGCCTGTTTCCTGCGCCGCCTCGACCATGTCGAGGAGGCGGCGGGACGGCTCGCCGATTACATCTCTTCTCTCTGACGGCAGACCTTCCTGCTCCAGAGCGGAACAGCCGCGATTCACGGTTTCTTGAAACTTGAGGTTCATCCTGCGGTGGTGAAAGCACCATTAAGGGGTCGGCATGACGGTTCTGGTAACAGGCGGAGCGGGGTATATCGGCAGCCACATGGTCTGGGCACTGCTCGACGCCGGCGAGGACGTGGTCGTGGTCGACCGCCTGTCGACCGGCTTCGAATGGGCGGTGGCGCCTGAGGCGAAACTCATCTGTGCTGATGTCGCCGATACCGGCGCCATTGCCGAAATCATCCGCGACCACGGCATCAAGGAGATCGTTCATTTCGCAGGCTCGATCTCGGTGCCGGACTCGATGGCCGATCCGCTGGGCTATTACCGGAACAACACCGCCAATTCCCTCGCCCTGGTTCGCGCAGCGATCGAAACCGGGGTCAGCAAGCTGGTGTTTTCCTCCACCGCGGCGGTCTATGGCAGCCCGGAAGGCGATGGCCCGGTCGCGGAAACGACGCCCACTTTGCCGCAATCGCCCTATGGCCGTTCAAAACTGATGACCGAGATGATGCTGGCGGATACGGCAGCGGCCCATGACTTCCGCTATGCGGCGCTGCGCTACTTTAACGTCTCCGGCGCCGATCCGCTCGGACGGACGGGACAATCGACCCGCGGCGCCATCAACCTGATCAAGGTGGCGACGGAAGCAGCCATGGGCAAGCGTGACGGCATCGAGGTCTTCGGCACCGATTATCCGACCCGTGACGGCACTTGCATACGCGATTTCATCCACGTGACCGACCTGGTTGCCGCACATCTGGATGCGCTGACCTATCTGCGCGGCGGCGGCGACAGCCTGGTCGCCAATTGCGGTTACGGCCGCGGCTACACGGTTCGCGAAGTGCTGGATTCCGTCAGACGGCTGAGCGGCCGCGATTTCGAGATCCGTTTCGGCGACCGCCGTGAGGGCGACATCATCACCTCGGTGGCCGATTCAACCCGGGCCCGCACCATTCTCGGCTGGAAGCCGCAACATGACGACATTGACGAGATTGTCGGCAGCGCTCTGGCCTGGGAAGCAGCGCTTGCGCGCAGCAATCATGTCATCGACGAGACAGAGCAGGCACCCCGCCGCATCGTGCTCGACTGGACACCGCCGCATGACGACACGGAGGAGGTGGTTGGAAATGCGCTCGCTTTCGCACCGGTCCTGGCCCGCCGCAGATACAATCGCTGAGACCGGCCGGATTGCCTGGCCGCTATTTTGAAACCGGCTTCAGGTCGTCAAACTCAGGCGCGCGCTTCTCACCCTTGGCTGTATAGGCTTCCCTGATGTCGTCGGGGCGCAGCATCGCCGCGTTCCACACCGAAATGTAATCCAGCGTGTCGGCGGTCGTATGATCGCGGGAATAATTCGCCATCGCCTTGCTGCCGGTGACCGCGAGCGGCGAGTGCGCGGCAATCCTGTGCGCGATTGCCATTACCCCGTCAAGCAGTTCGTCGTGCGTCTCGAAAACCTCGTTGACCAAGCCGATTTGCATCGCCTTCTCCGCCGGAAGCCGCTCGCCGGTATAAGCCATCTGCCGCGCCCAGCCTTCCGGGATCAGTTTCACCAGCCTCGGGAAGGTGCCCACATCGGCGGTCATGCCGATGGCCGTTTCCTGCACCGCAAAGAACGCGTCGGCCGAGGCGTAGCGGCAGTCGCAGGCCGTTGCCAGGTCGACCCCTGCGCCGATCGCGCCGCCCTGGATCGCCGCCAGCACCGGCTGGCGCGCCCGTTCGAGCGCGGAGAAAGTCTCCTGCAGCGCCTTGATCTTGTAGCGGAAGGCCTCCGCCGAGACCTGCGGATTGGCCGCATCGCCATCCAGCCCGCCGCTCATGAACACCGAGATGTCCATGCCGGCGGTAAAGTGCTTGCCCTCGGACGAGATCACAATCACCCGCGCCTCCGCGTCATTGGAGATCTTGTCAACCGCCTGAGGCAGTTCGGCCCAGAACTTCGGGGTCATCGAATTGGCCTTCTCCGGCCGGTTGAAACGGATATGGGCAATGTAGTCGGCAATCTCGACGGTGAAGCAGGCATAGTGCATGGCAGACTCTCCCTTTGCCCTCCTTGTAGCTTCGGAACTGTGTGTGAGAAACCGGGGCAGTGCGCAATCGCATAACAATCTGCCCCAGGCTGCGTCCAATTGGTCTCATGATGTCTAAATGGACCGGAGCGCCTTCAATGTTCCGGCAATCCAGCCTATAGCGGGATCAAGACCGGTCAACGGACGGCATTGCGAAACTGGAGCAAGAACATGAACATGACGACATCGCCCGTGGACCCCGATGGCCTGATGGAATTCTCGGTGGTCTTCACCGACCGCTCCCTCAACCACATGTCTAAAACGTTCCAGGGCGTCATGACCGACCTTTATGCCATGTTGTGCGACGTTTATCAGGCCGAGGCAGCCGTGATCGTGCCCGGCGGCGGAACCTTCGGCATGGAATCGGTTGCACGCCAGTTTGCCACCGGCCGGAAAGTGATGGTCATCCGCAATGGCTGGTTCTCCTACCGCTGGACCCAGATCTTCGACATGGGCGGCATTCCATCGGAAACGACCGTCATCAAGGCCGGCCAGGTCGGCAACGAAACCACTTCGGCTTTCGCGCCGCAGCCGGTCGAGCTGGTGACCGCAAAAATTCGCGAGCAGCGGCCCGGTGTCGTGTTCGCGCCGCATGTCGAGACTTCTTCGGGCGTCATTCTCCCTGATGACTACATCAGGGCCATTGCCGACGCCGCTCACGATGTCGGCGCTCTGTTCGTGCTTGATTGCATCGCCTCGGGCTGCATCTGGGTCGACATGAAAAAGACCTGTGTCGATGTTCTGATCTCCGCGCCGCAAAAAGGCTGGAGCGCCTCGCCGGCGGCCGGCCTAGTCATGCTCGGTGAGCGGGCGCTCGAGCGTCTCGGAAAGACGACCAGCTCAAGCTTTGCTGTCGATCTGCGCAAATGGCACGACATCATGCAGGCCTATGTCGCAGGCGGCCATGCCTATCACGCCACCATGCCCACCGATGCGCTGGTGGTGCTGCGCGACCGAATGACCGAAACCCGTGACTTCGGCTTCGAAAATGCCCGCAAGATGCAGTGGGAGCTTGGCCGCAAGACCCGCGCCCTGTTGGCCGCCAACGGCTTCAAGTCGGTCGCTGCCGCTGGTTACGAGGCGCCTGGCGTGGTCGTCAGTTACACCAGGGACCCCGAATTCCAGAACGGGAAGAAATTCGCGGGCCAAGGCATGCAGATCGCCGCCGGCGTTCCACTGATGTGCGACGAACCCGAAGATTTCCGCACCTTTCGCATCGGCCTCTTCGGCCTCGACAAGCTTGGCGATGTCGACGGCACGGTGGCAAAGCTGGAAACGGTTCTCGGCAGGCTCGCAAAAGCTTGACGCGAGGCTGCGAAGCGGTTTGGGATCGCCTGATCCTGTCGAGATTGAACAGGTTTGAAGGCGCAATTTTTCGGCGGGCCGGAGGACGGAGCGGCCCGTCTCGCATTTTTTGGTATCGGGGCGAGGAACGAGATGACTGAGAAAGTGGCATTGGTAACGGGCGCCGCGCGCGGCATAGGCCTGGCGACCACGCAGCTGTTCATCGAGCAGGGTTGGCGCGTGGCGATGGTCGATCGTGATGGCGAAGAATTGCACAAGGCAGCCACTGGCCTGAACCCGGTCAGCGCCTTCGTCCACGATGTCTCGATTCCCGATCAGGTCGACGACATGGTCCACGCGGTGCGGACCACTTTCGGGCGCATTGATGCTGTGGTCAACAATGCCGGTGTTGCCGATTTCGGTCCCATCGAAGACACCGATTTCGCCCGCTGGCGCGCGGTGATGGCGACCAATCTCGACGGGGTCTTTCTTGTCTCGCAGGCCACCATCCCGGCATTGCGCGAAAGCCGTGGCGCATTCGTCAACATCGCCTCCATCTCCGGACTGCGCGCCTCGACCCTGCGGGTTGCCTATGGCACGTCGAAAGCTGCGGTGATCCACCTGACCAAGCAGCAGGCCGCTGAACTGGGCGAGTATGGCATTCGCGCCAATTGCGTGTGCCCCGGCCCGGTCCGGACCAAGCTGGCCATGGCCGTCCATTCGCCTGAAATAATCGCTGCCTATCACGACGCCATCCCGCTCAACCGTTATGGGACGGAGCGCGAGATTGCCGAGGTCATCACCTTCCTGTGCTCGGAAAAGGCCAGCTACGTAACCGGTCAGGTGATCGCCTCTGACGGAGGTTTTGAAAGCACCGGCGTAGGCTTGCCCGCACTGCGCAGCTAGCCCTTTAGCTTCAGCATCTCGTCGATTAGAAGCTGCCCGGCGAATCAACCTGATATCCAGCGGAATAGCAACGCGACCGCGATGCGCCGTCCGGATCTTGACTGGGATCTGTTCCGGAAAAAATCTGGTGCTGCCGGAGAGATTTGAACTCTCGACCTCTCCCTTACCAAGGGAGTGCTCTACCCCTGAGCTACGGCAGCCCTTGCTTCGGTTCTCAACGGCGATCAGACGGCAGATTGTCTCCGTCAGCCGCGGTCCGTGTCGCGCTCCCGATCAGATCGAGAGGCTGTAAACGACTGAAGCGGCCCGCTATTGCCACAGCTTGAACAGGAGTGCAAGCGCAAACGGGCGATTGCTGCGACAAGTTTCGAAAAGCTTGGAAATGGCCGCGCCGGAACCCGTCATGCCGGCGCATCGTGTGCGATCCGGGCCAGGCGAGCACACGTTTTTGCATGAACTTGCGGTCGAGCCCGCATCTGTCGTCCCGCAGGTCGACCGCTGTCGGCCCGGTCAGGCGTGCGAATGCCGGGTCAACGCCCGGAGCGCGACCAGGTGACAAGATCTTCACCCGTGCACGCTTTTGCGTTATCAAATGCGCATCATGACCGACAGGACCGATCCAGAATCAGGGGCCAAGCAACGCAGGGCCGAAGTCGAGCGTCTGGCCGCAAAGCGTGCCGAGCGCAGCGCCGCACAGTTGCGTGCCAACCTGCAGCGGCGCAAGGCACAGGTCCGTGCCCGCCGTGAGGGCCAGGCCGACGAAACCGAAGGACTGCCCGCATCCGGCGGCCAGGCTGCCCGAAAGGGCGGCGATTCCGATTAACTGCGGACCGGTCCTTGTGTTGCCGCATTCCCGTTGATGGTCTAAACAGCGCACCAGATATTTTTCAGGGCCTGGCCGCCGGGGCACCGGCGCAACCCGAAACTTCAAGAGGACAGCATGGATCGCATCAGGATCGTTGGCGGGAATCCGCTCAATGGCGTCATTCCGATTTCCGGCGCGAAGAATGCGGCCTTGCCGCTGATGATCGCCTCTCTGCTCACCGACGATACGCTGACGCTGGAAAACCTCCCGCATCTCGCCGATGTCGAGCAGCTGCAGCGCATTCTGGGCAATCACGGCGTTGATATCGCCGTTGTCGGCCGTCGCGAGCGCCAGGACACGGCCTATGCCCGTACCGTGCATTTCACCGCTCGTACCATTGTCGACACCACCGCACCCTATGAGCTTGTCTCGAAGATGCGCGCCAGTTTCTGGGTCATCGGTCCGCTTCTGGCCCGCATGGGTGAAGCCAAGGTTTCACTGCCAGGCGGATGCGCCATCGGCACCCGCCCTGTGGATCTTTTCATCGAGGGGCTGCAGCACCTCGGCGCCGAGATCGAGATCGAAAACGGCTACGTCAATGCTCGCGCTCCCAAGGGCCTGATCGGCGGCCGTTACGTGTTTCCCAAAGTCTCGGTCGGCGCCACCCACGTCTTGCTGATGGCTGCGACGCTGGCCAAGGGTCAGACGGTGATCGAAAACGCCGCGCGCGAGCCGGAAGTCGTCGATCTGGCCAACTGCCTGATTGCCATGGGCGCCAAGATATCCGGCGCGGGCACCCCGACCATCATCATCGATGGCGTTGCCTCGCTGTCGGGCGCCCGCCACCGGGTCCTGCCCGATCGCATCGAGACCGGAACCTACGCCATGGCGGTCGCGATGACCGGCGGCGACGTGCTGCTGGCAAACACGTCCGAAGCGCTCCTGGAAAGCGCGATGCTGGCATTGCGCCGGTCAGGCGCCGAGGTTACGCCCGAAGCCGACGGCATCCGCATCCGCAAAAACGGCAGTGAAATCCTGCCGGTCGACGTGACCACGGACCCGTTCCCGGGTTTCCCGACCGACCTGCAGGCGCAGTTCATGGGGCTGATGACCCGCGCCAACGGCATCTCGCACATCACCGAGACGATCTTTGAAAACCGCTTCATGCATGTGCAGGAACTGGCCCGGCTCGGCGCGAAGATTTCGCTGTCCGGACAGACCGCCACAGTCACCGGCGTGCCGGTCTTGCGCGGCGCCCCGGTGATGGCGACCGATCTGCGCGCCTCGGTATCGCTGGTGATCGCAGGCCTCGCAGCGGAGGGTGAAACCGTGGTCAACCGGGTCTACCATCTCGATCGCGGCTTTGAACGGCTGGAAGAGAAGCTCACCAATTGCGGTGCTGTCGTCGAGCGCATCAGCGGATAACCCGGAACAGCGGCACGACCGGCGCCAGAGCGCAATGGCATTCACCACCTTCTGCGCATTGCGCTTTGCCCTGGCCGCACCTACCTTGCAGTGCAGCACCCGCCTTGCGGCGGATGTGGCTGTAGATGCAAGTCTCTCGAGGATCCTATGGACAGTTTGAAACTGATTGCACTTGATGATGCCGACCTGGCCGTGATTTCCGCCTGTCTGCAGGACGCCGTCTTCAAGACCGGCGACACCGCATTCCGGGGCAAGGGCGGCGCCTTTACGCTTGAGGCCAACCGCTTTGTCTGGGAAGAAGGCAAAAGCAGGAAGACCTTCGAGCGCCGCCGGGCGCTGCTCGCGGTGAAGCAGGTTCGTTCGGTCAGGTCCCGCGGTGTCAATCTCAAGGATGCCGACACTGTGCACGCGCTGCTGGCCTTGCGTTTTCTACCAGGTCAGGAGGCGCCCGCCGGCACGGTCGAACTGGTTTTGTCCGGCGGCGCAGTGATCCATCTGGATGTCGCCTGCATAGAAGTACAGCTTGCCGATGTTGGCGGCGGCTGGGAAACCAAATTCAAGCCGCGCCATCCGCTGGGCGGCTGATTTGAACGACATGACATGGGGGCAGGGCATTGGTACTGAGGCTTGATTACCGGCAGGCGGATTTTGAAAGCCGGTTCGCTGCGTTTCTGACCACCAAACGTGAGGTTTCGGTGGACGTGGAGGCCGATGTTCGGGCGATCATTGCCGAGATTCGCGCCCGTGGCGACGAGGCCCTGCACGATTACAGCCAGCGATTTGACCGAATCGACACCCGCACGCTCGGCCTTGCGGTAAGTGCCAAGGAAATCGAGGCAGCCTTTGAAGCCGCCGATCCCGAGATCATAGCCGCGCTCGAATTCGCCCATGACCGGATTTTCAGCCATCACAGCCGGCAGATGCCGAAAGACGATCACTATGTCGATGCGCTGGGCGTCGAGCTCGGCTCGCGCTGGACGGCCATCGAAGCCGTTGGGCTTTATGTTCCTGGCGGCACGGCGAGTTATCCCAGTTCGGTGCTGATGAACGCGGTGCCGGCCAAGGTGGCGGGCGTCGAGCGCATCGTCATGGTGGTGCCGGCGCGGAACGGGGTGCTCAACCCGGTGGTGCTGGCCGCAGCCCGCATTGCCGGCGTCAGCGAGATCTACCGGATCGGCGGCGCCCAGGCGATTGCAGCCCTCGCCTATGGCACCGAAACCATCCGCCCTGTGGCCAAGATCATGGGGCCCGGCAATGCCTGGGTGGCCGCTGCCAAGCGCCAGGTCTTCGGCACCGTCGGCATCGACATGATCGCCGGGCCGTCGGAAGTGCTGGTCATGGCCGATCCCGACAACAATCCCGACTGGATCGCGGCCGACCTGCTCGCCCAGGCCGAACATGACGTCGGTGCGCAATCGATCCTGATCACCCGTGACGAGGCTTTCGGCGCGGCGGTGATCGATGCGGTGGAACGGCAAATGGCGACACTCGGCCGCGGCGACACGGCGCGCAAGAGCTGGGCGGATTACGGCGCCGTCATTGTGGTGCCTGACTGGGAGGCCGCACTGCCGCTCGCGGACCGCATTGCTGCCGAGCATCTTGAAATCGCCACCGATGACGCCGAGGCGCTCGCCGCAAGGGTGCGGAACGCCGGCGCCATCTTCATTGGCCGCCACACGCCAGAAGTTATCGGCGACTATGTCGGCGGCTCCAACCACGTGCTGCCCACGGCACGCTCGGCCCGGTTCTCTTCGGGGCTATCGGTTCTCGACTATGTCAAGCGCACCTCTATTCTCAGGCTCGGCTCTGAGCAGTTGCAGTCGCTCGGCCCTGCTGCCATAACATTGGCGCAGGCCGAGGGGCTTGATGCCCATGCGCGCTCGGTGTCGATCAGGATGAACCAGCGTGGCGAAGGGCCGGATGGGGGCCGGTAACGGGAATGACAGCGGCGGACACTCAACGGCTCTGTGATGTTGTGCTCGATGAAACCATCGGCCGCGCAACCCCTGACATTGAGCATGAGCGCGCCGTCGCCATTTTCGACCTCATCGAGGAAAACAGCTTCGAGCCGGTCGGTCACGACAAGGGTCCCTACAAGCTCAAGCTCTCGCTGATCGATTCCAAGCTGGTGTTCTCGATCGCCACACAGGCCGATGAGCCGATCACCACGCATATCCTCTCGCTGACGCCGTTCCGGCGCATCGTCAAGGACTATTTCATGATCTGCGAAAGCTATTACGAGGCAATCCGCTCCTCGACGCCGAGCCAGATCGAAGCGATCGACATGGGTCGGCGCGGCATTCACAATGAAGGTTCGCAGACCCTGATGGACCGGCTGGATGCCAAGATCCGGATGGATTTCGATACCGCCAGGCGGCTTTTCACGCTGGTCTGCGTGCTGCACTGGCGCGGATAGAGCCCGCCATGGCGGACGACATCGAAGCAAAGCCCGCCAATGCCACGCCCGGTGCGGTGTTGTTCGTCTGCGGTATGAATGCGATCAGATCGCCGATGGCCGAAGCGATTGCCCGTTCGGTGCTGCCGCAGGGCACCTATATTGCCTCTGCCGGGGTCCGTCCGGGCGAGCGGGATCCGTTCGTCGATGTGGTATTGGCTGAACTCGGACTTGATCTGGGTGAGCGGCAGCCGCAGACGCTCGATGAGCTCGAAGACGATTACTTCGACGTCATTGTTACCCTGGCGCCGGAGGCTCACCACCGGGCGCTGGAACTTACCCGCGGCAACGCCGTTGAGGTGATCTACTGGCCGACGCCGGACCCGACGGTTGCAACAGGAACCCGTGAACGCATTCTTGATGCCTATCGAGACGTGCGTGACATGCTCAAACAGCGCATCGGTGAGGGCAGGGGTTGGTCCCGGGCGCCGACAACCATGTGAATCAATTTGGTTCACAAAGCGCTCGTCTTTGTGTAGGTTCCGGCCAAATTTCAGGCCTGCGCATCATGCGCCGCCTTTTTTGCAAGAGAAAGACAGACACTGAATGGCGAAAGAAGAAGTCCTAGAATTTCCTGGCGTGGTCACCGAATTGCTGCCGAATGCAACTTTTCGGGTAAAGCTCGAAAACGAGCACGAGATCATCGCTCACACCGCCGGCCGCATGCGCAAGAACCGCATCCGCGTGCTGGCCGGTGACAAGGTGCTGGTCGAGATGACACCTTACGATCTGACCAAGGGCCGCATCACCTATCGCTTCAAGTAAGCACCGGGTGTGACGCCGCATGGCACGCTCGCAAAAACTGATTCTCGCGTCCGGTTCCCCGCGCAGGCTTGAGCTGCTCGATCAGGCCGGCATTGCTCCTGACCGGCTGATGCCGATGGATCTCGACGAGGCGCCGCAGCGCTCAGAACATCCGCGCTCGCTTGCACGGCGGCTGTCGCGTGAGAAGGCCGAGGCAGCCCTGTCGGAGACCCGGGCCGACCCGGCCTGGAAAAACGCGCATATCCTTGCCGCCGACACAGTGGTGTCCGTCGGGCGCCGGATTCTGCCAAAGGCAGAACAGATCGACGAGGCATCCAACGCGCTCTACCTGCTCTCGGGCCGCAATCATCGGGTTTTCACCGGCATTTGTGTGGTGACTCCCGACCATACCATCCGTCAGAAGATCGTTGAGACGAAGGTCCGCTTCAAGCGTCTCTCCAATATCGAGGTCGAGAGCTATCTGGCATCGGGTGAGTGGCGCGGCAAGGCTGGGGGGTACGCCATCCAGGGCCTGGCCGGAAGCTTCGTGGTCAAGCTTGTCGGCTCCTACACCAATGTCGTTGGCCTGCCGCTTTACGAAACGGTCAGCCTGCTGACGGGTGAAGGCTATGATGTTCATTACAAGTGGCTCGAAGGCTGAAGCGATGAATGACGGTCCCATCGACACCGGCAAGGTCACACCTTTGCGCAAGGCGCAGCCGTGTCCCGAATGTGGACGTCCCTCGACGCGTGGCAGCTATCCTTTCTGCTCGGAACGCTGTCGCTCGATCGATCTCAATCGCTGGCTGGTTGGTGGTTATGCCATTCCGGTCACCGAAGTCGAAGACAATCAGGACGATGATTTCGACGACCGCGGCTAGGCTTCTGCGGTGTTTTTTTGCCGAACCGAAAAAACAGCAAAAAGGATGCTGGACAGTGCCTTTCAAGATGGTATAACGCGCTCGCTTTCGGTGTTGGAGAAGTCCACCGCCGCAAGCTTCTGGCCCGGCCCTCGTGGTTCCCGGACCGGTTGCCCGGATAGCTCAGTTGGTAGAGCAGCGGATTGAAAATCCGCGTGTCGGTGGTTCAAATCCGCCTCCGGGCACCACTTCCTTCCTGAAATCAATGTCACGATGGGCTTGCAACCTTACACCTGTTGCAGGCGATGCTTGTAGGTAACGACCAGCTGGAAAAGGTGTCTTGCTGCTGCGGATGCTGTTGATGACATTGCAGCGGCACCCCACCAGGCAGCGTGATGGTTCGCGGTCGACGGGTCGGTGTGGCGGTTCATCTGGTGAGCAGTTATCGCAAGCATTGTTTCACCGGAGTTGATCTCGCAAAACCTGGTCGCTTCGTGGTAGTGATCCTTGATTCAAACGTGACAAGGCATACGAAACGTCGATGGCAGCCCTTGACCAAACAAGAGCCGGGAAGTTGATGGCCGAAGCCGGCCTCGACGCGATCATCCTTCTGTCTCCTGAGAGTTTCCGATACGCAACCGGAGCCTTGCCGGGTGTTGCCACGATGTGGCGCAACGCCGGTGCGGTCGCCGTCCTGATACCTGCGGATGAAACCTCCGAGGAGGCAGCGGTTGTCAGTGACCTCTTCGCCCGATCCTTTCGCAACACCAGTCACATCACTGACGTCCGTGAAAGTCCGATTTGGGTGGAAACAACGAACCTGGAAGCCGTGGACCCGGAACTGCCCCCCGAAGAGGCTGTTGCCACGGCATGGCATTCCTCGGGCCGCTCCGAGGGCTTTCAGCGCCCGGAAACCTTTGACCCGATGAATTGCTACCGCCATCTGGCGGATATCCTGAGCGAACGCGGCCTTGACCGGGCACGTATCGGCTTCGAAGCCTCGGCAATTTCCGCAAGCGACGTTGGTGCGTTCCAGGCTGCGCTCGGCAATGTGGTTCTGGTTGATGCATCGGACCTGATCACACGCCTCAAGATGGTCAAGACAGCTGAGGAGATAGCTCACTTGCGCCTGGCTGTCGAAATCGCGGAAGGCGGTATCAGGGCTGTGCAGGAGGCGATTCAGCCTGGTGTCACGCGCAACGCCCTTGCCGAAGCCTGGAAGATGTCGATTGAGAACCACAGCGAAAGCAAGGCGTTGAGTGGAAGCTGGGAATATATCTCCGTCGGGAAAAACCCATGGGGAGGCAATGCAGCCGCGAGCCCGGGCGACCTGATCAAGGTTGATGTCGGCTGCCTTGTGAATGGCTACACTTCGGACACGGGTCGTACCTTTGTTCTTGGCACGCCCTGTGAACGCCAGACACGCCTCTTCGATGCGCTTATGGACGGTTTCGTTGCAGGGTCCGACCTGTTGCGTCCAGGGGTCCCCCTGTCAGAGGTCTATCGCGCCACGCTCGCCGGTATCAGGGCTGCCGGGTTTCCCGGCTATTCAAGAGGCCATTTCGGGCATGGGCTCGGCGCGGGACTGGGCAGCGAAGAGTGGCCGTTCATTTCAGCGCGGTCGGATGTCATCTTCGAGCCGGGAATGGTCATGGCCTTCGAGTGCCCCTGGTACATCGACGGGCTTGGTGGGATGATCATCGAAAACCAGCTGCTGATTACAGACACCGGTCACGAGATGATGAACCGCCTGCCGCTGGATCTGGTTCGCATTCCGGTCTGAGCGACGCATCTCACATCAGCGCACCGGGCAGGAACAGCGCGATTTGCGGCACCATTGCCAGTACCAGGATCCCGGCCAGCAGAATCAGCCAGTAGGGAATGGTGGCGACGGCGGCCTCGCCAAGCGATACCCGCTCTTTCGTTACCGAGACCAGCACTGAAAGATTTAGCCCGACGGGCGGTGTCACCTGACCGATCTCGATGAGAATCGTGATGATGACGCCCAGCCAGATCGGATCGTAACCGAGCCCCACCATCAGTGGCACCACGATCGGCAGCGTCATGATCATCAGTGACAGCCCGTCGAAGAAGCAGCCAAGCACCAGATATATCAGCACCACCAGAAAGAGCACCTGCAGGGCGCCGAGTTCCGCAGCACGTACAGTTTCCAGAATGGACTGCGGAACACCAAGCAGGCTGACTGCCTGCGCAAGAATGGTTGCACCCATGACGACAAATGCAATGGACGCGAAGAGAAGGATCGCTGCATAGAAGCTTTCGGCAAGTGACTTCAGGGTTAGGGTTCCCCACAAGCGGCCAACGATGATGGTCGCGATCACTCCGATCCCGGCAGCTTCTGTGGGCGTCGCGATGCCGAATGCGATGCTGCCCATGATCGCGATGATGAGAAGCATAAAAGGCCAAAGACTGAGCAGTTTGAACAGTATTGTCCGGATTCCTGCCGACTCCTCGTTTCTGGGTGCAAGCCCTTGCCGTGTCAGGCAGCGCACCAAAATGTAGGCCATGAATGCTGCCGCAAAGAGGAGGCCCGGGACAAGTCCGGCAAGAAACAGCCGGCCGATCGAGGTTTCTGTGAGTGCGCCATAGATCAACAGCGAAAGGCTGGGCGGAATAAGCAGTCCCAGCGTGCCGCCCCCGGCCAGCGACGCGACAACCATGCGCCGATCATAGCCGCGCTCGGTCATTTCCGGATAGGCGACCGAACCGACCGCCGCCGCGGTTGAGAGGCTGGACCCGCTGACCGCGCCAAACAATGTGCAGACAGCAATATTGGTGTGCAGCAATCCACCGGGAACCCGCTGGAACAGGGGTGTCAGGGCGGAGTATATCTTCTGGCTGACCCCGCTGCGCAGCATGATCTCACCCAGAATGATGAACAGCGGAATGGCGCTCAGCGTAAACGAGTTGAGAACGTTCCAGACGGCGTCCACAGCCACATAGGTCGAGCCGCCGGCAAGGAAGTGCAGGATCAAGAGCCCGGTAAGACCCAGCGCCGCGCCGAGTGCAAGGCCCGACCCGGCAATGACGGTCAGCCCGCCAACCAAAACGCCCCAGAAACTAAGCATGTCTTTCCTTCCGCCTGCTCGCGACTAGCCGGTCTTGTTGCGTTGGAATTGCGACGAGGCACCCAGAAGAAACGCAACCACGCTCAAGGCCATGGAAAGGGGAAGCAGTGCCATCCAAGGATACAAAAGTAGCCGCCCGACCTCGGTCTTGATGTTGCGGTCGATTGCGAATTCAAGCCAGGGCAGGCAAAGCGCCAGAAACCAGAGGCAGAAAGCCGCGCCGAAAAGAGCTGACAGTCTGTGAGCCCAAATCCGTGCCCTTTCCGGCAATGCCGACACGAGCACCAGGACGCGGACGTGATCGGCACGAAGGGTGACAAGCGGAAGCGCCAGAAAAAACGCGGCCGTCATCAGCAGGCCGACAATTTCCTCGGTGAACCGGAAAGGCGCGAACGCAAAATATCGCATTGTCACACTTGCGCCGATCAGGACGACGATGGCGCAACCCGCCATCGCCGCAAGCACTGCCATCGCAATGAAGACGGGTGTCAGAAAAGCGCCGATGCGCACGGCAATGTTCGGGGTCCCTTTGTCCGGGGCCCCACCCTTTTTCTCGTCATCGCGCAAATTCAGCGTCCCAGGACGTCTAGAATGCGCTGCCGGTATTCGGGTGCCTTGCCGCCCGCTTCCTCGGCCATCGCCAGCCACGTCTGCGAGGCAGCGTCGAGGAACTTGGCGCGATCTTCGTCCGAGAACGGTTCCAGAAACTCGATACCCTGTTCGGCAAGCTTGTCGCGCGCAGCCTGCTCGTTTTCCTCTGCCTTGGAATACTCGTTGGTGCGCTCCCACACGCGTGACGCGGCTGTGCTGACCGCCTCACGTTCTGCATCGCTCAGTCCCTCCCATGCCCCTTTCGAGGCACCCAGAACATAGGGAACGCCTGCTACGGGATAGAGGTAGGAGGCGTACTTGGTTACTTCTTGCAGCGAAATCGTATGCGCGAACAGCGCGGGATAAACGGCACAATCGACGACGCCGGTCTGCAGAGCCACGTACAGATCGTTCTGGCCGACGATTTGCGCCGCAACGCCCAGCTTGGTGAAGGTTTCAACCTGATCGTTGCTCCAGACACGCAGCTTCTTGGTCTTGAGATCCTCCAGCGTGCGAACCGGGTCTTCCCGGCAGAAGATCGAAGCTTTCAGAAGCGGCAGCGCCATGAACCCGGTCGGAACAATATCGAGTTCGGCCAGGACCTCGGTGTATATTTCCTGGATTTCCGGGAGTGCTGCGATCAATTCCTCCGGGCTGCCGACCGACCCCTGGATCATGACAGCATTCAATGCGGGCACGTCCCGACCGAGATAGTTCGCCCATACAAGGCCCATCTCGACTGCTCCGCGCGGTAACCACCGGGCCACATCATTGTCCTTGAGGTTCAACGAACCGCCATGAAAGACATCGATCGTCAGGCTGCCCCCGCTGAGTTCGGCTACGTCATCGGCAAAAGTTTCCAGTTGCGCCGACTCCCCGCGGCCCTCCGGAAGCCCGTTGTTGAATTTCCATTCTCCGGCATTGGCAGCACCAGAAGCAAGGCCTGCAATCATCGCAGCGGATATGAATCGGCGAACAAGTTTAAACATCATTTTCTCCCTGTTTTGTCAGAAGTTAGCCGCAAGCCGGTAATCCCGCAATGGGCAGAACGCGACTTGACGCCGGTCGACAGATGCGTCTGTCGCTCAGGCTCCCTGCGAGCCGCAGAGGCATGACGGCACAGGTGAGTCAAACGGACGACCTGATCGCCAGCGGCGACCCTTCGGTCCAGCTTTGTCGATCACCAGGAGCTCGCATTGGTGCAGATCGCCCTGTGCGTTCAGGATGTCGATCTTGCGTCGGCGATGAGCTGGAGGGCTTGCTAAGCGGCCGTTGTTGCGGTTCCTTAAGACAAGGGAAGCAGGTAGGAGCGTGCTATGAGGAAGTTGGCGGCGGGAGTGGCTTGTGCCTTTGTTGTGGCGAGTGCATCGGCATTCGCGCAAGACATCAGCTTTCGCAGTCCTACGGGCAACATTCACTGTATGATCCTCTCAGGAGCTGACATAGGCGCGCGCTGTGACTTGTTAGATTTCGCTCAGTCATACCCTCGCCCGGCGGATTGCGATCTCGACTGGGGGTTTGCATTCGCAGTCGGCGCTACCGGGGCAGGGCAGCCGATCTGTGCAGGCGATACCATCATCGATCCCAATGCCCCGGTGCTCGATTACGGACATTCGGTGACCGGCAACGGCATTACCTGCACCTCGGCCAGGACCGGCGTGACTTGCGTGAATGCTAAAGGCCACGGCTTCACCGTTGCCCGGAGCACCCAGAAAGCTTTTTGATCGCGCTGCTGGGGCTTGCTTCTCCAGCGAGTCTTTTTCTCACAAAAACCGGGAGTGGTCGTGTGACAGACGCCGCGCATCCAATCGGATGCGCAAAGGTCGCTGCAATACTTTGAAATGGTGCATGTAAGTTGTCGTCAAATGACTCCACTTGAACTCGACATGCATCGACCAGCAGAAAGCCAGCCAGATTGGAGAGTTCGCGGTAAGATACGGCATGTTTGGCGATCGTGACGGTACGGTGGCGATCAAGCGCAACGGCACTCCTCGGTCGGCTACCAGTAGGTTCCGCTGGAGTTGGTCGTCGGTCGTAATTTGACCATGGAAAATCTGCAGCATTCGCGGCAGGTGCACGGCCATGTTCTCGCAAGTGATGGATTGCCTGCGAGAGCCTTAGCCGGAGGGAAGACCCGCCCGGCTTAGCCAGGCCTTTGCCTCAACACTGCGCCATCCGATCCGGACAAGGGATCGTGTTGTTGGTCCGTGCCAATCCTGTCCACGTACCAGTCAATGCAGCCATGTAGGATGTTCCGGGGACCAATTAATAAAGCTGCTTTGACTGGGTGGACCAAAAAAATCAATGTACCAATCTGCCCTCATGCGCCAGCGATCGTCCAGTTTGGAGGCGTTCTAAACTGTACTGTTTGACTCCAGTTTCCACATACATTACCGAATGTTTCGAGTTCGATTTGATTGGGGGCGGGGCATTGGAGCTCGGCACAATCGAATTGGAAGGGTCTGGCAGTCTCGACAGCCCTGACGCTGTCAGTGAGGTAAGCCCCTTGATCGTTTGCAGCTGCAACGTTGTGTCGAAGAAAGACATTGAGAACGTCGTCGTGGAGTTCCTCAAAGCCGACGAGTGGCAATTGATCACGCCGGGAAAGGTGTATCAGGCGATGAGCGCTCGCGGAAAATGCTGTGGCTGTTTTCCCGGCGTGATCGACATCATCGTCCAAACGACCCAGCGCTACCACGCCGAGATGCAGAGTCCCGAGCCGAAGGTGGTGGATCTGCTCAAGCGCATTGCAGACCAGCGGCTGCGTATGGATGCCGCAAAAAGGAAGTCTGCGGTCAAGAGACAGTCGCCACTCGTGGCCTGATGGTGCAAAATGCAATGCGTTTTCTCCACAAGGACACCGACGGATTATGAAAAAGAGCAAGAAAGTCATCGAATGCCTGAATGAAGCCCTGTTTCTGGAGCTCGGTGCGGTCAACCAGTACTGGTTGCACTACCGCCTGCTTGACGACTGGGGCTACAAGAAGCTGGCTGCGAAGGAGCGGGCGGAGAGCATTGAAGAGATGCAGCATGCCGACAAGATCATCGAGAGGATCATTTTCCTCGACGGTTTTCCGAACTTGCAGACGGTTGCACCGCTCAGGATCGGGCAGAACATCCGCGAAGTGCTCGAGTGCGATCTGGCCGGCGAGCAGGATGCCTGGAACGCCTACACCAAATCACGCGACATCTGCGAGAAGGAAGGGGACTACGTCAGCAAAAACCTGTTTGAGGCCCTCATCGCCGACGAGGAGGGACATATCGATTTCCTGGAGACACAGATCGAGTTGCTTGGGGATCTGGGCGTGCAGAAATATGGCCAGTTGAACGCGTCTTCGGCGGACGCCGACTGATCAGTCAAGAGGCAAAAATGACAGCTGTTCTGCGAGAACCGGGCCTCTTCTGGCATCGGTGAGGGAATTTTATACGCACGCCAACGCGAATGCATGGCAGCGTTGTATGACCAAATACTTTTCATTATCAGCTGCTTTCGGCAAACTTGGGTACAGCCGCCACCAGCCTGGAAGCGGGGCGCTGGCTGCCTTTGGGGTCGGCCTGGTCGCCGCCGCCTTGCTTGCCGCGGCTGGTCCGGCGGCCGCTGCAGATGGCACAGATCTTCCTCGTGTCCGCAACGATCTCGATCCCAGCGACCGCAAACGTGTGGAGCAGGTGGTTGGGCCCGCGGGCAGTTTCCAGACCCCTGAACGGTGCGAACGGATGCAGGGTGGCGCGGGAACATCCACCAAGCTTGTCAATCGCGCCGCCTTTCGCAATTCAACGCCAAGCTGACCTTCGAACGGAAACAGACCTTCAAGCTCGGCAACGCCCTTTTCCGCAAGCTCTGGGTGTCATCTCCTTTTTCGACGCTGGCCTCAGACGGGCTCGGGCCTCTTTTCAATGCGAGAGCATGTCAAAGTTGCCACATCAAGATCGGTCGCGGGCATACACCTGAAGCTCAATCTCGCGTCCATGGCGAGGTCCAGGCGCGGGGTGGCGGTTTTGTCAGCTCCAGCGAGACCGGGCCTTTTGACCAGGCAAGCCAAACGCTGGCTTGGGGCAATCAGATCGATGCTGTCTGAAAAAGGTTGCTCGGAGAGCCGATATGACCATCGAAGCAGCCGGATTTGAGCTGCCGGTATGTCGGGCTGCGCCAAGGAAAGCGACACCAGAACTGCGATTTCTTGCAATCAGCGGTTAAACTGTTTGTTTTTGAGCATATCAACGAAACGGGGTTGTAGACTGCGTCACTACAACAGCCGTCAGTGGTCTCTGTAGCTCAAAAGATCCGTTTGAGCCGCCCGTGGGGTTCTCTTGTCCGAAGGTGAAGTGAGAAACTTGCGAGAGTGGTGATCGCGATCAATATCGCGCCTATTTCCAGAACAATCATTGCTCGACCCCAGCTGACATCATTGTCATCGTCGCAGTATTAGCTACACGACGCGACTTGTCTGAAACTTGCGCTCCGACAATTGGGTGGCTCGAGACTGACCTGTGGTTGGTCAAGCGCTGGCTGATTTGCAGTGGCGATATGATTAACACTGGTAACCGGTGTTAACCTTCGGGCAAGGATTAATACGTAAAAAACAAACTAATCTCCGGATTGTGGAATTGTGCGTTCGTTCCGTTCCCACAAAGGCATGAAGCCGCTCCGAGGTTCCGGCAAGATCCGGATTTCCAGAGTTTCATGGGCCAGACGGCGCAAGGTATGAAGATACTGGCTGTGTCCTGTCAGCAGACGCGACAGGTGCCTCCGATATTTTGCCACCACCTATGCTGCACCGCAGGCCCGACAGGTTTCTTGGCTTCTAGCCGGTTGTTGGGGTTAAACGCGTGGGGCACGTTCAAGCAAGGGTGAGGGATGCAGCTGCGGCTGATGGCCTGCGTGCGCGCCTCGATCTGACCAGGCTTGATCAGGACAGCAGCGATCGTCTGCGCGATATGCGCCCCATGATCGAAGCCGAATCCCGGGTTGCGTTGTCTGCCTTTTTCGAACGTCTGCAAAACACGCCCGAGATTGCCTCCCTGTTCACATCCAGCCGTCAGATCGACCGGTTGGAAGAACTTGAAGTCGCGCATTGGTCGATCTTGGCTGACGGCCGGTTCGACGGGCTTTATGTTGACCGCTCGGTCATCCTGGGAGAGGTTCGCCAGCGTATCGGACTGGATGCCGGCTGGTCGATCGGTGGACATGCGCTTGTGCTCGAACGGGTGATCCGCCGCCTGGTCGAAGAAAGCCGGACCGGTCTGTTCCAGGCGTTCTCGCGCAAGGCCGACCGAAACCTTCTCGCTGACCGACTGGTGGATGTCGTAAAGGCAACCCTGATCGATATCGACATGCAGGTGTCGCACCGGCTGAATTCCCAAGCCAAGGTAATGGCAAGTCAGCGCCAGGGCCAGATCAACGAAGAGCGTGACCTCGTGGCCGCGACCCTGGGTGCAGCATTGGCACGACTGGCCGATGGCGATCTCTCCGTGCGCATTGAACCTCAGGCCATCGGGATCCACCAGCAGGCAGCAGACGATTTCAATCGTGCCGCCAGCCGTCTCGAAGAGTTGATCGCGGGGTCTGAAGCCAACCTGCGCAAAGCCCAGCAGCTTGCAATTCAGTTGAGTGCCGACCTCGAAGCCGTCCGTGTCGAGATCGAACGCCACGGCAATTCGGTCGGCGAGGAACACGAAGGACTTGCATCGATTGCAAGCCGCATACGCCTGACCGCTGAGAATGCAATGAAGGCCGAAAACCTGATAGCGGATGCCCGTACCAGTGCCGAGGCCGGTGATCGGGTTGTCGGTGAGGCCATCGACGCCATGGCGGGCGTCGAAAATTCCGCCGAGCAGATCGGCAAGATTATTTCGGTGATTGAGGAAATCGCCTTCCAGACCAATTTGCTGGCGCTCAACGCAGGCATTGAGGCGGCCCGCGCCGGTGATGCCGGCCGCGGCTTTGCAGTGGTCGCCACCGAAGTCCGCGCCCTTGCCCAACGGTCCGCGGGCGCAGCCAATGAAATCAAGGAACTGGTCTCGGACGCCAAATCCCATGTTGGACGCGGTGTCGCACTGGTTGACGAGACCCGGACGGCCATTTCCGGGCTTGTCGACCAGGTTGGCACCATTTCCCAATCGGTCGCCGGTGTCGGTACCCAGGCCCAGGCTGAAGCTGACCACATCGCTGATTCGGCAACGTCTCTGGGCCGTATTGCGACATCGATCAACACCGGCGGAGCACGCATTTCAAGCGCAGCTGAAACCGGGGCCGATCTTCATCTCGTCATCACTGAGCTTGGCGAGCAGATCCGGCTGCATCGGCAGGAACGCCACGCCGGGTTTCAAAGCGTCGAAATGTCAACTGAGCCGGCAGCCGTGCCATCCTCACAGCACCACGTCCAGAGGAGGCTCGCGTGACGATCCTGATTGAGCAACAGGTCGCAACCAACAGCTTTCGCCCATTCACAAGTAAGGATAGCCGACATGTCGTCTGACGGTACATCACCGAAGGTTCTGAAACTGCCGGAGGTTCTCGACCTCAACGCAGCCAGCCGCCTTCACGAACAGGTTCTTGCCCACAAGGGTGAGGACATCGATATCGATGCATCTGAAGTGAGCCGCGTTGGTGCTCAATGTATCCAGGTGCTGCTTGCAGCTGCGAGGAGCTGGCGCGCCGAGGAACAGAACTTCAGGGTTGCTCCAGCTTCCGATGTGTTCGTCAAGACACTGCAGCTACTGGGAATTTCGGATGAAGCTCTGCTTCCAAAGGAGATACTGAAATGAAGAAGAAGGTTCTCACGGTCGACGACTCGCGAACGATCCGCAACATGCTTCTGGTCACTCTGAACAATGCCGGCTTCGACACCGTGCAGGCTGAAGACGGGGTCGAAGGTCTGGAAGTTCTCGAGGAGTCCAACCCCGATGTCATCGTCACGGACATCAACATGCCGCGGCTTGATGGCTTCGGCTTCATTGAAGGCGTGCGGCAGAACGAACGTTTTCGAGCGATTCCAATTCTGGTTCTGACGACTGAGAGCGACGCGGAGAAAAAGAACCGCGCCCGTGAAGCCGGAGCAACCGGTTGGATTGTCAAGCCTTTTGACCCGTCCAAACTGATTGCAGCCATCGAGCGTGTAACTGCCTGACAGGATCTTTCCTATGGATATGAATGAAATCAAGGAGATCTTTTTCCAGGAATGCGAGGAACAGCTCGCAGAACTGGAATCCGGTCTGCTCCGACTCAATGATGGCGATACCGATCCGGAAACGGTAAATGCGGTTTTTCGCGCCGTGCATTCGATCAAGGGTGGCGCTGGAGCTTTCGGGCTCGATGATCTCGTCTCCTTCGCGCATGTGTTCGAGACAACACTTGATTGCGTTCGATCCAACAAGCTTGAGGCTTCTCCGGATCTGCTCAAGGTCATGCTGCGCTCAGCCGACGTGCTGTCGGACCTGACAGCGGCGTCCCGCGACGGCGGTACGGTCGAGGCCTCACGTACTTCTGGTCTGGTGGCTGAACTTGAGGCCTACGCCAAGGGACAGCCGTTGCCTGGCGCTGCTGCTCCGGCGGCTCCGGCGGCACCGGCACCGCAATCTGAAGCCCCCGAATCGCCGGTTGAAGAGGCGCCGGCTCCGACCGATGACAGCGGCTTCCAGCCGGTCCCGTTCAGCTTCGACGGCATCGATGATGATGATGAACTGGCAATTGGTGGCGGAGCTTCGGTCTTCACGGTTCGCTTCAAGCCCCGCTCGGACCTTTATGCCAAGGGCAATGAAGCTGTACTGATCCTGCGCGAACTCTCCAAGGTCGGCGAACTCCAGGTGCGCTGCGAGACAGATGATCTGCCATCGCTGGATCTGCTTGATCCGGAAGGGGCCTACTTCTCGTGGCTGATCCGGGTTGAAACCGAAAGCGATGAAGAAGCCATCCGCCAGGTGTTCGAGTTCGTCGAATGGGACTCCGCCGTCGAAATCACGGCTGGCGCCGATGAAGAGGCTTTCACTGCGCCCGACGCAATGGGTGAAGACCAGCCGATGGCCGCAGTGCCGTTTGATCTCTCGCTGCTGGAGGATGCGCCGGTTGTTGCCGCCGAAGCCGCGGCCCCGGAATCGGTCCCTGCTACCCAGGAGCCGGCTCAACTGGCCCCGGCAAACATGCCGCGCGCTGCCAAGGCAATCGCCGCGGAAGCCGAGAAGAAGGAAGCAGCGGTTCCCGCGGTTCCTGCCGCACCGCAGACCATCCGCGTGGACCTGGACCGCGTTGACCGCCTGATCAACCTGGTCGGAGAGCTGGTCATCAACCAGGCGATGCTGGCGCAAAGCGTTGTCGAGAACGAAAGCGGTGGATCCTCTGCGGTCAACCTTGGCCTGGAAGAGCTGCAGCAGCTGACCCGTGAGATTCAGGACAGTGTCATGGCCATCCGCGCCCAGCCGGTCAAACCGGTGTTCCAGCGCATGGGCCGTATTGTTCGCGAAATCGCCGACATGACCGGCAAGAGCGTCAAGCTGGTGACCGAAGGCGAAAACACCGAGGTCGACAAGACGGTGATCGACAAGATCGCCGAACCTTTGACACACATGATCCGCAACGCCGTCGATCATGGCCTGGAAGGTCCGGAAAAGCGCACGGAACTCGGCAAGAATCCCGAAGGCGTGCTGAAACTGAGCGCAAAGCACCGGTCCGGACGGATCGTGATCGAGATCGCCGACGATGGCGCCGGCATCAATCGCGAGCGGGTCAAGGCAAAGGCCATCGAAAATGGCCTGATCACGCCGGAAGCCAACCTCAGCGACGAGGACATCGACAACCTGATCTTCCATCCCGGATTCTCTACAGCCGACAAGATCTCCGACATTTCCGGACGTGGCGTCGGCATGGATGTGGTCAAGCGCTCCATCCAGGCACTGGGAGGCCGGATCTCCATCACCTCCAAGCCGGGCAAGGGCTCGGTATTCACCATGAGCCTGCCGCTGACACTGGCGGTGCTGGACGGAATGGTGGTGACGGTTGCCGAACAGACGCTGGTTGTTCCGCTTACCGCCATCGTCGAAACGCTGCAGCCTGAAAAGAGTGATATTCACTCCTTCGGCCCAAGCCAGCGGCTCATCGCCATCCGCGATACCTTCTGCCCCCTGGTTGATGTCGGCAACATCCTCAACTTCCGCGCCGACCTTGCCAATCCGGTCGATGGAGTGGCGTTGCTGGTCGAATCCGAGGGCGGCGGTCAGCGCGCACTCATGGTCGACGCCATCCAGGGTCAGCGCCAGGTCGTCATCAAGAGCCTCGAAGCCAACTACACGAATGTGCCCGGCATTGCCGCGGCAACCATTCTCGGCGACGGTCGCGTGGCTCTCATCCTTGACGTTGACGCTGTTGTCACGGCTTCTCGCGGTCAGCCGCTCAGCCCTGACATGATGCTCGCAGCGACCGGGTAAGGGGGAAACGATGCGGACGTCCGGAACCGGCATGCTTGAATTGATGGCCTTTTCACTCGGTGATCAGGAGTTCTGTATCGAAGTTGTGTCAGTGCGTGAAATCCGCAGCTGGACACCAGCGACGGTCTTGCCGCACTCACCGGATCATGTCTGCGGCGTGATCAATCTCCGCGGCGCGGTTCTTCCGGTAATGGATCTTGCACGAAGACTGGGCCTGGCAGCCGCCGAACCGTCCCAGGAGTCGGTCATCATCGTTACTCATATAGGCAACCAGATTGTCGGTCTGCTGGTGGATTCGGTGTCGGGCATCTTCACCGTGTCGACCGACGACATCCATGCCGCCCCCGATGTGAGCAAGACCATGAACAAGCACGAGATCCGGGGAATGATCCCCAGGGATGAACTGATGGTCTGTTTCCTGCAAATCGAAGCCCTTTTTGGAACCATTGAAAGTGAGGCCGCATGAGCGCCGCTGCAATCCTTCAGTCCGGTCGGCCCGATGAGTGCCTCGTTCAGGGGGACTATCCGCTGACCCGCAGGGACCTGGCCGAGATTGCCGGAATGATCTATTCCGACGCCGGTATTGCGCTCAACGAGACCAAGGCTTCCCTGGTCTACTCGCGGCTGTCCAAGCGACTTCGCCAGATCGGCTTGAACAGCTTCCGGGATTATTGTGCCTTGGTTGGATCCGCCGCGGGCGCGGACGAACGCCGGGAGATGCTCAGCTTCCTGACGACGAACTTCACGCGCTTTTTCCGCGAGAATCACCATTTCGAGCATCTTCGCACCGAGGTTCTGCCGGGTCTTCTCAGCCGCGCCCAGGCAGGCGGACGCGTCCGTATCTGGTCCTCGGCCTGTTCTGACGGACAGGAACCCTACTCGATCGCTCTGACGGTGCTCTCGATGGCGCCAAACGTTGCGAACTACGATTTCAAGATCCTCGCAACCGACATCGATCCGAAGATCATCGCGCTGGCCAAAGCCGGAGTCTACGATGCCCAGGCAATCGAGACCGTGGATGCCGGAATGCGCAAGAAATGGTTCTCGCAGACTCCGGAAAACCGCTGGCAGGTCAGCGACCAGGTCAAGCAGCTCATCACCTTCAAGGAACTCAACCTGATGGCTCAATGGCCGTTCCGAGGGCAGTTCGACGTGATTTTCTGCCGCAATGTGGTGATCTATTTCGACGAAGCCACGCAGGCCAAGATCTGGGTTCGCTACGCAGATCTCCTGCCGCCGGGCGGACACCTCTATATCGGGCATTCCGAGCGCCTGTCCGGAGAGGGCAAGAACCGCTTCGACAACACCGGCATCACCACCTACCGCCATAAGGGGAGGGTCTGACAACCATGGCAGCACGAGCACGTGTCCTTGTTGTAGATGACTCCCCGACGATGCGGGGCCTGATCAGGGCGGTATTGCGCTCTGATCCGGGGATCGAGGTCGTCGGCGAAGCCGCCGACGCCATGGAAGCCCGCAGCGCCATCAAGCGCCTCAATCCCGACGTCATCACTCTCGATGTCGAGATGCCCAACATGAACGGCATCGAGTTCCTCGAAAAGATCATGAAACTCAGGCCGATGCCCGTGATCATGGTATCGACCCTGACCCAGCGTGGCGCCGAGGCGACGCTGGCGGCTTTGGAAATCGGAGCATTCGATTGCATCGGCAAGCCAGCGCCGGGTGATCCGAGGCCGTTTGCCGAACTTGCCGAAACAGTCAAGGCCGCTGCACGCTCGCAACGGCATCTGCCAGACCCGGTTGCCGCCGGTCAGCCTGCCGTTGCAGCTCCCGCTTCCGCAACACCCAGCGATTACCAGCCGGCACGCAAGATCATTGCGCTGGGGGCATCGACGGGAGGCGTCGAGGCGCTGATCGCGGTATTGACCAAATTTCCGGCAAATTGTCCGCCTACGGTAATCACCCAGCACATGCCGGCAACCTTTACCAAGAGTTTCGCTGAACGGCTGAACCGCCACTGCGCGCCGCAGGTAAAGGAGGCCGAGGATGGCGATCGTCTGGAGATTGGCCGCATCTATCTCGCGCCAGGTGGGGACCGTCACATGGAGATAACGAATTCCGCATCGCCCCGTTGCACTTTGATTGAGGGGGCGCCGGTTAACGGGCACCGGCCCTCGGTCGATGTCATGTTCAGGTCGGTTGCGAAATTGGCCGGCCGCAAGGCGGTCGGGGTCATTCTCACCGGTATGGGACGTGACGGGGCCGCCGGATTGCTCGAGATGAAGAAGGCCGGAGCAAGCACCATCGGCCAGAACGAAAAATCCTGTGTGGTATATGGCATGCCGCGTGTCGCACACGAAATCGGTGCCGTCGACTGTCAGTTTCCACTCAACCAGATTGGGGAGGAAATCCTCAAGTCAACAACAACAACCTCTCGCAAAGATAGGGTCGCATGATGTCTATTGCACAGAAAATCAAAGTTCTCATCGTTGACGATCAGGTGACCAGCCGACTCCTGCTGGGCGATGCTCTTCAGCAACTCGGTTTCACACAGATCACTGTGGCCGGCGATGGCGAGCAAGGTGCCAAGATCATGGCCCAGCAGCCACACCACCTTGTCATTTCGGACTTCAACATGCCGAAGATGGATGGTCTGGGCTTCCTTCAGGCTGTCCGCTCCAACCCCGCAACCAAGAAGGCGGCATTCATCATGCTCACCGCCCAGGGTGACCGGGCATTGGTTCAAAAGGCTGCAGCCTTGGGTGCGAACAACGTCTTGGCGAAGCCTTTCACCATTGAGAAAATGAAAGCTGCGATCGAGGCAGTGTTTGGATCGTTGAAGTGACAGATGATGCGCAGTTTCGCAGGATTCACGTAATCCAGGGCGAGTATAAGGTGACCGATGACCCGAACGTGGTGTTGTCCACCATCCTGGGTTCGTGCGTTGCCGCGTGCATGCGCGATCCTGTCGCCGGTGTCGGTGGAATGAACCACTTCCTGTTGCCTGGATCCGCAAACGGATCCGGTGGTGAAGCCACCCGCTACGGCGTGCACTTGATGGAATTGCTGATCAACGGCCTGCTCAAAAAGGGCGCACGGCGCGATCGGCTGGAAGCCAAGATCATTGGCGGAGCCAAAACCATCGCGGGGTTCTCCAATGTTGGTGAAAAGAATGCGGAATTTGCCCAGCAGTTTCTCACCGACGAAGGCATTCGGATCGTCGGAAGCAACACCGGTGGTGATGTCGGGCGCAAGCTTGAATATTTCCCCGTCAGCGGCCGCGCCAGGCAATACCCGCTGACCGGATCCGAAATGCAGAAGACGGTGGCACTTGAAACCGTGCCACAGAAAGTTATTGCACCCAAGCCGGCGGATACGTCGATCGAGTTTTTTTAAGGAGTACCGCGATCATGACGCAATTGCCCTTCGACCACGGCGGCGACACCGGCGAGCCGTTGCGTGAAGTCATGGAACGGATCAGTTCGGAACTGGTCGACGTCGCGCAACTGATCGAGCGGCTGGAACCGCTTTTGTCCAACGGGCGCTCAACAGAGTTTCTGGCTTCACCAGACCATATGCGCGTCATGCAGGGGATTGATCTCGCGGTCCAGAAGACCCACGGCTTGGCGGAGTTCCTTAATGGAATTAGCGAGCGGCTGGAGCCTGAACATCTCATCGACATCACCACGGCACTCAACCTGCTTACCCTGGAGGACATGAAACGGCGGCTGAAGGCCTCGATTCACGAGACCCCTTCCGCCGATGTCTACCAGAAAGCCTCGGGAGACCTCGACTTCTTCTGATCCTCCGGGTCTCCGGCAATAGATCATCTTCGCGCAAGTTTCGCTGTCTAGTGTGAACTTACCGGTCAATGTGGCCGGCGTCATTTATTGAGCGCGGATACAGAATGAGTCTGTTGAACCAGCTGTCACAAGTCACCAAAAATCTGGCCGGTCTCGGTCAGACGAAGCTGTTGGCCCTTGCGGGGGTTGGCGTCCTGTCGGTTCTCTTGATCATCGGGTCTGCCATTTTCCTCAACAAACCAACGCGTGAGACCCTCTACATTGGTCTCTCTGGTGAAGACATAAATCAGATCAGCTTGGTTCTTGCAGAAGCCAACATCGACTTCGCGACCGGCACGGATGGATCTTCCGTCACCGTACCAGCCGGCATGACCAGCCGCGCCCGCATGCTGCTTGCAGAACGCGGGCTGCCGTCTTCAAACAGCGCCGGGTACGAATTGTTCGACAATGTCGGCTCGCTCGGCCTGACCAGCTTCATGCAGGAAGTCACCCGCGTTCGAGCGCTCGAGGGCGAAATCGCCCGTACCATCCAGTCCATCAATGGCATTTCTGCGGCCCGCGTCCATATCGTCATGCCGGACCGCGGCAACTTCCGTCGCGGCGATCAGAAACCGTCGGCATCGGTCATGGTGCGTGGTGGCAGTCTTGCCAACCGCGCTGCCGATTCGATTCGTCACCTGGTCGCCTCATCGGTCCCGGGTTTGACCGTCGATGAAGTCACCGTGCTCGATGCAACCGGCAAGCTGCTCGCGGCCGGGGACGATTTCTCCAACTCGAACCTCAACCGCTCGCTGTCGATTGTGCAGATGGTCCAGACCGAGGTTGAAACCAACATTGAAAAGGCTTTGTCGCCGTTTCTCGGAATTGAAAACTTCCGGGCCAGCGTCAATGCCAAGGTCAATACAGACAGCCAGCAGATCCAGGAAACCGTCTATGATCCGGAATCCCGGGTCGAACGGTCGATCCGGGTGACCCGGGAAAACCAGACATCCAGCGAATCGGCAGCCGGCACTCCGGCCACTGTCGAGCAGAACATTCCCGACCAGGGGCCCGCCGCAACCGATGCTGCCGGGCCGAAGTCCAGCGAACTGGCCGAGCGCAAGGAAGAGCAGACCAACTTCGAGATCAACTCCAAGACCGTGTCGACTGTGCGCAACAGCTACAATGTCGAAGGTCTGTCGATCGCCGTCGTGGTCAACAAGGCACGTATCGACGCCATGCTTGGCGGCGATCCCACAGCTGAACAGACCGCGGCCTACCTCGCCGAACTCGAGCAGGTTGTTGCCTCGGCTTCCGGTATCGACGCCGAACGCGGCGACCGTGCCACCGTCACCGTGATGGAGTTCCTTGCCAGTGAAATCCTCACAGCGGAAGCGGCACGTCCTGGTTTCATGGAGACTTTGAAGACCCAGCTTGGCACGATCATCAATGCACTGGCGTTCATCACCGTGGCTGTCCTTTTGATCATGTTCGGCTTCCGTCCGCTGCTTCGCGGCACGGGTGCTGCTGCAAGTCAGGACGAACTCGGCCTGGATGACGAGCTGGAACTGCCAGACTTCTCTCCTGCCGCAATGGGTGCAGGTGGCAATGCGATGGCCATGGAGGGCTTCGGCGCGGACTTCGGATTTGGTGAGGAAAGCGAATCCGAACTGGAGCTCGAAGACTCCGGCGCCTTCAATCGTCGCGTCAAGGAAGGTCCGGAACGCCGTCTCGCGCGCATGGTAGAGATCAACGAAGAGCGAGCAGCCAAGATCCTCAGAAGCTGGGCCTCGAGCGAAGCAGCCTAGGCTCGCCGGTAAGTTCAGGATGAGCCGGGGTGAAACAATCCCGGGCTGGCCGCAATCATCGCTTGGCCAGTATCGTCTGCCTGTTTCACCGCTCTGCCCGGCCAGGCCAAGGCGGTACTGTATCCACACCGCTTCACCCCTTGCCATGATCCGGACGCAACGGCTCAGCTGGCACCAGGCTTGATGCCCTGCCGGTTCAACATCAGACAGGGGCTGCTCCCCGACCAGAGCATGAATTGCCGGGAGCAGGCATAACGGCGGAAATCGCGCAAAACCAATCACTTCATCGCGTAAAAAGCCGCGCCAGTGACCGGAAGGCACAGATTAGGTCGGCCGAATCACTGAAACCGGGTGCAAACCGCTAAAATTCAAGTAAACTGCTCCACAGATTGTTCGGCCTGTCCAGTCCTAGAAGATGGCTATGTTTTCTCGGGGTGAATTTCGGCACACTGTATCTGCGGGCAAGTGATTCGAGGGTCCTGCCCGTGGTGAAACAAGTGGTGGCGGTTTGGTCTCGCTGGTGAGGCAATCGGTATCGAGTAGCGTAAGGATGCCGACTCCCTGGCCATGTTGTGGTTCGACGCATGTGCGCAACAGTTGTGGGCGCACAAGACGAAATAAGGGGGGCTGATGAACACGCGTGGTTCGTTTATCCATGATCTGGAAGCGCAGCGCACCTGTGGGCATCTGACTGGCGGAATGGATCTGATCTGCGCTTATGCTGGCGCACGCTCATACCTGCTCGCTCGTACGGACGTGTATTCCGACCGGAACAACGATTTCATTGTCACATCCAACTGGCCCTTCAATCTGGTTCGCAGGTTTGCCGCGGCCCTGGTTGACTGCGAGGCCCGGACCAGTGAAGTCCGGCGCTGTCTTCAGGCCTTCGAACCTGCCTTTCAGGACATTGATGCGCCGCACGATCTATCGAATGATTACGCACCCAGGATGTGCCTGATCCCATTCAATGCCGGCCCTGCACGCATGCTGCTGGCGCTTTTGTTCGAGAAGGATGTCTCCCTTTCCAATGATCGGCTCCGCGATGTCGCCCTGGCAGTGGCCTATTACACGTCGCAATACCCTGAGATCGTCTCCACCAACAACGCCCTCTCCGACCTGACAGTCCGGGAGGTGGAGTGCCTGTCCTGGATTGGCGAAGGCAAGACAAGTGACGAGATTGCCCTGATCATCGGCATCTCCCGCAACACGGTGAACAACTACATCACCAGTATCATGAACAAGACCGGTGCCAAGACGCGCTCCGAAGCAGTTGCCCTGGCGGTGCGACAGCGGATCATATGACCAAAGGAAGCACTTTGACGGATTTTGGAGCATCTCAAGACGTTCAGCAGGCCCAGGAGCGAACCCAGGAACGGACAGGAGGTACCGTGCTCGGTGATGGCGCTTCTACGGCGGATCTGTTTCCCAAGCTGGTAACGATGCAAAGGCTGTGTGGGTCCACGGCTTTCGCCCTGCTGTCGGTCCAGGCACACACCCTGCTCAAACCCGGCAAGGTCGAATGTGCGATGCAGAGCTCCGGTTCCCAGGCCCTGGTCAACAAGTTCCTTCTGCAGAATTCCGAATTCCTGCTCAAGCACCTCTATTCATCACCGGTTCCGGTTGTCTTCAACCCGACTGACCCGGCGGTTTTCGCCGCGTCGCCGGCTGTGCTCGCCGATAGCGGAGCCAATGAAGAGCCTCACCTCGCGTTTCCCGTCCAGCTGGGAACTATGGGTAACGGCATCGTGCTGTTCTTCAATGCCCGTTCTGTGCTCAGCGACGATCTGCTGATCGATCTGCACCGGAAGGCCGTTTCCGTTGTCCGCGAGAAAATGCGGCTGGCATTTGGCATTTCCGCCGGCGCCGAGAACCTTAATGACCGTGAAATCGAGTGTCTGCAGCTTGTCGGAAATGGCATGAAGAGTGAGGCTATCGGCGAGCAGCTCAACCTGTCCGTCCATACCGTGAATGCCTACCTCGGTTCCGCCACCACCAAGCTCAACGCTGTCAACCGCATTCAGGCCATCGCGAAGGCCATCCGGCTCGGCATCATTGCCTGAACCAAACCGCTTCGGCTGAGAAGGCCGATTGCAGGGCCAGCTCTACTGGCTCGTACAGGTCTTGAATCCACATGCTGGCATTTGTCGAACGGTTACGCGGCCGGCCGACAGCTTCTACGTTTGCTGGAAACCGGCTCGGAGGACACCAGAACCGAGTCAGGCGGCCGGAGGAGTGATGTGGACAGCAGACACGAACGGACGAAAGGCTGCTGCGCGCAGGCTTTCAGCCAGCAATAGCGTGTTGTCCTCGGGGTTTTCCAGCGGCTCGTCGAAATCGATGTGGTTGATTTCAATGCCGCCGCAATCCTGTTCCAGAACCAGTCGGGCGTAGATAGTGACGTTCTGCGGGCGGATTTCGAGGTCCAGCACCACACGCGGCTGCCCACCCCAGTCGAGATAATAGTCGCCGCCGATACCGAGCTTGATGGTGCCGGGGAGGAAATACATTTCCGCGGCTGATGCAACCAGGTCAGCCAGGTCTCCATGCCGTTCGAACCGCAGCATGGAAATGAGATCCGCCACATCGATCAGGCGGAGTTCGCTCGCGACCGTGCAGATCGCATCCGCGATGATCTTTTCCTGCTCGGCGGAGAATGGATTCTGCTTCATGATCGCGCATCCGGAGTTCTGGAATTCTGTTTGGTCGAGTAAATCTTATGCACCAACTCGGCTACAGCCTTGTAGAATACTGGCGGAATGAAGTTATCCACTGAGACTTGTGCAAAAATGGAGCGGGCTAACGGCGGGTCTTCGAAGACCGGAATACCGTTGGCTTCAGCCACTTCACGAATCTTCAGTGCGATAAGGTCCTGGCCCTTGGCGATCACGATCGGCGCGCCGCCTTCTTCGCGCACATAGCGAAGCGCAACGGCAAAGTGGGTCGGGTTGGCAATCACCAGTGTCGCCCGCGGTACTTCCGAAATCATCCGGCGGCGCGCCCGGTCCCGGGCAAGCGAGCGCTGACGGGCCTTGATGATCGGGTCACCGTCGGACTGCTTTAGTTCGTCCTTGATGTCCTGCTTGCTCATTCTCAGGTCCTGGTGCCAGCTGTAGCGGGTCCACAACAGGTCGACGACCGCAAGTGTCGCCGTACAGATCAGCACCACAACAATGACCTTGCCGGCCATCCGCGCCATATCCGGCGCCACAAGCGTCGGATCCATGAACATGAAGTCGAGCGAACGGAAATACTCCGTCTGCATCACGACTGCGACGATCATGGAAACGGCGGCAATCTTGAAAATGTTCTTGCCGAACTCGACAAACCCCTTGGCGCCGTAGATCCGTCCGAAGCCCTTGATGATCGAGATGCGCTCGAGCTTGGGCTGGATGCGGTCGAGGACCGGGCTTGGCATGTTCTGCAAAACCGAAGCCGAAATACCAAAGCCCATCAGAAGCGCGAAGGCTGGCAGCAGGATACCGCTCGCCTCCCAGAACAGAAGCTGGAACAGGGCGACAGCATCGCCACCATTGTTGAGCCGCCACCCGTCCGATTGCTCGAACAGATCCCGCAATGTTTCTGTGAAGTGTCCCACGCTGTTAGGCAGAAAAAACACAAGGAAGACAAGCATTCCGAGCGTCGACGCGAAGATCGGGACTTCGCGGCTAAAGGGTACATTGCCCTTGTCGACCGCGTCCCGGATCTTTTTCTCTGTTGGTTCTTCTGTTTTGCTGTCTTTATCTTCGCCTTCAGCCATGTCAGCTCAGGCTCATGCAGCTTCAGCAGGTGCGTCTTCACGCAACGTCAACTGGTCCAACCCGGCAAGCCTGATAGCCTCCTGGGCAATGCTACGCCGTGCGACAGCGATTTCCCGTGTGCTGACGCCAGCAGTACCGGCAGATAGGTCCGATTCGATCATGCGACGCTGGCGAGCGCCGATAGCAGACAGGACCGCCTCCGTCAGTGTCGGATCAGCACCACGCAGGGCTGTGGTGATGATGTCGCCCGAGATATCGTTGAACAGGGTAACGCGGCTGCGCTGAGGCATCATCAGGATGTCATCGAACAGGAAGATCCGTGGCCGCACTTTCTCCACGGCAGACTTGGAAACGGTCTCTAGTGCTCCCAGCAGTGATTCCACGTCGGGCTTGGAGAGCTCGTTCATGATCTCGGCCACCTTGACCGAACCGGTGCTGGCCTTTTCTTCCTCGATAGCGTTGACGAGATCCCTCACTCGGGCCTCGATGATGTCCGCTGCCCGCGGATTGACGTTTTTCAGGTCGACAGCACGCCGGACGATGTCGACCCGGACTTTTTCGGGAAGCTTCATCAGGGTCCGGCCGGCAAAGGCCGTCGGCAGCATTGAAACAATATAGGCCGCGGTCTGCGGATGCTCGCTTTCCAGGAACTTGCCGACACGGTCGGGATCGGAATCCTGCAGCCGGTCCCAGATCGATGTCTCGTAAGTGGCAAACTGGGTGCGGCGTCCGAGCAAGCCATCGACTTCGTCCGGCGTCAGGCCTTCCTCGAGGATGCCTTCCATTGCCTTGGCGTTGTCCATCAGGCCGGCGCCTTCGCTGAACAGGTCTTCGAATTCGTTGACCAGGTCTTCAAGTTCCTGCGGCTTGATAGTGCGCAGGTTCTGGGCATTCTTGATGATTTCCTGCAGTTCTTCGTGCTCGAAGAATTTCAGCAGCTTACCCGCCACCGGTTTGCCCATTGCGAGCAGCACGGCTGCAGCCTTTTCAGACGGCGTCAGGACTGTGCCGACTTCGGTGCTTTCGGGGGTGAACTCATCATAGCTGGTCATGTTAGTTCGACTTCTTCTGCGGTTCGCCGATGACTTCGATTATCTTGACAGCAAATTTGGTGTCGTCGGTTTCGAGAACTGTAATCTCTCCGCGGCCAATAAGCTTGCCGTTGACCATGATATCCACAGGTTCGCCGATTTTCCGGTCCAGCGCGATTGTTGCGCCTTCCGACAGGTTCATCAGGCTGGAGACTGCCATGCGGCTGGAACCCAGGATGATCTGTACGTCAATCGGGATTCCGAGAACCAGGTCCACCCGGTTTGTGCTGCCGCTCGCGCCGATCTTGACGCCGGGGTTGGCCGAAGGCGACGCCCCGAAATCCTGAACGAGTGACGTGCCGGCACCTGCACCGCCAAGGCCGGGATCGGAGAGATCCGGCGCTCCGCCGAAGTCGTCGCCCAGACCAGGTGCATCCAGGCCGACGGCGCCAAAGTCGGATGTATCCGCTGTGGCGTCGCCGATGTTGAAGGGATCGTCGGCTGCAGTGTCATCTTCGAAGTCTGCGCCAAAATCGGAACCAAAGGCTGCTGCGCCACCCATACCATCCACGCTTTCTTCAGTGTGATCCGGCGCCATGCCGGAATCTTTTTTCAATACGTCGCGAAGGCCACCCACGGCTTCATCAATCGCGCTGTCGTCCTGCGCCGTAAGATCTTCAATGCCATCAAGTGCTTTTTCGCTAGCCATGTAGCTTTATCCCGTCTGAAGCTTGCCCCGAGCCTGTCATGCGGCTCGCGGGGCGTCATCTCATTTAAAATCGGTTTTCCAGTTTTCGTCTGGTCCCGCCTGGCCTTCCACCTTGACCATGTAACGGGAGCCGGCCCGGCCCAGAGCACAGGTGTACAGCGGTTGTCCGTTTGCGCTCAGGGTCACCTCGATATCGCCATTGTGGGCGAAAGCCAGCAGGTCACCGGGCTGCAAACGACTGACATCGCCCAGCGCCAGCGGCTGCAGGGCCACGGCTGCCTGCAAGCTGATCTGCGATTTGGATACGCGGTCGCTCAACCGTTCCGTCCATTCACCCTTTTTGGGATCCGACTTCTTGTCGAGCTTGGCCGGGTTGATCTTGGTCTTGAGCAGAACCGATTGCGGGAGGATCAGCGTTAGCGGGGCAGCCACCGAACCGAATTCGATATCCAGTGTTATGGCCACCGCGTGGAAATCGGCAATCGGGTCGTCTTCCGCCTCGGGATGCTCGGGCTGCGGGTTTTTCGCTCGTGCCTTGGCGTCTTGTTTGCTCGCGACCAGGCTCCGGAGGCTGTCATTGAGTTGTTCGAAGACCACCAGCGACATGTCGAGTTCGATACCCGAAAGTGGCCGGGCTACGACATTGAGCTCGTCAGGGTCGGAGCCGCCCAGCAGGCACTCGACCATACCGATGATCAGCTTGGTGCCGCACAGGCTGCAGATGTCCGTTGACCAGTTGGCGATCGTTGCTTCGCAATACACGGTATCGCCGGAGAGCTCCGTGAGCAATTCGCGCCGCCTGCCCAGCCTGATGTCGCCGGGCCGGGCATCGATTGTGACGCCGGTCGCGCTCAGGAACGTTGTCGAGAGAGCCGGGCAAAGGGCGCCGAGCAGGGTCTGGCTTCGTGCCTCGATGTCGGCGACGTTCCCCTTGACGCCGATCATCCGGTCCAGAAGGTCCGGATCAAATACCTGCCGGCTGGAATAGATCTGTTTTTCGCTTGCAACACTCATCAGATCAGGCCGCCTTTGCGTCGCTGCCGCTGCCAGGATTCATCATTTCCTGCTCGACGGCATCGATGGAAGGACGCTCGTAGGAAGAAATGGTCTTGCGGCCGTGCTCAAGGGCGACCTGCGGAACCGAACCGTTCATGTAGGCCAGCAGTGTCTGCTTGACGATCGTGTAGAGCCGGTTCTGCTTGGTGCGCACGATCTTCACGTTCGTGGCGATCGGGCTGAATACGCAGTAGGAAAGGAAAATTCCGAGCATGGTTCCCACCAGAGCGGCGCCGATAAGCCCGCCCAGGACAGCCGGCGATTCATTGATCGCGCCCATCGCTTTGATCACGCCCAGAACCGCAGCAATAATGCCGATTGCCGGGCAGGCGTCCGACATGGTGCTCAAGGCATGGTAGGATTTCAGACGGTCCTGCGCGATGGTCTGGATTTCCTCATCCATCAGCGCTTCGATCTCATGCGGGCGGGCATTGCCGATAATGATAAGCCGCACATAGTCGCAGATGAACGAAGTCAGCTCCTTGTTCTTCAGCACGGTCGGGGCGGAAAGGAACAGGTCGGAATCTTCGGGATTGTCGATGTGGCTTTCAATCTCGTTGCGGCTCTTGGTGCGCAGGTCGCGCATAAGCGAATAGAGAATGCTTAGCGTGTCGAGATATTCGCGCTCCTTGGGAACTTTGCCCTTGAAGGCTTCGCCCAGAGCGGAGATCGTGTCTTTGATGGTCTTTACCGGGTTCGTCATGATGAAGCCGCCGATCGCAGCGCCACCGATGATGACGAGCTCGAAGGGCTGGTTGAGCACTTCGATGTGCCCGCCCATCGCCATGTAGCCGCCGAGCACACAGCCGATGGTGATAACAAAACCAATAATGATGTTCATGGTGCCCCGCCGCGATAAATGACATGCAAAACAATCACTACGGCTTGAGCCTTGTGTGAAGCTGAATCTACCGGCTCGATGAACAGTGTTCAGGTAATCTTCAGCTTCGCACAAGCAAGGTGGCCTAATCCGGGACGGGCTTGTGGGGACTGTGCGGGTTAGACAACCGCGCGATGCGCCCTCGACAACAAGAGGGGTCATCCGGTGACATCGACATACACCAGCTACAATCTCATAGCTCAGAATCTACCGCGATCCATAGAGCGGATTGCCAGCCAGCCCCAGATAGCGCGTGAAAGCGAGTATTATCTAGAGCGGATTTCCGAGATCAAGTCCGTTGACGAGTTCATGGCCGATACGCGCCTCTTCAACTACGCCATGAAGGCGCATGGTCTTGAAGACATGAACTATGCCAAGGCCTTCATGCGTAAGGTGCTGACGGAAGGTATCGACAACGAGGATGCCTTCGCCAACCAGCTTGCAGATTCCAAATACAAGGAATTCGCCGAGACCTACAATTTCGCCCGTCATGGTGAAACGGCAACCATCTTCACCAAGGCGCAGCAAGGCACCGTTGACAAGTACCACCGGCTGTCGCTGGAAGAAGAAGCCGGCGTCGACAATACCGGCGTGCGTCTGGCGCTCTATTTCGAGCGCACGATCCCCGAGGTCGACTCTGTCTATGGTATTCTCGCTGACACCGCGCTGTATGAGGTTGTGCGGACCGCACTCGGCATTCCTGCCGAGGTCGCCGCGTCCGATATCGACAAACAGGCGGATCTGCTCAAATCTCGTCTCGACCTCGAGGACTTCAAGGATTCCGAGAAGCTCAACCTTTTCATGCAGCGGTTCACCGCACTTTGGGAGCTCGAAAACCCGTCAGGCGGGTCTGCCAGTTCGAGCCTACTTCTGGGATCATCGACCGGCTTTGGCATCTCGCCGGAACTGATGCTCTCGATCAACAATCTCAAACTTGGGGGGCGCTGATGCAGAGTTCGCTCTACGTTTCGCTATCGTCGCAGATTGCGCTTGAACGCCGTCTTACCACCCTGGCCGACAATGTCGCCAACGCCAACACGGCAGGTTTCCGGGCAACGGAAGTCAAGTTCAACGAGGTTCTGGCCAACACCGGTTCCACCGATGTCTCCTTCGTCGACGAAGGGCAGGACTACCTCTCAACCGCCAATGGAGGCCTGAAAGGCACCGGCAGCGCGCTTGATTTTGCAATCCGTGGTGACGCCTGGTTCATGATCGAAACGCCGACCGGCAAGATGTTGACCCGCGATGGCCGCTTCACACTCACCGCCACCGGCCAGCTGGTTAATGTGGATGGATATCCCGTGCTGGATCCGGGCGAGGCACCGATCGAACTCGATCCCGATGGCGAGGCACCCAAGGCCGGACGGGACGGTGGTCTGACCCAGGACGGTTTCCGGCGCGGTGCCATCGGTTTGTTCTCGGCGGATTTCAGGGATGGCTTCACCCGCAAGGCTTCGCTGGGCATTGTCCCGACCATCCCGCCGGAGCCGGTGCTTGATGCCGACAATGCCGGCCTGGTTCAGGGCTATGTCGAGAATTCCAACGTCAATGCGTTGGCCGAGATGAGCCGTCTGATCATGATTTCGCGGGCCTTCGAAAATGTCTCGGCGATGACACAGTCGACCGAAGACGTATTCAAGGAAGCGATCCGGACCTTGGGCAGCGGCCGATGAGTTCGATCGCAAATCTGCTGGATGACCTTCTGATCATACCGGAGCTTGGCGCATCATGAGCGGCCGCGAACGGCTGGCCCGGCTAGCCCAAAACGTGCGCGCCTTTTCCCATCCGGAAGGCGCGTTCGACATTTCGGGGACAGTAACCTCCGTCGCACCCGGTCATTACGGGGTCGCCGGCTTGTCACGGCATGCCCGCATCGGAGATTTTCTGACTTTTCGTCAGGGTGGCGTGGCCAGGCTCGCCGAAGTGGTGAGCCTTGGACCGAATGAACTGATAGCCTGTCCGGTAGACGGAGCATCCCAGGCCAATATCGGCGAGAGAGTGTGGCGCCGCGGGCCATTCCGCCTGTCACCCGACCAGAGCTGGTGCGGACGGACAATCAACGCGCTCGGCAATCCGGTCGATGGGCTCGGCCCGCTTCGGCAAGGCCCGCGACGGCGTCCGGTGACCGGCGCTGCGCCGGCGTCGATGCTGCGGCAGCGGGTGAACAAGCCGCTCAAGACCGGAATACGGGTCGTCGATGTTTTCACGCCGCTGTGTCAGGGACAGCGTCTGGGGGTCTTCGCTGGTTCGGGCGTCGGCAAATCGACCCTGCTTTCGATGTTCGCCAAGGCTGCGGACTTCGACCGTGCTGTGGTCGCCCTCGTCGGGGAACGTGGTCGCGAAGTCCGCGAATTCATCGAGGATACGCTCGGCCCCAACATGGCCAAGACTGTTGCGGTGGTTGCCACCAGCGACGAAAGCCCGATGCAGCGCAAGATGGCGCCGTTGACGGCCATGGCCATTGCCGAACATTTCAGGGATGAAGGCGAGAACGTGCTGCTGATCGTCGACAGCCTGACCCGCTATGCCCATGCGTTGCGCGAGATCGGTATGGCTGCCGGAGAGCCGCCGGTTGCCCGCGGTTACCCGGCATCGGTGTTCACGGCCTTGCCGGGCCTGCTTGAACGGGCTGGTCCCGGACCGGAAGGCGCTGGCGCAATCACCGCGATCGTGTCGATTCTGGTTGACGGCGATAACCACAATGATCCCGTGGCCGACTCCGCCCGCGGTATTCTCGATGGTCATCTCGTGCTCGACCGGGCGCTTGCCGATGAGGGGCGCTACCCGCCGGTCAATCCGCTGACCTCGATTTCGCGCTTGGCCCGCAAGGCTTGGCGCGGTGACGAGGAGAAGCTGGTCATGCGCATCAAGGCACTGATCCATCGCTACGAGGAAACCCGCGACTTGCGGCTGATCGGCGGGTACCGGCCAGGCACCGACGCGGAACTGGAAATGGCGATCAAGCAAACGCCGGTCATCTACGAGACGTTGCGTCAGACGCCGGAACAGCCGCCAAGCGCCGATGCATTTGCTGAACTCGCGGATGCGATGAAGACCGCGGCAGGCCTGCCCGCTTCCTCGCCCGCCAAGGAAAGGACGAAACCGTGACTGAAGCGACTACCGCCGAAATTGGCACCGGTGAGATCGAGGATCAGAAAAATGCTGCGGTCAGCAAAGCTTCGAGATGGCGCACCGGCGACCGGCTGGTGGCCGTTGCCGGGTTCATGCTGGCCACGGCGGCAGCGTTCTTTCCCTGGTACGTGTTCTTCAATCAGGAAAATTTCGGCATTGCTCCCATGGGGTATTCGCAAACGCGTGATCTGCCTGAAATCGGCGGCCGTTCCCTGGTCAACGTGTCACCCCTGGCCATACCCGATGAAAAGGACGGTGCCGCCGGGCCATCGGCCTTTGACCCGATCACCACGGCGACCGTCTCGAACCTTGGTGACGAAGCCAATGGTCCTGCACCTCTCGTCAGCGTCGACCCCAACAAGAGCTTTCCCGGCAAGCCGCGTTACAAGCTCTTGCACGTTGCCAATGGTCGTGCGCTGATCGAAGATCAGTCGGGCATGTACATCGTGCGCATCGGGTCGGTTCTGCCGGACAATTCCCGTCTTGCGACACTGGAAAAGCGCGACGGCCAGTGGGTCATCATCACCTCCAACGGTGAAGTCATTCAGCGCTGAGCCAATTGCACAGGCAAGGGATTTTCCCGGCGTGAGGCCGGTTTTCGACGGGTCTCACGCGGTTCGGTCAGGGTAATAAAGCCCTGCGGATTCTGCCTGCTGCGCTGCAGCTGGTCGCATGCCCGGACTGTTGTGTCACAGGCGCCATAAAATCGCGGCCTGGTCTGCGTGGTCGAGGTTGCAGACCCCGACCCCGACCCCGACCCCGACCCCTGGACCATCCTCTGCCCGGCAAGTAAAGGCCCGGTCCCGAAGCTTACCGAATGGTTAATTTCCCGTAAGGCACACGCAAGATTAGCCGCCTATTCTCTGGGCTTGTTAAGGACAGGGAAATTCCATGCAGCCGATTCAGCTTTTCGAACTGGCATCCAAGCAATCGCACTGGCTGACCGTGCGTCAGACTGTGGTTGCCGGAAACGTCGCGAACGCCAATACGCCCGGCTACGCGGTCCGGGAAGTCGCAGCCTTTGAAGCCGTTCTCGACCAGACGCAGAAGCCAGTCCGCATGGCGGCAACGCAACCCGGCCACATCCAGGAAGACCCGATGCGCGGCGCAGTACGTACCGGCAGCTTCGGCGATGTCGACGTGCAGCCGTCGGGCAACTCGGTCAACCTGCCTGAGGAAATGAGCAAGACCGGAGAGATCAAACGCATGTACGAACTCAACACTGGAATGGTGACGGCCTTTCACCGCATGATGCTTCTGACCGTGAGGCGCTGATCATGCCGGTTGATCCACTTACTCTCGCCTCCCGCATCGCTTCCTCCGGCCTGACTGTTCAGGAAACCCGGATGCGCATTCTTTCGGAAAACCTTGCCAACTCGCAGTCGACCGGCAACACGCCGGGTGAGGACGCCTATCGCCGCAAGACGATCAGCTTTTCCTGGGAGCTTGACCGCGCCACCGGTGCGACGCGGGCCGAAGTCGCCAAGATCGATACCGACCCGAGCCAGTTCGTCATCGAATACGACCCGGGCAATCCTGCGGCCGACAAGAATGGCATGGTGAAGCGTCCCAACGTCAACGTGCTGGTCGAACTGGCGGACATGCGTGAGGCAAATCGCACCTATGAAGCCAACCTACAGACCGTGAAACAAACAAGGGAACTGGTTTCCATGACTATTGAACTGCTGAGGTCCGGCCAATGATTGACAAGATCTCCGGCCTGTCAGGCCTGTCGGGCATTGCTGGTCCGCGTGAGACCGACATGGCGGGCGCTGCTGCAATGCCAACCATGCCGGCGGTGTCCGGTGCACAATCACCAGGCTCGTTTGCGGAAACGCTGAAGACCATGGGTGAGGGTGTCGTCGACAATCTCAAAACAGCCGAAGGCAAGTCATTCGCCGCCATCAAGGGCGAAGTGCCAACCCGTGAAGTCGTCGACGCCATCATGGCGGCCGAACAGTCGCTGCAGACCGCAGTCGCAATTCGCGACAAGATGGTCACTGCTTATCTCGAAATCGCACGTATGCAAATCTGAGGAATATGCCATGAAGGCTTTGGCCATCGCAGCTACCGGTATGAATGCCCAGCAGCTTAATCTCGAAGTGATCGCCAACAACGTGGCGAACATCAACACCACGGGTTTCAAGAGAGCCCGCGCCGAATTCTCCGACCTGCTTTATCAGGTTGAGCGCAATTCGGGCGTTCCCAACGCTTCCAACCAGGCGATTGTCCCAGAAGGCGCGCATATCGGTCTTGGCGTTCAGACCTCCGCGGTCCGTAACCTGCACATCCAGGGCAGCCTGGTAGGCACCTCCAACAAGCTCGACCTGGCACTTGTCGGTCGCGGCTGGTTCCAGGTCGAAACCCCGGATGGTGAAACCCAGTACTCACGCGCCGGCGCCTTCAACACCAATGCCGAAGGCCAGCTGGTGACCATCGACGGTTACGTGGTCGTTCCCGGCATTACCTTCCCGGACGAAACCAGTGAAGTTCAGATCTCCCGGACCGGCCAGATTCTCGCCCGTATCGGTGACGATGTTGAACTGCAGGACCTGGGCCAGCTGACCCTGGCGAATTTTGTCAATGAAGCAGGTCTAGAGCCGCTCGGCGACAATCTGTTCCGCGAAACCGTGGCTTCTGGCCCGGCTATCGTCGGCGTCCCTGCCGATCCTGGCTTCGCCCATGTGCAGCAGGGATATCTGGAAGCATCCAATGTTGATCCGGTCAAGGAAATCACCGACCTGATCTCCGCCCAGCGTGCTTATGAAATGAATTCCAAGATCATCCAGGCGGCGGATGAAATGGCGTCCGTCGTCTCGCAGAACCTCTAGGTTACACAAGGAAAAGGCAGACATGACGTTTCGCCCCACATTGCCTTTGCAAGGTCTCGTTCGCGCGGCTCTTGTCATGCTCGCTCTGCTGTGCGCCAGTTCCATGGCGCACGCAGGACGCGGAACCGCAGTCGTGCCTGAACGGACCATCTACCCCGGTGAGGAACTGGTGGAAGAGCTGGTCCGCGAGGTCGAGGTGACCAACCCAAATCTCCGGGGCGGTTATGCCGAAGTGACCAGCGAGGTCGTGGGCAAGGTGACAACCCGCACGCTGTTGCCGGGCCGGACCATACCGGTCGCGGCATTGCGTGATTCCTGGGCCGTGGAACGTGGCAAGACGGTTCCGATCGTCTTTACCGGCAACGGCCTGACCATCACCGCGACGGGAACGCCGCTTGAAAACGCCGCCATCGGCGATTTTATCCGTGTCCGAAACATCGAATCCGGCATCATCATTTCTGGAACGGTGATGGAGAACGGCAGCATACAGGTGGCTGCGAAATGATCCGCAAACTCGCCAAAATCGCCGGTATCTGGGCTGCCATGATCTGTCTGTCCGGCTCGGAACCGGGTCCCGCCATGGGGCCTGGCCAGGGGTCTGTGGATGCTTTTGCGTCCGGCGCCGGCATGAGCTTCATCCGCCCTGCAGGTGCGTCCTCGCGCATCAAGGACATTGCTTCCTTGCAGGCGGCACGGGACAACCAGCTGATCGGATACGGACTCGTTGTCGGATTGCAGGGAACCGGGGACGGCTTGCGCAATTCGCCCTTCACCGAGCAGTCACTCCGAGCGATGCTGCAAAACCTCGGGATCTCCACCGAGGGCGGCGCCTCGCGGGTCAACAATGTCGCTGCGGTGATCGTCACCGCCAACCTGCCACCCTTCGCAAGTCTCGGTTCGCGCATCGATGTCAGCGTATCGTCGCTGGGCGACGCCACCTCGCTGCGCGGCGGTACGCTTGTCATGACGTCGATGTCGGGTGCCGATGGCCAGATCTATGCCGTGGCACAAGGCCCGGTAATCGTCTCGGCCTTCAATGCCGAGGGAGACGCGGCTACGTTGCAGCAAGGTACTGCCACTGCCGGCCGTTTGCCCGGCGGCGCCATCATTGAGCGCGAAATCCCGGCCAGTTTCAAGCAGGTCGACGGACTGGTCTACCAGCTCAGAAACCCCGATTTCACCACGGCCGTTGGCATGGCCGACGTCATCAATGCGTTTGCGGAAGCGCGCTACGGAACAGCCATCGCCGAGGCCCGTGATTCCACCACGGTCGCAGTCCGCAAGCCCCCGCGCGCGGACCTCGCCCGGCTGACTGCAGAGCTCGAGGGGCTGGTCGTTGAAACCGACACGCCGGCCCGTGTTGTGGTCAATGAGCGCACAGGCACGATCGTGATCGGCAACGACGTTCGCGTTTCCAAGGTCGCCGTCAGTCATGGCACATTGACCGTTCAGATCAACGAGACCCCGACTGTGGTGCAGCCGCTGCCGTTCTCCGATGGCGTGACGGCCGTTGAACCCCTGACCGACATCACGGCAGGCGTCGACGGTGGCCAGGTTGCCATAATCGATGGACCGGATCTGAGAACCCTGGTCGCCGGCCTCAATTCCATTGGCGTCAAGCCGGACGGCATCATTGCCATTCTCCAGGGCATCAAGTCCGCCGGGGCACTGCATGCCGAACTGGTGCTGCAATGATCGGAAAAGACAGACAGCATTCGCGCTTATGGTCGCGTGGGGCAGGGGCTGCAGCGGTCCTCATGCTGGGCATGATCGCTCCGGGCGCCCATGCGCAGCAGGCGCCGCCGCCAAGCCTTGAAGACGAGATCCGCGCATTTTGTGGCAACATCGCCGATGCAGCGCGCGATCAGCGCTATCTGCTGCAAAAGAAGGAACTCGAAGAGCTCCAGGCGGAAGTCGATGAACGCATGCGCCAGCTTGAGGAAGGCTCCGCCAAGTATCAGGAGTGGCTCAAGAAGCGGGAAGACTTCATGCAGGTCGCTGACACCCAGCTGGTGGAAATCTACAAGAACATGGCGCCTGATTCCGCCGCTGCGCAGCTTGAAATTGTCAAGCCGGGTATCGCGGCAGCCATTGTCATGAAACTCAGTCCGCGACTGGCGAGTTCGATACTCAACGAGATGGACACCAAGAAGGCAGCAGCCTTGACAACCATCATCGCCGCCGCAGCAGCCCCCGAGCAACCCAAGGATCCATCATGATTAGGGCCTTCGCAGTCACCGCTCTTGCTCTCTCGCTCGGCGCATGCAGTTCGCAGACATTGAAAGAGGTGGGTCAGGCACCCTCGATGAGCCCGGTGGGCTCGGGTCTCGCCTATGGCGAAACTCCGCAGATGGCGGCCTATCCGAAGCAGCCGGCTGCGCAATCAGCCGGTTTCTCTCTCTGGGACGACCGGCGCTCGAAACTGTTTCAGGATGCGCGCGCGGTCAGCATCGGCGATATTCTCACAGTTGACCTGGCGATCAACGACAAGGCCAGCTTCGACAATGCCACTGACCGCAGCCGCAAGAATTCCAGCGGCATCAATGCAGGCTGGAACCTTCCCATCGTCTCGTCGATCGGTGCCAACGATCTGAGTTTCGGATCTGACACCTCGACCAAGGGCACAGGCACGACCGAGCGCTCGGAAAAGCTGCAGCTGCGGGTCGCTGCCGTCGTGACCGGAATCCTGCCGAACGGCAATCTGGTCATCAGCGGCAGCCAGGAGGTGCGGGTCAACCATGAGCTCCGCATTCTCAACGTAGCCGGCATCGTCCGTCCTCTGGATGTCGATCACAACAACACCGTGGCTTACGACAAGATCGCCGAGGCGCGCGTTTCCTATGGCGGGCGCGGCAGGCTCACCGAAGTCCAGCAGCCCCCTGTTGGTCAGCAGCTTGTCGATATTCTCTCCCCGATTTGATGGTCTGATCCATGGCATTAACTGACTTCGAAGAAGACGGCGGCAGGAAAAAGTCCGGTCTCATCGTCACCATCGCCATTGTCCTCGTCCTCAGCCTGATCGCAGGAGGCGGCGGATGGGTGGTCGGAGGCATCATTGCGCCTCAGGTCAAGCAGCCCGAGGCCGCGCAGGCTCCCGAAGCAGACAAGAAGGACGAAAAAGAAGGGGATCAGGCGGAAACCGACATCCGTGAAAACGTGGTCGCGCTTGAGCCGATCACTACAAATCTGTCATACCCTTCTGACAACTGGATTCGAGTCGAGGTCTCGCTTGTGTTCACGGATCAGCCGGACAACGAGCTGGCCGACCGGATCCACCAGGATATCCTGGCCTATCTGCGTACTGTATCGCTTCAGCAGATAGAGGGGCCGCGCGGCTTTCAGTATTTGCGCGAAGACCTGCGTGAACGCGTGAAATTGCGGTCGGAAGGCCGCGTCAACGAGCTCCTTCTGAGGACTTTTGTAATCGAATGATTCGATTTATCTCAGCCTTTGCAGCCATGATGGCATTTGCAACGGCGGCCCAGGGCCAGATCTTAGACCCCGACGTGTTGCAGACGCCGGTCGACGGGTCCGTTGCCAGCTGGATCATTCGCACCTTCGGACTGCTCACCGTTCTGTCGGTTGCGCCCGGCATCCTGATCATGGTGACCAGCTTTCCGCGGTTCATCATCGCATTTGCCATTCTCCGGTCGGGCATGGGTCTGGCCACAACACCCGCCAACATGATTCTGGTCAGCCTGTCGCTGTTCATGACGTTCTACGTCATGGCGCCGACCTTCGACCAGGCCTGGGAGAGGGGGATCAACCCGCTTCTGGAGAACCAGGTCACCGAAGCAGAGGCGATCGATTTTATTTCCGACCCGTTTCGCGAGTTCATGCTTGTCAACACGCGGCCCAAGGATCTGAACCTGTTCATCGACATTGCCGACGAGCGTGGCCAGTCGACCGAATCCGAAGGCAAGATCGACATGCGGGTGCTGGTGCCGGCTTTCATGATATCCGAAATCAGGCGCGGCTTTGAAATCGGCTTCCTCGTTGTTCTGCCCTTCTTGGTGATCGATCTTGTCGTGGCCACCATCACCATGTCGATGGGCATGATGATGCTGCCGCCGACCGCTATTTCGCTGCCTTTCAAGATTTTGTTCTTTGTCCTCATCGACGGCTGGAACCTGATGGTCGGAAGTCTGGTCCGTTCTTTCATCTGATCATCGTCCAAGTGTCATCGGCCTGCGCCAGTGATCTTTCGGCGGCTGCTGCCGGATATCGCGGCGGCCCAAAACATGGTTAGCGCAATTCTTGCGCCTTTAAACCGGTGTTAACTATCTTGAGATAACTATCAGTTTTGGCTTTTGATTAATCTCTTCGAAAGCCAATGCTGGGATTATGGTGCCTGCATGACGGGAAGAAACACTTCTGCAAAGTCGGAAGGTTTTAACAGGCATGAAGCCGCACCGCATGACCGGTAAAACCATGAATCCGGTATGTCCCTCTTTGTATTGCGTTTTTAAGGGACAATCCCATGACTAGCATCATGACTAACTCCGCAGCAATGTCTGCACTCGCCACTCTGCGTTCGATCAACAACGACATGGAAAGCACGCAGAACCGCGTCTCTTCCGGTTACCGCGTTGAATCGGCCGCTGACAATGCCGCCTACTGGTCGATCGCAACCACCATGCGTTCGGACAACAAGGCACTTTCCACCGTTCAGGACGCTCTCGGCCTCGGCGCTGCCAAGGTTGACGTTGCCTATACCGGTATGAACTCGGCGATCGACGTGGTCTCCGAAATCAAGGCCAAGCTGGTTGCCGCCCGCGAGCCCGGTGTCGACAAGACCAAGATCGACAAGGAACTGACCGAGCTGAAGAACCAGCTCACGTCAATCTCCGAATCGGCCTCGTTCTCGGGTGAAAACTGGCTCAACAACACCGGCGCATCTGCGACCGGCACCAAGGAGATCGTCGCAGGTTTCAACCGTGACTCGACCGGCAAGGTCACCCTGACCACACTGGGTGTCAACGCTACCTCGACCACGCTGATCGGCACGACCAACGAAAGCCTCGGCATCCTGACCAAGGACATCGACGCCGACGCGCTCAACCCGGATGGCACCGGTACGGCTGCCAACTACTACCTGATCGATGCAGACGGCACCGCAACCACCTCTGGTTCCGCGACATCAATCGCTCTGACAAGCACCACCACGGATGCCCAGGTCGACGACATGATCCGCGTTGTCGACTCGATCCTGACGCAGATGACCGATGCCGCCTCGAACCTCGGTGCCGTCAACAAGCGCGTCTCGATGCAGGACGATTTCGTCTCCAACCTGATGGACTCCATCAGCAAGGGCGTGGGCCGTCTGGTGGATGCGGACATGAACGAGGAATCGACCCGCCTGAAGGCTCTGCAGACCCAGCAGCAGCTCGGCATCCAGGCCCTCTCGATTGCCAACTCCAGCTCGCAGAACGTGCTGTCGCTGTTCCGTTAAGGCGCGCTTCAAGCTCGATTTCAGAGTTGAACACTCAAGGACGCCGGGGAGCAATCCCCGGCGTTTTTCGTGACAGGATTTCTGACTAGGCCTCACCGCGCCTGGTTGAGGTGTGTTGGTCTGTTGCTTAAGTAGCTGTTAACCATAACAAATTCCTCAATTTTTCTATTTTCGATTAATCTCTTGGAAAGCAAGAGCTGTGATTATGCACCCAGCATGACGGGAAAGAACACTTCTGCAAAGTCGGAAGGCTCTAACAGGCATGATGCCGCACCGCATGACCGGTAAATTCATAAGCCCGGTATGTCCCTCACCAGTATCGCGTAATCCAAGGGGACAATCCCATGACTAGCATCATGACTAACTCCGCAGCAATGTCTGCACTTGCCACTCTTCGTTCGATCAACTCCGACATGGAAAGCACGCAGAACCGCGTCTCTTCCGGTTACCGCGTTGAATCGGCTGCCGACAATGCTGCCTACTGGTCGATCGCAACCACCATGCGGTCCGACAACAAGGCACTTTCCACCGTTCAGGACGCTCTCGGCCTCGGCGCTGCCAAGGTTGACGTTGCCTACACAGGTATGAATTCCGCCATCGACGTGGTCTCCGAGATCAAGGCCAAGCTGGTTGCCGCCCGCGAGCCCGGTGTCGACAAGACCAAGATCGACAAGGAACTGACCGAGCTGAAGAACCAGCTCACGTCGATCTCCGAATCGGCTTCGTTCTCCGGTGAAAACTGGCTCAACAACGACGGCGCCACAGCTCTTGGCAGCAAGGAAATCGTCGGTGGTTTCAACCGCGACTCGACCGGCAAGGTCTCGCTGACCACGCTGAGTGTCAACGCCACCTCGACCACGCTGATCGGCACCACCAACGAAAGCCTCGGCATCCTGACCAAGGACATCGATGCTGACGCACTCGACCCGAATGGCACCGGTACGGCTGCCAACTACTACCTGATCGATGCCGACGGCACCGCGACCACTTCTGGTTCCGCTACGGCCATCGCGCTGACAAACAGCACCACCGATGCCCAGGTCGACGACATGATCCGCGTTGTCGACTCGATCCTGACCCAGATGACCGACTCGGCATCGAACCTTGGTGCCGTCAACAAGCGCATCTCGATGCAGGACGACTTCGTCTCCAATCTGATGGACTCCATCGACAAGGGGGTCGGCCGTCTGGTTGATGCGGACATGAACGAGGAATCGACCCGCCTGAAGGCCCTGCAGACCCAGCAGCAGCTCGGCATCCAGTCGCTCTCGATTGCCAACTCCAGCTCGCAGAACATCCTGTCGCTGTTCCGTTAAGGGCCGCTTCGACCCCGTCTACGGGTTGATCAAACTGGAGCGCCGGGGAGCAATCCCCGGCGTTTTTCGTTGTCTGGTCATCACCGAAAGAAAGTTGGAGCGATTAAACAATCAGTAACCATGTTTGGGCATTTTGGCCATCAAGAAACGGTGGGTCGCCGATCGGTAAACGGGTCGCGACGAGCATGATGTCTTGCCGCCGTTGCCGGTAAACTGAGTCCGGCATGTCCCGCGTAGATTGTCAAAAAGGGACACGTCCATGACAAGCATTATGACCAACACCGCAGCAATGTCCGCACTCGCCACTCTGCGCTCGATCAACTCCGACATGGAGACGACACAGAACCGCGTCTCCTCCGGCTACCGCGTTGAAACTGCTGCCGACAATTCGGCCTACTGGTCGATCGCAACCACCATGCGGTCGGACAACAAGGCGCTTTCGACGGTCAAGGACGCTCTCGGCCTCGGCGCCGCCAAGGTTGACGTCGCCTATACCGGGATGAATTCGGCCATCGACGTGGTCTCCGAAATCAAGGCCAAGCTGGTCGCCGCCCGCGAGCCCGGTGTCGACAAGACCAAGATCGACAAGGAACTGACCGAGCTGAAGAACCAGCTGGTCTCGATCTCTGAATCGGCTTCCTTCTCGGGTGAAAACTGGCTCACCCATGATGGCGCCGCAGCGTCCGGCAACAAGGACATCGTTGGCGGCTTTACCCGCGATGCCACCGGCAAGGTCTCGATCACCACACTGTCGATCAACACCACATCGACCACCCTGATCGGCACCACCAATGAAAGCCTCGGCATCCTGACCAAGGACATCGACGCCGACGCGCTCAATCCCAACTCCACCGGTACCGCCGTCAACTACTACCTGATCGATGCCGATGGCACCGCCACCACCGCAGGTTCGGCTACCGCCATCGCACTGACCACCGCCACCACCGATGCCCAGGTTGACGACATGATCCGCGTGGTGGACTCGATGCTGACGCAGATGACCGATGCCGCCTCGAACCTCGGTGCCGTGCAGTCACGCGTGTCCATGCAGGAAGACTTCGTCGCCAGCCTGATGGACTCGATCGACTCCGGTATCGGCCGTCTGGTGGATGCGGACATGAACGAGGAATCGACCCGTCTGAAGGCCCTGCAGACCCAGCAGCAGCTCGGCATCCAGTCGCTCTCGATCGCCAACTCCAACTCGGAAAATATTCTGTCGCTGTTCCGTTAAGCTGGAAGTAAGATCTAATAAAGAACTTCTGAAAATAAGATGGCGTCGAGACAAGAGTCTCGGCGCCATTTCTCTTTTTAATGAAATTTATCCGAAGCCTGCGCAAATATTAAAAAACGAATAACTGAATCCCGTTCCATTAAGGCTAATAAATTATGCATTTTCTTGCGGATATGTTCGCTCAATTAAAAGTTCAGTAACTATAAATCTTCATTTTGATTTTCAAGAAATAGTGGGTCGCGGTCTTTAGGGAGCCAAATGCGACGGGCATGACGCCTTGCCACTATTGCCGGTAATTTTGAGTCCGGTATGTCCCGCGTAAAGTTGTCAAAAAGGGACACTTCCATGACAAGCATCATGACTAACTCCGCAGCAATGTCTGCACTCGCCACCCTCCGTTCGATCAATTCCGATATGGAGACGACACAGAACCGTGTCTCCTCGGGCTACCGGGTGGAAACCGCTGCGGACAACGCTGCTTACTGGTCGATCGCAACCACCATGCGTTCCGACAACAAGGCACTTTCCACCGTTCAGGACGCTCTCGGCCTCGGCGCTGCCAAGGTTGATGTCGCCTATACCGGTATGAACTCCGCCATCGACGTGGTCTCCGAAATCAAGGCCAAGCTGGTTGCCGCCCGCGAGCCGGGTGTCGACAAGACCAAGATCGACAAGGAACTGACCGAGCTGAAGAATCAGCTTACTTCGATCTCCGAATCGGCGTCGTTCTCCGGTGAAAACTGGCTCAACAATGACGGTGCAACTGCATCCGGCAACAAGGACATCGTTGGCGGCTTTAACCGCGATTCAACCGGTAAGGTTTCGATCACGACACTGTCGGTGAACACCACTTCGACCACGCTGATCGGCACCACCAATGAAAGCCTCGGCATTCTGACCAAGGACATCGACGCCGACGCGCTCAACCCGGATGGCACCGGTACCGCCGTCAACTACTACCTGATCGATGCCGATGGCACCGCCACCACCGCTGGTTCCGCTACGGCCGTCGCGTTGACAAACAACACCACCGATGCCCAGGTCGACGACATGATCCGCGTCGTGGACTCGATGCTGACGCAGATGACCGATGCCGCCTCGAACCTCGGTGCTGTCAACAAGCGCGTTTCCATGCAGGAAGACTTCGTCGCCAACCTGATGGACTCGATCGACTCCGGTATCGGCCGCCTGGTGGATGCGGACATGAACGAGGAATCGACCCGCCTGAAGGCCCTGCAGACCCAGCAGCAGCTCGGCATCCAGTCGCTCTCGATCGCCAACTCCAACTCGGAAAACATCCTGTCGCTGTTCCGTTAAGAACACGCAGGAATGGAACCGCCATAAGGCGGCGACCAGGCACCCAATGGGAAAGGCCGCATCGATTTCGATGCGGCCTTTTCGCGTTGCCTCCCCGGATCCATCCGTCCAATAGTCCATTCAAGTGTGCGCTGCGGTAAGATGTTGAATATCTGACGCTGCGTAAGCTTTGACCAAAACCGGCATTCTGGTCTTCTGCCGGGACGCAGTACTAAATTTAGGGATTGAATTAACTCGACGTTAACCATAAACGTTTACCTCTTAGTAACCAACGGTGAACCGGATCCAAGGCGAGTGCCATTCCGGTTGCATGAAGCAAGATCATCGTAGCCGGAGACTTGGCCGGTATGTCCCTGGGCAATTATAGGGGCATTTTAATATGACCAGCATCATGACCAATGCAGCCGCAATGGCTGCTTTGAAGACTCTACGTACAATCAATTCCGAAATGGAAGTTACCCAGGCGCGTGTGTCGTCGGGCTACCGCGTTGAAACCGCCGGCGACAATGCGGCCTACTGGTCGATCGCCACGACGATGCGTTCGGACAACAAGGCGCTTTCGACTGTCAAGGACGCTCTCGGCCTCGGTGCCGCCAAGGTGGACATCGCTTACACAGCGATGAACAGTTCCATTGACGTGATCTCGGAAATCAAGGCCAAGCTGGTTGCCGCTCGCGAGCCTGGTGTCGACAAGACCAAGATCGACAAGGAACTGACCGAGCTGAAGAACCAGCTTAAGTCGATCGCGGTCTCGGCTTCGTTTTCCGGCGAAAACTGGCTCAACAATGCCACCGCAACCGCAGCCGGCACGAAGTCGGTGGTCGGCGGCTTCAACCGCGACGTCAACGGACTGGTGTCGATCACCACGCTCGACATCAATGTCACCAGCCTCACCATGATTGGCGAGGTCAACGAAAGCCTCGGTATCTTGACAAAGGACATCGACGCTGACGCGCTCAACCCGGACAGCACCGGTACGGTGACCAACTACTATCTGATCGACGCCGACGGCACCGCCACCACTGCCGGCTCCGCTACGGCAATCGCGCTCACCACCGCGACGACAGATGCTCAGGTTGACGACATGATCCGTGTTGTCGACAAGATGCTGACCGAGATGACCGACGCTGCGTCCAACCTTGGCGCTGTGAAGAAACGCGTTTCCATGCAGGAAGACTTTGTCGCCAACCTGATGGACTCGATTGACTCCGGCATCGGCCGTCTGGTCGACGCGGACATGAACGAGGAATCGACCCGCCTGAAAGCTCTGCAGACCCAGCAGCAGCTCGGCATTCAGTCTCTGTCGATCGCCAACAACAACTCGCAGAACATCCTCTCGCTCTTCCAGCAGTAAGCCTGGCAGCGTCCGGCAACGGGCGCATCGAGTGAACGAATTCCGCTGTGCCGCCGGTCATCGGACATGGTGGATCAGCTGGCCCGCTCCGAAATTGCCCTCGGGGCGGGCCAGCGGCTATCACGGAGTGAGAGCCGGATAAAAATCAGGTCGGGCAGCCTGAGGTCATTCTCACACAAGTTTAGCTATCTAGGTTTCCCACGCGCATGAAGGCGCAGTCGGATCATGCAATCCCCGCCTTCTGATCTTGAAGGGAACGAAATTGCATCGGCTATCGTCAGCAATTGCCAGCAATCGGAGAGGCTCATGACGGCCAGTTTCGCGCGGTATCTACCGGATTTCGAATTCACGAACATGAACGGGTTTCATGCCGGCCAACATGTCGTCGAAGACGAAAAGCCCGCGGCTCTGCCGAACATCGATATCGAGAGCATCCGCGCCGAGGCGCGTGCCGAAGGCGATGCGATCGCACGCGCCGAACTGACCCGCAAATTCGAAGCCGAACACCTTGCCATCGAGAACCTTCACGCCGCCGAAATGCAGGCCTTGCGCGAAGAACTCGAAATCAGCGCTGCCAAAACGATCCCTGCGGCAATCGAGGCCCGAAGCGCGGAGATCGCCGAGGTTCTTGCAGCCGACGTCGAGGCCGTGCTGACACCGCTGATCGACGAAGCGGTTCGCAAGCGCATCCTCGCCGGCCTTGCCGAAGAAGTGCGCAGGGCTCTCGCATTGGATAATGCCGGTCAGATCCGCATTTCCGGGCCGGAAGCTCTGGCTGACACCCTGTGCGAGCAACTCGGCGCGGGCGCGGACGGGCTCACGGTTGAGAAAACCGAAGACTTCGATATCGAAATTGAAATAGACCGGACCCTGTTTGCCAGCCGTCTGGTTGACTGGTCCAAAGCGCTTGCCGAGGTTCTGTGATGGCTGAAGGCGACTCAACCCACCAGGGCAAGAACGAGATCATTATCGTCAAGCGCCGCGGCGGCAGCGGCGATGATGGTGCACACGGTGGTGTCTGGAAAATCGCCTACGCTGACTTCATGACAGCGATGATGGCCTTTTTCCTCGTGATGTGGCTGGTCAACGCTGCCAATGAAGAGAGCAAGGCTTCGGTCGCGAGTTACTTCAATCCGATCAAGCTGACGGACGACAAGCCCACCGATCGCGGCATCAAGCAGGTCGGCAACACCCAGGACGGCGAAGCCAACGCGCCGAAGTCGAAATCTGAGGGTGAGGGCACCACCGATGGTGAGGCCGCCGAAGCTGGCACGCAGGAAAACAGCACCGCCGGCGAAAAGCAGGACTATTCGGAATCCGACTATTTCGAAAACCCCTTTTCGGTCCTGGCTGAAATCGCTCAGGAAACCGGAACCCAGACCAACATCTCCGACAAGGGGGATGGTGGCGCCGCACAGTCTGGACCTGCGACAGGCGCGTCCGGTGGTGATGCCTATCGAGATCCGTTTGATCCGGATTTCTGGACCAAGCAGGTTGAGCAGAGCCGCAAAACCCTGGAAGACAGCCAGGCCATGGTCGAGGTGGACCAGTACCCGCAGAATAATGCGCCGCCCGATGCCTTGGATGAACTTGGTTTGATCGAAGATCCCTATGCCCAGGGCGGGAACTTCAGCGAGAAAACCGAAACCGGTCCCGACGGCAGCCAGGCATCTGACACTGCCGGCGAGGGGGGAACCGGCGCCGAGGCCGGTGAGCAGCAGGCACAGCAGCTTGCGAAGATCGAGGCCGAGGCGGACAGGCTCAAGGATGAAATTGCCAAGGCACTGGGCAACGGTGTCGGCAAACTCGCCGAAGGCCTGACCGTGACACCATCCGAGGGCGGCTTGCTCGTCTCCCTGACCGACCAGCTCGATTTCGGCATGTTCAATGTTGGCTCCGCTGTGCCGGGACGCGATCTTGTCATCGCGATGGAAAAGATTGGCGAGTTGCTGTCAAAGCGCCCTGGCGCAATTGCCATCCGCGGTCACACGGATGCGCGGCCATACACGTCAGGAAATGATGACAACTGGCGGCTGTCAACAGCACGCGCCCATTCCGCCCTGTTCATGCTGGTCCGCGGTGGCGTACCCGAAGAGCGGATAATCCAGGTGTCGGGGTTTGCTGATAGGCGGTTGAAGGATCCAGAGAACCCCTATGCGGAGGTCAATCGGCGTATCGAAATTCTCGTCGCGGCCGAAGGAAGCTGACGATGCGGCGAATAGGTCATCCCGCGCCCGTTTCCATCGCCGTGATTGCGGCGGTGCTTGCGTGTGCGGCGGTTGCGGAAGAACCGAAAAAGCCGCTGCCGTTCGAGCTGTTTCACGGAGCCACAATGGTTCCCCGTGCCGGCGACGCGGCTGTTCCATCAGGGGATAGCCAAAACCTACCTGGCTCTCTCTCCGGAATCGCTTCCGGCCATAAGGCTGGTACCGAAGCGGACCGCGCGTTCAGCGATGGGCAACAGCCCACGGCGATCGAGGGTGTCCAGGCGCCCTATTCGGAACCCAAGCAAGAAGCCGGGTTGGAAATGGACGACAAGATCGAGGTCCTCCAGCCCTACAAGCTGGTCCGATCCTTGCAGTTCGTTCAGGATGCGGTGGTTCAAGGCGACCATTCTGCAATGGAGATGCAGCGCTATCTCATCGGCGTGATCGACAGCAGGCTGCGCGAGGCTGACCAGGCCGTTTTCGATGATCCTCGCAACGTTGACGCGGCGCTGATTTACGCCATGAGCGGCGGCAATCCCGCCACACTCGATATCCTGGCGATAAAGGACAAGTTCGGCAACTTCGACAACGAGGTGACCACAGTCCTGCGTGCCTATCTGAATGGGCGAGCCGCCAAGACCCAGACCGAGTTGACCGAAGTGGTCAAGATCTACCGCGACACCGAGATCGGCCCCTACATCACTTTGGTGGCCGCCAATGTCATGGCCGCATTGAATGATGTTGCTGCTCTCAAGCTGTTCGATTGGGCAAGACTGACTGCTCCCGGCACGCTCGTGGAAGAGGCCGCGCTGCGCCGGTCGCTGTTCATCGCCTCGGAAAAGAACATGCTTAAGGAGGCATTGCACTACGCGCAACTGTATGCGCGGCGCTTCATCACGTCCCCGTATGCGGGACAATATGCCGATCTTCTCGTCGACCTCGTCCAGAAAAACTACGAAGAAATAGGCGACGAGGGATTGAGTGAAATTCTCTCCTTCATGGATCGGCCGAGAAAGCGCGAGATCTATTTGCGGATTGCCCGCAAGGCCGCCATTTCGGGCATGCGTGAGCTGGCAGTCTTCGCCTCGGACATGGCCGAGACGCTGCTGGGAGCCAATGATACCATGCCGCAGGCCATGGCCGAGCTCTACTCGGGAATGGCAAAGATTCCAACGGACGGTGTTGGCGGAGTGCTCGAAAGCATCAATGCCCTGTCGAGCGCCCGCCTGTCACAGCGGGACCGGGTCTTGCGGGAGGCTGCTAAAATCGTGGCGAGCGAGGTTGTGAAGGCACCGGTGCTCGACAGCTTCACGCAAGCAATGCCGTCCATCATGGAGCCAGTCGAAAGCAAGCAGGGCGCCTCAGAGTTCAAAGGTGCGGGCGTTACCGCAAACAGGGCCGGGAGCACACTCTTCAAGCGCGCAAGTGCGGCGGAAGAAGAGATCCGTGTGGCTGAGGAAGGAGCATTTAAGGGCTATGTGTCCGAGCGGAGGCAAGCACTCGAGCGGATCGACAAACTGCTTGAGTAATTGAAGGGAAAAGCGTCGTGAATGCTTTGGATATGGTGTTGCAGCGGCAGGTGCCGGCGCGGTCGGCCGCGAGGGCGGGCGACGGGATGTCAGGTGGCGGCGAAGGCGATGGAGCCAGGCCTGACGCGTTCTCTGCGGCCCTTTCCAACGAGAAGCGCGGTGCTGCAGCAGATCGCGACAAGATTCAGTCTGGAAACCAGACGAGCACCGGCAACGAAGCTTCCGATGCGGACGAGCAGGTGTCCGTCCAATACGGACAATCTGACGATATCCTCAATCTGCTGGCCGGCTTGAAGTCGAGTGCCAGCTATTCGGATGAAGCCGAGCTTGGCGCGGAAGGTGATCAGCTGGAACTGACGTCCGGGCTGGTCGGTCCGGATGGCGCGATCGATGGTGACCCGGTTGACGGGCCTGCGGGCGCAGCCGACGGAGAGCTCGCCCACACGGATGCGCTAGCGGGCCAGACGCCGGTACCCGGCAATGAGATCGCCGCGACCAGGGTTGCAAGCCAGGCCAATGTGGACAGTGCCGCTCGAAAGCCCGGTGAACAGGTCACGTCAGGAGATGCGCAAGCAAGCACGGCTGCTGCCAGCCAGTTGGGGAATGCGAAAGCCGCTCAGCCATCTGCAGAAACCAAGGCTGTGGCTGCGACGCCGTCCACACAGACGCTGGCAGCTGCGGCTGCGGGCATGGCGGCACAGGCTGCTTCCCCACAGCCCAGGGCAGCAACGTCTCCGGCGGATATGCAGAAGGATCCGACTGCGCTCAAGGAAGCCATGCGCGCACTGGGCCTTGAAAGCGAACAGGCTCTGGCCAAGTCAGATGCCGTTCGCAAACAAGCCCGCGGTGACGCCATGGGCAACCGGGGTGATGCGGATGCAAGACGGGCCGATGAGCTGACAGGCAAGAAGGACGGCAAGGTTGAAGTGATTGAATCACGGCGGTTTATGCCTGTTCAGAACTTGTCTCCGAATTCCCAGATGCTGACCCGTTCGCTGGCCGAGCTGGGCAACAGTGCGATTGCAGCCGAGCGCGCCGCGCCTGCGCAGGCGGTCGCCCAGTCTGGCGGGCCGCAGCCTGGGCAAACTCTCCATACCCTCAAGCTTCAGCTCAACCCCGTCTCGCTTGGCAGTGTGACCGCGGTTCTCAAACTGTCGGGGGAGGACCTGTCGGTCGAAATCAAGGTTCAGACTGCGGAAGCCTACCGTCAGATCAAGGAAGACAACCAGTCCATACTCAAGTCCTTGCGCGGACAGGGCTTTGGAGTTGAGCAGATCACGGTTCAGCACGTTGTCAGCACAGAGCGTGCGTCCGGGCAGCCGGCCCAGCAAGGTCTTCCGGCCGGCCAGCAGGGGGCGGGGGCGAATGATGCCCAGTTCTTTGGCCGGGAAGGCAGCGGCAACAATGCCAGTCAGCAGCAATCCGGCAGCCGTGGGGGGCAAAGCCATGAACAAGGTTCCCATGCTGGTTCTGGCGCTCGGCGTACTGACGGCGTTTATCTCTGAGACAGTTACGCTTAGCGAGGCGCGGGCCGCGAGTGGTGTCTGCGAGGCTGAGATCCTGGCCGCAGCACGCGCCCATGGAGTTCCGCCAGGTATCCTCCATTCGGTCGGCCTGACCGAGACCGGACGGAAGGGCTCGCTGTATCCTTATGCGCTCAACATCGAGGGACGCGCGGTCTATGCCCGCAGCCGGGCCGACGCATTGCGCGAGTTCGAGCAGGCGCGTGCAGAGGGTAAGACCCTGATCGATCTGGGATGTATGCAGATCAATCACCGCTATCATGGTGGCGAATTCAGCTCGGTCGCAGCGATGCTGGATCCGCGTGCCAATGTGGATTACGCCGCCCGGTTTCTTTCCCGTCTGCACGCTCGGCACGAAACCTGGACCATGGCCGTTGCACGATATCATGCCGGCCCGAACAATGATCCGGCGCAGAAGAAATATGTCTGCCGTGTGATCGCGAATCTTGTTGCAACCGGTCACGGAGCATGGACGGAACAGGCTCGATCATTCTGCGGCTGACACAACCAAAACGAGAAAAATTGGAAAGAGTGCGCCAACCGATGAGAGTTTGTTCGAAATTGGGCAAATGTGAACAGCGCAAGGCAAAAATTAACCTTTTATTAACTTTTCCAATCAAAATTGTGTCATGTCCACGGGGTCCTACCATATCTAGCCAAATCACTGGGAAATATGGTTAATCAATTATTAAATGTGACCATATCTATTTAATAGTTTACCCGGATTCAGCGGATTCGTACTTCTTAGTTAACGAGGCACCACACTGATTCGGAGGCGAACGAATGATCGTAGTGGTTGATGACCGGCAATTGGTTAAAGACGGGTACACATCCCTTTTCGGGCGCGAAGGAGTACCTTCGGCGAGTTTCGATTCCGTTGAGTTTGGTGAGTGGGTCCATGCGGCGGCGGACTCCGATCTTGAGGCCGTGGAAGCCTTCCTGATTGGTCATGGCAGCCAGATGATGGAACTGCCACGAGCCATCCGCGACCGCTCCCAGGCGCCGGTGATCGCAGTCAGCGATACGCCGTCCCTTGAATCCACCCTGGCATTTTATGACAGCGGTGTGGACGATGTGGTGCGCAAGCCGGTTCACCCCCGCGAAATCCTTGCACGTGCGGCAGCCATTCGTCGTCGTCTCAAGGCGCTCTCCACCCATACCGAGATCGGCCCCATCCGCGTCTTTTCCGATGGACGTGACCCTGAAATCGAGGATCGGACTTTTGCGCTTCCACGGCGCGAGCGCCGCATCCTTGAGTATCTTGTTGCCAATCGCGGCCGCCGCGTCACCAAGCAGCAGATCTTCAACGCCATCTACGGCATCTTCGACGAAGACGTGGAAGAGAACGTTGTTGAGAGCCACATCTCCAAGCTGCGCAAGAAACTGCGCAAGCGTCTCGGCTTCGACCCGATCGATTCGAAGCGGTTCCTCGGTTACCTCATCGACTGGAAGTAAGCAGGCTTTGGCCAACCGATTTTGTTGGTTGGCCAGCGCCAGATGCATCACAAGCAATCAGGTTCACGCAAGGCCCGCAAGCTAATCTTGATCGCAGTAGTAAACGAGGGATTACGCGATGAGCCTTTTTGGAATGATGCAATCCGGTGTGTCGGGCATGAATGCCCAGGCCAACCGCCTCAGCACGGTTGCCGACAACATTCAGAACTCCAGCACCCCCGGTTACAAGCGGGCAACCACCGCTTTCTCCTCGCTCATTCTGCCGACCACTGCCGGATCGTACAATTCAGGCGCGGTCAAGACCAGCGTGCAGTACGACATCAGCACCTCCGGTTCACCTGAGTTCACGACGTCGAACACCAACCTGGCCATCGACGGGAACGGCTTCTTTATCGTCTCCGACTCCAATGGAAGCCCGTTTCTGACCCGGAACGGCGCATTCTCGAAGGATGGTGACGGCAATCTAGTCAACTCCGCCGGATTTACACTGATGGGTTACGACTATACCGGCGGCGCGCCCGCTCCCGTGGTCAACGGCTTTGACGGGCTGGTTCCGGTCAATGTCAATTCCGCCGGACTGACGGCGACCCCTTCGACCAACGGCCTGTTCTACGCCAACCTCAATGATGCCGCGACGGTCGTCGCAGCCGCCGACCTGCCGTCGGCGAACGCGGTCACGGCCGAGTACAGCCACAAGAGTTCGCTGGTTGTCTATGACACCGTCGGCAAGGAAGTTCTGCTCGATTTCTACTACACCAAGACTGCCGATGATAACTGGGAAGTCGCAGTCTATGACCGCGCGGCGGCCACGCCGGGAACCGGGTTCCCCTACGGCAGCGGTCCTCTCGCAACCCAGAACCTCGTGTTCGATCCCGCTCTCAACGGCGCGCTTGCCGCAGCCAGCCCGACCAGCATTGCGATGACAGTACCCGGTGGCGCCGCGCTGACCATCGACTTGAAAGACATGACGCAGCTCAATTACGAGTTCACCGTCGATGATGCGGACGTGAACGGCAATGCCCCCAGCGCAGTGACAGATGTTGAGGTCGCGGCGGACGGCACCGTCTACGCAAAGTACGAAAACGGTGACCTCAGGCCGATGTATCAGGTGGCACTGGCCACAGTGCCGAGTCCTGACAATCTCATCCCGCTGCCGGGCAACGTCTACGCCCAGGGTATCGATTCCGGCGTCATCACTACCGGCTTCGCAGGAACCGGTGGATTTGGCGGGCTGATTTCCAACGCTGTCGAGGGCTCGAACGTCGACATCGCCCAGGAGCTGACCGACATGATCGCTTCCCAGCGCAGCTACACGGCCAACTCCAAGGTCTTCCAGACAGGCTCCGACCTGTTGGACGTCCTCGTGAATCTGAAGCGATAGGCTCTTTCGGGAACTAGAAAGTACAGTCAATGTCTTTGACGTCAGCACTTAGTACCGCACAATCGTCTTTGTCGAATTACGCGACACAGACCAATGTCGTGTCACGCAACATCTCCAATGCCTCGGACCCGAACTATTCCCGTCGCGATGCGGTGCTGACCAATTCGCTGTTCGGTGCTCAGGGTGTCAACATCCAGCGCGCACAGGACACGGCCCTGTTCGTCCGCAGCATCACCGATACATCCACGGCCAGTGCGCAGCAGACCCTGCTTACGGGGCTGACGGACCTGAAGAACATTCTCGGTGGCAACGATTACGAATCATCGCCGTCGGTGTTGATCGCCACCATGCGCGATACGCTCGCGACCTACGCGGCAAAGCCTTCCGAAGCCACCCTTGCGCAGATGGCAATAGCCGATGCGGTGACTACCGCGAACGGTCTTAACGATGCATCCAAGGCGGTTCAGACGGTCAGGTATGAGGCCGACAAGGAAATCAAGCGTCAGGTCGATACGCTCAACGAATTGCTGGCCCGGTTCGAGACCAGCAACAACCGGGTCTACAGCGGAACCCAGACCGGCAAGGATGTCAACGCAGAGCTCGACGAGCGCGAGTCGCTGATCAAGCAGATTTCGTCGATCATCGGTGTGACCCAGGTTACCCGGGCGGGCAATGATGTGGCGTTGTACACCAGCGACGGCGTCACCCTGTTTGAAACGGTAGCGCGCCCTGTCGAGTTCGAACCCTCATCGGGCTTCTCGGCCTCGCTCGAGGGCAAGCAGGTCTTTGTCGACGGGGTGCCGCTGGGTGCGGGCATGGGTGCCAACACCACCGGCCGCGGCTCGTTGCAGTCACTGCTGCAGATCCGTGACGACTACGCTCCGGCCATGCAGACCCAGCTCGACGAGATCGCCCGGGCACTGGTTGTGACCTTTGCCGAAAGCGATCAGTCGGCGACGCCGACACTTCCGGACATGCCGGGACTGTTCACCTGGGCAGGCGGTACCGTGCCGGCTGGCGCAACCATCGAGCCCGGCATTGCCTCGACACTGGCTGTCAATCCGGCCCTGATCCAGTCGCTCGGCGGCGATCCGAAATTGCTGCGCGACGGTGGCATCAACGGCGCGGCTTACAGTTCCAACCCCACAGGCGCGACGGGATACTCATCGCTTCTTGACGCGCATGTCTTGGCACTCGACACGCCAATGGCTTTCGACGCTGCAGCGGGACTTTCTTCATCAGCAAGCCTGATGGAATTTGCAGCCGAATCGATCGGCTGGCTGGAACTCAATCGCAGTGACGCGGGAACCGCGGCTGAATCGCGCGAAGCATCGAGGTTTCGTTCGGTCGAAGCCCTTTCAAGCATTACAGGCGTCTCTCTGGACGAAGAGATGTCGATGCTTCTCGAACTGGAACAGGCCTACAAGGCATCGGCCCGGCTGATCGCGGCGGTCGATGAAATGCTCCAGGCACTCATGGCGGCGGCGAGGTAAGGTCATGAAAACCAGTTTTGTTTCCAATCTGGCAATGCAGAATGCAATGCGGCTGACCATTGGCCGCGGTCAGAATGAAATCCAGAAGCTCAACACCGAGATCGTGACCGGCCGCTATGCGGATGTCGGTCTGGCGCTGGGCGCAAAGACATCAAACAGCGTTTCTCTCAACACTGAAATGACCCAGCTGAACGGGATCCTGGATTCCAACGCCCTGGTAACCCAGCGGCTCGCGGCCTCCCAGTCAGCCCTAGACATGATGTCGGATTCCGCCCAGCAGATGCTTGAGGCGTTCATCGCTGTCAACGGATCCGACGATGCCAACAGGCTGTTGATTGCCCAGCGCGACGTTGAAGCCTCCTTGGGCGCTTATACCATCGCGGGCAACACCTCAGCCAACGGCGAGTACCTGTTTTCAGGTATCAACTCGAACGTAAAGCCGCTGGAAGACTATTTCGCACCGGGTTCGGCACCGAAGGCCGCCTTTGACGCGACTTTCCTAGGCCATTTCGGGTTCACCCAGAATGATCCGGCAGCAGCGGGCATCACCGTCCCGCAGATGAACGATTTCATCACGAATGTGCTCGAACCGGCCTTTACGGGAGCTGCATGGAACACGGACTGGTCCAATGCCTCCGATACCAACATGACGAGCCGCATCCTCAAGAACGAGGTGGTGGAGTCCAATACCAATGCCAATTCCGAGGGTATGCGCAACTTTGCGCTTGCCGCGGTCATTGGCATCGAGTTGCTCAACTCGCCGATCACTGCCGAAGTTCGTACGGCGGTAAACGCCAGCGCGATCAAGTATGCAGGCAGCGCGGTAACGGGCATCGACAATCAGCGCAGTGAGCTGGGTGTATCCCAGAACCGGATCACCAAGGCCAACACCGCGCTTGAATCTCAACTACGCATCATCACCCTTCATTTGGGTGATATCGAAGGCGTGGATCCTTACGAGGCGTCCACGCGAATGAACTCATTGCTGGCCCAGGTCGAGGCGTCCTACACGCTCACGTCCCGGATCCAGCAAATGAGCTTGATGAACTATTTGTAGCAGCATGGTCCGGAGTTCCCGGACTTAAATGGACAAACATGAAGGGCGTCTGAATGTACCAATTTTCCTACGCGGATGTTCAGGAGGATGGTGTTGCCGAAGCACGCGAACGCGAGCGAGAGGCAATCAATCATTCAATCTCGCTGCTGCAAGCGGCCAAGACCAAGGGTCTTGAATCCCGTGAAGCGGTTGAGGCTGTTTATTTTTGTAGCCGTCTGTGGGTGCGATTTGTCGAAGACCTGGCATCCCCCGACAATCAACTGGCTGAGGAGTTGCGTGCAAACCTCATCTCGATAGGCATCTGGATCATCAAGGAATCAGAGAGCATTCGGAAACGTCAATCCGACAATTTCCAGGGGATCATTGATATCTCGGTCATCATCAGGGACGGATTGAAATGAAAAGCTCTCTGCGCATTTCTCTCAAGGCAGGCGAACGGATCTTCATCAATGGAGCCGTGCTGCGGGTAGACCGCAAGGTTGCTCTCGAGTTCCTCAACGACGTGACCTTCCTTTTGGAGAACCATGTTCTCCAGCCTGAACAGGCCACCACGCCGCTCAAGCAGCTCTACTTCATTGTCCAGATGATGTTGATCAACCCGGAAGGGGCAGAGCAGGCCATGAGCATGTTCCGCAAATCGGTTGTCATGCTGCTGACTTGCTTCAAGAACGAGGAAGTTCTCACCGAACTCAAGCACATTGATGGAATGGTCACCCAGGGCCGGGCATTCGAAGCCCTCAAGGCCATCCGGGCGCTCTATCCCATCGAAGAGAAGATCCTCGATACCGCCGGCATGTCGGCCGGTACGATCGAACAGATTCGCAAGGAGTTGGCACCATGGACGTAAGCCCTGTTTCAACCGGCGCCGCAGCAGCACGTTCCATTGCTGATACCGCGGCGAAGAAGGCCACACTCGATTATGACACCTTCCTCACTCTGCTCGTCCAGCAGATGAAGAGCCAGGACCCCACTGATCCGATGGACGCCACCGACCAGATTGCCCAGTTGGCAACCTTCAGCCAGGTGGAACAGACCATCCAGACCAACAAGAACCTGGAAAACCTGTTGCAGTCCTCGACCCTCAGTCAGGCCGGCTCGATGATCGGACGGACGTTGACAAGTGCAGATGGCACTATCTCTGGCGAGATTGAACAGGTAAAGGTATATGCTGACGGCCTGATGGCTCTGCTGAAAACCGGCGAGCAGGTTCCGATCAGTGCAGGTGTGACGATCAGCTAAGATGAATGAAGCCGACGCCCTTGATATTGTGCAGACTGCGATCTGGACCGTGCTTGTCTGCTCGGGACCGGCGGTCTTCGTTGCCATGTTCGTCGGTGTCGGCATCGCTTTCATCCAGGCCCTGACCCAGGTTCAGGAAATCACGCTGACCTTCGTTCCCAAGATCGTTGCCATCCTGGTGACCGTTGCCGTCTCTGCGCCCTTCGTCGGGGCGCAGATTTCGACCTTCACCGACGTCGTCTTTCAGCGAATAGAAAGCGGCTTCTAAGGCGCGTTTCCTGGCCCGCCTTGGGGGAGGGCATGGCGTCCAGCCAGCCCTATTCCGGGCGCAGCGGGACCACGGCTCATGTCCGCAGGCCGAGGCTGCCCCGCACCCTAACCACCGGCCGGCTCCTCTCCGGGTCTCATCACGAACACTGCCATCATTCACCCTGCCATCCTCGCGCAAGCTTCGCCCATTAGGGTCGCGGTGACCTATTGCGCGGGCATGACGCCTGCGCTGTGCTCCGGAGCTCCGAAAACATGGCCAACCCGCAAGCGCTGGCGATCCAGAAGACAGGTTTTCAGGGAAAGGACATGGGCTTTGCCTTTGGCATCGTCGTCATCCTTTCCATCCTGTTCCTGCCAATTCCGGCTTTTCTCATCGATGTAGGGCTCGCGTTTTCCATCGCGTTTTCGGTTCTGATCCTGATGGTGGCGCTGTGGATCAGGCGCCCGCTCGACTTCTCGTCGTTTCCGACCATCTTGCTGATTGCCACGATGATGCGGCTGTCGCTCAACATCGCGACGACGCGCGTCATCCTCTCGGAAGGTCATCTCGGTCCCGATGCGGCAGGGCACGTCATCGGCGGTTTCTCGCAGATGGTGATGTCCGGGGATTTCGTCATCGGCGTCATCGTGTTTCTGATTCTGGTGACGGTGAACTTCATCGTCATTACCAAGGGCGCCACCCGCATCGCGGAAGTCGGTGCCCGCTTTACCCTTGATGCCATTCCCGGCAAGCAGATGGCGATTGACGCAGACCTCTCGGCAGGCATGATCGATGACAAGCAGGCACACGAACGGCGCCGGGAACTGGAGCAGGAAAGCTCGTTCTTCGGTTCCATGGACGGTGCTTCGAAGTTTGTCCGCGGCGACGCCATCGCCGGTCTTCTGATCACCGGCATCAACATGTTCGGTGGCATCATCATCGGTTTTGCCCGCCATGACATGGAGATCGGCGAAGCTGCCGATGTCTTCGTGCGGCTTTCGGTCGGCGACGGTCTTGTCAGCCAGATCCCGGCCCTGATCGTGTCTCTCGCAGCAGGCCTTCTGGTCTCGCGCGGCGGCCAGCTCGGCTCCACGGACGAGGCGGTCATCGACCAGCTGGGCGGCTATCCACGGGCGCTGTTTGCAGCTTCCGGTCTGCTCTTCCTGCTGGCCCTGATGCCGGGTCTGCCGTTCTTCCCCTTTGTCATTCTGGCCTCGGGCATGGCCTTTGCGAGCTGGATCATCCCGCGCCAGCGCGATCAGAAAGCGCGCGCCGAGGCGCAGGAGATTCACCGCACCGAGCAGGAAGAAAAGGACAAGGAAAAGGATTCCGTCAAGTCGATCCTCAAGACCGCCGAGATCGAACTGGTGCTCGGCAAGCAGGTCGCCACCAAGCTGCTCGGCAGCCACGAGGAACTCGCCTTCCGCGTCGCCAAGATGCGCAAGAAATTCGCAACCCAGTACGGGTTCGTCGTCCCCGAGATCAAGGTCACGGACGACATCTCGATCAAGGACAAGAGCTACCATATCCGCATCCACGGAACCACGGTGGCCGCCAACGATCTCAGGGTCGGTGAACTTCTGGTGGTGCTTGCCGGCTCCCATCGCCCCTCACTGCCCGGCGACGAGATCCGCGAGCCCGCCTTCGGCCTGCCGGCCCTGTCGGTACCGGAAAGCTTCGGCGAGGATCTCAAGCGCGAAGGCTTCCAGCCGATCGACAACGTCTCGGTCGTGCTGACGCATCTGTCCGAGGTGATCCGCAACAACCTGCCGCAACTTCTGTCCTACAAGGACATGAAGATCCTCATCGACCGGCTCGATCCGGAATATCGCAAGCTCGCCGATGAGATCTGCACCTCGCATCTGACCTATTCCGGCTTCCAGGCCGTGCTCAAGCTGCTGCTGGCAGAGCGGGTCTCGATCCGCAACCTGCACCTCATTCTCGAGGCGGTCGCGGAACTGGCGCCGCATGTGCGCAAGACCGAGCAGATCGTCGAGCACGTGCGCATCCGCATGGCCCAGCAGCTCTGCGGCGACATCGCCCGCAATGGCCAGCTCAATGTCCTCAGACTGGGCAACCGCTGGGATCTCGCATTCCACCAGGCACTCAAGCGTGATCCCAAGGGCGAGATCGTCGAGTTCGACATCGATCCGCGCATGCTGGAGGAGTTTTCCGAGGAAGCCACCAAGGTCATCCGCGAGCACATGGACAAGGGCATTCCTTTTGTGCTGGTAACTTCGCCCGACTCACGGCCATATGTACGGATGATCGTGGAACGGATTTTTGCAACACTGCCGGTGCTGTCGCACGTCGAGATCGCGAAGGGCATCGAGATCAAGCTTCTCGGCTCGATCTCGTGATCGAAGACCCCGAAGGGACCGTGCTTGCCCTCTTTCTGGCGTTCTGCCGGATTGGTGGATGTTTCATGGTCCTGCCGGGTTTTTCCAGCTTTCGCGTTCCGCTGCAGATCCGTCTTTTCCTCGCCGTGGCCGTTTCCATGGCGCTGCTTCCCACCCTGTGGGATACCATCTATCCAAACGTTCAGGGCGGTGGCAGCTCCTATGTCTTGCTGGTCGGAGCCGAATTGTTCATCGGCGTAACCCTGGGCCTGGTGGCGCGTTTCATCGTCGTGTCGCTCCAGTATGCCGGCACCGCCATGTCCATGGCGATCGGGTTCAACTCATCCCCCGGCGGCGGCATCATCGAGAACGAGCCCGAGGGTCAGTTGACCGCCCTGATCACCTTCACGGCCCTGTTCATCCTGTTCCTGACCGACTTCCACCACATGATCATCGCGTCTCTGGTGCGCTCTTACGGGTTCATGCCGATGACCACCGGCTTCGAGCCGAGAATGGCATTAATGACGCTGACCGACACGCTGGCCAATGCCTTTATGCTGGTGCTCAGGCTCGCGAGCCCGTTCCTCGCCTACGGTTTGATCTTCAACCTCTCGATCGGCATGGTCAACAAGCTGGCGCCGCAGATCCCGGTCTACTTCATCTCCATTCCCTTCATCCTCGCCGGCGGGCTGATCCTGCTCTACTTCGGCTCCAACACCTTCTTCACGCTGTTTTCCAACGGTTTTGCCGATCTGTTTTCGAGGTTGATCTGACATGTCGACATCGCGCTCGGAAAAACTTGCCCGTCTGGTTCGTGTGCAGCGACAGGTCGAGCGCATGGCCGAGTACGAGCTTTCACTGACCCTGAGCGCACAGGCGGAGACCGATGCCACCCAGGAGGCGCTGGTCCACGCTGTCGGCTCGTTCAATCCCATCCATACGGCAATGTCGCATCAATATGCCCAGCGGTTTCAGAGACTGTCAGCAAGGTCGCAACTGCTGACCGGCGCCATCAAGGTGCAGGAGGGTAAGGTGCTGACCGAGAAGACCAAGGCTGACCGGCTGGCGGATCATGCCGCGGAGGCGGCCGAGGCCGAAGACCGTCTCAACGCCGACGAAAGCCTGTTCGACCTTCTCGACAGCACGATCAAGTCTGGCGGGTTTTCCTGAGGCAGGCGAGCCCGCGTCGGTGGGACAGGTTTTCCTGTCCCGGCGGCTCTTGCGGGCCTGATTTGGACGCCCACCATCGGCGCGCAAGGCCAGCGTAAGCTTCGTAGGACAAGGTGTCATTCATCATCTTTGGTCCGTTTCTGCGAGGCGAGCTCTTTGGCCATACAAACAGCCACCGATATCATTCTGGACGTCGTCAAGGCGGCGGATCCTGCCGTTGCACAGCGGGCCGAAGCCATGTTGGAAGCCGCATCCGCACGCAAATCCGAGCGCGCAGCGGCAACACCTGCGTTCGAGCGCCAATTGCTTGCGTCTTCTGACACCTCAGCCATCTCGGTTTCAGCTGCCAGCGGCACTGCCGCATCCGGCAAGACGATCGAGTCCTATGAGCGCTTCGAAGCGATGATCCTGCAGAGTTTCATCGCCGACATGTTGCCCAAGGACAGTGAGCAGCTTTACGGCGAGGGAACCGCCGGTGAGATCTGGAAGGGAATGATGGCCGAGCAACTGGGTGCGGCCCTGGCAAGGGGCGGCGGCATCGGCATCGCGGCCCGGATGGCGGGCGAGGGGGTGACGGTCAGCCCTTCGCAGGATGACAATCTGACCAACCGCGCAGCCAGCATGACCAATGATTTCCAGAAGCGGATCCTGGCCGATATTGCCGGGTCCGATGAGGCAACGGGCACGACAGCCAAATCCAGCCAGGGACACCAAACAGCATGAGCGACCTGAATTCACACGATTATCGTATCAACGGCGTCCTGTCTCGTCTTGAAGCCGTCATCGATGCCGAAAACGCTGCCATCGGCAGTGATCCCAATTTCGACCTCGTCCGCTCCAACTCGATCAAGAGCCGTTGCCTCTACGACATGACGATGCTGTTCAGCGGCAGCCGTCCTGTTGCGCTCGAGCCTGAGCACAAGGAGCACCTCGAAACAGTTCGCGGCAAGCTGCACACCAACAGTCTTAAGGTGAAGGCGCATATGGAAGCCGTTCGCGACATCGCCGAGATGATCAAGGAAACCGTAGCCGCCTCGGAAGCCGACGGAACCTATTCCGAAGCCCAGTTCAGGGCTACTGAGCTGTCATGATCAAAACGCTTGCGATCGGTGTCTGGATTTGTGCCGTCGCGCTGGGCTCGGTCTATTTCTCGGTGCAGCTTTCCAACAAGGAAGAATCCGCCGAGCAGGAACCGGCCGCCATGCTCGGCGGCCTCGAAACCATTCGCGGTGAAGTGGCATCGATTCCGGTGATTTCGAATGGCGCGGTCCAGGGCTATTTCCTTACACGCCTCTCCTACACGGTCGATCCGCTCAAGATCGAAAAGCTCTCCGTCCCGATCAATGATCTGATCACAGATGCGCTCTACACCGCATTGGTCGGCGAACCGGTCATCGATTTCCCCGACGTTGACGTCTTCGATCTCGAGGCCTTCAAGACCCACATCCGCCAGACCCTGAACGAGAGGGTCGGCGAGGAATTTTTCCACGACGTGATTGTCGAACAGATCGATTTTCTGTCCAAGGAAGACATCCGGTCGAATGTGCAGCAGGGCCGTTCGCTCAAGAACAACCCGACAGTCTCCACGCCGTCACAAGCCGCAGCGCCTGCACCGTCGCAGTGACCCCGCAGCCGCGGTCTCTTCACGCGGCGCTTTAACTGGGGACTCTCAGTTGCTTTCCGGGTTCCGGTACTGCTCGTTGACCAGTCCGAACTCGGCCATCAGCCGCCCCACGGCGACCTGGATGTGATAAAGCCCGATCACTGCGGAACCGGTTCGCAATCCGAGCGGTACACCGCGCAGCGGGGCAGCGGCCAGCAATGCCAGGGATTTGGCCAGCGTCCGGGCCCGGCCGGGGATTCCGGGCCATTGCCGTTTCTCGAGGATTGCAGAGATCGCGCCGTTTCTGAGCGCGCGTGCATTCAGCCACGAGAATTCGGCGCGCCGGGAAGGCAGCGTTTCCAGAACCACGGCCTCGGCGCTCCAGCCGAATGAGAAACCGCGCGCCTTGGCACGGCGGTAAAAGTCGCTGTCGCCGCCTCCGATGAAGTTGAACGCCGGATCGAGAAACGGCCTCGGCATCATGTCCAGCACCGGCCGCGAGATCAGCACATTGCCGGAGGAGTAGAGGATCGGAACAAGTCCCGATTTGTCGTAATGCGGCGTGAAGACGGGGTGCTTGCGCCAGCCCTCCAGGGCCTTGTTGGCAAACACCGGAATCTGCGGCCCGCCCACCAGGTCAGCACCGGTATTCACGGCGACCTTCATCAGCCCGGCCAGCCAGTCCGGCCCGGCGATTTCGTCATCGTCGATCACCGCCACATGGGTCAGGCGGGGAAACTCCGCAAGCGCGGTCTCCCAGCCGGCATTGTAGGCGTGGCAGTTGCCGCGCTGATGCGCCACGATGGCGATGCCCTTGAGCCGCGAGCTTGTCAGCCAGTCTGCCGCAGCAGTGGCGCCCTGCAGCCTTTCGGCGTCATTGTCCATGACGATAACCGCGGTGTCGTCGCCCAGGCCCTGCGCCTGCAGAGAGTCCAGCGTCATGACCAGATGATCCGGACGGCGGAATGTCGGCAGCGTAATTACGACGCGGATACGTTCCGGCTTCAGGTCCGCTGAGCGGGCATGCTCGGAAACGAAGGCAGGGTCTGGCGTCATCTTGGATATCCGGTTGTTGCACCTCCCATCCAATCACAGGATTCTGAAGAATAGCTGAAGCTGACACCGGACATTTGAAACAGGCGCTTAACCGGGCATTCAAGTGATCGCGCTATGATCTGGCCATTGCTGGAACGGAATACATATGCACCTTGTCTTCATTTCCTCCCTGGTCCCGGTCGAAAATCCCGCGTCGGGTTACGACATCGCCAACCGCGTGATCGTCGACGCGCTGCGGATGCTCGGTCACAGGGTTTCCGTGCTGGGTTTCCTCCAACCCGGCCATGCCCCCGCTGAGCCGGCGCACACCAGCCTGCTTGGGCAGCTCGAAGTTACCAATGCCCGTGTGGGCAAGCGCCAAAAGGCGCTCTGGCTCAAGGATGCGTTTTATCACGGCGAACCGGTGTCGGTGGCCAAGATGCATGCGGCCTCCCTGTCCCAGATCCGTGACGCGCTCTCGGCGCTGGCGCCGCTTGACGGGCTGGTCCTCAACTCGGTGCAGCTTCCCGGCGCCTTCAGAGACTTCTTCGAAGCTTTTCCCTCCGTATTCGTTGCCCACAATGTCGAGGCTGCCAGCGCCGCCGACAATGCCCGCAACGCCGCCAATCCACTGACCCGCTTTCTGTTTGAGCGTGAGGCACGCCTGCTTTCCGGTCTGGAAAGCAGGCTCTGTGCCATGGCGGAGCATGTCTTCACCCTTGCAGAGGACGACCGGGCGGCGCTCGGTGTCGCAGCCCCCGCGCGGTCCACTGTCCTGCCGCTGGTGACCTCGGTGGCGCCGCCTCCGGCAGCTACGGACCGTACCCCGGCCCATGATGTGGGCATGATCGGATCCTGGAGCTGGGCCGCCAACCGGGCAGGACTCGACTGGTTCCTCGATGAGATCGTGCCCCGCCTGCCGGCCGACTTCCGCATCGCCATCGCCGGAGGGATCGGGGCCGGGAAGCCCAGGACCACGGACAATGTCTCGTTCCTCGGGCGTGTGCCCGATGCCCGTACCTTCGTTCAATCCTGCAGCGTCGTGCCACTGATTTCGCGCACAGGCACCGGCGTTCAGCTCAAGACCATCGAGACCTTCGAGATGGGGCTGCCGTCGGTCGCGACATCCAGTGCCCTGCGTGGCATCTCGGTCACACCGGACAATTGCACCGTCGCCGATGACCCGGCAGCATTTGCCGCTGCACTGATCGATCTGGTCGGGCGCTCTCGTGCCGGAGAGCGGTTGGACAGGGACGGCCGCAGTTTCCATGCCGTTCAGCTTGACGGCCTCGGCAAAGCCCTGTCGACCGGTCTCGATTGCATGGTAAACAAAAGGTAAATCAGGTCCTTAACTGCATTTGTGGAATACAGCTGTCCACGGATTAATAAAGTGCTAACACCGTTTGCAGGGTACCTTGGACGGAGAGCCCGGTTCTGGTGAGAGTGTTCGGAGTGACCATGCCAGCAATGAAAAACTGTCAACATCGCGACATCATGGGTATTCGGGTTGCTGCTCTGGAATGGTCCCAGGCGCTCGAACAGCTCAATCGCGTGATTGACGAAGACCGGCCGCAGCAGATTTTCAATTTCCTCAATGCCAACAACACCAACCTTGCCATGCGTGACCCGAGATACCGCCAGGGCCTGATGAGGTCCGAGGTGTTGCCCGATGGCGTTGGTGTCGACATTGCGTCGCGCGCCCTTCATGGCAGTGCTTTTCCGGCGAACCTCAACGGCACGGATTTCATTCCAGCACTTCTGGTGCACGCGGCAAGGCCCCTGAAGGTGGCGCTTATCGGCGCGCGTCCTGAAATCCTGGATCGCGCGGTCAGCAACTTCAAGGCGGCGACCCCCTGGCATGAGTTCTTCCCCGTCTCGGACGGCTATTTTGACCTGTCCGACAGCGCAAGGGTGCTCGCCGATCTCGCGGCAATCGATCCTGATGTGACCCTTATCGCTCTCGGAAGCCCATCGCAGGAGATCTGGATCGACAGCCATATCAGGCCGGGCCACGGTCGTGTGGTCTTTGGTGTCGGCGCACTGTTTGATTTTGTGTCCGGGGCCGTCCCGCGCGCACCTCGGATCATTCGCGACCTCCGGCTGGAATGGGTCTGGCGCCTTGTGCTTGAGCCATCAAGGCTCTGGCGCCGCTATATTCTCGGCAACCCCGTTTTCCTGTGCCACCTGCTGCGTTACAAACTGTCTGGTGCCGGCCGAAAGAGCGGGCTGCCTGCCTGACAACTGCCGAATGCCGCCGCCGAGGCGAACCAAGCGGAACCGCCATGAAGACTGCCGTTATGACCGCGTCCTGGTCCGCCGATCTCGATCGCTGCCGCTTGATGTGCGAAAGCCTGGACCGTTTTCTGTCCGGCGACTGGCATCACTACCTGCTGGTTGAACCGGCCGATGTTACGCTGTTCAGCCCGCTCGAAGGTCCGCGCCGCACCGTGGTCAGCGAAGCCGATCTCTTTCCCTGGTGGCTGCGGTCGTTCCCCGACCCTTTAAGTCTTGGCCGCCGCCGTCTCTGGCTCAGCCCGTTCTCGGTCCCGTTGCGCGGCTGGCACGCCCAGCAGATCCGCCGCATGGCCTTGGCCCGCCACATCGATGCCGACATGCTGCTGTCGGTCGATTCCGATGTGGTGATGGTGCGCTCCTATGATCCATCACGCATGTGGATGGACGGAAACATGGTCATGTACCGTGTTGATGCAGGGGTCAGCCAGCAGATGACCGAGCACCGCCAATGGTTCGCCCATGCCGGCAAGCTCCTTGGCGTGCCGGCAGCGGCCGGGCCATTGCCTGATTACATCAACACCTTCATCGGCTGGCGGGCCGACACCGCCCGCGCAATGCTCGATCACATTGAAAAGGCCTCCGGCCGCGACTGGGTTCGTGCGCTGATCGGCTCCCGCGCCATTTCCGAATGCACGATCTACGGCCGGTTCGTCGATGAGGTGCTTGCTGGCGAGGGACACAGTCATTCGAACCAGGCACTTTGCCATGTTCTGTGGGACCGCGAGGCCCATCCGGAGACGCAGGAAGGGCTCGAGGCTTTCATGCAGGACCTGAAGCCCGGGCAGGTTGCCATCGGCATCCAGTCCTTCGTCAATCACCCGATTTCCGAGATCCGCCGCCTGGCCTTCTCGGTTGCCCCCTGACCTGGCGCAGGCAGCTGTTGAGACCCATCAGATAGGCCGCTTCTTGATGCCGCGAAGTGCGCGGTAGGTCAGCAGTGCCGAGAGCAGATACAGCACGAGGAACGCCACGTTCAGCAGTTCCACCCAGATCACGACATCGGTGTGCAGTCCCAGAATATAGGCAAGCAACAGCGCCTTCATCGCCCCCAGCGTTGCCAGGATCAGCATCCGCACCACGGTCCGGCCGGTCGCATAGAGGAGCTCCGAGTGATACTCGATCAGGTTACGGAATGCCGGCACCAGCGCAACGAAGATCAGCAACGGAGCGGCCACCGAAACATTCTTGCCAAGCGCGTCGGGGAACAGCCACAGGAAGCCGGCCATGCCGAGAAGCCCCGCCGTCGACACCGCGGCCACAGCACCCTCCAGCAGCAACCGGTTCTTCACCTCGTTGAGCATTGCCGAGGTGCGCATCAGCCTCTGGGTCAGCACCGTCAGGAAGGCGCGCACGGGCAGGGCGGTCAGGTCGACCAGCCGCATGATGATGGCGTAGATCCCGGCCGTCTCGGGCCCGCCCAGCGACAGCACCAGCACCTTGTCGAGTTCCGACTGGATGTAGAACAGCATCTCCGCGCCCGCCACGGAGACGGCATCGACCCATCGCCGTGTGTAGAGCTCCAGCTTCCAGCGCAGCCGCACTCGGGGATAGAAGAACACCACCGCGACAATCGCCGACAGGCCGTTGGCGGCGAGGTAATACCAGCCCCAGCTCTGCAGCGAACCGTCCGACAGCCAGGCAAACAGCACTGCGGCAATGGTCTTGAGCAAGGTCGCCACCACCACCAGCACGGAGCCGGAGCCGAAACGGTTCGTGCCGTAGCTGACGATCACCGCGATCTCCATGATGCGCCAGCACAGGACTTCGGCAACAATGATCTTGGCGAAGGTTGCGAGCGCCATCTGGTCTGCGAACACCAGCAGGTGGGTGAGCCAGGCGGCCAGCGCGATTACCGGTGCCGAGGCCACCATCCCCCCGAGAAATCCCGCGGTATAGACCCCGAGCAGGCGGGTCTTGACCGTTGCGATCCGGTAGAGCGGCGACACGAAGCCGAACGCAAGCAGCCGCGACAGCATGATGCCGCAGGCCGAGGCCGTGGCAAACAGCCCGAACTCGGCAATCGAAAGGGTGTTGGCAATGGCAATGAAATAGACAAGCGAAATCACCAGCCGTCCTGCGGACCCGCCGACCAAGGACAGGTAAGCGCGGACGAGGGCGCTGTTGGCGCTGGCAAGGTTTCTCAGTCGAACAATCATCGGGTACCATAACGGGGGAGACGCATGCAGCACCTGCACCCGTCGTTTCGTCCGGCGAATGATAAGGGGAATATGTTAATCCGAGGTTCGAAACGGCCATTGCGAGCCGGCTTGGTCGCAATGCGGATCCACCCGAAACACACCCAATTTGCCCGGCAAAGAGCAGAAAACGATCTGTATTGGCCGAAATTAACCTTTTGTTACCCATGAATTTATAACTTGTCTTAACGAAGAGGACATTCTTGCCAATAAGGCGGCCGTAGCCGGATATGAGCGATTCAACTGATGACAGGAGACCCCGCGGGGGGCGTGGATCGTTGCTCGATCACGCCCGTGACAGCGGCGTGTCGCGAACCGGCCAGCCCGCCGGACCGCAGCCGGCTGACCGGCCGAGGGCCGCACCGTCGATCCTGTCGACGCCCAACCGCTCTGCTCGGGTGTCCACCTCGCGGTTTTCCGCACCCCGGGATGACGCACCCGACCGTGCCGCCGGCTCTGTACTTGCCTCGGCTCCGGCCAATGACCCCGCTCCGACCGTTGCCGCCGAAGCCCAGCCCGGGAAATCTGCTGAACCGGCATCTGCCACCCGCGAGAAATTCGGTGACAGGATCGCCCGGCTGATCGGCACCATCGCGCCGGATGAGAATTCCGGAACACGCCGGCAGCAATCCGGCAACCAGCAGCCAGTGGCGTCCGGTGCGAGCCCGGAGGCAGACCGGCGACCCGAAGCGCCCTTGCAGAGTGAGGCTGAGCCGGAGCCAGAGAAAGTTCCCGATTCAGGGCGCCATCCCCGCAGGGACATCCAGTTCCGCGACGACCCCTACCACTGGCATGCTGCGTCCGGTCACAGTCAGCTTGTCGACGACACGCGTCCCCTGCTCGATGCATCGATCCTGATTTCCGCCGTCTGGCGCTTCCGTCGTCTGATAGGCGCCGCAACGGTGGGCGGCGCGGTGATCGGTGTGCTCCTGGCGCTGTCGACGCCGCACAAATATTACGCTGAAAGCAGGCTCTTCGTTGACCCGCGCGAGGTTCGCGTCACCGAGGATGACATCCGCAATCAGCAGCTTTCAACCGAAGCCATGCTGGCGATCACCGACAGCCAGTTGCAGATCCTTTCCTCCACCAGCGTACTCGAAAAGGTCGTCTCAGACCTCGGGCTCGACCGCGATCCCGAGTTCAATGGTTCCCGCTCGGCAGGCGGCATCAGCGGCGGAATCTCGCTGATCAGGGAGCTTTTCACCGGAAAGTCTCCGTCCGATGAAGGCGAACAGAAGGCACTCAACAATCTCAGGGATGCCTTGTCGGTTTCCCGCGATTCCAGGACCTTCGTCATCATAGTCGGCGTCGATACCCGCGATGCGGAAAAGTCCGCGCTGATCGCCAACCGGGTCGTCGAGACCTATCTCGATTCCGAAGGTCAAGCGCAGTCCAGCCTGCTGGAACGGACCTCGGAATCCATCGACACACGGCTCAACGCCCTGCGCGCCGATCTCGATGCCGCCGAGCGTGAAGTCGAACGCTTCAAGGCAGAAAACGGCCTGGTCGGCGTTGGCGGTCAATTTATCGACGACAAGGAGATCCTGGCGCTGAGCGATCAACTCGCCAACGCCCGCGCCATGAAGGTGGGCATCAGGGTCAAGGCCGATAATCTCGCCAAGGTCCGGATTGATGATGTCCTCTCCGGCGCGTTTCCCGAAGAGCTGCTGTCCTCAAATCTCAGCGAGTTGCGCAAGCAGTATACTCAGACCAAGGCAAACGCGGATTCATTGGCCACCCGGCTTGGTCCGCGGCATCCGCAATATATCGCTGCGATGCAGTCGCTCGAGACCATCACCAATGAAATCAGCGCCGAGCTGCGCCGTATCGTCGCCAGCTCGCAGACAGAGCTGCAGCGTGCCGTCGCGACCGAGCAGGAACTGGCGAGCCAGATGGCCATTGCCAAGAGCCGCTCCATGGATCAGTCGGTCGAGCTCGTGACCCTGCGCGAGCTCGAGCGCAAAGCCAACGCCACCCGTGGCATCTATGAGGCCTTCCTCACCCGCTCGCGCGAAACCAGCGAGCGTTCCAACCTCTCGACACGCAATGTCCGGGTCATTTCCCCGGCCGAGGCGCCGATGCGGCCGATGGGTCCGTCGCGCAAGATCATCGCCATCGGCGGGATGATGGCGGGGCTGTTTGCAGGTCTCGGCCTGGCCTTGCTGGCTGGCGCGGTCGAAAGCATTCGCGCCTACAACAGCGCGCAATTGCCAAATCGTTATCCCGGCTCGCCCTTTGGCGGGTATCCGCAGCCGCCGGCCCCGGCTCCGCGGACGCCTCCTGGCGGTCCCGGCCGTCCGTCCGGCCCCGGCCCGGATGATAGCATGTCCGGTGGCCGTGAGAGCATCGCGGGCGGGTTCACACCGGCCCCCTTTACCGGTGCGCGCGCCAGCGCCGCGGCGGCAGCCGGTGCGCGGATGGGCAAAGCGCCCGTTGAGGAGCCTTCCGGCAAATCCGAACCGCAGACCCTTGATTCCATGGAAGCGGTACCGGTGCCTCCCGCACCCGCACGCACCATCGTTCTTCGTCCGAAATCGGCCAGGGCCGGGGCTTCCGGGACCAGCAGGGCGGCTCCGTCCAGCGAGCCCGCTCCGTCCGGACGCGCAAGGAAAGCGGAGAAACCCGACGCCGAGCAGACCGCCAGCCCGGCATGGCTCGAGGCTGTGGCGAGAATCCTGTCTGAAGCAGGCGACCATGTCGAACAGCCCCCCGCAAGCGAAAAGAAAACCGCACTGTCCGGCGAAGCTCCCCGGGCACGGGACGCCCGGTACGAGCCGGCCTTGGCTCCCGATGCGCACGCCAGAGCGCCGGAACCGGTCAGTGTTGCCGCGCCCGATTCCCACAACGTGCAGCCGGCGGAGCAATCTTGCCCGGTGCAGACCCAGACGCCCCATCAGCCGCAGCCGCAATTCCATCCGCAAGCCCCCCATGCTCCCCATGCCTTTGCGGCCCCGGCCCCGGCTCAGGCGATCTACCCCAGCCATTCCGTGTACTATCAGGCTCCTCAGCCCCAGATCAGCCACTTCCCGGGCTTGCACCACGGGCGGGCGGTGGATCCCTACGCACCGGTCTATCCGGTCCATGGCGTGCCCGTGGCGCCCTATGCTGCCGCAGCGGCCTATCCCATGCTGCCGCCGCAGATGATGCCCATGCAGCCGCACCAGTTCCAACCGGCCTATCAGCCGCAACCCGTGCCGGTACAGCCCCATGCGCAGTCCCACCCGGCACCGGTGCATGCTTATCAGCAGGTGCCACCGCAGCCGGTTCCGGCCGCAGCGCCTCCGGCACGGGCAGCACCAGCCACGGAGCCGGCCCGGTCCGAACCTCCTGTCAGCAATGAGCAAGTCGACAGGATTCGCCGCGAGATGAACGAATTGCGCTCCCGGATCGACGGTTACGCCGCGCCCCGCCGTAGCGCCTGACACCTTCCAAGCTTGAAATTTGACATCAGAGGACGCAAAGAAGCGATCGGCCTTTGCGTTTGGTTTCGTAGGGTCCGCGCAGGCTGCTCGCTCCGATAATCAGGTGCCGGGGCAGGCAACAGATCGGGAAGGATTTGGGATGGCGAAGGTGATTGATGGCAAGGCTGTTGCAGCTGGCGTGATCGAGCAGGTGACGGCAGCGAGCAATGCGCTGGAGGCCGAGACCGGTGCCCGTCCGGGTCTGGCCGTGGTCATCGTCGGTGATGATCCGGCCTCCCATGTTTATGTTTCGTCGAAAAGCCGCATGGCGAAGCAGTGCGGCTTCAAGTCGGTGCAGCACACCCTGCCTGCCGAAACCACGCAAGTCCAGCTCGAGGCCTTGGTCGCCAAGCTCAACGAGGATCCGGAAATTCACGGCATCCTGGTGCAGCTGCCGCTGCCGGATCATCTCGAAACCGACCCGGTGATCCAGTCGATCCGGCCGGAAAAGGATGTCGATGGCCTGCACGTGGTCAATGCCGGCAAGCTGATGACCGGAGACCTCGACGGCGGGTTGATTTCCTGCACCCCGGCGGGCGCCATGCTGTTCGTGCGCCAGACCCACGGTGCTGATCTCTCCGGTCTTAACGCCGTGGTCATCGGCCGCTCGAACCTTTTCGGCAAACCGATGTCGGCGCTGTTGCTGGCGGCCAATGCCACGGTGACCACCGCCCACTCGCGCACAAGGGATCTGGCTGGCGTCTGCCGCAACGCCGATATCCTCGTGGCTGCGGTCGGCCGTCCGCAGATGGTCAAGGCCGAGTGGGTCAAGCCCGGCGCCACGGTGATCGATGTCGGCATCAACCGCATCGACGCGCCCGAGCGTGGCGAGGGCAAGACCCGGCTGGTCGGCGATGTCGCCTTTGATGAATGCGCTGAGGTGGCAGACACCATCACCCCGGTCCCCGGCGGCGTCGGCCCGATGACCATTGCCATGCTGATGGCCAACACCGTCACCGCCGCCATGCGCGCCCACGGCCTCAAGCCGCCGTCCTTCTGAGCGCTCTCTGAAGATTTCTGGGTCTAGAATTATTAAAAAAGCCGCATCGTGTCCGATGCGGCTTTTGCGTCATGAGAGCGGTGGCACCTTGGCAGTGCCACCGGATGTCACCTGTCCTATCGGAACAGCGACAGGATGTTTTCCGAGTTGGAGTTGGCGATCGAGAGCGACTGGATGCCGAGCTGCTGCTGGGTCTGCAGAGCCTTCAGGCGGGTCGATTCCTCGTTCATGTCCGCATCCACCAGACGGCCGATACCGGAGTCGATCGAGTCCATCAGGCTGGCGACGAAGTCTTCCTGCATCTTGATGCGTGAATTGACTGCACCGAGGTTGGAGGCCGCATCGGTCATCTCGGTCAGCATCGAGTCCACGACGCGGATCATGTCGTCGACCTGGGCATCGGTGGTGGCGGTGGTCAGCGCGATGGCCGTAGCGGAGCCGGCGGTGGTGGCGGTGCCGTCGGCATCGATCAGGTAGTAGTTGACGGCGGTACCGGTGGAGTTGGGATTGAGCGCGTCGGCGTCGACATCTTTTGTCAGGATACCGAGGCTTTCATTGGTGGTGCCGATCAGCGTGGTCGAAGTGGTGTTGACCGCCAGCGTCGTGATCGAGACCAGGCCGGCGGAATCGCGGTTGAAACCACCGACGATCGTCTTGGTACCGGCGGCTGCTGCACCATCGTGGTTGAGCCAGTTTTCACCCGAGAAGGAAGCCGATTCCGAGATCGAGACCAGCTGGTTTTTCAGCTCGGTCAGTTCCTTGTCGATCTTGGTCTTGTCGACACCGGGCTCGCGGGCGGCAACCAGCTTGGCCTTGATTTCGGAGACCACGTCGATGGCCGAATTCATACCTGTGTAGGCAACGTCAACCTTGGCGGCGCCGAGGCCGAGAGCGTCCTTGACCGTCGAAAGTGCCTTGTTGTCGGAGCGCATGGTGGTTGCGATCGACCAGTAGGCCGAATTGTCGGCAGCAGTTTCAACGCGGTAGCCGGAGGAGACGCGGTTCTGTGTCGTCTCCATGTCGGAGTTGATCGAGCGCAGAGTGGCGAGTGCGGACATTGCTGCGGTGTTGGTCATAATGCTTGTCATGGAAGTGTCCCTTTTTGACAATCTACGCGGGACATACCGGACTCGGGTTACCGGCAATGGTGGTTGGACATCATGCCATCGCTGCTGCTTGTTCCTGGATCAGCGACCCACCATTCGTTGAGCCGAAAATCGTCAATTATGGTTAATGAACGGATAACTCCGCCTATCGAATTCTGAAGATTTCGGCAAAAAAATTAACGACTGAAGTCGCCGGGCGGCGAAATTAGGCTCCAGAAGGCGCTTTATCGGCCCTGCCGTACCATCGATCCGGGCACCCGGGATATTGGGGCATTTCATCTTACCGGATGAACCCTGAGAAGGGTTGAAACCCGAGGTTTCGACGCCACCAGGGAGGCGCTTTCTGCGCTGGCCCTGACAGGCCATGTCTTGACACTAGCCTCACAGCCAACATGTTTCTGCGAAAGGAGCATTTGCCATGGAAGCCCGTTTGATAGCCCTGATGATCCTGGCGCCCTTCGCCTTTCTTTTCGTCTACGCGATCATCCATGAATACCGCCGCTACAGGTCCGAAGGCAGCGCGACCTACGGGCTTGTCTACGACGAAGAAACAGGAACCACGCATGTGAGCGGGATCGCCGAAGGCGAGGAAGGCTACGACCCCGACGATTTCGATCCTGGAAGCCACAACGAGATGCAATCTGCGGAAAAGACCGATGACCGGGTATAGCTTGTGACAAGCTGATCGGGACTGTAACCCCACAGCACTTGAAACCCTTCAGATCCGGACCGGGGTGCCGGTCATCATCTGCCCGCGTGTCGCCTCGGCTGAAGGCTGCGCGCTGTGTGGTCCCATCTGCAAAGCATGCTTACGTCTTCGATCCCCATAGAGCCCAACGACGTTGCGGCAAGTTTTTCGACGGCGGCTCGCTGTCTGTCTACTGCGCCGCCTCTGCCGCTCTGCGCACCACCTTGCGCTCCGTAGGCGCGGGGCCGCTCGACGCGCGCACGATCAGCTCCACCGGCCAGATCTCCTGCACCGGCTCCGTCTCCACCCCGGAAATGATGTCGACCAATCGCTCACAGATCCGCGCGCCTGCGGCCCGGATCGAGGAACGGGTGGTGGTCAGTGGAACCGAAAAGCTCTCGGGCTTGAGGAACGGAAACACGTCGTCATGGGTGATCACCGATACATCGTCGGGCATCTTCAGCCCCAGCTGATTGAGCGCCCGCACGATGCCCAGTGTGGTGAACATCGAGGCGCTGAGAACCCCGGTCGGCCGCGTAGCCGGATCTGCGTTGTGGAACAGTGCACTGGCGATCCGGTAGCCGTTTTCCTCGTTCATTGCTGCCGAATGGTGCTGAAGGCTGCCGACCGCCAGTCCGCACGCAGTCATTGCCCGCCGGACCCCGTCCAGCCGGTGCACGGCAAAGGAATAATCGGTGTCGCCATTGATGAAGGCCAGGCGCTGATGCCCCAGTTGCAGCAGCAGCCGCGTGGCGTCGTGAAACGCGGCTTCATTGTCGATATCGACACAGGCGTAGCCGTCCACCGGCTTCAATGCCCGCCCATGCGCCAGAAACGGAATCCCGAGCTCCTGCAAAAGGCCGATTCTCTGCTCGTCGCTGCGCATCGCGGACAGGTAGACCCCGTCCACCGAGCGGCTGGCGGCAATACGGCGGTAGGCTTCGCTCTCCCGCTCATAGGATGCGGGTGTCAGCGACAGATCGACCTCGCGGCTGAGCGCATGTTCGCCGAGACCGGAAAGGAATTCGACAAAATGCGGATCGAGATCGACATTGCGGCCCACTGGCAGCACGTAACCGATCGAACCGGCGCGCCCGGTGGCCAGCTTGCGGGCGTTCGAATTGGGCTTGTAACCGTACCGCTGCGCCGTTTCCAGCACCCGTCTTCGGGTCTGCTCGCTGACTTCTGGATAGCCGTTGAGCGCACGCGAGACCGTGGTCTGCGACAATTCAAGCAATGCTGACAGCTGTTTCAGGTTCACGACAAGACGGTCCGTTTACTCAAAGCGCTTTGGGAAATTGAGCATCAGGCTGCGAACGCCAAGCCCTCCCAAGTCCTTTATCTAATCCCAGCTTTGCCGCCAGCAAAAGCGAAAACGACGCGAGTGCATCGCAAAACACTGTTGCAACGCAACAATCCTGGGCAATTCGAGAGCGGCAGACGGAAATCCATCGCCTGCCGGGAACTTTGAGCTTGACTCAAGCCGGTACTCGTAATCCTGTTGAGGCAAGCCAAAGCGCTTTGAAATCGCATGGCCTTGGCTGGGAGAATCCGTTTAGCTTGATGGAGAGGCCAGATACTGGTCCGGAGGAAAATTGATGAAGAAACTGTTTTTGATGAGCGCGGCGGCTGCTGCGCTGACCATTGGGTCGGCCCATTCCGCCGATCTCAAATTCACCCCCGGCGAGGGCGATTTCAACTGGGAGAGCTACGAGGCGCTGAAATCCACCCAGCTTGACGGCGAGGAAGTCACGGTCTTCGGTCCATGGCTTGGGCCCGACCAGGAGAATGTCGAGTCGGTTCTGGCCTATTTCGCCGAAGCCACCGGTGCCGATGTCAAATATGTCGGCTCCGACAGTTTCGAACAGCAGATCATGATTGACGCCGAAGCAGGCTCAGCACCCAACATCGCGGTGTTCCCGCAGCCCGGGCTTGCCGCCGACATGGCCAAGCGCGGTTTTCTTTCGCCGCTTCCCGAAGGCACTGGCGACTGGATCAAGGAAAACTATGCCGCCGGCCAGTCCTGGGTCGATCTCGGCACCTATGCCGGTGAGGACGGTTCGGACAATCTCTATGGTTTCTTCTACAAGGTCGATGTGAAGTCGCTGGTCTGGTACGTCCCGGAAAACTTCGAGGATGCCGGTTACGAGATCCCCGAAACCATGGAGGAGCTCAAGGCGCTGACCGAACAGATCGCAGCCGACGGAGAGACGCCCTGGTGCATCGGTCTTGGCTCGGGCGGCGCCACCGGTTGGCCGGCAACCGACTGGGTCGAGGACATGATGCTGCGCACCCAGTCGCCCGACGTCTATGACAAATGGGTGTCCAACGAAATCAAGTTCACCGATCCCGCCGTCATCGACGCGATCGAGGAGTTCGGCTGGTTTGCCCGCAACGATGCCCATGTCGCCGGTGGCGCGGGCGCAGTTGCGACCACCGATTTCCGCGACAGCCCGAAAGGCCTCTTCTCCTCGCCGCCGCAGTGCTACATGCACCATCAGGCCTCCTTCATCCCGGCCTTCTTCCCCGAAGGCACGGAGGTCGGTACCGATGCGGACTTCTTCTACATGCCTGCTTATGAAGGCAAGGATCTCGGCAAACCGGTGCTCGGCGCCGGCACGCTCTGGGCCATCACCAAGGACAGCCCCGGCGCCCAGGCGCTGATCGAGTTCCTGCAGTCGCCGATCGCGCATGAGATCTGGATGGCGCAGAAGGGCTTCCTCACCCCTTACAAGGCGGTCAACACCGACGTGTTCTCGGATCCGACGCTCAAGAAGATGAACGACGTACTGCTGGGCGCAACGACCTTCCGCTTCGATGCATCCGACCTGATGCCCGGCGGTGTCGGAGCAGGCTCGTTCTGGACCGGCATGGTCGATTACACTGGTGGCAAATCCGCCGAAGAGGTTGCGGACGCGATCCAGAAGTCCTGGGACGCGCTCAAGTAACAACCTGCACAAATCTGCGGACCCCGGCTTGGTCCGGGGTCTGCCACTTTGAAATGTCTTTTTGGGGGGACACCAATGCATCCGGCACTTCAGGGTTTGATCACCATCATCGTTGGCGTCGGCGGATGCGTAGGCTACTTCTATCTCTCCAACAGGTTCCTCGATTACGTTCTTTTCCCGGCCAGGGGCGAGCACGCCGGACGCAACATCAACCGGGCCAATCAGATCCGGCCCTGGCTGTTCCTGTTCCCCGCTCTGTTCGCGCTTGGCCTCTATCTCGCCTATCCGGTCTTCGCCACCCTCTGGCTGTCGCTGACCGACCGCAATGCCGGCGGTGCCTTTGTCGGTTTCGCCAATTACAGCCAGATGTTCGGTGAGCCCAAGTTCTGGGAAGCCATGACGAACAACATGCTGTGGCTGATCATTGTTCCTGCCTTTTCGACCGGCTTTGGCCTGCTGGCAGCCCAGCTCACCGACCGCATTTCCTGGGGCGGCATCGCCAAGTCGCTGATCTTCATGCCGATGGCGATCTCCTTTGTCGGCGCCGCGGTGATCTGGAAGCTGGTCTATGACACAAGGCCGGCCGGGCAGGATCAGATTGGCGTGCTCAATGCCGTCTGGCTCAGCTTCGATGGTGGTGCCTGGTCGGTTCTCGTGCTCAAGCTCATGCCCATCGCGCTGCTAGCGGTCTTCGCCGCCTGCATGGGCTATGTCATCTACCAGGCATTGCGTCCGCTGCTCGGCCGTGAAGTGCGACGCGGCCAAATCGGCGTGTGGGGCTATGTCCTGCGCGGCCTTCTGAGCCTCGCCGCGGCCTGGATGCTGTGGCTGTCCCTGGGCGCAATTCCGTCGCTGTTTTCGGCATCGCTGCCCTATGGCGAGCCGCAGACCTGGCTGACCATCCCGTTCTGGAATTCGATCTTTTTGATGGTGGTGCTGGTCTGGATCCAGACCGGCTTCGCCATGGTGATCCTGTCGGCGGCGCTGCGCGGCATTCCCGAAGAAACCATCGAGGCGGCTATCATCGACGGCGCCAACCCGTTCCAGATCTTCTTCAAGATCAAGGTGCCGCAGATCATGAGTACCATCGTGGTGGTCTGGACCACGATCACCATAGTCGTGCTCAAGGTCTTCGACATCGTCTTTGCCATGACCAACGGGCAATGGGAAACCCAGGTCCTGGCCAACTACATGTACGACAAGCTGTTTCGCACCAATGACTGGGGCGTCGGCTCGGCGAGCGCCATGATCATCATGTTGCTGGTCACGCCGATTCTCGCCTGGAATGTCTACAACGCCCGCAAAGAAACGCGCTGAGGGAGGCGGCTGATGAACATGTTCTCGAAAAAGTCGCCTCTCACCTGGGCCGTTCACATCTCGGTCGTGCTTCTGGTTGCGCTGTGGCTGTTCCCCACCGTCGGCCTCTTCGTTTCCTCCTTCCGCACCGCCGACCAGATCGCCAACACCGGCTGGTGGAAGGCGCTGTTCACCCAGGAACGCCAGGCGCCGGCCATCCGCATCTCCGGCGAGGAGGCCGAGATCGACGGCCGGTTCGTCATTTCAGGCAACCTGTTCGAAAGCGACGAAGTCGAGATCAGCAAGTGGGGCACCAGCTCTCGCGCGCCCGAGGCCTATGCGCCCGGCGAGACCGTCGATGTCGGCGACGGCGCCAGCCTGACGGTCACAGAAGATGGGGCCTTTAGCCTGGCAGCACCCCAGAGCTTCGGCGACAGCCGCCTGCCGCGGGTCTTCACTACCGCCACCCGGCCACCGGAATTCACGCTCGAGAACTACCGCTTCGTGCTGTTTGATCCGGGCAACCGCGAGGGCATGGCTAGGGCCTTCTTCAACACGCTGACGGTCACCATTCCCGCCACCATCATCCCGATCGTCATCGCCGCCTTCGCCGCCTATGCGCTCGCCTGGATGCGGTTTCCCGGCCGCGCGCTGCTGATTGCAGCCGTTGTCGGCCTGCTGGTGGTGCCGTTGCAGCTGGCGCTGATCCCGCTTCTCAGGCTTCACAACGAGATCGGCATCGGCAAGGGCTATCTCGGCGTCTGGCTGGCCCATACCGGCTTCGGCCTGCCGCTGGCGATCTACCTGCTGCGCAATTACATGGTCGGCCTGCCCCGCGACATCATCGAAAACGCCCGCGTCGATGGCGCCACCGACTTCCAGATCTTCGTCAAGATCATCCTGCCACTATCCTTCCCGGCGCTGGCCTCCTTTGCCATTTTCCAGTTTCTCTGGACCTGGAACGATCTTCTTGTCGCATTGGTGTTTCTGATTGATGCGACCGGTGAGACCACGGTAATGACCAAGCAGATCGTCGAACTGCTCGGCACCCGTGGCGGCAACTGGGAAATCCTGGCGACTTCGGCCTTCGTGTCGATCGCCGTGCCGCTGGTGGTCTTCTTCGCCATGCAGAAATATCTCGTGCGCGGCCTGCTGGCCGGCTCGGTCAAATAACGAGGCTTTTATGAAAACCATGACTCTTGCCGGCAAGCGGCTGCAAACCGGCACCGAGATCGTCCCGGATGCCGACTGGTGGCGCGGTGGCGTCATCTATCAGGTCTATCCGCGCTCCTACCAGGACACCTCTGGCGACGGCATCGGCGACCTGATCGGCATTGCCGAACGCATCGGCTACATCGCGTCACTTGGCGTCGACGCCATCTGGATCTCGCCGTTCTTCACCTCGCCGATGAAGGATTTCGGCTACGACGTTTCCGACTACACCAATGTCGACCCGATGTTCGGCACCCTCGGCGATTTCGACCATCTGGTCAGGGTCGCCCATGATCACGGCATCCGCATCATCATCGATCTGGTGCTCTCGCACACTTCCGATCTGCACCCCTGGTTTGTCGAAAGCCGGATGGATCGGGAAAACCCGAAGGCCGACTGGTATGTCTGGGCCGAGCCCAAGCCCGACGGCACGCCGCCCACCAACTGGCTGTCGATTTTCGGCGGCTCGGCCTGGCAGTGGGACGGCAAGCGCGAGCAGTATTACCTGCACAATTTCCTGATCTCGCAGCCCGATCTCAACTTCCACAATCAGGAGGTTCAGGAGGCCCTGCTCGACGTGGTGCGCTTCTGGCTCGATCGCGGCGTCGACGGCTTTCGGCTCGACACCATCAATTTCTATTTTCATGACCAGGAGCTGCGCGACAACCCGCCGCTGGCCAAGGAGCTGCGCAACGCTTCGATCGCGCCTGCGGTCAATCCCTACAATCACCAGCTCCACGTCTACGACAAGAACCGGCCGGAGAATCTCGGCTTTCTCAAGCGCTTCCGTGCGCTTCTCGACGAGTATCCGGGCACCACGGCGGTCGGTGAGGTGGGGGATGCCCAGATCGGCCTGCAGATCGTGGCCGACTACACCTCCGGCCACGACAAGATGCACATGTGCTATGCCTTCGAGTTCCTGTCGGGAGTACCGGTTACGGTTGACCGCGTCCGCACCGTGATGACCGATTTCATGAATGCGGCGCCGGAAGGCTGGGCCTGCTGGGCCTTTTCCAACCATGATGTCGTCCGCCATGCCACGCGCTGGGGAGACAGTGTCCAGGATCGTGAACGCTATATCCGGCTGCTGGCCGGGCTGATCATCTCGCTGCGCGGCTCCATCTGCCTCTACCAGGGCGAGGAACTCGGCCTGACCGAAGCCGACCTTGCTTTCGAGGACCTTCAGGATCCCTATGGCATCCAGTTCTGGCCCGATTTCAAGGGCCGTGACGGTTGCCGCACACCGATGGTCTGGTCTGAACACGAGCAGAGCGCCGGCTTCACCCATGGCCAGCCCTGGCTTCCGATCCCGCCGGAGCACCGTCACCTGGCGGTTGATGCGCAGGACCATGTCCAGGCATCGATGCTCAATCATTATCGCCGCTTGCTGGCTTTCCGCCGCGCTCATCCGGTTTTGGCCAAGGGCAGCCTCGAATTTGCCGACACCGGAAAGTCCGTGCTCTCGATGATCCGCCGCAACAACGACGAGGCCATTTTCTGCGCCTTCAATCTGAGCGACGAGATCCAGGTCATCGAGCGCCCGCAGGGCGAGCTGGAACCGCTCGAAGGTCACGGCTTCTCGGGCCTGCTGCGGCCCGGTACGATCGAGATATCGCCATACGATGCGTTTTTCGCCAGGCTCGGGTGAGGCCGATCCAGGCGTCAGGGGAGGAAACAAAATGGCCGGTTTGAAACTAAAGGGGATCAAGAAGTCCTATGGCGCCATAGAGGTGATCCACGGCGTCGATCTCGACATCGCCCAGGGCGAGTTCATCGTCTTTGTCGGCCCGTCGGGCTGTGGCAAGTCGACATTGCTGCGCATGATAGCCGGCCTCGAGGAGATCAGCGGTGGCACCCTGGATATCGATGGAATGGTGGTCAACGACGTTCCGCCCTCCAAGCGTGGCATCGCCATGGTGTTCCAGTCCTACGCGCTCTATCCGCACATGACTGTCTACGACAACATGGCTTTTGGCTTGAGAATCGCCGGGCAGAGCAACGAGGAAATCGACCGCCGGGTACAATCCGCGGCCGCGATCCTGCAACTGGGCAATTATCTCGATCGTCTGCCCAAGGCCTTGTCGGGCGGACAGCGCCAGCGCGTCGCCATCGGCCGTGCCATCTGCCGCGATCCCAAGGTGTTTCTGTTTGACGAGCCGCTGTCCAACCTCGATGCAGCGCTGCGCGTCGCCACCCGCATCGAGATTGCCAAGCTCAGTGAAACGATGCCTGAAACAACCATGATCTATGTCACCCATGACCAGGTCGAGGCGATGACGCTGGCCGACCGGATCGTCGTGCTGTCGGCAGGCTATATCGAGCAGGTGGGTGCGCCGATGGAGCTCTATGACCGGCCGAAGAACCTCTTCGTCGCCCAGTTCATCGGCTCTCCGGCGATGAACATCATCCCCGGTACGCTCGAGAAGACCGGTGCCAGCGCCACATTGGCTTTCACCAACGGCAAGACGGTCGACACCGGCATTGCCGTCCCTGACAGCGATGCGGGCAGGCCGGCTTCTTTTGGTGTCCGGCCGGAGGATCTCGTGGCCACGTCCAGCGACGATTTCCTGTTCGAGGGCACCGTCTCGATCGTCGAGGCACTGGGCGAGGTCACACTGATCTATGTCGATGATCTGACCGAGGGCAAGCCGATCATCGCCAAGATCGCCGGTCACCAGCAGGTCAGACGCGGCGACAAGCTCCGCTTTACCGCTGACAGGGCCAAGCTGCATCTGTTTGATGCTAAGGGCAACAGCTACCGCTTCACCCATCCGGCCAGCTGAACGCGAAAAACCCCGACCTTGCGGCCGGGGTTTTGGCAGAGCGCCAGGAAAGGCGCGTCTTAGGCGGGGAAACCGGTAGG
>NZ_OCPC01000005.1 GCF_900220985.1 Parahoeflea halophila
GCAAGCATGCCAGGAACGGGATGCTGTCGCCCGTCGAGTTCGAACGGCAGCAAGAAATGAAAACCGAGGGCGTCTAGAAAACTCGGGGCTATTCAAAATGAACACGGAAAACCACCAAAAAACAACGTCGCTGAGCCATGCAGAAGACTATTTTCTGGAAGTGCTGACACCGAATAAAAAGGCGTTCTTTAATACCAGCAGCACGTTCGCGACGGCACTAAATCTTGCCACCTCACTTTTCCATTTTCACGAGTGGCTATTCGATGAATTTAGGCCTGATCTCGAAATACATTACGGCATACCCCTCTCGAGCAAAGGACGTTTCTGGCAAATTACTCAGAATAGCAATTCGAAATTCGGGTATATTCGGGACGTCACGAACGCTTCCAAACATGTGCGGATCGGCGGTGCGGGGCACCAGACGTCAACTGGAATGACCCACATAGCTAATACACACATTGTCGCAGCGGGTTGGCAAGTCGATGGCTTGGAAGAAGGAGGGCATGGTGGTGACTCGATCGTTTTCGATGATGGCGGAAATCAGATTATTTTTGATGACTGCGCGCGTGAGCTGTTCGATCATTGGCAGACACTACTGCAATCTCTTACAGGGAAACTCTACACTTGAGTGTCCTGCCTATCAAAGGCAGCGCTCTCTGGCACTGCTTGAGTGCGATAACTCCTTGATCCGATAGGCATCCATTTCCCTTCAGCGTCACCACAGGCGTGCGCCATCGCCTCCCGGCACAATCTGATCACACTGAACTCCGGAAACCTCCTTGGCGGCTTCAGAGGGGCATCCTACGCGTTAGAGGCACAAAACAAGGAGGTGCTTCATGGCGACGATCCGAAGGCTCAGAGGCAAATGGCAAGCCCAGGTCAGACGTAAAGGAATTCCCCCTCGTGCCAAAGGCTTCGAAACGAAAGCCGATGCCGAGCGATGGGCGCGGACACTCGAAGCTGAACTCGACCGCTCCGGCTCACTGCAAGACACGCGTCTCGCCGAGCGCATGACGGTCCGCGAGCTTCTTGAGCGCTATCTCCAAGAGATTACACCACACAAGCGCAGCGCGGCGACCGAGGGCTATCGCATCAAGGCTCTTATGAAGCGTGACATTGCGCACCGGACGCTTGCCATGCTGTCGTCTGTAGACGTGGCTACCTATCGAGACATGCGTCTCAAGTCCGTCTCAACCTCGAGCGTCATCCGTGAGCTGAACACGCTGGCGCATGCGATTGACGTGGGACGCAAGGAGTGGGGCGTGCACCTGCCGCAGAACCCTGTCCGGCTGATACGCCGCCCTGCCCCGCCGCGCGGTCGTGATCGTCGCCTTGAGGCCGGTGAGGAGCAGCGCCTTCTCGATGCAGCCGACGATGGGCGCAGTGAATACATGCGCCCCCTCATCATCCTCGCCATCGAGACCGCCATGCGTCAGGGCGAGATGCTTTCATTGACCTGGTCTGACATCGATCTCGACAAGCGCATTGCCCATCTGGACATGACCAAGAACGGAGAGAGCCGGGATGTGCCGTTGAGCACCCGTGCGCTTGATGCGCTCCAGACGCTCAGGGGCATGCAGATTGATGGCCGAGTAATACCCAGCACAAGAAGCGCCGTGCAACAGACTTGGGGACACCTGCGCCAGCGCGCTGGCATCCCTGACCTCCGGTTTCACGATCTCCGTCACGAGGGTGTCTCGCGTCTTCTTGAGCGTGGACTGAACGTCATCGAGACCGCGACCATCTCCGGACACAAGGAGCTGCGCATGCTCCAGCGCTACAGTCATCTCCGCGCCGTCGACCTTGTCGACCGCCTTGGGTGACGTCCGGATCAGTCAGCGATCTCAGACGGCTTGATTACCGCGACGACCTTGTCCAATCAGTCGATGACAACAGCGTGAGCGACGACCCGGGGGGAAGCGAAGTCCTAGAAAAATCAAGTGTCAATCAAGGGGATGCTTTCTGGTGCCACCGAAGTCCGGCGCCGGCTAGCCACCTACCTGGGCGGGAGGCTGAGAGGTGTGACGACCTTTACATTTTGTCAACTTCGACCTTGCAGATCAGCCGAAAATGCACCCGCTGGGCTTGCATCATCGCGCCAGAACCTTGCCTGCTTCTTAGTCCGCCTAAGAGCCACTTAACCCTAACTTTACCCTAAATTGACAAGGAACGCCGGAATTTGCGTTTTTGGCGGTGATGTAAAGGTCGCATCGGTATGCGCGGGCGCCGGCAGCACCCGTCCGGAGGCAGGTAAACGGCATCTCGTGCGTTTTCGCCCTGGCGGCAACGATACGTATTTCTCCAGCGCGGGCTTCTAAGTCGCGGATCACCGGACTCGATCGGAAAAGCCTTGCCGCGCAATGCACGATAGATATACATCCTCCATTCGTTCGACCTCGAATGTGCTTCTTCGCGCAACGGGTCTGCACCGCTATGCGGTCACCCCTCGGACTTAATGTCGTTGTTCAGACAGTGCTAGCACGACAGCTCTCGACTACCGGCAATAGGAGACGGCCTCGAACCTGACCAGGCAAACGATTCCGCCGTCTTGCCTTCGGGGGGGACAAACGTCTCCAGCCACCTGTGCACCATCGCTGCACGGAGCAAATGTCAGTAATCTCACCGGCTGCGAATAATAATTGAGAAATCGGCGTCACGCCTCCCGCTGCTTGCTATATTGCGAGAAAGCGGTGCGCTGAGCACCGTGTGCCCAGAAATCCCAACCATATTCGCCGGAGAACCCCCAAGTTCTGCGAAGGAGAAACTATGCAAAAAGCACAGCAAACACATTCAGTTCGGATCAAACACCTGCTTCGCGCCGGCGAAGTGTTCGATCGAAAGACGCTGGCAGCGGAGCCGAGCCTCTTTGCTTCCAAGTGGTTCGATTATCGGTTCATCTCCCCGTATAGGGCCACCATGCTCTTTGTAAGAACATACCAGGACGTCTTCCGGCGGAAGATTGCCCAAGTGGTCGACAAAGGACTGGCCTCGAACGTAAGCGGCATCAAGGCAACTAGTCTCAAGAACAACGACCAAGTCCGCACTCAAGTCTGGAAGGCTCGTCAACGTGCCGACGAGGTGGGGATGCCATACGATCTCTACATCGAAGCAGCTTTCGAGTTCGCCCTCAATAGAAACCGGACGATGATGCCGCAGCCCAATCAGCTGCATTTTCCTGGGAACGCCGAGGAGAGTTGGAAGTCGTTCCGAGACAAGGTATGGGCCGATCGAATCCGGAACGGCCTGTTCAAGGTCACGCATCCTGCATACCGCGTCGAGAACTATCGAGGCCTGGTGGCCCAGGACGAGTATCGGCAGTTCGTCAGACTCCAGGCATCCGACTTCCACAAGCCACTTCGACACGTCATGCAGCGGTATTGCTTTGAGTTTGAGCAAATGCCGCCGGAGATTTTCGAGGGCATCGTCTCACCGGAAGTGTTTGACAACGAACTGGCAGTTGCACGTCAAGAAGCGGATCGTTCTGTATTCGATCCGGAGCCGCTGCAGCCGTTTGAGAAAGACGACCTTTGGCCATCATGTTTCGGTCTGCCGCATGCCCGCAATCCAGAAGCTTCGCCCTGTTCGGATTGTCGCGAGTGCGCCGGCTGCAAACTTGTCGGCGAAGGAATTCTGAAAAAACTGATGGAACGTCACGGGTCGACCGAGCCTAAGGATGACCACAAGAAAACCCTGGCTCGGGAGAGAAAGCGGAAGCAGCGCCGTCTTGAGAAAGAACGCGCGACGACGGACGCCAAGCCGGAGAATGAGACGCGTGCGCTAGATTTACCACCGGAAAACCGAGCTTCTATCGGGCCGGAGATAACCTTGGGATCCCCGGAAGCAGGTGTCACGCTTTCCAATTAAGTTTAGATACTTATAAGATATAATTATAAGAAAAACAAAAGCTATTGGGGAGCGTGACACTCTCGCTCCTCAAACCCAAACCTTCTCCGGCCCGACAAAAACGCGTTCACCAAAAAGGATAAACAACGTCTCCGGCTATGCAGGCGCCCCCGCCGGTGAAGAAGCAAATTCCTTCTTCAGGCGCAAGCAGCATCTCCGGTGTGAGGATTCTCACCTACTTCGGTAAGACATACTCCGGCTCTCCTTCGTCGTGCCGGCGACCTCCGTCCCGGCTGTGACACAAAGCGAAGGCTAAACCGGCCCAGAGTTTACCGCCGGCTCAAGATTGACCTGCGGGCGCGCTGGTAAGCAACCGTAGGCCGGACGGCGAATTCCCTTCCCAGCACCCGAACGCTCGCCAGTGAGCTTCCCTGAGTCAAACAGAGCGCATCTAACATCAGATCGAGGCCCGGCTCTCGTGTCTCGTGCAGACGTGACGGGCTCGCCGGAGAGTATGAGAAAGTCGTTTCCCGTGACTGCCCGCTCCATCCCCGGCAGAAGCCCGCTGCTCTCACCGAAAAACAGGACACGAGGCGCATGGCGTCAGGTGTCCAGGTTCCGGCTTCGGTGCGTTCGCGGATCCGTTCCTCGGCAAGGCGAAGGACCGGCTCGACGCCCACATCGACACTTGACGCCCTGTGTATGTCGCCGGCCTCCTGGACGCCGTCAGCGCCGAATTGATCAGAAGACTCACTGAGGCGCATCAGCGTCGCGGATGATGAATTCCTTATCGCACGCGTCAAATGCGCGCCAGTGAGCTTCCCTGAGTCAAACAGAACATGTTGAGCACCAGCTGGAGATACTCAAGTGCAGCGCGGACTGCACGATTGCGCAATCCCGGTCTACTGACGCGGTGAACGCCACCCGATCCCGGCCGCCACCCAGTCACCAGAGCAATGCTGCGTTGAAGCATCTACCGAACGATCCCTGTAGCCTCGCCCTACTGCTCTGGCCTGAACGCCAACGCGTCGGCAATAGGGGTCCTCTTGCCTGGCGCCATCCACCAATGCAATATGACGTTAAAATTCATCGTTTGGATCAAAATAATGAACACCATGGAACCACTTCAATTCACATCCGAAATACGTGGACTAGCTGCATTAAGAATATTTTTCGGTTTTTATAATAATCCTATTCTCACATCTTCGAATATACTTGACAAGCATGGGAACGCAGTATCGATTGCAATTCCTTTTTTCGGCAAAAAAACACCTCCAGATGCAATTATATTTTATGGCGCTGAAAATAATCGCAAAGTATACGCTAAATGGGATGATTTGCGGATGACCGCACTTTGGCCCATCAGTGCAAAGCCGAACACGGCGCAGCAAAAAATCCGACACAACTACATGTGCCTTTCGGGAAAGCCCCATCGAGACATTGCGGTCCAGATCGAAGCGCCACTGAACCGCACTCAGATCACAAAACTATCGGTCGAAATGCACGCCGTTATTAAACCGGTGATAGACAAGGTATTTACTCAGGACACATTCGATCTGGTCAAGTTTCACAAGGACCTCTCCATCCAATGCGCGCTCAACCTGCTCTTTGGTGAGCGGAACGCAGAACGGGCGCTCCATATCGGCCATCTGGTAGATCGATTGAATCTTTCCAACTATCTAATATCAAACAGAATTCTGAAATACAACATTCCGGGACTTCCATTCCACCGCCTATTGCGGCAGGCGGAAGATGTCAGGGACACGCTAATGGGATGGATCAAGGAAGCAGCCGGCCAACCTGCCAATACAAATCTTCGGACATCGGTCTTGAACATGGCTGACGCGGATGGTCAAGTTTTTAGCTTTGATTTCAAGATCGGATGCCTTGGAACCCTAGTCTGGGCGGCCATCGACACACCTTCATTGGGGGCGTTGTGGACGACGATCTTGCTGTCGCGCAATCCGGAGACAGCGGCAAAACTGCATGACGAACTTAAGGCTGCTGGTTTCTCGAAAAAAACAAGCACAGAAGAACTCAACAACTTGCCATATCTCAATGGAGTTGTGCTGGAGTCTCTGCGCTTGTCGCCGCCAGCAACTTTCATTCCGCTCAAGTCAGTGCGCGAAACATCAATCGGGTCCATTAAAGTGCCGGCTAATACAGCAATCTACTTGTGCCCTCGCGAGACCCAGCGGGATCCCACCGTCTATCCGGACCCCGAAATGTTCCGACCCGAACGCTGGGACGCCAAGACAGCACCGGATGCTTATGAATTCATTGCCTTCAGCGGCGGCGTGCGCCGCTGTCCCGGAGCTACCTTTGCCACCATCTACATCAAAATGGTGATCGCCATGTTGGTTGAGCGTGGCGGCCTGGAACTCCTTACGCGCGAATCTATTGCGGTCCGCTCGGTTCCGACCATGGAACCCCTGAAACCAGTGTTTGCACGACCCAGCGCATCAGGACAATTCTGCTAGATAAATACCTGCGGTGAAGCGCAGCAGTGTTTGCGTGAAAGAAACTCGCGCTAAGGTCTCATAGACAAGCTCCGGTTGTTCAGGGCCATCGACATGGCGGCGATTCAATGCTTGATAACCAAGGGCGAGATGACTGGCAGGACGATGATAGAGTAGACCGCACTGCTCCAGAACTTTCGGAGAGTGGCGACCTACTTTGTGGTTGTTTGTTTCGCCTCTTTCGTCATCTCCTCCCGCCACAACCCCGGCACACTAGCGCACTCGACGGGTCTCGCCCCCTCCGCCACCTGCCAGCGAATTCAGACCGTCCAAACCATTTTCGGCGTTGATGCGCCGCTCGTGATCAGCTAGAAGACCGTCAGCCAGCCGCTTTGCGCCGCCCAGGTCATGCCCCTTGCGGCAGACTCGCCGCCCGCCAGGCGCCACGGATGCACCCGTAGCTCAGCTGGATAGAGTGCTGCCCTCCGAAGGCAGAGGTCAGAGGTTCGAATCCTCTCGGGTGCGCCATAAAATCAAAGACTTAAGCTCAGCCAGCACGCTTTGTATGGAACGAGTACGGAAAATAGGGAGCGAGACAGCGCGCCTTAACACCGTCCTAGCACTCTAGGAAAATCTTTATTTCAGCTTACCAGTCGCCGTGCGGAAGGCTCTGAAATGCGCTGCGTCGATTACTACCGACTCTGATCGATGGACATAACCGTCTAGCCGCGCGATGCTCTTTGCCAGAGTACAATGGATAGAGAGGCTGGAATGGGGTTTTGGGTATTCGACCTGACCAACATCACTGTCTTACATCAGGCGAGCAAAGAACCTTTGACCCGACCGATGCGGACAACCATCCACGGCGAGGCTACACAAGAGGCCCACTTAAACTCCGGTATTGTGCCTAACATCGTCACAGCGCTCTCTCACGTCGAAGCCACAGTCAGCCTTTATGAGCGCTCAAATCCCGAATGGAGGTCTTTGCTTCGATCAATGGGACATGACCTTCCCACAAGCGAACAATCTATCTCCGGTTTCATAAACTGCCATCAGAACCCCGATATGCTTGGAGCGATATTCATCGCTGAGAGCGACGAGATCAGCAGGATACGGAGCACCGTCGAGATCGCTTTGCTAACGTCAGAGCGAAGAAAATTGCGGCTTCTCGCAGGGTCTGTGTATTTCCGAGAAGACGGTGCAGATGCCCCCTCACCGACCATGCGGGAGTTTTATTCGTCCGGCAGGCCGTTGTATTTCGATGAATTCAGTTTTTCCCTGAGCAAAGATTTATAGATTTGCGCCGTTGCGACTTGCCTCATCCATCCATCTTCGTCGCTGAGTGGAATTGGATAAGACAAATGATTGCCGGGCTCTTATGGTGTGAACGGCATAAATGCAGAGCTAGGGCTGTTTCGACTATGGCTTTTTTCAACCTCATGTGGGTGCGGCCTAGTCCGTTGCCTTGCGTTCAGACTCGCACTCCCCATCCCCCTGCGGGCCATCACTTCCATGGAGTGGCTTAGCTGGCAAAAGCCGCCCATGGACCTTTCACCTGGATAACAGACATCGATCAGATGGTCTTCGCTAGGCAGACGCCGCAATCCGGGGTCTCTTGGAACGTTACTCGCGCGCGGCCGCGCGCGCGAGGACAAATGTCTACATTTGTCTACATTCTCGGTCGTGTTGATTCTCGGGGCGACATCCGCGGATCTTGCGGAGAGGGGGAGAAGCAGATCCGACCGAGACACATCCTCGTTTTATTTAAAAACTGAATATATTACGCTTATTCAATCCGAAATCATAGAATTTGTGCACCCCACACAAGGCCTAATGATTGCTATTTGCAATCAATGAGCTCGGACGGCTCAATTCCTTCGGGCCCGGCTTGCAGATCTTGAGATGAAGGCCTTTTTGCCGGTGCGGTTAAAACCGATGCACCGAAAAAGTGCCGCGAGTCGAAAGTCATCGAGGTTAGGCAGATACGTCTGCCGCGAAATCCTGCAACAGTCCGACAATGAGACCGGACGCTGCCATGTTGGCTTCCGGCCCCTTTGGTTCACCATGCTCGCCTAACCTCCTCACGCTAATTTTGGCCAATGGAGTGCGCGACAGGGCGCTGTTCGGGCTTGCAATCGACAGCAAGCTGCGCGGTTGTGATCTGCTCAAGCCAAAGATCGGAACCCCGGTCAGTGGACCTGCGATCCGCACGCGCGCTATGGTCGTTCGGTAGAAAACTGGTCGTCTGCTACAGTTCGAGATAACAGCGGATGTGTGGGCGAGCCTGCTCGCCTGGTTGGAACGGAGGGATGAGACCGTGGAAGACGATACCTTCCCAAGCCGCGTTGGTCCGGCAACGCACCTGAGCACCGGCAGTATGAGCGGTTAGTTGATGAAGGGGTCACCGCAATAGGTCTGCAGCCGCAGGACTATGGCACCCATTTCTCGCGTAGGACAAAGGCGGCGATGGTCTACAAGGCGACAGGCAATCTCAGAGCGATCCATATCCTCCTTGTCCACACCAAGATCGAAAACACTGTCCGATATCTTGGCGTCGACATCGAAGATGCCCTGGAATTGGCGGAACATACTGAGATTTGATCGTAAGCTGCTCCGCGCTACCAGTGGCCGTACCCCACTTAAACTGCCGATGCCGCCACGCAGAAACGCGACCCATCTCGGTCATTTGGGGCTTTATGCCGAGCACCCGTCAGCCGCCATTCGCTGGACAGACCTGAACCAGGCGGAAAGGCGGTCGGCGTCGGTGGTGATCTCCTTGCCGTAGCCGCAGTTGAACTCATTGAATGCATCCTGGTTGAGGCCGTTGACCCCTAGTAGTACCGGGATGTCGCGGGCCAGTGCAGCTGCGATCAATGGCCGGAAGCCCTTGCCACCGGCTTCGTGTTTTCCAAACTTGTTGAGGATCAATAGATCGGGCACAGTTTCCAGCCCCGCCTCCACCAGCGCCACCGACCGTTCAAGTGCTGCGGGATCAAGCCGGCAGCCGCGCGACGCCTCACCCAGCGTCTGCGAGATGCGGATCACCGGGCCGTCGGGCAGCACCCGTACATCCATGTCGCAATGATGCGAGCCGGGGCGGTCGGAATTGGTTTGCACCACACTGGCAAGCCGAAACCCGTCCGCCTGCAGCCGGTTAGCGAATTCCGAAAGCGCCCGGTCGGTAAGGCCGCGTTCTGTTGTTTTGACGAAGGCAAGGGCCATGACGAGATGCTCCAGAAATACGGCGGGTGGTTCAACGCGAGCGAACCTTTGCCCGCCTGATTGATGGTCTGCCGCAACCGGGACCGGTGCGGCAGGACTGAACAAAAAAGGGTCAGGCGACCCTGAGCGTAATTCCCGTTACATTGGCCTGTTCTGCGAGCCCATCGACAAAGGCGCGGCAGGCGCGCACCCAAGCGGTCTTTTCAAGCGCTGAGCGCAAGGCTGTCTCCACCGCCTCGAACGGGAGAACTTCCCCATCAGCTCGGGCATCAAGCCGGACGATGTGAAACCCGTAGCGGCTTTCCACCGGCTTATCCGCGATCTCGCCCTGCTCCAGGCGCAACAGTGCTGCCTCGAATTCGGCCACCGTGTCACCGGCGGAAATCTGCCCGAGCCTGCCGCCATTGGCACGCGACGAACAGGCCGAATGATCCCGCGCCAGCGCATCGAAGGCTTTCGGTTCGGCCTTGATTTTCGCCAGCAACGCTTCGGCCTGGTCCTTCGCCACCTTGCGGGCCACCACAGCATCCGGCCGGGCTGCAAACAGGATATGCGCCGCCTCGAACAATGCCGGTGAACGATGCCGTTTCGGATTGGCCTCATAGGCAGCGCGGACCGCTTGCGGTGTCGGTGCCTCGGTCTCGACCGCCTCGTCAAGCACCTGCCGGATGATGGCCTCCTCCTCCGTTTCCCAAAGCCCCGGTGCCATTTCCATCGGATCGGGGCTAAGTCCGCGCCGTTTTGCCTCTTGCAAAATCAACGTGCGCACGGCCAGTGCCCGTGCCGCTGCCATCCAGGCCATGCCCGGCTTGCCTTTCGGCGCCGGATGGTTCTGCGCTTCCGTCGCGATCAGCTCCGGCGAAATCGCTTCGCCGTTGACGGAAATGTCGGTGAATGTCTGTTTCATGATCTTGGCTCCAGATTTACCTTGTGCTTTCGAGTGCGGACGATCTGGTAACCCGGGCGCAACACGTAGCGCACAGGAACCGACAGCATGTGCACCAGCCGGGTGAACGGAAACAGGATGAAGATCAGCAGCCCCAGGAAGATATGCAGCTTGTATATCCAGTGCACGTCGGCCACGATGTACCAGGCATCCTTTCGCATGGTGAAAATCGCCCGCGCCCAATCCATGAACTTGACCATCTCGCCACCGTCCAGATGCTGGATCGAAACCAGAATAGTGCCCATACCGATGATGATCTGGGCGAAGAGAAGCACCAGAATGCCGGTGTCAGCAAATGACGAGTTGGCACGCACACGCGCATCAAACAGCCGCCGGTGCAACAGCATCGCGCCGCCGATGATCGCCATCGCTCCAGCGATGCCGCCGACCACAATCGCCAGCAGCTGCTTGAAGCCGTAGCTGATGCCGAGCGCGTGAAACAGCTCCACCGGCGTCAGCATACCGACCAGATGGCCGAAGAATACGACCAGGATTCCGACATGGAACAGGATCGAACCCCACACCAGCTGCTTGCGGCGCAGCAGCTGGCTGGACGAGGATTTCCAGGTGAACGGGTCCCGCTCATAGCGTGCGATCGAGCCGACAACCAGCACCGTCAGCGCAAGATAAGGCAGAACCCCGAAGATGAAATAGGTCATGACGAATGTCCTTTCGCGTCAGGCATTGGCGGGACGCAGGGGCGCGTCCATACGGGCAAGAATATCGCGGCTGACGGGGCACCCGGCGTTCGGATCGGGGCCGAAAGTAACCATCGCCTCCTCGTAGACCGCGTCGAGCGCCTCGAGATCCTCGGGATCGTCATCCTTCTCGGCAATCAGTGCCTGGGCTTCATCGGTCTCGATCGAGGCCTGCGCGATCTCCGACAACGCGACCAGTACCGACGCATAGGGCGTCTCGCGCCGGGTCAGCCGTTCGGCCAGTGCGGCGATGATGTGGCCGGCATCGGCCAGCATCTCGCGCGCCTCGGCAAGCGACAGCGTCGAAATGAATTCGAGCAGCACCGGTAAGTGATCTGGCAGTTCGGTCGCGACCAGGTCGAAGCCCTTGGCGCGATAGGTCTCGAGCAGGTCTACCATCGCCCCGCCCCGGTCCCGGCCCTCGCCGTGGATGTGCTCGAACAGGTTGAGCGACAGCGTCCGCGACCGGTCGAACAAGAGCACGTAGCGCTCCTGCAGATCGAAGATGTCGCCGGTCTCGAATTCGGCCAGCAATGGCTCGATGGCGTAGAGCGCGCCCCCCGGGACGATGGCTTCCGCTTCAAGCACATCCCGGATCGCCGGAATGGCCTCCTGCAACTCGGTGGAAGGGTAACTCAGCAAGGCCGAGAGGGCTTTGAATGTGCGGATCATGACAAGAACTCCGTGGGTGAGCGGAAGCTCTTGCCGCCGCCGAACAATTTGCCTTTGGATGTGCCGGACGAGCAGCCATTGCCGTCGGTAAAGCCGCAGCCGGATTTCAGGTCATAGGCGTCCTCGACCAGCTCCCGGTGGGTTGTCGGAATGACGAAACGATCCTCGTAATTGGCAATCGCCATCAACTGGTACATGTCGTCGATCTGGTGCGGAGTGAGTCCGACGCGGTTGGCGACGCCGAGATTGACCACGCCATCCACGGTCTTCGAGCGCATGTAGGCGCGCATCGCCATCATCCGCTCGAGGGCGGCGATCACCGGCGCTTCGTCACCGGCGGTCAGCATGTTGGCGAGATAGCGCACTGGGATGCGAAGCGATTTCACATCCGGCATGTTATCGACGGTACCGATGGCGCCGGCTTCCGCCGCATTCTGGATCGGCGACAGCGGCGGTACGTACCAGACCATCGGCAGGGTGCGGTATTCGGGATGCAGCGGAAAGGCGATCTTCCACTCCACCGCCATCTTCCATACCGGCGAATTCTGCGCGCCCTTGATCCAGTCTTCCGGAATGCCCTCCGCGCGAGCCGCCTTGATCACTTCGGGATCGTTGGGGTCAAGGAAGACCCCGAGCTGGGCGTCGTAAAGTTCCTTCTCGTCCTCGGTGGCAGCCGCCTCAGAGATCTTGTCGGCATCATAAAGCATGACGCCGAGATAGCGGATGCGGCCGACGCAGGTTTCCGAACAGACCGTCGGCTGGCCCGATTCCAGGCGCGGATAGCACAGGTTGCATTTCTCCGATTTGCCGCTCTCCCAGTTGTAGTAGATCTTCTTGTACGGGCAGCCCGAAACACACATGCGCCAGCCGCGGCATTTCTCCTGGTCGATCAGCACGACGCCGTCGTCCTCGCGCTTGTAGATCGCGCCTGAGGGACAGGAGGCGACGCAGGCCGGGTTGAGGCAATGCTCGCACAGCCGCGGCAGATACATCATGAAGGTGTTTTCGTACTCGCCGTAGATTTCCTTCTCGATGCCCTCGAAATTGTAGTCCTGGCTGCGCTTGGCGAATTCACCGCCGAGGATTTCTTCCCAGTTCGGACCCCATTCGATCTTTTCCATCCGCTCGCCGGATATCTTCGAGCGCGGCCGCGCGGTCGGGAACGCCTGCATTTCCGGGGCCGATTTCAGATGGTCGTAGTCGAAATCGAACGGTTCGTAGAAGTCGTCGATTTCAGGCAGATCCGGATTGGCGAAGATGTTGGCCAGGATCCGCCACTTGCCGCCCTGCTTGGGCTGCAGCTTGCCGGACTTCGACCGGCTCCAGCCGCCGTTCCAGCGTTTCTGGTTTTCCCAATCCTTGGGATAGCCGATGCCGGGCTTGGTCTCGACATTGTTGAACCAGGCGTATTCGACACCTTCGCGGCTGGTCCAGACGTTCTTGCAGGTCACCGAGCAGGTGTGGCATCCGATGCACTTGTCGAGATTGAGCACCATGCCGATTTGCGCGCGGACTTTCATTCTGCTGCCTCCACTTGGGTGGACGGGCGATCCAGCCAGTCGACCTTTGTCATTTTGCGGACGATGACGAACTCATCGCGATTGGAGCCCACGGTTCCGTAGTAGTTGAAACCGTAGGAGAGCTGTGCGTAGCCGCCGATCATGTGGGTCGGTTTGAGCGTGGCGCGGGTCACGGAGTTGTGGATGCCGCCGCGATGGCCGGTGATCTTCGATCCCGGCGTGTTCACGATCTTTTCCTGGGCGTGATACATGAACAGCGTGCCTTCCTTGATCCGCTGGCTCACCACCGTTCGGGCCGTCAGAACGCCGTTCGAGTTGTAGACCTCGACCCAGTCATTATCGACCAGGCCCGCCTTGCTGGCGTCCACTTCCGAGATCCACACCACAGGGCCGCCGCGGTTGAGCGTCAGCATCATCAGATTGTCCGAATAGGTGGAGTGGATGCCCCATTTCTGGTGCGGCGTGATAAAGTTGAGCACCACATGCGGTTCGCTGTCGCGCTCGGAGATGTTGATGTCCGGACCGACCGTCTTCAGATCCACCGGCGGACGCCATGTGACGAAGAACTCGCCGAAGGCCTGCATCCACTTATGGTCCTGATAGAGCTGCTGGCGACCCGAGACCGTACGCCACGGGATCAGTTCGTGCACATTGGTCCAGCCGGCATTGTAGCACACCTCCTCGCTCTCGATGCCCGACCAGGTCGGCGACGAGATGATCTTGCGAGGCTGGGCCGCGATGTCGCGGAAGCGGATCTTCTCGTCCTGCTTGACCTCGGCCAGGTGCTTGTGATCGATGCCGGTGTGCTTGCCGAGCGCGTCCCAGGCCTTGACCGCGACCTCGCCATTGGTTTCCGGCGCCAGCATCAGGATGACCTCGCAGGCATCAATGGCCGTATCGATCCTGGTCAGCCCTTGGGAAGCTCCCTCCTCCTGCACAGTGCCGTTGAGCGCCTTGAGATGATGGACCTCCTTCTTGGTGTCCCAAGTGATCCCCTTGCCGCCATTGCCGATCTTCTCCATGAGCGGTCCAAGCGAGGTAAAGCGCTTGTAAAGATTCGGATAATCGCGTTCGACCGCGATATAGGCGGGAGCCGTCTTTCCCGGAACGAGGTCGCATTCGCCCAGCTTCCAGTCGAGAACCTGCGGCTGCGCCAGTTCCGACGGCGTGTCGTGATGCAACGCCAGTTGCACCACATCGGTTTCCACACCGAGGACTTCCGGCGATATCTCGGAGAACTTCTTCGCGATCGACTTGAAGATCTCCCAATCCGTCTTGCTCTCGTAGGCCGGGTCAACCGCCGCCTGAAGCGGATGGATGAACGGGTGCATGTCGGACGTGTTCATGTCGTCCTTTTCGTACCAACTCGCCGTCGGCAGCACGATGTCGGCATAGACCGCAGTGGTCGACATGCGGAAATCGATGGTCACCAGAAGATCGAGCTTTCCTTCCGGCGCCTGGTCATGCCACCTGGCTTCCATCGGCTTCTGCCGGCCTTCCTCGCCCAGATCCTTGCCCTGGACGCCGTGATCGGTGCCGAGCAGGTGCTTGAGGAAATACTCGTGCCCCTTGCCCGACGAGCCGAGAAGATTTGAGCGCCAGACAAACAGGTTGCGCGGCCAGTTTTCCGGTGCGTCCGGATCCTGGCACGACATTTCCAATTCGCCGGATTTCAGTTTCTCCGCGACATAGGCTGGCACGTCCTTGCCGGACGACTTGGCGGCGCGGCCGACCTCGAGCGGGTTGGTCCTGAGCTGCGGTGCCGACGGCAACCAGCCCATGCGCTCGGCTCGAATGTTGTAATCGATCAGGCTGAGCTGCTTCCAGTCGCCTTCCGGCGCCGTCGGCGACAGGATCTCCGCCGCCGTCACCGTCTCGTAGCGCCACTGGTCGGTATGGGCGTACCAGGCCGATGTCGAGTTCATGTGCCGAGGCGGACGGGCCCAGTCAAGCGCAAACGCCAGCGGCGCCCAGCCGGTCTGGGGCCTGAGTTTCTCCTGACCAACATAATGCGCCCAGCCGCCGCCGGACTGGCCAATGCATCCGCACATCACCAGCATGTTGATGACCGCACGGTAGTTCATGTCCATGTGGTACCAGTGGTTCATCGCCGCACCGATGATCACCATCGACTTGCCACGGGTCCTTTCAGCATTATCGGCAAATTCGCGCGCCACCTGGATGATCTTGTCACGGCGAACGCCGGTGATCTTCTCCGCCCAGGCCGGTGTGAATGGAACGTCGTCATCATAGGAGCTGGCGATATTGCCGCCACCCAGGCCGCGGTCCAGGCTGTAATTGGCACAGAACAGGTCGAAAACCGTGGCAACCATGGCGGTCTTGCTATTGGCCAGCTTGATCTTCTTGACCGGCACGTTACGGGTCAGCACGTCGGGATGATCGCAGACCTCGAAGCCGTTGGTTGCGGCGCCGCCGAAATAGGGAAACTCGACGCCCACGACTGCATCGTGGTCCGTATCCAGGATCTGGCTCATGCGCAGCTTGACCGGTGCGCCTGCGGCCTTTTCTTCGAGATTCCAGTTGCCGTGCTCGCCCCAGCGAAAACCGATCGAGCCGTTGGGGACGACGATGTCCCCGGTTGCGTCATCGATGCCGACTGTCTTCCATTCCGGATTGTTGTCCTGGCCGAGTTTCTTTGCGAAGTCGGAGGCGCGCAACAGCCGGCCGGGAATGTAGGAGCCGCCGCGCCTGTCGAGCTGCACCAGCATCGGCATGTCGGAATATTTGCGGCAATAATCCTCGAAATACTCGGCTTGCCGGTCGATATGGAATTCCCTCAGGATCACATGACCAAAGGCCATGCCGAGCGCCGCGTCGGTACCCTGCTTGGCGTTGAGCCAGATGTCGGAAAACTTCGACGCTTCGGAGTAATCCGGGCAGATGACGGCCGACTTGGTGCCGCGGTAGCGCGCCTCGGTGTAGAAATGCGCATCCGGCGTGCGCGTCTGCGGCACGTTCGAGCCCCAAAGGATGAGGAAGCCGGCATTGTACCAGTCAGCCGATTCCGGCACGTCGGTTTGCTCGCCCCAGGTCTGCGGCGAGGCCGGCGGCAGGTCGCAATACCAGTCATAGAACGACATGCAGGTCCCGCCGAGCAGGCTCAGATAGCGCGAACCGGCCGCATAGGACACCATCGACATCGCCGGGATCGGCGAAAATCCGAACACCCGGTCCGGGCCGTATTTCTTCGCCGTGTAGGCATTGGCGGCGGCGGTGATTTCGGTGGCCTCGTCCCAAGAGGCGCGAATAAACCCGCCCTTGCCGCGCTTCGTGACATAGTCGGCGCGCAAGGCCGGATCCGACTGGATGGTCGTCCAGGCCTGGATTGCCGATTGGGTCGGGCGCAACTTGCGCCAGGTCTTCATCAGCCGGGCGCGGACCAGCGGTGTTTTCACCCGGTTGGCGGAATAAAGATACCAGCTGTAGCTGGCGCCGCGGGCGCAGCCGCGCGGTTCGTGATTGGGCAGTTCCGGCCGGGTGCGCGGATAGTCGGTCTGCTGGGTTTCCCAGGTGACGACGCCGGATTTGACGTAGATCTTCCAGGAACAGGAGCCCGTGCAATTGACCCCGTGGGTCGAGCGGACGATTTTGTCATGGCGCCAGCGATTGCGGTAGACATCCTCCCAGTCGCGGCTTTCGATCGTGGTTTCACCATGACCGTCGGAGAAGGTATCGACACGCTTGGTGGCTAAGAAGTTCAGTCTGTCGAGCAGATGGCTCATCTTGCTTTTCCTTTCAGGTCAGGCTGTCAGGGGTGTGGCTGGGACGCTGCGTTCGACTTCGAACAACAGCCCGCCGGGTCTCGTGTAGTAGGCCCATGTCAGCACCGCACAGATCAGGTAGAAGGCGAGGAACCCCCAGAGCGCTGCCACCGGACCGCCGGTCATGGCAATCGACGTGCCGTAGGCTTTCGGGATGAAGAATGCGCCGTAGGCGGCGATCGCCGATGTAAAGGCGATGATCGCCGCACTCTCGCGACCGGCCTGCTTCTGCAGTTCGTCCCCCTTCAAGTCCTTCATCAGGCGGGGCACCTCGCGCGCCATGATCACCGGGATCATCTGGAAGGTCGAGGCATTGCCTACGCCGGTGAGGAAGAACAGCGCCATGAAGCAGGAGAAGAATCCCCCGAACGCACCCGGCTGCTCCTTTATGCCGAGGAAGAAGATCACTCCGAACACGGCAGCGATCATTCCAAGGAAGGTCCAGAAAGTGACCCTTCCACCGCCGAACCTGTCTGAGATCCATCCTGTCGCGGCGCGTGACAGCGCCCCCACAAGCGGCCCCAGGAACACGAACTGCAATGCATTGACTTCGGGGAACTGCAGCTTCGTCAGCAACGGAAAACCGGCAGAATAACCGATGAAGCTGCCGAAGGTCCCTGTGTAGAGCACGCACATGATCCAGTTGTGTTTGCGGCTGAAGATGATCGCCTGCTCCTTGAAGCTTGCCTTTGCGTCGGCGATGTCGTTCATGCCGAGCCAGGCCGCGATGGTGGCGGCGATGATGAAAGGCACCCAGATGAAGCCTGCGTTCTGCATCCACAATTGCCCGCCATCCGACAGGGCTTGCGGTTGCCCGCCCATCGCCCCGAAGACACCGGCGGTAATCACAACCGGCACGGCGAATTGCATCGCCGACACACCGAGATTGCCCAGCCCGGCGTTCAAGGCCAGTGCATTGCCCTTCTCGGCCTTCGGATAGAAGAAGGCGATGTTGGCCATCGACGAGGCGAAGTTGCCACCGCCAACGCCGCACAGCAATGCCAGAACGAGGAAGATCAGGTAAGGCGTTTCCGGGCTCTGCACCGCGTAGCCGATGCCAAGTGCAGGCAAGAGCAGCGACGCGGTGGAGATGGTCGTCCACAACCGGCCACCGAAGATCGGCACCATGAAGCTGTAGAAGATGCGCAAGGTCGCGCCCGACAGGCCAGGCAGAGCCGCCAGCCAGAACAGTTGGCCCTGCGTGAAATCGAAACCGATCGCCGGAAGGCGAGCCACCACGACCGACCAGACCATCCAGACCGAGAAGGCCAGTAGCAGCGCCGGGATCGAGATCCACAGGTTGCGGCGGGCGATGCCTCGCCCCTTGCTCTCCCAGAACATCTTGTCCTCGGGCTTCCACTCCTGCAGCACACGCGTCTGCGCCAGCCGCTCGGGATCATGGATGTCCTGCATTTCCGGCAGCTGCGGCAATCGTCCAAGTGCGGGACCGTGGGCAGCCTGCTCCATGGCGCGGATCGACAGGTGCATCCAGGCCAGCGATATTGCGACGATGACAAACAGCAGCGCAAAACAGCTGGTGTAGATGCCTGTCAGGTCGAGCAGCGCTCCGAAGCTGATTGGCAGAACAAAACCGCCGAGCCCGCCGATCATGCCGACCAACCCACCCACGGCTCCGACATGGTTGGGGTAATAGACCGGGATATGCTTGAACACCGCGGCCTTGCCCAGGCTCATGAAGAAGCCGAGCACAAACAGCGTGATGACAAACGGCCACTGCCCCATCTCGGTGCTGAAGGCGATCGGACCGTCCTTGCCCTGGATCAGATAGTCGGTCGGCGGGTAGGACAGCATAAACAATAGCGCCAACGAGAAGCCGAAGGTCCAGTACATCACTGCCCGTGCCCCGAACCGGTCGGAGAGATGTCCGCCATAGGCGCGGAACAGAGATGCAGACAGCGAGAAGGCCGCAGCCGACATGCCGGCCGTGCGTATGTCCAGACCGTAGACGTCGACCAGGTAATGCGGCATCCACAGCGCCAGCGCGACGAAGGCGCCGAAGACAAAGAAATAGTAGAGCGAGAAGCGCCACACCTGCAGGTTCTTCAGCGGCGCAAACTGCTCGGCCAGCGAGGGGGACTTCCGCCCGGACTTGCGTTGCGCGACCAGCGCCGGATCGTCCTTGGCAAAGACAAAGAAGATCAACGCCATGAGCGCCAGGCCCGCGGCCCAGACATGGGCGACGCCATGCCAGCCATAGGCCACCATGACGAAGGGCGCGACAAATTTGGTGACCGCGGCACCGACATTGCCGGCCCCGAAAATCCCCAGCGCCGTGCCCTGCCGGCCTGCGTCATACCAGCGCGAGACGTAAGCCACGCCGATGATGAAAGATCCGCCGGCAAGGCCGATGCCGAGTGCCGCGATGAGATACATCGTGTAGGACCCGGCCCAGGTGAGCATCCAGGTTGCCGCCGCGGTCAGCAGCATCTGGGAGGTAAAAACGATGCGCCCGCCATATCTCTCGGTCCAGACACCGAGGATCAACCGGCTCAGCGACCCCGTGAGGATGGGGGTGGCGACGAGCAGACCGAACTGGAACTCGGTCAGCCCCAGCTCCACCTTGATCTCGATTCCGATGATCGAGAAGATGGTCCAGACCGCGAAACAGGCGGTAAAAGCGATCGTGCTCAATCCGAGAGCACGGGTGCGTTCACTGTCGGGTATATTCACCTTTTCCAGCATTGTGTGTCTCCGCATGGCGGCGCAGGCAATCACTGCGCGCGTGTATTCTCGACGCCGGCGTGATGGCCGGTACACACACAAATTCACGTTGGGAAACCGGGCGCCGTTGACACAGATCAAACGGATTAGCCAGGTTCGGCCCAATCGAACCGGAATTGCCTTTGGTCCTTTTTCAATGAGGAATTGATCAACGAGCCATTTGATAAATATCAAGTCGTGCCGTGAAGATTGCCAGTAGATTGCCCGCGTAGGCATATCGGAGGAGAGACACAGCATGCGGGATGAAGACAAACCCGAGATTCGCAAATTGCCACTGTTCCGGGATATGACTGGGGAGAATTTCGAAACGCTTACCCGGGCGGCCTACGCGCAAAGTTTTCCCGCACAGCTGGAGATGATCCGCCAAGGCGAACCTGCCGATTTTCTGCACGTGGTCATGGAAGGCACGGTGGAACTCTTTTCGGGCTGGCGTGAGCGCGAAACCACAATGGCCGTGGTCCGGCCGGTGTCGAGCTTCATCCTCGCCGCCTGCATCAAGGATGCACCCTATCTGATGTCGGCGCGCACCATCGAGAAATGCCGCATCGTGATGATACCGGCAAAAGATCTGCGGGCGACGTTTAGAACCGACCCTGATTTCGCGATGTCAACGATAAGCGAGTTGGCCAGTTGCTACCGGTCGGTGGTGCGTCACACCAAAAGCCTGAAGCTGCGCAGCTCCCGGGAACGCGTGGCTGCCTATGTTCTCTGCCAGTCGAGACTGACCGGCAACGCTGCGAGCTTCATTTTGCCAATGGAAAAACGGCTGCTGGCGTCGTTTCTCGGCATGACACCGGAAAACTTCTCACGCGCCGTCAAATCGTTGCAGTCCGACGGTGTTGCAGTGGACGGGATGCGCATCATCATCACCAATTTCGAGGCGCTTGAAGCTGTGGCCGGACTGGATGCACTGATAGACGGGTTTGGTATCAGCGGCGAACTGAATAGCGCTTAGGTCTTTGCCTGCCTCAATCTCCAAAACTTGAAGCAAAGAGTCAGATGTCTGTTTTTTTTTAATTACGCACCTTTAAGCCGTCGTTCGGTTTTCGGTCCCATCACCGCCAGTCAGGTATGAGCCCCAAATCGGTCGCCGGCTTACTGGCATCCTGTTAACAGAAGCGGTCTTTCGACGCGCACCAGCTTGATGTCTATAAAGGGCGGAAAGCCGTCCTTCGCAGCCATCTCGTTTGCCGGTTTTTGAACTCCGTCAACTGTTGCGGGTTCTGCATCGGTCACCATAGATTACGCATGGCACGTAGCGCGTCGGCACGTGACAACTGCCCGACAAGTGCCCCACCTTCAAGCACGGGAAATCGACGATAAGGCGTCTCAGCAAACAGTTTCGCCGCTTCCAAGATTGTACGACCCGCGTTGAGCGTGACGGGATCTGGTGCCATGTAGTCGCTGACGAGGCCATTCCATGCGCGATGATAACTGCTGTCGATGGCAGCCCGCAGGCAGTCTTTCTTCGAAAGTACGCCGCGCAGCCAGCCTTCGTCGTCGACGACAGGGGCGCCGGAAATCTTTTCGTCAAGCAGCAAGTTCATCGCATGATTGATATTCTGATCCGGCGCTAATGTAATCAGTCTGCGCGCCATGTAGTCGGCTACGAGTGGCATGGTCATACTCTGTGATCCTTGATCGCGGTGCACCCTTGGCATCTTGTGGCTTTCATACAGGCTAGGCCGCCGCAAGACCCTTTGACAGGTGGCCGACCGAAAAGCGGGCCGACTGTAAGTCCGGCCATGAGCAGAAGAATAACTAAAACGGTTGCGAGCAGCATGATGGCGAAACTCATTTCTGGACCTCGTGTCGGGTAAAATGTCCGGTGCGCACCGCGGAAACCAAACTGCAGTCTACCCGGGCAGAAACCAGAATGAGGGCGTCAATTGCATTTGCATGGGCAAGGTCGACCGCCTCGCGCGCGTCAAGTGCGGCCAAAGCGGTCGACCATGCATCGGCCTCCATTGCATTGTCGGCGATGACCGTGGCGCTGCGCACTTCCTGCGAGGCTGGTTGCCCACCGGCTGGAGCCATGATGTGCGACAGACCGATAATGCCGTCGACTCCCTGGTGGCGATGCCCTGATGTGGCGATTGCTCGTCCATCAGGCCTGATGACGGTAATCGCATTGCTCGTGCCGGGAAGCGGGTTTTCGACCGCGATGTGCCATGGTCGTCCTGCCGGATGCGAGCCAAGCGCGGCATACTCCCCACCGATTTCGACGAGCATGTTGTCGAACCCATCGGCATGCAACCGCTCGATGATCAGATCGACGGCCCGCCCTTTAGCAATGCCGCAAAGGTCAATGGTGGCGCCGTCAACATGTTTGAGCAGCCTTTCACCTGCAAGACCGAAGCCTTCGCGGAAAGGCACAAAATCTCCACGTATCGGGCCAAAACCCATGCGGTTCACCAACGGGCCGACGCCGGGATCAAACGCACCGTCACTCGCCTTCGTGACCGTCTCGGCAGATGCAAGGACGACTGCCATCTCTGGACTGATCTTGAACTGGGAACCTTTTGGCGCGGCGTTTACAGCGAAAATCTCGCTGTCGCACCGATAAGGTGACATTGACCGGTCGACCAAAGCGATCGCATCGGTGATGATCTTCGCCACTTGGGTGCGATTTGTACTGGCGTCACACAAGGCACGCCATTGTGTCCCAAACCCGGACCCCGTGAGAACCATCGGTTTCGTTGCGGAAGTTGCAATTTGTGGCATTGCGAAGACACCGGCAATAGCAGCCGCAGTTTTCAAGACTTCACGTCGATTTAAGGTGTTGTAGGACATCCTCTAAACTCCAAAATCATCGCTGAATATGTTGTCGGGTTCAACGCCCAGTTCGTCCAGCATTGCCATGACAGCCTTGATCATGAGTGGTGGGCCACAAAGATAGTATTCGCATTCCTCAGGCGCCGGATGTGAGGCGAGATGATCGCGCATGACCACATCGTGCACGAAACCTGTAGCCCCTTCCCAAGCATCATCCTTTGCCGGCTGCGAGAGCACGCTGACCCATCGGAAATTGCTGTGCAAATTCGCCAACCGGTCCAATTCGTCCACATAAATCAACTCGCGCCGCTCGCGTGCGCCATACCAGTAGCTCATTGGACGGCTTGAATTGTGGATTTCAAGTTCCTCCAGGATGATCGCCCTTAGGGGAGCCATACCCACACCACCGCCGATGAAAATCATCTCGTTTTGTGTCTGCTGGGCGCGGAAAGATCCGAACGGGCCCGTCGCCATGATGGTGTCGCCTTCGTTCAGCGCAAACAGCCATGAAGAGACGATACCAGGCGGCGTTCCGGGCAAGTGCGGCGGCGGAAGCGCGAGACGAATGTTCAAAACCAGTCGACCGGACCGCGTGTCTTCAAGACGGTTGGAGATCGAATAGGCCCTTGTCACAGGCTCGCGGCTTACCGACTTCAAATGTCGTACGGGCACCCACGCGTCGCGATGGGCGTAAGGGATCTCGATATCCGCGAAATCCAGTTGATAGGGCGGTGCTTCCAACTGAATATAGTCCCCGGCCTTCACCGCCGGGGCTTGGCCTTCGGGATACTCAAGGACCAGTTCGCGGATGAACGGTGTCAGGGAACGGTTGGCAACCACAGTCACTTCAACCGGCTCTACCCCGATCAACCCGTCCGGAACGGTAATGTGCAACGGTCCACGTACGGTCACTTGGCATGCGAGGCGTTCACCGTTGCGCAATTGCGCGCGGGTCAAGCGCGCGGTTTCCGTTGGAAGTGGCGCGTCTGCTCCCGCCACTTTGACGCGGCACAAACCGCATGTGCCGGCACCGGCACAGGCTGATGGGACCGCGATGCCATGGTTGTTGAGAACACCCAGCAACTTGCTGTTGGTTGTCCCCTCGAAATCGATCTTACCGTTTATAGTGAGCTTGACCGGTACGGCCGGCATCAACACGCGGCGCGTTATGCCGATTAATGCGGTCAAACCGGTGATGATCAGCGTGATTACGCCAACGCCCATAAAAACTTCGGTCATCCGGCTGCCCCCGCAAAAGCGGCAAAGCCGAGTGACAACAAGCCGGTGATCAAGAATGCGCTGCCCAGCCCATTAAGACCATTGGGCATATCAGAGTAGCGTATGCGTTCACGAATTGCTGCAAACGCGATGATCGCAAGTGCCCAACCGAAACCGCTGGAGAAACCAAAAATGGCAGCTTCGCCGATGGTGTATTCTCGCTCCACCATGAACAGACTACCGCCAAGAATGGCGCAGTTGACTGTAATCAGGGGCAAAAAGATACCAAGCGCACGGTGCAGGACAGGCAAGTAGCGGTCGAGCACCATCTCGGTGATCTGCACCATCGCGGCGATGATCCCGATGAACGCAATCAGGGCCAGATAGGAAAGGTCGAGATCAGGTAGTCCAGCCCAAGACCAAGCGCCTGGCGCCAACAGCGCGTGATAGACAAAAGCATTGGCGGTCACAGTGATGGTCTGGATAACAATCACTGCTATGCCGAGCCCAAATGCCGTGTCTACCCGTTGGGAAACCGCGAGAAAGGTGCATATGCCGAGGAAGAATGACAGCGCTAGATTCTCGGAGAAAACCGCGGTGAAGAAGATGTCAGTCATCGGAAAGCTCCTCGCGACGCAGGCCGTAGCCAGTGCGCTCGACGAGATCGCGGCGTTTCGACCTTATCGCCCAGATCAGGAAACCGATAACGAAGTAAGCGCTTGGCGCGAGCGTCATCAATCCGATCGGCTCGAACCAACCGCCATTTGATGCCAACGGAAAAACCGTCATTGCGAACCATGTACCCTGGCCAAGCACTTCACGGACCGTCCCGACCAGCAGCAGTATCAGGCTGTAACCCAACGCATTGGCAAGGCCGTCAATTGCCGAGGGACCGACCGGGTTGCGTGACGCAAACGCTTCTGCGCGGCCCAACACAAGGCAGTTGGTGACGATCAATCCGACGAAGATTGACAGCTGACGGCTCAGTTCGAAGGCATAGGCCTGCAAAATCTGGTCTGTAACGATCACCAATGAGGCAATGATAGTGATCTGCACGATAAGCCTGATCGAGGGCGGGATATGGTGCCGGATCGACGAGATGATCACATTTGATGTGCAAAGAACCGCGGTCAATGCCATCGACATGGTCAGCGCCGTCGCCACGCTTGTACTGACGGCGAGCGCCGAGCAGATACCGAGGATTTGCTGTGTGACCGGATTGTTGGTGATCAGAGCAGACCGGATCTCGCGCATTGCCATGTCAGCCCCCCTCCGCGCGCAATCGCTCGATGAACGGGCCGAATCCGTGGTCACCAAGCCAGTACCTGACCATGTTGGCAACGCCCTGACTGGTAACGGTAGCGCCTGAAATGCCGTCCACTTCGAAGCTCGTGCTGGCGCCGCCGCGAACCACGTCGATCATGATGGTACCGTCCGTGCCGGCAACCTGTTTGCCAACCCAGCTTGCCTGCCATTCGGGTGTTTCGATGCGCGCGCCAAGTCCTGCGGTTTCGGCCTGTTCGAGGATACGCAACGCCGCAACAGTGGTCAGGTCGCTTTCGAGCGCCATTACCGCGCTTATGACAGATTGGTAGCCACGACCCCGCATCGGGAGCACAACAAGCAGAAGTTCACCGTCCTTCTCCACGATGTTGACCGGTATCTGCGACGGGCGCGTTCGCAAACGGGCCAGATCCCGGTCGCCTGGAATTGTCGTTGCGATGTCTTCGCTTGACGCTGCCGCATCATAGTCGAAACCCGCTGTTTCGGCGCCCGGAACAAATTGCCCGGTTGAAAGGTCAACCATGCGCGTCTCCAGTCCATCTGCCCCGCTTTCGGCAATGATGTCGCGTAGGCCGGGAACGGCATCAACCATCGCGGCCATTCGCGCCTCACGCTCAGCCGCTAGGTTCGCCTCTTGAACCGGGCGCAAGTAGGCGGTCGCTCCCGATACGAGTAACGAGCAAGTAAGGGCTACGCTGATCGCTACGCCGAAGACTTTTGCCGGGTCGTCGTTTGAGCGGGCCAGAAAACCGGGCGATTGGTACTTACGCTCTTGCATCAATGCGCCTTCCGATTGTCAGGATTGCTTGATCCAGGAGCGGAACGAAGAGTGCTGTCAGCAGAACCGCGCGCACCAGTGTTGTGGTGGCGTCTGCGCCGCCTGCTCCCAGAAATGCGAATAGAACCGCCGCCAGCACGCCTTGCAGCACCTGGCCGCTGCGTGTCTGCGCGGATGCAAATGGATCGGCGAGCAGGAACACGCCACCAAACACGAGCACCCCCCAAGCGGTCGTGGTGGTGATCGTGTCCGACAAACCGGTCATTGCGATGCAGCCAAGTGCGAACGCGCCAAGCGCACGCCAAGGCAATACACCCGCCACTGCCAACGCCAGTACGGCGGGTGCCGTTGCTGCGGCATGCATATCAGTTAAGCTGGCCAACGCAGTACCTGGAAACGACACGACCACAAGCGCCGCGATCACCACGGCCGCATTCAGGAAACCGAAACCACGCCCACCGAAAATCATCTCCGACAGCGTGACCCCGAGCACTGTCATGGTTGCCGCCCGCCAAAGTGCGATCTCTGTTGGCAGCAGGATGGCGAGGATAAAAGCAGTCGTTACATTGTGTGCCGTAAGCGCCTGTTTGCGTATCAGACGGAACGTCATTTCCGTTGCGATGGCGCTTGTTGTCAATACGGCCAGCAAAGGCAGGACTGCAGTACCGGATTCCGAAACCGTCACTCCAAGCCCCGGTAGCAGCATCGCGGCTGTGACCAGGGTCGTGAACGCGAGGCCACGACCGGCGATCATAGTGCGCAGACTACTCATGATCGCGCCTCCGCAAGCTCATCAAGGGCGTGCCTGAGAAGAACGCCGTAATCCGCGCCGCTGGTGCAAACGCGCGACAGTTGCGCAACATCGGCTTCCAGCATTTTGTCGGCTCCGAGCGCCTCGACAGTCTCCAAATCATGAGCCGTCAGCGCACGCATCAGAGGCAGGGCCGGTTGGCCAAATGGCAGTGCGTCGATGAGAGCTCCGTAGGGTGTGATAGCATTGATGCGAAGATTGCCACGCCCACTTACATCAACATCACGCTTCGAAGTCAGCGTCACCACGTCGTCGAAGCGGTGAAGGTAGGCAGCAGGCACCCCACTGACCGGGTCACCTGAGAGAACGGTCATCGACCGTTTCGAACCGAAGTTGCTCTTTTTGCGCAAGCCAGTGGCGAGAGCCTTGAGGTCGGACCCGACCGGAACCGTGGCAACGGCGCGAGTTCCAGCGTTGTCACCGCCAATACCCACTTGACGACGCCACGATACAGTCCCTGTATTGACCAAGCGCCCGATGGCCAGTGTATCTTGCCAGTCGACCGTTAGGACCGGGTTGGTACCCGTCTGCGGCCGCAACGCATGAACGTGCGTGCCTGAAAGCGCAGAGCAGTAGGCTCCGCTGAACCGGGCGATACGCAGTTTGCGACCATTGTTGTTACAGAGGGGCTGAGCCGCCTGCTGACAAACGAACACGGCTTCCTCTGCCAAGAGCCCGATAGCATCCACGCCTGCGGCAAACCATCGAAACTCTTCCTGCAACATTTTTGCTGGATCCGGGCTGTTGCCTGATTTGCAGCATGCATTGATGAAGATTGCGGGTATCGGCTTGGGCGGATCCGGAACGAGACCGAACGGCCGGGTTTTGAAGGCGGTCCACAGGCCAGACGAAAGCAGCAACCTGACCAACGCTTCACGATCAGTTGGTGGCGCGTGATCGTACCGTCGCTTCTCGAAACATGAGGGTTCTGGCGCGTTGGCCTTGATCGCGATACGCTGTATGCTTCGCCTTGCCCCACGCTCGATCGCGGTGATCTCTCCGCTTGCAGGTGAAACCAGTGTGATGTTTGAGTTGTGTCGGTCGCACAATATCTGGTCACCGCATGCGATCCGGTCGCCTACGGCTACCACAGGCTTCCACTTCGGACCTCGAAAATTTTCGCCAAGTAACGCGAGCGCATTGATTTTCCGGTCCAACTCGACAAACGGCTGGTCGGGTTCGGGGGATGGTGCGGCAATACCGTTTCGGAACGTGAAGTTCTGCATCGTGGCGTGTTTCCGCTTCCTGACTACGATCTCAGTTTCGAAAGTCGCCACCAAGCTAGCGTCCGAACACCTAATGTCTTTGATTCAAGTCAATGCGCGATCCGCCAAAGTGCAATGTCATAGTAGCCGGGAAACAAAGGGAGTTACCGCCATGGTATTCAGATTTGTGTTCGCTGCCACGTTTGTTTTTGCGCTGGGGTTTTCTGCTCATACTGCGCTCGCCCAAGACCAGAATTCTCAAACGCTGGAAAGGCTTTCGCGCATTGTCGAAGCGTGGCGTCAGTCGCCACACGCAGACTTCGAATCTCAAGCCTTTACGCATTGGAACGATGAAGAGGCCCGCCAAGTACCTGGCTCATGTGCGGTTTGCCATTCGGGCATCGGATTCAATTCCTATGTCACGGGAGACATGTCGGTTGCCGGTATCCTCGATCACCCAACCCCACTTGGTAACACCGTCGACTGCGCCGCCTGCCATGGTGAAGGTGCGACGAACCTGACAGAAGTTCCTTTCCCTTCCGGTGTCCGTCTCGACGGATTTGAAACGTCCGCCGTGTGCGTCGTGTGCCACCAGGGGCGCGCGGCAGGAGTGACGGTGCAAAACGCAACCGCAGGCCTCGAAGACGACACCGTCTCCGAAGCGCTTTCCTTTATCAACGTTCACTATTCGCCTTCGGCAGGAACGCAGATGGGTTCAGTTGCCGGAACCGGCTATCAGTATGAAGGTAGGACCTACAAAGGTCAGTTTACACACGTTTCGGACTTTCAGCAGTGCACCGACTGCCACCGCCCGCACTCTTTGGCATCAGTTCCAATCGAGAACTGTACAGCGTGCCACCAAGGTGCTGAAGCGTTCTCCGACATCCGAATCTCTCCGGCTGATTTTGATGGAGACGGTGATGTGAGCGAGGGCATCGGAGAACCGATCAAGGAGATGCATGGACGGCTTTATGCTGCGATCCAATCCTACGCGCGTGACGTCGCCGGAACTGCCGTCATCTACGCAGATAGATATCCGCATTTCTTCATCGACACCGATGGTGACGGAGCGGCGACAGAGGGAGAAGTTGCCTTCCCCAACCGCTATGCTTCGTGGACACCGCGCTTGCTCAAAGCGGCGTACAACTATCAGTTCATCGCAAAAGACAAGGCTGCATACGCGCATAACCCGCACTACGCACTTCAGATCCTATACGACACGCTTGAGGACCTCAGCGGTTCGGTCGATGTCGATATGGCTAAGCCCACACGGCCGTAACGCCTGAAACCGCCGTGTGCTAGGGGACAGTTGGCTGATGGATGATTGGGTAATGCTTGTCGCTCTGGGCAGTATCCTCCTTTGCGGTCTTGCACTGGACGCTGTCGGACGCATCGTTCATGTGCCGAGGGTCACCCTACTGATGATTATGGGGGCGGTCGCCGGGCCGCCTCTTTTTGGCCGCATTCCAGAAGAACTCGTCGATAATTCAGGCGTCTTCAGCGATGTGGCGCTAACAATGGTGGCTTTTTTGCTGGGCGGATCGCTGCGTCCAGAAGACATGAAGAAGCACGGTCGAGAAATCTTCAGCTACTCGATATCCATTGTGATTGTATCAGCGGTGTTTGTGACTGTAGCCCTTTGGGCACTCGGTGCAGATCCGGCGCTTGCATTGCTGCTTGGTGCGATTTCGGTGGCGACAGCACCGGCAGCCACGATGGATGTCATCCGGCAATCGGGCAATACCGGTCACTTCGCAAAGACCATCAGGGGTATCGTTGCCATTGACGACGTTTGGGGCATTCTCCTCTTCAGCGCTTCTATGGTTATCGCAGGCGTGTTGATCGGGGTCGATTTCGGCGCGAGCATGGTAAACGGTTTGTGGGAGATCTTTGGCGCTATTCTGATAGGCATCAGCATCGGCTTTCCAGCGTCCTATCTGACTGGAAGGGTCAAGGCTGGCGAACCCACTCTCGTTGAAGCGGTAGGCGTAGTCGTTCTGTGCTGCGGGGTCGCGTCGGCTCTGGACGTTTCGTTCCTTTTGACTGGCATAACCTGTGGCGCCGTCATCGTGAACTTTGCCCTACATCATGAGCGCCCATTTCACGAGATTGAGCGGATCGAATGGCCATTCATGTTGCTGTTCTTCGTTTTGGCTGGTGCTTCGTTTGAAGCGGGCAATCTGTCAATGGTCTGGTCTACAGTGATTGGCTTCGTTGTATTCCGCGTTGCAGCTCGGTTCGTGGGTGGACTCATCGGTGCCGTCGCGATCGGCAAAACGGTGCACGAGGGATTGCTGACAGGCTTGGCGTTGAGCCCGCAGGCGGGTGTATCGATTGGCATGGCGTTGGTGGCAGCTGACCAATTCCCATCCCTTGCGGAACCTTTGATCGCAATCGTCATGATCACCACAATCATATTCGAGCTCGTGGGCCCATTTGGTACACAGTTCGCTTTGAGCCGACAGGTAACTACGGCTACCGGTGCCTCAGGCTGATCGCGCACTGATCGGATATCACAACGCAATGTCCGCATATTCGACACCGATCCTCGATGCAAACAATGCTCCAAGCCACACGGCTGACTTGTAGCAGCCGAGTACGCAGTTTGAATGGCAGCATTGGGCCGGAAGTGCCACAGTTCCGGTCACCGCAGAACGCCTGTTTTCCCGACTTCGTTCCAACAAGCTGCTGCCTGACAGGCTACGGACTCATTCTAGTCTTTTGTTTCGGACTCAACGAACGCTCGGTTGGGAGGCGGAGAGTTGATATTCCGACCAGGAAGGCAACGCGGAGTATCGAAATTCATTTCGATTACCACATGGCTAGTTTTTCAGTATGGCGGATATCTTGTCGCCCACCGCCTCTGCTGCTGCTCTTAACGGATCATCATGCAAATGCGCATATCGTTGGGTGGTAGCGCTATTTTTGTGACCAAGAAGAGCGCCTATGATTGGTAGACTAGCACCTCCAGACACGGCTATGCTCGCGAAACTGTGGCGTAAGTCATGCAGACGGACATCCTCCAAGCCGGCCATGTCTCGAATGATACGCCAGACCTTAAGGGTTCCCTCGTAGTAGCCGTCGCTGCGATGAGCCGGAAACACGAAAGGTGAACCCTCGAGCTTCGTTATAGCGTTCAAAATTTCCAGTGCACCTCCATTAAGGGGGATGGCCTTTTGACCAGTTTTGGAATCGGCAAGGCGGAGATACCCGCCCATGAAATCAACAGCATCCCAATGCCCCACCTACACATTGTGTATGGCATGTGTACGGAAACTATAGCGGATCAGCGTGTGCCAAAACACGTTCCGATTACTCTCAGGAAAATCGTTTTCTCAGTGGATTGGCCACCGTGCGGCATGCTCTGAGATGCCCCGTTTTGATTATGACCGACCTATATCTTTGGACACAACCATCTAGCCGCGCAATGCTTTTAGCCAGAGTAGAATACATTGAGAGGCTGGAATGGGATTTTGGACATTCGACCTGACGGACACCACTGTCCTGTATCGGGCGACGAAAGAGCCCTTGGCTCGACCGATGCAGACAACCGTTCACGGGCAATGGCATGGCAATCACTGATGATGATCGCAGGGCGATCTCGGGCGCTGGTCACCTTGCTATCGCGAGTGGATCACGAAAGGCCTGATTGCTTCACGACCCTGGAATACCTGCTCGGATGAGGCCCACTTCCAATGACCATCGAGGAATGCAAACTCTGCGCCCGGTGGCGGACATTCGTTGCTTTGGGCCAGTTTCGCGAAGGCATCCGCTCGTGCCTCCACGCGGAGACACTGATAGGACTTAGAGCGGGCGTCAGCTCTTCGCTTTACCCGAGTTCTCTACCAACTGTTTAGATTGCCAAACGTATCATCAAGCACTGCCATGCGAACCGATCCAGCGGCCACGGGTTCTTGTACAAAACTGACTTGAAGATTTCGAAGTCCCCGGAACTCGGGATTCAGGTTCCCGCCCTGAAACAAGTGGACCGGCAGGCCGTCTGCGACCAGGGCCTACCTTTAAGGCGGCACGGCTGCGAACGAACCAGGCTCCACCAGAAGTTCGGTCCCGATTGAACATCCTTCATCATCAAGCGACCTTCGGACGGACACCGGCTTCACGGCTTGCACGCTTCTCGCCGAGCATCAGCATGGCGGGGGTGACGACCAAGGTGAGCATAGTCGCGATGACCAACCCACCTGCTATGGCGGACGACAACTCGGTCCACCATTGCGTTGAAGGCGCGCCGTAGACAATCTCGCGGGTGAAGAAGTTGATGTTCAGGCCCAGCACCATGGGCATCAGACCAAGCGCGGTTGTCACCGATGTAAGCACGACGGGCCGCAGGCGCTGTGCGCCCGTCCTGAGGGCGGCTTCCATTGCCGACTGACCGTTGCGCTTCAAATCGTTGTAGGTGTCGATCAGCACGATGTTGTTGTTCACCACAATCCCGGCCAATGCGATTACGCCGATACCGCCCATGACTACGCCGAACGGGCGACCTGTCACGATCAGGCCCAGGAGGACGCCCGCGATAGAAAACACAATGGCGCTCAGAACAACAAAGGCGTGATAGAAATTGTTGAATTGTAGAACGAGGATCGTGAACATCAGGGAGATTGCCGCGATGAAGGCGCCGGCAAGAAAGACCATGCTTTCCTGTTGGTCCTGTGCCTCGCCTGCAAACGAATAACTGACGCCTTCGGGGAGGTCCGCGCTGCCAAGTTTTGTTTCCAGCGTCGTGATCTGATCGTTGACCAACACGCCGGGCGCAACGTTGGCCTCGATCGTGACCACCCGGCGTTCATCGACCCGGCGCACTATGCCAAGACGCTCTGTCGGTTCAAATGTCACAAAGTTCGAGATCGGGACCAATCCTGATGATGTCGGCACGCGCAGATTTCCCAGCTCGGACAGAGAACGTTCCTCGCGTGGAAAACGGACCCGGATATCGAGTGCGCCATCCGTGTCGTCCGGGCGGTAATCGGCAACGGTAATGCCTTGCGTCAGCAGCTGGATGGCTTGACCGAGAAGGCTCACATCCGCGCCGTACCGGGCTGCCTCTTCCCGATCCACGAGAATGGATACTTCGACACCGGGGAGAGGCCGCGTATCCGTCACATCGGTAAAGCCGCCCATCCGATCCATGATCGCCAGCACTTCCTCGACAGCAGCGGCTTGACGGTCAGGGTTCCTCGCCTGGATCTGAAGCTGCACCGGCTTGCCGGATGTCGGGCCGCCGCTCTCGGTTTGCACCTGCACGTCGATGCCCGCGATATCCGATACATCTGCGCGGATGCGCTCGCCAATCTTTGATGCCGTTTCACGGGTATCCCAATCCTTCAGATCGAGCTGAATGATCCCGATGGTTTCCTCGTCACCCTGACCGGCGCTCATGGTCGAGCGGGCATAGACGCTTTCAACCCCATCGTAGCCGATCAGGCGATTTTCCACTTCACGAACGAGCGCATCACGTTCCCAGATCGAGAAGTTGTCGCGGGCGCGAACCTGCACCTGCATGAATTCTGGCTCGACGGACGGGAAGAAGCTGATGCCCCGCCCGAACTCGGCATACAGAGCAAAGCCGCCCAACAGTAGGGAAACCGCCAACATGAGCGTGGCCGCTGGCCGCAGGATCGCCCAGTGCAACAGGCGCACATAGGCACCCGTCGCGCCGCCCATCTCTCGTGGATCGCCCAGCTCGGCAGAGTGCAGCGCGGCCTTGGCGTTCGCGGATTGCGGCTGCCGCTTCCCGATGACGCCCCCCACGACCGGGATGAAGATAAGCGCCATGAAAAGAGACGCAAAAAGGGTAAGGATCACAGTTGTCGGCAGAAACTTCATGAACTCGCCAACCAGGCCGGTCCAGAACAGAAGCGGAAAGAACACCGAAAGCGTTGTCGCCGTCGAGGCGATAATGGGCCAGGACATGCGCTTTGCGGCAAAGGCATAGGCCTCTTTTTTCGTGGCGCCATCCTGCAGGCGTCGGTCGGCCAACTCGACCGTAACAATCGCCCCGTCCACCAGCATCCCCACCACGAGGATCAGCGAAAACAGCACTACGATGTTCATCGTGTAGTCCATCGCCCATAGCGCAGTGACACCAGCAAGGAACGCCCCCGGAATGGCAAGACCAACCAGGATCGCGGACCGCAGACCAAGGGCGAACACGATGACTATCATCACGAGGATGACGGCGGCGATGACGTTCGCTTCCAGATCGGAAAGCAGCGTTTTGACCTGCTCGCTCTGATCCTGAAGATAAGTCACCTCCATGGTGTCGGGCCAATCGACCCGCAGCGCTTCGATCAAAGACTGAACTTCGGCCACTGTGTCGATGATGTTGGCGCCTGACCGTTTGGTAACTTCGAGCGACAGCGCAGGCTGGCCGTCGATCCGCGCAAAACTCGTCGGATCATCAAAAGTCCGGCGCACCGTAGCGACATCCGCAAAGGTCACGACGGCATCGCCGCGCACCTTGACTGGCATATCCATCACATCCTGAAGGTCTTCGATCAGTCCAGGCACCTTGAGGACAATACGGCCTCCGCCTGTGTCGATGGCTCCGGCTGCGATCAAGCGATTGTTCCGCTGAAGCTGCCCGATCAACTCGTCGAAGCTGAGGTTGTAGGTCTGGAACACAGTCGGATCGATCAGAACCTCAAGAAACTCCGTCCGCTGCCCGCCAATATCGATCTCCAGCACTCCGGCGATGCCCTCAAGCTGTTCCTTCACATCCTCGGCCAAGGCGTTCAGCGTGCGTTCCGGGACAGGGCCAGACATGACAACCGTGATGATGGGGAACAGGGCTGTGTTGATTTCGGTAATGTTCAGATCGCGTGCGTCTTCCGGCAAGTCGGACTGAACCCGGTCGGCCGCCTCTCGCACCTTCTCAAGTGCCTCGTCGATGTCGCCACCGGCGGTGAACTCCAACTGGACACTGGCGAAGCCTTCCGACGCTTCGCTCGACATCTTTTGAAGGCCCTCGATACCGCCGAACTCGGCTTCCATCGGCTCCAGCAAGAGCCGTTCCGCGTCGGCGGGACTGATCCCATCAAGTCCCGTCGAAACATAGACCAGAGGCAGCGGGACTTCGGGGTTTGCTTCCTTCGGTATTGAGACGTAGGCATAAGCTCCAACGCTCAGGATCATGACCAGCGCCATGATGACGACGCGGGTGCGCGAGAAGGCACCGTCAATGATCGCGTTCATTGGCTTGTTCCCTCAAGCAGCTCTTCCGCCACATCGGAGGTCGGTTCCGGCCGGGCCACGACAGTCTCTCCGTCGCGCACAAAACCTTGGCCGATTGTGATGATTTGGGCTTCATCGGGCAGACCCGTGACCCAGATGCCCTCGACTTCGGCCCGCACGACAGAGATGTCGTGGAACACAACTCGTCCATCCTCGACCGTTTTCACGCCCGTGACACCGTCAGGGCTGAGCGACACGACAGAAGGTGAAATGAAATGCGCCTGTTCTTCGCCGGTTGGTATGCTGATCTCGGCAGAAATGCCGGCCGGAATAATGCCGTTCTCGTTTGCGACCTCTATCTCAGCCAGAAACGTGCGGGTTTCGGCGGAAGCGGATGTTCCAACAAAGACGACACTGCCTTCTCGTTTTTCGCCGGTAATGAAGGACACCAATGCTGTCTGGCCGTTCTTGATCCGCCGAAGCGCCTGCTGAGGCACCTGAAGCGCGACTCTCAGCGGCTGGTTGTCAACGATCCGCCCCACTTCGCTTCCTGCGGAGATGAACTCGCCAGCGTCCAGTGACAACGTTTCGATTCTTCCGTTGAATGGAGCGACAATGTTGGTGCTTTCTACCGCTTCTTCCGCGGCTGTGACCGCAGCCTTGGCACCCGCGAGTGCCGCCTGCGCCTGAACCACGCGATCAGCCGTGGAGACACCGCGCTCGAGAAGAGTGGTTGCGTTGTCAAACTCTCGCTGCGCCCGGTCCCGCTCCTCAATCGCACGTTTCAAATCGGCCTCGACTCGGTTGGACGATAGACGCGCGATGATATCGCCCTCCTGAAGGTCCTGTCCCTTGCGGACTAGCACTTCGGCCACGTCGCCCGACGCTTCTGCCCGAATCACTGTGTCCCGGTCCGGCTGAGCCTGGCCTTCTGCCTGAAAAAACAAGGTGACGGTTTTGGCGATTGACGCGCGAACGGCCACGGCAACGGCTGCTGCTTCCTGCACCGCAACAGGCTCTGGCACATCCTCTTCAGACGGAATGACGAACCCGCTGCCCATCCAGCCGACCAAGGCTAGCAACAGCAGCGCAGCGATCCAGGTTGACCGTGATGCCCCCTTGTCGCTGTCGAATGTCAGTGTTTTTCGTTCACCCGAAACCCGGTTGTCTTTGGAAGACGACTGAAGGTTCGTTGAGGTCGTATTGTCTGCATCGCTCGATGCGGTTGCATCCTTGTCAGCTTCTTCCGTCTTCTCCTCCTTCTCGGAATCGGGACTGTCGGACGCAGGCAGGACATCATCATTGAGCGTGGATTCGTTCTTAGTGTCGGACATTGATCGTCTCACCCTTTCTTGTCATCAACAGTCGAGAGCGCATGTTGCAGACCCCCGCCGAGTGTTTTGTAAAAATCGCTGTATGATCTGAGACGATCACGGGTTGCCCCGGCCTCAATGGATAGCTCGGAAAGGCTTGCCTCGATTTCCTGCTCCGCGCGCTTGATCCGTTTCAGGGCTCCTTCGAGCAGACCCGTAAAGGGCTGGTCTGCTATCTGAAAAAAGTCCTGACGCTCACCCGGTACGCCGACGCGCTTGATCACTCCCCGGTCCTCCAGAAGCCGCACGCTTGAACTGATACTGCCCCGGCTCACCTGAAGTTCTGTGGCAAGGGCACCAAATGAAATCGGCTCTCCGTCGAACATCAGCAGGCCAAAGACGCGGCCTGCGATCTTTGGAAGTCCTTCGCCTTGTGCGATCTGGCCAACCTTTTCGACAAAGTCTGAGCGGATCCTATGTGTATTTGCCAAAGTGGTTCTCCAGTGCGGGCTGGAGACGGCAATTAGCGGACGGAAGGTAATTATCAAGTCAATTCAGTATAAACTGAACACTTTTGCGTGAGCCGATGCACCCAACTGGGCGTCAACTCTCAAGCTCTAATATCCGGACGTTGAAACGCTTTGCCCATGTGACGGTGGAAGTCGACCTCTGCTCCCGCCGTGCTGATGGCGGTGTGGAGAGCTTCCTCAACCTGCTCAAGCGGGAACGGATATGGCGTCGAACCTATATGACGGATGCAGCCACCGGCGAGTTCAAACTGCAGCACAAAAATAAATACCGAAGGCGCCTAGAAATCTCGGGTCTATTCAGGTCGGTGGCGCCGAGTACGGAACAATTGACTTCGTGTTATCCGGCAAGAAGGCGAAACGTACCTGACGCGCGGGCGAGGACGAGGCCGGTGTCGTCTTCGACATGACCTTCGGAAAAGTAGACGGTCTTGCCGCCGCCGACGCGCCGCCCTTCGGCAATCAGCCTCTGGCCCTTTGGCGCGGCAAGATAACTTATATTGAGGTTCAGTGTCACCGCCCTGTGAAAATCGTTCGGCAGGCCCTTGTAGACCCCGGCGGCACCCAGAGCAGAATCAAGCAGGCAGCAATGAACTCCGCCATGTGGCACCATCGCCCGGTTCATGTGCTGGGGACCGAGGTCGAGTTCCATACGCGCATAGCCCTTCCGGAACTCGGTCTTGCGGAACCCGATGAGATCCTGGAACCCGTAGGCAGTGACAAAGGATTGGGTGGTCTCCGGGTGATCAGTCATCGTCCATCGGCCTCAAGCTCAGGGTGTGGGCTGCACGCAGCAGACGCTGTGCACGGGTTTCCATCAGCTCCTCGGCGCTGTTCAGGAACGCAACTCCCCCGACATTGAGGGCAAAGACGCGGTCCCCCTCCAGCGGTACGATGGGCGCTGCAATTCCGTTGATTTCCTTGCGCCACTCGCTGAACGAGGTGCAAAAGCCATAAGCCTGGTAATCCGCCCTTGCACGCGCCAACCCATGAGCCAACCGGTCCCGCTCCTCGTCAGAGGTGGCACGATCATAGGCCCGGCGCAGCAAGTCTTCCTGCCTGGTCTCGGAGAGCCCCATCAGAAGCGCCCGGCCGACAGAGGTGGAAAACAGCGGCACCTGCGCTCCGAGATAAAACGCGGTGAGAATGGCAGAGGGCGCGCGATGGGTCACCAGATAGACCGCCAATAGGTCATGGCGTTCTGCAATGGCCGCAGCCACATTGGGATTGTCGCCGGCACACAGGTCCCTCAACTCAACTTCGGCGCGGTCTTTCAGATCAGTCGAGGCCAGCGCCCCGAATCCCAGACGCAATACACCAGGGCCAAGCCTGTAAAGCCCGGCCGGCTCGGACTGGACCAGATAGCCGAGCTTGCAAAGCGTGTATGTCATTCGCGTCACGGTAGCCTTGGGCAGCCCGGTGCGCTCGACGAACGCGTGGTTCGACAGCTCTGTCTCGTTCTTCCTGAAACAGCGCAGCAGCCCCAGCCCGCGCGCAAGCGCGGTAACAAATTTCGGGTCGGCGGGGTCGGTCTCCGAACCGTCCGGATCGCCGGTCACGAGATCCCCTCCTCTTCTCCGTCGCCTTGCCGCGGCCTGACATAGACGTTCTCGCGGCTGATCCAGCCACCGCAATGGTCGCAGCAGAAGCGACCGTGCACGAGTTCACCGCAGGAATGAACACGCACCTCCGGCGGCGGTTGACCACCATTGCACCAGCGGTCCCCCCAGTCGGAAATGCTCATCAGCAAGGGATAGAATTTCTCTGCCTTCGGCAGGACCGAATAGGTCAGCTTACGGCCTTCACTGCGCTCCTCGACCAACCCCAGAAGGCGCAGCTTTTCCAAGCGTCCACGGGCGACCGACATGCCCAGATCAAGGCCATCTGCAATCGCTCCGAGATGTGAGGGCGATCGAAAAAGCATGTAGAGGATCTCATTGCAGACAATGTCGCCGACAAGAGACGCCGCCACCATATTGTCCGCGCCACCGTCCCCGGCTGCGGTAACGGCTGCATCATTGCGACGCGCAAGCCTGTCGCGCGGATCGAACTGCAGTGGATGGGTATGCTCAACCGAAACACTGCCGCTCGTGATCTCGTCCCGGCAGTGCATGCAGCAATAGCGGGCGCTGAGACGCTGTCCACAGCTGCGGTGAACGATCTCGAACGGCAGGACACTGACATCGCTCGGATTGGCCTCGTGCCAGAGCCAGATTGAATACATCGCATCCTGCAGATCAAAAGCCTTGGCCGTCAGCGCGTATTCGAGCGTTGTGTGGGTCGGGCTGACCTGCCGGCGATACATCATCTGCTCATGGCATAGATGCGTCAGCCGCAATGAGAGGGTCTGCTTGGGTATGTTGAGCTTCTTCTGAAATCCGCTGAAACGGCGCTCACCATTGAAGGCCTCCTTCAGGATGAGCATGGTCCAAGGATCGCCGAGGATGCGCAAGGCCCGGCGCAGCGAGGTTGTCGGCGGCCCTGCGACGGTATCGCGGTTGATCTGATTCACGCCCCCACCTTCCGCAACCCGGCCAGTCGCATGCTGCGTAGTTCCTCGACCGGACGTGCAATCCCGATCCGGTCCGGAATTGTCATCCGGATTCTGTCATACGTCCCAGATCTCGGATCCGTCCACCCATGTCGTGTGGAATCCTATGCTGATCCGCCGGGGAATTTTCACCCGCGCAATCGGCGCGCTGATATCGGCGGCATCGAAAATCAGGCAATAGGAGGTCCAGTCATTGCTGTCGGTGGTAAATATCACCGGATAGGCCCTGGTTTCATCACCTGATTTGCCCTGACCATGGGCGGCCGCCACAGGCGCCTCCGAACCATAGACGCCGTCGCCGTAATCATAGCGCTGCGTCGCACCGGTTTCGAGATCATAGCGCAGCAGGCCATTGAATGTCTGGCAGCGTCCTTCGAGACTGCCCTCTTTCGGGACAGGAATGATCTGGTTGAAGCTGTAGCGGGTTTTTCGTCCGGTCATGTGCGAATTGATCGTCGGAAACTCGGTGTTGGTCTCGTCGATCAGGCCTTCGCGTGTCTCTCCGGTCTTCACGTTGAATGACCAGCGGTACATGACGTGGCTGCGGCGGCGATAGGCCATCATGGATGCCAGATGATGGTCACGCGCGTCCTTTTGCGGCATTGGATCTTCCTGCCGGCAGCCGAGCATGTGCACCCAGTCGCCTTCCTCCCACGAATTCGAGATGTGCAGGATGTAGCAGGCTTCGGCTTCAAACCATTGCACCTTGTCACTGCGTCCGAAACGATCGATCAGGCCGAACCGCGCCGGCTGATCCCGGTGGAAACCCATGACTCGCCTGTTGTGGTTCTTGAGAATGTCGACATCGTGATAAAACGGCAGATCGTGCAGGATGGCATAGTTTTCCGTCAGGCCCATGTCATGCGGGGACCGGGGGCCCTTGAGGTCGATGTCGATGTCGAACTTCAGGCGACCCTGCGCATCGGCCATGCCGTAGCTCATATAGGGCGGCTCGTCCTGATAATTGAAGAAGAAGAGCTCACCGGTGTTCGGATCGGTCTTGGAATGCGCAGACAGGCTGTGGCTGAGACCGCCACCCAGGGTTTCGCGGCCCCTTGTCTCCAGGGTCAGCGGGTCGACCTTGTAGGGGTCGCCTGCCATGTGCCACAGGGACAGAAGATTGCCGTTGTAGAAGATGACATCGGTGTTGGAGACGTCCTTGATGGGCGAACCAGGCAGACGGAAGTCATAGGGGCCGGCAATGCCGGGCCAGATTGCCATGCCGGCCTTGTCTTCCACGATGAAAGCACCGTTGCGCAGATATCGCTGGCGAAACGTCGCCCTGCCGTCACGAAAATAGATCGCCCGGAGCTGCGCGTCCCCGTCATAGTAGTGATACTTGCTGTTGACCGGCTCGAAACGCTGCGACGGACCGTTCATCACATAGGCGCCGCAGAGATCTGAGGGAATCTCGCCTTCGACCTCAAGATCTTCGGCGTCGTATTCTACGTCGGTTGGTGCAAATGCGCCGTGCAGATACGGGTGGTCATAGCGCTTGATCCACTCCGGAGCGTCAGGCGGCGGCGTCCCGTCGGGCGCGACCATCCTCACATTGGCGGCGGTTACCATCAGTGGCGTGTCATGCGACATCACAACGATCCTTATTAACATTACTAGACCAAATTCTACCGAATCCAGCCGCTTGTCAAGTTACACCTCTCTCTGGAGACAATCTGCGCAGCGCGTGACTAGCCTCCTCACCAATAGTTGGCGCGCCACAACCACATCCAGAGGCCCCAGCCGCGCTTCAAAAATCCAAAATGTTTCGTCAGATGAAACAGTGTACTGTTTTACGAAAACCCCCGTTGACCAGCATGTTCATTTGGTCTAGCAATTTTATCAACGGGAGGAATTGATGATGACGCGCCTTGTGTGTCTGCCGGGATTGCTTTGCACAGCGGAGGTTTTTGCCGACGTTTTGCCGGGGGTCTACGCGCCGGCGGACGTCGTCAATCTCCCCGACTCCAACGACTTCCACACAATAGCTTCAGACATTGCCGCCGCGCTGCCGGATCGCGCAATCCTTGTCGGCATGTCGATGGGCAGCTATCTCTGCCTCGAAATCGCCAGACATCAGCCGCAACGGGTTGCCGGTCTGGTGCTGATTGGTTGCACGGCAAAAGCCGACAGCGAAGACGCAGCGGCCATGCGAGGCAAGGTGGTCAAATGGGCGCGGCGCGAAGGGCTTGACGCACTTTCCGACACAATCTGCGCAGGCATGCTTGCTCCGGCGAACCGAGGCAAGGCTCGACTACGCCAGAAGGTTGCGCAGATGGCGCATGCGCAAGGACTGGAGATCTTTGCGCGCCATCAGGCAGCCCTTGCCGGTCGCCCCGACAATTCCGCCGCGCTCGCGGAAATCACCTGCCCCGCACTGGTTATGACCGGAGCGGAGGATACCGTGACGCCGCCGCATGCGGGGCTTGCCGTGGCCGAAGGTCTGGCCCACGGCAGATTCATGGAAATCGAAAACGCCGGACACCTGGCCGTGCTTGAACAGCCCGGCTTTGTTGCGGCACAGCTGAATGCCTTCATGGGCCAGGACATGAAGAAAGAGACCCAGGCAGAATGACCATTCGTGATCAGCTTTCCAGTTTGCGCATGCCGATCTTTGCGGCCCCGATGTTTCTCGTCTCATCGCCGGAACTCGTCATTGCCTGCTGCCGTGCGGGGGTTGTCGGAAGCTTTCCGGCCCCCAATCTGCGCACCAGCGCAGAACTCGGTGACTGGATGCAGACCATCCGGGACGGAGTAGCAGGGCCAGCTGCGAACGCCTGGCCGATAGCCCCCTGGGCGGTCAATCTCGTAACCCATTCGACGTCGCCGCGGCTTGACTCCGATCTCGAGCAGGTTACCGAGCACCAGCCGCCCATCGTCATCACAGCACTTGGCAGTCCGAAACCGGTCATCCCTGTCGTCCACGGCTACGGCGGACTGGTGTTTGCCGATGTCACCTCGGTCGAACTGGCACGCAAGGCTGTGGATGCCGGGGTAGACGGCCTCGTTCTCGTCTGCTCGGGCGCCGGCGGGCATACCGGAGAGCTGAGCCCACTGGTCTTTGTCGAGCGCGTTCGGCAGTTTTTCAACGGCTACATCGCCCTGGCGGGCGCGATCAATACGGGTGACGCAGTGCTGGCCTCGCAGGTGCTGGGAGCCGATTTCGGTTATGTCGGCACGGCTTTCATCCCCGCAACCGAAAGCCTGGCATCGGATGAGTACCAGCAGATGCTGACGGAATGCGGCCCCACCGACCTGATGGTCACGAAAGCCTTCACCGGTGCCCGTGCAAGCATGCTGATACCGTCGATCGTCAAACAGGGGCTTGATCCGGCAGAACTCGAATTCAAGGTCGCAAAGATGAACTTCACCGGGCGGCAGGATGAAAAGGTCAAGCCTTGGACAGGCATCTGGGGCGCAGGTCAGGGACTTGGACGCATTGAGCGTATTGAACCTGCCGCCGCCATCATCGACCGGCTCGCCTCGGAATATATGGCTGCCAAAACACGCGTGGCGGGGCTTTGCACATGAGCCTGTTTGTTCCCGATTACAGCGAGCGTTTCCGTGCATCCGGCCATTGGGGCGATACCACCATCCCCGGCATGTTCCGCGATACCTGCGCGCGCGCGTCCGGGCGCCTTGGACTGGTCGATCCGCCTGATCGCGCAGAGGTGTTCGAGGGCACGCCCAGGCGGCTGACCTATGGCGAGATGCTAATCGAGGTCGACCGATACGCCGCCCTTCTGCAAAGCCATGGGCTCGGACCGGGTTCACTGGTGGCCACCCAGCTTCCCAACATCTCCGAACTGATCCTCCTGTACCTCGCCATATCGCAGATCGGTGCGGTGCTGAGCCCGGTCTCGGTCGCCTATCGCGGCGCGGAACTGCATGCGATGAGCAAGATTGCACAATTCGACGCCTATATCTCGGTTGGCCGGATGCGCGGAAAGCCCTACTACGCCGAACGGCTCGATGCGCTTCCATCGACGGCCAAGCTGCTCGGCATCGGCTCGGAGCTGCCGCCTGAAGTCACGCGCATCGACACTGCTCACGCGCCGGGGAAGCCCGAGCCGGTCGAACTCGCCGCAGACAAGCTTTTCGCTGTCTTCTGGACCTCTGGCACCGAAGGCCTTCCCAAGGCGGTGCCCAAAACCCACAACAACATGATGGCGAGCTCGCTCGGCGCGTGGCGCATCCTTGGTCTGCCAGACGGCGCGAACATTCTTTCCCCCTTCCCCTTCGTGAACGCAGCGGCGATGGGCGGGTTGATGATGTGCTGGATGCGGACCGCCGGGGCAATGATATTGCACCACCCCTTCGACGTGACGATTTTCATCGAGCAACTCAAGACCGAGGAGATCGCCTACACGATGGTCGCGCCGACGGTGCTGGTTTACCTGCGCGAGAAGGCAGCCGACCCCGAACTGCATCCAGCCCTGCACCGCTTGCGGGCGATCGGAACAGGCTCCGCGCCGCCGGACCCGGAAGTCTTTGCTTTCTTCGACGCAAAATTCGACATACCCGTGCTCAATTTTTTCGGCTCCAACGAAGGCGCCCAGTTGTGCTCTTCTCCGGCGCAGGTCGTTGATCCGCGCAAGCGCGCCAGCTTCTTTCCCCGTGACGGGGACGAATGCTGGACAGACCGGCCGGACGGCCGGACAGCCAATGGCGGAACATTCAGGATTGTCGACCCGGCAACCGGAACCCCGCTGACGACGCCAGGCAGCATCGGCGAGATGCATATTCGCGGTCCTGCACTGATGCCGGGTTACTTTGACCGCGGTGGGGTTCGCCACGACAGAATTGACGCCGAAGGCTTCTTCGCCACCGGAGATCTGTTCGAAATTTCCGAATGCGGCACCCTCATCCGTTTCCACGGAAGGTCGCGTGAGCTGATCGTTCGCGGCGGCATGAAGATTTCACCAGTCGAGCTGGACGGGCTGCTTTCGGCTTTGCCACGCGTACGCGAAGTCGCCGTTGCAGCCTACCCCGATGCCAAGATGGGCGAGAAGGTCTGCCTGTTTGCAGCCTTGGAAGAAGGCGCGTCCCTCGACCTCGAGACGGTGCAACGCTTCTGCAACGACAAGCAGATGGCTAAGTTCAAATGGCCGGAGCGCCTGATCCTTGTCGAGGCCTTGCCACGCACGCCGCTTGCCAAGCTCGACCGCAAGACACTCACCAGACAACTGGCCGAAGAAGGGAACGCTGTTCATGCCTGATCCTGTTTACATCCTCGGCGGCGCACAGACCGACTTCGCCCGCAACTGGCACCGGGAGGGACTGGGCATCGACGCCATGATGGCTGAGAGCCTGATGGAAGGTCTCGAGGCCACCAGCCTTGAAGCCCGGGACATCCAGAGCGTCCATGTCACCAATTTCACCGCCGAACTGTTCTGCAATCAGGGGCAACTGGGCGGCATGGTGGCTTCCCTGCACCCGGATCTGTCCGGGGTACCGACAAGCCGCCACGAAGCCGCCTGCGCCTCGGGGTCGATGGGCATTCTGGCCGCCGGAGCCGAAATCGAGGCGGGGCGCTACGACCTGGTCTGCGTGCTGGGCGTCGAGTACATGCGCAATGTGCCCGGCCGGCGGGCCGCCGAATACCTGGGGGCAGCCGCATGGGCCGGCCGGGAATGGACCGATGCCCAGTATGTCTGGCCGGCGGCATTCGCGGATCTGATCACCGCCTACTCGGAGAAGTACGGATATGTGAATTACCACCACCTCGGTGAGATTGCCCGGATCAACTATGCCAACGGCAAGCGCAACCGCTTTGCACAGACCCGCAACTGGCAGTTCTCCGATCAGAGCTTCACGGAGGATGATGAAGCCAATCCTGTGATCGAGGGCCGTGTGCGCCGGAACGACTGCGGACAGGTTACCGATGGAGCCGCCGTTATCTTCCTGGCGTCAGAGGCCCGTGCGCACGACTATGCAAAGACCCGCGGCCTGAAACTGTCGGATCTGGCCCGGATCGACGGCTGGGGGCATCGCACGGCGCCGATGCTTCTGAGCGAAAAACTGCAGGAAAGCCGCAACAGCCGTTTCGTTCTTCCCCAGGTTCACCAAGCCATTCGCGAGTGCTTTGACCGGGCGGGCATTGCCGATGCCTATCAGCTTGACGCGATCGAGACCCACGACTGTTTTGCAATGACGGAATATGCGGCCATCGACTGTTTCGGAATTACGGAGCCCGGCGAAGCCTGGAAGGCCGTGGAAGAAGGCGTGATTGCCGCCGACGGCAGGTTGCCGGTCAACCCTTCCGGAGGGCTGATCGGGCTTGGCCACCCGGTCGGTGCTACCGGTGTGCGCATGATGCTCGACGGATACCGGCAGGTGACGGGTCGCGCAGATGAATGCCAGGTGGCAGACGCGAGACGGGTCGGCCTGCTGAACATTGGCGGTTCGACCACCACAATCGCTTCCTTTGTCGTCGGACGCGGCGAATGACCTTCCCGACCTACGCCATCAACGAAAGACATGGCCATGCCAGGCCAGGCGGCCGCAATCTCAAATGCACCTGCATCGGAAGGTCTAGGAGCAATGAAGCACGACTGACTGAATGACGCTGCAGGCCATGCTTCCCGGGAGGAGAAGCGGGTTTGGCAGAACCAAAATCAATCAACCAGGGAGGAAACCATGTTGAACAGAGTTATCACAAACCTATTGGCAGGAGCTGTCGTGGCTCTTGGTGCAACCGCGACGCAGGCAAAGGATCTCGCATTCTCGGTATTCGTACCAGCGGCGTCGCCCACCGTTTCCAAGGTCTACCAGCCGTGGATCGACTGGTTCAACGAAAAGGCTGCGCCCCACGATGTTTCGATCAAGCTCTACGCCGGCGGCACTCTGGGCAGAAGCCCGCTGGCCCAGGCGCAGATGGTTGCCGACGGTGTGGCCGACATGGCATTGACCGTCCCATCCTATACGCCAGGGGTCTATCCGGATTTCGACATGTTCGAACTTCCAGGCTTCATCGGCAATGTCAAGGAAGGTTCCCTTGCAGCGCTCGAACTTCATCAGGAAGGCAAGCTGAGCGGTTACGAGGACTATTACGTCGTCGCGATCTACACCTCGGACACCTACATGCTGCACTCCAAACCCGAGATCAGATCTTTCGACGACATTGCCGGCAAGCGTTTCCGTGTCGCCGGACAGATCCAGACTGCGGTGATTGAAGCCCTTGGCGGAGTTCCGCAGAATGCCTCCGCCGGAGAGATGGCGGAAGCAATTGACCGCGGGCTGCTTGACGGTGCGCTGACAGACCCCTCGGTTGCCCGGACCTTCCGGGTTTCGGACGTGGCGACAAACCATTACGCCGCCAAGCTGGGTGTGCTGGTGTTTACCATCGTGATGAATCGCGGCGTCTATGAGGATCTGCCGGCAGAGGTCAATGAACTGCTGGCGCAAAGCGGCAAGATCATCGCGGACAACCAGATCGAATCCTACGCACCTGCGGTTGCCCGCAATCTGGAGCAATGGGAAGCCAGCGACGAACACAGTGTTGTCTACCCCTCAAAAGAAGATCGTGCGCGTATCGATGAAGCTGTTGCGCCGGTCATCGACCAGGTTTCCGCTGCGGCCACACCCGGACTGCTGGAGACGTTCAAAGGCAAGCTTGAGGACATCCGCACGCGCTAAGGCGCTTACCAGGGCCGGAGGCAGCCTTGCCTTCGGCCCTTGCGGTCAAACCAGGGACTGACGATGAAAAAACTGGAACGGACCTTCATGCTCATGTCTCGCGGGGCGGCCACCCTTGGCGTGCTGTTTCTACTGCTGGTTGCGGCGATGTCCGTCGCCGATATCGTGGTGAGGGAAATCACCGGACGCCCGATCCGCGGCGCGCACGATCTGGCCAGCCTGCTGACGATCATCATCATCGCGTCATCCTTCCCAGCCGGTCTGCTCGAACGCCGCCAGATCAAGGTGACCGTGCTTGGAAGCTTCCTGCCCGAAAGCATCAACCGGGCCATGGAAGTGCTCGGCGCGGTGCTGACCGGTGCTATGTTCCTGTTCATTGCCTATTTCGTGACACTTCACGCAATGCGCGTGAGCGACAATCATCAGGCCACCATGGTCCTCAACATGCCGATCGGTCCGTGGTGGTGGATTGCCAGCATCTGTTTCTGGGCCTGCATTCCCGCCCAGCTTTTCGTCATCATCGCCGAAATCCTCGGTCAACCCGCTGCCCAACATCAGGACTAAGACATGGATCCCGCAACCATTGGCCTGCTCGGCATGGCCCTGATGCTTCTCCTCATCTTCATCCATGTGCCAATCGGCGTGGCTATGGGGATTTCCGGAGTCCTGACCTTCGGCCTGATCCGTGGCAGCTTCGGCCCGGCGTTGTCGCTGTTCGGGACCGAGACTGTCAGCAAGGTCGCCAGTCTCGAACTCGCGGTCGTCCCGCTGTTCCTGCTCATGGGCGCTTTCGCCACCTTTGGCGGCCTGTCGGCGGATCTTTACCGCATCGCCTATGCCTTCATCGGGCATGTGCGCGGCGGGTTGGCGATCGCGACCATTGGCGGCTGTGCCGGTTTCGGTGCGATCTGCGGGTCATCGATCGCCACGGCAACCACGATGACCCGCGTTGCCCTGCCCGAGATGATGAACAGGAACTATTCGGAGAGGCTGTCAACCGGATCCATCGCGGCCGGTGGCACGCTGGGGATGCTGATCCCGCCTTCGATCATCCTGGTGCTTTACGGGGTGCTGACAGAGCAGTTCGTCAAGACATTGTTCGTCGCGGCGCTGATCCCCGCCATCCTCGCGGTGGGCCTGCACATTGTCACCATCATCATCCTGGTCCGTCGCAACCCGGCGCTGGCTCCCGAGGGCGACGTCTTGCCCTGGTCAGAGGGCTGGAAAGCGCTCAGGAACGGCTGGGCTGCGGTTCTTCTGATGATCGTGGTGACCGGCGGAATCTATGCCGGCATCTTTTCGGTCAACGAGTCTGCTGCTGTCGGCGCCTTCCTCGCCTTCCTGATTGCCGTTCTACGCCGCCGCCTTTCCCTGAAAGGATTCTGGGCAGCGCTGCGCGACACCGCGGCAACCACCTCGATGATCTACCTGATGATCATCGGCGCCTCGATCTTCACCTATTCGGTGACGCTCTCCGGATTGCCGGAAATCATCGTCAGCGGAATCCGCGACACCGGATTACCGGGCATCTGGGTGGTGATCCTGCTGATGGTGATGTACCTGATCCTGGGCGCGATCTTCGACACCATCTCATCGATGGTGATCACCATTCCCTTCGTCTTCCCCCTGATCCTCGGCTACGGATACGATCCGATCTGGTGGGGTATTCTGACGGTCATGGTGATCGAGATCGGGATGATCACACCCCCCATCGGCATGAATGTCTTTGTCATGAAGGCCATGCTGCCCGACACGAAACTCGGCACGATCTATGCCGGCGTGGGCCCGTTCATCCTGGCGGATGTCATACGGCTGGCCATCCTGATCGCCTTCCCGGCACTCTCCCTCGCGCTGGTCGACCTCTGGGACCTGCCGCGCTGAGAGGCCGCTGATCTCGGCCATTGCCGTGCGTGACGGTCACCGGTCAGCTTCGGCTGTTTCCCCGGGGCCGTCGCCCGGGACCGATGCGGGCCAATGATCGATCCGGATGCCCCTGTCAGCCAGCTCGCCGATAATCTTCGATATCCGGATCGCACGGTTTTCTGACCAGCTGCCCCCTTCTGCAAAGCCGTAGTGATGCAGCCCGACCAGAATTCCCGCCTCGTTGAAGACCGGGGAGCCGGAAGATCCGCCCAGCGTGTCGCAGCTGTGGGAAAAATCCGAGTCCGGCGCCAGGCCATCAACCGGGAGCTCGGCAATCATGCAATTGGTGCGGGCGATCTTCTTTGGCAGGCCAGCCGGGTGCTGAATGATCAGAACCGGGTTACCGCCGGCTGGCGGCGTGGCGGCTTCGCCGGCAAGTGCGTCGAGCGAAATGGTGCCGAACTGGGCGCCCGGATCGCCCTCGACGCGGACAAGGGCATAGTCCAGTTCCTCGCTGGTGAGTTGCGGATCAAAGCCAATGCAGTCGCGCTGCGTGACTTCACCGATGCGTCCAAGTTCGGTTTCATGATAGTTGAACTGCACCTTCATGTCGTCGCATTCGAGCTGAGACCGGACACAGTGAAAATTGGTCATCATCATCGAGTCCGACACCATGAAGCCGGTGCAGGAGGCGGTCAGGTGGTCCTGTATCAGCAACAGGCGTGCAACGGGAGACTGCAACTCCCAGACCAGTGGGCTGTTTTTGTAGAAGATGATTTTTTCCGTGTCGTCATCCCCGATGATCGAGAGGGCGGCACTGGTTTCATTCTGAACTGCTACCCGCCGGATCTCGATCGCGGTGTCCGGACCGGGATTGGTGACCCTGAAGGTAACAAGCACATAATCCCCATCGACAGCATCGCTCCACACTAGTCTGTCCTTTCGCAGCTCCTCGAGACCGAGCCTGCGAACAAGACGACCGGACTGGTCCCAGAACGACAGGCTTGCCGAGAGGTCTGCGCCGTCTAGCCCGACCGGACGGAACTGAACACGAAGATAGTTGGCGCCCGGATGCGAATATTCCCATTGCCAGAAGGCCCTGCCCTCTACATTGGCGACAAGGGGCGAAAGCGGCTCATTGACATCCAGCACGATCCCGGTGACTTGCGCCGCCCGCGGGGTGGCAGGCTCCGTCGGGTCCTGGGCCAGGGAAAAGGGTGCAATGCACAGGCTCCATGCGAATGCGAAGGCTGCAATGCGGGCCACACCTTGTATCCTCAACGCTCCTGCTCCTGTCTTACAACTCCAACATCAGAACCTGCGACCCAAGTTCAAAACATGGGTGAAATGTAGCTGCGGATATCGCGCAGCTGAAATGACAGCTCGCCATCGGCTTCGTCGGAATCGAAGGTTGCGACGTTGTAGCGGGTGGTCAGACGGCAATCGCTGACGCGGATCAACGGCGTATCGCGGCTTTCATCCTGGGCCTGATAGATCGCAACGTACTTGCGGCGCACGGGATCGTATTCGAGGCGGCGCAGGTGACGCAGACGGATTTGAAGGACATCGCCCCGTGGCCCGGTCAGGCACTCAATATAGGGGATTGCACCCATCGACGGCACGTCGAGCAGGTTGCCGGGATGATGCTCCACCACTCCTCCACGCTCCAGCGTCAAATGGGCCCGGCCCATATCCAGAGCCCGGGAAACATTCAGCCGTCCCCCCTTGAGTTGGCCATTGATCGAGGGGAACAGGTCGGAGGTATAGATCAGGCGGTTCTTGATGCGGATGGGAAGCAGCCGTGGTTGCTCGACCGAAAACTGAGCTTCAAACCGTGACTGGATAAGGGAAGCGGCGGCGGCCACTTGCGGGGTCGCCTGGGAGGTGCCGCTCATGGGTGCTGTGTAGCCCCCAAAAACTGTGCTGGTGATATCGGACGCGATTGCACCGATACCGAATTCCGGATTGGTGTTGGACCCTTGTTCCTCCGTGGCAACCCACACGCCCGGCCTGTCAGGATCACGGTCGAGACCGACCACTGTCAGCACATTGTCCAAAGCGTAGAAGCAGGCCGGCTGATAGTGACAACCGGCCAAGTGGTCCTGCCGGTCATTTCCGGCAGCAACCACGAACAGCATCACCTCGTCGTTTTCCTCGATCGACTGCCTGATCGCATCGTGGCCGTTGAAATTCCGCTGATAGTTCCAGCTGATGTTGACGATGCCCGTGGTCTCGAGATCCTGATCCAGGGAGATGTCGCGGATCTTCCTGCGGATTTGCTGCGTGTAGCGGGCGTCACGCATCGCCGGCTGATCAAGCGGAACATATCTGAGCCTGGCAAAGGGGTTGAGGCCCACATGACCCTTGCCCTGAAAGCTGGACGCAATGATGCCGCTTACATGTGTGCCGTGGTCGTGCGCCTTGTTGGCGGGTTCCGATGACGGCGCGCCGCAATCGGTCGTGCGCTCCCGGTCCAGTTGGGGCTGATGTGACGGCCACAGGCTGTTGTCGAGGTCGACATGGCCGGCAAGCCCGCAATGCTGGCTGTCAAATGCAAAATCGAACACCGTGATCCCCACCGGCCTTTTCAGGTAGTCGGGAAACGGCTGATCCGAATGCTTGAACGGATGATTGATCAGGTCAAAAAGTTCGGTGTCGGAGGGGTCCAGGCCGGCCACGACAACACCGGGGTTTTCAGGTTGACCGGAATTGGCCGGGGCAGCATCGCCATCCCCTTCTATGTGGCTTGTCTGCGGCCGGACCGAATTGACCGAGGTAATGTTGTCGGCAAGCGCGGTCGTGAGCAGTTCCACTGCACCAAACTCCCTCAGCACTTCCTGCCAGGCCGGGCTGAAGCGTTGCGAGGTGCTGACATTGCTGGCCACAATCTGCTTCTTAAACCGGGCATCGGAGAACTTCTCCGGCAGGCCGGTGCTTCCCAGTTCGTGGATCGCGAGCTCGGCGACCAGCTCGGCTTTTGGCAGTTTGATGGTTCCGCCATGCTCTTCGGCTGACCGTTTTGGATCGAACCACACCCGGTTGAGCCGCTGCGTCACCTCGAAACAGGACCGGTTCCAGTCGGAACAGTCGACACTCGGCACCCCGTCTATCACCGATGTGAATTGCTGTTCGATGGTGTCCTGCTGAAGCAATTCGGGCCGGAAGGTCTGCTCCACGATCGCCGCCCCGACCTCGAAGCTGATTTCCGGGACGACCAAAGGCACCGATCCATCCTGCGACCAAACACCCCTGGAGGCGACATAGCCGCCCACGTGGCCAATGGCGGACCGAATGGCTTCCGGATCGGCAGGCACACGTTCCCGCTTGCACACGGAGGGGTTCAGATCACACAGCAGCGCATCCAGCCGGACGGAAAAGGAGCGGCCGAAATAGATGCCTTCCGCACGGAACAAATTGACGATGGGCTGGGCTGCCAGCTGCGGATCGTCGACCAGCGTGAGCGGCAGGTTGACCGTGTTGTAAAGGGCGACATAGAGATTCTCGAGGTCGGTCTCGAAGCGATAATCGCCGCTGTCGACGGTGCGCCAGCTCACCGGCAAAGCCACATCCGCGATTCCCTGGATGGATTCCGAGCGATCGGCCGCCGTGATCTCTGCTGCCTGGGCCAGCGAAAGGCCAGCCAGAACCAGTCCCGCGGAGAGTGTAAGGGGCATTGCCCGTCTGGGGTTGCAAGCAGCCTGCGTTCGCATGAGAGCCTCCCGCTCGGTCGATCAGGGTTTCATATAGGTAATGGCAAGATTGAAAGTCGCCGCCTCGTAGCCCCGCACCATGACATAGGCACGCGATGCGCCGGCCGGGACATCGACAACGCATTTCTCATCGGCACCATCCGTGTAGGGCCGGCAGTCATAATCCGCCCGGCTGGCGGGGGTGTCGAACTTGAGATAGAGGTCCGGATCACCGGTCCCGCTCATGACGGCCGAGAACTCGGAACCACCCTTGACGGGGACCGGCAGGCCCTGCGGTTCCCAATCCTTGTTTGCGGCCACCGTTATATCCTCGAAGGCGAGGGTCTGGGTCGGCGCTGCGGCACCAGGCGGCTGGCATACGGTGGGATCGATGGTGAAACCTGCCGCGGGGCCGTAGAGGCAGGCAATGCCGTTCCTGTCGAGATGGGTCAGCGTCAAGGACCAGTCGCCCTGGCCATTGCACTGCGGATAATGCATCACCGAGAAGGCGTCATAGTCGGTAACCGGGCGCCAATTATCATCTTCGTGGCAGGTGCCTGAATCGGGCCGCGTGTGCTCGTGGCGGATGCCGATGACATGGCCCAGTTCATGGCGCAGGATCCCGCGCAAGCTGAGCTTGCGCATGGGATCCAGCGTATAGCTTGAATCGTCGATCAGCACGTTGCGGGCGGGGCGGGCATCATGGGGGAAGAAAGCCCGAGCAAGATAGCGGCCGCCGCTGACCGGCCGGACATCGAACACGACGCTGGTGTTGTTCGGCGTGCAACTGGCGTCCTGGTCCAGTCGATGAATGAATTTCAGGTCGGCCGCAGCTTCCCATGCCGTAGCCGCTTGGCGCATGGCCTCCACCGTTTGCTGGTACCGGCTGCCGAAGGAAAGACTGACGCAGTAGCTCAGCGCCCGTCTTTCCGACTGGCTCCAGATCGCATCAAGGCCGCCGACCGTTATCACTGCAAGCTCGGGAACCTTCGGATCCACGCTGTTTGCAGCTTCGTTCCTGAGACGGGCAAAATATTCCCGCAACTGTTTCTCATTGGCGATCGCGGTGTCGCCATTGACGATGAACTTGCCGTTCTCGCCCGGCTCTTTGTAGAGACTTTCGCGGAACTCCTCGAAGGTCATTTTCAGCAGCTCCCGGCGCCTGGCCTCCGCGGCTTCCGCCAGTTTCTTGCGGGCTTCGAGCAACTCATCGCTGATTTCGGAACTGCCCATAAAGGGTGCTTCTTCGTCCTCAGCGGCCTGGGCCGCAGGTGAGGTGAGCAACAGGCCGCCCGCCAGCAGGAATGCCGCGCCGACAGGCCGGCTGCTGTTTTTCACGAGATGCATCATGGTCCTTCTCCCAAAATTACAGTTCATGGAATGGCGCGAGGCTGTGGAACAGCTTCGTTGAGCACCATCACAATGCGTGCAAACCCGCGTGCGGGAGCACGGATGGAGAGTGTCAGATCCGAGGCGGCATCTTCTGGCTGACAAGCTGCCGGCAAGGTGGCGAGCAGAACATCTGCCACCGGCGTGCCATCGCGGTCGGGGAGTTCGAACAGATTGAGCCCGACATCTTCCGCAGCACAGCCGCCAAGCGCCATTTTCGCTGTGATCCGGTAACCGCCGTCCGCGTCGGCACCTACACCTGACACCTCCATGCGGGGCAGCCGAGCCTCTGGATCGCGGTTTGCTTCAAGAACGATATCGTGGCCGCCGGTTCCGGAACTTTTGAACATGATGGGCTGGTCCGAACGCCCCTCCGCATTCCCGCGCCAGGGCTTGGCGACCAGGTATATACCCTGACCGTTGACGTTGGCGGGAAGCAGGATGCGGATTTTCCCATCCACCGGTCTGGCAATGTCGGGGCAGCCGGCTTCGGAGGCTTTCTGCCTCAACACCAGAACAAAGGGACCATCTTCAGCCGAGGCATAAAGAACCGGTTCCACGCCCGCCTCCATAACGCAGGGACTGATGAAGGTAACCGTCAACGACAGCGATGGCCGCCCTGCCGCATCAACTTCCCCAGCAACCTCATTGACATAAGGTGAGCCGGCCAGGGAGATGATCGCATCTTCCTCAACCACCAGGTCCGAGGCTGCTGCTGCCGGCAAAAAGCCGGCTGAAGCAACAAGGCCGAGGCCTGCGGCTTTGATGAAATGCGACAATCTGGTTGTCACGGGCATGGAACACTCCTCGGTCTTTCAATACCTCGGACACGGCGCGCCGGATCGAATTGGAAAGGCTCTGACGCGCCGGTTCCCGGAAGGAGCCTAGTACTTGGCCTTCCACTTCTTCAGGTTTTCAAACACCGGCTTGCGGATGCGGGTACCACCGTTGAGACCCGTGCCGTCCACGCCATAAGCGTGGATGCCGTAGATGATCCGCTTCTTGGAGCTCTTGAAGTAGACATAGTCGGCGCTGCCGCTGTTACCGCCGAAGGTGTCACAGGGGTAGTACAGCCGATAGGTTGTGACGATGCTCATCTTGCAGAACGAGTGCCACATCGTGCCGAACGGCTTGTCGCCGGGATAGCCGTTGATGTTGATGTTGTAGCGCGGCATCGGGTTCTTCCAGCCATAGCCAAGCCAGCCAAGCTGATTGCCGATGTCCTTTTTCAGGACGATCATGGCGTAGTCGTAATTGCGCTGGTGGTTCTTGGTCCAGCCCTTGACCGCAATGGCACGTTTCCAGTCGATTTCACCGTAGGGACGTGAGGCGCCGCTCTGGCCCGGCGAGAACTTGAGGTTGGAATACCATTTGTCGGTGCGGATGTTGTAGACACAGTGAGCGGCGGTCAGAACGTGCCGCTTTCCAATCAGTGTTCCGGTGCACCCGATACCGATTCGCCCCATGGTGCGGAACGGATAGGCGGTGGTGTTGTTGACCTGCACCCTTGTATCAGCGCCGATCACGCTTTCGGCCGGGTTGGACAGCTCGGCGAAAGAGTCACTTTCCTCGTTTGAGCCGGGTTCCGAAAGCGCTGACGTGTCGCCCTCACTGCCCTCTTCCAGCGTGGTGACCATTTCGAGCATTGCCTTCAGCGCGGCATCATCGGGCGCCAGTTCCTCGATCTTGCCATCGGGTGTGACAGACACGGCCGTAAGCTGCTCCCTCGCCTCCGCCTCACTCAGATTGGCAGCCTCCTTGATGTAGACATCCTCCACCGGGAGCTCCGAGAGCGGAACGAAATTCTGGGAATCGTCGAACTCCGCTTCGGAGGCTGGCGGCGTGGTTGGAGCACCGTCGTCACCACCAAAGCCATCATCGGAATCCTGCGCCAGCGCTCCCGACATCAGGAAGGTGCCGGAGACCAGGATGGCCAGGGATGTTTTGACGAGCAGGCCGCTTCGGGCTTCGTTCTGCATATTCATGATAGGCCTCACAATGTTAAGGCTCCACGGGGGAACCGAAATTGGGAAAGCTTATGACGCAAGAATTGTAGACCGCTTGAGGGTGTAATAGTGACCCTGAGAAAGCTAAAAGACAAGAGGTCGAACAATGTTTGTCACAGCCGAACGGAAATTCATTTCCTGTCGATGGCCAAATTTCTTTCCTCCTGCATCTCACCGACAATTTTGTCCTTGAGTGATCGCTCGTTGAACTTTCAATGAACGATGTCAACTTCGAATAAGATCAAACTGCCGCCCGTTTCACGTCACCCGTTATGGGGATGGATTCAAAAACTGCCCGGCCGCAATGACAGGCGGCAGCGTTGCTCACAGCAAAAGCCGCCGAGTTGGCCGGCGGCTTGCAGGCAGCGCGAGACTGCAGGCGTCAGAGCGTCTTGAGATATTCCAGCAAGTCCAGCCGCTCATTCTCACTGAGATCGGCCGTGCCGTACTCATGGCCGGAATTGTAGTTCCCGGGCACAGGATTGCCCTCGTCATCGACCACTTCGAAGCGGAACGGCGGCACCTCGGTGCCATCGCTCAACAGGGCAACCGCAGCATCGTCGGTGCGGAACCCGACACGGTCCGGATCGAATTCCCGGCTGCCTACGTGAAAGCTCAAGGGTCGCTGGTCGGGGCCAGGCGCTGCCATGGTTTGCCCCTGCCTCAGGACAGTCCGCAGATGCGACGGCAGCAAGAGATCATGGAGTGTGGGTACCGAGCCGTTGTGCAGATAGGGAGCCGTGGCCCAGATCCCGTTCAGGGGACGCGCCTTGTAAGCCACGATCGAGTTTTCGGTGGCTGCTTCCTGGGACTTGAGGCATTGTTCCGCCAAGGCTTTCTTCTCCGGCGAAAGAGCCCCTGGAAGATACTCGGCCTCAGCAGAGAGGGCCGCTTCAAACCGTGCCGTCCTGACGCCGTCAACGACATCACCGACCACGCTTTCGAGCAACTCATCGAGTTTACCGACAACCACGCCGGCGGCTGCATTCTTGAGCATCAGCGTGGTGCTGTCCTGGCTCTCGATCTTCTCTCCCTTGACGATGAAGAATTTCCGTCCCTCATAGAGACCCGCATTGGAACGGTGCAACAGCGTGTTGCAGGCCAGCATGACGTCCGTGCCGACCTCCTCAACACCCGACATCTTGACCTTGATCGGCGAGGTAATGTCGCCAACGGCCAGATCATCGTGGCATTGGGCACATTTTTCCACGAAATGGGCGCGGCCACGCGTTGCTTTGTCCGCGTCGATGGAGCCAAACACCGCTTCGGGCCAGACCGGCGAACCTAGCTTCTCCAGGGTTTGCTCGAGATCGATCATCTCCTTCACACGCACGCTTGATTCATACCCGAGGAATGCCGGTTTCCACCGCGGACTGATCTCCACATGCGCGAACACGCCGATGACTTCAGAGACGTTGCGCACCAGGCCACCAACATCCGTGGTTTTGCCGAAGATCGGCAGCTTGACGATCTCGCCGGCAATTCCGTTCCACTGGATCTTGTCCTGCTGGGACGTGTTCCAGACATGCGGATAGCTTGCAGGCGCGTTGGATCTGACAGACTGGTGCAGGTCCCCGCCCTGCCCGACGAGCGCAACCTTGTTGAGAATGTGCCCCTGCGCATCGAGCCGGCCGTAGCCGTAGCGAACATCGGAGCGGTTCATCGCCAGCAGCCTGCCGCGATAGACCGCCAGTTCGGCAATCTGGGCCTGGAGCGCCTCGCGAGCCTGGCCGGTGTGGCCCGCGCCCAGCACACGGGTTGCAAAGCGCTCAAGCTTTCTCTCGTCGACAGACGTCGCCAGCAAGGCTGCGTGCAGGTCTTCCAGCATGGTCTGGAAGTCGGCCAGCGTCGGCGCGCCATCGACGCGGACGGTCTTGCCCCCGAACCGGATATCGGTGGTGTGGCAGGCCGAACAGTTGAGCCCCAGCCACTCCTGCCGCATGACACGGCCAGCGCAGATCGCCGGCAAGGTCTGGCACATGATGTCGGCGCTTCTTGAGCGGTCATGATCTACGACGAAACCGACGGGCAGACCGTAGGGATTGTAGCTCGAAGCCGGCTCCTGAAGATACCCGTACCGAGTGATGTTGTCTGGCGACAGGAAGGCTTCCTCGCTGTCGGCCTCCTCCAGCGCGCGCATCCAGGCCAGCGGGATGAGCCTCGACCCCTGGCTGGCACGATACCAGAAGGCCCGGTCGGCCTGGGTCCAGTTCTGATCCAGACAGAGCACTTCGTCCGTACAGGGTGACGCCGCTCGGACAACGTTGGCGCAGAAAGCGGTAAATCCCGCAACACAGACTGCAAACATGATCATGGGGAAGGTTACGCGGGTCATCGTCTCTTCCTTTCTGATAAAGCAGCCTTGCTGCCGGTCACTTCCTGCTTGATGTCAAACTCTCGGTCCTGATACTGATTTCGGCTTAGCTGGTTGCAAGTCCCCGCCCATCACCCAAACGGGTGACGGGGCCGCCCTCCGGGTCGTCCTGGAAGAAGATGTTTCGTGAATATTGCAGGGCGACGCGCATCAATTGCGACCGGCTTGAGGCCATGGTCTTCTGCAACACGGATTTGACCTGGGTATTGACCGTCTCGAGCGAACGATTGCGCTGCTCGCAAATCTCGGCATTGGTCATGCCTTTCGCCAACAGCCCGAGAACCTCCGTCTCGCTGCGGGTCAAGGAAAAGAACTGTGCCATCGCATCGGTATCGACATGGATGGCGAGACTGGTGTCGAGCGAGAACAAGGCATAACCGTTGAGCCGTTCACCGTTGAAGAAATCGGGCCTGGTGAGCGGACAGACTTCGATGCAAAGCGCGCTTTCGTGATGGTTGATTGGGTGCATCAACGCTTCCTTGCGCGGTCGCGCGCCAAAGCGGCCATGAGCCTGAATGTCGCTCAAGAGCTCGGCCAATCCATTGGCGCCGTCTTCCAGACGGGCAAGGAGCCGTTTGTCCGGGCTGAGGTGAAAAGCACCGAAAGCCTCCATCTGACGCTGAAACTCGTGATTGGCAAAAACAAGTTCGCCACGATGATCCAGGAGCGCAATCCCCACCCGCAGACCGTTATAGCCATCAGATAAAATATCCAGGCTCTGGTTCAGACGGCTGGTGTGGCGGCCGATATTGAGCGCCTTGGCCATATGCGGCAAGATGCTGTTGAGCTTCTTGAGACGTTCACCGGTGGGGAACCCGACCGATTCCGAAAACTGCAGTGCGAAGCGATCAACGGAGGTCTTGTCCTTGTTGAGCAAGCCTCCCATGCGATAGAATATGCCGTAATCCCGCATCGCCTGGGCATTGGGCCGCTGCATCAGTGCCTCCCGGCTGGGCGCAAGCACATCGTCACGGACCAGCTCGATCCCGTCCAGCTCCCTGGAATGGCGGGCAAACAGTGCCTGATCTTCCATCTCCAGATCCTGGTAATCCGTCAGGTACTTTTGAACAAGGCCCACCTGGTAGTTCGAACTGAAGTAGGTTGCATTGAGCTTCTCGATCCCGTGACGGACCTCGATGTCAAAAACAAAGGCTCCTCGAGCATCAATGGACTTGGCCAGAGAATGCAGTAAATCCGGCCATTTCTGAGGCTCAAGGGAGGCATCGTAAATGGAAAGGACGAGGTCCGAAACCAATATTACATTCCTTTTCCCAAACTGTGCTGGCGACGACAGAAATGCTATTTCAGCCTACCCCTGGAAGGTGAATTTTGCAATTATCGCGCCTGGCAAATCCGCAGCATCATAGGCTGGCTGACGATTATGCGTCACAAAGACTTTGGCGGCACTTGAAGAACCCACCAATAGTAAACAGAGACTTAATCATTGCGCCGGGCCGAAGGCTTACGCGATGATGCTCTCCGTCCTGCGAGAGGCACCGGAGCCAGGATATTCGGGGTCCACGGTTCAGCGACCGGGTCATGCCACCTGACGGCTTTCGACAAACCGAGCTTCACTCACAGGTCTGAGCAGTTTCAAGCGCCCTCGCCCGGTCAGCCCTGGCCAGCCGACCCAGCCGGTGAACCGCAGCATAAAAGCGGGGATAGTCGGCAGAGCAGAGTTCGAAGAGGCGGACAAAGGCGGGAACCTGATCGCTGTAGACCGATGTCGCAGCAAGCTTGGCGTTGTTGATCGGAGCTTCAAACCAGGCGTCGTATCCGGAGTACCCACCCCAGCGGGTGTCGCGCATGTGCCGGTAGCGCGATCTGAGCTCGTCGATCGCGGCTGATTTTGCGACGCGCCGGCTGTCCGTACTGCCCGGCCCGGCATAGATACGGGCCAGATCCGCCCGTGTCCGTGCCACCAGTCGGACAAAATCGGCGCTACGCTCCAGTCCGGCCTCGTAGCGATGCAGCGCGGCTTCATCGCCGCTGGCACGGAGCCATTTCCTTACCCCTGTGGTTTCCACCGCCACGGCAAACGCCTCGTTGAAGGCGGTATCGTCATTGACGTAGACACGCTGATGGGCAAGCTCATGAAAGATGAGCGCCGCGAGATAGGTCTTGTCTCCGCCGAACATCGTCGAGAGCAGCGGGTCGCTGGTCCAGCCCAGAGTCGAATAGGCAGTGATGCCAGAGACATGGACATCAAGCCCCTCCTCCTGAAGTTCACGAGCCGTGCTGATCGCGGTCGCCTTTGAAAAGTACCCCCGGTAAGGGACGCAACCAAACACCGGAAAACACCAGAATTTCGGCATCAGCGAAAATTCGGGCGCCGCGAAAACAGCCCAGGTGACGTATTCCCGGCCGATATCGACGTAAGAGCGATAACTGGCATTGTCAGGCAAATCGAGTTCGACGCTGGCAAACCGCCTGATGTCGCGCGCCACTGTCATCTGCGCCCGCAACGGCTCGGCTGTCGACGCATCGCCGATCAGCCTGTCGACATTCTGGCGCGCCGACATGATCTCGAGATGGCCATTGAGCGACTGTGCGTAGTAGGACACGGTGGTGCACCCGGCCAGGACGGTTACCAGGCCGATTGCGATGACCAGTCGAATGATGTTGCGATGCACGCTCTGCTCACATGTGCCCGAGCACGGGTTGCCAGCGCTCCTCAAGCCAATGGATGTGTTAAAGCGGCATTCCGCATTGTTCAAGTCCGAGAAGGGTGCGGTCCTTTCCACCTGCCGCACTGGCAAGGGAAAGACTTTCAGTTGGGCGCCGGGCCGGAAGTTTCACCGCGGGCCGGTCAAAGCCGCGCTGAATCGGGTTCAATGGTCGGGGTCCTGCAGTGGCAGCGCGAGAGCGAAAGACCGCTTAGATCCGCATATGCGCAATAAGCATTTTGTTTCGGTTTTTTTCGTTTGACATTCGGTTCCGGTTCCTTTTAACTTTCTTGAATTCGGGAATGCAGGACGTAAACTGACCCGCGGCAGGCACAAGAAGCGGGTCGAAGCTGTGTCCGACCCGCAATCCGGAGGCGAGTCTGGGGAGGACTTCTTCTATATGCTGGAACTGGACAACGTCTCCAAGATTGCAAACGGGGAAACCCACCTCAGTGACATATCGCTGAGACTGGAAAGCGGCTCGCTGAACGTTTTGCTCGGACCGACCCTGTCGGGCAAGACCAGCCTGATGCGGATCATGGCCGGCCTCGACCGACCGACACGCGGGCGTGTGCTGAGCGATGGAAAAGACGTGACCGGGCTGGCCGTGCAGAAGCGCAATGTCGCCATGGTCTACCAGCAATTCATCAATTATCCGGCGATGACCGTTTACGAGAACATTGCCTCGCCGCTGCGGATTGCCGGTGCTGACAAGGCGACGATCGAGCGTGAGGTGGCCCGCGCAGCGGAACTTCTGAGGCTCGGGCCCTATCTGCAACGCACGCCGCTCAACCTGTCGGGCGGGCAGCAACAGCGTACCGCGCTGGCACGCGCCATCGTCAAGAAAGCAGGCCTGGTGCTGCTCGACGAGCCGCTGGCCAATCTCGACTACAAATTGCGCGAGGAACTGCGCGCCGAATTGCCCAAGATCTTCTCGGAGTCGGGTGCCATTTTCGTTTACGCGACAACCGAACCATCCGAAGCTCTGCTGCTTGGGGGCGCCACAGCGACGCTGAGCGAAGGCCGGGTCACCCAGTTCGGACCAACGGTCGAGGTGTTCCGCAACCCCGTTGACCTGATGACCGCGCAAACATTTTCCGACCCGCCGATGAACCTGCTGCCAATGGAAAAACGGCAGGGGATGTTCGTCAAACAGGGTGTGCGCGACATCCCGGTTCCCGCAGAGCTTTCGCATCTGGCAGACGGGCCATGCACACTCGGCTTCCGGCCACACAATCTTTCGCTCGTCGCCGGCGCCGGCACCACACCACTTTCCGCCGAGGTGATGGTGACCGAGATCACCGGATCGGAAAGCTATGTGCATCTCATTCATGAAGACCAGCGCTGGGTGATGCTGACGAAGGGCATCCATGACGTTGACGCAGGCAAGATGATGGATGTGCATCTCGACACAGCTCACTTGATGGTCTTTGACCGCAATGGGCAGACGGTTCGCACCCAACCAGCGGGGGCTTGAGGACACACCATGGCCCGCATTGACCTTGACCATATCCGTCACGCCTACATGGCAAACCCGTCGCGCGAGGAAGATTACGCGCTGCGCGAGGTGCATCATTCCTGGGAGGACGGCGGCGCCTATGCGCTGCTTGGACCTTCGGGCTGCGGCAAGACCACGCTGCTCAACATCATCTCGGGCCTGCTGACACCGTCCGAAGGCAAGATATTGTTTGACGGCAAGGACGTGACCGGCCTGCAGCCGGAAGAACGCAACATCGCCCAGGTGTTCCAGTTCCCGGTCGTATACGACACCATGACGGTGGCCGACAATCTGGCCTTCCCGTTGCGCAATCGCGGAATGGCGGAAGCCGAGGTGCAGAGCCGGGTCGCCGAAGTGCTGGAGATGATCGATCTCGTTGATATTGCACATCGCAAAGCGCGGGGCCTGACCGCTGATCTCAAGCAGAAGATCTCACTCGGCCGCGGCCTGGTGCGCGCCGATGTCAACGCCATCCTGTTCGACGAGCCACTGACCGTTATCGATCCGCACATGAAATGGCAGCTGCGCTCGCAGCTCAAGCTTCTGCACCGCCGTTTCGGCCACACCATGGTCTATGTGACCCATGACCAGACCGAGGCGCTGACCTTCGCCGACAAGGTGGTGGTGATGTATGGCGGCGAGATCGTCCAGATCGGCACGCCGCAGGAGCTGTTCGAACGTCCCAGCCACACCTTCGTCGGCTATTTCATCGGCTCGCCGGGGATGAATGTGCTGCCGGTCGCGCTGGATGGTGCACGGGCACAGCTGGGGCAGCATTCGATCGCGCTGCCGGGCGCAGCGAGCCTTGGCGACGGAAAACGCACCGAACTCGGCATCCGCCCCGAATTCGTGCAGCTGGGAACCGAAGGCATGCCGGTAAGCATTCGCGCCATCGAGGATATCGGGCGCCAGAAGATCGTGCGTGCCATGATCGAGGGGAACGAGCTGGCGATCGTGCTCAATGAAGACGCGTCGGTCCCCGCCGACCCGCACGTCACCTTCGATCCTGCCGGTATCAATGTCTACGCCGACGACTGGCGCGTAAAGCTGGGAGGCTGAGATGGACAAGAGCTGGAACAACAAAGCCTGGTTCCTGGTATTGCCCGTGCTGCTGCTGGTGGCATTTTCGGCCGTGATCCCGCTGATGACGGTGGTCAACTACTCGGTACAGGACACCTTCGGAAACAACCAGTTCTTCTGGGCCGGCACCGACTGGTTTTCAGACGTGCTGTCTTCCGCGCGCTTCCACGATGCGCTTTTGCGCAATCTGGCATTCTCGGCAATCATCCTTTTGATCGAGGTGCCGCTGGGTATCTTCATCGCGCTCAACATGCCGCGCAAAGGCCTGGGCGTGCCGTTCTGCCTGGTGTTCATGTCTCTGCCGCTGCTGATCCCGTGGAACGTGGTCGGCACCATCTGGCAAGTGTTCGGCCGGGTCGACATCGGGCTTCTGGGCTATACGCTCAATTCGATCGGCATCGACTACAACTACGTCAGCGATCCTTTCGACGCCTGGGTGACTGTCATCATCATGGATGTCTGGCACTGGACCAGCCTGGTGGTGCTGCTGTGCTATGCCGGGCTGGTGTCGATCCCCGACGCCTATTACCAGGCGGCCAAGATCGATGGCGCCTCGCGCTGGTCGGTGTTCCGGTTCATCCAGCTGCCGAAGATGAACCGGGTGCTGCTGATCGCCGTGCTGTTGAGGTTCATGGACAGTTTCATGATCTACACCGAGCCCTTCGTCGTCACCGGCGGCGGTCCCGGCAACGCCACCACCTTCCTGTCGATCGATCTGGTGAAGACTGCGATTGGCCAGTTCGACGTCGGCCCGGCAGCTGCGATGAGCCTGATCTACTTCCTGATCATCCTTTTGCTGTCATGGGTCTTCTACACCGTGATGATCACCAACGATGCCAAGGGCTGAGGGAGAGCGTACCATGACAAATTCCATCCCCGCCGCATCGCAGACCAGCCTCGATGCCAATGCAGCCATGGCACGGCGGACGCGGCGGTCCAATGCCATCGCGCGGTATTCCTTCCTGGTCCCGCTGATCTACATCGTGCTTCTGATGTTGCCGATCTACTGGCTCATCAACATGAGCTTCAAGACCAATGCCGAAATCCTTGGAGCCTTTTCGCTGTGGCCGCGTGATCCGACGATTGCCAACTACATGGTCATCTTCACCGATCCCTCCTGGTACAGCGGCTACATCAACTCGATCATCTACGTGGTGATGAACATGGTGATCGCGGTGGCTGTGGCGCTGCCTGCGGCCTATGCGTTCTCGCGCTACCGGTTTCTGGGCGACAAGCACCTGTTTTTCTGGCTGCTGACCAACCGTATGGCGCCGCCAGCGGTGTTCGCGCTGCCGTTCTTCCAGCTCTATTCCGCCTTCGGACTGATCGACACCCACATCGCCGTCGCCATCGCGCATTGCCTGTTCAACGTGCCGCTGGCTGTGTGGATCCTCGAGGGCTTCATGTCGGGGGTGCCCAAGGAGATCGATGAAACCGCCTATATCGACGGCTACTCGTTCCCGAAATTCTTCGTCAAGATCTTTATGCCGCTGATTGCGAGCGGCATCGGCGTGGCGGCGTTCTTCTGCTTCATGTTCTCGTGGGTGGAACTGCTGATCGCCCGCACGCTGACGGTAACCGACGCCAAGCCGATTGCCGCCACCATGACCCGGACAGTTTCCGCGTCCGGGCTCGACTGGGGGGTGCTGGCCGCCGCAGGTGTGCTCACCATCATTCCGGGCGCGCTGGTGATCTGGTTTGTCCGCAACTACATCGCCAAGGGCTTTGCCCTGGGCCGCGTCTGAGGAGGCTGGGTTATGGATCTGTCATGGATGGCCTGGACCGGACCTACCGCAATCTTCTTTCTTGTCATTCTCATGCTGGTCATCGGCATGGGGGTCTGGGAGTACTTTGTCCCCGGCGGATCGCCGCGGGTCGGAATCTTGCGCTTTGAAACCACGCGCGGCGACCGTTTGTTCGTTTCGCTGCTGGGATCGGCGTTCATCCATCTCGCCTGGCTCGGCCTTGTCGGTCCGAACCTGTGGTGGGCTCTTGCCCTGTCCGTGGTCTACGCCGTCGGCGTGTTCCGCTTGGTCTAGGGTTAACATACCGGAAACGGCAATACCGCCGTTTCTGTTTTCGCAAGCCGGGAGGAAACCATAATGCGGAGACATCTACTGTTATCAACAGCGGCCATGGCGCTCATGTTCAGCGCCGGAGTCGCACAGGCCGGAATGGAAGAAGCCAAGAGCTTCCTGGACGCAGAAATCGGCGACCTGTCGACGCTCGACCGGGCTGCTCAGGAAGCCGAAATGCAATGGTTCGTCGATGCGGCGCAACCATTTCAAGGCATGGACATCAAGGTGGTTTCGGAAACCATCACCACGCATGAATACGAATCCAAGGTGCTGGCCCCGGCCTTTACCGCGATCACCGGGATCAAGGTCACCCACGACCTGATCGGCGAAGGCGACGTGGTCGAGAAGCTGCAGACGCAAATGCAGTCGGGCGAAAACATCTACGATGCCTATGTCAATGATTCCGACCTGATCGGCACGCACTGGCGCTACCAGCAGGTACGCAACCTGACCGACTGGATGGCCAATGAAGGCTCCGAAGTGACGAGCCCGACCCTGGACGTGGAAGATTTCATCGGCCGCTCGTTTACGACCGCCCCCGATGGCAAGCTCTACCAGCTGCCGACGCAGCAGTTCGCCAACCTCTATTTCTTCCGCTACGACTGGTTCAACGACGAGAAGAACAAGGCCGACTTCAAGGAAAAATACGGCTACGAGCTTGGCGTACCGGTCAACTGGTCAGCCTATGAGGACATCGCCGAATTCTTCACCGGCCGCGAGATCGACGGCAAGAAGGTCTATGGCCACATGGACTACGGCAAGAAGGACCCGTCGCTCGGCTGGCGCTTCACCGATGCCTGGCTGTCGATGGCCGGCAATGGCGACAAGGGCATTCCAAACGGCCTTCCGGTCGACGAATGGGGCATCAAGGTCGACGAGAACTCGCGTCCGGTCGGCTCCTGCGTTGCCCGCGGCGGCGACACCAACGGCCCCGCAGCGGTCTATTCGATCGAGAAGTATCTCGAGTGGATGGAAAAATATGCGCCGGCAGCAGCCCAGGGCATGACCTTCGGTGAAGCGGGCCCGGTTCCATCGCAGGGCGAAATCGCCCAGCAGATGTTCACCTACACGGCATTCACGGCTGATTTCGTCAAGGAAGGCCTGCCGGTCGTCAACGAGGACGGCACGCCAAAATGGCGTTTCGCCCCGTCGCCGCATGGTGTGTACTGGAAGGAAGGCATGAAGCTCGGTTACCAGGACGCAGGCTCCTGGACGCTGATGAAGTCCACTCCCGAGGACCGCGCCAAGGCCGCCTGGCTCTATGCGCAGTTCGTCACCTCCAAGACGGTCGACGTGAAGAAGAGCCATGTCGGCCTCACCTTCATCCGCGAATCGACGCTGGCTCACGACTCCTTCACCGAACGGGCTCCGAAGCTCGGTGGACTGGTCGAGTTCTACCGTTCACCGGCCCGTGTGCAGTGGTCACCGACCGGCACCAACGTACCTGACTATCCTAAGCTCGCGCAGCTCTGGTGGCAGGCCATTGGTGATGCCTCGTCGGGCGCCAAAACTGCTCAGGAGGCCATGGACTCGCTGTGTGCCGAGCAGGAAAAGGTGTTGGAACGCCTCGAGCGTGCCGGCGTCCAGGGTGACATCGGCCCGAAATTGGCCGAAGAGCATGACCTGGAGTACTGGAATGCGGATGCCGTCTCCAAGGGCAACCTCGCACCACAGTTGAAGATCGAGAACGAAAAAGAACAGCCGATCACCATCAACTACGACGAACTGGTCAAGAGCTGGCAGTAAGCCTGACCGGCAAATGCTGACAATACAAAACTATCGATCGGGGCCTTCGGGCCCCGATTTTTTTTGGAACAAGCCATAACCCAATGCGCGCCGGATCTCTCGCTACTTTTGCAACCTTGAAGCGCGCGAACAGGAAAAGGACTTGATCCCGCTCACGTGTGGCGTCTATGCCAATGTCATCCGCTTTCGGTCGCCGGCCGCCATTCAGGCTCTGGCGCACCAGAAAGCACCGGACCTTCTCGAAGCGTCCGTCCGTGAAGTCATGCAGGAATTGGAGCGACCGCATTATGAGCAGCAAACCCCTTACCGAGATGCTGAAAGACCCGAGCCTTCTCGTAACCTCGGCCTATGTCGCCGGCTCCTGGATGGAAGCTGCACCAGGCGGCAAGACCTTTGACGTGCTGAACCCCTCGACCGGCGAGCTGATCACCGCGCTTCCGGACCTTGGCGTCGAGGAGGCAAAGGCATCGATCGATGCGGCCTATGTGGCGCAGAAGGACTGGGCCGCAAAAACCGGCAAGGAACGCAGCGCCGTCCTGCGCAAGCTCTACGATCTGATGGTTGCCAATGCCGATGATCTGGGTGCCATCCTGACTACCGAGATGGGCAAGCCGCTGGCTGAAGCCAAGGGCGAGATCCTCTACGGCGCCAGTTTCATCGAGTGGTTTGCGGAAGAAGCCAAGCGGGTCTATGGCGATACCATTCCCGGTCATCAGCACGACAAGCGCATCATCGTGATAAAGCAGCCCGTCGGTGTGGTTGCCTCGATCACGCCATGGAACTTCCCCAACGCGATGATCGCCCGCAAGCTCGGACCGGCGCTGGCCGTGGGCTGTGCGTTCGTTGCAAAGCCCGCTGCCGAGACCCCGCTGTCCGCGCTGGCGATGGCGAAGCTTGCCGAAGAGGCTGGCCTGCCCAAAGGCCTGCTCAGCGTCATCACCTCGAAATCGAGTGCGGCTATCGGCCAGGAATTCTGCTCCAACGACAAGGTGCGCAAGATCACGTTCACCGGCTCCACGGAAGTTGGCCGCATCCTGATGCGCCAGTCCGCAGACCAGATCAAGAAGACCTCGATGGAGCTTGGCGGCAATGCGCCGTTCATCGTTTTCGATGACGCCGATCTCGATGCCGCGGTCGAAGGAGCAATGATCTCCAAGTACCGCAACAATGGCCAGACCTGCGTCTGTGCCAACCGGATCTATGTCCAGGCCGGGGTCTACGACGCTTTCGCTGAAAAGCTGGCCGCAGCGGTTGGCAAAATGAAGATTGGCGACGGTTTCGCCGAGGGCGTGACCACCGGTCCTCTGATCAGCGAGGATGCGGTGTCCAAGGTTGTCGAGCACATCGAGGATGCCAAGTCGAAGGGTGCAAAGGTGCTCACCGGCGGCAATCGCCATTCGCTCGGCGGCACCTTCTTCGAGCCGACAATCCTCACCGGTGTCACCCGCGAAATGCAGGTGGCAGGCGACGAAACCTTCGGTCCGGTGGCGCCGCTGTTCAAGTTCGACAGCGTGGAAGATGTGATCGAACAGGCCAATGACACGATCTTCGGTCTGGCGTCCTATTTCTATGCCAGGGACCTGAGCAAGGTCTGGCGCGTGGCGGAAGCGCTGGAATACGGCATGGTCGGCGTCAACACGGGTCTGATTTCGACGGAGGTCGCTCCGTTCGGTGGCGTCAAGCAGTCCGGCCAGGGTCGCGAAGGCTCGAAATACGGTATCGAGGACTATCTGGAGATCAAGTATCTCTGCTTGGGCGGCATCTGACTTGCACAGCGCTGACCGGGTCACGGGAAGCTCCCGCGACCCGGACAGCCGATCACGCAGTCATGCTTCAGCGGTTCATCGTGCTGAAGCGTGAGGCCCACTCCTTCATCGCCGCGGGGAACTGGTCGGGATCAGAATCGGCATCAATATCGAGATACGGCAGCTCCCCGAGCAGCTGACGGTAATGGTGGGCTCTCTGGGTGTCGCCCGCCACCCGTCGTGCCAGCCATTCGAGGCTCATCGGAACACTTCGTTTCCCGTGCATCGGGGTGTAGTAGAGCGCCAGCGGCGACGCGTTCAGCCGGGTACAAATATCTGCCAGTGCGGGCATCAGCAGGTCGTCATTGGACGGATCGGCAGGATCCCGCACTCCGATCAGCGCGGAAAAGCTCCGTCCGGCTGCCACAGTCTGGGTCACGTTGAGAACAAAAGTGACAGACAACGTGAGTACGATCATTCCGTTGACCGCGGCAACCACCGTCAGATTGTCCCATAACGTGGTCGCTGCACGAACGTTGGAAGATCCTACCGTCGACAGGGCACTGCCGACATAGGCGTAGGCTTGCAGCCAGTTTGCAGCCTCCCCGGTCTCCTTGAGCACAAGGTTGTTCGCCTCGCTGCGAAAGATGAGAAGCCAGCCAAGAGAGGTCAGGGCTATCCAGCTTAGTGCCAGCCCGCTCATCACGAAGGGACCCGCAACGCGCAGCACCATGTCCTGGCCCATGCGGGAAGCGAGAAAGCGGAAGGCCGTCCACAGGCCCATGGCGATCCGGGTGGTCACAGGACCGGTCTGGTTGGCGCTGATCGTGGAATAGGCGATATCGAATACGATCACCACAAGAAGGGAAAACCCGGCGGCCAACAGGATCAGGTTCACGATGTTGCTCCCTTGCCGGAGTTGAGGCGGGGCCGCTCGACGTAGCTTCAGCAGCTCCGATTGCCAGTCCGGTGTTACGACTCCCAGTCAGTTCCCGCAGGCGGACGCGACCGGTTGCTTTCCACTTCGACGGCTTCATCCGCTTCTTCGAGGTCCTCGCGCGAAGGTGCTGAAGGCGGGTCGTTGCGGCTTTTCTCCGCAGTCAGCGCCAGGCGGTAAAACATCGGAAAATGATCGGAGCCGACAAATTGCTGCCGCTCAATCGACACAAGCTGGAAATCGCGCGAGTGGAAAATATGGTCAAGCGGCCAGCGCAGGAACCAGTACCGCGCGTCAAATGAGTTGAACATGCCACGGCCCTGGCGTGGATCAAGCAGTCCGGAGATCCGCAAAAACCGGCGCGTGGTACGCGACCAGGCGACATCGTTGAGATCGCCTGTCACGACCACCGGAAGCGGTTCATCGCGGGCGAGCTTGGCAGCCACAAGGATCTCCGCATCCCGACCAAGTGTATCGCGGGTAGGCAAGGGAGGCTCAGGGTGCAGCGCGATGATGCGGACGTCCCGTCCCCCAGGCAGCCGCGCGACGCAGGATATGCTTGGCACCTCGTCGTTGAGCAGGAACTGGATCTTGCTCTCGCTCAGCGGCAGGCGGCTGGCGAAGACCATGCCGTAACTGTCGTCCTGCGGTTGCTCGATCCGTTCGCGGAAATCCGAAAGACATGGCCGCAGAGCATCCGCCCAAGCCTGGTCGGTTTCCATGAAGACGGCGACGTCGGGCTGACGCTGGTTGACCAGGTCAATAACGCGCTGGTAGTCGCGATTGCCCTGTTTGACGTTGCAGGCAAGCACGGAGATAGTTGGCGCTGCTTCGCCGCCTTTGAATTGCGCGGTCTGCACCGGCCAAAGTGGCGTGAAGCGAACCACGTAGGCAAGCTGGATCGCCCCCGCGACAGCGGCCATCAGCGCAGCCGCAACGAGCACCCTGCTATCCAGCCCGGCAACTGCCGATGCAAGGATCACGAGTGCAGATACCGCAATGGCCTGAAGCCTGCCAAAGTCGAAAGAACGGACCATGCCGTGGCCGAACGGCAGCAGCGGAATGAGGCTGGCCAGCAGGCAGATCGCAGCAAGTGTGACGAGAACCCCGGCGATCACGTATACCCCCCAATCCCCGGAAGCCTGAATGTCATCCCAAGCGAGGCCGCGCGCTCGCGCTGTTCCATTGCGCCGTATTCCGGTGTTAGTGGACACTGACGTGCGAGCGAGGCGCGCAGGCTGCTGCTCCCCGGCGCCAACAGGGGATCAATCTCTGCGCGCCCGGCGGCGACGGCGGCATCTCTGCGGTTGAAGGGACCGGTATAGCGACTTCCAAGCTTGTAGTACCAGCCGCCTCTCCAGTTCTCGATTTCAAACAGGGTCTCTCCCATTGCGGTGTCTCCAGCGTCTTGAGCATGGATACCAACGCCGCACACCGCTGCTGGTTCCCCAATCGGTTAGCCGCATATCAAGTGCTGAGCACTTGACTGCCTGGCGCCGCGAGAAATCTCTGGAACTTCCTCACCCGGAAGTCGTTTAGCTCTGCAACCTGCCTGAACAGGCCCTTGGAGAGTGAGACCAGTACCGATGACCGACATTTCCAAGTCATTTCAGCAATTCATTCAGAACGCCGAATTTCCCTGCGTCGGCGCCAAGTCAGCTCTTGCCCGTGACGCCTTATCGGTGCTGCCGGTGGGCAAAATTGACAGCGCGACAGACGATGTGGAGATCCACCGCGCCCTGCGGGATTTCAGTGACAAGCTTGACCACGATAGCCCCATCGTGCGCTCATTTGTGGTAATTTTTGACGGTCCCGACGGGCTAGATGAAGAGGCTTTCGAAAAGGCCCTGTGGAACCGGCTGCAATGCCTGCACAATCTGGACGTTGTCAGCGGCCAGGCTTGGAGTGAGGCCGTTGATCCGGATCCGCAATCGCCCCACTTCTCGCTCAGCGTCGGCGGGGAGCCGTTCTTTGTGATTGGCCTTCACCCGAACGCATCGCGCCCCGCGCGGCGCTTTGAGAAACCGGTGCTGGTGTTCAACTCGCACCTGCAGTTCGAGAAACTCAGGGCTGATGGGCGTTTCGACAAGATGAAGGAGATCATCCGCAAGCGCGACGAGGCGTTGGCCGGCAGCATCAACCCGATGCTCAATGATCACGGCGAAGCCTCCGAAGCCCGTCAGTACAGTGGACGCGCTGTCGATCCGGAATGGAAATGCCCCTTTGCACACAAGGAAGTAGCCTGAGATGACCAACCGAATTCCCCCGCGCAGCGGCACCGCCTTCGAACTGAAAAAGGGTCAGCTGCTCACAGTTGTTGATCCGGAAGGCGAGCAGGTCTCCGACCTTGTCGCCTACAATGCGGAGGATACAAGGGAGTATCTCTCCTCCGGCCGCTCGATCGACTATGCCGGACGAATGTTCCTGACCACCGGCGACATCCTTTATTCGAACCGTTCCGTTCCTATGCTCAAGATCGTCGAGGACGAAGTTGGCCGGCATGATTTCAGCCTGACGCCCTGCTCGCGCGACACTTTCCGCATCATCTATGGTGACAAGGACCCGCATCACGGCTGCCAAGGGAACCTGGAAAACGCACTCGCGCCCTACGGCATCGGCCCGGATGCGATCCCGACTGCCTTCAACGTGTTCATGCATGTGGCGGTCGACAGCGACAGCGGCGAAATCAAGGTGCTGCCGCCGAAGAGCAAACCAGGACAGAAAACCGTCTTCCGGGCTGAAATGGATCTGATCATCGCAATGACCGCCTGCTCCGCCGGGCAGTCAAACAATTTCCGCTACAAGCCGATCGACTTCCGGATAGACAATGCCGCGTGAAAATCAGCCGGCGATGAAAACTGTGACGATCTGGGGGAATACCAGCAACATCGCCAACGCCAGAAGCTGCAGCCCTATGAAGGGCAGAAAACCGCGGAAAATGTCGATCAGCGTGATGTGGGCCGGCGCCACCGATTTGAGGTAGAACGCCGCCGGCCCGAACGGCGGAGACAAGAACGACACCTGCATGTTCATGCAGAACACCACGCCAAACCAGATCGCAACATATTTCGGATCGATCGAACCGAGGAAGCCGATCTCCTCCACTGGCAGGCGCTGCACGATGGGCAGGAACACCGGCATGATCAGGAGCACGATGCCGACCCAATCCATGAACATGCCCATGATAAGGAAAATCAGCATCATCAGCAAAATGACCCCCATCGTCGGCAGATCGGCTCCGATGATCAGGTTGGCGACATAGGTCGGTCCGCCGACCAGGGTATAGGCTGCGGCGAGTGCGGCTGCACCGATCGTGACCCAGATGATCGTGCCGGTCGATTTCATCGTCCGCATCAGCGAATCCCAGACCACGTCGAAACTCATTTCGCCGCGGGCCAGGCTGATCAGGAACACCGCAATGACACCCATCGCCGCGGCTTCGGTGATGCCGGTGATGCCGCCATAGATCGACCCGAGCACCACACCGATGACGACGATGGGGGCCACCAGCCCCTTGCCCATGGTCCAGCCTGTCAACACCCGTTCCCGGCCGAAACCGAACTGCAGCGCCAGCGCCCCGGCGACAAGAATGCCGAGAAAATAGGGAATATGCGTCACCATGCCGAGGGGAATCGGATCCACTCCCTCCAGCACCACATTGCCGCCGGTTACGGTCTGGAACAGGGCCCTTACCAGCAGCAGAGTGGTAGCGCCCATTACCATGATCGTGAGGAAAGCGCCGAACAGGGCCAGCTTCTCACGGCCTTCAGGGTCGTTTGGATCGGGTTCGGGAAGCGGCGCCTGATCGGGGTTCAACCGGGTACGTATGATGATGTAGATTATGAAGAACGATGCCAGCATGAGCCCGGGCAGGAAAGAGGCCGTAAACAGCGCCTTGATCGAGGTTTCGGTGATCAGACCATAGAAAATGAGGACGATCGAGGGCGGGATCATGGTTCCCAGCGACCCGCTGGCGCAGATGGTGCCGATGGCCAGGTTCTGGTTGTACCCGAGGCGCAGCATCTGCGGCAAGGCAATCAGTCCGAGCAACACGACTTCGCCACCGATGATGCCGGACATGGCGGCCATGATCACGGCCATGACCGAGGTGACGATGGCGATACCGCCCCGGGTCCGCGAAAGCCAGACATTGAGTGAGGAATACATATCCTTGGCAATGCCGCTTCGTTCGAGCAAGGCGGCCATGAAGATGAAGAGCGGCACCGAGATCAGCACGTAATTGGTCATCTGGCGATAGATCGCCTGGCCAAGGACCGCAAACGGCCCACGCCCGAAATCGCGGAACAGAAGGTCCGGCCCGAATTTCATCAGCAGCACGGCACCGGCCAGCGCAGCGGACGCAAAGCCGAGCGGCATGCCCATTGCCAGAAGTACGAAGAGACCGACCAACAGCAACAGCGACAGTGTGCCAATATCCATCCATCTAGTCCTTGATGCTGCGGCGAATGATCTCGATTTCGCTCTCGTCGATTTCATCTATCGGCGAATGATGTTCCGGCATCTTTTTCCAGTCGGCAATCAGGTTGGAAAGCGCCTGAACCGCGACAAGAAGAATGATGAACAAGATGGCGGGCTTGATCGTCGCCGGGATCGGTGGATCCCAGGCGGTGCCGAATGTTTCCCAGCGCAGGATCTTGTCGCGGGATTCATTGTAGCCGCCCCAGATCAGCATGAAGGTAAAGGCCCAGATCAGAATCACCGAGACGACGTCGGACAGCTTCTGCAGCCAGCGTGGAAACAGGTCATAGACCACATAGATCCTAATATGGCTGCGCTGCTGCATGGCGTAGAGGCCTGCAAGCAGAAACACGAATCCGGCGATCCAGAGTGACAGCTCGTTGGCCCACAGCGTCGGCTTGGTAAAGACGTAACGCGAGACCACCTCGTAAAACATGACCAGAACGATCACCGCCGTGGCGATCATCGACAGGCGCGAGCAGATCAGGCTGACCACATCGAAGAAACCTTTCGCTTCCGGCTCAATCATGCCGCGCGTGTCGGAGAAGTAAATGCTGGCCGATAGCAGGGCAACAAAACCTACGATCATGGTGAGGGCGACGGAGGGTATTTCGCCGGGAGAGAGAAACTGCTTCAGGCCGATGCCGGTGCCAAAGAACAGGGTGCCCGTGATCAGGAAGAACGACAAAGCCCCCGTCGCGATGGTGCTGGCGATCATAAGCTTGCGCATCGGCTGGCGAAGCGGACCCAACCACACGCTCTCCCTGCGATCTGTCATGCCTGAGACCCCTGCCCTGTTTTCACTAGCTGCGGCGGACAGGCGGGCTCCAGGAGAGCCCGCCTGTCGTCATCTGGGAGTGGCCGTGATGACTACTCGATCTTGCCGGTGCGGCGCAGGAAGTCGTGGTGAGCTTCCACAAGAGCCTTGGCTTCAGGCGTCTTCTCGGCCCAGCCATCCCAGGCACGCATGGCGCCGGCTCGGAACGCGGCGCGATCTTCGGGGCTCCAGTCGTAGAGTGTCACACCTTCGCTCTTGAGCTTGGTGGCCGCCTCGAGATTGGCGATATCGAAGGTCATAGTGGTCTGCAGGGCCAAGGCCTGCGTTGCCGTGTCGATGATTGCCTTGATGTCGTCGGGGAAGCTGTTCCAGACATCAAGATTGAAGGTCACGTGGTCGACCGGCATCGAGTGGAAACCGGGGAACGTGGCATGCTTGACGATGTCGTAGAGCCCCAGCCCGACATTGTTGGCCAGGCTTGATGCGTCGGCACCGTCGATGATGCCGGTTTCCAGTGCGGTAAAGATTTCGGTGAAATCCATCACGATCGGTGATGCGCCGAGTTCAGCGAAGATCTCGGTCTCAAGGCCCGGTGGCGAGCGGAACTTCCAATCTTTGAGGTCCTCCAGGCCCCGCAACGGCTTGGAAGAGGACATGGCTTCCTGGCCACCAGCCCACCAGCCAACAAGGTGCATGTTGTAAGCATTGTAAAGCTCATTCGCCGCTTCCCGGCCGCCGCCATTGTAGAAAAAGCTGTAGAGCTCATAGGGATTGTCATAGCCGCCCATCGGGTCGCCAACGAACTGGAAAGCCGGGTTCTTGCCGGTCTGGTAGGCGCCGCCATGCATCTCGCCATCGATGATTCCGGTTGCAGCAGCATCGAACCCTTCGACCGACGCGACAACGGCGGACGACCAGAACATCTCGATCTTGACCCGGCCACCGGACATTTTCTCGACATTGTCGATGAAGCCCTGTGCGAGCTTGCCCGAAACGGTTTCCGGTGCGTAATGGGTCTGCATACGCAGATTGAATTCCTGAGACAGAGCGGTCGTCGACGTGACCGCCATCATGGACAATGCCGCCAGTCCCATGAACGCAGTGGATAGAACGGTCCCCTTGTTCATTATGCTTTCTCCTCCTAATGGTGCTGTGACCGCACCCTCCCAGATGCCACGTCCTGCGGCGATCTTCTCCCAATATGCCCGATAGCTGCCTCCCAGCGCTGCGAGCGATAACTTAATCGCATGAGCCAGCTGGTGGTGACCGCAGGCGGATTTTTCGGCCGGCTCCACTGGCACCAGCCTCCGTGCCGCGCCAGTGTCTGTTCAATTCAGATTTTGTGGCCGTCCCCCGCGGCGCCTCCACCATGACCCTGATTTCAATACTGTTTACGAGCAACGTCTTATTTGTTGGACAATTGAAGGCTATATAGCTTGGCTTCGGGTGTCAATCAGCGGCGAAGTATCGGATTAAGCTCGCAATTCATCATTCCAATGACTATCATCCCACAATAATCGTGTGGCGCAATCGCCCGGCTCGCGCGGGCTGCTTCATCAACTGCGTCTTGGTGAGCCTATGGAGGCGTGGAGCTGCGCGAATGCCTTCGTCGGCGGTCGAGACAGCAAACCTGTCGCTAAACCAGATCCGGCGGAAACCCAGTCAGCGTAAATGCTTCATTTTCTTTTTTCTCGCAATTCCGGACGCGAAACCGGTTCCCAGTCCAGCTGGAATTACTCTAGAAAATCGCACCAGGAAGCCAGGTTGCCAATTGCGGCAACAGCCAGACCAATGAAATGCCGACAATCTGCAATCCGATGAAAGGCGCCACGCCGGCATAGATCTGGCCGGTGGTGACTTCAGGTGGTGCTGCACCACGCAGGTAGAACAGCGAGAAGCCGAAGGGTGGCGTCAGGAAGCTGGTCTGCAGGTTGATCGCCAGGAGCACGCCAAGCCAGATGGGGTCATGTCCCATTATGATCAACGGCGGCGCGATCAGGGGCAGCACGATCACAGAGATCTCGACGAAATCGAGAAAGAAACCGAGCACGAAAACAAAGGCCATGCAGAACAGCAGCGCGCCCATCGGTCCGCCGGGCATATTGCCCAGGATATGCGCCACCCGCTCTTCTCCGCCCAGTCCGATGAAGACCAGCGAGAACATGCCGGCTGCCAGAATGGTGGCGAAGATCATGGCGGTCATGGTCAGAGTGGAGTCGACCGCCGCATGCAGGGTTCGGGTGCGCAAGGTTCCGCGCAGGGCAGCCAGGATCGCGGCCGCTCCGATGATGGCCAGGAGAATGTAAAACCCGCCTGCCGTCAGCGACGCAGCTCCCAGATCGCTGCGCTGCAGCCGAACCGGAAACACCCCGGCAAGCACGCCCAGCGCGATCAGGGCTGCAGCACCACCGAGGATGATCTTCGGGTTGGTTCCGGTTCTGATGCCAGCCATCAGCAGCGCGCCGATGGCGCCGACGGAGGCTGCTTCGGTGGGTGTTGCGACACCGCCAAGAATGGCACCGAGAACGGCAATGATCAGCAGAACCGGTGGGACGATGGCCGAGACGACCTCGCGCCGGTCAGGCCTGGGCGTGTCGAGCGTGGCCGGCGGCATGTCACCGGGCCGAATGAGGCCGCGAAACAGGATGTAGACCAGGTAAAGCAACACCAACATCAGGCCGGGAACGATGGCTGCGGCAAAGAACTGTCCGACGGAGAGTGCCTCGACCGAAAACTTGCCCTGTTCGTACTGCGCCTGCTGGTAGGCATTGGACATCACGTCGGCCAGGATGATCAGCAGTGTCGAAGGCGGGATGATCTGGCCCAGCGTACCGGCTGTGCAGACAATGCCTGAGGCAACGCGCGGATCATAGCCCGAGCGCAGCATGGTCGGCAGTGCGATCATTCCCATGGCGACCACAGTGGCGCCGACAATACCCGTGGAGGCGGCCAGCAGCGCGCCGACCAGCACCACGGAGATACCGAGACCGCCGCACAGCTGACCAAACAGCCGCCCCATGGTATCAAGCAGTTCCTCGGCGATGCGGCTCTTCTCAAGCACCGCGCCCATCAGCACGAAGAGAGGAATGGCGATCAGCACCTGGTTCGAGATCAGGCCGAATACACGCTGGCCGGTGGCGCCCATGAGCGTGATGTCCATCGCGCCCATCGCCCAGCCGAGATAGGCAAAGACAATCGCCACTCCGGCGATCGAGAACGACACCGGGAAGCCAAGCAGAATAGCGCCCATCAGGGCGGCGAACATGACGAGATCGAGATACTCGCTCATGCATCAGCCTTTGACGCGGACGTGCCAGGCAGCAGGAGGCGGATCAGCAAGGAGAGCGACTGCAGCACCAGAAGAATGCAGAAAGCGGGGATGAGAGACTTGAGGAGAAACACGGCTTCGATACCACCGACCGAAATTGGGCCTTCGAGAATTTTCCAGGAGTTTCTGACCGAGGGCCAGGACCAGTAGAGCAACACCAGCATCGACGGGATCAACAGGACCACATGGCCGAAAATGTCGATGCGGCGGCGGGTGGTGTCGGTTGCCTTGGCATAGAACACGTCGACGCGGACATGCTGATCCACCAGCAGCGTGTAGGCGGCACCGAGCATGAACAGCGTGGCATGCATGTAGAGCACGCTTTCCTGCACCGCGATAGAGTTGACGCCGAAGACATAGCGTCCGACCACGATGGCAAACTGCACCAGCACCATCATCAGCGCCAGCCAGCGAATGATGCTCGCCGTCATCAGGCTGATGCCGTCGAGAATGTCAGCCAATCGCTGCATGCAGTCCCCTCTTGCTCTGGAAGGCGGGCGCGGGATCCCGATCCCGCGCCAACCTTATCTTGTATCAGTAGCCCATGACAGAGGCGCGGGCGTTCATCTGCCCGTTGTCGGCATAGGTCATGTAACCACCTACCAGATCGCGGTAGGAAATGTAGCTTTCGGTGATGCGCTTGACCAGTTCATCATCGTTCTGACGCAGCTCGTCAACAACCTCTTCAGCCGCCTTGCCCATGGCCGCGATGACATCGTCAGGCAGCTTGCGTACATTGACGCCGTGCTCGGACACGAGGGTCTTGAGCGACTGGGCATGCTTGGTGGTGTACTCGGTCCAGACCGGGTTGTAGAGGCTTTCGCAGGCGAGCGAGACCACCTGCTTGAGGTCTTCGGGCAGCTCCTCGTAGGCCTTGGCATTGACGCCACACTCCTCGGCCGAAGACGGCTCACCGACACCCGGCCAGTAATAGTTCTTGGCAACCTGGTAGAAGCCGAGCGCGGAATCGGTCCAGGGGCCGATGAACTCGCCAGCATCGAGCGCACCGGTCTGCAGCGCCTGGAACATCGGCGGTCCGCCCATGGCTTCGGCGGCCATGCCGAGCTTGGTGGCCATCTCCGAGGCAAGCCCGGTGGTGCGGAACTTCAGGCCCTTGAGATCCTCGACCGAATTGATCTCGTTGCGGAACCAGCCGGCCCACTGCGGACCCGAGTTGCCGCACAGGAACGGCTTGACACCGAAGCGACCGTACATCTCGTCATAGAGCGCCTGGCCACCGCCATGCTGCATCCAGCCGAACTGCTCGTCGGCGCGCAGGCCGAAGGGCTGGGAGCCGAAAAGAAGGATGCCCTTGGACTTGGAGCCCCAATAGGCCGGAACAGCGTGATAAAGCTCGGCAGTGCCTTCGGAGACGGCATCGAAGACGCCGGGACCGGGGACGATTTCACCCGCGGCATAGAGCTTGACCTCGATGCGGCCGCCCGACAGGGTGGTGATGCGATCGGCCAGAAGCTGGGCGGCAACGCCCGGGCCGGGAAGGTTCTTCGGCCAGGCGGTCACCATCTTCCACTCGCGCTTGTCCTGCGCGATAGCCGGTGTTGCAAGTGTTGCAGCGGCTGCTGCTCCGGCGACGCCGGCCTTCAGGAATTTTCTTCTCTGCATGATCAGTCCTCTCAGTTTCGAGTTCACCCAAGTATTGCGGGCAGGTTGAGCCCGTGTTCGCGCGCGCAATCGAGCGCGATGTCGTAGCCGGCATCGGCATGACGCCATACACCGGAAGCCGGATCGTTCCACAGCACCCGCTCGAGCCGCTTGGCGGCCGCATCGGTGCCGTCAGCGACGACAACCATGCCGGAATGCTGGGAGAAACCCATGCCGACGCCGCCGCCATGATGCAGCGACACCCAGGTCGCGCCGGAGGCAGTGTTGACCAGGGCATTGAGCAGCGGCCAGTCGCTGACGGCGTCGGAGCCATCCTTCATGGCTTCGGTCTCGCGGTTGGGCGAGGCGACCGAGCCGGAATCAAGGTGATCGCGGCCAATGACGATCGGGGCCTTCAGTTCGCCGGACGCCACCATCTCGTTGAAGGCCAGGCCGGCGCGATGGCGGTCGCCAAGACCGATCCAGCAGATACGTGCGGGCAGACCCTGGAAGGCGATGCGCTCGCGCGCCATGTCGAGCCAGTTGTGCAGATGGGTGTTGTCCGGGAACAGCTCCTTCATCTTGGCGTCGGTCTTGTAGATGTCCTCGGGATCGCCCGAGAGCGCGCACCAGCGGAACGGGCCGATACCACGGCAGAACAACGGGCGGATATAGGCAGGGACGAACCCCGGGAAATCGAAGGCATTCTCGAGCCCCTCGTCCTGCGCCACCTGGCGGATATTGTTGCCGTAATCGAGCGTCGGCACGCCGGCATTCCAGAAATCCACCATCGCCGCAACATGCGCTTTCATCGAAGCGCGAGCGGCCTTCTCCACAGCCTTGGGATCGCTCTCCTGCTTTTCGCGCCATTCCGCGACTGTCCAGCCCTGCGGCAGGTATCCATGCAGCGGATCATGGGCCGAGGTCTGGTCGGTGACGATGTCCGGGCGGGGTCCACCGGCCTTCATGCGTTCTGCCAGTTCGATGAAAACATCGGCCGCGTTGCCGACCAGGCCGACGGATTTGCTTTCACCTGCCTTGGTCCACTTGTCGATCATGGCCAGGGCTTCATCCAGCGTCTTGGCCTTTTCGTCGACATAACGGGTGCGCAGGCGGAAATCGATGCGGGTTTCATCGCATTCGACAGCCAGGCAGCAGGCGCCGGCCATCACCGCAGCGAGCGGCTGAGCGCCGCCCATTCCACCAAGGCCACCGGTCAGGATCCACTTGCCCTTGAGGTCGCCGCCATAATGTTGCCGGCCGGCTTCGGCGAAGGTCTCATAGGTGCCCTGAACGATGCCCTGGGTGCCGATATAAATCCAGGACCCGGCGGTCATCTGGCCGTACATGGCAAGACCGCGCTTGTCGAGCTCGTTGAAATGGTCCCAGTTGGCCCAGTGCGGCACCAGATTGGAATTGGCGATCAGCACGCGCGGCGCATCCGCATGGGTGCGGACCACGGCCACCGGCTTGCCCGACTGGACCACCAGCGTTTCATCCCCTTCGAGGTTCTTCAGACTTGCGACGATCTGATCGAAATCCGCCCAGGTGCGCGCTGCCCGGCCAATACCGCCATAGACCACCAGCTCATGCGGATTTTCGGCCACATCGGGATGCAGATTGTTCATCAACATGCGCATCGGCGCTTCGGTGAGCCAGCTCTTTGCGGTGATCTCGGTGCCGGTCGGCGGATAGATGTCGCGCTGGTTGTGTCTCGGATTGGTCATGATCGGCCTCCCAATGATGCTGCAAGGTCAGCAACTGAATTCAGAATTGTCTTGAGGTGCACGCGCAGCCGCTCCGCTTTTTCGACATCATAATCGAAGGGAAGCTCTTCTGCGGCCAGATGCGTGCTCTGCGCCAGCTCCATCTGGATGGCGTGCATGTTCTCGTCCGGCCGTCCGTAATGCCGGGTGGTCCAGCCGCCCTTGAAGCGGCCGTTAAGCACGCTGGAATAACCTTCGGCGCCCGCGCAGATGCCCACCACCACGGACTCGATCACCGGGGCGCAGGTTTCGCCATTGTTGGTGCCGATGTTGAAATCGGGAAGCCGGCCATCGAACAGGTATGGAATGTTGGAACGGATCGAATGGCAGTCATAAAGGATGACGACGCCATGGATCGCGCGGACCCGCTCCAGCTCGGCTTCCAGCGCTGCGTGATAGGGCGCGTGCCAGGCCTGACGGCGGGCCTCGATCTCGTCGGCATCCGGTTCTTCCAGCCACAACGGCTCGCCGTCAAAGTTGGTCATAGGCACCAGCCCGGTTGTATTCTGGCCGGGATAGAGGCTTGCACCGGACGGATCACGGTTGGCATCGATGACGTAGCGATGGAAATTGGCGCGAACGGTGGTGACGCCGTCGAGCAGGCCGTCATAGAGCCGGTCGACATGCCAGTCGGTGTCGCCGAGCGTCTGGCCCAGCGGTGTCAGACGGGCGAAAATATCCTCGGGCACGAAGGTGCCGGTGTGCGGCAGTCCAAGCACCAGCGGGCTGTCGCCGCGTTTGATGTCGACCGGGGTCATGCCGCCTCCCCTTGGAGCAATTGTGCCACAGCGCACTCGTTCTGCACCCTGCCCTCGGCCACCAGTTCTGCTGCCTTTGCGATGTCGCCGGCCATGAATCGGTCGTCGGTGAGCGTGGCGATTTCGGTGCGGATCAGGTCCACCGCGCCCTGCAGCACAGGGCTCGTAGTCAGCGGCGCGCGAAACTCGACGCCCTGCGCGGCACAGATCAGCTCGACACCGATGATGACGTTGAGATTGCCGTTCATCCGCTTGAGCCTCCGCGCGCCGTGAGCAGCCATGGAGACATGGTCTTCCTGGTTGGCAGAGGTGGGCGTGGAATCGGTCGAGCAGGGATTGGCGAGATGCTTGTTCTCGCTCATCAGTGCCGCGGTGGTGACTTCGGCGATCATCAGGCCCGAATTGAGCCCCGGTTCGGGCGTCAGGAACGGTGGCAGATCGAAGGACAGGGTCGGATCCACCATCAGGGCAACGCGGCGCTGGGCAATGGCGCCGATCTCGGCGATGGCAAGGGCGATCTGGTCAGCGGCAAAGGCCACCGGTTCGGCATGGAAGTTTCCACCCGAGACGATCTTTCCTTCGGCCACAAGAACCAGCGGGTTGTCGGAGACTGCATTGGCCTCGATCTCCAGCGTCTTGCCGGCCTGGCGCAGCAGATCCAGGGCGGCACCCGCAACCTGCGGCTGGCAGCGGATGCAATAGGGATCCTGCACGCGGGTATCCCCGTCGCGATGGCTCTCGCGGATCACCGAGCCCTGCATAACCGCGCGCATGGCGCGGGCAATGTCGATCTGACCGCGATGTCCGCGGAAAGCGTGAATGCCTTCTTCCAGAGGCGCGGTCGAGCCCATGATCGCGTCGGTCGAGAGGCAGGACGAGACCACGCTCGCCTCAAGATTGCGGATGGCGCCGAAATAACCGACCAGTGCACATGCGGTGGAGAATTGCGTGCCGTTGATCAGGCCGAGACCCTCCTTCGGGGCCAGAACAGCGGGTTCGATGCCGGCCTTCGAAAGTGCTTCGGCGGCAGGCATGCGTTCGCCGCTGAACATTGCCTCGCCTTCACCGATCATGGCGGCGGCCATGTGCGCGAGCGGGGCAAGATCGCCCGATGCGCCGACGGAGCCCTGGCTCGGAACCACCGGAGTGACGCCTTGGCGCAGCATGCTCTGGATAACCGACAGCGTCTTCCAAGTGATGCCGGATGCGCCGCGACCGGCCGAGAGCAGCTTGAGCGCCATCATCAGTCTGGTGGTGGCGACATCGAGCGGTTCGCCGACGCCGCAGCAATGCGACAGGATCAGATTGCGCTGCAGCTGTGCGGTATCACCGGGCTTGATGCGCACGCTGGCGAGCTTGCCGAAACCGGTGTTGACGCCATAGACCGCCTCGTCGCCGGCTGCGGCTGTGCGAACCAGTTCCGCCGCCGCCTCGATTGCGGGCATGGCGCTGTCATCAAGACTTGCAGCGGCGCCGCTGCGCCAGATCTGTTCGAGCTGGTCAAGCGTCGCCTGACCGGGAATGAGCGTCAGCGTCACAATGCGCCTCCAAAAATCCGCTTCCAGAGCGGGTTGTATCCGATACGGTAGGCCAGTTCCGCCGGGTGCTCGACATCCCAGACAGCGAGGTCGGCGCGCAGGCCGGACTTGATCTGGCCGGCATCTTCAAGGCCAAGAGCGCGGGCGGCGTTCCGGGTCACGCCGGCAAATGCCTCTTCGGGCGTCATCCGGAACAGGGTGCAGGCCATGTTCATGCTCAGAAGCAGTGACGACATCGGCGAGGACCCGGGATTGCAGTCGGTGGCAACCGCCATCGGAACTCCGGCCTTACGGAAGGCTTCGATGGGCGGCGCCGCAGTCTCCCGCAGGGTGTAGAAGGCGCCGGGCAGGATCACGGCCAGGCTGCCGGCTTTAGCCATGGCTGCGGCATCTTCTGCCGTGGCATATTCGAGGTGATCGGCAGACAGCGCGCCGTACTGAGCAGCCAGCTTCGTGCCGCCGAGATTGGAAAGCTGTTCCGCATGCAGCTTGACCGGGATGCCCAGCGACTTGGCCTTGTCGAAGACGCGGGCGATCTGGTCCGGCGTGAAGGCAATGCCCTCGCAGAACCCGTCAACCGCATCGACCAGCCCTTCGGCATGGGCTGCCTCGAGCGCCGGGATGCAGACATCGTCGATATAGGCGTCCGGCCGTCCCTTGTATTCAGGCGGCACGGCATGGGCGCCGAGGAAGCTGGTCCTGACCCGCACCGGGCGGCTCTCAGCAACGGCTCTGGCAGCGCGCAGCATTTTCAGCTCATTTTCAGCATCGAGGCCATATCCCGACTTGATCTCGATGGTGGAAACGCCCTCGGCGATCATCGCGTCGATGCGGGGCAAGGCATCGGCAAGCAGTTGCTCCCGAGATGCGGCGCGGGTGGCGGCGACCGTGGAGACGATGCCGCCGCCTGCGCGGGCGACTTCCTCGTAGCTTGCACCTTCAAGCCGCATCTCGAATTCACGGGCGCGGTTGCCGCCGTGAACGACATGGGTGTGGCAATCGATCAGCGCCGGAGTGACCAGCCGGCCTTCCAGTTCATGACGTTCGTCCTGCCCATACTCGCCCGGCAGATCGCTTGCAGGTCCGGCCCAGGCGATCTGGCCCGACCGGATTGCGACAGCCCCCTGCTTGACCAGCCCGTAAGCTGGCGAGCCATCCATGGTCGCCAATGTCGCGTTGATCAGAAGCATGATTTCGCCGTTGTTATGTCCGTGTTATTGGACTATAAGTATATACATAAAAACCTGTCAAGAGGCGTATCACAATGACGATTGTCTGGGCTGAGAAAGCGTTGCTGGAAAGCGGCTGGGCCGAGAATGTGCGGATGGAAATCAACGCAGACGGCCTGATCAAAACCATCGAAACGAACGCTCAGGCAGAGGGACACAGAACCGGGATCCTGCTGCCCGCGCCGGCCAATTGCCACAGCCACGCGTTTCAGCGCGCCATGGCCGGGCTGACCGAGAAACGCGGGCCCGATGCTTCTGATTCATTCTGGACCTGGCGGCAGTTGATGTTCCGCTTTCTCGACCGGCTGACGCCGGAGCATGTCGAGGCAATTGCCGCTTTCGTGCAGATGGAAATGCTGGAAGCAGGCTACTCCGCCAATGTCGAGTTTCATTACCTGCACCATCAGCCCGGCGGCGTGCCCTACAGTAACATCGCTGAAATGGCCGAACGGATCGCAGCGGCCAGCGCCACCACCGGAATGGGGCTGACGCTGCTGCCGGTGCATTATCAGTATGGCGGCTGCGACAAGCGGGCGCTGGGGCCGGGACAGATCCGTTTCGGCAACACGCTTGACTCCTATGCCGAGCTGCATTCGAAATCCGCAGAAGCTCTGACTCCCCTTCCCTCAGACAGCCGCATCGGCGTGGCGCCACACAGCCTGCGCGCGATTGCGTCGGAGGACCTAGCCCATCATGCGGAGCTTGCGGGTACCAACCCGTTTCATATGCATTTGGCCGAGCAGATCGCCGAGGTCGAAGAAATCAAGGCGGCCCACGGCAAACGGCCTGTCGAGCTGGTGCTTGACACGATGGAGCTCGATGCGCGGCACTGTTTTATTCATTGCACCCAGATGCTCGGTCACGAGACAGAAGGGCTTGCCCGCAGCGGCGCAGTTGCCGGACTTTGCCCGATCACCGAATCCAGCCTCGGCGACGGTATCTTCGATGGCGTGCGCTGGTTCGAGAATGGCGGGTCGATTGCCATTGGCTCGGACTCCAATATCCGGATCTCGCTGTCGGAAGAGCTCAGGACTCTCGACTATTCTCAGCGCCTGCGGGATCACTCGCGCGCGGCGCTGGCGACACCGGAGAAATCGACCGGACGGCGACTGTTCGACGCAATCAACGCGGGCGGGGCAAGCGTTTCGGCGCGCGACAACGGGACGCTGGCAGTGGGCAAGCTCGCGGACATGATGGCACTCGACGCCGAGGCTGTGGATCTGATCGGCAGAAGCGGCGACACCATCCTTGATTGCTATATATTCGCCGGCGACGACCGGATGGTGGGAGAAGTCTGGTCGGCGGGACGTCACATGGTGACGGGCGGCAGACATGTGAAACGGGAGGCCATCGTCTCTGCCTATGCGAAGACGATGAAGGAGCTTGGAGAGGCTATTTGAGCGGGGGAGAATTCAACAGCTGGCAGTCGGTGCAGGCGGAGGTGCTGCGCCGGATCAATGCCCGCGAATGGAAACCGGGAGACTTCATTCCTAACGAGGCGGAGCTGGCGATCGAGTTCGGCTGTGCCAGAGCCACGGTCAACCGGGCGCTCAGGGCACTTGCCGAATCCGGACTGCTCGACCGCCGCCGAAAGGCCGGAACCCGGGTGGCGCTCAACCCGGTGCGTAAGGCGACGCTTGACATACCGGTGATCCGTTACGAGATCGAAAGCAAGGGCCAGACCTATCGTCATACCGTCCTGACGCAAGAACGGGCGGTGCCGCCGTCGGGCATTCGAGCCCGGATGCAGGTCGAACAGGGCGTCAAGCTGATCCATTTGGTGACCTTGCACCTGGCCGACGGCAAGCCCTATGTGTTTGGCGACCGCTGGATCAACCCGCAAGCCGTGCCCGGCATTGAAGCGGCCGATCTTACCGTCAAGAGCGCCAATGAATGGCTGGTGGCCAATATCCCGTTCGAAGGCGGTGACTTCTCGTTTTCCGCGATGACGGCAGGCAAGCGCGAAGCCGAGATCCTCGCCTGCAAGGAGGGCGAAGGCCTGTTCGTGATCGACCGCAGCACCTGGAACAAGGGCCTGGTGATCACCTCGGTGCGGCTGACCTTTGCACCGGGCTACCAGATGCACACCAAGATCTGAGCTGCGCCCTTGACCTACTTACCTTTCCAGACCGGATCGCGTTTTTCCGCAAAGGCGCGAAAGCCTTCCAGATTGTCTTCCGAGCCGTAGAGCGTGTCGACAGTTCTGAGCTGGCGTCTGGTGACCTTGTTCATGGTGTCCTGGAATTTCTCGCCCTCGGCCTCGCGCACCACCTCCTTGATCGCGGCGAAAACCAGGGGCGGACCGGAGGCAAGCAGTTCGGCCATTTTCCAGGCCTCGACCATCAGCCGATCAGCACTGTGGACGTGATTGACGAAGCCCCAGCGGTTGGCCTCCTGCGCATCAAGCCAGCGACCGGTGAACAGCATTTCCATGGCAATGTGGTAGGGGATGCGTTTTGGCAGCTTGATCGAGGCCGCATCGGCGACAGTGCCGGAGCGGATTTCGGGCAGCGCGAATGTGGCGTGGTCAGCGGCCAGAATGATGTCGCAGGACAGCGCGATTTCCAGTCCGCCGCCGCAGCAGATGCCGTTGACCGCACAGATCACCGGCTTGTTCATATGCGGCAGTTCCTGCAGACCGCCGAACCCGCCGACTCCGTAATCGCCATCGACCGCGTCGCCATCATTGGCGGCCTTCAAATCCCAGCCGGGGCAGAAGAACTTCTCACCCGCGCCGGTGAGGATCGCGACGCGAAGATCCGGGTTGTCGCGAAAATCGCGGAACACCTCGCCCAAGATCCGGCTGGCTGCCAAATCGACAGCATTGGCCTTGGGCCGGTCGAGCGTGACTTCCAGCACGTGGCCGACGGTTCTGGTTCTGACAGGTCCGGTCATAATGTGATTTCCTTGTTGTGGTCTGCTATATTGAGACGGATGAGCGCGTCGACGGCAACCGCATCACCAGCACGGGCGATGAGCGGATTGACTTCGAGTTCCAGCAGCCGGTCGCCATGGGCTTCCGCATAGGCGCAGATGGCCAGGACCGCATCGCTGAGCGCTTGGAGGTCGGCAGCAGGTTTGCCGCGATAACCTTCGAGCTGTCGGCCGATTCGCAGGCTTTTGAGTGCGGTTTCGATGTCCGCACGGGTGGCGGGGAGCAGCAGGCTTGCCGTATCGGCCAGCAATTCTGTCAGCACGCCACCGGCGCCGAGTGTGAGCAGGAAGATGCCGGTGGGGTCGCGGGTTATGCCGACAAGCACTTCCGCCAAACCACCCACGACCATCTCCTCGACCAGATAGCCGGTTGCGATGCCTCCCATCCGGTTTGCCGCCGCCATCAGAGACGCATGATCAACCAGGTTGAGCGCAACCAGGCCGGCATCGCTCTTGTGTGCCAATCCTGTGCCCTTCAGCGCCAGCGGCTGGTCAAGAGACTGAGCCTTCTGCATCACCTCGTCGAGCGAGAGAGCCGCGGCTGCGCGGGGAATCTTGAGGCCGAATCCGGAAAGTGCGGCTTTGGAAGCTGACTCGCTCAGGATCGAGGCTTTCGAGGGCACCTGTTCAGACAGCAGCAAAGGCTGCGGGGCCACCGCGTTCGTCTGTCCCGCTTCGATTGCAGCGGCGATGGCAGCGATGCCTTCGCTCATGCCGTGAAGCACCGCCACGCCCGCGTCCATGAATCGGCGGGTGAAGTGATCCGACATGTTCTCCGGCAGGCTGGCCAGAACGGCCACGCGGGCACCGGTTTCGGCCCTGGCAGCGATGATGGCGTCGACCGCGCATTGATAGCCTGACGGGTCGCAGCGATCTGCGCGCGGCATGTCGAGAATGAAGACAGTCAAGTCAAACGTCTCGGCCATAACGGTCGAGAAGACCCGGGTCATGCGCGGGACATCGCCCCAGATGAAGGTGTGGTAATCGAGCGGATTGGCGATGCTGACAATAGGTCCGAGTTCGGCCTTCAGGGCTGCTCGCTGGGAAGCGGCAAAATCTGTAAATTCAAGTTTGCTGCCGCTGCTCAGATCCGCCATCAGACTGGCCTCGCCACCCGAGCAACTGACCGAACAGATCGAGGCACCGGGCAGCGGGCCGAGCGAGTGCAGCAGCTTGAGCGTTTCAAGAAACACCGCGATGGTCTCGACCTCGATGATGCCGAGCCGCCTGAGCAACGCGGAGCCCGCCGCGGCATTGCCCGCGAGGGAGGCGGTGTGAGTCATGGTCGCCGCACGGGCCTTATCGGAGCGGCCGATCTTGATGGCGACCACCGGCTTGCGCCGCGCCCGTGCCTTGGCGGCAAAGGCTTCCAACGCACGGATGTCGCCAAACCCTTCGAGATAAAGGCCAATCGCCGTGACCCGGTCGTCATCCAGCAAGGACGCGGCGAGATCACTGGCGCCGGTCTGGGCCTGGTTGCCGGCGGCGATCACATAGGCAATCGGCAGTCCACGCGCCTGCATCGTCATGTTGATGGCGATGTTGGAGGATTGCGCGACAATGGCCACGCCGCTGTCGACCGCAAGACCGCCATGCTGATCGGGCCACAGCGTGACAGTGTCGAGATAGTTGATCAACCCGTAGCAGTTTGGCCCGAGGATCGGCATGGTGCCAGCCGCCTTGATCAGCCTTGCCTGCAGATCCGCCCCGCCGGTGGTTTCGTTCTCGCTTTCCAAAAACCCGGAGGCAAAGCAGGTCGCACCGCCCGCCCCCATCGCGCTCAAGCGCTCGACCACCTCTATTGTCGCATCGCGATTGACGCCGATGAAGCTGGCGTCGGGTGCGGCGGGCAGGTCGTCGATGGAAGCGAGGCAAGGCACGCCGAGAATGTCGGCGCGCTTCGGGTTGACCGGCCAGATGTGGCCATCAAAACCGGATTTCTTCAGTTGCGTCACCACATTGGCGGCCCAGCCGCCGCCGAACAGTGCGATGGATCGGGGCCGCAACAGGCGGGAGAGATCGCGGGTCATGGGATGGCGTACACTTAATCGTCACCACGCTGGGAAAGGCTATTGGACAATATGAGTCGCAGGATCAAAAGGCTTTGCCCGGATCCCGACCCGGTTTAACGATGCTTTACCTTGCGCTTCCATTTTCTGATGTCAGCATTGCAGAAGGCCACCTGCCGCTTGTGCGACTTGCTCTTGATCTCACTCGTCATCCCCCGCCTCTGTTTGTCGTGGGTTGCTTTCATCTGACTGTTCTTCATTCCGCTCGAAAGCAGCAGCTTGCGCCCTTTTGCTGCCGGTCCCCTGAAGAAAGCGACGTCTTTGTCATAGCCTCCAACCAATCTGTTGCAGAGTTTGGCGGACACTTCTCCGACGAGGGCAGCGATGTAGGAGTTGGCCACGTGCCGCGGCGTATTCTCAACGGTTTGTGCGAGCGAGTGTGGTGTGGCCGCGAGACAGAACATAATCGACAGCGCGATGGTGTATCTGGTGAGCTTCACTTGATTTTCCCCTCCAACTTGTCATCAGGCCCCGAAAGGCCGCAGCAGTGCGCGCGAAATGATGTGACGCTGGATTTCCGATGTGCCTTCCCAGATGCGTTCGATGCGGGCATCGCGCCAGATGCGTTCAAGCGGCAGCTCGTCCATCAGCCCCATGCCGCCATGGATCTGGATGGCCTCGTCGGCGACCATGGCGAGCATCTCGGTGGCCTTGAGCTTGGCCATGGCCATGTCGGCATCTGTCACCGTTCCCTGGTCGAACTTCCAGCCGGCTTCCATGATCATCAGTTCTGCGGCCTTCATCTCCATCGCCATGTCGGCGAGCTTGAAGGACACGCCCTGGAACTTGCCGATCGGCTGGCCAAACTGCTCGCGCGTCGCTGCCCATTCGACCGAATGCCGAAAAGCACGGTCGGCGCGGCCAAGGCAGGTGGCGCCGACCTGCAGCCTTGTGGCGCCGAGCCAGGTGTTGGCGACCTCGAAGCCCTTGTGGACTTCGCCGAGCACGTTTTCGGCCGGGATGCGGCAATTGTCGAATTCGAGGACGGCGTTGGTGTAGCCGCGATGCGAGACATTGCGGTAGCCATCGCGAACCGCATAGCCCGGCGTGTCCTTGTCGACGAAGAAGGCGGTGATCAGCTTCTTGCGTCCGCGCGGTGTGTCTTCCTCGCCGGTGGCCATGAAGGCGATGGTAAAATCGGCGATATCGGCGTGGGAGATGAAGTGCTTGGTGCCGTTGAGCACCCAGTTGCTGCCGTCCTGTTTGGCCGTCGCCTTCATGCCGCGCAGATCGGACCCTGCCCCAGGCTCGGTCATGGCCAGGCAATCCCATTTTTCGCCGGCGACGCAAGGCTCGAGATACTTCGCGCGCTGCTCGGGCGTGCCGGCGCAGAGAATGTTGGAGGGGCGAGCGACGCAGGTCCAGTGCAGCGCGTAATTGGCGCGGCCGAGTTCCTTCTCGTAAAGCAGCCAAGTGAGCGTATCGAGACCGGCGCCGCCGAATTCTTCCGGGATGTTGGCGGCGTAAAGCCCGGCGGCGATGGCCTTTCGCTGGAGCTCGCGCACCAGATCCATGTCGAGATGGCCGCTGCGCTCAACCTCGGCTTCGTGCGGATAGAGTTCATTTTCGACGAAAGCCCGCGTGGTCTCGACGATCATCTCCTGTTCCTGGGTCAGTCCGAAATTCATTGTCCTACACCTTCGGGTCGGGGTTTTCAGTATGGCCGTCAACGGGGATCACCTGGCCGGACACCAGTCGCGCGCCATCGGACGCCAGGAATGCGGCCATGTTGGCGACGTCCTGGGCGGTAACGAACGCGCGCATCGAGACACCGGCCTCGTAGCCTGCCCGGATAATATCCGGCGTTGTCCCCTTGGCTTTCGCCTCGCGTTCGATAACGCCGTTAATGCGGGGGCCTTCAACGCAGCCTGGCGCAATCGCATTGGCGCGGATGCCATAGGGTCCGAGTTCCATGGCCAGCGTCTTCATCAGACCGATTACCGCCCATTTGGCCGCCGAATAGGGGGACCGGTTGGGAAAGCCGTTGATGCCGGCATTGGACGAGGTGATCAAGATCACGCCGGATTGCTGCGCCTTCATGATCGGAGCGGCGAACTTTGCGGCCAGGAATGCGCCTTCGAGATTGACCGCCAGGCAACGGCGGAAATCTTCCGGTTCGACGTCCTCGACGAGGGCGGTGGGACCGGCAATGCCGGCATTGGCACAAACCACATCGATACCGCCCCACTCGTCAGAGATGCGGGTGAAGACCGCTTGCATGTGCTCCGGATCGCTGGCGTCGCCTGTCATTTTCAGCCAGTTGCCGGGGCATTGCGCCAGCGCCTCTCCGTCCATGTCGGTGACAAGCACGCGCGCGCCTTCTGCGGCAAAGGTCGTTGCCATCGCCTTGCCGATGCCCGATCCGCCACCGGTGATGAGAACCCGCCTGCCCATTGTCTAGTCCCGCATGCTGGCGGGTTTGGGCAGTTTCGACTGGGCTTCACCCAGAGCCGTGATCCTTTCCAGAACCTCCCCTTCCGGCTCGCAGGTGCGCCGGGTTTCAAGTGAAACATGCAGAAGCAGCTGGTTGCAGGTCGCCAGCAGCTCATCATCCGTGGTGCGGATCATCTCGTGATAAAGCCGCAGCTTCTTGCCGCGTGCCTCGAGCACCTGGGTGCGGACATGGATCACGTCGCCGAGATGGGTTTCATTGATATAGGAGATCTCGTTGGAGACGGTGAAATATGACAACCCGCTGGCGATATAATCCGGGTCGGCACCAACCATGTGCATCACCACGTCGCCGGCATCGGAAAACACCTGGCCGTAGCGGCTTTCATTCATGTGGCCGTTGTAGTCCATCCAGTCGATGGGAATGACGCGGGACAGCGTTTCAAGCGGCTTGTCAATGGCGGTCGGCAGCGGCGGCTTGTTGCGCGCGTCCTGAGCATTCAGCAGTTCGCCTGCCCCCCAGTTGCGGCCTTTCAGGGCACGCATCATGGCCACCAGATTGTCGTCGCGGATGCGCTCGAGTTCGCGGATCGAATGCATGCCTGACTGCGCGTCCGACTGATCGGCGATCATGTCCGTCAGCTCAGCGGTGAGTTCCGGAACATCCATCAGTTTGGTCCAGGGCCATGAAAGGCAGGGGCCGAACTGCGCGATGAAATGGCGCATGCCGGCCTCGCCACCGGCGATGCGGTAGGTCTCGAACAGGCCCATCTGGGCCCAGCGCATGCCGAAGCCGAAACGGATGACGTCGTCGATTTCCTGGGTGGTGGCGATGCCGTCCTTGATCAGCCACAGCGCCTCGCGCCAGACCGCTTCAAGAAAGCGGTCGGCAATATGGGCGTCGATTTCCTTGCGCACGATGAGCGGCTTCATGCCGATGCCGTCGAGCACCTCCTTGGCGCGCTCAACCGTTTGCTGGACTCCGACAAGCTCGATGACCGGTAACAGGTAGACGGGATTGAAAGGGTGGGCGACGAAGATCTGCTCCGGCCTTGCCGCACCCTGCTGCAACTCGGAAGGCTTGAAGCCGGAGGTCGACGAGCCGATCAGCGCATCGGTGCGGCAATGGGCCTGGATCTCGGCAAAGACCTTGTGCTTGATATCGAGGCGCTCGGGCGCGCTTTCCTGGATCCAGTCCGCACCGGCCACCGCCTCGGCAAGCGAGGTGGCAAAGCGCAGCTTGCCTTCCTTCGGGACCGTCACATCCGACAGGGCCGGCAAGGATCGCCTTGCATTGGCCAGGACTTCGCCAACCTTGCGCTCGACTTCCGGGTCCGGGTCGGAGACGACCACGTCCCAGCCGTTCAACAGGAAGCGTGCGGCCCAGCCACCGCCAATGACGCCGCCGCCAATGATGGCAGCAGTTTTGGTCTCACTCATGAGTTACGGCCCTCCCAGACGGCATTCAATTGGACGAAGGCGCACGCTTGGTCAGGTTGAGACGTTCGCGGACTTCCTGCGGGCCGATGACTCGTGCCCCCATGTTCTCGACAATCGTGACGGCGCGCTCCACCAGTTGCGCATTGGTGGCAAGCTGCCCCTTCCCGAGCCAGAGATTGTCCTCAAGGCCAACACGGACATTGCCGCCGGCCAGAACTGCGGCTGCGACATAGGCCATCTGGTTGCGGCCGAGCGAAAAGGCCGACCAGTTCCAGTCGTCAGGCACATTGTTGACCATCGCCATGAAGGTATTGAGATCATCCGGCGCGCCCCAGGGCACCCCCATGCAGAGCTGCACAAGCGCGTCGGGCGCGAGCACGCCTTCCTTGACCAGTTCCTTGGCGAACCAGAGATGGCCGGTGTCAAAAGCCTCGATCTCCGGCTTGACGCCAAGCTCAGTCATCATGCCGCCCATGGCGCGCAACATGCCGGGCGTGTTGGTCATGACGTAATCGGCCTCGGCGAAATTCATCGTACCGCAATCGAGCGTGCAGATTTCGGGCAAGCATTCGCGGATGTGGGCCACGCGCTCGGTCGCGCCGACCATGTCGGTTCCGGCAACCGGCGGCAACGGAGATTCTGTTCCGCCAAGGGTGAGGTCACCGCCCATGCCGGCGGTCAGATTGAGAACAACATCAACCTCGGCATCGCGGATGCGGTCGGTCACCTCTCGGTAGAGCGCCACATCGCGGCGTGGCGTCCCGGTTTCAGGATCGCGCACATGGCAGTGCACAATCGCCGCACCAGCCTTCGCGGCATCGATTGCTGAATTGGCAATCTGCTCGGGTGAGCGCGGCACATGCGGGCTGCGATCCTGGGTGGAGCCGGAGCCGGTGACGGCGCAGGTGATGAAAACCTCGCGATTCATGGTCAGGGGCATGCGGTCAATCCTCCTTTTGATGATTGCGCAATGATGACTGTCTTGCCGCGACACGTGTTTCATTTTACGAAGAATACATGACACAAAGCGAAGCCCTTTCGGCGCTTTCGAAACTGCGCCCGCCGATCAGTGTCGATCTGCTGATTGTTCCGGGATCGTCGATGATGACGGTATCAAGCTCGGTCGAACCGCTCCGCTCAGCAAACCGGCAGGCCGGCCGCATGGTCTTCGACTGGCGTTTTGTTTCGTTCGACGGGGATCCGCCGGAAACGTCATCGGGGATCCGTCTGCCTGTCTCCGGACGACACCTGCCCTCTTCCAGGTGTGAGATTCTCGTCGTTGTCGCCGGCTATGGTGCTGCGCAGATGACGGATCGCAGGCTGATTGCCCATCTCTACAGAACGGCGCGGCAGGCAAGATTTGTCGTCGGCGTCGAATCGGGCCCCTGGCTGCTGGCGCGCACCGGACTTCTCGATGACCATCGGGCAGCGACCCATTGGGAGGATTTCGAGGAATTCGCCGCAGCTTTTCCGAATGTCGATCTGCGCCCCGACCGCTATGTCGTCGACGGCCGTTTCATCACCACCTCCGGGGCATCGCCGACTTTCGACCTGATGGTCGACGTGGTGCGGCAGGTGCTTGGACATCCGGCTGCGCTGGATGTGGCGAGCAGTTTCGTTCACGACGATCTGCGTGCAGCAAGCGATGCGCAGGTCAACGTCACGCTGGGCGATACCCATCATGATCCCCGCCTGGTGCGGGCCATCCGGATCATGGAAACCCATATCGATGCGCCGCTGAGCATCGCGGCGATTGCAAAACGGGTGTCAATGTCGGCCCGCGGGCTGGAACAGCTTTTCACCCGGCAACTGGGGCAGACACCGGGAAGCTATTTCCTCTCGCTCAGACTGGCCGCCGCACGGCGTCTTGTCGACAACACGCGCCTGACCATGACCGACATCGCATCGAGAACCGGGTTCTCCTCCCAATCGGCGCTGTCGCGCGCATTCAACCGTCAGTTCGGTGTCACGCCGACGTTGAGCCGAAAGAGCCGGTCCAGCGTTGCCTGAAGATCAGCTGCCCTTGACCGGAACCCTGGCCTCGAGCCAGCGGAATGCAAGAACAAGCACACCGGTCAGCAGCATGTAGATCAGCGCCAGCAGCAGGAGCGGCTCATAGGTCAGATATGTGTCCTGGCGAACCCGCGAAATGATGGCATAGACGTCAACCACGGTGATGGTTGCGACCAGCGGTGTGGCCTTGAGCTGCAAGACTGTCTCGCCGGCCAGCGTCGGCAGCGCCCGGTGGATGGCGCGGGGCAGCCAGATGCGGCGGAACACGGTGAAGCGCGACATGCCGTAGGCACGCCCGGCCTCGAGCTCGCCCCTGGGAACACCGGCAAAGGCCCCGCGTATCACCTCGCCCTCGTATCCGGCAAAAGACATGGTCAGCGCCAGCACTCCGTAAGGCCAAGCCGAACGGAGATAGGGCCAGGCCCAGGACTGGCGGACTTCGGGCCAGTAGGCGAACAGCGAACCGAGGCCATAATAGAGCAACCACAATTGCAACAGCAGCGGCGTGCCGCGGATTACGGTGCAGAAGGCCCTTGCAGGTGCTGCAAGCCACACCGGACCGGCAGCCTGTGCCAGACCCAGCGGAAGCGCGATCAGAAAGCCCAGCACCGAGGTCAGCAACAGCAGCCACAGCGTAGTGCCGACACCCGAGACGAGCTTTCCGGAATAGCGCGGCAACCAGTCCCAGCGCATGTTGTATGCGGCGAACAGCACGATGGCGACCGCAATTGCCATCAGCACCAGGCGGTGCGGTTCGTTCCAGCGTCTTTGCTCAGGGCTCATCAGCGCACCGCCGGGATACCGCGGCGGGCGTGGCGCTCGATAAGTCGGATGACGACATTGGAAAGCAGTGTCACCATCAGATAGAGGAGTCCTGCGGCGCAGAAGAACAGGAAATAGGACTTGGTGGTGCCACCCGCCTGCCGGGTGACCAGTGTCAGTTCGGCGACCCCAACGACGGCCAGCAGGGCCGTGTCCTTGGTGGCGATCAGCCAGAGGTTGGAAAGGCCCGGCACGGCATGGGGCAGCATGCCCGGAAGCGTGATGCGGCGCAGAACCTGCAGCGGCGACATGCCGTAGGCGCGCGCGGCTTCGGTTTCGCCGTGAGGCACCGCCTTGAAGGCTCCGCGCAGAACTTCGGTCTGATAGGCGCCCTGCACCACACCGATGACGAAGATGCCGGCTGCAAGCCCGCTGATATCAACGCGTTCGGCGCCAAGCAGGATCATGATCTGGTTGAGCGCGTCGGTTCCGGCGTAATAGAGCAGCAGAATGAGAACCAGTTCCGGCACCGCGCGCACCAGAGTGGTGTAGACATCGAGAATATCGCGCAGGATCGGGCCGCCATAGAGCTTGCCGGTGGCGCCTCCGACGCCGATCAGAAAGCCCAGAAGATAGCCGCCGACTGCCACCTGCAGGGACACCGCCAGGCCCCTGAGCAGCACGCCGCCCCAGCCGGGTGGTTCAAGCGCCAGCAATTCCCAGGCGGCAAGGCCTGCGATCCAGTCAATCATGTGAAGCAGCCTCACCGGCCCGGCGGATCAGATCCGCCGGGCCGGTGGCAGCGCAACGCGCCAGGTCGGACATATTACTGGCCGTAGATGTCGAAGTCGAAATAGGCCTTCGAGAATTCGGCATAGGTGCCGTTTTCGCGGATCGCTGCGATGGCAGCGTTGAATTTTTCGCGCAGCTCATCGTCGCCCTTGCGCAGGCCAACGCCGACGCCGGCACCGAGGATGGCCGGATCGTCTTCGACGGCGCCGACGATCTCGCAGCAGGCATCGGATTTGACGAAGGCGTCCAGTGCCAGCGAATCCGCCATCACGGCATCAACACGGCCTGCAGCGAGATCCTGGTTGGCTTCGTCCTGGGTCTGGTATTCCTTGATCTCGGCGGCTGCGTCGGCGAAGTGCGTTGTCACGTAATCCTGGTGGATGGTGGAGACCTGAACGCCGATGATTTTGCCTTCGAGGCCGGCAGCGTCCGGCGTGATGCCCGACCCCTTGGACGTCGCGATCACCGATGGCGTGTTGTAGTACTTGTCGGAGAAATCAATCGTCTTCTGACGCTCCTCGGTGATCGACATGGAGCCGATGATGGCGTCGATCTTGTTCGATGTGAGCGCCGGAATGATGCCGTCCCAGGCCACGGGGGTGACCACACAATCAAGCTTGGCTTCAGCGCAGACGGCGTTCATGAAGTCGATTTCCCAGCCGGTCCAGTTGCCCGCGGCATCCGGCTCGGTGAACGGCGGATAGGGCTCGGCTGCGACGCCGACACGCACGGTTTCGGCGGACGCCGCACTGGCTGCAAGTGAAAGGCCAAAAGCGGCAATCGTGGTGATGATTTTGTTCTTCATGGTTTTCCCCTGTTTAAAGAATTCGGGCTGAGCCCATTGAGCCTTGGACTATTCGACAGTCGCAAGGAATTTCTGCAGGCGCTCGGATTTGGGAGCGCTGTAGACTAGATCCGGCGGGCCTTCCTCCTCGATCACGCCATCGGCGAGGAAGACCACATGGTTGGCAACCTCGCGGGCGAACTTCATTTCGTGTGTGACCAGAAGCATGGTGCGGCCTTCACGCGCCAGATCGGCAATCACGGCCAGCACCTCACCGACCAGTTCCGGGTCCAGTGCAGAGGTCGGCTCATCAAACAGCATGACTTCGGGTTCAACCGCGAGCGCCCGTGCAATGGCGGCGCGCTGCTGCTGGCCACCGGAAAGAAAGGCAGGATAGACATCGCGCTTGTCAGACAGTCCGACGCGCTCGAGCAGCTTCTCGGCGCGCGCAATGGCCTCGTCGCGCGGCACGCCCATGACCTGCACCGGCGCCTCGATGACATTTCCGAGCACAGTCATGTGCTGCCACAGATTGAAGCTCTGGAACACCATGGCGAGCCGGGTGCGGATACGGCGGAGCTGGGCCGCGTTGGCGGGCCGGAGCCCGTCCCGGCCATCGGGTTGCATTTCGATGGTCTCACCCTGGATGCTGACGGCACCGCTGGTCGGAAGCTCCAGCATGTTGATGCAGCGCAGCAGGGTCGACTTGCCCGATCCGGACCCCCCAATAATGGCGACCACATCGCCGTTTCCGGCTGTCAGCGACACCCCCTTGAGCACTTCAAGGTCGCCAAACCTCTTGCGAAGATCGGCAACTTCAACAGCTGGTGTGGATGCTTGGGCTCCGGTCTTGGCACCGGATTGTGGACTGCTCATGCGGCTCCTCTGATGCTCCGGGTGGAGCGAAGTCGGGCAATCGTGCCCCTTGCGCGGTAATTAATCAAGTGTATAATTTCACAAATTTTTCCCCTCAATGGACCATCTCATGACATACGGATCTCAATCCATGACGCCCCCGCTCAAGCGGGTATTGATGCGCGCGCCGGGCGACAGCCTGCGGCAGGCCAAGGCGGAGGACTGGCATTATGGCGCCGGCTTTGACGCAAATCGTGCCATCGAACAGTTCGGGGTATTTGCCGGTCTGGTGGCAGCCAGCGGAGCGGAGATCATCTGGATCGAGGACACCAGCGACGGCCTCGCCGACGCCATGTTCACGCATGATCCATCGCTGGTCACGGACAAGGGTGCCGTGATCCTGCGGATGGGGAAATCCGGCCGGATGGGCGAGCCTGACCTGCACGAGGCCGCCTACAAGTCAGCGGGCGTTCCCATTCTGGGCCGGATCGAAGCGCCAGGTGTGGTTGAGGGTGGCGACTGCATCTGGGTGGACGAAAACACACTTGCGGTGGGACGCGGTGTGCGCACCAACCAGGCAGGCATTGAACAACTGGGTGCAATTCTGGCGCCACTAGGCGTCAATGTTCTCGGCTTCGATCTTCCGCTTGGCAATGGCGCCGAGGCCTGTCTGCACCTGATGTCGGTAATGTCGCCGCTCGATGAGAAGTTGGCCCTGGTCTACGCCCCGATGCTGCCGGTGGCGTTCTGGCAATTGCTGAAGGACCACGGTTACACGCTGGTGGAAGCTCCCGACGACGAGTTCGCGGCCTCAAACGGCCTCAATCTCAATGTGCTGGCATTGACGCCGGGCGAAGTGATCATGGTCGACGGGTTTCCGAAAACCAGGGCGCTGATGGAACAGGCCGGATGCAAGGTCACCGCGTTCAATGCGGACGCGCTTTGCATTCCCTGCGAAGGCGGCCCGACCTGCCTTACCCGCCCCGTGTGGCGTGAATGACACGCCGGACCTTCCATCGCGAAAGCGAGGCTGTCCGCCAGAATGACCTGATTGCGGCCACTCTCGACAGCGTCGCCGAACTCGGATTGGCCGGCGCGACCGTACGGGAGGTTGCGTTTCGCGCAGGCGTCACGCCCGGGCTGATCCGGCGCTATTTCGACAACAAGGAGCGGCTTGTCGCGAGCGCCTACCGGACTTTCATATCGGACCTTATCGCCGCGGCTGAAGCGGGCTGCGGGGAAGGTTCCGCCCAAACACGCCTGGCCGGATTGATCCGCGCCAGCGTCACCGCACCCGTGGCCGACGGCCGGACACTGTCGATCTGGGCGGCCTTCATCGGAACGGTGCATTCGGATCCGGCGATGGCGGAGGTCCACAGTGAAGGCTACCAGGCGTTTCGCGATCTGGTCGAAAGGCTGATCGCTGAAGTTTTCGCCGAGCGCGGGAGGCCGGCCTCCCCCCAGGAGATCCACCAGCATGCGATCGTGCTCAATGCATTGCTGGACGGACTCTGGATCGAAATTTCCATGGGCGGCGATGATTTCTCCCGCCTCAATGTGGTGCAGATCGCACTCAATTCCACGGCCACACTGCTTGGCATCGACCCGGCCGACTTCAAGGACTGATCATCATGAGATATGCGGCAATCACCGAGCGGCTGGCGCACACCGGCGGCGCCAAATGGGCCATTCACCAGCGCAGCCGCGAGATGGAGGCCGCTGGTGCCGGCATCATCGAACTGACTATCGGCGAGCCGGACCTGCCGCCGGATCCGCAACTGTTCGAGGTCTGCCACCAGTCGATGCTGGCCGGGCGCACCGGTTATTCGAGCGGCCGGGGTGAACCCGAATTGCTCGACGCGATCGCAGCCCGCTATTCCAGACGCCGCGAAGGCGTGGACCGGAGCAACGTGCTTTGCTTTCCCGGCACCCAGACGGCACTTTACGCAACCATGATGGGTTTGACCGGACCCGGTGATGGTGTGCTGGTGGGCGATCCTTTCTACGCCACCTATGACGGCGTCATCACCGCCAGCGGGGCGCATCGCCAATCTGTGCCTTTGAGGCCGGAAAACGGGTTCCGTCTTACCGCAAGCGATCTGGAAGCTGCAATCACGCCGGCCTCGCGGGTGCTGTTGTTAAATTCACCGCACAACCCGACAGGGGCGGTGTTGAGTGCGGAGGAGGTCGCGGAAATAGGTGCGGTCTGCAAGGCGCACGATCTCTGGATTGTTGCCGACGAAGTCTATGAAGAGCTGGTATTCGACGGCGCGTTCGCCTCCCCCTTCGACATGCCGGAACTTGCCGACCGGGTGATTGCGGTCTCGTCGATTTCCAAGTCGCACGCCGCGCCGGGTTTCCGCAGCGGATGGGCGGTTGGCCCGCAGGAATTCTGCGAGAAACTGCTGCCACTGTCGGAAACCATGCTGTTCGGCAACCAGCCCTTTATCGCCGACATGACGGCCTTTGCGCTCAACAGCGATCTGACCACCTCCACCCGGATGCGGGAATCCTACAAGCGCCGTGCTGCGCAGTTTGCCGACACGCTGGAGAAGACCGGATCGATGGTGCCGTTCCGGCCGCGGGCGGGCATGTTCATCGTTTTCGACGTCTCCGCTACGGGGCTGGACGGCGAGACGTTTGCCTGGCGGCTGCTGGACGCTGGCGTCGCCGTCATGCCCGGCTCGTCCTTCGGCGACAATGCCGGCAAACTGATTCGGCTCAGCCTGACGGTGCCCGACGAATCGGTCGTGGAAGCCTGCCACCGGATTTCCAGCTTTGTGGAAAGCCTCTGATGAGGGCCGCAGCTCCCACGGTCGGCGAAGCCCTGGTCAGCATGCTCGAACAGGCTGGCGTCGATACCGTCTTCGGCATTCCCGGTGTTCACACCATCGAGCTTTACCGGGGTCTTGCCAGCAGCGCGATAAAGCACATCACGCCGCGCCACGAACAGGGTGCAGGCTTCATGGCCGATGGCTATGCCCGCGTCACCGGGCGCCCCGGCGTGTGCTTCGTCATTACCGGGCCGGGCCTGACCAACACGCTGACCGCGATGGCGCAGGCGCGGGCCGACAGCATCCCGATGCTGGTAATCTCCGGCGTCAACGCCACGGCGACGCTGGGCAAGGGCCGCGGGCATCTACACGAATTGCCGGACCAGGCGGCGCTGGCTAACACCGTCGCTCTGTGGTCGCACACGCTGACCGATCCTGCTGACCTCGGCGAGGTTCTGGCCCGCGCCTTCTCGGTCATGACCAGCAGCCGACCGGGGCCGGTGCATATTGAAGTCCCGACCGACGTGATGAAGCTGCCGGCAGACGCTGCGGGCTTCGCGATGCCCCAAACCTCACCGCTGCATGCAGCAGCGGCCGATCTCGAAGCGGCGGCAAGACTTTGCACGCAATCGAAGAAGCCGGCGATCCTGCTCGGCGGCGGAGCGGTCCGCCATGCCGTGGCTGTGCGCCGTCTCGCCGAGGCTCTTGATGCTCCGGTGATCAGCACCACCAATGCGCGCGGCATCATGTCCGGCCATGCGCTGGACGTTCCCGCCAGCCCAAGCCTTGCCTGTGTGCGGGACATGCTCAATCAGTCGGACCTGGTTTTGGCGCTTGCAACCGAGCTGGGGCCGACCGACTGCGACATGTACGAGGATGGCGGCTTCACGCTTCCGGCAAATCTGTTGCGTGTCGACATCGCCGAAGATCAGCTGGCACGCGGACCGCAGCCGGCCCTGGCGATCAAGGCCGACATCGGCTGCTTCCTGCAAGATATGCATTCAAGAGCCAACAGCTGGGCACGTCCGTCCTCAGACGGCGCCGCCCGTGCAGATGCACTGCGCGAGAATGCGAAGGCTGAGATCGGAGAGGGCTATCTCGGTCACATCGACCTGTTGCAGGAGATCTGGCAGACACTGCCCAAAGCCACTGTGGTTGGGGATTCGACGCAGCTTGTCTATGCCGGAAACATGTATGTTGAAGCCCCCTGCCCCGCCTCCTGGTTCAATTCCGCTACCGGATTTGGCACGCTGGGCTACGCGGCGCCGGGTGCAATCGGCGCAGCACTTGGGGATACCGCCCGTCCGGTGGTGGCGCTGCTCGGTGATGGCGGATTCCAGTTCACGCTGGCCGAACTCGGCAGTGCGCGCGATTGCGCCGCAAACGTGGCGTTCCTGGTGTGGAACAATTCCGGTTACATGGAAATCGAGACCTCGATGGAAACGTCCGAGATCACTCCGATCGGCGTGACCCCGTCGGCGCCGGATTTCTCTGCCGTGGCCGCAGCCTATGGTCTGCCGTCACGACGGGTGTCGACCCGTGAAGGCATCATGACTGGGCTCCGGGATCTACCTCGGCCCTGCCTGATCGAATTCGTCGACGACCGCACCCGCGGCTGAAGACAGCAGCAGCCCCACCGCCGCTTTTCAGGGCTTAGGCGCACATGGAATCGAGCAGCCTGTCGATGAACGCCTCGCCGGCGGCGAGCTGTTCGAGGCTGAGAAACTCGTCGGGCTGGTGCGCCTGAGCAATGTCGCCGGGGCCGCAGATAACAGTGGAGTAGCCGCGCACCTGAAACTGGCTGCCCTCGGTGCCGTAGCTGACCACGTGCTGGCCATTGTCGCCGGTCAGCCGCCGAGCCAATGTTTCTGCCGGACCATCCGTTTCTGGCGACAGGGCTGGAAGCGCAAACCCGCGTTTCAACTCAAAACCCGCGTCGGGATGGATCTTCTGCATCTCGGCTGTCAGTTCAGCCGCTTTGGCTTCGAACAGGCCGGCCCAATGATCAGGGCTTTCACCGGGCACGAACCGGAATTCGATAAAGAACCGGCAATCCTTGGCGGTAATGTTGTGCGCGGTGCCACCCTCGATCTCGCCGACGTGCAGCGTCGTGAAGGGCGGCTCGAAGGGGCCTGCAAGTTCAGAAGGCGTGCGCTGCTGGTTCTCTGCGTTGCGCTGGTTGGCCCAATCGATCAGCTTTGCCGCCTGCATGATGGCGCTGACGCCATAGTGCAACAGCGAGGAATGCACTTCGTGTCCCCGGACATGGACGTGATAACCCAGCCCTCCCTTATGGCCCGTGACCACCTTCATCATGGTTGGCTCGCCGACGATCACTTCGCGCGCGCGCGGCAATGCACCCAGCAGGGTTTCAACCAGATCGACGACCGCGACGCAGCCAACTTCCTCGTCAAAAGACAAGGCCAGTTGCAACGGGCGTTTGAGCGGCAGTTTGGCAGCCCGGGCCATGGCCAGCAGCGCCAATGCGTCAAAACCCTTCATGTCGCAAGCACCGCGGCCATAGAGCTTTCCGTCGCGCTCGGTCAAAGTCCAGGGATCGGTGGACCACGCCTGCCCGTCGACCGGAACCACATCAGTGTGCCCTGACAGGATCACACCGCCATCTATCTCCGGGCCGGTCTGGGCGTAGAGATGGGCTTTCATTCCACAGGGGCTCATCACCCTCTGCGAGGAAACGCCGTGACCCTCGAGATAGGTTTCGACCCACTCGACAAGCGGCAAATTGGTGTCACGGCTGACAGTCGGATAGGAAATCAGCTTTGCCAATATGTCGCGCGCCGCAGAAACGTCTTCCATGAATTCACCCCAGGACAGTTGGAATCTTCGGTGCATCACCGGCTTTCCACACTTTTGTCGACACCGCCGCTTGATGTCCATAGCCGGTTCTGCGGGAAATTTTATGTCGGGTTCGGTCAGGATTGAACAGTTATCGCTCAAACTGAAAAACCCCACTGGTCAACCTGAGGGAAATTGGTCAATAGTATGCACCACCGGCGTCGCAAGATCAGACCGGCAACAAAAATAACGGGAAAACATCTCCCGAGGGGTACAAAATGCCAGACACGGCCATGCCAATTCTGGATGTTGAAGGGCTTAAAACGGTTTTCCGCACCCGAGGCGGTGAAGTGCACGCGGTCAACTCCGTCGACTTCGATCTGCGCCCGGGGGAATTGCTCGGCGTCGTCGGGGAAAGCGGGTCCGGAAAATCCGTGACCATGATGTCGTTGCTTCGGCTCCTGCCCTCTCCGCCTGCGGAGATGCGGGACGGAAAAGTGATGTTTGATGGTCAGGACCTGCTCAAGATCAGTCCGGAGGAACTGCGCAAGGTACGCGGTTCCAAGATCGGGTTCATCTTTCAGGACCCGATGACATCGCTCAATCCGGTCTACACGGTAGGCTTCCAGCTGGCGGAGCCGTTGCGGGCGCATCTTGGCATGTCCAAGGCACAGGCCAGGAAACGGTCGATCGAACTTCTGCAACTTGTCGGCATCCCCGACGCGGAGCGCCGGCTCAAGGATTATCCGCACCAGTTTTCGGGCGGCATGCGCCAGCGCGTGATGATTGCCATAGCGCTTGCCTGCGATCCGCAGGTGCTGATCGCCGACGAGCCGACCACGGCGCTAGACGTCACCATTCAGGCGCAGATCATCGAACTGGTGAAGGAACTGCGCCAGAAGCTGGGGATGGCGATTATCTGGATTACGCATGATCTGGGCGTCATCGCCGGTATCGCCGACAGGGTGATGGTGATGTATGCCGGCCAGGTGGTCGAGGAAGGCCCGGTCGGTGAGATCTTCCGCGACCCGCAGCACCCTTATACCCAGGCTCTTCTCAAGACGGTGCCCGCCGTTCGCGGCCCCCGCGAAGAGAAGCTTCAGGTGATCGAGGGTCAGCCACCGATCATGTATGGCGCGCCCGTCGCCTGCTCGTTCCGCAACCGGTGCAAATATGCGTTCGACCGATGCTCAGAGGAAAATCCCAAGCTGCGCAGCGTATCGGCACCTGGCCATCGCGCGGCCTGTTTCCTGCTGGACAAGGCCCCAACGCAAGAGCCGGAGGCCGTGAATGGCTGAAGTCGAAGACGCCAAACCGCTCGTCAAGGTGCGGGATCTGAAAATGTATTTTCCGATCCATGCGGGGCTGTTCCGGACCCATGTCGGCGACATCAAGGCCGTGGACGGGGTCAGCTTCGACATTCTGCCGGGCGAGACACTTGGACTGGTCGGCGAATCCGGCTGCGGAAAATCCACCGTCGGGCGATCGGTCCTGCGGCTTTACGACGTGACCGGCGGAACCGTTGAGATCAACGGTTTCGAGATTGCCCATGTCCACCGCGACAGCCTGCGCTCCAAGCGGCCAATGATGCAGATGATCTTCCAGGATCCGCAGGCAAGCCTCAATCCACGGATGACGGTGGCCAGCATCATTGGCGAGCCGCTGGACGAGCATATGAAACTGTCCCCGGACGAGCGGCTCGCACGGATCTACGAATTGATGGACTGGGTAGGCCTCAACCGGGAATTCGCCAAGCGCTATCCGCACGAGTTTTCCGGCGGCCAGCGGCAGCGCATCGGCATTGCCCGGGCACTGGCGCTCAACCCCAAATTCATCGTCTGCGACGAACCGATCGCAGCGCTTGACGTGTCGATCCAGGCACAGGTGGTCAACCTGCTCGAGGAACTCCAGGAACGGCTGGACCTGACTTACCTGTTCATCAGCCACGATCTGTCGATGGTTCGCCACATCGCCGACCGCGTCGCGGTGATGTATCTGGGCCGGATCGTCGAAGTCGCATCCCGGGAAGCGCTGTTTGCCGACCCGCTGCACCCCTACACACAGGCGCTGCTTTCAGCCGTGCCGGAGCCCGATCCGGAATCGGAACGGCATCGCAAGCCAATCGTGCTGCAGGGCGATGTGCCCTCGCCGTCCAACCCGCCCAAGGGCTGCAACTTTTCAACCAGATGCCCCAAAGTCATGGATATCTGCCGGCAGATCGAACCCGCTGTCCGCGACTTCGGAGAAGGAAGACAAGTGGCTTGCCATCTGTATTCCGAGAGCATGCAAACGACCGCGGAACCAACCGCCGGCGACATAACAAACCAATAAAAATCAACAAGGAGACAGCCATGAAACTCAAAGCACTTCTGATGGGCGCCGTCGCCGCGATGGCGATTGCACCTGTCGCACACGCCGAGCGAGGCTCGGACGGCGAGGTCAAGATCATCTACTGGCAGGCGCCATCAATCCTCAACCCTTATCTCTCGGGCGGCACCAAGGATATCGAATCCGCATCGCTGATCGTCGAGCCGCTGGCCCGTTTTGACGAGACCGGCAGCCTGGTACCCTGGCTCGTTGACGAGATCCCGACGGTCGAGAACGGTGGTGTTGCCGAAGACCTTACCTCGATCACCTGGAAGCTCAAGGATGGCATCAAGTGGTCTGACGGTACGCCTTTCACTTCGGCAGACGTCAAGTTTACCGCCGATTACTGCATGGCGCCTGACGGCGGCTGCGCCCAGAGCGCCAAGTTCGACGGTGTCGCCAGCGTCGAGACCCCGGACGACCTGACGGTGATCGTCAACTTTACCGGCCCGAAGCCTGTTCCCTACGCTGCATTCGTTGGCGCGCAATCGCCGATCATCCAGAAGGCACAGTTCGCAGACTGCCTTGGCGCCAAAGCCCAGGAATGCACCGCAGCCAACTTCGGCCCGATCGGCACCGGCCCCTTCGTCGTCACCGACTTCAAGCCGAACGACGTCATCACCATGAAGGCCAATGAAAACTACCGCGACCCGGCCAAGCCGGCATTTGCGACGCTGACCTTCAAGGGTGGCGGCGACGCTGCAGCCGCCGGCCGCGCCGTGATGGAAACCGGCGAATTCGACTACGCCTGGAACCTGCAGCTGGCGCCCGACGTGATCGCCAAGATGGCCGAAGGCGGCAAGGGTACGCCGATCTCCGGTTTCGGGACCCTGGTCGAGCGCATCGAGATGAACATGACCGATCCGTCGCCGGACCTGCCGGAAGGCGAGCGGGCAACGGCAAAGCACCCGCATCCGATCCTGTCGGATGAAAGAGTTCGCCGCGCCTTGTCGATGGCGATCGACCGCAACCTGCTGGTCGAAATCGGTTACGGCCAGGCCGGCCGCCCGACCTGCAACCTGGTGCCTGCACCGGAAATCTTTGCATCCGACAACACCGACTGCCTGACGCAGGATGTGGAAGGTGCGAAGGCGCTGCTCGAGGAAGCCGGCTGGACCGTAGGTGCAGATGGCGTGCGTGAAAAGGACGGCAGGAAGCTCAAGCTGCTCTACCAGACATCGACCAATGCCGTGCGCCAGGACTTCCAGGCGCTGATCAAGCAGTGGTGGTCCGAAATCGGTGTGGAAACTGAACTGAAGAACATCGACGCATCCGTGTTCTTCGGTGGCGATCCGGCCTCGCCGGACACCTTCCAGAAGTTCTACTCGGACGTGGAAATGTACGCCAACAACTTCGACGGCACTGACCCGGAGCAGTATCTCGGCCAGTATAGCTGCGAGAAGGCTCCGCGGCCCGAAACGCAGTGGCAGGGCGAAAACATCAACCGCTTCTGCGACGCCGCCTATGACGAGCTCGTCGCAGAACTCGGCAAGACCGGCGAAATCTCCAAGCGCGCCGAAATCGCCAAGAAGCTCAACGACATGCTGACCAAGGACTCGATGACAATCGTGCCGCTGGTCGATCGTGGCCGCGTCTCGGCCCATTCTAACAGCCTCGGCGGTGTTGTGCTCAACACCTGGGATTCCGAGCTCTGGAACGCTGCGGACTGGTACCGCGTAAAGTAATGCAGACAGCGAATGGTCCCGTTTCGGCGGGGCCATTCCCCTCTGCCCGCCAATCCCCGCGCCATACTGCTGAACCGAGGCGTCGCCCATGCTGACCTTTATATTCCGACGATTGTTGTTGGCGATACCGACGCTTGTGCTCATCAGTCTGATCATATTCCTGCTTCTGGACCTGGCCCCGGGTGATCCGCTGGCCAACCAGCCGCTGAGCATCCCGCCGGAAGTGCGGCAGAAGATGCGCGATGCGCTGGGCCTCGATTCCCCCGCCTATGTCCGCTATCTGTTGTGGGCCAAGCAGTTCTTCTGGGTCGAACCCCTGGTCTTTGTCGACTGGGTGATCGGCACCAATTTCTCCGAAGGCATGCAGCGCATCGTCTCGTGGCAGTTCCGCTCGCCGGTGTTCGACATCATCATTCAGCGCATCCCGCAGACCCTCTGGGTTGTCGGACTTGCCTATCTTGTCGGCGTCCTGATCGCGGTGCCGATCGGCATCATTTCGGCCTACAAGCAATATTCCTGGTTCGATCAGATCGGCACATTCGTCTCGATGATCGGATTTTCGGTGCCGCCGTTCTTCTCGGGCGTGCTGATGATCGTTTTCTTTGCAATCATGCTGCCTTGGTTCCCGTCGATCTACGACACCACGCTGGTGGTCGATGATTTCGAGAGTTTTGGTCAGCAGATCCGGCAGATGACATTGCCGGTGATGGTGCTGGCACTCCAGACCACCGCGCAGCTGTCACGGTTCATGCGCGCTTCCATGCTCGACAATCTCAACCATGATTATGTCCGCACCGCGCGGGCCAAGGGAATGACCGAGAAGGTGGTGCTGCTGGTGCATGTGCTGCGCAACTCGATGATCCCGGTGATCACGGTTATCGCACTCGGCATTCCCTCGATCTTCGGCGGCGCAATTATCACCGAGCAGATCTTCAAGGTGAACGGATTGGGGCAGTTGCTGATTACCGCCATCTACGCCAATGACCTGCCCATGGTGCAGACGCTGGCCTTCATCTTCGCGGTGCTGATCGTGCTGTGCAATCTCATCGCCGACGTGCTGTACGGCCTGCTTGATCCGAGGATCCGCTATGACTGACACACCTCTCGAGCCCGTTGCCAAGGACACCTCAGCGCGATCGCAATGGTGGGACGTCTGGGATCAGTTCAAGACCCACAAGGGTGCCTTGTTCGGGGCCGCCGTGTTTCTGTTCATCGTGCTGTCAGTAACCCTTGGGCCGCTGTTGTGGCCCATCGAACCGACATTCATCGACATCAGGGCGCGGAACTCGGGGCCTTCGCTGGCGCATCCCTTTGGTACGGACCAACTGGGGCGGGATATCCTGGCGCGCATGATGGCGGGAGGCCAGGTGTCGATCGCCGTTGGCCTGACCGCCATGGCGATCAGCGTATTGTTGGGAACACTGATCGGGGTTGTTTCGGGTTTCTTCCGCAGGCTCGACGGCGCCCTCATGGGGCTGACGGACCTGTTCCTTGCACTGCCGCTATTGCCGTTGTTGCTGGTCATGGTGATGTTGTTCCGCGAAAGCCTGTCGCGCAGTTTTGGTCCCGAAACGGGCACCTTCATCCTGATCGTCTCGGCGATCGGAATCACCAGCTGGATGCAGACCGCGCGCATCGTGCGCGGCGAAGTTCTGGCGCTGAAGGAACGTGAATTCGTGCTCGCTGCGCGTTCGATCGGAACACCGTCGCGGCGCATGATCCTGCGCCACATCCTGCCGAACGTGCTCTCGCCGATCATGGTCTCGGCAACGCTCGGGATTGCGACGGCGATCATCACGGAGTCGGCGCTCTCGTTCCTCGGGCTCGGTTTCCCTCCGGACTTTCCGACCTGGGGCCGTTTGCTGTTTGACGCCGTCGATTACCTGCAGCAGTACCCGGAGCGGGTATTCTGGCCGGGACTGGCGATTTCGCTGACCGTGTTGAGCGTCAACTATATCGGTGACGGGCTGCGCGACGCGCTCGACCCCCGTATCCGCGGCCGCTGAGTGTAGCTTACGTGGACGGATAGGGTTCGTTTATTCGCCGACCGGGACGACATCGACGGATTGATTGCTTGTCTGCGTGCCTGCGGTGCGGATGGCGCCCCGTACCGGCGCCACATCGGCGTAATCGCGGCCATGGGCAACGACGATGTGATGGCCGGCTGCAAAGGTGGCGTTGGTCGGGTCATATTCGACCCAGCCGACGCCCGGCCCGCACCACGCGGACACCCACGCATGCATGGCATCGGCACCTTCAAGCCGCTCCTGTCCGGGCGGCGGCAGTGTGCGCAGATAGCCGCTGACATAGCCCGCGGGAATCCCAAGGCTCCTGAGCGCGATGATCATGATGTGAGTGAAATCCTGGCAGACGCCGTGACGGGCGGCAAAAGCCTCGGCCGCGGGCGTGTCAACGGTGGTTGCCTCCGCGTCAAAGCGCATTTCGCCATGCAGCGACTGGCCAAGATCCGCAACTATCTTTGCGCAGGCTTGACCATCGGACACCTGCGCCCGCGCCCACTTGGCAATCGCATGATCCGGTCCCGCATAGGGCGAGGCTGCAAGGAAATGCAGCGGCGATCGCGCACCCAGATCCGTTTCGGCCTCAAGTGATCGCGCCAGTTCGCGAAGCTCGACCGAGGCTGATCGAGCTGCCGTGCTGCCGGTTACCTCGACCCTCGCCTTGAGCGTAATCTCTATGTTGTTGTGCGGTTCATTGAAGGCCAGCTCAGTGAGCCTGTTGCCGAAGAAATCATCCCTGTCCCGGCGCATGGCCGGCTGTGGATCGATCTCGATGCTGCCTGCGATCAAACGCTGGCGCCCGGGAAGTGTCGCAGGCATGGCGTGCAGGATCTGGCGCGCACCGGCGGCCGGGGTCTGAAACGTGTAGTCGATCACCAGCTTGATGTCGTAGAGCATCGCTCTCATTCCAGAAACTGGGCGTGAAGGTCATTGGTCAGCAGCCCGATCGCCTGCCCCAGCTCCGTGAGTTTGGCTTGATCCAGGCTTTGGGGCGTGTGTACCGACAGATCGGCCTGAATACGCAGCACCGCCCTGGAGAGAGTGGAGAGCTGCCCATTCACATCCGCTCTGGGCAACAGGCTGACCTGATCCCGGATCTCATCGATGTGAAACGCGATCGACCGCGGGTTGAGCGGGTCAAGCGCCAGCAGGTCGACCACGGTTTCGCGGCTAGCCGTAATAGGGTAACGCCTGCGATGGCTCATGACGCTGTCGCCGACTTCAACACAGAGTTCAAACCCGCCATGCGGACCTGAGCGCTCGGCAAAGCTGCCGAGCAGATCCGCCATGGCGATAGCGCGCTCCAGTGAGCGTCCAATGGTCAGGAATCTCCAGCCACTGAAGCGGTACATGTTGTCATGCACCAGACCGGAAAACCCGGTGATCTTGCGCAAAAGCACACCCATTGCAGAGGCTGCGTCGTCGCCGCGAACGACGGTCTGGCGCATCTTGCCAACCGTCCTCTCAAGATCTGTCAGCGAGGCCCAGGCATCGACGGAAAAGCGGTCGCGGACCTGGCTAGCGGCGTTGACAGCGGCCGCAAGGGTGCGTTCGAGAGCGGGGGGAAGCGCTTCCGCACTGTCGAGACCATGCTTGCCGAGATAGGCTTCAAGCCGGGTCATCAGCGGGGTGCCTCCGGCTGGCGTTTCCGGCAGCCTGCTCATATAGGCCCGGGTCAGACGCATTTGTCCTTCCGCACGTTCGACGTAGCGCCCAAGCCAGAACAGGTTGTCTGCAGCGCGGCTCGGCAGCAGGCCCGGCGCCGACCGGACAAAGACCTCGTCGGTGTGGCTGAGCATGGTATCTTCCGTCACCGGCTTGTCCGAGACGATCCAGACATCGGCAACCGTTCCGCCGCTGCGCAGCGAGACCGCCGAGGAATCCTGATCGCTGGATGCCAAACGGGCAAAGCCACCGGGCATCAGCTTCCAGCCCTCGCGCGTGCGCGCCATGAAGACGCGGATCCGCATCGGCCTGGGCTTGAGCTGGCCCTCTTCCCAAGTTGGTGTCGTTGACAGGGATACCAGTTCCTGGCCGACAAGGTTGCGGCCTTCGCTGGCCAGCCAGGTGTCGAGATCCAGACCGATATCGGACATGTCGCCCCTGAGCACGGCGCCCGGTTCGGGTTCCAACGGCAGGCGCGTGGAAATGGCCGAGCCTATCATCATGTTTGCCGCATTCGCGCGAACGTAGTCGCGCTCCGCCTCACCGCCGCACCACCAGGTCGCAACATTCGGAATGCTTAGCGGCCTGCCATGCAGAACCTCGGACAGGCGTGGCATGAAAGCCTGAAAGGCGCGGCTTTCAATGATCCCGACGCCCAGCGCATTGATCATTGTCACCTCACCAGAGCGAACCGCCCCGAGCAGGCCAGGCGTGCCCAGACGCGAATTTGCCTCGAGTTCCAGCGGGTCGGACCAGGCGGCATCCATGCGGCGCCAGAGCACGCTGATGGGTTTCGGCCCGGAAACGGTGCGCACCATCAGCTTGCCGTCGTCGACTACCAGATCGTCCCCCTCGAGCAGCATCATCCCGAGATAGCGGGCGATATAGGCGTGCTCGAAATAGGTCTCGTTCATGGGACCCGGAGTCAGGATCCCTACCCGGCTGCCTTCCTCGCGGCGCATTGCGTTGAGCCCGTCGCGGAAACCGCGAAAGAAGGTTACAAGACGTTCAACATCGGAACCGCCGTAGAAGCCGGGAAAGGCGCGCAGCGAGGCGACCCTGTTCTCCAGCGCGTATCCAGCGCCCGAGGGGGCCTGGGTCCGGTCGCCCAGAACCCACCATGCTCCGTCGGGTCCACGGCCGATTTCAAAAGCGAGGAAATGCAGAAAATGCCCGGATGCCGGCTTCACCCCGATGAGCGGGCGCAGCCATTCCGGATTGGAAGCGACAAGACTGGCAGGCAGATGACCCTGGCTGACCAACCGGTTTTCGCCGTAGAGGTCCGCCACCACTGCTTCGAGCAACTCGGCGCGCTCCGCCAGGGCCTTGCCCAGCGCCTGCCATTCGCTCGCCGGCTGGATCACCGGGATGGGGCTCAGCGGCCAGTCGCGCGGATTGTTGTCTTCGCCATAGTGACGAACGAAAACGCCGGCATCGCGCAAATATTGCGCGCCGCGGGCGAAGGCACGTTCCCGCTCGTCGGCGCTCAGCCTGTCGAGATGGGAGATCAGACTGAGCCATTCCGACCGGATGCTGCCGTCCTCGCGCACCAGTTCATCGGGAACGTTTGGTACCGTGGCGTAGCCCGCCAACAATGAGGGACGATCCGGGTTCCGGATCGCTGCTTGGTCAGGCACCGGTCAGATCCCCGGCTTGCGGCGCAGATCGAGAGTGAAGGGAAACTCCGGATGCGGCGTCTCCGGCACCGGCATGGATGCGCCAGGTGTGTGACCACGATGTTCGAAGCGGGCAAGACGCCGGGCTTCCGCCTCGTTGCCATTAACCGGGAAGGTGTCGTAGCTGCGGCCACCGGGATGGGCGACGTGATAGACGCAGCCGCCCAGCGGCTTGCCGGACCAGCTGTCAAAGATATCAAAGGTTAGCGGTGCATTGACCGGCAGCACCGGATGCAACGCTAGCGCCGGCTGCCAAGCCTTGTAGCGGACAGCCCCAACCGAAGCTCCGGTCTTGCCCGTAGCGGCCAGCGGCATCGGGCGTCCGTTGCAGGTGACCATGTAGCGTGACGGATCAGCGGTTTCGAGCTTGACCTGGAGTCGCTCGACCGAGCTGTCGGTGTAACGCACCGTGCCGCCGATGGCGCCGGTCTCGCCGAGCACATGCCAGGGTTCGAGTGCCTGGCGCAGTTCGAGCTTGACGCCCTCGTACTCAACCTCGCCGCAGAACGGAAAGCGAAACTCGGCCTGGGCTTCATACCACTCGGAGCGCAGGTCAAAGCCGTGGTCCCGCAGATCGCGCAGCACGTCGAGAAAATCTTCCCAGATGAAATGCGGCAGCATGAAACGATCGTTCAGTGCCGTACCCCAGCGGGTGAACCGTCCCTTGGCCGGCTTCTGCCAGAAGCGGGCAACGAGAGCGCGGATCAGCACCTGCTGGGCCAGGCTCATGCGCGGTTCGGGCGGCATTTCAAAACCGCGGAACTCAACCAGGCCGAGCCGGCCGGTCGGCCCGTCGGGGGAGTAGAGCTTGTCGATGCAGATTTCGGCGCGGTGGGTGTTGCCGGTGACATCGGTCAGCAGGTTGCGCAACAGCCGGTCGACGAGCCAAGGCAAGGGCGGTTCGCCGGCATCGGGGTGCGGGATCTGTTCAAGCGCCATCTCGAGCTCGTAGAGTCCGTCATGACGGGCCTCATCAATGCGGGGCGCCTGGCTTGTGGGTCCTATGAACAGGCCCGAAAACAGGTAGGAGAGGCTTGGATGGCGCTGCCAGTGCAGGATCAGGCTGGCCAGGAGATCCGGTCGCCGCAGGAACGGGCTGTCGAGCGGTGTTGCGCCGCCGACGACCACATGGTTGCCGCCGCCAGTGCCGGTGTGACGGCCGTCGATCATGAACTTGTCGGCGCCGAGACGGGTCTGGCGCGCCTCTTCGTATACTCCTTCGGTAATGGCCTTGCACTCCTCCCAGCTTCCGGCCGGGTGGACGTTGACCTCTATGACGCCCGGATCGGGTGCGACCCGGATAACGTTGAGGCGCGGATCATGCGGCGGAGCGTAGCCCTCGATGTGGACCTTGAAGCCGAGCCGGTCGGCTGCCACTTCGGCTGCCGACACCAGTTCGAGATAGTCCTCCACCTTTTCGACCGGTGGCATGAACACGCACAGGCGGCCACCACGCGGCTCGACGGAAATCGCGGTACGAACGGCACCGTCCAGATCGCTGACGGTCTGCTCGACCCGCTGCTGAGTGGCCTCGGCGGCTGTAAACTGGGCGCGCGGCTGGGACGCCGCATCCGCGGCCCTGGAATCGGCCAGCGCGTCCTTTAGCGCCTTGGCTGCCAGATCCGGCAAATCGCCCTTGGGATCCGTCGGGTCCGAGGGATTGACGAAGGGATAGGACGAGGGCGGCACATAGGGCAGCGAGCCGAGCGGCAGGCGATAACCCACCGGGCTGTCACCTGGAACCAGGAACACATGCCCGCGCCGGGTTTTCCATTTTTCTGAACGCCAGCCCTTTCCTGCCGCCTTTGACTGCCAGCGCTGCACCGGCAGTACGAAGCCGGAAGGTTTTGCAAGACCGCGGGAAAACACGGTGGCAATGCGATGACGCTCTTCGGCGTCTTCGAGCTTGGAGTTCTCAGGCGTTACATTGTCGGGAAGTTTGCTTTCCTTGACGATCCACTCCGCCGGGTCTTCGTAGGCCGGGACCACATGATCGTCGGTAATACCGAGATTGCCGGCGATGCCGGCCAGAAGCTTGTTTGCGGTCTCAGGTGTCGCTTGCCCTGTGTCCTTGCCCTCATCGGCGATGAGCTCGGGATTGTTCCAGATCGGCTTGCCGTCGCGGCGCCAGTAAAGCGAAAAGGTCCAGCGCGGCAGTGTTTCGCCGGGATACCATTTGCCCTGCCCGTAATGCAGGAAGCCGCCCGGGGCGAAGCGGTTGCGCAACCTGCGGATCAGCTTGTCGGCAGCTTCGCGCTTTTGCGGCCCGACGGCTGCGGTGTTCCACTCCGCGCTCTCGAAATCATCGATCGAGACGAAGGTCGGTTCGCCACCCATCGTCAACCTGACATCGCCAGCCTCGAGCTTGGTGTCGATCTCCTGCCCGAGCGCATCGAGGGCAGCCCAGGATTCCTCGCTGAAAGGTTTGGTGATGCGCGGATGCTCGGCCATCCGGTCGACACGCATATCGAAGGCGAAATCGACTTCGGCGAAGCTGGCAAGCCCGGAAATAGGTGCGGCATTTCGGTAATGCGGTGTGGCGGCCAGCGGAATGTGGCTCTCGCCGGTGAGCAACCCTGATGTCGGGTCGAGACCGATCCAGCCTGCGCCGGGAAGGTAGACTTCGGCCCAGGCGTGAAGATCGGTAAAATCATGGTCAGTGCCGGCCGGTCCGTCGATGGCAACCAGATCGGGTTTGAGCTGGATCAGGTAGCCTGACACGAAGCGGGCGGCAAACCCAAGATGCCTGAGCACCTGCACCAGGAGCCAGCTGGTGTCACGGCACGACCCCTTGCCGGTCTCGAAGGTTTCTTCCGGCGTCTGAACCCCGGGCTCCATACGGATGACGTAGCCAATCTCGTTGGCCAGACGGGCATTGAGTCCGACGACGAAATCAACGGTGCCGGTTTCATCGCGTGGGATGCTGTCCATGAACGCCTGCAGTCGAGGGCCTGCAGCCTCCGGTGTCTGGTAGATCACCAAGTCGGGCGCGATCTCTTCGGGATAGCTGAACGGCCATTTCTCCGCCGTTTCTTCGACGAGGAAATCGAAGGGGTTGTAGACCGTCATGTCCGCGACCAGGTCCACTTCGATCCTGAATTCGGTTACAGGATCAGGAAAGACATAGCGCGCCAGCCAGTTGCCATAGGGGTCCTGCTGGTAATTGACGAAGTGTTTTTCCGGACTGACCTTGAGCGAATGGGAGACCACCCGAGTGCGGCTGTGTGGCGCCGGCCTGAGGCGGATAACCTGCGGACCGAGCGTGACCGGACGATCGTATTTGTAGTGGGTCAGATGATGTACGCTTGCCAGAATCGACATGTGTTTTATCCGTTGATCGGGCGGCCTTTCGACACGGGCCAGCATGCATGGCCCGACAGACCATGTCCACCGTTCATGATGCAGCGCATCCAGAAACCAATCGTAATTTTCTTGTAATCGGTGAGGCGCCGCAACTGGCAGAGACACGCTCGCTAAACGTGAGAACGGGCGCTGCGGATTGACCCGAAACGCCCGTTCGAAACAGTAGCATTGTAAGGTGCTGACAGCGGCCGTTCTGACCGGTGTCAGGCGGCGAGTTCGCCTTCTTCGTCAAGCAGGGAATCAAGATCGAGATGCGAGATCATCTGCTTGTCCTTGGCGATGATGGAAGTCGTCATGCGCTGGACTTCGGTGGCGCCGACTTCGGGCACCGACTGGATTTCATCTTCGCTGACGGTGACCATGTCGGACACATTGTCGACCAGAAGACCGACCAGCTGACCGCGGATGCTGGCAACGATGATCGCCGAGCGTTCAGTCGGGTCGATGGCTTCAAGGCCAAGCCGCAGCGCCATGTCGATGACCGGAATGACCGTTCCACGCAAGTTGATGACCCCGAGAACATGGCTCGGTGCGTGGGCCAGCGGCGTGGCTGGGGCCCAGCCGCGAATTTCCCTGACCGACATGATGTTCACGCTGAACACCTGCTCGCCGAGGAAAAACGAAATAATTTCAAGACCTGAAGTCTTATTGCCGGTTTGAGTCTCGTTCATCTTGTCCTCGCGTCAAGTTAGCCATACCGCGACTGGGCGTATCAACGCCTTTCATCGGCGGTCCCGGCCGGACCGGTTGAATAGTATTAAACGCGGCACCTTATCCAAAGCTTGCATGTGCCGATTGCGGAGAAACCCCGCGATGGGAAACGCATCATGCATGGGCAATGCCCTTTCCCAAGCCGAACCTTAGGCATGCTTTCGTTAAGAATGGGAAAACAAACCGCAGAAGAATACAGCGGGAAGACCGAAAAAAGCCCGCCGAAACCGCGACTTCAACTGACAGTGTAGACCCGGCGACTACACAACACACTCAAACCACTTCCTCGGCCGAGTATTTGCGGATCCAAGGTGCCTCATGTCGGCAGAACCCGGCGGCTCCATGCCATACCGGAAAGTGCAAACGGCGCTGATGCTGTCGATGATCGCATCAGCGCCAATTTTGCATCGATGGATTCAAAACAGTTGATATGAACGGAGCCTGGATCAGGATTTCGGCTTGCGCTTCAGTCCGCCCTTGCCGCCATCAGCTGACGACCCGGCCTTGGCCGGGTCTGCCGGCTGGCCTTTGCGATGGGGCTTGGCAGGCTTCGCTGCGGCCTTGGAACCTGGTTTGAAGTCAGCCTTGTCGCGCTTGGGCTTCTTGTCCTTGCCATGGGGCCGCGATGGGGCGTCCTTGGCTGCTGGCGCCACATCGTCATAGGGCCAGACACCCGGCGTTGCACCGGCCGGAATGTCGTCACGCTTTGAGGGTTTGCGGTCTGCATAGGGATTGTCGCGTGGCGGACGATCATCGCGTTTCCTGCCGCCGGTGAACGGACGCTTCCTGGCGTAGTCGGGTTTGCGCTTTTCCCCAGAACGGTCGTCCTCATCGCGTTGAGAGCCGCGTTCGCTGCGGCCGGCAGGAGCGAAATCACCGTCTCGGACGCGTGGTGGACGCGGTGAACGGGCGGGCATGGCCGGCACACCGTCGAGGCGCGTGACCGCGACATTCTTTTCTATCTTTCCGCTTGAACCGATGGCGGCCTCGAACCTCTTGGCGGCAGCACCGGCGATCTCGACGTAGGTTTCAAGGTCGTGGATCTTGATCTGGCCAATGTCGGCCTTGGTGATGTCGCCGGCGCGGCAAATCATCGGCAGCAGCCAGCGCGGCTCGGCCGACTGTTTGCGACCCAGCGAGAGGGAGAACCAGACTGCATCCTCGATCGGTGCATGCTCCCCGCGGGGGGCACGCTCGGGATAGGTTCCGCCCGGAGCCGAGACGGGCCCCGCATCATTGAGTTCCTCGGGCGAAGAACGGCCGGCGCGGTGCTGGCGAACCAGCGCTGCCGCGACTTTTTCCGGACCGTGCTTTTCCAGCAGGGCCGCGACCATCTTGGCCTCTTCTTCTGCGATGTCGGCTTCAAACGAAGGGTCCGCCATCAAGCGTTCGTCATCGCGCGCCAGAATCTCGTCAGCCGATGGCGGACGGTCCCAGTTTGCAGTGATGCGCGCATCATTGAGCAGGCGCTCCGTGCGGCGGCGGGCGTTGTAAGGCACGATAAGGGCGGAGACACCCTTGCGCCCGGCACGGCCGGTGCGGCCGGAACGGTGCAGCAGGGCTTCCTGGTTCTTGGGCAGGTCCGCGTGAATGACCAGTTCGAGATCCGGCAGATCGAGACCGCGGGCGGCAACATCAGTCGCGACACACACCTTGGCGCGGCCGTCGCGCAGGGCCTGAAGCGCGTGAGTGCGCTCGTTCTGGCTCAATTCGCCCGACAGGGCGACGACCGAAAATCCGCGGTTGGAAAACCGCGCGGTCAGATGATTGACGGTGGCGCGGGTGGAGCAGAACACGATGGCGTTCTTGGCATCGTAATAGCGCAGCACGTTGATGACGGCATTTTCGCGGTCCTTCGGCGCCACGGTCAGCGCCCGGTATTCAATATCGAGGTGCTGCTTCTGCTCACCGGCGGTGGTCACCCGGACAGCCTTGTTCTGGTAGCGTTTGGCCAGATTGGCAATTCCTGACGGCACGGTTGCCGAAAACATCAAGGTGCGGCGCTGATCGGGTGCGGCATCGAGAATGAACTGCAGATCTTCCCGGAAACCGAGATCAAGCATTTCATCGGCTTCGTCGAGTACAACGGCACGCATGGCCGAGAGATCCAGGGAACCGCGGTCGATATGGTCACGCAAGCGACCGGGTGTTCCGACGACGATGTGGGCGCCGCGTCTGAGAGTCTGGCGTTCGGTCGTCATGTTCATGCCACCCACGCAGGTGGCGATTCGGGCGCCGGCTTCGCCATAAAGCCAGGCCAGCTCGCGCTCGACCTGCAGCGCGAGTTCGCGGGTCGGTGCAATGCACAGCGCCAGCGGGGCTTCGGCCTGCGGCAGGATTTCCTCGTCACCCAACAGGGTCGGCGCGAGCGAGATCCCGAAGGCTACGGTCTTGCCCGATCCGGTCTGGGCCGACACCAACAGGTCGGCGTCGCGCAGTTCGGGCGCGAGTACGGCTTGCTGCACCTGGGTGAGCTTGTCATAGCCGCGTTTTTCCAGAGCCCGGGCGATCGCCGGCTGGATGGTCTCATGGTCTGTCATTTCGGATCTTTCGGACTTTGTGTTTGGGCCCGCTGGTTCGGGCGCCGTGCGGGGTGTTCATCCGGCAACGGCTTTGCGTTCCTCATAAAGCAGATTGCAGCAAGAAGAAACGGGGCGGGGCAAGAAAGTTGCTTTGCGTAATTCCGGCAGTCACCTGCCCGCGGGCCGCGCGGGCCCCCACTGGTGCCGGCGGCGTCTCGAGCAGGATCCGCCCAAGATCATCAGAATCCCCGTGGTTCTGATGTCATAAACCAGCGGTAGATCCACCAACGACACACAAGCGACCGCCCTGATCCGTCGCTGACGATCGCTATTGCCGAAGGGAACCAAGGCGGTGGTGCGGCGTTGATAAGGCATGAAAAAGATTGTTCTCATATCCGCATCTATCCTCGCTCTGGGCGCCGCCTCGATTGCGGCCGACGCGGATGGAGTGCACCTTCTCAACGGCGCAACCGAACCAGTGCTGATGTCTTATGCGGCGCCTGTTTCCAGCGCTAACGCTGAAAGCCACACGCTTGATCCGCTGGTCGCCAAACCGGGTATCGACCGCAATGTCAGGCTCGTGAGTTCCGGGATCGAATCCGCCAATTCGTGCGACAAGGCGCATTGGCCCTATTATCCGGCCGAGTGCCTGCAGAGTATCGAAACTTCCGGGCTCTAAAGCTCCCCGCACTGTTTGAGAGCGGCTGGCGGCTTTCGACGACCCTCCTGGGTCTGTGTGCTGTCTAGACATTTCCAACCGCCATTTCGCACTGGACAAGGCATTCACAAGCTCATCGTCACGGCCACCCCCACTGTGGCGTTCAGATTGCTGCGATCGCTGAGCCTATCCGTGATGAACCATGGCTCTCTTGTGTCGAAATGGCGAAATCACCAGGTTTCTCAATGTCCGAGGCGGGAGCCTGAACCATTCTTCTGTAGTTGCCCCAGCAAGCAATGACCGGCTACAGCCGTTGAATCGGCCTGAAACAATCAGCCAAACAGACATCGCGTCCATCCAGGATGACGCCAAACCATTTTTTTCCGGTCAAAGAGACAATCACTGCCGGCGTCAGGCAGTCGGGCCGCGGCAAGGACATGTCGCTTCAGGCGCTTGAGCACTCTCAGGCAGTGCGGCATGTAAAGATTGCCCACTATGGTCTGGACTTACTAGCAAATCCGGGGCGGGGTTGACCGTCCCGGATGGATACGGCAAATCCGCCGGATTGTGGTCGACACCACGTTAATTCGAATCCGGAGACATCCATGGCGCAGCCGCATTTTGTCATCACCATTGCCTGTGCTGATCAGCCCGGCATCGTTGCCGCGATCACGACAGAACTGGCGGCGATCGGTGCCAATATCGCTGAATCCGGCCAGTTCTGGGATCGCCAGACCAACCGGTTCTTCATGCGGATCGCGATCGAGACACCCGACGGAGTCGATGCCGAATCCGTCAAGCGGGCACTGCAGGCACCGGTAGCCAGGTTCGAGATGCGACTGGATATCAACACCGTCGCCAAGCGGCCGAAAATCATCATCATGGTGTCGAAATTCGATCACGCGATGCTGCACCTTCTCTATCAGATCCGGGTTGGCTGGCTTGACGCCGAAGTGGTGGCAATCGTCTCCAACCACGAAGACAGCCGCCGCACTGCGGAGATCGAGGGTGTTCCCTATCACTACCTGCCAGTGACGAAGGACACCAAGGCCGAGCAGGAAGAAAAGCTTCTTGACCTCGTCACCGGGAGCGGCGCCGATCTGGTGATCCTGGCACGTTACATGCAGGTCCTCTCAGACAAGCTGTCGCGCCGCCTGTTCGGAAAGGTGATCAATATTCACCACTCCTTCCTGCCGAGCTTCAAGGGTGCCAAGCCCTACCACCAGGCACATGAGCGGGGCGTCAAGCTGATCGGCGCGACAGCGCATTATGTCACGGCCGATCTCGATGAAGGCCCGATCATCGAGCAGGAAACCGAGCGTGTTTCTCACGCGATGACTGCCGATGATTTCGTTGCCGCTGGGCGCGATATCGAAGCCCGGGTTCTGGCTCGCGCTGTCAAGATGCATGTCGAGTCGCGCGTCATGCTCAACGGCCACAAGACCGTAGTGTTTGGATAGTCAGCTATGAACTGGGATGACATCAGGGTCTTTCTCGCTGTCGCCCGGTCCGGACAGATCCTCGCCGCTGCCCGGCGGCTCGGGATCAACCATGCCACCGCCGCACGTCGCATCACTTCGCTCGAGACGGCGCTCGGCGCCCAACTGGTCGTCCGCCGCACCAACGGGTGCGGGCTGACAGGAGAAGGCGAAGCCTTTCTCGCCCATGCCGAGCGCATGGAAGCGGAGATGCTTGCGGCGCAGGCAAATCTGGGACGCACCGACAGCGCCATTTCAGGCACCGTGCGGATCGGCGCGCCGGACGGGTTCGGGGTGTCGTTTCTGGCGCCCAGGCTCGGCGCGCTGATCGCGAAACATCCGGACTTGCGGCTGCAGCTGGTGCCGGTTCCACGGAGTTTCTCGCTGCCGCAGCGCGAGGCCGATATCGCCATTACCGTCGAGCGCCCCGCCGAGGGCCGGCTGGTGGCGCGAAAGCTCGTGGATTACTCGCTGTCGCTCTACGCTTCGCGAACCTATCTTGATCAGCACGGTACTCCGCAGAGCGCCGATGATCTCAAACAGCACCGGTTGATCAGTTATGTGGAAGACCTGATCTTCTCACCGTCGCTGCAGTTTACCCGCGAGATCCTGCGGAACTGGACGGCGCAGTTCGAGATTTCAAGTGCGACCGGTCAAACCGAAGCGGTCAGGTCGGGAGCCGGCATCGCCGTGCTGCACGACTATATCGCCGGGCTGGATCCTGAGCTGGTCCGTGTGTTGCCGGAGCATTGCATTGGCCGCTCATATTTCATGGTCTATCATGAATCTGCCCGCGATCTGGCACGCGTCCGCACTGTGGCTGATTATATCTCAGCCGTTGCCCAGGACCACAGGGCCCAGTTCTTTCCGGGCAAGACCTGAGACCTCACGCAGCCCGGCGCCCCGGCGACCGACGCCACGGCCTGAATGGGATTGCGGAACCATCAACTGAAAAACAAAACGCCTGCCCGGCAGAGCCAGGCAGGCGTTTGTACTTTGTCGTGGCGTTCGGACCGGTGCTTGGGAGGAGGATCCCGGCCTTGTCGCCCCGACTACTGCCATGCCGAATTGGGAGGAGGAGGAGTTCGGCGTGGCGTTGATCTATATATGGAGCAGTTCATGCTGCATTGCAATAGGAGAATTCGAAAAAATTTATCATCCGATAAACTTTTCTAACCTATTGATATATCTTAATTTAATAGGAATCTCGCGTTCCCCTCACTGAGACACCTGAAATGAGAATGCGGCGACGCAACAAAAAAGCCGGGGCAAAATGCCCCGGCTTTGTAGTCTGTCAGGCGTTCTGAAGAGCGCCCGGTCCCGGTATCGCGTTGGGCGGGCACTTGCCCGCGATGATCATGCCGAGCATGTCGTCCTCGCTGACCTCATCCACCTTGACGGTTCCGACGAGCTGACCGTTCTTCATCACGTTGGCCCGGTCGCAGAGCATCTTCACCTGATGGATGTCGTGATCGATCAGCAGAATGCCAATCCCCTCCGACTTCAACTGTTCGATGAGTTCGGCAACCATCTGGGTCTCCTGCACGCCAAGTGCAGCGGTCGGTTCATCCATGATAAGGATCTTGGCATTGAAGTAGACAGCCCGCGCAATCGCAACGGACTGACGCTGCCCCCCCGACAGTCCCGACACCGGCGTGTGGAAGCGCCGAAAATTGGGATTGAGACGAGCAAGGATCTTGCGGGTCTCTGCTTCCATCAAGGCATCGTCGACAAAGCCGGTCTGGCTGATGAGCTCGCGCCCGAGAAACAGATTCGACGCAGCGTCCAGATTGTCGGCAAGCGCGAGGTACTGGTAGATGGTTTCAATCTTGTAATTCCGCGCGTCACGCGGATTGTCGATCTCTGCCTTTTCGCCATTGATGTAGATCTCGCCACCATCGCGCGGCAATGCGCCCGACAACATCTTCATCAGCACGGATTTGCCGGCACCGTTGTGGCCGAGCACGCCGACCACTTCACCGGGATATAGATCAATCGAGACATGGTCCACGGCCTTGATGCCGCCGAAGGATTTCACCATGTCGCGCATTTCAACAAGCGGAGCGGTCATGTCCGGTCTCCTGTGCGACGGCGGTAGAGGATATCGAGGAAGACGGCGAGAACGAGAACGGAGCCGACAACCATGTTCTGATAGGGCGCATCGACACCGACCATGGCCATGCCCGATTGCAGGCTCTGCATGATTAGGGCACCGAGCACGGCGCCGTAGATCGTTCCCATGCCGCCCGCAAGGGCCGTGCCGCCGATGACGGCCGCCGCGATCACCCGCAGTTCATCCAGCGTGCCGATGTCGTTGGAGTGAAAGGTCTGGCGGGACGAGGCGACGATGGCCGCGATGGCACAAAGCATGCCCATGATGGCGAAGACCTTGACCGTCAGCAGACGCGTGTTGATGCCCGCCAGTGCCGCAGCTTCCGGATTGCCGCCGGTCGCGAAAATATAGCGTCCGAGCCGGGTGCGCCGCGCAACGATGGTCATCACAATGACGATCAGGATCAGCAACAACACCGAGATCGGGATACCGTAGCCCTCGACGACGCCTTCCGGCAGCACCTCGCCGCGTGCCTCATAGATTCGCTGCAACCGTGCTGCCGGAATCTCGTATGCGTTGAGGATCGCGACGAAGCCGATAATCGTTGCAGCAATGATCGCCCCGATGAGCGCTTCCGCCCACACCGGCTTGACCGGGAATTCGTGCGCGATCTTTGTGCGTCGCGACTGGATCAGCGCGTAGAACGAGCCCGCAACGGCAAGGGCGGCGAAAACCCAGCTCCACGTCTCGCCAAGCGTGCCGTTGATGCCGCCGAACAGCTGGAAATTCTCGTCGAGCGGGCCGATGGTCTGCCCCTTGGTCAGATGCCAGGCCACGTTGCGCCAGATCAGGAAGCCACCGAGTGTGACAATGAAGGCCGGTATCGCCAGATAGCCGATCAGCCAGCCCTGAAAGGCGCCGATGAGCAAACCCGTCAGGATGCCGACCACGACGGCTATCGGCATGGTGGCGGGATTGTTGAGACCCAGGCCAAGCCAGTCGGGAACGAACCATGTCTGGGTCATCGCCATCATTGCCGAGCAGGTCGCCAGCAGCGAGCCCACCGACAGATCGATGTTTCGTGTAACGATCACGAACACCATGCCTGTCGCCATGATGGCAACCGAAGCGGTCTGGATGGTCAGATTGAAGAGGTTACGCGGCGTCATGAAACGCCCGTCTGTGAGGAAATTGAAGACCAGGCAGATCACCACGAAAGCGCCGATCATACCGAGCAATCGTGTGTCTACTTCAAGGGCGGAGAAAAAATTTCGCGGCTTAGGCGGCGCGCTCGCAGCAGTGGGCGTATCGGTCATGACCGTTTTCCGGATCTAAAGTAAAGCTGTGTCCCCAATCATGAAGACTGGGGACACCACTTACTTGATTTGCAACGAAGGTGACGTCTTAGTTACAGGGAGCCGGACCGCCCGACACGCCCTGGCACAGATCTTCCTGGCTGATCCAACCGGCATCAACGACAGTCGCGAGATTGTCCTTGGTGATCGGAACTGGCGCCAGGAACATCGCCGTCATCGTGGTGCCGGAAGGCGACGTCCATTCGGTAGCGCCTTCAATGTCAGCCATCGCCGTGCCGCTGGCCAGCTGTGCAGCGATTTCGCCGGCAGCCTTGCCAAGTGCGCGCGCATCCTTCCAGACGCTGACGGTCTGCGTACCCTTGGCAACGCGGTTGAGCGCAGCGTGGTCACCGTCCTGGCCCGATACCGGAATGCCTTCCATGCCCTGAGCAGTCAGGGCGGCAACAGCACCACCGGCAGTGCCGTCATTGGACGCCACGACAGCATCGACCTTGTTGTCTTCAGCGGTCAGGATCTGTTCCATGTTGCGCTGGGCATTGGCCGGAAGCCAGCCATCGGTGTAGGCCTCGCCAACGATCGTGATGTCACCGGCATCAATGGCCGACTGCAGGACTTCCTGCTGGCCGCCACGCAGGAAGTCGGCGTTCGGATCAGTGGGCGAGCCCTTGATCATGACGTAGTTGCCCTTTGGCGCAGCGGCGAGAACCGCACGGGCCTGCATGCGGCCGACCTCGACATTATCGAAGGTGAGATAGAAGGCACGGCTGTCTTCGATCAGCCGGTCATAGGCGATAACCGGCACGTTCTCGTCGGCAGCGGCCTGAACGGCGGGAATGATCGCCTGGGTATCCTGCGCGAGAACGATAAGTGCGTCGACACCCTGGGCCATCAGGCTCTCGATGTCGGAGAGCTGCTTGGCAGCGGACGACTGTGCATCGGTCGAAACATAGGTATCGCCGGCGGCTTCGATCGCTGCCTTCATTGCGGCTTCGTCAGTCTTCCAGCGCTCTTCCTGAAAGTTCGACCAGGACACGCCAATCTTCATGTCCTTGGCAATAGCCGCCGTCGACATGGTGAGCGCAATGGCCGATCCGGCCAGAAGATGGATAATCGATTTCATGTAGTCCTCCCAAGGAATTTGATCTGCCGGACGGAGCCTCCTGCCCGACCAAGTGTTCAACTGCACGACCCGCAAACAGTATGCGAGCTTTTTCTCGACAGTCGAGAAAATTAATGTCAGGCTTGATCCACGCTGTCAACTCATGCCGGAACGACGAGATCACGCGGCCTTTTGTGAACGCCGTTACAAGCTCGGGGATAATGCGGCCAGCGGGAAGACAGACAAACCGGTGGGAGATAACATGCGCCCGCACCGGCGCAGCGGAACCGGTACAGGGAGAGATGCGTGAGAGGAACAAGCCACGAAGGGCAGTCCGTCACGCAGTGAGGAACGGGAGTTAAATCGCAGCGATGAACTGGCGGCGGCGACCATGCTGACGAAATCCAGCACCGAGCTTATTCGCCAGCACAACCGCGCGCTTGTGCTCGAAGCCCTGCGCCGCCGTATCGGACAGTCCCACACCGACCTTGCAAGAGAGACTGGACTTGCCTCGGCCACCGTGACGGCAATAACCCAGGAGCTGGAAACCGAAAACATCATCGAGCGCACAGTGGCGGCTGCCGCCGGGGGAAGAGGGCGTCCGCGGATCCTTTTCAAGCAGCGCCGTTCTGCCGCCTATGCCGCCTTTGTCAGGATATCGTCGGATGTGCTGCAATACTCGATGGTCGATTATTCCGGCACCCTGATCCACCGGATCGAGGAGAAGCGCGACAATGCCGGCCAGAAAGTCGAGGCATTCGCCGCAGACATTCGCTCCGCCCTGGCCCGGCTGGCTGAAAAATCCCGCGTCGCGCGGAACGATCTGAAGGCGATTTCGATCTCGTCGAAAGGCCTGGTGGCCGACGACAACACCACGCTGCTCTGGTCGTCGGTGCTGGGAAGCCAGCAGATCGACATGCGCAAGACGCTTGCGCCGGACTGGCAGGCGAAGGTCACCCTAAATCACGAGAGCCTGCTGGTTGCCAGCGCACTGCACAGTTCGATGAGCCGCAAGCTGGGAAAACCCATCCCCCGCCTGGCCGCGCTGTCGCTCGGACACTCGATCGGGCTTGGGGTGGTTCATGCCGACGGCTACGAATCCCCGAAGGCGAGAGCGCCGGGATTCGGCCACATGATCCACAGCCATGGCGGCGCGCTCTGTCGTTGCGGTTCGCGCGGCTGCATTGAGGCCTATGCCGGTTCCTATGCCATTCTTCGTGCCGCGTTCAAGGTTCCGCCCAGCACGCTGCCCGCGAATTTCGTGCCATTCATCGAAATCGAGAAAGTCGCAGTTCAGGCCCGGCAAGGAGACAGCACGGCGAAATCCGCCTTTCGCGAGGCCGGCACCGCCATCGGTAACGGGCTTGCGCGGCTGATCAGCCTTCACGGCAAGATGCCGGTGGTGTTCACAGGCCCCGGCGTCCGTTTCCTTGACCTCATGCGCCCGGGGATTGATGACGGCCTGTCAGCCTCGCTTGGCGTTCGGATCGAAGGGCCGCCGGAGATGTCAGCCTCGCTCGACGAGGAGGGCCTGGTCTTTGAAGGTCATCTCAACCACACCATGACAGCGATCGACCGGGACGTCATCGCGCCCAAGATTATTGGGCAAGGAGGAGCAGCATGAATATTGCAGACGCCAGGGAGCGAAGGGGACGCCGACTTGCTGGAGCCATGGCGCTGCAGTTAACGCTACTTGTGCCGGCACTTGCCAGCGAACCCTGGGCAGAGCGCACGCAGGCCCTGGGAGCGACGACGGAAATGCCGACGGGCACTCTTTCCCCGGCGGCCCTCGACGAACTGACCAGGACCGGGCAGGCCCTGTTCGAGGCCAATTTTACCACGCTTGACGGCGTCGGCCGGCCCGAGGCGACACAGGCGATCGACCCGACGCGGCGCAAGCATCCGCGCCAACAGGCTTTCTTCAGGACCGCCGGGCCGGACGCCGGCTCGTGCGCTGCCTGCCACAACCAACCGGCCAGCGGCGGAGCCGGCGACTTCGTCGCCAACGTCTTCGCCTCGGAAGGATTCGAAAGCGCCGACTTCGATTCACTCGATCCGCAGTTTTCCAGCGAGCGCGGCACCAATCACCTCTTTGGCGCCGGGCTGGTCGAGTTGCTGGCACGCGAGATGAGCCGTGAACTTCAGTCGCGCCGCAACGAGGCGCTGGCCAAGGCTCGCGCCTCCAGGGAAACTGTACGCCTGAGCCTGACGGCCAAGGGCATCGATTTCGGCCACATCTCCGCAGAGCCGGATGGGTCGGTCAACCTCGATGAACTTGATGGCGTCGACACCGACCTGGTGATCCGTCCATTCACCCAGAAGGGTGTGATGACCTCGCTGCGGCAATTCACGGTCAATGCGCTGAACCATCACCATGGCATGCAGGCCGACGAGCGGTTCGGTGCCCGCTGGACCGGATCGGATGATTTCGATGGCGATGGCAAGACCGGCGAAATAACTGCGGCGGATGTCTCGGCGCTCGTCGCCTGGCAGGCCACTCTTCCCGCGCCGGCGCGGGTGGTTCCCGAGATCGAAGGCTGGGCCGACGCCGCGGCACGCGGCGAAGCAAATTTCGAGCAGTTCGGCTGCACCATTTGCCATCGCCCTGCCCTCCCGCTGGAAAGCCTGTCCTTTGCAGACCCGGGTCCGTACGACCTGGCCGGCACACTCAATGACGGACAGGTCGCGGCCAGGGCAATCTATGACATCGCGCTTCTGGAGTGGGCGGACGGCCTTCCCCGCGACGCAGACGGCCGGGTGCTGGTGCCGCTCTATGGCGATCTCAAGCGGCATGTAATGACCGACAGCCAGATCGATGCTCTGGGCAACGAGTTGCTGTCGCAGCGCTTTGTCGACCGCAACATCTTCCAGACTGCGGAACTCTGGGGGGTGGGGTCGACCCAGCCATACGGTCACCGCAATGATTTCAGCAGTCTCGACGAGATCATCCTCGCTCATGGCGGCAATGCGCGTCAGGCGCGCGACGCCTATGAAGCCGCCGCCAAAAACGACAGATCGGATGTGATCGCATTTCTCAAGACACTGGTGATCGTCCCATGAAGAGACTGCATTTCCTCGCCGCCATGGCGGCAATCTGGCTGACCGCAACCGGCCACGACGCTGCGGCTCAAACCGCCTTCACTGCCGATGTACCGATCCTGCACGAAGAAGCGGCCAGCGCCGGCATCGATCAAAGCTACACCGGAGGGTGGGAGTTCTTCGTCGGTGGCGGAGCCGCCAGTTTCGACTGCAATGGCGACCGGCTGCCTGATCTCCTGATTGCGGGCGGATCGGGGCCGGCGAAGTTCTATGTCAACGAAAGCAAGACTGCCGGCCCGCTGGCGTTCATGCCGTTCGATCCCGGATTGCAGGCCGCGGACCTCACCGGCGTGCTTGGCGCCTATCCGCTGGACATCGACAATGACCGGCACGTGGATCTGGTCCTGTTACGGCTTGGCCGGAATCTTGTGCTCAAGGGTGGCGCCGATTGCCAATTCGAGAAAGCCAACCGCAGCTTCGCGATAGATGGCGGGCGGGCCTGGTCGACCGCCATGTCGGCGATCTGGGAAAAAGGCAAGAAATTCCCGACAATCGCCATCGGCAATTATGTCGACCGTTCGGCACCGGGCACGCCGTTTGGCACCTGCGAGCCGAACCAGTTGCTGAGGTCCCGGCCCGGCGAAGCGCCCGATTACTCGGATGTACTGACGCTCGAACCCGGGCACTGCGCCCTGTCGGTTCTGTTTACCGACTGGAACCGTACGGGTCAGCCTGATCTCAGGATCACGAACGACCGGCAATATTATCGTGGCGGCGAAGAACAGTTGTGGAAGATGATCGAGGGGCGCCCTCCCCGGCTCTACTCCTCATCGCAAGGCTGGCAGCGGCTCACGATCTGGGGCATGGGCATCGCCGAGACCGATTTCGATGCGGACGGCCTGCCCGAATACGCGCTGACCTCAATGGGCGACACCAAGCTGCAGAAGCTCGACCAAGAGGCCGGGGAAGACCGCCCGACCTATCGCGACATCGCCTTTGAGCGCGGCGCCACCGCCCACCGTCCCTACGCCGGCGGCGATTCCAAACCTTCCACCGGTTGGCACAGCAAGTTCGCCGACATAAACAACGACACCAGAACCGACCTGTTCATCGCCAAGGGCAATGTCCAAGCGATGCCGGACTTTGCTAGTTTCGACCCCGACAACCTGCTGCTAGGCGGTTTCGATGAGATGTTTCACGAAAAGGGCATGGAGGCCGGTATCGCGCTCGACACACGGGGCCGCGGGGCCATCATCGAGGATTTCAACATGGACGGCATGCTCGACCTGCTCGTGGTCAATCGCGAGCATCCCGCCAGCCTGTTCCGCAATCTGGGAGCAGCCACGGACTGGGGTCACCGACCGCTCGGCAACTGGGTGAAAATCGAGCTGGACAATGGCAAAATCAATCCGTCCGCTGTGGGTGCGCTGATCTCCGTTCGCACCGGAACCCGCACCCAGACCCGCAGGATTCAGGTTGGCGGCGGGCATGCCTCGGGCCAGGCAGGATTCACGCATGTGGGATTGGGCGTGTCCGAGCGCGCGACCATCCGGGTTCAATGGCCCGATGGCGAGTGGAGCCACCCCTATCGGGTGTTCGCCAACCAGCATGTCAGGATCATCCGCGGCGAAGCCAATGCACGCTACTGGTATCCTGTCGCACAATAGCAAGCGGCGGGGCTGCCAGCGCATGGGTCTTTTCGCGCAGTCCCCCTGATCAGTCGATAAATCCGAAGCGCAAGCCGTGCGCCACGGCCTGCGTACGGTTCACCGCATCGAACTTGCGGGCGGCATTGTTGAGGTAGTGATTGACCGTGTGTTCCGAAAGATTGAGAATCTGGGCGATCTCGACCGATGTCTTGCCGACAGAGGTCCAGACCAGGCATTCCCGTTCACGCTCGGTCAGCGGTGAATCGGGTTTTGGCGGCCTTGCGGAGACCTGGCGCAGTTTTTGATGCACCATATGGGCATAAAGAGCCAGCTCGGCGGTTTCGCCCATGCTCATCGGAACACGCTCGCCGACAAAGAAGACCGCCGCGGGCCCGTGGTCGGGATGATAGACAGGGACAACAAACGCGCAGTCGAGACTGTAGGTGGCTGCCAGCCCTTCCATGAACACCCTGAAATCGGCGGGCGCAAGTGCTGCCGAACCATCCAGGCGGTATTCCACGGGCGCGCTGGTCTGGCTCAGGATTCCAACCAGCGGATTGCTCGCGACAGGTTGCACCGCCTCATGGCTCTGAACCAGCTCGGAAGGCGCAGAGGTAATTACAATTGCTTCGGAGAACGACTTCTCTTCCGCGGTGGCTCCGTTCGCCACGAAAAAATACTTGTAGCCGTAGCCTGCCGTGAGTTCGCGCAACAGTCGCAGAATGTCGAATTGGGTCTGGCAATTGTCCAGTTGCTCACAGATGCTCGGCAATTTTTGCTGCTGGCTCTGTGCTCTCATGGACATACCGCTTGATCAATGCCTGTTCTTGTTGTCGGCGGCAATACAGCTGTTGCTGATCGATGATCTTTTACAAATCCGCTGAACTTCAAACCCACGATCCAATCCCAAGTCCGTGACAAACAAACACGCATTGAAGACGAGCGCTATAGAGCAGCCCCTGCCCGAGCCCCGATTTTGAGCTGCGGCTTATTTAAGACTATACTAAAACCTTAGAGAAGCAAAACATCAAATTCGAGGTGATTTGATGTTGTCTCCGCTCCCTTGCAAGCGCTACTGTTCCCATCAGGAAGAGGATGAAAAACAAGGGGGATCATATGCTTGGAATGATGCAGGAATGGCCTTTGCTCTGCCACAAGGTCATCGATCATGCGGCTATCTACCACGGAAAACGTGAGATCGTGTCCCGTTCGGTCGAAGGCCCGTTCCACCGCACCGACTATGCAGGGATTCGCGAACGCTCCCTCAAGCTTGCTCAACGGCTGGACCGGGATGGCTGCCGCCTTGGCGATCGCATAGCCACTATGGCCTGGAATACATGGCGCCATCTCGAGACCTGGTACGGCGTTCTGGGTATCGGGGCTGTCTACCACACGCTCAACCCCCGGCTGTTTCCGGACCAGATCGCCTGGATCATGAACGACGCCGAAGACAAGATGCTGTTCGTCGACCTCACCTTCATCAAGCTGGTCGAGATGATTGCTCCCAAAGTCCCCAGCCTGGAGCGCATCGTCGTCCTGACGGACGATGCGCACATGCCCGAAACATCGCTGAAAAACGTGGTTTCCTATGAGAGCTACATTGCCGAAGCCGACGGCGATTTCGCCTGGGCGGAATTCGATGAGCGGACTGCAGCGGGCATGTGCTACACGTCAGGCACCACCGGAGACCCGAAAGGGGTGGTCTATTCCCACCGCTCCAATGTGCTGCACGCGATGGCGGCCATGCAGCCGGACATGCTCAACCTGGCTTCACGGGATCGCTTGATGCCGGTGGTTCCGCTGTTTCATGCCAATGGCTGGTCGACCGCGTTTTCCGGACCGATGACGGGCTGCGCCATGATCATGCCCGGCGCGGGAATGGACGGCGCTTCCATCTACGAGATCCTGACACAGGAAAAAGTGACGATCACGGCAGCAGTGCCCACAGTGTGGTTGATGCTCTTGCAGCACATGGAAAAGCACGGCGGAAAATTGCCAGACCTGTCCCGAGTGGTGATCGGCGGGTCAGCCTGCCCACAGGCCATCACCAAGGCGTTCCAGGATGATTACGGCGTCGACGTCATCCATGCCTGGGGCATGACCGAAATGAGCCCGCTTGGAACACTTTGCTCTATCAAGCCGGAGTACAGCCATCTTGAAGGTCAGGAGAAACTGGACCTGCAGGCCAAGCAGGGCCATCCGCCGTTCACGGTGGAGATGAAGATAACCGACGATGAAAACATCGAGCTGCCGTGGGACGCCAAGACCTTTGGCAGGCTCAAGGTTCGCGGCCCGGCGGTCTCGTCGTCCTACTACAAGGGCCGTGGCGCGGAGCAATTCGACGCTGAAGGATGGTTCGATACCGGCGATGTCGCCCATGTCGACTCGTACGGCTACATGCAAATCACCGACCGGGCCAAGGACGTGATCAAGTCGGGTGGCGAATGGATTTCCTCGATCGAAATCGAGAACCTCGCCGTCGGACACCCCGACGTAGCGGAAGCCGCTGTGATCGGTGTCGCGCACCCGAAATGGGATGAGCGGCCGTTGTTGGTGATCGTTGCCAAGGAGGGCCGCTCTCCGGACAAGCAGTCCATCCTCGACTTCCTGGACGGCAAGATCGCAAAATGGTGGATGCCGGATGATGTGATCTTCATTGACGAGATTCCGCACACGGCCACCGGCAAGATCCAGAAGACCACGCTGCGGGAGACGCTCAAGGATTATCAGCTGCCGACAGGCTGAGGCCCGAAAGCTCCCATCAGCAAGGCCCGGATGCGCGAACGTCCGGGCCTTTGCTATAGAGGGGCGGGAGAAGTCAGCGCAGCCGCAGGCCGGTCTCCGCATCAAACAGGAACGCACGCTCCGGATTGAAACCGGTGTTGAAGACGTCACCTTCACGCACGTCACGGTTTTCCCGTATTTCGATGGTCAACGGCATTTCGAGATCGGAGCGCGAATAGGCGAAAGACGATCCCCCAAGATGCTCGATCACATCAATCGGCACGGCTAACCGAACACTGCCGGCCGCATCGAAATGTTCGGGCCGGATGCCCAATTGCAGTTTCGTGCCAGGCCTGGGGTGCGGAGAGCGGATGGTCATCGGCACCTCGATACCATCGTGATCATCGAGGCGCACGGTCAGCGTTTCGCCGTTCGAGCTACCCACCGACGCCGGAAGAAAATTCATCCGGGGCGAACCGATGAACCCGGCGACAAAGGCATTGTCCGGATCATCATAAAGCGCCAGCGGCGAACCGGTCTGTTCGATGACGCCGGCGCGCAGCACCACGATCTTGTCGGCCAGCGTCATCGCCTCGACCTGGTCGTGGGTCACGTAGATCATGGTGGCTCCAAGTTCCTTGTGCAACTTGGCGATCTCCAGCCGCATCTGTACACGAAGCTCAGCGTCGAGATTGGACAAGGGCTCGTCAAACAGGAAGACTTCCGGCTCGCGAACTATGGCGCGGCCGATGGCGACGCGCTGGCGCTGGCCGCCCGATAGAGCCTTGGGTTTGCGCTGCAACAGAGGCTCAAGATGCAGGATGGAAGCGGCGCGGCTGACACGTTGCTTGATCTCAGCTGCCGGGTGGCCGGTCATCTTCAGACCGAAACCCATGTTTTCCTCCACCGTCATGTGAGGATAGAGCGCGTAGGACTGAAACACCATGGCGACACCGCGATCGGCGGGCTCTACATTGGTGACGTCCTTGCCGCCGATGGTCAGGGTGCCGGCGGTAGTGGCCTCAAGCCCCGCAACCAGGCGCAGAAGCGTTGACTTGCCGCAGCCCGAGGGACCGACAAACACCGTGAATTCGCCATCCTCGACGGTCAGATCGACCCCGTGGATCACATCGACACTGCCGAATGATTTCTTCACTTTTTGCAGTTCAAGACCTGCCATGACACTCCCTTTCAAACTCCGGCCTGACCGGCTCCCGGCAACCCCGCGGCTACCCCTCAATCTTTCTTCCGGCATCCCGCTTCACGTGCGCGGACCCAACCTTGCACCCATGTCATCCATGATCGAACCGGCCGTGTCGCGCACCAGCCCGGCCCAGCTCTCAAGTGCTTCAGCCGTGATCCGGTAGGCCGGGCCCGTGACGGAAACCCCGCCAACAAAACTTCTGTCGGATGAATAGATCGGCGCCGCCACGCAGCGGATGCCGGGCTCGTGCTCTTCGCGGTCATAGGCATTGCCGCTGTCACGGATCTCGGCGATTTCGGCGATCAGAGCGTCTTGCGTTGTCAGCGTGCTGTCGGTGAAGCGCTTGAACCTGATGGTGGAAACCAGATCACGCAGCTCGGCGTCGGGGAGCGCCGACATTGCCGCCTTGCCGACGCCGGTACAATAGACCGGCGAGGCGTTGCCGATCTGCGAGTACATGCGCACTGCCTGCCGGCTCTCGACCTTGTCGAGATAGATCACTTCACTGCCACGCAGCACGCCCAGATGCACAGTCTCGCCGGTGAGATCGTGCAGAGCGCGCAGATGCGGCTCGGCGATGGCGCGGAACTGGTTACCGGCCCAGGCCTTTGCGGCGAACTTCAGCAGACGGATACCAACGGAATAGGAATGGTCGCGTCCCAGCGACAGCAGGCCTTCCTCCACCAGATTGGAGAGTTGCCGGTGCAAGGTTCCACGCGGTTGGCTGGAGAGAGCAAGGATATCGGTGAAGCGCATCGGCTCATCGGCGGAGGCGACGATATCAAGAACGGCTATGGCCTTGCCAAGCGTACCGGTGTCGACACGGCTGCGTTGCGGCCTGGTGTCTGACACCTCCATACGGTCCGGCTTCGCTGCGGTGCTGTCTGTCTGATCGACCACTGTCCCTCCCCTGCCATTTCCGGCGCCACTTGACGCCCGCCCGAAACAGACCTGACTTCAATCGGTTGGCTCTCCCTTTCGCCTCCCGTCCGGTCCCGGTCACCAAAGCCGCATCTCAAGCCGCTGCTTTTGGACCTTGACAATTCATACACCATAGATTGATAATTCTAAATAGTCAAATTGAGTTCCAAATAACGGAACATCAATTGGCGCTGCCGGGGCGTTCTGGAGGATTGCCCGCCCGGCAGGTGGGCCGGCCGCCCGGATGCGGCCCTACACCGAGGGACGGCAGCATGGTCAACACATGGGAGGTTTACTGCATGACGCTTTCACTCAAATCCACGCTCCTCGGCAGCGCTGCGCTTGCCCTTTTGGCAACGCAGGCGATGGCCGAACAGCGCACCCTGAAATATTATGCCGACTTCGACCCGGCGCCGCTTGCGGCCTTCGAGGCCGTGATTGCGGAATTTGAAGCAGCCAATCCGGATATCGACGTGGTTCTGCAGAACTTCGACCACGAGGGCTACAAGACCTCGATCCGCAACTTCCTGACAGCCGACTCCCCGGATCTTGCCAACTGGTATGCCGGCAACCGCATGGCGCCATTTGTCAATTCCGGCCAGTTCCTCGACATCTCCGATGTCTGGGCTGACAACAATCTCGGCGAAAGCCTGGCATCGGCCAAGGGTTCGATGACCATCGACGGCAAGCAGTGGGGCATCCCCTACACCTATTACCAGTGGGGCATTTACTACAACAAGGATGTCTACGAGCAAGTCGGAGTTGAAGTGCCGTCCACCTGGGACGAGTTCATCGACAATTGCGCAAAGTTCAAGGAAGCAGGTATCGACTGCCTGACCACCGGCACCAAGGCGCTGTGGCCCGGAGCCGGCATCTTCGACTACATGAACCTGCGCACCAACGGCTACGAGTTCCACATGGACCTGACCGCCGGCAAGGTGGCCTGGACCGACGAGCGGGTGAAGAACACGTTTGCCGAATGGGCCAAGCTGGTCGAGCCCGGTTACGTGACCGCCAACCACGCAGCACTTGACTGGCAGGATGCCGCTTCGCTTCTGATCCAGGGCAAGGCCGCGAACTACGTCATGGGCAACTTTGCCGTGGCCGTATTCAAGGATGGCGGCATGACCAACGAGACGCTGGGCTTCATGCAGTTCCCGGAAATCACTCCGGGCCTGCCGCGCGGCGAAGAAGCGCCGACCGACACGATCCACATTCCGGCCGGCGCCAAGAATGTCGATGACGCCAAGAAGTTCCTGGCCTACATCGCCACGGCCGACGTGCAGACAAAGTTGAACGAGGCGCTCGGACAGCTCCCGGTCAACAACGGCTCGAAGGTCGGTGACGACCCGTTCCTGCAGGCCGGATTCGAGTTGCTGTCAACGGCTGACGGCGGCATCGCCCAGTTCTTCGACCGCGATGCTCCGGCCGAAATGGCCAAGGTCGGCATGGAAGGCTTTCAGGAATTCATGGTCAAGCCGGAGAACGTCGACCGGATCCTCGAACGCCTCGAAAAGGCGCGTGGGCGCATTTACAAGTAAGCATCAGAACCGGGCGGCATCAAAGCCGCCCGGTTCACCAGAACGACCTGACACGGCCGGAGCCAGACAGCATGTCGGCACCCCGGCGGCGCACTGGGGAGGGTAGCCATGACGGGGTCTGCGACAACGCCCGCAATTGCCGGAACGCACAGCCACGGAAGCGGGGTCTGGAAAAGAAACCAGCGCGCGCTGGCGCCATGGCTCTTTCTCGCGCCCGGCATCTTCATGTTCGCGCTCTACGTCATCTACCCGATCATTGCCTCGATGTGGCTGAGTTTTTACGACTGGGACGGGCTTGGCGCCAAGACCTGGCTCGGGCTCGACAACTACGCCGAACTGCTGGACGACGACGCCTTTTACACCTCGCTCTACAACAATATCATCTGGCTGGTGCTCTACATGCTGGCGGTGCCGGCGGGGCTGTTCATCGCGCTGTTTCTCAACCAGACTGTCACCGGCATCCGCATTTACAAGTCGCTGTTCTTCTTTCCCTTCGTCATCAGCCAGGTCGTGGTCGGGCTGATCTTTGCCTGGTTCTACGCCCCCAATTTCGGCCTGTTCTACAAGCTGATCGAGTGGATCACCGGCACCGGCATCGCGGTGCTGGCCGATGACCGCTACGTGACCTACGGCATCATCGCCGCCGGGCTGTGGCCGCAGATCGCCTATTGCATGATCCTCTACCTGACAGGCCTAAACAATGTCGCGCCCGACCAGATTGAGGCGGCGCGGCTTGATGGCGCCAAGGGCTACAAAATGCTTTGGCACGTGATCCTGCCTCAGCTCAGACCCGCCACCTTTATCGCCATCGTGGTGACCGTCATCGGAGCGCTCAGGTCCTTTGACCTGGTCTCGATCATGACCGATGGCGGGCCTTACGGCTCGAGCCGGGTGCTGTCGTTCTACATGTATGAGCAGGCGCTGTCGGAATACGGCTTCCGGATGGGCTATGGCGCGGCGATCGCGGTGGTGCTTTTTGCCATCATGATGATCTTCATCTCCTTCTTCATCTGGAAGATGGTTCGCGACGAAAGGGGCATGTGATGTTTCCCAGACCGATCGAAAACACCGCCCCCGCGACGCAGGCTCTCTACAAGCTGGCGCTGCCGGTCGCGCTGATCCTGTGGCTTTTGCCGCTGCTCGGCGTCGCCATGACCTCGCTGAAGCCCTCGAGCGACCTGGCCCAGGGCAATTATTTCGGGCTGCCGAGCTACCTCGCCTTCTCGAATTATGCCGACGTGTTCAACAATTCGCCGATCGGACAGTACATCCTGAACTCGTTCAAGGTCACCATTCCGACAGTGATCGGTGCAGTTGCGATCTCTTGCCTGTCCGGCTTTGCGCTCGCCGTCTACCGTTTCCGCATGAACCTGGTTCTGTTCTTCCTGTTCGTGGCGGGCAATTTCGTGCCGTTTCAGATCCTGATGGTGCCGGTGCGTGACCTGACGGTGTCGACCGGGCTCTACAACACGATTTCCGGGCTGGCGCTGTTTCATATCGCCTTCCAGTCAGGCTTCTGCACGCTGTTCATGCGCAACTTCATTAAGGGACTGCCATTCGAGCTGATTGAATCGGCCCGCGTCGAAGGCGTCTCCGAGTTCCGCATCTTCTGGTACATCGTGCTGCCGCTGATGCGACCAGCGATCGCGGCACTTTCGGTGCTGGTCTTCACCTTTATCTGGAACGACTATTTCTGGGCCACGGTGCTGACCACCAGTGCCGAGACCCAGCCGGTGACCGCCGGGCTCTATTCGCTCAATGGCCAGTGGATCGCGCAGTGGCAGCTGGTCTCGGCCGGCTCGATTATCGCAGCCATGCCGCCGGTGCTGATGTTCTTCCTGATGCAGAAGCACTTCATCGCCGGCCTCACCCTCGGCGCGACAAAGGGATAAAATGGCCTGCGTGCATACGCCAGACTTTGCAGTCACCGATCTGTACAGGCTCGACGAAGGCGGCCGCACGGCCGCCTTCGCCAGCTTCAACAGAGGGGTTCCGAGCCTCATTCATTTTGGCCGGACGCTGCCCGACGACGATGATCTCGCCGCGCTGGCGGTCGCGACGATCCCCAATGTCGGCGCCGGGCAGATAGATCCGTTCCAGCCGCTGACACTTTGCCCGCTGGCGATCACCGGCTGGCAGGGCCATCCGGGCATGGTGCTGCAGGACAAGGACGGCCGTGATTACCTTGCCAATCCAGTGCTGATGAGAACCGAAGCTGATGGTGCGCACGGCGTGCAGTTTACCTTGCTCGACCGGGCGAACTCCGAGGGCATACAGCTCGTCATCTCGGCAACACTCGATCCGCAGACCGGCATCCTCAAGCTGTCGCAGCGAGTGACCATTCGAGACGGCTGGAGCTGCAGCTGGCTAGCAGCCCCCGCTCTTCCCGCCCCCACCGGTATGAGCCGGATCATCGATCATTCGGGACGCTGGTGCGGCGAGTTCAGGCGTCAGGCGACCGGGTGGCGTACTGGCGCGCATCTGCGTGAGAGCCGCGAAGGCCGCACCGGACACGCGCATTTTCCCGGCGTCACGCTTGCGACCGCGTCCACCGGCGAACATACCGGCGCTTGCCTCGCGGCCACGCTGGCCTGGAGCGGCGGCCACCGGATGCTGGCCGAGGAATTGCCCGACGGACGTCGCCAGGTGCAGTTCGGTATTCTCGACGACGGGCTGGCGCGCGGCGAGATTGCCTCACCCGAACTGCTCATATCCTGGTCGGATGAAGGGCTGAATGGTGTGTCCCGGAGCTATCACCGCCATCTCCGCGCCATCCAGGCACCGATTGACGCGAGGCGCCAGCGCGAGCCGCGACCAGTGCATTACAATTGCTGGGAGGCGGTCTATTTCCGCCATGATCTGGAAGAACTCAAAACCATCGCCTCGCTGGCTGCGGGACTCGGCGCCGAGCGTTTCGTGCTTGATGACGGCTGGTTCCGTGGCCGCAACGGTGACACCTCAAGCCTGGGGGACTGGGAGATTGACCGAAAGAAATTTCCTGAGGGGCTGACGCCGCTGATCGATCACGTTCATAGCCAAGGTCTGCGGTTCGGCCTGTGGTTCGAACCCGAGATGGTCAACCGCGACAGCGAGCTGTTCCGCGCCTATCCGGATTACATGCTCGGCCCCGACGACCAGCCTAGCGGCCGCCAGCAGCATGTGCTCGACATGGCCAACCCGGAAGTTCGCGCACACCTGTTCGGCCAGATTGATGCGATCCTGTCTTCGCACGACATCGACTATGTCAAATGGGACCATAACCGGCCGTTGACCGGCGGCAGCCCGGATCAGGCGCGCGGTTTCATGCGCCTGCTTGGCGATCTCGTGCAAGCGCACCCAGACGTCGATTTCGAAAGCTGCTCCTCGGGGGGCGGGCGCATCGATTTCGGCGTGCTCAAGCTGGCAAACCGGGTCTGGCTTTCGGATTCCAACGACGCGCTGGAGCGGCTCAGGATGCAGCACGAGGCCAGCCGCTGGATCGCGCCGGAGGTGCAGGGCTCGCATGTGGGACCGCGCCATTGCCATACGTCAGGCCGCGTTTTGTCGATACCGTTTCGAGCCTGGGTAGCTGCCCAACGGCACATGGGTTTCGAAATGGACCCGCGCGAACTGACACCTGCGGAAAGCGAGACACTGCGCCGGGTGACCAGCTGGTGGAAAGCCAATCGGGCGTTTCTGTTTTCCGGCACCCTGCATCGTCTTGAGAGCGACGACCCGGAAGTATTTGCCGAAATGACGGTTGATGCGGAGGCGGACAGGTTTATCCTGTTTGCCGGTCAGGCCGGTGCGTCCGCGCAGATCTTCCGGCGGCCGCTGCGGATGGCGGGTCTCGATCCGGCAGCGCGTTACGAGATTTCTCTCGTCAATCCGGAAGATATCAGCCCGCTTGCCAACCGCCGCATGATCAGCAGCCCCGATGCGCCGCAACAACATCTGTCGGGAGCGTTTCTGATGGAACACGGGATCCGCCTGCCCAATGCCATTCCAGCTTCCATGACCGTCATGGAAGGACGGCGAACCACAAGGGAGAAAACCGATGACTGAACCGATGGCGAGATTTCCCGATCTGCAAGACAAGGCGGTTCTGATTACGGGCGGCGGCAGCGGCATTGGTGCGGCACTGACCGAAGGTTTTGTCCACCAGGGCGCCAAGGTGGCTTTCATCGACATTGCCGAAGAGCCGAGCAAGGATCTGGCGGCACGGTTGGCGAAGGACAGCCGGCACGTACCGATGTTCATCCACGCCGATCTGACAAAGGTCGATGCAATCCGGCGGGCGGTCAAGACCGCGCAAGAAGCGCATGGTGCGGCCACCGTCCTTGTCAACAATGCAGCGTTCGATGACCGGCATGAACTGCTCGAGATGAGCGAGAGCTACTGGGACGACAACCAGGCGGTCAATCTCAAGCCTGTGGCGTTCGCCGCACAGGCCGTCGCGCCGGGCATGATCGCCGCGGGCGGTGGCGCGATCGTCAATTTCACCTCGACCTCCTACATGCTCAACATCGGCGCCATGCCATCCTACACGGCAGCCAAGGCTGGCATTGTCGGGCTGACCAAGGGGCTGGCCGGGCGGCTGGGACCGGATGGCATTCGCGTCAATGCTATCGCACCCGGCTGGGTCATGACAGAGCGGCAGAAGAAGCTTTGGGTGACCGAGGAAGGGCTCGCAGCCATGATGGACCGGCAATGCCTGAAGCAGCTGATCCAGCCTGAAGACATGGTTGGCCCATGCCTGTTTCTGGCTTCCAAGGCATCCGCCATGATTACCGCGCAGGTTCTGATCGCCGACGGAGGCATGATGTGACGACCTCCCCTGCACTCGTGGCTGTCGACTGGGGTACGACAAGTTTCCGTCTGTGGCTGTTGTCGCGCGACGGTACCGTGCTGGCCGAGCACCGCAGCCAGGAGGGTATGAGCGAGGTGGCCGCGCGCGGCTTCGAAACTGTTCTAAAAGACCACCTGCAGACACTGTCGGTGCCCTCTGACTTGCCAGTGGTGATCTGTGGCATGGCCGGGTCACGGCAGGGCTGGGTCGAGGCCGGCTATATCGACACGCCTGCCGATGTCACCACCATCGGAGCCAGCGCCACTGTCGTGCCCGATACCGCGCGGCAGATTATCATCATACCCGGCCTTGCCGTTCGTTCGGAAAGCGAGCCCGACGTGATGCGCGGGGAAGAAACGCAGCTGCTTGGCGCCCATCTGGAGATGCCTGGCGGCGAGCGCTACTGCATGCCCGGTACGCATTCGAAATGGGTCAGCATGAACGGTCCGACCGTGACCGGGTTTGAAACCTTCATGACCGGCGAGCTGTTCTCGGCGCTCTCCGGCAAGACAATTCTGACGCATTCCACTGACGGCGAGGGAAAGGTAGACGCCAACGATCCTGCCTTCCTGACCGGCGTGCGTGACGGCTGGGCGCGGCCGGAAAAGACAACGCACCATCTGTTTTCGATCCGGGCCGGGCAGTTGTTGTACAATCACCCCGCAGACGAGAACCGGGCAAGGCTCTCCGGCCTGCTCATCGGCGCGGAATTTGCCGGTGCCCGTGTGCGTGGCGACGAACAAATCGGCCTGGTGGCCAGTGGCGCGTTGCAACGGCTCTATCAAGCCGCACTGCTCGCCTGCGGGGTCAAGGTGCGCAACCTGGATGCCGATGTGGCCGTGCGCCGAGGCCTGATGGAATCATGGCAGCGATTTGCCACAACCAGCGGAGATCGAACACACCCATGATCCGGATCAAATTTCCAGCAATGAAGCGCAGCCTTGTGGCGATCCTGCGCGGCATCAAGCCTGAAGAAACCGCCGCTATCATCGACGGGCTGATCGAGGCCGGGTTCACGGCGATCGAGATCCCGCTCAATTCGCCCGATCCGTTTCGCTCGATCGAGATCGCCGTCAAGCGCGCGCCGAAGGAGGTGCTGATTGGCGCCGGCACCGTTTTGAGCGTCGAGGACGTCGACAGGCTCAACAGCGTCGGCGGGCGGCTGATGGTCAGCCCCAATGTGGAGCGCGAGGTGATCGCCCAGGCCGCTTCGCACGGAATGGTGACGATGCCCGGCGTGTTCACACCGACCGAAGCGCTGGCAGCCTGCGCGGCCGGTGCGTCGGCGCTCAAGTTCTTTCCCGCAAGCGTGCTTGGCCCTTCCGGTATCAATGCCATCAAGGCCATCCTGCCCCGGGACGTGCCGGTGGGCGCGGTCGGCGGTGTCGCCAACGAGGATTTCGCAGCCTATGCCAAGGTCGGCATTCGCACCTTCGGGCTCGGATCAAGCCTCTACAAGGCCGGAATGGCGGCCGACGAGGTGGCGCGTCGGGGAACTGCCGCCATTGCTGCTTTCGATGCGCTGAGTGAGGCAGAGCTGTGAGCGGGGAGATGACAAAGTTTTCAGGCCGGAAACTCGATGCACCGGCCTGCCGGCTTGGCGAAGGGCCGACCTATGATCCGCATACCGGCACCGCATGGTGGTTCGACATCGTCGGCCGCAAGCTGATTGCTTACAAATTCGCGTCGGACGAAGCCACAATGCATGAGCTGCCGGTGATGGGCAGCGTTTTGGCGCGGGTCGACAACGCACGCCAGATCATTGCCACCGAGACCGGGCTGCAGCTTCGCCATGTGACGACGGGTGAGCTGGAACTGATCACGCCGATCGAGGCGGACAATGCGCAAACACGTTCCAATGACGGGCGGGTGCATCAGAGCGGCGCGTTGTGGATTGGCACCATGGGCAAGAACGCCGAGAAACACGCCGGTGCGATCTATCATGTGGCGCGCGGCGCGGTGACCAGGCTCTACCCGGACATCAGCATTCCGAACGCGATCTGCTTCTCGCCCGACGGAGCGCTCGCCTATTTCACCGACACGATGGATGGCCGGTTGATGCGTGTCGCAATCGATCCTGAAACCGGTTTGCCTACCGGATCACCAGACGTGTTCCATGACCACCGCGGTGAAGATGGCGGGCTTGATGGCGCGGTCTGCGATGCGGACGGCACCATCTGGAACGCGCGCTGGGGCGGTGGCCGCGTTGACGCCTACGCACCTGACGGCACGCGCATCAGGTCACTGCAGGTGCCTCCGGGCCAGGCAACATGTCCGGCATTCGTTGGTGAGAACCGCGACCGGTTGATCGTGACCTCTGCACGCGAAGGCCTGTCAACCGAGCAGCTTGCAGATGATCCGGATGCCGGCTCGACCTTCCTGCTCGACCACCCGGTCAAGGGCCGGTTCGAGCCCGACTACATCCTCTGACTTTTGGAACGTTACCTGAGATGAACCGCACGCTGGGCGTTTGCTACTATCCCGAACACTGGCCCGAGACACAGTGGGCTGAAGACGCCGCGCGAATGGCGAAGCTGGGGCTCACCCATGCCCGCATCGGCGAATTCGCCTGGTCGCGGCTCGAGCCGAAACGCGGCGCTTACGATTTCGACTGGCTGAAGCGCGCCATCGACACGCTACATCGTGCGGGCCTGAAAGTGGTGCTTGGAACACCGACCGCGACACCGCCCAAATGGCTGGTCGACGAGATGCCGGACATGCTGCCCATTGGAGCCGACGGCATGGTGCGCAAGTTCGGCTCACGCCGGCATTATGATTTTTCGCATGAGGGTTATCTGAAAGAAAGCAAGCGCATCACGCTGGCGCTGGCAAAAGCGTTTGGCGAGCATCCGGGTGTATGCGCATGGCAGACCGACAACGAGTATGACTGCCACAACACCACACTGTCCTATTCACCTGCCGCCCGCAGCGGTTTCAAGGCCTGGCTGCAACGCAAGTACCAATCACCTGACGCGCTCAATCGGGCCTGGGGCAATGTCTTCTGGTCGATGGAGATCGGCGATTTCGACGAGATAGAACTGCCGAACCTGACCGTGACCGAGGCCAATCCGTCGCATGTCATGGATTTCCGGCGTTTTGCCTCGGACATGGTGGTGCGCTTCAACAAGGCGCAGGCGGACATCATCCGGGCGCATTCGCCGGGCCGGGACGTAATTCACAATTTCATGGGCCGGACACTGGCATTCGATCATTTCGATGTCGGTGCTGATCTCGATGTTTCGAGCTGGGATTCCTATCCACTCGGATTTCTCGAGGACCGTTCGGACCAGGGCGATGAATGGAAGCGGCAGTTTGCGCGCGCTGGCGATCCAGACTTTCAAGCCTTTCACCACGACCTCTACCGCGCCACCTCGCAGGGACGCTGGTGGGTGATGGAGCAGCAGCCCGGGCCGGTGAACTGGGCGCCGCACAACCCAGCCCCGCGCGACGGCATGGTGCGGCTGTGGAGCTGGGAGGCCTTCGCGCATGGTGCGGAGACCGTGAGCTATTTTCGCTGGCGGCAGGCGCCGTTCGCACAGGAGCAGATGCATGCGGGCCTGCTGCGACCGGATTCGACCGAGGCTGAGGGTTTTGGCGAGGCGGCGCAGGTGGCCTCGGAGCTTGCCGCGCTGGATGCCGCTCTTGATGCGCTGCCCGGCAAGGCCGATGTGGCGATCGTAATGGATTACCCGTCTGCCTGGGCGTGGGAAATTCAGCCGCAGGGCCGCGAGTTCGACTATTTCCGGCTGGTGTTCGACTTTTACCGCTGCCTGCGGCAACTCGGGCTGTCGGTGGACATAATTCCGGCCAGTGCCCCGAGCCTCGATGGATACGGACTGGTGCTCATTCCCGGGCTGTTTGCCTGGTCTGACGATCTGGTGATGGCAATCCGCGACTGCGACGGGCAAGTGCTGATCGGGCCGCGCACGGGGTCGAAGACCGCTGATTTTGCCATTCCCGCCTCCCTGCCCCCGGGCTTGCCGAGTGATATTTTGGCATTGCGCGTGAACCGCATCGAAACCTTGCGCGCCGACACGCCGGTTGCAGTGACGCAGGATGGCGGCTTCCAGTTCTGGCGGGAATTTCTCGAGCCCGGAGAGGATGCCGAGACGCTGCTTACGGCGGATGACGGTGTCCCGGCGGTGGTTGCCCAGGGCAACGTCACCTATCTCGGCGGCTGGCCCGAGCAGGCGCTCATAAAATCAGTCGCGGGTCAGCTGGCTGGAAGGGCAGGACTTGTCATGAAGAACCTGCCGGACGGTGTTCGCCTGCGCAGGCACGGGCACCATGTCTTTGCGATCAATTACGGTGCCGAGACCTTTGACCTGGCCACTCTTGGCTGGAAGGGTCAGCCCTTGCTGGGCGACCTCATGCTCGAACCCTCCGGTGTGGCGGTCACGTCAGTGGCGGATGCAGGTTAGCGGGCAGCCTTCAGTACCACGCATCAACCAGATCTGCCTTGGTCCGTTCAACGAATTCGGCGAGCGCCTCGTCGGTTGCAACATCCATCGGTGGAGCCTGGTATTCGGCAAGGGTCTGTTTCCAGCGCGCATTGGCGCGCGTGGCGGCATCGGTTTGGCCCGCCGTGTCCCATTTCTCGAACGGTTCGTTGTCGGCCACGGCCGTATCCCAGAATGCTGTCTGGTAGTTCTCCATCGTATGCGCGCAGCCGAGGAAATGCTTGCCGACGCCAACTTCTCTGAATGCATCCAGCGCCAGCGAATTGTCGTCAACCACGACACCGGCAAGATAGGAGTGGAGTGCACCACAGAAATCGGCGTCCATGACGAATTTCTCGTAGGACATGGACAGAAGCCCGTCCAGAAACCCTGCGGAATGAAGAATGAAGTTTGCGCCACAATGCACAGCCGACAACATCGACATGGTGCCTTCATTCATGGCCTGGGCATCGGGTAACTTGGAATTGGAGAAGTTGCCGGCACAGCGCAACGGCAGCTCGAGCCGCCGCGCCAGTTGCCCGATGACCATCGAACCGATGGCGGGTTCCGGTGTGCCGAAGGTGGGCGAACCGGATCTCAATGACATGGACGACAGGAAATTGCCAAAGATCACCGGCGCGCCCTTGCGTTCGAGCTGGGTCAGAGCACAACCGGCCATGGTTTCGGCCAGCGATTGCGCAATAGCGCCGGCACTGGTGACCGGCCCCATAGCACCGCCGAGAATGAAGGGAACGACAACGGCCGCCTGGTTGGCGCGGGCATAGGCACGCAGCACGTTGGTCATGGTTCCGTCCCAGACCAGCGGCGAATTGACATTGACGTTTCCGAGGATGACGCAGTTCCGGTCGACGAAATCGCGACCGAAGACAATCCGGGCCATTTCGATCGAGTCCTCGGCACGGCTTTCCGCGGTCACCGACCCCATGAAACAGCGGTCGGAGTATTTCAGGTGCGCATGAACCATGTCGAGATGTCGCTTGTTGACCGGGACATCGACCGGTTCGCAGATCGTGCCACCGGAATGGTGAAGCCAAGGGCTTGATTGGGCGAGCTTGATAAAGTTGCGAAAATCCTTGATCGTGCCGTAGCGGCGGCCCTTGTCCAGATCCATCACGAAGGGCGAACCATAAGCCGGGGCGAAGACAACGCTCCTGCCGCCAATCTCGACATTGTTGGCCGGGTTCCGGGCATGCTGGGTAAAACTTTTTGGCGCCGATTTCAGGATCTCGCGCAGCATTCCCGGCTCGAACCTCACCAGTAGACCGTCGATATGTGCACCTGCGGCCTTCCAGTGCTGAAGGGCTACGGGATCATCGCGGAACTCGATGCCGATTTCAGCCAGGATGCGGTCTGCAGCCTCTTCAATCCTGACGAGGTTTTCTTCATCCAGTATATCGTAGGTCGGAATGTTGCGGACGATGTAGGGGGCAGCCCGGTGTGGCGCCGCCGCGGTTTGGCACGATCGCCGACCATCGCGTCCACCGGCGCGCTCGCGTCGGCGGGTGCGAGATGTCACCGGTGGAACGGGCGGTTCTGCGGTCTCGACAATTGCCATGGCGTATCCTCCAGAACCAGAGCCTAAGAGCATCGTCAGATCTTGTAATGCTGGAAAATTTCCGTGTGTTGGATAAAGTGAGCTTATGGATAACCTGCGTCGCCTTTTGCCCTCCGCCGGCAATCTTATCGTGTTTGAGGCGGCCGGACGGCAGCTCAGCTTTACCAGGGCTGCCAGGGAACTGGGCATGACCCAGGCAGCGGTGAGTTATGCCATCCGCTCTCTAGAAAACCAGCTCGGCACGGCCCTTTTTCACCGTATCCACCGCGCCGTCACGCTGACGGAAGCTGGACGGCGCTTCCATTCTGACGTGACGCTTGGCCTCAGCCATATCCGCAAATCGGCGGAGGAAATCCGCGGGCATGGCCGGGCAAACACCGTTACGCTTGCGGCCTCGACCGCATTTGCCTCGCTGTGGATGTTGCCACGGCTGCACCGGTTACGGGACGAGTTGCCAGACATCGACCTGCGGATCCAGACCGCGGACCGAGATCTCGACATTCGCAACGAGAACATCGAACTTGGCGTGCGGGGTGGACGGCCGGAGGACTGGCCGGATTATGACAGCGCGTTGGTCGCGGACGAAATCATTGAAGCGGTTGCGAGTGCCGCCTATCTGGAGAAGCACGGGACGCCGGAAACCGTCTCCGAGCTTGCGCAGCACAAGCTCATTCATCTCGAAGAACCGTTCCGCAGTGCCTGCGACTGGCAACAATGGTTCAAGAGCGCTGGTGTCGATGCAGGCAAGGCGCACCGTGGACTGTCCATCAATGACTATGTGCTCGTCATCCAGGCGGTGATGGAAGGACAGGGCGTGGCGTTAAGCTGGCAACATCTCACCGGCCGGCTTTTGGCATCGGGCCTGCTGCGGAAGGTGACCTCCCACCGGCTAGAAACCGGCGCTGCATTCTATGTCATCTGGCCGAAGGGGCGCATGCTGTCGACGCAGACCAAACTGGTTCTCAACTGGCTGACGAAGCAGGGCCGTGCTGTCAGCGGATGAGCAGGCTGGACCGGGTGGCGCTGGCGCGGGCCAGTTCCTCGGCTTCGATCAGGGCGAAGGTGGCCGTGGCGTCAACAGCCTTGCCGTAGTGCCAGCCCTGGCCCGACTTGCAACCGAGTTCACGCAGCTTAGCAGCTTGCTCTTCAGTCTCTATGCCTTCGGCAATGACCTTCAGATTCAGTCCCTCGCACATCATCAGAATGGCCCGCACAATATGTTCGGCGGATTTATCGATGGTGATCTCGCTGATGAAGCTCCGGTCGATCTTGACCTTGTTGATGGTAAAATCACGCAGCCGTCCGAGGCTGGACTGGCCGGTGCCAAAATCATCAAGCGAGACCCGGATGCCGACGCTATGCAGCTCGTTGACCACCTTTGCGGCCACTTCAGGATCGGTCATCATCGCCGTTTCGGTGATCTCCAGTTCGAGCCGTCGCGGATCAAGACCGACGCGGTTGATGATTGCCAGCATATTGAATGCGGTCGCCGGGTCGATCAGCTGCGCGGACGACAGGTTGAAGGACAGGAACAACTCGGGAGGCCAGTGCTTGGCGGTTTCGGCCGCCTTCTTGAGCAGGGTCTCAGTCAGGGAATCGATAAAGCCGCGCTCCTCGGCGAGCGGGATGAAGAGACCCGGTGACACAAAACCCAATTCCTTGTCGGTCCAGCGCGCCAAGGCTTCGAAACCCTCGATCGATCCATCGGCCAGATCGACAATGGGTTGGAAATGGACGGCCACCTCATCGGCGATGATTGCCCTGCGCAGCGCTTGCTCAATCTGCGTACCGCGCCGCATTTCTTCAGCGATTTCCTCCGAATAGACCGTGATCTGGCCACGGCCGCGACGCTTGGAGCGATAAAGGGCCGTATCGGCACTCTTGAGCAGTTCGGCAAACTGTTCGCCGGCAAACGGGTAGACGGCGAAGCCGAAGGAGGCCGAGAGACGGACGTTACGGTCGCCGAGGTCGTAGGGTGCCGACAACACGTCCTTGAACATGCGGCCGATCTTTTCGGCACCTTTCTTTTCGAACACCAGTGGCAGGATAAAGGCGAACTCGTCACTCTCGATGCGGGCAACGAAGCCGCCATCGGGCAAGCACGCCCGCAGCCTGTGAGCGACCTGACAAAGGATCTCATCGCCCGCGGCATGGCCAAACAGATCGTTGATCGGTTTGAACCCATCTATATTGGCAATTCCTATGGTGAAAGGGGCGGGATCGTCGGCGCGCTCGGAGGCCAGTTTGCGGATCTTGTCCATCAGCCGGCGGCGGTTTCCCAGACCGGTCAGCGGATCGGTGTAAGCTACAGCATTCGGATTCGGAGACAAAGCGTCCCTATCTGTATCTTCAGGAGTCATCAACAAAAGTGGATCCGCGTAATCAATGTAACTTTTGGAAAACAGGATGCGTCAGATGTCTTAATATTATCCTATTGTATCACAGGTGAGAGCCATTGGGGCTTCCCAGCTCCAGTCTGCCTAGCCGACTTCGCGAAACCGTTCCCCCGGCTCGACCAATTTCTCAATGAGGGCCTCGAGCTTCTCGGGGTTGACCGGCTTGGACAGATAATCGTCCATTCCTGCTGCGAGGCAGCGATCGCGATCCCCTCCCATCGCATGGGCTGTCACGGCAATAATCGGCACATGACCCGCCCTGTCAGCTTCGCCAGCTTCTGCATCTCGAATGGCCTGAGCGGCCTGAAGTCCGTTCATCACCGGCATCGAGACGTCCATCAGGATGAGATCCGGTGTGGAAGCCCGCCAGGCGGCAACCGCCTCCTCGCCGTTGTTGACGATGCGGAAATCGACACCAATGCTCTCCAGTATCTGTTCGAACACGATCTGATTGACATCGTTGTCTTCGGCCACAAGTACCCGGACCCGATCACGGCTTGGCTCTGGATCGGCTTTGGTCGGTTCTGGCGCTGCAGGAGATTGGCTGGCTGGTTCGGGTTGGGCAAGGCTGTCATCCGGCCGGGGAAGTGCGGAAGTAACCACCGAGAGTGCAGGTGGCCGCGAAGGCCGGACAGCAAGTGGCGCCGGAACTGCAGCGTTTGCTGTGGCTGCAGCGGCCCGTATTTCGAGAGCCTGGCTCAGCACCCGGTGATCTCCGACCTTGCCGCTGGCTGACAAGGCCGAGCCGAGCCGGTCCGAGATTTCCACCTCACAGACCTTGAGATTCATGGATTTCGCCATATCCAAAAAGGCGATGGCTTCATCTGCACTCGCGGTGGCCACGGCATCATATCCGGCCTGCTTCAGCGCGGTCACGCGATCGGTAGAGCGCTCATGATCCTCGTCCACCACCAGAATGCGGCCCTTGGGTCGGAAATGGGACGGCTCCATAACAACGGGAGCCTCGCCTGCTGCTGCCGGCGCTTCGAGAGCATTTGCCTCGACTGGCCCTGTTTCGGTAAGGGCCCTGATGTTGTCGAAGGAAACGGTGACAAAATAGGCGTCGGGCGACCCCGACCGTCGCATGCGGGTGACGCAAGTCATTATCGTGCCGTCGGCCCCGTAGATGTTTTCAAGCGCGTCATACGGCTCACCGGTTTCAAGCACACGACGTTCAAGTTTCTCGAAGCGGGCGGCTAGTTCCGGTCCGACGAGATCGGCGGCGCGCTTGCCGAGGATCTGCCGGCGTGGCAGACCAAACACCCGGCAAAAGTCATTGTTGACCATGAGATAGCGTAGCTCGGAATCCTTCACGATCACCGAGCTGGGAAGACTGTCGAGAATTACATGGACCAGTGCTGCTTGCCGGAGTGCTTCTTTGACTTCCTCTTCCCTGACCTTCTGTCCGGTGATGTCCTGGATGGTGGAAATCAGAGTTCCGTCCGCCATCCGGCGTTTTCTGAGTTGTATCCAACGCCCGTCAGGAAGCTGTTCAACGCTTTCATAACGTTCGCGCCAGTGAATGGCGGTTCGTTCGGCGATCCAGTCTTCCCGGGAGACATTGCGGACTTTGCCATTGAGAGAGCCCAGCACCCGGGCCCCGGTGTCAAATGTCGCGTTGAAGAGGTCACGCAGACGGGTTCCGGGCTGGAGCAGATCCGGTGCAATGTCGAAGAAGCGCAAAAACTGGGAGCTCGCGGCGATAAGCGTATCATTGCGATCGAAAATCATGATCGCGGCATCGAGCACTGAAGCGAGAGCTTCAATGTTCCCAAATTCATGACCGGTATGTCGGCTATCGGTTTCGTTCAACGCCATCCTACTTCGATCCGATGCCCGAACTGTCGCGCGGGATTCACTGAAAGACCGCACTGTGCGATCCTTTCTGCTGTATTGACTTTACCCAATAATAGGGCGAGTGCCGTCGCAGAGTTGTACAATGTCATCGGAGGGTTAAGCGTCGCTTAACCACGATATACCAGCAGTTCCCAGAATGGCCACAAACGCTCATTTTCCCGCTGCATTTGGCCGATAGACATTGCGCTGCAGCCCGAATCCCTGAACATGAGACCATGCGCGTTCACCAACTGCCTGAAACCCTGATCAACCAGATTGCCGCCGGCGAAGTCATCGAGCGGCCGGCGAGCGTCGTCAAGGAACTCGTCGAGAACGCAATCGATGCCGGCGCCCGCAAGATCGAGATTGCGACGGCCGCCGGAGGCAAAGCGCTCATTCGTGTCATTGATGACGGGGTGGGTATGGACGCTGATGATCTGACGCTGGCAGTCCGCCGCCACTGCACCTCCAAGATCGATCAGCGTCTCGACGACATATCGACGCTCGGGTTCCGCGGCGAGGCATTGCCCTCCATCGGCTCGGTCGCTCGGTTGACGCTGAGATCGCGTCCGCACAACTCGCCGCATGCCAACGAGGTATCGCTGACAGGTGGCGTTCTGGCACCGCTCAAACCGGCAGCCGCCAATCAGGGAACCACGGTTGAAGTCCGCGATCTGTTCTTCGCGACACCTGCACGGCTGAAATTTCTCAAGTCGGACCGCGCCGAGACCGCGGCAATTACGGAAACCGTTCGGCGCATTGCCATGGCCTTTCCAGCCGTGCGCTTCACGTTGTCGGGTCCGGACCGATCGACGCTGGACCTGCCGGCGACGGGTGAAGACAGGCTGGCGCGGATCGCCCAGGTTCTGGGTGACGAGTTTGCCGCCAACACGATCGCGCTGGATGCGGCCCGTGAGGACGTCGGCCTGGCCGGCCATGTCGGCTTGCCGACCTGGAACAAGGCGAACTCGCTGTCGCAATATGCCTTCGTCAATGGCCGCCCGGTGCAGGACAAGCAGATCCTGACCGCCATTCGCGCGGCCTATTCCGACACTCTGCCGCGCGGACGCTATCCGGTGGCCGTCCTGTGGATCACGCTTGATCCCGCCCTGGTGGATGTCAACGTTCACCCCGCCAAGTCGGATGTCAGATTCAGGGACCCGGGCCTGGTGCGCGGTCTCATCATCGGCGCAATCCGGCAGGCACTGCTTGCAGGCGGAGACAGGGCTTCACCGTCGGCCAGTATCGGTCTTGCGCAGGCCTTCCGTTCACCGGAGGATGCCGGCCGGAACGCACCAGTTGAGCCGGTTCGTTCAGGCTTTGCCGGAAGCTATGCTTCACGAAGCCCGGCTGGAGGCTGGCAAGCCACGACATCGCCGTCACGGCCTCTGAATGGCGCCGGCACAGGCTTTTCCGAACCAGCCCAGCCGGAGATTGCCGCAACCGCCATGCCTTCGGCACGGTCGGACGACAGCTCAGCCGATCGTTCTACCGTCGACAACCCGCTTGGCGCGGCGCGAACGCAAATTCACGAGAACTACATCGTGGCGCAGACCCGTGACGGGTTGGTGCTTGTCGATCAGCATGCAGCGCATGAACGGCTTGTGTTCGAACGGTTCAAGACGGCACTACGGACAGGCAAGGTGGCCTCGCAGATCCTGCTGTTGCCTGAAATCATCGATCTGCCGGAAGATGATTGCGACCGGCTGGCAGAACGCGCTGATGATCTGGCAGAGTTCGGGCTTGTGCTGGAACGGTTCGGTCCCGGCGCAATCGCAGTCAGGGAGACCCCTGCAATGCTTGGCGAAACCGATGTGGCGGGCCTTGTGCGCGACATGGCGGACGAAATCGCAGAGTGGGACAGCTCGACCGGTTTGCGCGACCGGCTTGAGGCTGTGGCCTCGACAATGGCCTGCCACGGTTCGGTCAGATCCGGGCGGCGGCTGGTGACCGAGGAAATGAATGCGCTACTGCGCGAGATGGAACGGACGCCGGGTTCGGGACAGTGCAACCATGGCCGCCCGACCTATATCGAGTTGAAGCTCAGCGACATCGAGAAACTGTTCTCGCGTCGTTGAAGGGTCACCGGCACTTCCATCGACCTGCAAATCTTGCAATTTCGGGCCGAAACAGCATAAAACAGCCCACATTGAAACCGGAGCAAACTGCATGAACCGTTTTGAAGGCCCCGGCGAGCGTCCGGCAAAAATCCGCTATCTCGACGGCGACTTTCAGATCCTGATGCCGGGCAACCACGTGATCTGCGCAATCACCGGAAACATGATCCCGATCGAAGAGCTGAAATACTGGAGCGTGGAACGGCAGGAACCCTATGTCGATGTCAACGCCTCGACGACCGCCGAGCAGCGTGCCGGACGGCTGCCCCGACACTGACGCGTTGCAGTGTTGCTATCCGCGGCGCCGCCTGAACGCTGAAAGCGCCGCCTCAATTATCGCACCCGGTACATGAGGGCTGTCGAAGGCCAGGTCGATTTCCAAGACCGATGTCTTCTCCACCAGATCCGCTGAATTGCCGTGTCCGGCCTGCAGGCGGACATAATCCTTGCCGGTGGTGATCAATTGGAGGCCATAGAGCTCGGCCTCCGCAAGCAGTTCCCTGACTTCGTCGTCCGTGAACGGGTGATGGTCGGGATAGCTCTTGCACCGCGCAAGGCGGACATGGGCATCCTCAAGCGTCTGGAAGAATTTCTCGGGGTCGCCGATGGCGGCAAAAGCCAGGCAGTTCCGGTCTCTGAACTTTGCACCATTGCGGGGCTGCAAGCGGGCGAGATGGATCGGCTTGGCGGCCCGCGCAGCCAGCCTGATCACGGGATTGGCGCCATCTCCCTCGCCCACCACGATCAATGCATCGGCGTGTCGAAGCTGATCGACTACCGGCGCCCGGACCGGACCGGCGGGAAAGACGCAGCCATTGCCGATGCCGCGGCGGGCATCGACTACCAGAAGCGCCTGATCGAAAACCAGCCGGGCGCTCTGGAAACCGTCATCCATGATGATGAGATCAACACCTTCGCTTACCAGAAGATCGGCACCTTCCGCGCGGTTGGGCGAGACCACTGTTTTTGCCTTTGCGGCGAGCAACATCGGTTCATCGCCGACAAGCCGTGCCGTATCCGTCTTGAGATCGACTACCTTGGCGTGGTGCACACTGCCGCCATAGCCCCGAGAGAGAAAGCCGGGTTTCAATCCCCGGTCAATCGCCGCGCTGGCCAGCGCCAGCGCCGTGGGTGTCTTGCCGGATCCGCCGACGGTGAAATTGCCGACGCATATGACCGGCACGGCAACGGCCTTGCGCACCCTGTTGTCCATAATGCGGCGCGCGACACGGCCATAGACCCAGCCGAAGGGCGACATAAACGCCGACTGGATGCCGGAAGACTGCCACCAGAACGGCGGGGCTTCGCTTACCATTGCCCCCCTCCGCGGCTCTCCGTGTTCTCGTTGTCACGCGGTAGCAGCCGGGCCTTTACAGTCAGGGGATTGATGTAAGGTTCAAGCGCGCGAATGGTGGACTTGAGGGCACCGCGCATGTCCCGCAGGGTCTTTTCGCCGCCTTCCGCCATGGTCTTGCGGGCCTGCGGATTGGACAGAAGGAAATGTACTGCTTTTGCCAACATCTCGCCATCGCGCACATAGCGCGCGCCACCGTTCTTGAGCAGGCGGGCGTAGCTTTCCCGGAAATTCTCGGTGTTGCTGCCCGACAGCACGGCGCAACCGAGCATCGCGGGTTCGAGCGGGTTCTGCCCGCCGCCGCCCTTCAACGACTTGCCGACGAAGACGATGTCGGTGAGATTGAGATAGAGACCCATCTCGCCAATGGTGTCGCCGAGATAGACATCGGTCGACGGCTCGATCGGCTCACCGCGGGAGCGGCGTGCAACCTTCAGGCCCCTTTCCTTCAACATAGTCTCGATCGCATCGCCGCGCTCGGGATGGCGGGGAACCAGCAGGGTAAGTTGCTTGTGACGTGATGTGAGGGACTTGTGGACCGCCGCTGCGATCTCGTCTTCGCCCTCGAAGGTCGAGATTGCCGCCCAGGTCGGCCGCTCCCGGATAAGGTCCTTGAGCTTGGCGAGCTCTTCTGCATCCCAGGGCGGGGCAGTGGTGTCGACCTTGAGGTTCCCCGAGACCGAGACCGGGCGGGCACCGAGCGCCAGAAACCTTTCGGCATCGAGGTCGGATTGCGCCACCACATGCGAAAGATTTTCGAAAAGGGCGTCTGCGAGGCTCGGCCGCTTGCTCCAGCGGGCAAAGGAACGGTCCGACAGGCGGCCATTGACCAGAACCTGGGGTGTCCGCCGCGAACCCAGCTCGAGGATTGTCATCGGCCAGATCTCGGATTCGGCAATGATGGCGAGATCGGGTTTCCAGTGGTCGAGAAAACGCGAGACCGCGGGCTTGAGGTCGAGCGGGACATACTGGTGAACCACATTGTCGCCAAGCCGCTCGCGGGCGACGCCGGCCGATGTCACGGTCCCTGTGGTCAGCACCACTGCGATTCCGCGGCGGCGCACTTCATTGATCAGGGGTACGACGGCCGTGGTCTCGCCGACGCTGGCAGCATGGAACCAGACCAAGGGCCCTACCGGACGGGCAATCTTCGAGCGGCCATAGCGTTCATTGCGACGGGCGCGCTCTTCCTTGCCCTTGGCCGCACGGATGGCGAGATAAGGTCCAAGTAACGGATAGACAGCCGCGCCGAACCAGCGGTAGCCGACAAGCGCTGCCCGTGCCCAGCCGCGGCTCATGTGGCGCCCCCGACGGCCCGCATGGCTTCCTCGGTGACGCGATTGAGTTCCGCTGTCACCCTCAATCGCGCATCCGCCATTTCCTGTTCGCCTGCCTTCGGGTCTACATAGATCGGCGGCGCCAGCCGTACACTGCGTGTCCCGAACGGCAGGTTAATGGTCGTCTTGTCCCAGGTTCTTTCAAGCACCCGGCGCCGGCTGGTGGCCAGCGCCACAGGCACGATCGGCCGGCCGGAAATCTTTGCCAGGGTGACGATGCCCTCCCCCGCCCGACGCGGTTCGCCCTTGGAGATATCGGCAATCATGACGACGTTGACGCCCCGCTTGAGCGCGGTCCGCATGGAGATCAGCGCCTTGACGCCACCTTTGCCGGTATCGGTGCGCGAGGATTCACGCCCGCCCGAGCCCCGGATCACATCGATGCCGGCGCGCGTCAGAACCCGGGCGTTGATCTCGGCGTCGGCACTGCGGGAGACCAGCGAGGTGAATTTCCTGTCCGACGGGCTGGCATAGGGGACAAGCAGATGCTGTCCATGCCACAGCGCAAAAATCGCCGGCCATTCGCCATCGAGCATGGTTTCCCAATCCGTCGAGGTGCCGTTGTCGCGGTTGCTTCGCCAGATTGCCCCCAGCGCCCAGCCGATCAGTGCCGAACCGGTCCGCTGAACCAGTTCCGACTGCAACAGCCTCTTGCTCAGACGCCTCCTGGTGAAGGTCTCGCCGAGCTGCCTGAGCTGTGGCGCGCTGTCGGCGTCCGGTTTGATCATCTCGTCTTTCGCTTACGTCTCAGGACGCGGTTTTGCTTTCGCTATGCGGATCAAGCATCCGGTGCATATGCACGATAAAATAGCGCATATGGGCGTTGTCCACTGTCATCTGCGCCTTCGATTTCCAGGCCGCATGGGCCGCAGCGTAGTTGGGATAGATGCCGACGATGTCGAGTGCATCCAGATCCCTGAAATTCATCGATTCCAAGCTCTCGAGCTCGCCGCCGAAAACAAGGTGCAGAAGCTGTTTCTCTCTGCCATCAGCCATGGGATCACTCCAGAAAACGGTATCATTGATCAGGACGGGGTTTGCGGCAATTCGGCTAAAAGGTCAATGGCTCGCAGACGACTGCAGCAGGCCCAGCAGATCCGGCACCTGCCGGTGCGATGCGGCCAGCAAAAGCCCGCGCGACGGATCTGGCTGGTTGTAGAGCATGTGCCGGCCTGCCCGATCGACGAGGACATGTCCGGTTTCGGCGAGCATTACGTCAACTGCGGCCAGATCCCATTCGCTGGCCTGGGGCCGAACGAACACCCCGTCCAATTCGCCTAGCGCAACAGCTGCCAGCCTGAGCGCCAGCGACGGGCCGCCTGCAACCTTGTCCAGCCCGGCCTCGGCTCCACGCCGCATTTCCCTTGAAACAATGTCCGGGACGGCAACCCTCAACCGCTCTTCTAGCCCCGGATCGTTTGCGAGGAGGCGTTCATCGTTGAGAAAGGCCCCGCCGCCCAAATGCGCCCTCCAGATTTCTCCTCGCGCCGGAGCCGCCAGAACACCGGCCACAGCCTTGCCGTCTTCAACCAGGCCGACGCTGACGCACCAGTCGGAGCGGCCGCCGACATAGGCGCGGGTGCCGTCAATCGGATCAACGATGAAAACGCGCCGGTCGGCAAGCCGGTGCTCGGTGTCCTCGAGTTCTTCCGACAACCAGCCGTAGTCCGGACGGGCCGTCAGCAGCACCTTCTTGAGAAGCTTGTCGATTGCGATGTCGGCTTCACTGACAGGCGATCGCCCTTCGTTTTTATACCAGACCTCGGGATCCTTTCGGAAATGCGACATTCCAATATCGGCCGCCATAAGCGATGCCTCGACCATCAGGTCGAGATCATCGGCATATGTCACGATGCCATCCGCCATCACTCACCCGCAAGGGTCATGCCTTCCACCGCAATGGTGGGCGCTGCGATCGAGAACCTGGTATCGATGTCATTGGCGAGGGTCATTCGCTTGAACATGTCCTTCAGGTTCGATGCGATCGTGACTTCCGAGACTGAAAAACTCAGCTTGCCGTTTTCGATCCAGAAACCGGAAGCCCCGCGGCTGTATTCGCCGGTGACGCCATTGACACCCTGGCCGATCAGTTCGGTGACGTAAAACCCGGTGCCGACCGAGGCAATCAGCTCTTCAGCAGTCTGGTGGCCCGGACTGACGATGACATTGGTGGAGGAGGGCGACACACCGCCGCCGCGGCTTGCCCGTCCATTGCTCCGAAGGCCGAGCTCACGCGCCACGGCCGTGGTCAGGTACCATTGTTGCAACACACCATCCTCGACCATCGTCAGCGGGCCGACAGATAAGCCCTCCCCGTCGAACGGGCGCGAGCTAGGGCCACGACGAACAAACGGGTCGTCGAGGAGGGTGAGCCCGTCGATGGCAACCTTTTTGCCCATCATGTCCTTGAGAAAAGAGGTCTTTCGCGCGACCGAGGCACCATTGATTGCAGACACGAGATGACCGATCAGACCACGCGACACCCTGGGATCGAAGACCACGGTGACGTTTGAGCCGGTCTTGACCTTGCGCGGATTGACCTTTGCCGCGGCGCGTTCGCCGGCACTGCGGCCAATCGCTGCAGCATCTTCGAGGTCGGCAAAAAAGACGCGGCTGTCGAAATCATAATCGCGCTCCATCTTGACGCCCTCGCCTGCAATCACGCTGACTGAGCGAGAAAATCCGGAGCGTTGGAAGGCGCCGGAAAACCCGTGCGACGTGGCCAGAACCATGCCGTACAAGCCGGTGCCCGCACCGGCACCGATGGAGCTTGCGACGCCAGGAACCGCCAATGCCGAAGCTTCAGCTGTCATCGCAGCTTCGATCAAGCTGTCGGCGGAGGGTTCGGTCGGATCGAACAGATCGAGATCCGGCCAGGAACTGGCAAGCATCTCAGCATCGGCGAGGCAGGCATGCGGATCCTCCGGAGACACCCGGGCCATGGCCACAGCACGTTCGGCGAGGGCCGTTTCATCGCCCCCCTGCCCGGCATGGACGGTCGCGACCTTCTGCCCGACAAAGACCCTGAGGCTGAAATCATCCGATTCGGCCGACTGGGTGTTCTCGACCTGACCGTTACGCACCGATGCTGACCGGGAGCGGCTGCGCACAACCACGGCGTCGGCCTGGTCAGCGCCTGCGGAACGGGCGTGCCCGATAAGTCGCTCGGCTTTCGCCAGCAAACCTTCGCTTTGTTGTGTATCACTCATGGTATTTGGCCTTTCACTTGGCTCTCATGTATTGTCCAGACCGTCAAGCATCAAGCCCAACATGGTCCAAGCCGGCCGTTAAACGACGAAGGAACACGCCGAATGGCTGGAGACGAAGCCAACCTTTATACCCAAGGTCTCGTACTGCTGTGCGGAGCAGTGGTCGCGGCTCCGCTGTTCAAGAAGATCGGGCTCGGGACGGTTCTCGGATATCTGGCCGCCGGCATCGTCATTGGCCCATTGCTGCGGATCATCAGTGACGGCGAGGAAATCCTGCATTTTGCGGAACTGGGCGTGGTACTGCTGCTCTTCATTATCGGGCTGGAGCTGAAACCCTCGCGATTGTGGCAGTTGCGGCGCGATATCTTTGGCCTCGGGATGGTGCAGGTTCTGGTGTCGGCACTGGCTTTGGTCGCAGCCGCAGTGGTGTTTGGCGCACAACCCTGGCCCGCAGCGGTGGTCATAGGTTTCGGGCTGGCGCTATCGTCAACCGCATTCGGCATCCAGATTCTCGAAGAGCGCGGAGACCTCAATACCCGATACGGGCAACAGGCCTTTTCGATCCTGCTGTTTCAGGATCTGGCAATCGTGCCGATTCTTGCCCTGGTTCCGCTTGTCGCGCCGGCAACCAGTGACGGCGGCGGTTCCATCTTGACTGACATCGCCATCACCGTCGGCGCCATCGTGGCCTTGCTGGCTGCAGGGAAGTACCTCCTCAACCCGCTTTTCCAGGTGATCGCCGGAACCGGCGCCAAGGAAGCGATGATCGCGGCGGCACTTTTCGTGGTGCTTGCCTCCGGCTCACTGATGCAATTTGCCGGGCTATCAATGGCGATGGGGGCCTTCATTGCGGGTGTGATGCTGGCTGAATCCTCCTACCGGCATGAGCTCGAGGCCGATATCGAACCGTTTCGCGGCATTTTGCTCGGCCTGTTCTTCATGGCCGTGGGCCTCTCGCTCGAACTTAGTGTGATCAGCGAAAACATTGTCCTGATCCTGATTTCCGTGCCTGTGTTGATGATTATCAAGGCGCTTGTGATCTACGGCGCATGTCGCGCCTTCGGCTCGAGCCACAACACCAGTGTCCAGATTGCCGGGTTGTTGCCGCAAGGCGGCGAATTCGGCTTTGTGATCTTCAGCGCTGCCGCCGCCGCTGGCGTCTTCTCCGCGTCGACCGCTTCGCTGCTGGTTGCCATCGTCACCATCTCGATGGCTCTGACGCCCCTAGCGGCACTGCTGGCAAACCGGCTTATGCGAGAGGTTGCAGACGAGGAGATGGACGAGGATTTCGCCGGTGCGGGGTCCGATGTCCTGATGATCGGCTTTTCTCGTTTCGGCCAGATCGCATCGCAAATCCTGCTCGCCGGCGGATCGGATGTGACCATCATCGATCAGTCAGCCGACCGTATCCGCTCGGCCTCGAAATTCGGCTTCAAGATCTATTTCGGAGACGGAACCCGCAAGGACGTTCTGATGGCTGCCGGGATCGAACGCGCCAAGATCGTTGCCGTCTGCACCCACAAGCAGGAGATCACCGACAGGATCGTCGATCTGATTCAGGCCGAGTTTCCGACCGCCCGGATTTTCGCACGAGCCTATGACCGCACCCATACCTTGTCCTTGCGCGCCCGCGGGATAGATTACGAAGCGCGGGAAACATTTGAATCTGGAATGCTGTTCGGCCGCAAGACGCTTGAAGCGCTCGGCACCTCGGAAGACCAGGCAGCGGCCATCAGTGAGGATGTACGGCACCGCGACGAGGAGCGGCTTGCAATCCAGGCTGTCGAGGGACTTCTGGCGGGACGTGAAAAACTGCACACGCGTCCGGTCACGCCGGAACCGTTGATCAAGCCGAAACGGGAATCCGAACGTCTGGACAAACCCGTTAAAGAGGATATCACGCTATCCGACCCTGCGTGAAAGTCAGGTTGAAAGAAAGAGATTACATGACGCCCTTCCATCTTGCATTCCCGATCAGAAACATTGAAGAAACCCGCCGTTTCTATGGCGAGGTGCTTGGCTGCCCGATGGGGCGGTTCACCGAGAACTGGATCGATTTCGATCTTTTCGGCCACCAGATGTCCGGCCATGTTCGTGCTGATGCCGGAACCGGCGCGGCCACGGGGACCGTCGACGGTCACTCCGTGCCGATCCCGCATTTCGGCGCGGTGCTGGAGATGAAGGACTGGAAGGAACTCGCTGCCAGGCTCGAAGCCGCCGAGGGAATTGACTGGATCATGAAGCCGACCCTGCGCTTCGAAGGTGAGCCCGGCGAACAGGCGACACTGTTCCTGCGTGACCCTTCCGGAAATGCGCTCGAATTCAAGGGCTTTGCGGATCTCGGACAGGTCTTCGCCTCATGACCAACGGCAAGGCGGCGGCGCCCGCCCAAGCGGCCCGCCCCGCCGAACCTGCGAAGTTTGTAACCGGTTCGACCATGCGTCACGTCGTGGTGATGACCGCAACCGGTTCGATCGGTCTGGTCGCGGTCTTCATCGTCGACGCACTCAATCTCTTCTACATATCGCTGCTCGGCCAGCAGGAACTGGCAGCCGCCATCGGCTATGCCGGGACGCTTCTGTTTTTCTCCACCTCGATCGCCATCGGCCTGTCGATCGCCGCCACTGCGCTGACGGCTCGCGCGCTTGGGCGGGGAAACCGCGGCGAGGCACGCGAGATCGCAGGCGCCTCGATCGCCTATATGCTGATTCTGATGACCAGCTCCGTGGCGCTGACCTATCCCTTCCTGGCCGATCTGGTCCGGATGATGGGTGCAAGAGGCCAGACGGCAGAGTTGGCAACCGAGTTCATGCAGATCGTGCTGCCATCCTTGCCGATCCTCGGGATCGGGATGTGTCTGTCTGCACTGTTGCGTGCAGTAGGGGATGCCAAACGGGCAATGTACGTGACGCTAGGCGCCGGGGCGCTTACCGCAGTGCTCGACCCGATTTTCATTTTCGGTTTCGATCTCGGCATTCATGGCGCGGCGATCTCCACCGTGATTTCGCGTTTTGCCCTGATCGGTATCGGCCTTTATTCACTGATACGGATTCACAATCTCGTCGCGATGCCGTCGCTGAAAATTCTCAAACACGAGATCCGGCCGTTTCTCGGCATCGGCTTGCCGGCGCTGATGACGCAGATCGCCACGCCGGTGGGCAATACCTTTGTCACCACCACGATGGCTGAGCATGGCGATGCAGCCGTTGCCGGCTGGGCCGTCGTTGGCCGTTTGATCCCGGTGGCTTTCGGGACGTTGTTCGCGCTTTCAGGGGCTGTCGGCCCGATTCTCGGCCAGAACTACGGTGCCAAACGCTATGACCGGCTGATTTCGACCATGCGCGACAGCCTGATCTTCATCACTCTTTACACGCTTGTCACCTGGGCTGTGCTGGCGCTGTTCCGAAACCAGATCGCCGATCTCTTTGGCGCCACCGGTGAAGCACGGGAAGTGATCGTCTTCTTCTGCCTCTTCGTGGCCGGCAGCTTCGTGTTCAACGGCATGCTGTTCGTGGCAAACGCGGCGTTCAACAATCTCGGCTATGCGCTCTACTCGACCGTGTTCAACTGGAGCCGCTCCACTCTTGGCGTGATTCCCTTCGTCTGGCTCGGATCGCTCTGGTATGGTGCACAGGGCGCGCTCGCCGGCTACGGACTGGGTGCGGTGGTGTTCGGGCTCGCGTCCATCATCGTCTGCTTCAGGGTCATCAACAAGATCGAGGAAAGGGACAGCGGCGACCGGGACGAACTTGTGGTTCGGTCACCGCCTGCCGGCCAGTCAGCCTTCACCAGCGGCAAGGCATCCACGCTTTAGGTTTTACTTGAAGAACGTGAAGGCAGCGTCAAGGTCACGTTTGAGCTGTTCAGCAACTCCCGCGGATCCGGCCAGGATCTCCTTCGCCTTGAGGAAATCGAGGACGCGGAACTGGTGCACCTCGGGCCTGAGCAAAATTTGCGGCGGGTGAGCCTGGCGCTTCATCTCGATAATGGATTGCATCATCAACTGGCTGGCGCCGAACATCATGTCGACCGTCGAGGGTGGCTGTCCGGGGATGCCGGAGGGCAAACCGACCACGTCAACTCCTATGACGATGTCGGCCTGTCCCGCCAGTTGGTCAAACGGCACAGGATTGAAGATGCCACCGTCGATCATGATCCTGTTCTCGATTGCCACCGGGCGAAACACGGCCGGTATCGCAGCCGAGGCGGCAATTGCCATGCGCAGGTCGCCTTTCGTGCAACACACGGCGCAATGGCCATAATAATCCGTGACCATGATCCTGGTTGGAATTTTGAGGTCCTCGAACCGCCGCGCCACCGTATCGGGCAGGAACGCCTCGAGAATGCGTTCGACATTGAACTGCCCCAGACGAAGCCCGCCTTCCATGGCGGTCTTCACACCGCGCGGCCGGGCCTTCCAGATCAGGCTGAAGGCGTTGCCCGGCTTCCCCACCGTTTCCAGCGTGTGTGCACGAATTTCCTCTCCCGACATGCCCGAGCCCATCGAGGCCCCCATGATCGCGCCGATGGAGGAGCCCGCGATTGCAACAGGCTTGATGCCGAGCGCATCCAGAGTCTCAATGACATGGATATGGGCAATCCCCCGCGCGCCGCCGCCGCCGAAGGCAACTGCGACGGTGGGATCGGAAGATCGGGCCGGCTTCTCCGGCACGAGGGGTTTGACATCACTCATGGTCATGCCTGCTTTCCGTGGCAACGGCGGAGATTGATCGACCAACGGACGAGTGCGGCACAGTATAGCGGAAAAAGCGCATCACCGTGTCACCGAAAGCGCGGCTGTCGAGCAGCTCGAAACCACCTCCGGGATCCGGATCCGCTGCGGTTTCTTCTTCGAGCACCACCAGTGCGCCTTCCCTGATCCAACCACCGCGCGAAGCCGAGGCAAGTGCCCGCTCGCCCAGGCCCTTGCCGTAGGGCGGATCGGCAAAGACCAGGTCGAAAGCGCCCATTGTGCCAGAAGGTCCGAGTTTCGTTGCATCGCGCCGGAACAACCGGGCCCGTCCCTGAAGTCCGAATGTCTCGATGTTTTTCTGGATGATGCCCCGGCCCTCGACACCGCTTTCGACAAACAGCGCCGAGCGCGCGCCGCGCGACAGGGCTTCGATGCCGACCGCGCCGGTGCCGGCAAACAGGTCAAGCACGCGCGTGCCGTCGAGCACCGCCGGATGGGCGTGGCTTATAATATTGAAAAGGCTCTCCCGGCTGCGGTCCGTGGTGGGCCGGATGGTCAGCGTTTTCGGTGCGGCGAGCCCCCGGCCGCGGAATTCACCGCCGACGATCCGCACCGGGTCCACGTCCCTTGCCGGAGGCCGGTTTGCCACCGCGGTTGTCAGATGATGGACGGCCGCCCGCCGAAGGCTTGCCAGCCCCCCTGGACGGACGATCGGATGTCTTGCCGCCACCGGGTTTGCCGGACGGCTTCGTGCCCGGCTTGCCGCCCGGTTTCCTGACATCGCGCGTCGGGCGCTCCGCGACATCCTCTCTCGGCGGCCGCGGCTTGGTGCGGCCCTTGGGGAAGCTGCCGCGGCGTGTGTCGGCACGTTCGTCTGAACGGGCTGCCTTTGGGGAGCGCTCGCCACCGCGTTCTCCAGCGTCCTTTTTGCTCTCGTTCACCGGACGCGCCCCCGGCGCCATCCAGACATTGGAGGCACGGCTGCGCTGAATGAAGCCGCGCTTGGCGGGCTTGCCCCCCGGCTCTTCACTGCGGCCAGCGCCGGATCGTTCACCCTTGGAAGTGCCGTACGGCTTGGGGTCCGTCCGGTCGCGGTCCTTGGCGAAGGGTTTGCCGTCGCGTTCAGGACGTCCCGGCTTGGTGTCAAAGCGGGCGCGGGCACGTTCGGTTTTTTCGGAGGCCGAAATCCATTCGCGCTGGGCAGGCTTGGCGGCCGGCTTGGGCCTGGGATCGGCCTTGGGCGGAGCAACATGCTCGCTCAGCGGTGCATCGAAATTGGCGCCGGATTCCTCGATCATGCGCTCGCCCAGCTGCTGGCGCAGCGTCCGGCTCTTGATCTCGACCACATCGCCTTCGCGGATATCGCCAAGCTGGAAAGGCCCGAAGGAGATGCGGATCAGCCGGTTCACATCAAGACCAAGCGCACCGAGGACGTTCTTGATCTCCCGGTTCTTGCCTTCGCGCAGGCCCATCGTGATCCAGACATTGTGCCCCTGCTTCCGGTCAAGCGTGGCCTCGATGGCGCCGTAGAGCACACCGTCGACGGCAATACCGTCCTTGAGTTCATCCAGCCGGGCCTGGTCAATGTCGCCATAGGCGCGGACGCGGTAACGACGGAGCCAACCCGTTGTGGGCAATTCCAGCGTACGGGCGAGGCCACCGTCATTGGTCAGCAACAACAGGCCTTCGGTGTTGATGTCGAGCCGACCCACAGTGAGCACTCGCGGCAGGTGCCGGGGCAAGCGGTCGAAGACGGTCTCGCGGCCCTCGGGATCCTTGTTGGTCGTCACCAGGCCCGCAGGCTTGTGGTAGACCCAGAGCCTGGTGCGCTCGATGCCACCGACTTCCTCGCCGTCAACTTCTATACGGTCGGACAAGGAGACGACAACGGCCGGCGACTCGAGTGTCTTGCCATTGACCTTGACCCGGCCCTCGGCAACCATCCGTTCGACATCACGGCGCGAAGCCACGCCGGCACGCGCCAGGATTTTGGCGATGCGGCCGCTCTCGACGGCGGTGTCCGTGGTAGCTACCGCGGCCTTGCCGGGTTTCGAAGTGCCACGTTTGGGCTTGTCTTGTTCTGTCATTTGCTGTTTGCCTGCCTCTACAGCGCGTGTTGCATTCCACCAGGATCGCACGCGGCACTGTAACATGTTTGGTTTGGCGATACGTCGTTCGACAGATCGGTTCTGTTGTCATGGGGTATGGCCGCTTGAACCGCTGTCTATCAGGTTGGACGTGCCGGGTTAAGGGGGTTCATGCATGGTCTTTTTGCGGCAGGACAGTTGATGATCGGCAAGGGATACATGGATCTGGCGCTCGCGGAGGCTCGCGCTGCCGCAGCCCGCAGCGAGGTTCCCGTTGGCGCTGTCATTGTGCGCGACGGAACCGTGCTGGCACGGGCCGGCAATCGCACCCGCGAATTCAACGATGTAACCGCCCATGCCGAGATTCTTGCCATCCGGCAGGCGGCGCAGACCCTCGGCAGCGAGCGGCTGACCGGTGCGGACCTTTACGTCACGCTGGAGCCCTGCACCATGTGCGCGGCGGCAATCTCCTTTGCCCGGTTGAGGCGGCTGTATTTCGGGGCGGAGGACGAAAAAGGAGGGGCGGTGACGAGCGGAGTGCGGTTCTTCAACCAGCCGACATGCCATCACGGACCCGAAGTCTATCCAGATATCGCATCGAAGGACGCCATGGCGCTGCTGAAAACATTTTTCAATGAACGCCGCTGAACTGCCGGTTCAAAAAGGAAAAACCCGGCATCGGGCCGGGCATTTCAACTCATCAATCTGATCAATGCGAACCGCTTACCACGGCCACCATTTGCGCCTGCCGGTGCCTTCCTTGGCCGCTTCTTCCTTCCAGCGCTTTTCCTTGGCGCGTTCGGATTCGCCGAGTTCGCCGATCGGCGCGGTCTCGGCAGGCTTGCGGTAGGTCAAAGGCGGATCGGACAGGAAACGGCGACGATCCGAATAGGTCGCTTTCTGGATGTTACGCCGATCCTGATAGGCTTTGCGTTGCTCGGCAACACTGCCTATGCTCGCTGGTGCTTCCGCTGCACGTCCCACAAGGCGGCGGCCCCTCGCATCGGTCTCGAGCTGGACAGGAGCGCTCTTGCTGGCCAAGGGTGATGTGTAGGCCGTGTTGCCTGAATTGGCAGTCGCTTCCTCACGCAGACGCTGACGGGTCTGTTCCGGCGTCTCCACCCATTGCGGGTTGTTTTCGGCCACGTTCTGCTGCGGTGCAGGGAGGTCGGAAGGCCCGGCCGGAGTCACGATCGCCGGTCTCGGCTTGTACTCGATATCGGCGCCCTTCCGCGGGGATCCGATGGATGCAATATTGCCGAGATCATCGATCAGCTGCGCGGTTGCCGTCTTGTCGGTGCCATAGGTCGGGCCAAGGCAACCTGAAAGTGCGAGGCCGGCAGCAATGACTGCGCCCATTGTCACGCCGGCGCGATACTCAATCTTCATTGTCATGCACAGGATCCCGTCTCGACAGTCACTTGGAATTCATACAGCTTGTTGCCGCACAATCCGGCCTTTTTCAGGCAGGGTTCTACCGGATTAGGGGTGCAAGGGCAATTGACCCGGCGAATTTAGCCTTGATGCGGTTACTGGTGCCGCCGGACCCCGGCTCTGCGGGGCCCGGCGGAAATTCAAAGCCGCCCCAACGCCTTGAGTTCTTGCAGCGCGGCGGCGTCACGGGCGGACACATCCGGGAACTCAGGGTCGGAGCCAACATCATCGGTAATGCGCCAGGACCGGGCGCATTTGACGCCTTTGGCCAGTGCCGGCACCACGGCGACGGCTCCGACATCATCGATGCGGAAAGCGTCGTCAGGTCCCGCCACGGTCTCGATCCTGACACCCGAGGTGATGCAGATCTCGGCGAAATCACTGTCGCCAACCGCATCGACCAGCGCCGGATCGGTGATGTAGACCACCGGCGCGGCTTCCAGCGAAGAGCCGATCCGCTTCTCGCGGCGCTCGATTTCAAGGGCACCGGTCACCACACGACGCACGGTGCGGATCTTTTTCCATTTGGCCGCCAGCGTATCGTTGCGCCAGTCTGCCGATACGTCGGGGAACTGTTCGAGATGCACCGATTCGGCATCGGGATGCCGCGACAGCCACGCCTCTTCCATGGTGAAAGGCAGCATCGGGGCAAGCCATGTCACCAGGCAATCGAAGATCGTGCGGATGACCTGCAAGGAGGCCTTGCGGCGCTTGCTCGACGGCGCATCGCAATACAGTGCATCCTTTCGGATGTCGAAGTAGAAGGCCGACAGCTCGATATTGGCGAAATCGGACAATGCCCGGGAAATGCGCTTGAAATCGAAATTATCGTAGCCGGTGCGCACCAGCTGGTCGAGTTCGAAGAGCCGGTGCAGCATCAGCCGCTCGAGCTCGGGCATTTCGGAGAGTGCAACCGATTCACCGGCATCATGGGCCAGCGTTCCAAGCATCCAGCGGATGGTGTTGCGGAGCTTGCGATAGGCGTCGATGTTGGTCTTGATCACGGTTTTGCCGAGACGCTGGTCTTCCCAGTAATCCGTGTTCATGACCCACAGGCGCAGGATTTCGGCGCCCGACTCCTTCATGATGTCCTGCGGGAACACCTGGTTGTTGAGCGATTTCGACATCTTGCGGCCGTCTTCTGCCATGGTGAAGCCATGGGTGATGACGGCATCATAGGGCGCGCGGCCGCGGGTGGCGCAGCTTTCGAGCAGCGAGGAGTGGAACCAGCCGCGGTGCTGGTCCGAGCCTTCGAGATAGACATCGGCCGGCCATTTGAGATCCGGACGGTCCTCCAGGGTGAAGACATGGGTGCAGCCGGAATCGAACCAGACATCGAGAATGTCGGTGACCTGAATCCATTTCGGGTCGTTCGCCAGATCGCCAAGGAACCGCTCGCGGGCGCCTTCCGCAAACCAGGCATCGGCGCCTTCGGCCTCGAAGGCTTCCAGAATGCGGGCGTCAACGGCTTCGTCCATCAGCACATTGCCATCCGCATCGGCAAAGACGCAGATCGGCACGCCCCAGGCCCGCTGGCGCGACAGCACCCAGTCCGGGCGGTCCTCGATCATGCCGCGCAGGCGGTTCTGTCCGGCGGAGGGGACAAAGCGGGTATCCTCGATGCCCTTGAGCGCACGCGAGCGCAGGGTGGTGCCATCGCCGAAATCCTTGTCCATGTAGACAAACCACTGCGGCGTGTTGCGGAAGATGATCGGCTTTTTCGAACGCCATGAATGCGGGTAATCGTGCTTCAGACGACCGCGCGCAAACAGGTTGCCGGCATTGATCAGGGCGGTGATCACGGCCTGGTTGGCGTCGCCCTTCTTGCCCTTGTCGTCGATAACGCGCGCCGGACCGCCTTCGCGGTCAGGTCCGAGACCGGGAGCGTCCTTGGTGTAGAAACCGGCATCGTCAACGGTGAAGGGGATCACGGACGAGATGCCGCGGGCCTCGAGCTCGCGAGCCGCATCCATCCAGGCTTCAAAGTCCTCGCGGCCGTGACCGGGGGCTGTGTGGACGAAACCGGTACCCGCGTCATCGGTGACGTGGTCTCCGGCGATCAGCGGAACCGGGAACTCGTAACCGCCACCGAGACCCTTCAGCGGGTGTGACGCAACCAAGCCCTGAAGATCGCTCGCCTTGACATCGGACAGGCGTTTGAACTCGAGCTTGGCCTTTGCAAAACACTCCTCGGCAAGCGCATCGGCAAAGATCAGCTTCTCGCCCGCTTGGGGTCCAAAATCGTTCTCAGCCGCCGTGACCTCATAAAGGCCATAGGCAATGCGATCGGAGAAGGAGACTGCGCGGTTGCCCGGGATTGTCCAAGGAGTGGTGGTCCAGATGACGACTGAGGCATCCGCAAGTTCCTCCGAGCCTCCAGCCACCGGAAACTTCACCCAGATGGTGTCGCTCTCATAGGTCTGGTACTCGACCTCGGCCTCGGCCAGTGCCGTGCGTTCGACCACCGACCACATGATCGGTTTGGAGCCGCGGTAGAGCTGGCCGGATCTGGCGATCTTAAGCAATTCGCCGGCAATGCGGGCCTCGGACTTGAAGTCCATGGTCTTGTAGGGCTTGTCGAAATCGCCCTCGATGCCGAGGCGCTTGAATTCTTCCGACTGCACTTCAACCCAGTGCTGGGCCCAGTTGCGGCATTCCTTGCGGAACTCGATCATTGCCGCCGGATCTTTCAAATCGGGCTTTTCCTTGCCCTTGGAACGGTAGTTCTCTTCCTCGATCTTCCATTCGATCGGCAGGCCGTGGCAATCCCATCCCGGAACATAATTGGAATCAAAGCCGCGCATCTGGAAGGAGCGGGTGATTACATCTTTCAGGATCTTGTTGAGCGCGTGGCCGATATGGATGTTGCCGTTGGCGTAGGGCGGGCCGTCATGCAGCACGTATTTGGGCCGCCCGGCGGCGCTGGCACGCAGCTTGTCGTAAAGCCGCATCTCCTGCCAGCGCTTGACCAGCTCCGGCTCCATTTTCGGCAGGCCGCCGCGCATTGGAAAGTCGGTTTCGGGCAGGTTGAGGGTCTGGGAGTAATCGAAGGTGTCGTTGGTGTCGGTCATGGTGTCGCAATCTTGTGGGCCGATGGCCCGTGGTGGACAGTGTATCGGAATCGATGAAAGCGGGGCGCGTGATAACGCCGAAATGCCCGGTCTCCAGCGAGCGCAGCTCAGCGGGAAACCGGGACCATAATTCGTATCGGCGGAGAGCCTATGATCGGGACGACCTTGGTCATGGAGGGGGTTCTTACTGGTTTTTGTTGCGCGTGAAAAGAACATTGCGCATCGCCGCCGTGCCACAGGCCAATTCGTGCGCCCGGAACTAGAGCCTTGAATAGATCAGCCTTCGCATCAGTGCCGTCACGGGCTTGGGTGCTATCCGGCCCAAAACCGCAAAGGTGCGGTTTGCGCTGCCTGGAATCGATGACTTCCTGCCGGCAAGCGCGTCGGCGAGAATCAGCCTTGCCGCTTCGGCCGGATCCATGGGCTTGCTGGCATCAGCGCCCTTGGGGGCGTGGCGCTCGGCATGCCCGGTCCTGAGCGGCCCTGGAAAGGCAACGGTCAGGCTCACACCTCTGCTCTTTGCGTGACGTCGCATGCTCTTCGCATAAATCGCCAAAGCATCCTTCGAGGCCGCATAGCTTGCCGCGCCGGGATAGCCGGTGAAATGGGACAGCGAAGAGACAAACACGGCAGCAGCGCCGCGACGCATTGCACCGGCTTCCAGCAAGCGTGCGAAAATCACCATTGGCGCTTCGGCATTGATGCGGATGACATCGATATGTGCTTGAGCCTCGATGCTTTCGAAGTGTCCGGTGGCATTGATACCGGCGTTGAGAAAGATCAGCCCATAGGGGCCCGAGGCGATCAGCTCGGGCAGCGCGGCATCCAACTCCGGGCGGCTCGCAAGATCGCAGCTGATGTGTTTGACGGGATTTTCTGAGGCCGCGGGGGAATCCTTGTCCAGCACGACAACCTCGTAGCCGCCGGCCTGCAACAAGCTGACCGCCGCGGCCCCGAGCCCGGCACTGCCACCGGTGACCAGAGCACGTTTCGGAGAGCGGGTCACAGCCGCCTCCCCGTATAGGCACCACCATTGAGATATTTCACCCATGACAGGGTGACAGGCGATCGGCGCGCGGCAATCGCCGATGCCATCATGGCGGCGACATCGTCGGGCGCCAAAAACAGCGAGCGCATGAAACCGGGATCATAGCCGGCCTTTTCATGCATGTCTGTCTTTGCCGGACCGGGATGGAGCACCTGAACACTCACGTCTGCCTTCCATTCCGACCGCAGCGCCCGCGCCAGGCCGTGCAGGCCCGCCTTCGAGGCAGCATAGGCGGGAACGGCGGCAGACCCCTTGTGCGCCACGGACCCGATCAGGGTCAGCGTGCCACCGGATTTCTTCAAAAGCGGATAGAGCGCCCGGGCCTGCAACAGGGCTGAGAGAAGGTTTACATCCAAGCTTGCGCGAATGGCCTGCGTGCTGTCAATACCATTCACCGCCGCGAATCCCGTCCCGGCGTTGAGCACGGCATTGTCGAGCGTGTCCCAGCCAAAGTCGCGGATGCCGCGCAAGACCGTCGCGGCTGAGGCTTCGGGATCACTCTGGTCGGCAACTAGATAGCCTGCGCCCGGCGGCAATGTCCCGGCCACCTCTCCCTCGGATTTCCGGCCCGTCAGCAGAAGCTTGTGACGGCGGGCGAGCTTGGCGGCAAGCGCCAGTCCCAAACCGGTGTTGCCGCCGGTAATCAGAATGCGTCGCGACTTGGCGCCGATCATCCGAGCGGCCCGAAAGTCAGCGCGGCATCGAGAGGCGAAAGGGGCTGCAGCGAGCCAAGAACCGCCCTTGCCTCGGCTTCATCGATCTTCATCTGCACCACAAGCGCATCAAGATCTTCAAATTTTTCCTCCCCGCGAAGCCGCGACACGAAGGATACCGTGCAGGTTTCGCCGTAGAGATCGCCGGAAAAATCAAACAGATATGTCTCCAGCAGCAGCGCTGCGCCCTGTTCGGCGACCGTGGGACGGCGACCGAAGCTCGCCACGCCATCATGGATGGTCCCGCCGGCGCGGCGAAAGCGCACCGCGTAAATCCCGGGCTCGAGCCCGGTCTCGGGCGGCAACGCCATGTTGGCCGTCGGGTAACCCAAGGTGCGACCAAGCTTCTTGCCGTGCAGCACTTCGCCGGAAACAGCAAAACGATAGCCCAGCAGGGCATTCGCCTGGGCGACGTCACCGATCGCCAGTGCATCACGAATGCGGCTGGAGGAGACAACCTCGGAATCCTCGGCCTGAAACTGGTCAACAAGCGTGACACCGAAACCATGCCTGACGCCAGAGCGCATCAGGTATTCAGGATTGCCTTCGCGGCCCTTGCCAAAATGAAAATCATAACCCGTGACGACATGGTGGACACCAAGCTGTTCACACAGAATGCCGGTGACAAAATCTTCCGCGCTTTGAGAGGAAAAAGCCTTGTCGAAGGTCTGTTCGACGATGGCATCGAATCCCAGTTGCCCCAGGATCATCGCCTTCATCGGCGCCGGCGTCAGCCGGAAGACGGGCTGGTCGGGACGAAACACCGAGCGCGGATGCGGCTCGAAACTCAGGACCACGGACGACACGCCAGCGGCCTGGGAAATTTCGGTGGCGCGCGCCAGCACGGCCTGGTGGCCGCGATGAACGCCGTCGAAATTGCCGATCGCAACGACGCCGCCCTTCAGTTCGCTTGCGAAGGTCCCGGCATTGTCGAAACGCCGCGCCATGTCTCTCCTTTCTTCGCTGATGTCAGGCAAGCCATTCCATCCAGTAGGCTGGGGCCACGCCTTCGGCATCGAGAAATGCCTGGAGGCGGGTTTCGTCGGTCACCCGTCCCTTGAGGTATTGATTGGCGTGAATTCCACGCGCAATGAAAATCGCCTCAAGACCGTTGTCCAGCGCTCCGCGGATGTCGGTTTGGACGCCGTCGCCGATTGCCAGCGTGCGTGCCGGATCAGCGTCGCCGCGGATGGCCCGGGCCCGCGCCATCGCCTCGCGATAGATCGGCGCGTGCGGCTTGCCGGCGATCCGGGTTTCCCCGCCGAGCTCGACATAAAGATCGGCAAGGGCGCCGGCGCAGGGCACAAGCCTGTCACCACGCTCGACCATGCGGTCGGGATTGGCACAGATGAATTCGAGGCCGCGTTGACTCAGGCCATCGAGCAATTCGCGATAATCTTCCGCAGTTTCAGTTTCATCATCAAAAAGCCCGGTGCACAGCACGGCCTGCGCCGCGTCGGGCTCGACCAGGTCAACATCCAGTCCCTCGACCAGCGACAGATCCCGTTCGGGTCCGAGAAAATACAGTGCGCGCGGCGCCTCCTTGACCAGTTGCCGGGTCACATCGCCCGAGGTCACGATGTCATCCCAGCAGTCAGGATCCACCCCGATCGTGTCGAACTGGCGGATGACCCCCTCGGCAGGACGCGGCGAATTGGTGATCAGGACAACTGTCTGTCCACGCTGTCGCGCAGCCTTCAGTGCCTCCACAGACAAAGGAAAGGGGTTGACGCCATTGTGGATGACACCCCATACGTCGCATAGCAGAACGTCGGCACTGCCGGTCAGCTGGTCGAGATCGGTAATCTTGCGGGACATGGGCACACGGTTCCTTCCGGACCAACGATGTCGCGCAGCTTGTCCCTGATTACAAGACCCCGCCGGAAAAATGCCGTTCGGACGAAATATTCTGCCATCCCGAACAATTCGGATATCTTGACTCTCGTTCCCCGCATCCTTATCTCGGCGTCGTTAGCACTCTACAGAGGTGAGTGCTAACGTCCTATCGATGGGGCCCAATTCGGGGCACTCAGCCGCTTCTGTCATTCGATCAAGGAATATAGACAATGGCAAAAACCAATTTCCGTCCGCTCCACGACCGCGTCGTCGTTCGTCGTGTCGAGTCCGAAGAAAAAACCAAAGGCGGGATCATCATTCCGGATACCGCCAAGGAAAAGCCACAGGAAGGCGAAGTCATCGCCGTCGGTTCGGGTGTCCGTGACGATGCGGGCAAGCTGGTCGAGCTCGACGTCAAGGCCGGCGACCGCGTGCTGTTCGGCAAATGGTCGGGCACCGAAGTCAAGCTCGACGGCGAAGACCTTCTGATCATGAAGGAAAGCGACATCATGGGCATTCTCGGTTAATCCGGGCATCTGCCGATACAATTCCAATCTGCCTCAAGACTATGGGCCCCAGGCCCGGGAGTTAAGTTAAATGGCTGCTAAAGAAGTAAAATTCGGGCGCACCGCCCGCGAAAAGATGATCAAGGGCGTCGACATTCTCGCTGATGCGGTGAAAGTCACCCTTGGCCCGAAAGGCCGCAACGTGATCATCGACAAGTCCTTCGGCGCTCCGCGCATCACCAAGGACGGCGTCACCGTTGCCAAGGAAATCGAACTGGAAGACAAGTTCGAGAACATGGGCGCACAGATGGTCCGCGAAGTTGCTTCGAAGACCAACGACATCGCCGGTGACGGCACCACCACTGCAACCGTTCTGGCCCAGTCGATCGTTCGCGAAGGCGCCAAGGCTGTTGCTGCCGGCATGAACCCGATGGACCTGAAGCGCGGTATCGACCTCGCTGTCTCCGAAGTCATCGCCGACCTTCAGAAGAAGGCCAAGAAGATCAAGACCTCGGCGGAAGTCGAACAGGTCGGCACGATCTCGGCCAACGGCGAAGCACAGATCGGCAAGGACATCGCCGAAGCCATGCAGCGCGTCGGCAACGAAGGCGTGATCACCGTCGAGGAAGCCAAGACCGCTGAAAGCGAGCTGGAAGTCGTCGAAGGCATGCAGTTCGACCGCGGTTACCTGTCGCCGTACTTCGTCACCAACTCCGAGAAGATGGTTGCCGAACTCGAAGACGCCTACATCCTTCTGCATGAGAAGAAGCTCTCCAACCTCCAGGCGATGCTGCCGGTTCTGGAATCGGTCGTTCAGACCTCCAAGCCGCTGATCATCATCTCGGAAGATGTTGAAGGCGAAGCACTTGCAACGCTCGTGGTCAACAAGCTGCGCGGCGGCCTCAAGATCGCTGCCGTCAAGGCTCCCGGTTTCGGCGACCGCCGCAAGGCCATGCTCGAAGACATCGCTATCCTGACCGGTGGCCAGGTGATCTCCGAAGACATCGGCATCAAGCTCGAGAACGTTACGCTGGAAATGCTTGGCCGCGCCAAGAAGGTCACGATCACCAAGGAAACCACCACCATCGTCGATGGCGCTGGCAAGAAGTCCGAGATCGAAGGCCGTATTTCGCAGATCAAGGCACAGATCGAAGAAACCTCTTCGGACTATGACCGCGAGAAGCTGCAGGAACGTCTCGCCAAGCTCGCCGGCGGCGTTGCCGTCATCCGCGTTGGCGGTGCCACCGAGGTGGAAGTGAAGGAACGCAAGGACCGCGTCGACGACGCGCTCAACGCGACCCGCGCTGCGGTTCAGGAAGGCATCGTCCCTGGTGGCGGTACCGCACTTCTGCGCGCTTCGGCCTCGATCAAGGCAACCGGCGTCAACGCCGACCAGGAAGCCGGCATCAACATCGTTCGCCGCGCCCTGCAGGCTCCTTGCCGCCAGATCGCAACCAACGCTGGTGACGAAGCTTCGATCGTCGTGGGCAAGATCCTCGACCACAAGAACGACACCTTCGGCTACAACGCCCAGACCGGCGAATATGGCGACATGATCTCCATGGGTATCGTCGACCCGGTCAAGGTTGTGCGTACAGCGCTTCAGGACGCAGCTTCGGTTGCTTCCCTGCTGATCACCACCGAAGCCATGATCGCCGAACTTCCGAAAAAGGAAGCAGCCGGCGGTGGCGGCATGCCTGACATGGGCGGCATGGGCGGCATGGGCGGCATGATGTAATAAGGCCATTGGCTTCTTACTGCTGACTGTGCACGCATGTTGCGTGACTTGTGAAGGGGTGGCCACGGGCCGCCCCTTTGCTGTTTTGGCAAAGCTGAATTCCGCGCGTCAATTTTGATTGTGGCGCTTGTTGCAAAATGTAGCTTTGGTGGCCTAATATCAGTCAGCAAACCAACCGAGAGAAACGGTTATTTTAGCCATTAGGGTCAAAGTGTTTCAGAGAGAATGCTTTTTCCTGTGTTTTCATCAAGCTGTGCCGGTGACAAAGACTGACTAGCGGATGTTTGCGGACCTGAAATACGGGTCTGGCAGATATTGTGCCATATCACCAACAGGGGGTCGTGCATGTTGCGCAATCCTGGTAAAGGGGCTTATCGCATGCTGGATATCATTGGGCACTGCCGAGGTGTACATTGTTTAAGATAGCTAGAGCGGACAGCATTTCCGGAATTGGCGCGCAGGTGCAGGGTCTCGAAGTACCCGATCTCGATGTCATTTCCCACTATTGCCGGATCGAAGCCTTCGAAGCCAATCTCGCCACGGGTGTGTTCCAGCTGGGACCCGCGGCACGGTACCATCACCAACTCCCCGACCAGGGTGAGTTCGGGCTCTACAATCTGGTCAAGTGTTACGACGATGAATACCGGAACCACGTACTCGAGCTCTACGAGCTGGCGGCGATGCGACCTTCGTCATTCTGCTTTTCCACCACAATTATGCACACGGATGGAAGCCAGATTCCAATCATGTGCATCGGCGAATCATCGAACTTCACCGAAGATGGCAATGGCGCCATAAACGGGGTCTTCGTGTTTCCGAAGTTCAAACTGCTCGACAAGGCTCCCCCGATTACGCAGTGACGACATTCGGCGAAGTGTAATTCCCGGTCAACGAATAATGAACGATATGTTCATAATCGTTCATCTTTGCGGAACACTGTTTGCCGTGTAGGGGTCTCTCCAGTTTACGAACCAGGAGTTACCCATGTCTACCAATCTTCAGCTTCTCATTGGCCGCGTGCTGCTGAGCATTATCTTCATCATGGCTGGCGTCAGCAAGCTCGGCGCGGTCGCGGGCACTGCCGGCTATATGGCCAGCATGGGCGTTCCGCTGCCCAGCATCAGCGTCTGGCTGGTCATCGCGCTCGAAATTCTCGGCGGCGTTGCCATTCTGCTTGGCGTCTTCACCCGCTATGCCGCCTGGGCGCTGGCCGCCTTCTGCGTTGCGTCTGGCTATCTCGGCCATTTCCAGCCTGAAGACCAGATGCAGATGACGAGCTTCATGAAGAACCTTGCCATGGCAGGCGGCTTCATGGCGCTAGCAATTGCCGGCGCAGGCGCGTTGTCGATCGACGCACGCCGCGCGTAAAGCTAAGTCCTCTACACAAATAATCGAACCCGGTGCCTGTCAGCGCCGGGTTTTTCTTTGCCCTGCCGTCCGCACAGCAAATACCGTGGCAGATCCGTCAGACGGTCGGATCAGGCCGGCAAACCGGGTTTCACGCTGCGTGCGAACCTGGCGATGATCCAGACCGACCCGATGACGACTGCAGCAGTCACCGCCAGCTCGACCGTGCGTGACGCAAAGTAGCCCTCGTCTGCGAACAGCATCAGCAGGGCCCCGACGGTAAGCCCGGTGGAGATCAGCACCGAGAGCATGGCAGGGAGAATTTCCCCGCGCAGGATGGCTGCATCCGGATTGGCTGACGAAATCCGTGACAGGATGGCAAGCAGAAGCATTGACGACAGGATCACGACCGATCCGATGGCGAATTCCATGATAAACCCCACAATCCAAAATCATCCCGATGCCTGGGACGAGGCTGAACCGGTGGAGAAGCGGCTTTGTGGTTGGCGGAGCCATTCGCTGCGGAGCCCACGAATCAAGAGGCGGCAGAGACGAGGGACGCGTGCAGGCCGGGTCTTTCCCGGGTCACTGACTTTTGGCTGAAAAACGGCAAAACGCAAGTGGGGCAAGCAGCCGGGCAGCAAAAATAGTTTGACACAGTGCTGGAAAGTGATCCGGGCTGGAGATGTTGACGTAGATGTTTACGGGTCGCAGGCTAGTCCCCCCGATCTGACATCCTGCGACATACCTGGCCGGCGGGGTTCCCGATCCCTCGCCGCCACGGCCGCCTCCGCGTGAGGCGGCCTTTTCTTAACCGCCACGTCCAGAATCAGCTTGCAGACTGCACCGCGTCAATCAGTGATGCCACCCGCGGGTCTGCATCGTGTTCCGGTTTGCGGGCGCGGACCAGACAGGCCTCGGACCTGAGGATCACGCCGTCCGAGAGCACGCGCAAGTGGTTTGCAGTCAGCGTCGAGCCTGTGGAGGTGATATCGACGATGATATCGGCCGCACCGGAGGCGGGCGCACCTTCGGTGGCACCGAGGCTTTCGACGATGCGGTAGAGCTGGATGCCGTGGCGGGTGGAGAAGAAATTCTGGGTCAGCCGCCAGTACTTGGTGGCGATCGTCAGCCTGCGCCCGTGACGGGTACGGAAGTCGGCGGCCACGTCGCCGAGGTCGGCCATGCTGTCGACGTCCTTCCAGATATCGGGCACGGCGACCACCACATCGGCATTGCCGAAGCCGAGGCGGGCGGATATTTCCACGCGCTCATCGGCGCGCGAGAGGCCTTCGCGGACCAGATCCTCGCCGGTGACCCCGAAATCCACCGCACCGGCGCCAAGCTCCCTTGCGATTTCGGAAGCTGACAGAAAAGCCACTTCGACACCATCGATGCCCTCGATGCGGCCACGATAGCTGCGGTCGTTGCCAATGGCCATGACGGTCAGGCCGGCACGGGCAAAGACGGCAATGGCGTCGTCCTTCATGCGGCCCTTGGATGGCAATGCAACGGTCAGGGTCATCGGCCTGCCCTCACGGTTTCAATGCGGTCGAGCCAGAGCGAAAAGCCGACGGCGGGAATTGGTTCTTGCGCGCCGAGCAGGGTCATCATCCGGTCGTACCGGCCGCCACCGGCCAGAACCAGATTTTCGGCGCTTGCGGAAATTTCGAAGACCATGCCGGTGTAATAGTCGAGCGGACGGCCAAAGGCGGCGCGCCAACGAATGCTGCCGAGATCCTCACCCCGCTGCTTTAGAGCAGCAAGGCGGGCTTCGAATGCCTGTTGTGCGACGCTGATATTAAGCCCTGCATCGCGGGCAAACTCCGAGAGCGCCGTGGCGGCACGATCAAGCGGGATATCAAGCGCCAGAAAGGCCTTGAGTGCCGCGAGCGAGCGGGCGGACAGCCGGGTTGAGTCAAGGGTCTGCTTGCTGATCAGCCGGGCGGCAATTTCGGCTGGCGAGCGGCTGGCGTTGGTCGAATAACCGGTCTCTTGCATGACCTCTTCGATATGCGCCTCGAGCCCAGCCACATCGCCATTGGCGAGAAAACCAGCCACCGATGCATCAGGAACAGCGGCGGCTTCCGGACTGGCGAGCTTGGCGATCATCGCACCGAGCGCCTGCTCGTTGCCGAAAGCGTGGATCAATCGCTTTTGCCAGCCTGCGGGCAAGCCAAGTCCGGCGACCACCGCTTCAAACACCGCCTGATCACCAAGGATGATCGACAGGTCTGCAGCAGGCGCGAAACCGGCAATCAACCCGCGTGCGTCCGAAAGCGCCCGGGCATCGGCGGCGGCTTCATCGGGTTCACCGAGATCCTCGACGCCGGCCTGGAAAAACTCGTTGGCCCCGTCGCGGCGCTGGCGGAACACCTGGCCGAGATAGCCGTAACGGCGCGGGGTACCGACGTTTTCTGCGATATGGGCGGTGCACACCGGAATGGTGAATTCCGGCCTCAGACAGAGGCTTTCGCCGGTCTCGCTTTCGGTGAGAAAGATACGGCGGCGCAGATCTTCGCCGGCCATGTCGAGAAACGGCTCGGCTGGCTGGATTACCGGAATGTCGACACGCACGCCGCCCAGCGCATCGAGCGCTCGAGCGAGATCGGCGGCAAAATCGGGAGCTCCGAACTGCATCACAAGCCCTTCCCGGGTACGGCTGGAGAAGTCACCTCCGCGAGCCTGTCCGATGACAAAGGCCCCTCCCCACCCCCCTCCCCACAAGGGGGAGGGGCTAGTCCGTCCCAACTCGAGCCTAGGAAACAGAGCAGTCACCAACCGAACCCAGAGGAGCAAGGGTGAAGGGCGAAGCAGCTTAAGCCCCTCCCCCTCGCGGGGAGGGGGTGGCGAGGGGAAAGATGGGCAAAGAATGGACAGAGCCTCCACGTCAGATTTCCTGAGCATCGGAGGCCTGTTCGGCCAGGATCCGCTTGACGGTGATGACGAGATCCGTCTCATCTACCAGGTGCTCGCCGGCCTTGGCCTCACGCCATTCGGCATTGTCGGTGATGGTCTCGGCGATGCGCTTGCCCTCGATCAGGTCCTTGACGATGACCTTGCCTGCCTCTTTCTCGTTGCCGCCCTGGATGACGGCAATGGGCGAGCCGCGCCGGTCGGCATAGCGCAGCTGCTTGGGGAAATCCTTGGGGTTACCCTGAAACAGCTCGACCGGAATGGTGGGGCCTGTCGGCTGCCCGTCACCGCCCAGCGGGTTGAGTTCCGAGCGCAGTTCCTGCGCCATCTTCGCGTAATCGCCGATCCGGTCGCGGTCCATGATGGTGACGAGAATGGGCCCGGTTGCCGCGTCGCCCGAAAGCTTGCCGAGGTTCTTCAGCGCCGTCATCAGCCGCGAGACGCCGATCGAGAAGCCGGTGGCCGGCACCGGCTGGCCCATGAAGCGCGACACCAGTCCATCGTAACGGCCGCCGCCGCCAACGGAGCCGAACTGCACTTTCTGGCCCTTCTCGTTGGTGACGTCGAACAGGAGCTCGGCTTCGAAAACCGGGCCGGTGTAATATTCGAGACCGCGGACCACAGATGGGTCTATCTTGATGCGATCCGGGCCATAGCCAGATGCAAGGACCACCTGAGAAATCGAACGAAGTTCGTCAACACCCGACAACACCGTGGCGCTTTCTTCAAAACGATTTTCAGCTGAAGCTAAGGTCTCTTCGACATCGTCACCTTCAGCGATCGTAAGAAACCCGACTAGCAGTTCGATGTGTGCGGCATCCAACCCGGCCCCCGGCGTGAAATCGCCCTCGCCTTCCTTGCCGCCGTCCCAACGGCCGGCGCCGAGCAAGAGTTTCACGCCTTCAATACCGAACTTGTCGAGCTTGTCGATGGCGCGGAGCACGGTGAGGCGGCGGGCTGCGTTCTCTTCGCCGCCAAGGCCAATGGCTTCCATCACGCCATCGAGCACCTTGCGGTTGTTGACGCGGATGACGTACTGGCCGCGCGGAATGCCGAGGGCTTCCATGGTGTCGGCCATCATCATGCACATCTCGGCGTCGGCCTGGACGCCGGGGGCTCCGACGATGTCGGCGTCGAATTGCATGAACTGGCGGAAACGGCCGGGACCGGGCTTCTCGTTGCGGAACACCCAGCCGGCGCGATAGGTGCGGTAGGGCAGCTGAATGTCGTTGAAATTTTCGGCAACATGGCGCGCCAGCGGAGCCGTCAGGTCGTAACGCAGCGACAGCCATTGCTCGTCATCATCCTGGAATGAGAACACGCCCTCGTTGGGCCGGTCCTGATCCGGAAGGAACTTGCCTAGCGCATCGGTGTATTCGACGAAGGGGGTTTCCACCGGCTCGAAGCCGAAGCGCTCGTAGACGGTTTTGATCTTGGCCATCATCTCGTCGGTTGCGCGAATATCGGACGCCGAGCGGTCGGGAAAACCACGCGCCAGGCGTGCCTTGAGCTTCTGAGGCTTCTTTTGCTTTTGCTTCTTGTCGGACATGAAAAAGGGCCTGCGGCAGGAGAAAGGATGTGTTGCGCTTCTCCTAACCGACAGGCCCTTTTGCTGCAAGGCTTGGCCGGGTGACTAACGCCACCGTGACCCAAGGCGTGGCTTTACCTCAGCCTCAGTAGTAGGGCGAACGGCATTCGCGGCGCGGCCCGTGATGGGGCTGGAACGTGTTGCTCCGCTGGTCATAGGAGCGATACTTCCTGTGGCACCAGCTCACATGCCGCGGATTGGTGTAGCCCGGACGCACATATCCGCCGCGGCGCGGCTGGTCGATGATGATGCCGAACGAGAAGGCTGCGGGCGGAAACCAGAAGCCGTTGTAATGGCGGTAGCCGTGGCGCTGGTGACGATGGCCGCGATGACCATTGTAATAGCCGTGGTTGCGGTGGCGGTGAAAGCCGCGCTTCTGATGGATCTGAACCAGATCCGATGCACCGGAAATCTGAACCGCCGGTTTCTGCACCATCACCGGCGCTGCCGAAGCAGGTGCTGTCACTGACAGGCAAAAGCAGGCCGAAATCAGCGTCTTGATCAATATCCTGATCATGGGAAAATCCTCGCGTTGAACCATATCGTCCCTTCAAGCCAACAACGTCTGCCAATCGCCTTGGTTCCCGCGCGGTCCGGCCAAGGGCGGGCTCCGCACAGGCTTATGTGGGTGTGATGGCGGTGACGAGGCCGGAAGATCGACATGGACCGCAAAACGGGCGATAGAGGCCGTTACCAGTTTCAGACACCTCTCCGAAAGCAGCTCCCTTGCGCCTTTTCCTGATCACAAGCCTGACCATGATCGCCTTTGCCGCCAATTCGGTACTCGCCAGAATAGCGAACGGTTCGGGGGATGCGCCGCTGATCGATCCGGCAAGCTATTCGGCGATACGGCTCATCAGCGGAGCAATCATGCTGGCTTTGCTGGTGGAGTTGACCGGTTCCGGCAGCGCCCGTTCTCCGCGATTTCAGTCGGGGTCCTGGGCTTCGGCATTTGCCCTGTTTGCCTATGCGGTGGCGTTTTCCTACGCTTATGTGGCGCTCGAGACCGGGATCGGCGCGCTGATCCTGTTTGCCTGCGTACAGGCAACGATGATCGGCTGGGCGCTGAAGGAAGGCGACCGGCCATCATGGCTCGAATGGCTCGGGCTTGCGACGGCCTTCGGCGCGTTCATCTGGCTGGTCTCCCCCGGGCTGTCGGCACCCGAACCCTGGGCGGCGGCGCTGATGGCGGTATCCGGTGTCGCCTGGGGCGCCTATTCGCTGCGTGGCCGCGGCCTGCCCGACCCACTCAAGGCGACAGCCGACAATTTCGTGCGATCGAGCGTCTTCCTGATTCCGCTCGGAGCAATTGTGCTGCTCACCGGAGAGGCCGCTCACTCCAGCGGACGCGGTGCGGTTCTCGCCGCAATCTCGGGCGCAGTGACATCCGGCCTCGGCTATGCCCTTTGGTACCGCGTGCTCAGGCAGATCGGCGCCACGCAAGGGGCGATCGTGCAACTGACGGTGCCGGTCATTGCTGCAGTTGGCGGCACGCTGTTTGCGGCCGAAGGCTGGAGCTTGCGGCTGGTGGTGTCATCGCTGCTGATCCTTGGCGGCGTGGCAGTGGCGATCCTGGCCAAGCAGCACCGCACCCGCAGGCGGGCCGGCTAGCGTTTCCTGCGCAACTTGTAGGTCAGTGCCAGCGCGATGCAGTGGGCCAGCGCCAGGCGATCGGGCTCCTCCTTTGCGCTAACCACGATGGCACGGTTGCCTTCGTATGTCAGCGCATCGGGATACAGCCCGCGGAATTCCTCGACCAGATTGGTGTGGCAGATGAACATCATCGCCGCATTGCCATCAGGGCGCGGCTGAATCCGGACCGTGCTGCCCGATGTTGCGCTTGGCCGGGGTAAAACTCTGTTCGCCCCATTTGAGGCTCTCCTCCAGCGGCCCGATTTCCGGCCTCTCCGCTGCGACCTCGTGGATCAGGGCCTTGAGCTCATCCGGCGTCATGTCGGACGCACGAACTCGTTGCGCAATGCCTCGACCTCGGCACGGCAGCAGCAGCCTTCGAGATGGTCGTTGACCAGCCCCATGGCCTGCATGAAGGCGTAGACCGTCGTCGGGCCGACAAAGCTCCAGCCGCGTTTCTTGAGGTCCTTGGAAATGCGGGTCGAAACGGCCGTGGTCGGATTGGCCATCAGGGTTGCATAGTCCACCACCGCCGGCCGCTCATCCGGACCAGGCTCATGGGGCCAGAAATAGGCCGCGAGCGAGCCGAATTCGTCGACCATTTCAATGGCGCGTTTGGCGTTGTTGATGGTGGAGGCAATCTTGCCGCGATGACGGATGATACCCTTGTCCGCCACCAGCCTCTCGATGTCCGCCTCATCGAAGAGCGCCACCTTGCGAAAATCAAATGCGGCAAAGCCGGCACGAAAGTTCTCGCGCTTGCGCAGGATGGTGAGCCAGGACAGCCCGGCCTGAAACCCCTCAAGACAGATCTTTTCGAACAGCCTTATGTCATCGGTCACCGGGCGGCCCCACTCGGCATCGTGGTAAGCCAGATAATCGGGCAGATCGCCCGGCCAGAAGCAGCGAGTGCGGCCATCCTCGCCCGTGATAAGGCCGTTCTCATGCGCCATTTTGCAGCTCGCTCTCGTGGTTAATCGGGAATCGGAGGCAATTAAGCGGTCGTTCACCGCGTTTGGCAAGGCGGCGATAACCCTAAGAGGAGGTTTCGGGCGAAACCGGCTTTTGAGAGACCCGGATTCACCAATTGATTCCACCCCTGCCCCAGCATGGATCGTGGAAGGCAGATCGGTCCGCGCAGATCGCGCGGTGGCAGACTGTCGTGATCAGACGAAAGGTTTTTGGTGCGTCCGATGAAACAACTTGCTCTCCTTTTGATGACCGGCGCGGCGCTGAGTCTGGCCGCATTCTCCGGCACCGCGAGCGCCGGCGAGCGTTACGGGCAACGGCCTCCGGTAGTGCTCAGCCCCGACCTGACCGCCCCCTGGGTGATGCAGCTTCGCGGCCAGGCAGCGCCACGCGGCGGCGTGGTCTACAGGACCAAGCCCAAGGCTGTGCGGTCGGTTATCCGGCAACCGCGCACGCCACAGGTTCATCGGCGCCAGGTAACCAATGTGTCGCTTGCCGCACCGCGCGTAAAGCCGAAGCCGGCGGCCCAGATCGATCAACGGTTCCTGCCGCAGACCGTGGCTTATTCCGGCAGCGAGAAGCCTGGCACGATCATCATCAACACCAGTGAGCGCTATCTCTACCACGTCATGGCCAACGGACAGGCGCGACGCTACGGCGTGGGTGTGGGCAAGGAAGGCCATGCCTGGAGCGGCACCGAAAGGATCACCCGCAAGGCGGAATGGCCGGATTGGCGTCCACCAGCAGAGATGATCAAGCGGGTGCGCGAGAAGGAAGGCCGGATCCTGCCGGCGCATATGAAGGGCGGGCCGGAAAACCCGCTCGGCGCCCGCGCACTCTATCTTGGCTCGACACTGTACCGGATCCACGGCACCAATCAGCCCTGGACCATCGGCAAGGCGGTTTCGTCCGGCTGCATCCGGATGCGCAACGAGGACGTGACCGAACTCTACGAGAACGCCAGAGTCGGCGCCAAGGTTATCGTGTTGTAACCAACGGTTGAACACTTCGATACGGAAGCAAACCCGGCCAGGTCCCTCGCCTGCGCCGGGTCTTTCGTCTCAGGCAAGCAGATCATGCGAACAATCAGTCCGACGGTGCGAGATAAGATATTGATATGATTCAGACCAGTTGCGGCGAAAGTCATCCCTTCGCCAAGCGGCAGGCCGTATCAGCAAAACCGGAGGTCCGTTTACACGCCGTGAAAGGTTGATCACTGCGTTTTCAATGGTACCTTTGTAGCCAAGGGCCAAAACCATCAACGAGGGGACATCATGACACGACGAGGATTTTCCACCCGATTTGCGGTCATCGCGGCCGGCGCATTGGCGCTGCTGATCGCGCCTGCACTGAAGGACGCATCGGCAATGCCGCGATCGACACTGGCAGCGGCGTCGCAGGGCGTACTGCCGATCGTCCAGGTGGCGCAATCGAAGAAGCCGAAACCGGAGTTCATGCGCAAGAAGGTGCGGTTTCTCACCGACGAGAAACCCGGCACCATCATTGTCGATACGTCCACCAAGTATCTCTATTACGTTGAAGGCAACAACCGAGCGACACGCTATGGCGTCGGGGTCGGGCGCGAAGGCTTCGGCTGGTCTGGTACCGTGAAAGTCGGCCGCAAGGCTGAATGGCCGGACTGGCGTCCGCCAGCAAGCATGATTGCGCGGGAGCGCCGCAAGGGCCGCAAAATTCCACACTACATGAAAGGGGGGATCAACAATCCGCTCGGCGCGCGGGCGCTCTATCTCTACCGGGGTGGACGTGACACGATCTTCCGGATCCACGGTACCAACCAGCCCTGGACCATTGGCCAGAACATGTCGTCAGGCTGCATCCGGATGATGAACAAGGATGTGAAACATCTCTACAAGCGCGCCGGTATCGGCTCCAAGGTGATTGTCATCGGACCGAACGGCCGGGGAGCGGACAAGCTCTATACCGACCGGGGAATGGATTTCTTCGGCACGCTGTTCGGGGGCAGCTGAGCAGCGACCTCTACATTTGAACGCGACATGCACTAGCTCCGGCACCAGCAAGAAACAAACGAAAAGGCAGCGGTCTCGGGCGCTGCCTTTCTGCTGCCGACGGATCAGCCGCTATTCAGCAGCTTCCAATCACACGGACTTGGCTGCGGGCAGCCCAGCAGGCTTGTTGCCGCCGTAGACCCAGTCCAGAAGTTCCACCGTGTGGATGATCGGTATGTCGGTGCCGCCCGCGATCTGGGTCATGCAGCCGATATTGCCGGTGGCGATGAGATCCGGCCTTGTCCGCTCGATGTTCTTCACCTTGCGATCACGCAGCGTACGGGCGATCTCGGGCTGCATGATGTTGTAGGTTCCAGCCGAGCCGCAGCACAGGTGTCCTTCCGGCGGATCCTTGACGGTGAAGCCTGCCGCCTTCAAAAGCGTTTTCGGCTGGGTGGTGATCTTCTGGCCATGCTGCATCGAGCAGGCCGAATGATAGGCCACGACCAGATCGGCGCCATTCACCGGCGCAGGCATTTCGATGCCGGCGAGATATTCGGTGATGTCCTTGGCCAGCTCCGAAACACGTGTTGCCTTTTGCGCATAGGCCGGGTCCTCGCGCAGCATGTAGCCGTAATCCTTGATCGTGGTGCCGCAGCCCGAGGCGGTGATGATGATGGCGTCGAGCCCGCCATCGTCGATGGCCCGCGTCCAGGCATCGACATTCTTGCGCGCGGCCTCGAGCGCGTCATGCTCGCGGCCCATGTGATGCACCAGCGCACCGCAGCACCCCTCGCCCTCGGGCACCACCACCTCGACACCGATCCGATTGAGCAGCCTCACCGTTGCCTCATTGATGCCGGGCTTGAGCACCGGCTGGGCGCAGCCGGTCAGAATGGCGACACGCCCGCGCTTGTCCCCAGAGCCGGGATGGGAGCCGGGTTTTGAGACTTTCGAAGGCTCGGGCACGGATGCCGGCGCAAGCTCCAGCATCGCCGCCATCGGCTTCATCCCCGGCAGCGCCCTGAACAACGGTGCGAAGGGCCGTCCAAGGCGCGCTGCATAGAGAGAGGCGCGGAAGCGTCCGGGATAAGGCAGCACCATGGCCAGCAGGCCGCGGGTGATGCGGTTCATCAAGGGACGCTTGTAGGTCTTTTCGATATGGGCGCGGGCGTGGTCGACCAGATGCATGTAATTGACGCCCGACGGACAAGTGGTCATGCAGGACAGGCAGGACAGGCAGCGGTCGATGTGGGTTACCACCTTCTCATCGGCGGGACGGTTGTTTTCGAGCATGTCCTTGATCAGGTAGATCCGGCCGCGCGGGCTGTCGAGTTCGTTGCCGAGCGTCACATAGGTCGGACAGGTCGCGGTGCAGAAACCGCAATGCACACATTTCCTGAGGATCTTCTCGGATTCGGCGACACCGGGATCGGCCAGCTGCTCGGCGGTAAAATTGGTCTGCATGTCGCGATGTCCCTGGAAGTCTCAATTGTTCGGCAGGCCAGGCCGCCCCGGCCCGCAATTAGCGCGGCTTGTGCCGGCGGCTCTCAAAGCAGCCAGCTTTGAGGATTGGTGATGGCTTCGTTGCGGCCCAGTTTCTGCAGCCCGACGATGGTTCGAATGATGACCCAGAGCGCCACGAGGGGCATCAAAAGCATGCCGATCATGACAATCATCAGCACGCCGCTGGTCAGCGCGCCAAGCAGGCCGAGCCAGAAGGTGCGGATCGCCCAGGTGTAGTGGCTTTCGATCCAGGCTGCGGATTTGCCGCGGTTGAGATGCGCAAGCACGATCCCGACGATGCCGGTGATGCCGATGACGAAACTCGCCAGATAAAGCACGTAGATGACCTGCATATTGGTCTTGCCGGGTTCGAGCCAGCGGTCGGTCTGGCGCCTCTCGGGGGTTTGATCGGGGTTGGTCATTGCCTGCTCCTGTGTGTCGGTACGATCAGCGTGTTGCCAAGGTCCGTGATGCTATCACATGCCTGCCGTCATGCGACCGGGATTGAGCACGCCTGCGGGATCGAACTGGTCTTTGATGCGCCGTGCCAGGGCTTCCAGCGGCTTGGGCTGCGGTTCGAATACGGGAACCGACGCGCGGGTTGCGGCATCGGCCCTGATGAGGGTGGCATGACCGCCGCCAAGCACCTTGATGTATTGCCGGACCAGATCGGCTTCCGGATCGGCTTCCATGCGCAGCCAGACGAGACCGCCCTGCCAGTCGTAGAAGGCATCAACGCCGGTCTTGAGCCTTAGGGCAGCAACCAGTTGATGTCCCGCGGACGGCGCCACCGAGACCCTCCAGACCGGCTTCATGGTGCCGTCAGCAAACGGGATGACGTCACGGATCTCGCGCCACAGGTCCTGGGATGCCTGTGCTTCCAGCACCGAGACCGTACCGCGACGGGCCATTTCGGCGACCAATCGTTCACTGCGGACATCAACCGACGGCGTCAGCCCTTCGAGACGGAGGACTGTGGCGGGACCGCCCTTGAGGCTGCCGCCTGCGAATTTGTGTATGACGCTTTCAGGCAGATGCGCAGCACCGGAGACCTCGACCGACATGGCGAGTGCTGCCGCCATGGCTTCGGCGGCTTCGGCATCGTTGAGCCCGGAGACCACAATGGTCACCGCCGTCTCCGGTCTCGGCAGCACCTTGAAGGTGACTTCGGACATGACACCGAGCGTGCCCCATGAGCCGGCCATCAGCTTAACCAGGTCGAGGCCGGTCACATTCTTCATCACCCGGCCGCCACTCTTGACAATTTCACCTGTGCCGTTGACGAAGCGGACACCGAGCAGATTGTCGCGCGCGGCACCGGCCGAAATGCGGCGCGGGCCGGAGACGTTGGCTGCAAAAACGCCACCGATGGTCGGCTCGCCGGTGGCACCCAGAAGCGGCCGGTGGTCCATCGGCTCGAAGGTCAGCATCTGGTTGTTTTCCGCCAGCGCCGACTCGATCTCGGCAAGCGGCGTACCGGCGCGGGCCGCCATCACCAGTTCGGATGGGTCGTAATTGGTGATGCCGGTCAGTTTTGCGAGTGACAAGGCAGATGCCGATTGCGAAGGCCGGCCAAGACCCAGCCTTGTGCCGCCGCCCCTCACCTCGACCGACAGGTTGGAGGCTTTCGCATCGGCAACAATACGCGCAACGTCATCTTCGGTTTCGGGATACTGAATATCGACCGCGCTCATGCTGCTGTCTTCCCGGTCTCAGGCACAGTCTGGTTGCCCGGCTGCGAACCGTTCCTGCCATCGAGCGGGAACACCTTGGAGGGATTGAGGATCCATTTCGGATCGAATGCCGCACGCACCCGCATCTGCTGGGCAAGGTCAACATCGGAATACTGATGGCGCATGAGATCGCGCTTTTCGATACCCACGCCATGTTCTCCGGTCAGGCAACCGCCGGCGTCAACACAAAGCTTGAGAATGTCGTTGCCGGCCATTTCCGCCTTCAGGCTTTCTTCCGGATCGTTGGCATCGAACAGGATCAGCGGATGCATGTTGCCGTCACCGGCGTGAAACACATTGGCGACGCGCAATCCGTAGCGATCGATGATCTCGCTGGTTTTTTCAAGCACATGGGACAATTGCCCAAGCGGCACGGTGCCGTCCATGCAGATATAATCCGCAATCCGGCCGGTGGCGCCAAACGCCGACTTGCGGCCTTTCCAGATCAGCGCCGCTTCGGTGGCGGACTGGCTTTCCTTGATGGTCTTGACGCCGTGCTTGCGCGCAATCTCGATGATGCGCTCCAACATGGCATCCATCTCGGCCTCGGAACCCTCGACCTCGACGATCAGAAGCGCCTCGACATCCATCGGGTAACCCGCCTGGGCGAAAGCTTCGCAAATCTCGATGGCCGGCTTGTCCATGAATTCGATGGCGACCGGGATGATGCCCGCGCCGATAATGTCAGTGACGCAGGCGCCGGCAGCGACTGAACTTTCGAAACCGAACAGTACCGGGCGGGCGCCTTCGGGCTTGGCGATGAGCCTGACAGTCGCTTCGGTGACGATGCCGAGCTGGCCCTCGGATCCGCAGATCAGGCCAAGCAGGTCGTAGCCAGCCGCATCCAGCGCCTTGCCGCCGATCTCGACGATGGAGCCGTCGAACATGACCATCTTGACTCCCATCAGATTGTTGGTGGTGACACCGTATTTGAGGCAATGGGCCCCGCCGGAGTTCATGCCGATATTGCCGCCGATGGTGCAGGCGAGCTGCGAACTGGGATCGGGTGCATAGAAGAAACCGTCGGCATCCACGGCCTGGCTGATCGAGATGTTGGTCACGCCCGCCTGAACGATTGCGGCACGGTTGGGCAGATCGACCTCGAGGATCCGGTTCATCTTGGACACGCCAATAACAACGGCATCCTCCTGCGGGATCGCGCCACCGGACAACGAAGTGCCGGCGCCGCGCGGGATGACAGGGATGGCATTGTCATTGCAATATTTGAGAACGGCAGCGACCTGCGCCGTGGTTTCAGGCAAGACGACGGCCAAGGGCATGCGCCGGTAGGAAACAAATGCGTCCGTGTCAAACGGCACCAGTTCGCGCTCTTCGGTGATCAGGCAGCCTTCGGGAAGCAGTTCCGCAAGGTCGGCAATGATTGCAGGACGGCGCTCAATGACTGCCTGGTCAGGTTGCTGAAACGCGATCAATTCCGACATGACATCCTCCCTTGCCCGTCCCATGCCCAAGATAGAGTGGCAAACGGGCTGAAACTGGTATTATTTATTTACCACTTTCTTCATGGAACGGCAATCTTGAATTGGCTAAACCGTGCCAGCAGCCCCTATCTATTGCGGCCACGCCTGCTCGGCTTTTGTACAATAATGATCTACATGCGCACCATGCGCGTACTGGTATCAGTGAAGCTCCAATAGAGAGAACCCATTCAGCATGAACAATTTGGGAGACTTGGAGATTTTTGCCCGGGTCGTGTCCGCTGGCTCGATGTCGGCGGCCGGGCGCGAGCTCGGACTGTCTCCCGCCGTGGTATCCAAGAGACTTCGCAGACTTGAGGACCGACTCGGCACCCGGCTGATGCAGCGCACCACGCGCCAGATCTCGCTGACCGAAGCCGGACAAGGCTTTTACGAACGCGTGGTTGCTATCCTGGCAGGGATAGAGGAGGCCGAAGCTTTCGTGTCGCGGCGTTCGGCACTTGCCCATGGAGTCTTGAAAGTCTCCGCGCCGACATCGTTTGGACGCATGCACATCGCGCCCCACATCAACACCTTCATGCAGGCAAATCCGGATCTTGGCGTCAATCTGATGCTCAGGGACGAGTTCGTCGACATCGTCGGAGACGGCTATGATCTCGCCATTCGCATCGCGGAATTGAGCGATTCAAGCCTCGTCGCGCGCAAACTCGCACCAGTTCGCCGGATTCTTGTGGCGTCTCCGGCCTATCTCGACAAACACGGAATGCCTGAAACTCTGGGCGATCTTGACAGCCATGTCTGCCTGGCGCCCCACAACAACGACACCTGGAAACTCGAAGGGCCTCAGGGCGAAACAATCCACCGCCCTCTCGGACCATTGCAAACCAATTCCAGCGAAGTGGTGCGAGAAGCCGTAATCGGCGGCGTCGGCATTGCCCTGCGCTCGACTTGGGACATCGGCGCGGAACTGGCCGACCAGCGGCTGGTTCAGGTGCTTCCGGCCTACGAGGGCTCGCGCAACGTGGCGATCCACGCGGTGTATGCAAGCCGCAGGTTCCTGCCCGCCAAGGTACGGCTGTTTATCGACTACCTCGCAGAACTCTACGGACCGACGCCCTACTGGGACCGGGAACAGGGAGCCCGTTAGGCCCGCGCTGCCCGTCAGCAAACGGGCTGTGAGCTTGGGGCCCGGAACCGCTCGAGCCTCGATCCCGCAAAAGACGCGACGTTAAACGGCCTCGCCTGAGCTGGTTTGAAGCTGCTCGCAAGGTGCACAACGCGTTTCTCGCCACCCCGTGCCGGCGACCCATCAATGGGAAACACTCCCTGAACTGGATAAAAATATTGACCACCTTTCCGGTGCCTTGGTACGCTCGAACGGAGCAGCAAACGGATAATGGCAATGGTTGCGGACATTTTTGCACGTATTGAGCACAGCCGGACAGCTGATGAGGTGGTCTATCAGATCGAGGTTCTGGTGCTCGAAGGGATCCTGCGCGTTGGCGACCGGCTTCCCGGGGAACGGGAGTTGGCCAAGCAGTTCGACGTCTCGCGACCGATTCTGCGCGAGGCACTCAAGGTTCTCGAAGGAAGGGGACTGCTCAAGACGCAGCATGGCGGTGGAACCTTTGTTGCCGACGTGATCGGACAGGTGTTTACCCGGCCGGTCATGGAGCTGATCGCCCGGCACCAGAAGGCAACGCTGGATTATCTCGAGTACCGCCGCGAAATCGAAGGCATCGCTGCAGAATTTGCTGCGCGACGGGCAACCGAGGCAGACCGCGCGCTGTTGACCCGGATAATCACCTCGATGAAGGCTGCGCACGAGAAAGACGATTTCGAGGAAGAGGCCGGCATCGATGTCGAATTCCACAATGCCATTGGCGAATGTGCACACAACATCATACTGCTTCATACGCTGAGGTCCTGCTACCGACTGCTCGCCGAGGGCGTGTTTTACAACCGGGCCATGGTCTACAACCTGCCGGGCGCACGCGATCAGCTGCTGGCGCACCACGTTGCGATATATGAAGCGGTCATGGCGGCCAATCCAGAGGCGGCCAGACGTTCGGCCCAGGCCCATATCGATTTCGTCTCCCGGGCCATGACCGACGCGGAACGCTCGGGCGACTGGGAACGGGTTTCGAAACTCAGGCTGCAGCAGCGCGCGCCGGATCTTTCGGGTGACACCAAGACCCCCAATCACAATCAAACGGAGGCGGCAGAGTGACGTCGAGTGAAACGAAGTCCGTCAGGCAACCACGTGTCGGGCTTTTCGCGACCTGTCTGGTCGATCTTTTCAGGCCATCGGTCGGATTTGCAAGCGTCAAGCTGTTGCAGGATGCCGGGTGCGAGGTGCATGTGCCTGTGGCGCAGACCTGTTGCGGCCAGCCGGCCTACAACACCGGCGACCGGGCCGACACGCGCGAAATTGCCGAACAGGTGATCGAAGCCTTCGAGGAATTCGATTTTATCGTCGCGCCTTCGGGATCCTGTGCTTCGATGCTGCGGAAACATTATCCCTGCCTGTTCGAAGGCGATACGGCCTGGGAGGAGCGGGCCAAAGCCTTTTCCGCCAAATGCCACGAGCTGATTTCGTTTCTCACCGACGTGATGATGGTGCGCGACACCGGGGCGGCGCTCAACGCCCGGATCACCTATCATGATTCCTGTTCCGGTTTGCGGGAACTCAATATCAGCGAGCAGCCGCGCAAGCTGCTGGGCAATGTCAGCGGGCTTGAAATCAAGGAAATGACCGATTCACATGTCTGCTGCGGTTTCGGCGGCACCTTCTGTGTCAAGTACTCCGAAATCTCCAATGCTATCGTCACCAAGAAGGTCGGCAATATCGATGCCTCCGGTGCCGACATGCTGCTGGCCGGTGATCTCGGCTGCCTTATGAACATGGCCGGAAAGCTCAAGCGCCAGGGATCGGATGTCGAGGTCCGCCACGTCGCCGAGGTGCTCGCAGGCATGACCAGCCAGGCGCCGATCGCCGGCTCGGGCAAATAGGCGGAACAGGAGACACCCGATGGAACTCACCGCCAACAAGTTCAAAGCCAATGCTTCCAAGGCACTTGTCGACGCGCAATTGCAAAAGGCGCTCGGCAATGTCGAGAAGGGCTTCATCGGCAAGCGCCAGAAGGCTGCCGACGCGCTGCCGGAATTTGATGCGCTGCGCGACAATGCGCGTGACATCAAGAACCACACGCTGGCCCACCTAGATCTGTACCTGGAAGAGTACGAGCGCAAGGTGACCGCCGCTGGGGGTCACGTCCACTGGGCGCAAACAGCCGAAGACGCGCGCCGGATCGTGCTCGATATCTGCAGAAAGGCCAATGCCCGCACCGTGACCAAGGGCAAATCGATGATCACCGAGGAGATCGCACTCAACGATCATCTCGAGGCCAACGGCATCGAGCCGGTGGAAACCGATCTGGGCGAATACATCATCCAGCTGCGCGGCGAACACCCGAGCCACATCATCGCGCCGGCGGTGCATCTGAACAAGGAGCAGGTCGAGGGCGACTTCCGCCGGGTGCACACGCATCTGGCCAGCGAGCGCGATCTGTCAGAGCCGGTGTCGCTGCTCAGCGAAGCCCGCGAAGTGTTGCGCCAGCGGTATTTTGCGGCCGATGTCGGGATCACCGGCGCCAATTTCCTGATTGCCGAGACCGGCAGTTCGGTGATCGTCACCAACGAGGGCAATGGAGACCTGACCCAAACGCTTGGCAAGGTGCATGTGGTTGTTGCCTCGATCGAGAAGATCGTGCCGACGCTGGAAGACACTTCGCAGATCCTGCGCGTACTGGCACGCTCCGCCACCGGGCAGGACATGAGCGTCTATACGACGTTTTCCACCGGCCCCAAGCGCGAGGAAGACCCTGACGGGCCGGATGAGTATCACGTGGTGCTCCTGGACAATGGCCGATCCGCCATGCTCGGTACCGAGTACCAGGACATGCTGCGCTGCATCCGCTGCGGTGCCTGCATGAACCATTGCCCGGTCTATCATGCCGTCGGCGGTCACGCCTATGGCTCGGTCTATCCCGGCCCGATGGGCGCGGTGCTGACACCCTCGCTCAACGGCATTGACGAGACGGGGCAATTGCCCAATGCGTCCACCTTCTGCGGCCGCTGCGAGGCGGTGTGCCCGATGCGGATTCCGCTGCCCAAGATGATGCGGCACTGGCGCGAACGCGAATTCGAACGAAATCTGACGCCAGCAGTTGCACGTTACGGCTTGAAGGCCTGGGCCTTTTTCGCCAAACGGCCAAAACTTTACCGATTTGCTGCCTCGCTGGGCATGCCGCTGCTGTCGCTGTTCGGCGGAACCTCCCGGCGTTTCCATGCGCTGCCCCTTGCCGGGGGCTGGACCCGCTACCGCGACCTGCCGGCACCCGAGGGGCGGACGTTCCAGCAAGCCTGGGCGCAGCGCGAGGCCCTCAAGCAGGAGGCGGGACATTGAGCGCGCGCGACAGTATTCTGGGCAAGATCAGGGCCTCCATGGGAAGCCCGGCGTCCAATGACGACCGCCGCCGGACAGTTGCAGACCGGTTGGGAAGCGCGCCCGCCGGAATCATTCCAGAAAGGGCCAAGCTGGCAGAGGCGGAACGGATCGAGTTGTTCTGTGCGATGGCGGAACAGTTTGGCGCCACACTGGCGCGGGTCGGCAGCTACGGCGAGGTGGCCGGGGAAGTCTCAGGCTATCTCAGGGACCGCAATCTGCCAGCAACGATCCGGATCGGCGCCGACAAGCGTTTGAAAGCGGCCGGTTGGGAGACCGAAAAGAACCTCGAACTGCGCCACGGTCCGTCGGACGGCAGCGACATGACCGGGGTCAGCCATGCCACTGCGGGGATTGCCGAGACCGGTACCGTGGCGATGATGTCGGGCCAGGACAATCCGACCACCATCAATTTTCTGCCGGAACACCACATCGTGGTGATCAAGGCCGGCGACATCAAGGGCGACATGGAAAGCGTCTGGGCGATGGTTCGCGAAAAGCAGGGCAAGGGCGAAATGCCACGTGCGCTCAACCTGATCACCGGGCCATCGCGCTCGGGCGACATCGAGCAGACTATCCTGCTCGGCGCACACGGCCCGCGGGCGCTGCATGTCATCGTGGTCGATTGAACCTGCCGATCAAGGTTGAGACCAGGACGCTCACCAAAGGCGGGCCGCGATTGGGCCAGTCTGGACGACCATCGGATTGACCCGCGGCCGATTATCCGGCTTGTTTACTGTGACACCAACCAAGGACGCCGGACATGCCAGTTTCACCCGAACTCTTTGCCGCTTTCGTCCTGGCCAGCGTGCTTCTGCTGGTCATCCCCGGACCTACCATCATCATGGTGATCACCCAGGCACTGGCGCATGGGCGCAAGGTCGCGCTGGCAAGCGTGATCGGGGTTGGTCTGGGCGACCTGCTCGCGACATCGCTCTCAATCGCAGGCGCAGGCGCGCTGCTGGCGACATCGGCCTCGCTGTTCCAGATCCTCAAGTTCGTCGGCGCCGCCTACTTGATCTGGATCGGCTACAAGATGTGGAAGACGCCGGTCACGCTGCCGGACATCTCCGAAGCCGAAGCGGCAGAGGCTCCGGCGAACATGGTGGGGATTTTCCGCGATTCCTTTCTCATCACGGCGCTCAACCCGAAGGGCATCCTGTTTTTTGTGGCCTTCGTGCCGCAATTCATCGATCCCGCCCTGCCCTACGTGCCGCAAGCTGTAACCTATGTGCTGACGTTTACGGCTCTCGGGATCATCAATGCGGCCGTATTCGCCTTTGCCGCGGCCGGCGCCCGGCAGACCATCCGGCGGCCAGGAGCGATGAAGATTGCGATGCGCAGCGGCGGATCGCTGTTGATGATGGCCGGTATTGCCGCCGCCGTCACCCGCCGTGCATCCTGAGACGCCCTATCAGAACAGGATCGACCCGGCAGGCAATATCTGCGTTCATCCGGCACGCGGGGAGTTCATGGGAAACCGTGGTGGCGTCCTGCATGATGCGGAGCAGCACATCGTGCGGCATCAGAAAAGCCGGGCGTGGCTTATCTGTGTTACAGCGTTCAAGGGACGACGCCGGAAGCTCATGCAGCCCAACAGCTACACCGAGCTGTTTTTCCTCGATGAAGTCACCGCGCTTGCAGCCGGGCACCGGCCCTGCTTCGAATGCCGGCGGCAAGATGCGCTCGCATTCGCCGACGCGCTGGGCCAGAGTCGGAACGAAAAACGGCTTTCGGCACCCATGATCGACGCGCTGCTGGCGCAGGACCGCAAACGCAAACCGGACGCCCCCGAGCGCCGGATTGCGCGGAATGCACTTTCGTCGCTTCCTGATGGGGCGATGATCCGTCAAGCAGACACACATTACGGCTTGCGGGGCGGCAGGCTGCTGCCCTGGTCGTTTGACGGGTATGGCACGCCCTTGAATACTGATGCGCTTTCGGACGGCTCCATTTATCTCGTGACCCCGCCCCCGACTGTTGAAGCACTCATGCATGGATACCGGTCGGCGTTTCATTCACACGCTTGGAATCCCGCTACTTGATCTTCGTAACGGCTTGAGCAAGAAGGCCTGAATGCGCGCAAATTACAAACTTCAACGGCTTTATCTCGATGTCCCGCTCGCCGAAGGCATGACCGTGCCGCTTGACCGGGAAAAGGCGCATTACCTGATGACGGTGCTGCGGCTCGGTGATGGGGCCGAGGTGCTGGTGTTCAATGGCCGCGACGGCGAGCATGGCGCAGTATTGAGGCCCGAGGGCCGCAAGGCGGCAAACCTGGAGATCGGTCCTCAGACACGCGCGCAGACACCGCATCCGCGGCTGGACTTCCTGTTCGCGCCGCTCAAGGTCGGACGGCTCGAGTATCTGGTGCAGAAGGCCACAGAGATGGGGGTCGCCAGGATCACCCCGGTTTTCACCGACCATACCCAGTTGCACAAGGTCAACGCCGCACGGCTGGAGGCCAATATTCTCGAGGCGGCGGAGCAATGCGGCAATCTCGCCATCCCGGAACTCGGCGAAGCCATGAAACTGGAGGCACTGCTGTCGGATTGGGATCCGGCGCGAAGGATCATATTCTGCAATGAAAGCCAGGCCGGCAACAATCCAACCGGGATCCTCACGGGCATCACCGAGCGCGACCTGGCGCTGCTCGTCGGGCCCGAAGGCGGCTTTTCAGAGCGGGAGCGTGAGATGCTTGGCTCCATGTCCTTCGTTACACCGATCCCGCTCGGGCCGCGCATCCTGCGCGCCGATACGGCAGCAGTGGCGGCGTTGGCCGCGGTGCAGATGACAATTGGTGACTGGTAGGGCTTTATACCCATCGCGGATCAATCTTGTTTGATCAGAGGATCAAGGATTTTTGCTTGCATGGGGGACCGGTTCCGGTCCAATCAGCATCATGATGCGTGGTTTGATATCGCGCCTATGAGATCAAAAAGGGCCAGACATGGCGCGCGACACCACCGACGATACCCCGATCAGTTCGACTGAAGAGCTCGCGGGCTGGATGGCTGCAGGCTGCAAACCGCGGGACAAGTGGCGGATTGGCACGGAACACGAGAAATTCGTGTTCTTTACCGATTCGCACGAGCCGGTTCCCTATGAGGGCGAACGCTCAATCAGGGCGCTGCTTGAAGGCATGGCCTCGACGCTTGGCTGGGAGCCGATCATTGATGCGGGCAAGATCATCGGGCTCGTCGAGCCGACCGGCGCCGGCGCCATCAGTCTCGAGCCGGGCGGGCAGTTCGAGCTGTCGGGCGCGCCGCTTGAGACCATTCACCAGACCTGCCGCGAATCCAACGCCCATCTGGCGCAGCTGCAGGAAATCGCCGAACCCCTGGGCATCCGGTTCCTCGGCATGGGCGGCAGCCCTGCCTGGTCGCGGGCCGAGACCCCGAAAATGCCGAAATCGCGCTACGACATCATGACCCGCTACATGCCGAAGGTGGGCAGCCAAGGTCTCGACATGATGTACCGGACCTGCACGATCCAGGTAAATCTCGATTTCTCCTCTGAAGCCGACATGCGGCGCAAGATGCAGCTCGGGATGAAGCTGCAGCCGCTGGCAACCGCGCTGTTTGCGGCCTCTCCATTCACGGAAGGCAAACCCAACGGGCTGGTGTCCTGGCGCGGCGACATCTGGCGCGACACCGACAACCAGCGCTCGGGTCAATTGCCGTTCGTCTATTCCGATGATTTCGGTTTTATGGATTATGTTGAATGGGCGCTCGATGTGCCGATGTATTTCATCCTGCGCGACGGCAAGTACCACGAAGCCACCCATGTCACGTTCCGGCAATTCATGAACGGCGCCCTGAAGGGCGAATTGGCGCAGCCGATGCCGACCATGGGTGACTGGACCAACCACCTGGGAACCTTGTTCCCCGATGCGCGTCTGAAGCGCTTTATCGAGATGCGTGGCGCTGACGGCGGGCCCTGGCGGCGAATCTGTGCGCTGCCTGCGTTCTGGGTCGGCCTGCTTTACGATGAAAGCGCCATTCAGGACGCATTGACACTGACCCGGGACTGGAGCCTGGAAGAGGTCAACTCGCTTCGCGACACCACCCCGCGCGAAGGGCTGAACGCCAGGATCAATGGCCAGTCACTGCGCGATATCGGCCGCGAGGTGTTGGGCATTTCCCGCAAGGGACTTGTCAATCGGGCGGCCTGCAATTCCGAGGATTCTGACGAAAGCCATTTCCTGGCGCCACTCGAGGAGAGCATCGCGCGCGGAACCACCCTGGCTGAGGAAATGCTGGCGCTCTACAATGGCCGCTGGAACGGCTCCGTCGATCCGGTCTTTGTCGACTACGCCTACTGATTTAGCGGACAGACCATCGCGTATTTCGTCCTCGATCACCCCTGGACTGCCCTAGGCACGCAGCTCAGGGCGGTATAGTCTTTTCTCAAGCCCCTTGGGGGGATGGAGGAGAGACACGATCCGATGATGCCGCTATACGACATGATGATGAGGGCGCAGAACGGCGAAGCCATGCGCGCGATGGCAAAGCAGTTCGGCTTGAACGAGGCACAGATGGATCAGGCGATGGCAGCCTTGATGCCGGCCTTTTCCACCGCATTGAAGCGGAACGTGTCGAACCCCATGGACATGTCCAACTTTCTCTCGGCACTGGCCGGCGGCAACCACGCACAGTATTTCGAGAACATACACAATGCCTTCACTCCGCAAGGCATGCAGGAAGGAAACGGAATTCTGGGCCACCTGTTCGGTTCCAGGGAAGTCAGCCGGGCCGTTGCTGCCCAGGCCGAAGCTGCGACCGGAATCGGTCGGGAAATCTACAAGCAGATGCTGCCGATGCTCGCGACCGCCATCATGGGCGGGCTGTTCAAGCAGTCGACGGCACAGGAGACCAGCCATGCTCAGTCCAGCGCCATGGGCGGCGTCAACCCGATTGGCGACCTGATCTCCGAGATGATGCGGCAGGGGATGGGCGGCGCAAGGGCAAAACCAACGCCCAAGGCTTCACCGATGGACAATCCGCTGGGGCAGGTCCTCGAGGGCATGTTTGGCGGCGCAGTGCAACAACAGGCCCCGAAGGGCGAAGACAATCCCTTCGCCAACAATCCGCTGGGGCAGATCTTTCAGGACATGCTCAGTGGTGGGATGGGCGGCGGTCAGGCACGGCAAGCCCCTGAACCGGATGAGCCGTCCGAACCCGACCGTATGCCATCGGGGCGCGAACGCAATCCCTATGATGATCTGTTCGGACAGATGTTCGAATCCGGCAAGGAAGTCCCAAAAGGCTACCAGAAGAACCTGGAATCGATATTCGACCTCTATCTTAAGGGCATTAAGCAGCAGCGCTAGATTTCAGGTGGCTTCACCAGCTCACCAGCCATGGACAGGTGCCAAGAAAAACCCGGCCGCGCCTGCTCTTCAAGAACATGCAACGACCGGGTAAAGGCGGGACACAGGGCAGTATCCCGCAGGGGACCTCGGAGTACGGATCAGACGTGACTGTTGAGGCGGGCGCGGCGAGCCAGCTCAACGGTCGGATCGGTCGTCAGCGGCATGGAAAACCCATAGCGCAGATCATCGCGCGTGAGACCGATGTCGGACAACTCGCGATCCGAAAGCTGGTCAAGCCGATGGGCCACGCGCCGGTTGAACAGTGCTTTGGTTACCCCGCGTGACTTGCCAACAAGGGCGAAGAGGATGTTCTGAAGGGCTGAGCCGAAACTCAACGTGCGGACAGCCGGCCTGGCGGCCGTGAGACTGCGGGAGTTCATTGCGATGTTCCTTGACTGAATCAGCGCCGTTCGCGTGGGCGGCGGCGCAAAACCCTACGTGCAGGATCGGTTTCGCAAATAATGATTGATCATACCAGCGAATGTTTCTAATCCTTATCATCAGAACTATTGATAGGACTCTCAAATGCCCGCGCCACTCGATATCGACCAGCTGCAGACTTTCGTCGCCATCGTCGACACCGGCAGCTTTACCCGCGCCGCAGACAAGGTGTTCAAGACCCAGAGCGCGGTGTCGATGCAGATGCGCAGGCTCGAGGAACGGGTCGGAAAGACACTGTTCATTCGTGATGGGAGACTTAACCGGCTGAGCGAAGACGGCGAACGCATGCTCGGCTACGCGCGACGCATCATCCGGCTCAATAACGAAACCATCGCCGCGTTTGATGATCAGCAACTCGAGGGGTCAATCCGGATCGGCACGCCGGATGACTATGCCGACCGCTACATGCCGGCGATCATTGCTCGCTTTGCCAAGACCAATCCGAATGTCGAGCTCTACATCGAATGCGAACCATCGGGTGAACTGGCCGCCCGCTTGGCCCGTGGCGAGCTCGATGTTGCCCTGGTCACCCACAATCCTCGCGCCCGGTCCTCTGAAGTGGTCCGGACCGAACCGCTGTACTGGGTGACGTCGACGAACCACACGGTTCATGAAAACCCGGTGGTTCCGCTTGCCGTTGGCCGCCGTTCCTGTCTGTGGCGAAACCTCGCCTGCTCGGCGCTGGATTCGGCGGGTCGCGATTATCAGGTGCTGTTTACCAGTTGGTCTGCAACCGTGGTCGCCTCGGCAGTGCTCTCGGGACTTGCAGTCTCCCCGCTGCCGGAATGCGCGGTTCGCCCGGGGATGCGCATCCTCTCCCCGGCTGACGGTTTTCCGGCGCTTCAGCCAGCACAGATTGGACTGATGAAGAGACCGGGCGCGCCATCTGCCCTGGTCAATGCGATTTGCGGCCACATCGCTGCCAGCCTCGACAATATCACACCCGTCGGAGCAGAAGAGAGATTATCTGCGTCAGGGTCCTCCTCGCGCCGGGACATGCGCGTGCGACCTGAACTTGCGGTGACGCCAGCCTGGTAACCTGCTGTTCACCCGCATCAGCAGCGGCCTTGCGTCGGGCATCGGCCGGCAGGGCGCGGTTGCAGCAAACTTACATAACAAGCGAACTTGGCTATACTCTGCCGGCTAAAGCGCCGGAAGAGGAAATGGCCATGACGTTCATTTCATCCATTCGCTACATCAAGCCAGATGAACACAGGGCCTTCGTGGCCGAGCGACTGAAGGCGCTCAAGGCACAGCTCAATGCGGACATCCACGCTCGCACAGACGGCGGATCGCTGCGGCTGGCAACCTGGAACATCATGCATTTTTCCGACGGTGGAGCTTATGACCGGTCCACGGAATCGCTGCTTTACATCGCCGAGATCATCGATCATTTCGATCTGGTTGCGATCCAGGAAGTCAATCACGACCTGCGCAAGTTCGAGCTGCTGATGCAACGCTATCTCGGTGGCGACTGGGATTACATCCTCACTGACGCCAGCGGCAACCGCGAGCGCCTGGCCTTCGTCTATCGCAGGGCAAAGGTCCGCTTTCTGCGCGAAGCAGGCGAAATCGTGCTGCCCGAAGGCCAGGAGATCGTTGCGCCGGATCAGCAGAATGCAACCCGCAAGCTGCAGTTCGCCCGCACACCCTTTGCTGTCACGTTCCAGTCCGGATGGTTCCGGTTCAAGCTCTGTACGGTTCACATCTATTATGGCAAATCGGCGGACAGCTCGCCGGAGATGGAGCTGCGCCGGGCTGAAATCGAGAAAATCGCCAAATTTCTCGCCGATATGCAGAAGGCGGAAAAGCGCAGCGCCGGATCAGATGCCAACATGATCCTTCTGGGTGATTTCAATATTATCAGTCCCGAGCACCGGACCATGAAGGCGCTGCTCGATGCGGGCTTTGTCACCACCGAAGGCATCCGTGACGCCGCCACCAGTCTGTCCGGCAAGCACCACTACGACCAGATTGTCTTCAAGCTTGCCGAGAGGCGCGTGAAACTGGGGGCTTCCGGCGTTCTCGACATCTTCGACAGTGTCTATCGCAGCGAGGATGCGCAGCATTATGCGACGAGTTCGGCGATCAAGAAAATAAGCCATGGCAGGGATGGAACGCCCCGCGGCGAAGACAAGGCGATAAACTATTTCCGCCGCTATTACCGCAAGCATCAGCTGTCAGACCACAATCTGCTGTGGTGCGAGATCAGGACCGATTTCTCGGATCACTATCTGGATGCCGTCGCCGCGGGCGAAGATCCGCGCGCGATGTAGAGGGGCCGCGGCTCAGGCGATGTGGATGGCCAGAAGCAGCCATTGCACCAGATTGACGGCCAGGCTGACAATGAACAGCCGGCGGCGGAGCAGCACCCTGTTGCTCGTCAGGTGAACATAGGCGTGAACGACCCTGACCAGCACGAAGGCCCAGGCCGCGACGACGGCTGATGTTCCTGCAGCACCAGTGACATAAAGCGACAGGCAGGCCGCAAAAAACAGCACCGGCAACTCGAATTGGTTGGACAGGTTGCGAACGGCGGTCGCACTGGCTTCAGGCTCGATTGCAGGAACCTTGAAATCCGAAGGCTTGGCCGTTCCGGCCTTGATTGCACCAATGCGGCGCGCGGAGACCGTGACATAAATCGTGTAGATCAAGAGTACCTGGGCCAGTACCGGCCAGAAGATCGCGGTGGATGAAGTCATGGTATCAAAAGCCCCGGCTTGCTGATTTGCACCTTCCCTAGACTGCATTCAGGTCAACGGCAAGGCAGGCTTAGCTTTCTGAGCCCTGTCCGATTTCTCGTGGGCTGTCTCTCCACCGCCAAACCAGAGAGCGGCGATCAGCGCAATAGCGAGGGCAAGGCTGGCGAACTTGATGCCGGTCAGGACCTGCAGCCCCAAGGCCAGGTCCTTGTTGAAAGCCTGCTTTAGTGCGTCAGGTCCAAAGATCGTATCCGCGATGTGATTTTCGATGAGGTCGCTGATGAGATATGTCAGCGCCAGAGCCATCGCCAGACCAAATCCCACGCTTGCGATATGCTGAACCCGGCCGGCTCGCACAGGCTTTTTCCATGCAACAAAGGCCCAGAAGACGAGGCTGGCAGCCAGAAGCGGCGGAAGCGTGGGGTCGCAACCTGCATGCAATTTCAGGTAAGCCTGTGAGGCGCTTGCCCTGCCCTGCAAGTCGGCAGCCGTCTGATCAGCCATAAAGGCTGCGAACAATGCTCGGGCACCTTCCTGATCATACCCAAACAGCATCTGATCAGGCAGCTTCATACCGCCAATCAAAGCTGTGACAGGCGGTATCTCGACAAAGCAGACCAAGGCAAACAACCCGGCTGTCAGCGTAAAAAGCTGCCAGCCGGGCCGTCGCCATTTCATTACATCGAGCCGGGATAGTTGGGGCTTTCCCGGGTAATGGCGACGTCGTGAGTGTGGCTTTCACGCAAGCCGGCTCCCGAGATGCGGACAAAGGTTGCCCGTTCATGGAAGTTCTGCAGATTCGGCGCGCCGACATAGCCCATCGCCGCCTTGAGGCCGCCGGCAAGCTGATGCAGCACGCCGGAGACCGGTCCCTTGTAGGGAACCTGACCCTCGATGCCTTCCGGCACGAGTTTCAGCGTGTCACGAACCTCGGCCTGGAAGTAGCGATCGGCGGAGCCCCGCGCCATGGCGCCGACAGAGCCCATGCCCCGATAGGCCTTGAACGAGCGGCCCTGATGCAGATAGACCTCGCCGGGGCTCTCGTCGGTCCCCGCCAGCAGCGAACCGACCATGGCCGCTGACGCACCGGCGGCGATTGCCTTGGCCAGATCACCAGAATACTTGATGCCGCCATCGGCGATCACCGGAATATCGTGCTTGTGTGCTTCTTCAACAGCACTCATGATGGCCGAAAGCTGGGGCACGCCGACACCGGCGACAATGCGCGTGGTGCAGATGGATCCAGGGCCGATACCGACCTTGACGGCGTCCGCACCGGCATCGATCAGCGCCCTGGTGCCTTCGGCTGTCGCAACGTTACCGGCCATGATGCGGACCGAATTTGACAGCTTCTTGGCACGGGTGACCGCATCGAGCACACGCTGCGAGTGTCCATGGGCGGTGTCGATTACCAGCAGATCCACTCCGGCCGCGATCAGCCGCTCCGCACGCTCGAACCCGTCTGCGCCTACCGAAGTGGCGGCGGCCGCGCGCAGTCGCCCCTGTTCGTCCTTGGAGGCATGAGGGTTTAGTTGCGATTTCTCGATATCCTTGACGGTGATCAGGCCGACACAGCGGCCTTCGCCATCGACGACCACCAGTTTTTCGATGCGGTGGCTGTGCAGCAGCCGCTTGGCTTCGGTCTGCTCGACGCTCTCCTTGACCGTGACCAGGTTCTCGTGAGTCATCAGTTCACGGATCTTCTGGTTCGGATCTGTCGCAAAGCGCACGTCGCGGTTGGTCAGAATGCCGACGAGATGTCCCGGGTCGCCACCGCCGCCGCGGTGTTCGACAACCGGAATGCCCGAAATTCCGTGCGCCTGCATCAGCGCCAGCGCTTCGGCCAGTGACGCGTCGGGGCCGATGGTCACCGGATTGACGACCATGCCGCTTTCGAACTTCTTGACCTGGCGTACCTGTTCGGCCTGTTCTTCCGGGGACAGGTTGCGGTGGATCACACCGATGCCGCCGGCCTGGGCCATGGCAATAGCGAGCCGGGCCTCGGTGACCGTATCCATGGCCGAGGAAAGAATCGGAAGATTGAGATCGAAGTCGCGCGCAATGCGGGTGGCGATATTGACCTCGCCGGGCATCACTTCCGAATGACCAGGCTGCAGCAGCACATCATCAAAAGTCAGCGCTTCAGCGCCGGTAATGGTTTGGATTATGGTTGCCATCGCCTGTCGGCTCCGTCTGTTCGGGGCCACCCAAACCGGGCTGCCCGGTATGGTTTCGGGTATCTCGCGTTGGCAGCGGCAAGTACCACGCTTCCCGGGCTTGTGAAAGAGCCATGGCGCTTTTGATCACCATATTTCGCTGCTCTGCACCCCTTCCTGCACCACGCATGGTTTTGCACTGGGTAAAGACAAAATGATGGACAAACAAAAACCCGGGCATCGCTGCCCGGGCCCTGGCTCTCACACCGGGATTTCGTGCCGGTTCGAAGCTCGAACCGGTCTGCATCGCGTATCAAACGGGGGCCCTCCGCAGAGGAGGTTTATCCGCCCGAGGGCAGCTCATGATTGGAGTTACCGGTCTCCACTCCCCGTTCGAATTGTGATTCTTCGACAATGAACCTGCGTCAGACAGATGGTGCAACAGGATTACCGGACAAGCGTGCTGTTCTCGCGACAATGTTGACGCATCGTCTGCAAAAAGTGAACAACAGTTCTGGAAACTATAAATTCTCACCCGAATGAAACGATATTTAAACGACTCAACACACATTTACGGTTGCAAAAATTCGATCATTCGCGGCATGAGGCCGCCATAAGGGAACCTGACGTGAAGAAGCTGTTTGCCGTGATACTAGCACCCGTGGCGTCTTCGCTGGTCCTGTATGCTTTGGTAAGCTTGGACCAACCGGCAAAGCATTCCGGGTTGAGATCTGCGCAGTTGTCACCGCTTGTTCCGCTGCACGATCTGTTTCCTCTCGCAGACACGGGCCCAGACCTTGCGGCACCATCTGGGGTGAGCACCGGGGTGACCAAACGGACTCCCGAAAGCCGCTTCAGCGGGGTCCAATCGCGGTTGACGCTTCCCCAGGCAAATCCGGCCCCGGTGCCGTTGCCGACGGTGGTTCTGCTTACCAGTGATGATGCTGGCATCGCCGGCCCGAACACTGCCGAGACGGTTCTGTTTCTCGCCAATCGCGGATATGCAGTGCTGGAAATCAATTGCCGCGCGAGAACCGATGGCGGCAGAACTGCAGTGAAGCTCGTCCCTGGCGTTGTCGGGGTCTGCAGCGTGGCAACCATTGCAGATGAAACAGAGAAACTCATCAAGCAAGGAATAGCTGATCCATCGGCCCTGGCGCTGTTCGGATCGGGCTATGGCGGCACCCTCGCCCTGCTTGCGGTATCCATCGTGCCTGATCTGTTCAAGGCGGCGGTGGTCCATTCCCCGGCCCAGTACCAGACCGGTAACCTCGCTAAAGGACCCGTGCGAGAGCGAATGATCCGCACCACGTTCGAAGCAGATTTCCATCCCAAGGCCCTTCAAAAGCCTTCCGGCAGAAGCCGGAGCGGTTCGCTTGCCGAGCTGATAGGCGCATCGCGAGCTGCGCTTCTGATAACCCATGGAAATGATGAAGTGGCCACTCCTTTCGACCGGGCCCATGCCCGTGAATTGATGGCATCGAGAGGAAACATTGCGATCCACGATCTCGGTGCCAAAGGCCAGAACTATTCGCGCTGGCAAACCCGTGTTGAGGTTGCCCGGCTGACGGAAACCTTTCTGGCCCGCCATCTCGGCGGCCGCAATGGCGGTTATGACTATATCGAGCTGCTTGCAAAATTGTTCTGAGCTCCATTACTGCGGCACTTCAGAGGATGCCCGTCGGCTCTGGTTGAGGCGGTGTTTGGACACTTGCCGCTCGATGTCCAGAGCACTGGAGACTGCCTCAGCACCTGACGGTTCTGCGCGATGCATCTGTCAACGCGACGAACCACGCGTCAATGGCCGGCGGACACCCAACGCGCGGCATTTGGCGTGACAGCGGCCTTTCAGCGACTATGTTTTGCTGTAGAAACGGGTTTCCGATTCGGGAGCGGACGTCGCTCCATGGCCTTAGCCGTCCCAACGGGTACCCTTTGTGAACCGCTCCATTCCGCTCGTCCTGGCTGTTGCCCTGTTCATGGAACAGATGGACTCGACCGTCATTGCCACCGCGCTGCCCGCCATTGCCGCCGATATCGGCACGAGCCCGATTTCGCTCAAGCTGGCGCTGACAGCCTATCTGGTCTCGCTTGCAGTTTTCATTCCGATTTCCGGCTGGATGGCGGACCGGTTCGGCGCGCGGCGGATCTTTGCCATTGCAATCGGGGTGTTCATGGCTGGGTCGCTTGCCTGCGCGGTGTCGGGCAGTCTGGCTGAATTCGTGATCTCGCGGTTTCTACAAGGCATGGGCGGGGCGATGATGACACCGGTTGGCCGCCTGGTCCTGTTGCGATCAGTCGAAAAATCACAACTGGTGAGCGCCATGGCGTGGCTGACGATCCCGGCGCTTGTCGGCCCGATGGTCGGGCCGCCAGTCGGCGGTTTCCTGACCACATTCCTGAGCTGGCACTGGATATTCCTGATCAATATTCCGATCGGGCTGGCCGGCATTTTCTTTGCGGTCAAGATCCTGCCCGATGACGGCATCCGTGTCCGCGAAAAAGCCGACTGGCTCGGCTTCGTGTTCTCGGGCGGTGCGGCTTCGGGAATCGTGTTCGGCCTGTCGGTGATCAGCCTGCCGGTGCTGCCGCCTCTCTGGGGCATTGCCGCCACCTTCGGCGGGGTTCTGTGCCTGATCGCCTATCTGCGGCACGCCCGTTCCCACCCCAGGCCGTTGCTTGATCCAAAACTGTTCCGGAACCGGACCTTCGCCTTGTCACTGCTGGGTGCGAACCTGTTTCGCGTCGGCGCCGGGGCCGTGCCTTTTCTGCTGCCGCTGATGCTGCAACTCGGTTTCGGCATGAGCCCGTTCCAGTCCGGGATGATCACCTTCATTTCCGCAGCTGGCGCCATCATGATGAAATTCATCATCAAGCGCATTCTCGGCCTGATCGGCTTTCGAACCACGCTGCTGATATCGGCCGGATGTGCTGCCCTGTCGATTGCGGTCAACGGGCTGTTTACTCCGGCAACGCCGATCGCGCTGATCCTGTTGATCCTGTTTCTCGGTGGGCTGGTCCGATCGATGTTTTTCACCTCTGTAAATGCACTGACCTTCTCCGAGATCGCACCGGACACCGCAGCTCAGGCGAGCTCCTTCACCTCCGCCTTCCAGCAGGTCTCGATCGCCGTCGGTGTGGCGGTTGCAGGCGGCATTGTCGAAGTGGTCAGCCTGATCAACGGCGGGGTGCTGGATCTCAGCGCATTTCACACCGCATTCTTTGTGGTGGCTGCCATCACGGCGTTTGCGATCATCCCGTTTCTGGCGCTGCCGCCGAGTGCCGGCCACGCGGTGTCCGGACACTCGCTCACGCGGGCAGGTTCACGCGCGGCTTCACCCGTGCGCAGCTGAATCCGGAGTGCTGCGCCCCTTGAAGCCCTTGGCGAGAACGAACATCTCGACCGATTCCGCACGCGACGAGGGCGGTTTGATGTGGATGACGGATTTGAAATTCTGCTTGAGCAGGGTCAGCAGATCGTTCTCGGTCCCACCCTGAAAGGTCTTGGCGAGAAAATGCCCACCCGGGGTAAGAACCTCGATGGCAAAATGCGCCGCCACCTCGCACAGATGCATGGTTCTGAGATGATCGGTGCGCTGATGCCCGGTGGTGGGGGCCGCCATGTCCGACAGGACCACGTCCGGCGCACCGCCAAGCGCATCCTTGAGGGCCTGCGGCGCGGCGTCGTCGAGAAAGTCCATCTGCAGAAACTTGACGCCGGCCAGACCATCCATCTCGAGAAAATCGATCGCCACCACCTTCGGATCCTCGTCTGTGGAATCGGTGACCTGCGCTGAAATCTGCGACCAGCCGCCAGGGGCCGCGCCAAGGTCGATGATGCGCCTGGCCTTGTCGAGGATCTTGTGCTTCTCGTCGATCTCCAAAAGCTTGTAGACGGCGCGCGAGCGGTATCCTTCCTGCTTGGCCTGCTGGACATAGGGATCGTTGAGATGCCGCTCGATCCAGCGCCGGGAAGACGCCTTGAGCTTGCTCTTGCGTTTCACCTTCTGTCCAAGCTTGCGCCCGGTGGGTCCTGACGGAGGACGGGTCATGTCTTTTCCCCTTGAGCCGAGCGCTGGTGACGGGAGCGGTAATTCCTGCCACTTCGTCGCCAGGCGCCATCGGACGCCATCATCTCGTTGAGCAGCCCCTCGCGCAGTCCGCGGTCGGCGACCCGCATGCGCGGCGATGGCCAGCGCTTGCGGATCGACTGCAGGATGGCGCAACCGGCGAGAACCAGGTCCGCACGGTCCGCACCGATGCAGGGATTGGCCGCCCGGGCCTCGAAGTCCCAGGACAGAAGCCTGTCGAGCATCAGATCGACATCCTCGTTCGACAGCCAGAGCCCGTCCACCTTGCGGCGGTCGTAGCGCGGCAGATCCAGGTGCAGTCCGGCCAGCGTGGTCACCGTTCCCGAGGTGCCGAGCAGATGAACGCGGGGCTCGCCGAGCCCCGAAAAGGCGGGCAGCACCGGCGGCACGAAATCCGCCAGCATGACGTCGACTTCCGCGACCATCGCCTCGAACACTGCCGGTGTGACCAGACAGCCGCCATGGCGTTCGGACAGGGTGACGACACCAACCGGCAGCGAGGTCCAGGCCTTGATGTGATTGGCCAGCCGGTTCGAGCGGTTCTCGGTCAGATCGATCATGGCGATTTCGGAGGAACCGCCTCCGATATCGAACAACACCAAGCCGTCCGTCTCCCGACCGACAAGCGACGAGCAGCCGGCAACGGCCAGCCGTGCCTCGGTCTCGCGGCTGACGATCTCGAGCTCCAGCCCGGTTTCCTCACGCACACGGGCAAGAAACGCCTCGCCGTTGCGCGCCGAGCGGCAGGCTTCGGTGGCAATCAGGCGATGGCGCCGCACAGGACGGTTCTTCAGCTTGCCGGCGCAGACCTTCAGGGCCTCAACGGCCCGATCCATGGCATCGGCCGACAATTCGCCAGTGGCATCGAGTCCTTCCCCCAGCCTGACAATGCGCGAAAACGCATCGACCACCCGGAACTGGCCAGGCCGTGTTGGCTGCGCGATCAGCAGGCGGCAATTGTTGGTGCCAAGGTCAAGCGCGGCATAGAGGTCGTCCGCATGTCTGCGCGCCACCGGCCCCGAAGCCCCCGCGGCATGCGCGGCGTGGGTGGAAGGCTGGCCGGGACCAGAGGAAGCTGGGTGGAGTTTTGGCTGTGCCTGGCCCGGCGCCTTCTGCGGCGTCAGCGGGCGCCCCTGGATCTCGCGCCCGGATTTGCGGCGCCGGCGGCGGCCTTTCTTCTGGCCGGGCACCGGTGCGGCAGTCGCCGGTTGCGAGGGCACATTGGCGGACATATCGGATACGCCCTTGGCCGCGGCCTTGCGCGCGGATTTTCTCCGCCGCCGCCTACGCCGTCCGATCGGCTCGGAGCTGCCCTTTTCTCTGGTGGAATCACTGGCTGAAGCGCGCACCTGTGGCGTTTCATCAGAAGACGAGCCGGGGGCCACGGATTTTCCGTTCCCCTGCTTCAGGCCATCCGTCGCTGCCTCGGAGGCGCGTTCGGACGGCTTGTCACCTGCCAGTGATGCACCCGCGCTTGGCCTGTTGCCATCCCGAAGGTCTTTCACGGTCTGTCCTGTCGTGCGCGGCGAGCCGGTGAGCCGGCGCCGCGCGTCACGGTTTGTCGTTGAAAAAAGAGTAGCAAAGCGGTGGACCAAACGCAAAACTCTTTTTCAGCTGTTATCCGGCACCTGGCGCTACCGGCTGCGACAATGCTGCATTCGGGCATATGCAGACATAGGAAAAAACTGTATCATCAGGGTTTGCATACGCCTCGGTTTTTGGTTATAAGCCGCCTCGCTGGCCCGATTTTTCGGCCCGGCCCCTGCTGGGGAATAGGTTAACGGTAGACCCACGGACTCTGACTCCGTTAGTCCTGGTTCGAATCCAGGTTCCCCAGCCAATCACCCTCTTCAAGCTCTGAACAAGATTGATTTTCCAGCGTTTTGTCGATAGCTGGGGATAGATTTTGCCGTCTGGTGGACAGAAATGTCTGACACGGGTGTCCCCCACACATGTCTTTGCCGCGGAGCAGCTCGAAATGTCGGAAGACATGATCAGTTCCACGCCGAGGCAAAACAGACGGAGGCAAGACTCAACGGCGCTTATGCGGGCTCAAAGTCTTGTATCCGTCGGTCCGGCCTGGTTCTCTGCCTTCTGACAGGCCAAGTTCTCGATGCGGTTCCAAAAATCTCGCCGCACCGAACCGAGTTCAGCACATCTGAATTCAAGCGACAGTGGGCTGGCTTGGCCAGTATTCTCCCGAACTACCGGCGAAGCTCGGTTGCAGGATCGGTTGGCATGAGAATTTCCGCACTCCGCGGCTCCTGCAGGACGGTGGAATGGCCGGACGCGACACCGCGCGGGTGCGCTGGCTATTTCCGCAGCCTTTCCCACTCGAGATCCTACAGCGTAAACGCCGCCCGGAAAGCTTCCAGCGCTGCGACCTCGTCGCCTTGCGCAAAGGCTTCCATGCCAACGGGGCCGGAATAGCCGAGTTTCGACAGGGCGCGGGCGACGCCCTGGTAGTTGATCTCGCCGGTTCCGGGCTCGCACCGGCCCGGATTGTCGGCGACCTGCACTTCACCGACAAAGGGCAGGCATTTCTCGCACCAGCGGATCAGGTCGCCCTCGCCGATCTGCGTGTGATACAGATCGAGATTGATCCTCAGTTGCGGCCGGTCAATCGAGGATACGAGCGCCAGCACGTCGCCAGTGGAACCGAACGGGCAGCCCGGGTGGTCGATGAAGTTGAGGTTCTCGAGCGTGAAGACGACGCATTCTTGTTCCGCAAGGTCACAGATCCGGTTGAGCGTGTCGCGGGCCTTCAGCCACATCGCACCAGTCGTCACGTCGTGCTGCCAGATCGGAATGCCGCCATCGCCCAGGCCGGTGCCGTGAAGGTTCAGCCGGTCGACACCGAGCCGCTTGCCGATCTGCACAGTTTCGCGGGCGGATTTGAGCAGTGTTTCGGCGCCCTCGTCGTCGGCCAGACGCCCCTCAAGGTAGCCGTTCATGATGGTGAAATTGGCGCCGGTTTTCTCGAGCGCGCCAAGATCCCATCCGGGCCAGTTCCAGAGCCCGACGCCGAAGCCCATCTCGTGCAGCTTCGCAGCGCGCCAGGCAATCGGCTTGTCCTGCCAGAGCATTTCAGCACAGGCCGCAAGTTGAAAAGTTCCGGTCACATCAGGCGTCCCGCTCCATGATCCACGCGACCTCCGCTGCCGCGACGAACCGCCATTTGCGCAAGGGGCCGGCCATCACGTTGAGGTAATACATCTCGAACCCGTAGGGCGCGCCGCAGGGATGGTGGCCACGTGGCACCAGAACAACCTCGCCGTCGCTGACCGCCATTGTTTCGTCGAGCTGCCCGTCATCGGTATAGACCCGCTGAATGCCAAAACCACCGGCGGGGTTGAGGCGGTGGTAGTAGGTTTCCTCGAGATAGGTGATGCGCGGATAGTCATCTTCGTCGTGGCGATGGCTGGGGTAGGACGACCAATGGCCTGCCGGGGTGAAGACCTCCGTGACCAGTAGCGAATCGCAGTAGTCCTCGTTTTCCATGGCGATGTTGTTGATATAGCGGGTGTTGGTGCCCTTGCCGCGTTCGGTGAGCGTGATGCCATCGGGGCCGATCCGCCGCGCCTCGTGCCCGCCCTTGCCGGGCGCGGAACAGATGGCCAGAACGCAATCGGTTTCGGCCCTGGCATCCCATGTGCTGCCATTGGGCAGATACAGGCAATGGGGCGGGGTCTTCTCGAACACATTCATGCGCTCGCCGAGCACACCCCAATTCTGCCCGGCACCGGTGATCCGGGCCTTGCCCTCGACCATGACCAGGATCACCTCGCGATCGCCCGTCACCTCAGATGCGGTGTCGCCGGCCTTCAGCCGGTACAGCGAGAAACCGACATAACGCCAGCCGGCGCTTTCCGGCGTGATCTGGTGGACCTTGCCGCGGGTGCCAAAGGGTTTTCTCAGTAGATCAGGCATGGTGTCAGCTTTCGATTGCAAGACCGGAGCGGTCGCAGATTTGGGTGATATGGTCGAAACCGAGTTTCGAATATTCGAACGGCTGTGCCTTGGCCGGGTCCTGTTCCGCCTCCACCACGATCCAGCCATCATAGTTCATGGCCTTGAGCTTGTCGGTGATGGCCTGGAAGTCGATGCATCCCTCCGGATCTCCGGGGACCGAGAAAACCCCGGCGGCGACACCGTCCAGAAAGCTCCTGTCCTCGCTCCTGATCCAGTCGAGCACAGGCTGCCGCACGTCCTTGAAGTGAACATGGTGGATCCGGTGGCCCCACTTGTCGAGGACAGCCATCGGGTCAGCCCCGGCAAAATGCAGATGTCCGGTGTCATAGAGAAGCGTCAGTTCGCCGGTCGACCCCTCCATGAGCCAGTTGATGTCCTCGGCATCCTGGATCATCGCACCCATATGGTGGTGATAGGCCAGGTCCACACCCTCGTCGCGGGCCCATTTGGCGAGTTCTGAGAGCTTGGCCGCGTAGGCCATTACCTCGTCGCGGGTCAGTTTCGGGCGCCGCGAGACCGGTGTGTCGCGTGCCCCCTGAATGGTGTTGGAGCATTCGGCATAGACAATGCACGGGGCGCCCAGGGCGGCAAACTGTTTGACCTGCGGCCGGATGGCGTTGCGTTCTTCTTCGACGGACGCCGCCATCAGGTTGCCCGAACACCAGCCGCCGCACAGAGACACGCCGTAGCGGTCGAGATAGGCGCGCAGGCCATCGGTATCGGCAGGCATCCGGCGGCCGCGCTCGACACCCGAATAGCCGATCTTCGCCGCATCCTCCATCGCGCCTTCGGTAGTGAAGTCCCTGGTCAGATCCGGCAGATCGTCGTTCTGCCAGGCGATCAGGGAAATACCGATCTTCACAGCCATCAGTCAGCCCTTTGCCGTTTCTTGTTGGCATCATAACCGGCACGTGCAGCGTTTACCTCGGCGCGCTCACTGACTTCCGGCACGCTCACATCCCACCAGGTGCCCCCGGGCTCCGTGCTGGGATAGGGATCGGTGTCGATGACAATCACGTAGGGGCCTCTCGCCTCTGTCCGCTTGGCGAGCGCCTGTTCCAGCTCGGCGATCGAGTCCACCTTGATGCTTGTCGCCCCCATGGCCTCGGCATGCTTGGCAAAGTCGATGCTCGAATTCTCACCACCGATCGCATGATCCAGAAGGTTGTTGAACTCGGCGCCGCCACAGCCCATCTGCAGCCGGTTGATGCAGCCGAAACCGCGGTTGTCGGTGACCACGACCGTAAAGGCAACGCCCATCATCGCGGCTGTCGCCATCTCCGAATTGGCCATCATGTAGGTGCCGTCGCCTGTGAAACAGATAACGTCACGGTCCGGCTGGGCCATCTTGATGCCCATGGCACCAGCGATCTCGTAGCCCATGCAGGAAAAGCCGTATTCCATGTGGTAGGATCCGGGCCTGCCGGCCTTCCACAGCTTGTGCAGTTCGCCCGGCATGGTGCCTGCGGCACACATGACTACCGTATTCTCGCGCGCTGCGCGCTGCACCGCCCCGATCACCTGCATGTCTGTGGGCAGGCTGTTGCCTGACGGAGCGTCCGTCAGCGGATCGACCTTCGCAAACCAGTTGGGCTTCAAGCCATCGATTGTGCCGGAAGCCTTGAAGCTGCCAAGGCGTTCGCCAAGCTCCTGCAATCCGACCAGAGCATCCGATTGCAAAGGAACAGCGCCATGCTTCATGGCGTCGTAGGCCGCAACATTGAGTGAGATCAGCCTGCGCTCCGGATTGGCAAACAGCCCCCAGGAGCCGGTGGTGAAGTCCTGGAACCGGGTCCCGATGCCAATCACCACATCTGCTTCGGCACAGACCGAGTTGGCCGCCTCGCCGCCGGTCACACCGATGGGACCGAGGTTGAGTGGATGGTCCCAAGGCAAGGCCGACTTGCCCGCCTGGGTTTCGGTGACGGGGATATTGTGCGCCTCGGCGAAAGCCACCAGCGCTTGGGACGCACCGGCGTAATGGACACCGCCGCCGGCCACGATGACCGGCCGTTTCGCAGCGCAAATAAGACCGGCAACTTCGGCCAGCTCGCCTTCGTCCGGGCGGATGCGCCTCTGCCGCCAGACCTTCGGCTCGAAAAAGCTCAGGGGATAGTCGTAGGCTTCCGTCTGAACATCCTGACAGAAGGAGAGGCAAACCGGGCCGCAGTCAGCCGGGTCGGTCATGGTGCGGAACGCGCGTGGCAGGGCCGTCAGCACTTGTTCGGGCCGCATGATGCGGTCGAAGTACCGCGTTACCGGCTTAAAGGTGTCGTTGACGGTCACAGTACCGTCGCCCCAGTCTTCCACCTGTTGCAGAACCGGGTCCGGACCGCGGCTCGCAAAAACATCGCCCGGTATCAGCAAGACCGGCAGGCGGTTGACATGAGCCAAGGCCGCAGCCGTCACCATGTTTGCGGCACCGGGACCTATGGAAGAGGTGACGGCCATCGCCTTGCGCCGCCCCGACTGTTTTGCGTAGGCGATCGCGGCATGCGCCATCGTCTGCTCGTTGTGACCCCGGTAGGTCGGGATAGCCTCGCGATTGGCATACAGCGCCTCGCCAAGTCCGGCGACATTGCCGTGACCAAAAATCGCCCAGCAGGCTTCGATGAAGCGCTCGCCATCCTCGTTCCTCTGCGCAGCGATGTAACGCACCATGGCCTGCGCGGCCGTCAGTCGGATTGTCTTGCTCATGCGACCTTCTCCAAAGCACCCTCGCGGGCGCGGTTCCAGATTGTGCACAGCTGGCTGTAGCGCTCGGCCATCTGCGTGACGGCCTCTGCGTCATTGATCTCGCCCTTCAGCCACGCCCGCGCAGCATCCCCGAAAATCGTCCGCCCCACGGCAAAGCCCTTGACCAGCGGCTGCTTCGCGGCCAGGGCAAAGCTTTCTGCAAGTTCCTCTTGGGGGGCGTCGAGACCCAGCACCACGATCCCGCGCGTGCGCGGATCATTCCGCTCGATGGCTTGGACGGCATTCTTCCACGCCGCCTCGGTCCTGAACGGCTCCAACTTCCACCAGTCGGGGAAAATCTGGGCGTCATAGAACCACTGGATAAGGGTTGCCGAGGTGTGGTCATCCACCGGCCCGACCTTGTTGGGGATGATCTCGAGCAGGAACTCCAGCCCGTTGCGCCTGGCGGCGGTGAAAAGCCGCTTGACGCGGGCGAGCTGCATCTTTGCGGTCTTCTCGTCGTCATCCGGGTGACAGAAGACCAGGAGCTTGACCACGTTCTCGCGGGCCCATTCACGCAGCCCGCCTAGGTCTTCGCCCAGTTCAGGCTCGAATTCGACGGGACGGGAGCCCGGAAGCTCGGTCGGCCGGCCGATCCAAAGGCCGCTGCCGGTTGCCTTGTGCAGCGCCGACCGTCCGATCCGGCTGTCGCACAGGATCCCGTAACCCGGCTTTCCGTTCTGCACCTCGAGCGCCGCGTCGAGGCAAAGCTCCTTGAAGCGCGCGCCCTTCTCCGGGGTGTAGCCGTCCATCTCTTCCAGTTGCAGCCGGTGGTCAAACGCGAATGCCTTCAACGACGACCAGTCACCGTGCCGGTTCGTGGCCCAGTGCACCTGCTCGAGTTCGATGTCGTTCCTGAGGTCGGGCCGCTTGATGCCGCGATCGAAGAAGAACTGCAGCTCTTCCCAGCTTGGATAGGCCGGCGTGCAGCCATGGCGGCTGACCGCGAAGGCGCCGCAGGCATTGGCGTATTTCAGCGCTGTCGGCCAATCCTCGCCATCAAGCCATCCCTTCAAGAGACCGGACATGAAGCCGTCGCCGGCCCCAAGCACGTTGAATACCTCGACCGGAAAGCCCGGCCCCGCTTCGCCGTCGTCAAGGCTGTCCGGCACATCGCCGGTGAAGGCCACCGCGCCCGAGGCTCCGCGCTTGCACACCAGCGTGGCCTTGGAGACCGCGCGGACCGCCCGCAGCGCCTTGATGGTATCGGTCGAACCGCCGGCGATGTGGAACTCTTCCTCGGTTCCGACGATGAGATCGAAAAGATGCAGTGTCGACTGCAGCTTGGCCGTAATCGCCTGGCTTTCGACAAAGCGGCGTTCGCCGTCGCCGTGACCTGCGACACCCCAGAGGTTCGGACGATAGTCGATGTCGAGCGCGGTCTGCATCCCTGCCGCGCGCGCGATCTTGAGCGCCTTGAGCGTTGCCGCCTCGACCCGCGGGTGAGACAGATGTGTACCGGTCGCCACCACGGCCCGTGCGCGGCGGATAAAGTTTTCGTCGATGTCATCGACGGTCAAGCCCATATCCGCGCAGTTCTCGCGGTAGAAAATGAGCGGAAACTGCTCCTGATCGCGAATGCCCAATAGAACCAGTGCGGTAAGCCGGTCGGGATCGGTCTTAACCCCGTCGGTGTTGACGCCCTCGCGCTCCAGCTGTTCGCGAATGAACCGGCCCATGTGCTCGTCGCCGACGCCGGTGATCACAGCTGATTTCAGCCCCAACCGCGCCGTGCCGCAGGCGATATTGGTGGGGGAGCCGCCAATGTACTTGTCGAAGGAACCCATATCCTCCAGCCGCCCGCCGATCTGGGAGCCATAGAGATCCACAGAAGACCGGCCAATCGTGATGAGATCGAGTTTCGCCATAGCTGCGCCTAGCAGTTGAGTTGTTCAATTTGAGGAGACTGGCTGAAGCGCTTCAGTCAGCCCTGATACCAGTTATTTTTCACCGTAGGCCGTCGGGAACTTTCTGGTTCCGTGTCAGACAGTGCCTCCGAGCGAGCCTTCCAGCTGGGCCAGTTCCTGTCCGCCGGCCATCAGGTCCTGCAGCTCTTCCGGAGTGATTTCGCCCCGCTTCGCCGTCCCCAGCGTCTTGCCGCGATTGAGCACGGTGAACCGGTCGCCGACGGCCAATGCATGGCGGACATTGTGGCTGATGAAAACCACGCCCACCCCTTGCGAGCGAACCTTGTCGATGGTCGCAAGGACGTTCGAGGTTTGCCGCACGCCGAGCGCCGATGTCGGCTCGTCGAGAATGAGGACCTTGGCCCCGAAATAGACCGCGCGGGCAATCGCAACGGTCTGACGCTCGCCACCGGACAAGGTGCCAACCGCCTGATCCGGTGCACGCAGGTTGATGCCCATTTTCCGCATTTCGGCCATGGTGATTTCATTGGCCCGGTCGACATCAAAGCGCTTGGCCAGGCCGCGGCCCTTTGTCGGCTCGCGTCCCATGAAGAAATTGCGCGCCACGGACATCAGCGGGATCATCGCCAGGTCCTGAAACACGGTTGCGATCCCCGCCTCCATCGAATCGCGGGGGGTGGCAAAGCTCATCGGCTTGCCTTCGAAGAGGATTTCCCCGTGCGTAGGCTGGTGCACTCCTGACATCGTCTTGATAAAAGTCGACTTGCCAGCACCGTTGTCACCGAGAAGGCAGTGGCATTCACCAGGGCGAATGTCGAAGCTGACGCCGGCAAGAGCAATGATGTTGCCAAAGTGCTTTTCGATATCCTTCATCTGAACGATCGGTGCGACGCTGTCATCTACGTCGCCGTGATGGAACTTGCTGTTGTCGGTCATGTCAACGCTCCCCCGTAACGCGCTTGCGAATGGCGTTGTTGAAGAGAACGGCGATCAGAAGCATGCCACCCAGGAACACCTGGAACCAATCCTGATCGAAATTGGTGTAGGTGAGGCCGATGACCACCATGCCGAAAATGATCGAGCCGAAAAAGGCTCCGATCGCCGAACCGTAGCCGCCGGTCAACAGGCACCCGCCGATTACCGCGGCGATGATCGCCTCGAATTCCTTCTGGAAGCCGCGGCGGGCATCGGTCGAGCCCGCATCAATCACCGTGATGATGGCAACAAGAGCGGCGCAGCACGCCGTGACCATGAACAGGGAAACCTTGACCCGCTTGACCGGCACGCCGGAGTTCGAGGCGGCATCGGCGTCGCCGCCGGCTGCGAAGATCCAGTTGCCGGCGGGCGTCCGCAACAGGATGTAGGTCGCAACCAGCGCAAGCAGAACAAACCAGATGATCTCGACAGGGATGCCTGTCACCTTGGGAGTCCCGTTCTTGAAGGTCTCGACCAGGTCGTGCTCTGCCAGCCATGCGAAAAGGGCCGGGAAGGCGTCACCGGAGAAGATCGGCGCAAGCCAGTCGTTTTCGGTCGCGTCGCGCACGCCGCGAAGCTGGGTCGACCCGCCCGAGGCCCATTTCAGGCCGACCAAGGACAAGCCGCGAAGGATAAACAGAAACGCCAGCGTGACGATGAACGATGGCAATCCGGAGCGGATCACGATGGTGCCGTTAATCGCGCCGACAAAGGCGGAAAACAGGAATGTCATCGGGATGGCGATGATCAGCGGCAAGCCCCACACCATGACACAGATCCCGAAGAACAGGCCGGCAAAGGCGACCATCGATCCGATGGAGAGGTCGAATTCGCCGCCGATCATCAGCATTGAGGCGCCGATTGCGAGGATGCCAAGCTGGGCTGCCGGGGTCAGGAAGTTGATGATGCCGGAGGTCGTGAACATCGCCGAATCTGCGGTGATCAGAAAAAAGATCGCAACCAGCACGACGCCAGCGATCGCACCCAGTTCGGGCCTTTTCATCAATCTCGAAAAAAGCGGCTCGGCCTTGATCCGCTCATCCGCGGTCGTATGCGGTGTTGTGTCGCTCATTGCCCTCTCCCCATGGCTCCTGAGTGGCGCCGTTCTGGCGCCACCCGTTCTCCTAGCCCGGTGTGGGCTTAGCGGATGCCCTGTGCGGACAGGTCGATCACCTGAGCCGCCTTTTCGGCCGTGATCAGGTTCGGTCCCGAGGCAACATCACCACCCGGCATCAGGCCATACTTGGCCTGCAGAGCCATGATGGAGACGGCGAGATAGCCTTGCAGGTACTGCTGCTGATCGAGCGCGAAGGCCGCGTCGCCGTCAACAACGGATTGCAGGAAGCCGGCTGAAAGGTCGAATGTCGCAACATTCACGTCGCGGCCAGAGGCCTTGGCAGCCGCCACTGAAGGTTCACCAGCGGTGGATGCACCCAGTGCCATCACCGTGTCGACGCTTTCATCGGACGCCAACGCAGCGGCAACCTTGGACTCGATCTCGGCTGGATCATTGGTGGTCGGCAGGATGGTCACGGTTCCGCCAAAGCCTTCCTCGAAACCGGCGCAACGCTGGTCAAGAGAGATGTTGCCGACTTCCTGGTTGACGCAGAGCGCGTTCTTGCCGCCCATTTCCGCCAGCGCCTTGCCTGCTGCGACCCCTGCATCATACTCGTCCTGACCGACATGCATCGCTGCTCCCAGTTCTTTTCCCTGAGCGCCGCCGGCATTGATGGTTACGACTGGAATACCAGCAGCGATGGCGCGTTCAACCGACGGCCCGAGCGCATCCGGGTCAGGGAAAGAGATGATCAGCCCATCGGGCTCTTCGTTGACGGCAGCGTCAATCATCTGCGACATCAGAACCATGTCAAACGTCTCGGGCGAGTTGTACGAGACGTTCGCGCCGGTATCGGCAGCCGCCTGATCAACGCCAGCCTTGACGACGGACCAGAACGCATCGTTCGCCTGACCGTGAACAACAACTGAAATATCCTGAGCCATGGCGGGCATCGCGATGGCCATAGCGGCAGCGGCGATAGCACCTTTCAAAAATGTCTTCATTCGGGTTTCCTCCCTTGGTTTGTCTCCATGCCGGGTAATCCGGCAGCTCTCCCACGCGACTCCCTCGCGCATCTCACACCGGCCGGTCGGGCCGATGCATGACGTCAGACCGCCTCCCGGCGCTCCGATTCCTCCAGAACATCCACCATTTTCACCGGCTGGCCGGAATGCGCTGACCGTGTCGCGGCCTCTGCCATCGCCAGCGCAGCAACTCCGTCATACAGGTTGACCGGCATCTTCGACTTGCCCTGAACGGCCTCCACGAATGCTGTCCATTCGGCTTTGTAGGCAGGCATGTAACGTTCAAGGAAAAAGTAGGTCGGCTTGGCGCTGCAGACGCCTTCAGCAGTGGACTTGACCACCGTGTTCTCAAGCATGTTCTGCGCTTGAAGCAGCCCGCCGGAGCCAAGCACCTCGACCCGCTGGTCATAGCCGTATACCGCCCGGCGCGAATTCTTGATTACGGCAATACGGCCGTCCGCATAGCTCAGCGTGACAACGGCGGTATCGAAGTCGCCCGCAGCACCAATCGCAGGATCAACCACGGACGAGCCTGTGGCAGACACGGAAACGGGCGCCTGTCCCATAATGAAGTTCGCCATGTCGAAGTCGTGGATCATCATGTCGCGGAAAAGCCCGCCGGACACCTTGATGTACTCAACCGGCGGCGGCGCCGGGTCAAACGACGTGATCGACAGCAATTCGGTCTTGCCGATTTCGCCCGCATCGATGGCCGTCTTGAGCGCGCCGAAGCTCGGGTCGAATCGGCGATTGAACCCGATCATGATGCTTGCAGCTTTCTCGCCAACATTTGCGAGACACGCATGCGCGCGCTCGAGACTGAGATCAACCGGCTTCTCGCACAGCACCGCCTTGCCGGATCGAGCAGCTGCCTCGATCAGGTCTGAATGCGTGTCAGTGGGTGTGGCGATAAGGACAGCGTCTATGGAGCTGTCGGCGATGATTTCGTCCGAAGAACGAACCTGGCAGCCATAGCCTTCCGCCAGCGCCTGCGCATTCTTCTCGAAAGCGTCGGACACGGCGACAAGGGCGCTCTCCGGGTGCGAGGAGATCGCTTGCGCATGAACTTTTCCAATGCGCCCTGCACCAAGCAATCCAACCCGCATTCCGAAGTCTCCCTGTTCCCGTGGCGAAGACAATGACGATTCTTGCCCCCGCGTGCAAGAAGATTTTGCACGCGGGGGCAAGAATGAATTATGTGCGTGACGATACGGTCTCGGATTGCTAGTGACTCCAGGATCATCGTGCAAAACGACAGGTGGAGAAATGAAAGACCAGCACGGAACAATCACGGCAGATGATGTCGCCGCGCTGGCCGGCGTCTCCCGTTGGACGGTGAACCGTGCCTTCAGGAAGGACGCCTCGATCTCCGCCAAGTCGCGCGAAAAGGTCATGAAAGCCGCGGAAGAGCTCTCTTATGTTCCCGATCTCCTGGCGACAAGCCTCGCCACCGATCGCACCAATCTGGTGGCTCTTCTCGTCGACGATTTCGCCAACCCGCACAAGCTGGTCATGATGGAACGCCTGACGCGCATATTGCGCAAAGGCGGCTACGACACCCTGCTGGTGAATACCAGCAATGAAGAGGACACCTCGGCAGCACTCCTCAATGCCAGCCAGAGGCGCGTCGATGCAGCTGTTCTGATCGGCATCAGTTTCAATGACCAGAGTCTTGAAACCGCTCTGGGGGCCAAGAGGGTGAAGAAGCTCATCGTGTTCGCCCGGATGTCGGAGAATGACAACACGATCTCGATCTGCTGCGACGACCGGGCGGCGATGGCCACCCTGACACAGCACGTGTTTTCAGCCGGTTATCGCAATCCATTGTTCATTGCAGGGCCGCAAACCCAATCCGCGCATCTTCAACGCAAGGAAACCTTCCTTTCGCTATGGCGGCACACTGCAGGCAGACGCCCGGAATTCGCGACCGTGGAGCGGTATGACCCGAAGATGGCCTATGACCTCGTGACCGAGCGCTTCCGCGACGTGCCAAAGTCTAAACTGCCGGATGTGCTGGTCTGCGAAAACGATGCACTGGCCATGGGAGCGATCGACGCGATCCGGTATGAGCATGGCTTGCGGGTGCCGGAAGACATTGCGGTCACCGGTTTCGACGACGTACCACAAGCCTCAAGCCCGCATTACAAACTGACCAGCTATCGCCAGCCTCTGACGGACATGGCAAATGCGCTGGTGGATATCCTTGAAGGCAAGATACGCAGCAAGAAACTGAACGCGTTTGTGGGGAACCTGGTCATCCGCGCGAGTGCCTAGCCGCGATATGTTGCACCCAACCTGAAGCCACCAAGTGTCAGTGAAGGCGCGGCGGTTCCACTTGAACACACCGCGGTCTCCGGTTCAGCTCGTAGAAGAGCGGCCGTTCTCCGCTCCGCTATTGCCGGTCCATGACGTTGACCGTCTGGCAGATGTCACCGAACAGGTTGTCACCGGCTTCGGTCTCGGTTCGCATAAGGACGCGGTCTCCGTGCTGCATGAATGCGGTTCTTGCCTCGCCGTGCTTGATGGTCTCGATGGCACGACGTTCGGCGATACAGCTTGATCCGGCGCTTTCGTAGTTGCTGTTCGAGACCGTCCCCGAACCAAGGATGGTTCCGGCGGGAAGGTTGCGCGAATAGGCGGCATGGGCGATCAGCTCATCAAATCCGAACTTCATCTCATCACCGTTGGTCCGGCCGAATTCCTCATCGTTGAGGCGCACTTGCAGCGGCAGACAGACGCGTGTGTTCTTCCATGCAGCGCCGAGTTCGTCAGGCGTCACCGCGAGCGGCGCGATGCCGCAGGCGGGCTTGCACTGCAGCCAGCCAAAGCCAGTCGCCATCTCGATAGGGCCGAGAGCGCGCAGGCTCCAGTCATTGATCAGCACAACGAGACGAATGTATCTGGCGGCATCCTCCGCCTTGGTACCCATCGGGACGGCATCGAGGATGACACCATATTCACCCTCGAAGTCGATGCCGTCGCTGGCCGACGGAAACATTGCTGTAGCACCTGGCGCCAGAAAACGGTCCGACAGGCCCTGATACATCAAGGGGCGATCGTTGAGGCCAACCTCCGGCTGCCCCCAGGCCTTCTGCAACAACAGCGCGTGGGTTTCGAATGCCGAACCATCGAGCCATTGCCATGCACGCGGCAGGGGAGCGAGAACATTGTCGGAAGACAGAGCTTGTGCACCGGCCGCTTCGCCCGCGTTCAGCATTTCATATTGTTCTTGCCAGACCGAAGCGTTGTCCGCCCAGGTTTCGAGCGCCTGTTGCAGGGTCACGGCGTTTTGTGCAGGCACCGCGAGTTCTCCGTCGCGCGAAGCGATATGAAGGCGTCCGTCCGGTGTGCCATTGGCAAGTGTGACGAATTTCATTGCTTTGGTCCTTCTCTGATCCGTGGTCCTGTCTTGCTCAGAACCAGGAGCTCGATGTTGATCTGTCGTGATGTGCCGAGGAATGTCAGACTGCGATCCCGTCGGTTGAGCCGTTGACGAAAACCCTTGTCGTGGTCGGGACGGCATTTGCGATCGTGGCAATCGCCATGCAGGCATCGCGACAGACAGCGACGAGCGCCTGGATCTTCTCGTCCGGCTCGTCGCTCTCAATGAGCACGTGGCAACTATAGGCATCACAGCGGCCGACGCCCTGCCCCCCGTTTTGCGGATCAGGCTGCAAGGTCGCGTATTCGGCACGGATCTCGACCTTGATGCTGGAGATCTGCATCGGCGCCTTATGCAGATAGCCCTTGATGTGGGTCAGAAGGCAGAAGGCGACGCCCATGATCAGGTAGCCAAGCGGCGAAGGCGCCTCGTCGCCGCCGCCCATGCCGGTGCCTTCGTCGCAGCGTACTTCCCAGCTGCTGTAATCGGGCCGCGGGCTGAGGATCACGCCGCGCTTGCTCTGTCCCTCGCCCGGTTCGGCGATGACGTGATAGGGGAAACAAACCGGATCACCCGGCTTGATCCTGGCCCGCTCATAGGGCTCGAAAGACTGCAGTTCCGGTGGGTTTTCAGCTCGGGTGACAATTGACAAACTGGTGGCTCCTCAAACTACGATCTGGCTTTGACAGCTGAGACCAGACGAAATCAGTCTCGGAACATAGCCACCGGCCTGCACCAGCCCGCGCTGGCATCCTTGACCTTGACCGGGAAGCAGACCACCTCGAAGCCGGTGGCGGGCAGCGTCTCCAGCGCGGCCATCTTTTCCATGTGGCAATAGCCGCGCACCATGCCAGCCCGGTGGCCTTCCCAGATCAGCGAGGCATCGCCGGTTTCCGCGACTTTCCGGGCGGTATGGATAAAGGGAGCGTCCCAGCTCCAGGCATCGGTTCCTGTCACCCGCACACCGCGTTCGGTGAGGTAGAGTGTCGCTTCACGTCCCATGCCACAGCCGGTGCCAACATAGGCTGGCGTGCCATAGGCCTCTGCGGCCGCCGTGTTGACCAGCACGATATCGCCTTCGCGCAAGGTGTGGCCAATACGCGCCAACTCGTCTTCCACATCCTTGGCGGTGGCAACATAGCCATCGCCAAAATGCCGGAAGTCGAGCTTGACGCCCTGCCCCCAGCACCACTCCAGCGGCACCTCGTCGATGGTGATGGCGCGCTTGCCGCCATCCATCGTCGAATGGAAATGGTAGGGTGCGTCGAGATGGGTGCCGTTGTGCGTGCTCAGCGCAACCGTTTCCACTGCCCAGCCCTCACCACCGGGCAGCTGGTCGCGGGTCACTCCCGGAAAAAAGCCAAGCACCTGCTCTGCCGAATCGTCGTGACCCGTATAGGCAATTTTCGGACCAAGGCCCGGCGGATCGGCGTACTCTGTGTTTTCCAGCGGCCGGGATAGATCGACAAGTCTCATGATTTTCTCCGTTTGGAAGGGGTCAACGCCCCAGAAGTCCGGTGGCGATAACCGGAAATGCGATGACAAGACCGAGACAGATCACCATCATCAGGGCGAAGGGAGCGGCTCCGACAAAGATGTCCTTCAGGCTGATATCCGGGTCATTGAGGGTGGATTTGATCACGTAGACCGAGATGCCGAACGGCGGCGTCAGAAGGCCGATTTCAACAGCGATGACCGTGATGACACCGAACCAGACCAGATCGACCTGCAGATCGGTCATTACCGGCAACATCAACGGCACTAGGATCAGCATGATCGAGCTGCTGTCGAGGATCATGCCGAACAGGACGACGACCACAACATAAAGCAGGATGATGGACAGCATGCCCATGTCTGCGCCTGCAACCATGGAGCCGAATTCGGCCGGAACACCGGAAAAGGACAACATCCGGGAATACATCTGTGCGGCGATGATCAGGAACGATATGGCGGCCGTGATCAGGCCGGTCTCGACCAGCACCCGCCACAAAGCTGCCAGCGACAGGCGGCGCTTGGCGACGCCGATGATCAATGCGCCGGCCACACCCACCGCACCAGCCTCGACCGGGGTGAAGAAGCCCATGTAAAGTCCGCCCAGCACGAGGCCGATCAGCAGAGCGATCGGCAGGCCCTTGGAGGCGGCCTCGGAAATGGGCATCGTGTCGCCGCCGGAGCTCAATGATCGACCGATGAAACCGGGTGTCAGATAGGCCATCAGAATGGTGCCGACGGCAAACAGCAGCGCCAGAAGCAGCCCCGGAACGACGCCGGCCAGAAACAGGTCGCCAATCGACTGCTCGGCCAGCAAGCCATAAAGGATCATCAAAAGGCTTGGCGGAATCAGCATGCCCAGAACGGAACTGCCTGCCACCACGCCCACCGAATAGCGCGGGGAATAACCATGGCGGCGCAATTCCGGCACGGCAAGCTTGGTAAAAACCGCGGCTGACGCGATCGAGATTCCGGTGATCGCGGCAAAGATGGCATTGGCGGCAATGGTGCCGACCCCGAGCCCCCCCTTGATGCGCTTGAAGGTGGCATTGGCGACATCGAAGGCATCGCGTCCCATACCGCTTTCGGAGACCAGGAACCCCATCAACACGAAGACCGGGACCACGCCGAAGAAATAGCTGGAGATCGCGTCATTGGCCGCAAGCCCCAGCATCTTGGCTGCCAGTAGCGGAGTACCCTTGATCGCCCAGACACCAACGAAAGAGCACAGAATCAGGGCGATGGGCACATACAACCCGCCGAGCACAAGCGTGCCCATGGCAAGCAGGCTCACCATGCCGATGGCAAAGTCAGTCACTCGGGAGCCCCCTTGCTCAGTCGCAAAGCGATCCGGGCGATAAACTGCAAGGCCAGCAGCACTGCGCCGATGAGAATCATCAGCTTGGCCGGCCATGTCGGCATGGTGAAATTGCCGACCGCACCGACGAATTCAGAACGTGTGATGGATTTCATCAGGATCGGCCAGTGGGCATAAATGATTGTTGCGATGACCAGAAAACCGAGGACCTCGAAGGCGGCCTCGAGCAGATTGGCCGACCGGGGCGAGCGCGCCCGCAGCGTCGTAATGACCGCATCAGACTGGGTCAGGCGTCCGGCCTTGAGCGCCTGCGGCACCTGCAGAAAGACGATCGCCACGATCGACAGCGACACCATTTCCGGCACGCCTGGCAGCGGCGTGCCGAACAGGTTGCGCCCCAGCACATCGGTACAGATCATGATGACCAGGCCGACGATCAGCATGGTGCCTGCGATGTTCGCCCCCTGCGTGGCAAGATTGAGCACACGCAGGGGGTATGGGGTGGCTGGCATCTATTCCTTGTCCCAGTCGCGAAGCGGCTCGGCGCCGCCGGCGCGCATGCGGTCCATGTACTCGGTCAGCACGCCGGAGCCATCCTTGCCGGCCGCGTCCAGGCCCTCGGCCCAGGTCTTGGCGGCATTGTCCATTCCGGTGGCCCATTGCTCGCGCAACGCGTCGCTGGCGTCGGTAATTGTCGCACCGGCTTCGGCCATCTTGCTGAAGGCTATGCCGACAAAGGCTTCAAGGTCGCCGATATACCATTCGGCGGCCGCTTCGGAGCCGGCCATGAACGCCATCTGCACATCTTCGGGCAGGCCATCCCACCAGTCCTTGTTGGCACAGAGCGAGCCGGCATATTGGGCACCGAGTCCAGCCTTGGTGATGTAGGGTGCAACCTCGTAGAGCTTGCCGGGGAAAGCGGCCGAGGCGAACACGATGACGCCGTCATAGACCCCGGTCTGCAACTCGTTGTAATAGGTCGTCAGATTGCCCTGGACGCCAACAGCGCCAGTGCCTGACAGCCAGTTGATGGCGGCCCCGGGTGCTGCAATCTTGCGGCCCTCCAGATCAGCCATCGAGTTGACCGGGAAATTTGTCATCAACGTGTAGTCGTCGATCGATGTCGGCGCGCCGAGATACACAACATTGTTGTCGGTGTAGGCCTGCTGCATGCGCGGGTCCTCGACATGAAGGTCATGCATGGTGTCGGCGACAAGGCGGGCGTCAGCGCTGACGAAAGGCGTGTAGTAGGTCACGTTCTGAACCGCCATCTTGCCGGGATCGAACAGGCTGGAACAGACGCCGATTTCGGCCAAGCCCGCCTCGACCGTTTCGAGCTCTTCGCCAACACCGGCAATTGCGCCGCCATATTGTTCAGAAAACGAAATCGTGTGGCCCAGTTCGCTCATCTTCTCGGTCACCGCCGGAATAAACGCTTCCGGTAACATCTTGACCCAGCGGAAGACCGGCGGATGGCCTGCCACCAGGGTGACATTGTAATTTTCGGCAAGAACGGATGTCGACGACATGAGAACGAGCGCAGCCGCGCCCAATCCGGCAATTTTCATAAAACCCTCCCATAGAGGTCACGCGCGGCCGGGCTCCTCCCCGTCTGCCGTGACTTTCGACAGAGCTTAGCGCGATTTTTCCCAAGTAAGGAAATTGATATTGACGGTACCGGTCAGTAATGCTGTTGATACCTCATGCACCTCGAAAAACTCGATCTGAACCTGCTTGTTGTGATCGACGCGCTGTTGCGGACAAGCAGCGTGACGGTTGCCGCGACTGAGCTCAACCTTACCCAGTCGGCGGTGAGCAGTGCGCTCAAGCGTGCGCGTGCGCACTTCGAAGACGAGATCCTGTTCTACGACGGCCAGAAAATGAGCCCGACACCGTTCGGGCAGTCGATCGCAGGCATTGTTCCCGAAATGGTGATCCGGCTCCGGGCCCTGTCGCGGATGCGGGCAACAACGGATCTGGTTTCCCTCAATCGCCAGTTCACCGTGATTGCCTCGGACTACGTGGCTGCCGTCTTTCTTTCATCGGTGGTGCAGCGGCTTTCCAAGGCTGCCCCGGGCGTTTCACTGGCGGTGGTGCCGTTCAGCGAAGATTCGATGGACCGGTTCAACCGCGGCAAGATCGATTTCATGATCGGGCCATCGTTCTGGTCGGTGCCGGATCAAAATCGCGCCGCGCTTTTCGAGGACGGATTCAAATGCGTCCTGTGCAAGACCAACCCATTGTGCGAGACGGGCCTGACACTCGATGCATTCCTTAATTCTCCACATGTGCTGACCAATTTCTTTGTCGGGCATGGCAAGAGCCATTTCGAGAACTGGCTGGAAGAACAGAATTTCTTAATCAAGGTCGCGGCGTCGCTGCCAAGTTTCGTGGTGCTTCCGCATTACATCTCCGGAACAGCGAACATTTCCACCATCCACAAGCGGCTTCTGAGCCACGTCGTCCATCTGGAGGACCTGGTAAGTTTCGAGCCACCATGCGACATCCCTCCGCTGACGGAGCACCTGAGCTGGAAAAACCATCAGGAGTTTGATGTCGAAGCGAAGCTGATGCGCGAATTCATGCTGGAAATCGCCAAGAACATGTAATTTTCCGGGCTTGCACTCCGCCCTCTTTCCCAGAGCGCTTTCATCCAGGAAGTCGGCAAAGATCGAGGCTGCTAACAGCTACAGGCGAGCGGCGCAACCTGCTACGTGACGACGTCGGCGGCCCCCCGGACGCGCGGTTTTGTTCATTACAGTCCTCCGATTTCCGCGCCCCTTCAAAGGCACGCCGCTCATGTCCAGAAGCTGAAGCAGCCCACTTGCAGAAAACATATGACTTGTCACGCATTTCCATTCGGTGTCTACTCGCCGACTGAGAGAGATCGCAATGAAACAAGCATCAGAGCGTCAGGCGGAGCGGATAAAGCAGCGACGTGAGCGCCAGGAACAGAACCTGTTTTCGCGCCTCCCGGCAGCCTATGCGGCGTCGCGGCTGCAGGCGCAGCGCCTGCTGCAACGGGCCGGCGGACTTTCGGTCCTGGAATGGCGGGTATTGTGGGATCTTTGTGAAGCCGGCCCGATGACAATCCGGGACCTGGCGGAGATACAGCGGACCGATCATTCGCAGTTGAGCCGGGCCCTGCCCGCCATGCAAAGGAAGCAGTTTGTCACAATGACCCGGGACAGTTCCGACGGCCGGCAGATCGTGGTCGAAATCACTGATACGGGGCGGCGTGCCTATGAAACAACAGCGCCGACAATGAAACTTCGGCGCGACGCGCTCAGGGCGGAATTCTCGCCTGAGGAAATCGCAACCTTCATCAGCCTGCTGGACCGGCTCGAGGATTTCCTGCGCCGTCCGATCGACACATTTCTGGAAAGAGAACCTCCCGAATGACCAATGCGCCGAATGTTTTGTGGATCATGGCCGACCAGTTGCGGTTCGACTACCTGAGTTGCTACGGCCACCCGCATCTCGACACCCCGCATATCGACGCTCTGGCAGGGCGCGGGGTGCGGTTCAACAAGGCCTATGTACAGTCTCCCGTCTGCGGCCCGTCGCGCATGTCGGCTTACACCGGCCGCTACGTTCGCAGCCATGGCTCCACTTGGAACGGCATGCCGCTGCGCGTGGGGGAACCGACCCTTGGCGACCATCTGCGCGAAGCCGGCGCCCGGGCGGTGCTGGTGGGCAAGACCCACATGATCGCCGACCGCGAGGGCATGGCCTGGCTTGGCATTGATCCGGCCAGCGAGATCGGCGTGCGCGTGTCTGAATGTGGCTTCGAACCTTTCGAGCGCGACGACGGGCTGCACCCCGACAGTCCTCGCCAGCACTGGTCGGCCTATGACGATTATCTCGTCAGTCTCGGATACAAATCCGACAATCCCTGGGAGGATTTCGCCAATTCCGGTCTCGACCCGGACGGCGAACTGATGTCGGCCTGGCTTTTGAAGAATTCGCGCCTGCCAGCCAATGTGCCCGAAGAACACTCGGAAACAGCTTACATGACCAACCGGGCCATGGATTTCATGGCCGAAGCTTCGCAGGGCGACAAACCGTGGTTGTGTCACCTGAGCTATATCAAGCCGCACTGGCCCTATATCGTGCCTGCGCCCTACCACGACATGTTCGGCCCCGAGCATATTGTCGAACCGATCCGGTCGCAGGCCGAGCGGGACACCGACCACCCGTTGCTCAACGCCTATCAGCAATCACGGGTCTGCCGCAGTTTTTCTCGCGACCATGTGCGCGAGCACGTGATTCCGGCCTATATGGGACTGATCAAGCAGCTCGACGACAATCTGGGGCGATTGTTTGCCTGGATGGACGAGAAAGGGCTGAGCGAGAACACGATCATCGCGTTCACCTCCGACCATGGTGACTACATGGGCGACCACTGGATGGGCGACAAGGATTTCTATCACGAGGTCGCTGTAAAGGTGCCCTTGATCATCGCCGATCCCCGGCCCGAAGCGGACAAGACCCGCGGCTCCACAAGTGACGCGCTCGTCGAGATGATCGACCTTGCGCCCACCTTCATGGCGGCGATGGGCTGCGCGCCGAAACCCCACGTGATCGAGGGCCGCGACCTGACGCCGCTGCTGCACGGCACTGACGGCTTCTTTCGGCGCTACGCCATCAGCGAACATGACTATTCCAGTTTCGAAATGGCGAGCGCCCTTGAGGTGGCGCAGGAGGACGCGCGGACCGTCATGATCTTCGACGGGCGCTGGAAGTACATCCGCTGCGAAGGCTTCCGCCCTGTCCTGTTTGACCTTGAGACCGACCCCGGCGAATTTATAGATCTGGGTGCTTCCGAAGCAGCGGAGCACATACGAATCCGGGCCGAGATGGAACAGGCGCTGCTCGCATGGGCAATGCAACACCACTCCCGGATCACCGCGACGCCGGAAGTGTTAGCCAAACAGAAGTTAGCCGCAGAAATCGGCATTCTGATCGGCTTCTGGGACGAGATCGAATACGAGCAAACCACCGGCAAACCGTTCAGCAGTCTTGTGCCGGTCGGGGCACCGGCATCCAAATCAAACGCGGGATAGGGATGATCCGCCGGAACGGCTTGTTCAAGGACCGTCCGGTCCTCTCTGGCGAATGCACCGCAGCAGGCCATTCAGGCGTTGTGACCCGGCCCCGATTGCTGCCGTGTGCCGTCGTGTGAAAGTGCGATCGAGCTGTAGACAAGATCGCTCGCAATAAATATGACTATTTCTGTCATGTATTTTTGTTACCCCCTATCGCCGCTTCGGCTGACAGGGGTGCAGCACCGATCCGAGTAGCCTCATGCGTAACAGCGAAAGTCAAGCAACAGCGTCCCAAGGGTCCAACACCGTCTGCCTCGCTGAGCCGAAACCTTCTGGAGAGGTGCATCTGCCGGCCGGGGCCATTCCTTCGGGCAGCCTGTTTCAAAACCGCCGCGAGGTCACAATTTCCCACCAGGGCTCGCTTTACCGGTTGCGCATTACCCGGCAAGGCAAACTCATCCTGCACAAATGAGCCCGGCTTCGCACCAGCCAGGCAATCCGGAACCAGCATCGTCGCCGACCCGGACCCCGTGCAGCATGGTGAAATCTGTTCGCGCTGGCAAATGTTCCAGACCGGCACGAGTTGTCTTTGGCCAAAATCGCTGTAGCATTCCGGGCCAATCCACTCGAAGCGAGAGTTGCCCCTTTGACGATTGCCAAACCGCCGTTCGATGACGGCTTTCTGCTCAGATCGGACCCTTCCGACCCCCGTCTGTCTGCCAAGGTTGTCGGTATTGATCACCTTGGCGTGGAAGTTACCACGCGGGTGGTCACCGAAAAGCCACTGACGCTCTATCTCAACCGGCAGGAAATCGTCACCATGATGACGATCGGGGATCATCCGGGCTTGATGGCGGTCGGCTACCTGCTCAACCAGAACATGCTGCATGCCGACGACGAGATCACGGCAATCGACTATGACGAGGATCTCGAAGTGGTGGTGGTCCGGACCGAACGCGAGACCAACTACGAGACCAAGCTGCAGAAGAAGGTGCGCACTTCGGGCTGCGCCCAGGGCACGGTGTTTGGCGATGTGATGGACAATTTTTCCGACATCGCGCTTTCGCCGGATGCGCGGTTGAAGACCTCCTGGCTCTACAGCCTGACCCACAAGATCAACACCGCGCCGAGCCTTTACCTGGAAGCCGGTGCGATTCATGGCTGCGTGCTGTGCCAGGGCGATGCGCCACTGGTCTATATGGAGGACGTCGGACGGCACAATGCGGTCGACAAGATCGCCGGCTGGATGTTCCTGAACAAGGTCAAGCCGGACGACAAGATCTTCTACACCACCGGGCGGCTGACCTCGGAAATGGTAATCAAGACCGTGATGATGGGCATTCCCATACTGGTCTCGCGATCCGGCTTCACCGCCTGGGGCGTGGAGCTGGCGCGGGAAGCGGGATTGACGCTGATCGGGCGGGCCCGCGGCAAGCGCTTCGTGGCTCTGTCCGGGCTCGACCGCATCGAGTTTGACGGTGACCCGACCGAGGCAGGCGGAGAATCACCACGGCATCGCCGCAAGAGCGCGTCTGAGGACAATTCATGAGCGGCCCGATCGCAGGGCTGGTGCTGGCTGGCGGCCTGTCGCGGCGGATGGGGGGCGGCGAGAAAGGCCTGCAGATGCTCGCCGGACGGTCTATGATCTCCCGGGTGATCGACCGGATCGCGCCGCAGGTGGATCATCTGGCCATCAACGCAAATTCCGATCCCGCCCCCTATCTCGCTTTCGACCTGCCGGTTCTTCCCGATACGATCAAGGGCCATGTCGGCCCGCTTGCGGGTGTTCTCACCGGTCTCGAATGGGCGGCGGCGCTGCCTGGTGTTACCCAAGTGGTCACGGCCGCGACCGATACGCCGTTCCTGCCTCTGGATCTGGTCGCGCGTTTCACGGCCCTGTCAGGACCTGAGCGCATTGTCATCGCCCGCTCGAATGGAAACCGGCACCCGGTTTTCGGGCTTTGGCCGGTGGCTTTGCGCCAGGATCTCGCCGAATGGCTCGCCACCAGCGACACCATGAAGGTTCTGGCCTGGGTTCACCGGCATGATTACGCGTTTTGCGATTTTGAAGCCGCGAGCGATGGTGTGCCTGACCCGTTTTTCAACGCCAACACGCCCGGGGAACTGGCCGATGCGGAGACTTACGTCAACGGAGCGTCTGCATGACCTTACGTGTCTTCGGTATTACCGGGTGGAAGAATTCCGGCAAGACCACGCTGACCTGCAAGCTGGTGGAGGAATTCACCCGGCGCGGCTTTCGGGTCTCCACGCTCAAACACGCGCATCATGCGTTTGATGTCGACCACGAAGGCACCGACAGTTACCGCCATCGCCAGGCAGGCGCCGGTGAAGTGGCCATCGTCTCAGGACGACGCTGGGCCGTCATGCATGAACTCAAGGACAGGCCGGAACCATCGATGCAGGAAATGCTTGCGCAGCTGTCGCCCTGTGACCTGGTTCTGATCGAAGGTTTCAAGCGTGCAAACCATCCGAAGATCGAGCTGCGACGGGAGGCAGCGCTTGACCGGACACCGGTTCCCGACGAAGGCGGCAGCATTCGCGCAATCGCCGCCGATCATGCCGTCGATGATGCAAAGGTCCCGGTCTTCTCGCTCGAAGACATCGCTGCCATCGCTGATATGATCGCGCTGGAAACCGGACTGGGAGAGCCTGCTGCATGACCTCGCGCAAACTGCTCAATGATTGCTTCCTCACAGACCACGACCGGCTCAGCCATGCGGAATGCCTGGAGATCCTGACCGGGCGGCTGTCAGCGGTGGCGGGCGTGGAAGTGCTGCCGCTGGCCGAGATCTCCGGGCGCTGGCTTGCCTCTGATATCATCGCGCCGCGCAACGTGCCGCTGCATGACAATTCCGCCGTCGACGGCTACGCCTTTGCGGCCCCGGCCACCGGGCCGATGCCGGTGGCCGTCCGCATCGCCGCAGGGGATTTGAGCAGCTACCGCATTGAACCGGGCCAGGCAGCACGGATTTTCACCGGTGCCCCGATGCCCGAAGGCGCTGACACGGTGGCGATGCAGGAAGATTGCACGGTCGAGGGCGACGAGGTTTCCGTTCCACTGGATCTCCAGCGCGGCGCCAATGCCCGTCTGGCCGGCGAGGACGTGGCCGCCAATACGCCGGTGCTCGACGCCAGCGCACGGCTCAGGCCGCAAGACATGGCGGCGCTGGCCTCGTTCGGCCTTCCGGAAATCGCGGTGCGCAAACGCTTACGTGTCGCGATCCTGTCGAATGGCGACGAATTGCTCGAACCGGGCACAGCGATCGCCCAGGGCCAGGTCTATGATTCAAACCGCCCGATGCTGCATGCGTTGCTGGGCACCCTGCCCTGCGAGATCACCGACCTCGGCATCCTTCCCGACAACGCGGAGCTGATTGAGTCCACACTGTCAGAAGTTTCCGCAAGCCATGACGTGATCCTGACCAGTGGTGGCGCGTCCCGCGGCGACGAGGATCACATCATCAATGCCATCGACGCGCTGGGAACGCGTCACCTCTGGCAGATCGCGGTCAAACCCGGCAGACCGATGAGCTTCGGCCAGATTGGCGACTGCATCTTTCTCGGCCTGCCTGGCAACCCGGTCGCTGCCTTTGTCTGCTTTCTGCTCTATGTGCGCCCGGCGCTCACCGTGCTCGGCGGCGGCCGATACCAGGAGCCGGTCCGGTTCCCGGTGGCTGCCGGTTTCGAGGTGCCGCGCAAGAAGCCCGGCCGACGCGAATTCTGGCGCGGATGGTTGGAGCCCGGTCCGGACGGCCGACCCATCGCGCACAAATTTGCCCGTGACGGGTCCGGGCTGATTTCCGGTTTGCGGCAGGCAACGGGCCTGATCGAAATCACCGAGGACGTGACATCGGTGGAGAAAGGCGAACTGGTATCGTTCCTGCCCTTCACCGGCTTCGGGATCGACAGCTGATCACCTGTTCGCGTTGGCGAAGAACAGCTGCTTGCCGTCGAGTTTGAAATCATCGATCAGCTCTTGCCCCTGCGGGGAGGTGAGCCAGTCGATGAAGTGCTGGCCGAGATCGGCTTTCACGCTCGGGCACTTCTCGGGATTGACCAGAATGATGCCATACTGGTTGAACAGCACCGGATCGCCCTCCACAGTGATCCTGTAATCGCCCTTGTTGCCGAAGCTGATCCATGTGGCACGGTCCGAGATCGTGTAGGCGCCCATGCCGACGCTGGCATTGAGTGTCGCGCCCATGCCGGATCCGGTGGCACGGTACCAGCCGCCGGAGGCGGACTTGGTGTCGACGCCCGCCTCGTCCCAAAGTCTGAGTTCAGCCTTGTTGGTGCCGGAATCATCACCGCGCGATGCAAACAATGCCTTCTTCTCGGCAATGGTCCTCAACGCTGCGACGGCATCACTGCCGCCGTCAATTCCGGCAGGGTCAGCAGCCGGGCCGACGATGACGAAATCATTGTACATCAGGTTCGAGCGCGCCACGCCGAAGCCGCCGTCGACGAATTTCTCTTCCGCCGCCCTGGCGTGGACCAGGAGAACATCCGCATCACAGTTCTGGGCGTTCTTGATCGCCTGCCCGGTGCCCACGGCGACCACGTTCACCGTCACACCGGTCTCGGACTTGTAGATAGGCAGAATGTAGTCATAAAAGCCGGAATTCTGTGTCGATGTGGTCGACTGGACCAGGATCGAAGGGGCTTCTGCCGACGCGGCAGCTGCAAGGCTGGAGAGTAGTGCAGCTCCGAGAACGGCAGGTTTCATTGTCATGTCTGTCTTTCTCCGCAACAAGGTTTCGGCTTAAGCTTAGAGCACAATGCGGCCCGCCAGATATGCATCGACAGCTTCGGATGCCGGGCTGGTGAAGAAAATGGCTGCCGGCCGATGTTCGATCAGCCGACCGTGATGCAGGAATGCCACGTCATCGGCGAGCCGCCGGGCCTGGCCCACATCATGGGTGACGAAAATCACCTTGGTATCCTCCGCGCTGGCTGCCAGCACGATCTGCTCGATCATCTGCACCGACGCGGGATCGAGGCTGGCGGTCGGTTCATCCAGCAGCAACACCTTAGGGAGGGTGGCAAGCGCCCGCGCCAGCGCCAGCCGCTGCTGCTCGCCACCCGACAGCAACCGTGCGGGCTGCTCGGCCTGGCCGGCAAGCCCGACCCGGGCCAGCAATTCGTCACGCCGGGCCCGGCGCTCGGCCCTGGATCCGGCACGGCGACGCAGCACAAAATCGAGATTGGCCGCCACCGACCGGCGCAGCAGCACCGGTTTCTGGAAAACCATTGCCTGGGTCGAGCGGGTCGCCTCACCGCAGGCAACCTCGCCCCAGCTGACCCAGCCGCTGGACGGCGGGATCAGGCCGTGAACGAGGCGAAGGAACAGGCTCTTGCCGGCGCCATTGGGGCCCATGACCACTGTAACAGAGCGCGGTTCCAGCTCCAGTTTTTCGATGTCGACCAGGGTTTTCCCGGCAACCTGCAGCGTAAGCCGGTCGAGCCGCAGCGCGCCTGGCAACAAGCGATCGCGCGGCGTCGGCGGTCCCTTGTCAGGTTTATCCGGCGGGGCGAACGGTACGGTGTCAGGCATAGGCCTGCCTTTCGGCGATGGCGCGCAGCGCGCTTGCGCCGAGATTGACCGACACCGCGATGCTCATCAGGATGATCCCGAGCGCCAGCGCCATGCCGAGGTCCCCCTTCGAGGTTTCGAGTGCAATCGCCGTGGTCATGACCCGGGTCAGATGTTCGATATTGCCGCCAACAATAATCACCGCTCCGACCTCCGCCACGGCGCGGCCAAAGCCTGCCAGCGCGACGGTGACGAGGCCGTAGCGACCGTCAACGATCAGCGCCAGCATGGCCGAGCCACGCGAAACCCCGAGCGAGCGGAACTGCTCGTCATACTCGGCCTGCAGGGCTTCGAGCACCTGGCGCGACAGGGCGGCGACAATCGGCGCGATCAACAGGGTCTGGGCGATGATCATCGCCGCCGGGCTGTAGAGCAGACCGAGCCACCCCAAGGGGCCGGCGCGCGACAGCGCCAGATAGACCAGCAGCCCGATTACCACCGGTGGAAAGCCCATCATCGAATTGACCAGGGCAATGACGATGCCACGGCCGAAGAACTTGCGGACCACCAGCAACGCGCCGATGGGGAAGCCGATGAGACACGACAGCAGCAGCGCGGTGAGGCTGACGCGCATGGACAGGCCGACAATCTCGAACAGATCCGCATCGCCCGAAGCGATCAAACCGAATGCAAGCCCGAATGCAGCCGAAAAATCCTGCATGGCTAACCGTCGCCTCCCGCCAGCAACCGCTCTTCCCCCAGGCGCTCCCAGATCAGCCCGGCGATGTCACGGTAGATTTGCGCCTGGACGCTCTGCGGATCGGACACGACGATGGGGGCGCCGCTGTCTGATGTCTCACGGATCTGCATCACCAGCGGCACTTCGCCCAGAAACGGCGCACCGATGCGCTCGGCTTCGGCGCGGGCGCCGCCATGGCCGAAAATCGCGTGCCGGCCATCACAATCGGGACAGGTGAAATAGCTCATGTTCTCGATCAGCCCGAGAATGGGCACATCCACCTTGCGGAACATGTTCAGCCCCTTGCGGGCGTCGATGAGAGCGAGATCCTGCGGTGTCGAGACGATCACGACACCAGCCAATGGCACGTTTTGCGCCATGGTCAGTTGCGCGTCACCGGTGCCCGGCGGCATGTCGACGATCAGCACATCGAGCTCACCCCAGGCGACTTCGCGCAGCATCTGGGTCAGGGCCTGCATGATCATCGGGCCACGCCAGACTGTGGCAGTGTCCTCGGCGACCATGAACCCCATCGACATGACTCTCAGCCCATGGCGTTCCAGTGGCAACAGGACGCGGTCGCCACCGCTCTGCGGCCGGCCCGAGATATTGAGCAGCCGTGGCAATGACGGGCCGTAGATGTCGGCATCAAGAACGCCGACCTTGAGTCCGCGGGCGTGCAACCCGAGCGCAATGTTGACCGCGGTGGTGGATTTGCCGACACCACCCTTCCCGGAGGCAACGGCGATGATCGCCCCGACACCGGGAACGGAAGCCTTGGCGGCCGGCGCTTGGGGCGGCTGTGGTGCCCGTTTCTGCATCGGCGGAGGAACCGCATCAGCCTGCTTGATGGAGGGTGCCGAGCGCACCGGCGCGAGCTGTGCCTTGCTGTCCGCGGTCAGCGTGACCAGCGCCCTGGCAACACCCGGAGCAGCCAGGGCCGCTTTTTCCGCTGCGGCGCGCAACGGCTCCAGTTGCGCCGCGCGATCGGCAGGCACCGTGATCGAAAACGCAACCTGATCGCCGCTCGCCGCGATATCCGAAACAAGCGCAAGATCGACAATGTTGCCGTTCAAGTCGGGCCCCTTGACCCGTTTGAGCTGTTCCAGAACCTGGTCGATGGCGATTGTCACTGCGTACCCCATGGCCGATAGTAAACCGCAGTTGTCGCAGCTCTCATTCCAACTTCGGACTCCGGTGCTGGTGTGGCGCTTCGACAGTAATTATTTGATGGAGAATGCCCGCGATGGACAGCACCGCAACGGAAAAATTCGTCAGGCTTGCCGACCGGTTTGTCCGCACCGCCAACAAGGCCAACGCCAAGATCCCCGCCACCGAGGTCCACATGGCATTCCTGTATGGCGCTGCGCGCTACAATGCGTTTGTCGCCAAGAACGTCATCGACGTCGCTGATCACGAAGCCTTTGTTACCGAAATGGCCGCCACCTACAGCGAAATGCTGCGCAATCATCTGGCGGATCCCAACGTCTGACACGCCCATCATCCGTTCAGCCGCTGCCTGATCGAAACACGCTTTTGTTGCGGCTGTTCGGCTTCCCCGGTTTGCGAATCCTGCGGCGCATCGACCGGCTGGACCTCGCCGGTTTGTCCGCCGTTACTATCGGCAGCCGCGTGTTCTTCATCGCCTGTTTGTTCCTCAGCAGCAATTTCCGCCGCGTCGGTTTCCGGTTCCCCGGGCAGGTCTACCTCATCCGCCTCAGCCTGTGGTCGCTCCTGCGTGAGACGGCCTGTTGCCTGTTGCAGCGCCCTTTCAGCCTCCGTCAGGAAACCCCGGCCGACGTCCCAGGACGACTTGTAGACCATATGCAGCGGGTTGTTGTAATCCTCGTCGTAATCATTCAGGCCATCGAGATTGGCCAGCACCGGATTGGAGTTGAAGAATTTCTTCAATGCCTTCTTGCGCAGGGCATCCGGTACGCCGCGCTTCATGAAAAGCGAAAAATCGAAACCATACTCGACCTTGTCCAGATCGACTGCCTCGGCCGCCAGCCGGTTGGCTTCCGCTTCACTGCGCTCGGCTTCCAGCTGCTCTTCATCGATGACCACCGGTGCGGCCGCAGGCGCCTCATCGTCGGGATCGACGCCGGGATTGGCCCGTTGCGCCTGCTTGCGTTTCGACCAGCGTGAGAGAAACCCTTCCTTGTCTTCAACCATCGAGATCCCCCCGGTCTGAGCGCTTGCGGCCCAGAAAGATCGGCTGCTTGCCGAATTTCTGTTCCTCTACATCCAGCTTGTCGCGCCGCCGTTTCAGAAACGGCGTCTCGACATGGTAGGCGTCGAGAAACTCGAGAATCGCCTGTGCAATCTCAGGCGGCATCGGCAGGCGTTCGATGATGTCTTCGCTGCCGACCTCGTAATCCTGAGCAGCATGTGGAGAGGCGGTGACGCTCTGGACAAACCAGTCGAGCGGATGATCGTTCTCGCTGTCGCGCCGCAACACCACATAGAGTGCAGGATTTCCGCTGTCGAAGTTTTCGACATAGGCATCGGTGTCGGCGGCATAACAGGTGAGATCGACGCGCCCCATGTAGTAGCGGGTCATGCGGTCGCCGCTGACGAGGATATCGCCGGCATTGAGATCTGCGGGTGCCAGCATCACGCCGACGGGTATCCAGTAGTCTTTTGCCCAGCGGGAAACGGATTGCCGCTTCTCGGCAATCACTCCCAGCATGATCGTCAGTTCCCGCGACACGCCTGCCAGTTCCTCCCCGGTCTCGAGGCAATCACGGTTGTCTCTTCCCGTTGAAAGTATAAGCTGTTTGCAAGCGACAACAAGGGCACCCCGATGGTTTTGGACGCAACCAGATTATTCGTATGCAACTGCGAAAAGACCATGTCCGTCGATCCGGCGAAACTGGGGTCGGCCTATGGCGAAGTCTCGGGTCACACCCAGCTTTGCCGCAGTGAATTGGGAGCGGTCGAGACCGCGCTCGCTAAAGAATCGCCGATCTGTATTGCCTGCACGCAGGAACGTCCGCTGTTTGAGGAAATTGCCGCGGAAAAAGGTCACAACGCGCTGTCATTCGTCAATATCCGCGAGATGGCGGGCTGGAGCGCCGACAGTGCCGCGAAGACGCCCAAGATCGCGGCGCTGCTGACAGCAGCCGCCCTGCCAATAGCCCCCGCGCGGCTCAGGGCCATCGAGAGCGACGGGCTGTGCCTGGTGGTCGGGGCCGGACAGGCTGCGTTCGATGCCGCGCAACGGCTGAACCGGTCCTTGTCGGTGACACTGCTGCTCAGCGCAGTGGAGGATCTCGTGCTGCCGTCCGAGCTCGAGTTTCCGATCTTCGCCGGCCACGTGAGCACTGCGACCGGTTCGCTTGGCGCCTTTGAGCTGGTCGTGGACGGCTATGCCGCGATGCTGCCGTCGTCGCGCGCCAAGCCGGAGTTCGCCATGCCGCGTGACGGGGCGAAAACCAGTTGCAGCGTGATCTTCGACATCTCGGGCGAGACCGCGCTGTTTACCCGTGCTCATGGGCGCGACGGCTACTTCCGGGCCGACCCCGGCAATCCGGTGGCGATCCTGGAAGCAGTGATAGAGGCGTCGGATTACGTCGGAAGCTTCGAGAAGCCGCTTTACGTCACCTATGACGCCTCGATCTGCGCCCATGAACGGTCGCGGAAGACCGGCTGCAACAAGTGCATCGACCAGTGCCCCGCCGGCGCGATCACCGGTCAGGGCGACATCATCACCGTCGATCCTGGCATCTGCGGCGGCTGCGGCAACTGTGCCGCCCATTGTCCGACCGGAGCGGTGGCCTATGCCTATCCGACGCGCAGCGACCAGATCCTGAAGATCCAGACATTGGCCCGGACCTACCTTGCCGCGAAAGGCAAGGCCCCAGTTCTGCTCTTGCACGATGCAAGCCACGGAACGCCACTGATCGGGGCGATGGCGCGGTTGGGCCGCGGTCTGCCTGCAAGGGTTATTCCGCTGGAGATGCATGCGACCAGCGGTGTCGGCCACGATGTGATGGCAGCAGCGCTGGCTGCAGGGTTCCGGCAGATCGTGGTGCTCGGCGATCCGCGCAAGGCGGAAGAATTCAGTGCGGTTGCGGAAGAAAGCCAGTTGATGGAAACCCTGTTGTCGGGCTTTGGCCATACCGGCGGGCGGATCGTGACCATGCTGGAAACCGATCCGGATAAAGTGGAATCCACGCTTTACGCGCTGCCGGACCTGCCGGAACTCACACGCTCCGCACCAGCGCCGTTCGGCGGAAAGCGGGACGTGGCGCGCGCGGCACTCGGTGTGCTGGCCGATGCCGGCGAGCCTGTCTCCCCCATCATGGCTCTACCGGACAGCGCGCCCTACGGGAACGTGCTGGTCGACGCGGAAGCCTGCACGCTGTGCATGGCCTGCACCTCCTCCTGCCCGGCCGATGCGTTGCGCGACACGCCGGGCACTCCGCAATTGCGCTTTGTCGAAGCGGCCTGCGTTCAGTGCGGCATCTGTGAAACCACCTGCCCGGAATCGGCGATCCGGCTGGAGCCGCGCTACAACCTGTCGCCAGCCGTCATGCAGCCAGTCACATTGCACGAGGACGAGCCGGCCTGTTGCACCTCCTGCGGCAAGGCCTTTGCTGCCGGTGGCATGCTTCGCGCAGTGGAAAAGCGGCTTGAGGGCAACCGGATGTTTGACAGCGACGAGCGCCGGGCCCTGATCCACATGTGCGAGGATTGCCGGCTCGAAGCGCTGTCGCGCGACGGGGCGGATCCCTTCGCCATTGCACGCCCGCGCCGCACCAGAACCACAGACGATTATCTGGAAGCCGGCCGCCGGGGGCTCAGGGTGGAAGATTTTCTCAACGAGAAATAGAGCCAGCCCGGAGTTGGGTTGAAGGGCTTCCAACCCCTCTTGCGGGAGTGAGCGGACAGGCGCATATCTTGTTTCACCACGTCGTACGGAGGAAGTCATGCGCCTGTTATCTGCAATCACACTTCTCGGTTCCATTCTTGCAACACCGGCTCTGGCCGACACGACTGGAGGCGTCGTCGTCGCCTATGACCGGGTCGATCGTGTGCTGGTGCTGGACGACAAGACCGTCTGGGATCTCACGCCCGCCGGTGATCTGGTCCCGGACGGGCTGAGCGCTGGTGACAAGGTTACCATCGAGTATGAGTCTGCTGGCGACAGCGGCGTTGGAAAGATCACGGCAATTTCGGTCAGCGCCGAGTAGTCATGTATGCCTTTGTCGGGCGACACCTGCGGGCGCGACAGGTACGCGGCCGCGCAAAGTCACGCCTGCACGCTTCTGATCGGACAGCAGTGATTCCCGAGCGCTACTGAAGCAACGGATTGAGCGGCAAGTTGATCAGCAGATTCTGTGGCTTCATGCGAATGCGATCATGGGCGTCGACAGCCAGACCAAGAAAGGCTGGCTTTCGGCGCATCCTGTCGATCACCCGGTCGAAGTCGAGAAACTCCATCCGGAACAAGGCAACGATGCTGCCCTGGCCCTGCTCCGGAAGATATTCGCCCTCGTAGAGCGCGTTGAGGATACGGGTTGCCTCCGCGTCAAGGCCGACGTGCCAGGACCAGCGCTGTTCCTTGACCGACTGCAGCGGCTGCACCCGGACCCGCATGTCGAGGAAATGCCTGATCCAGCGTTCGACCAGCCGGGCAAAGGCATCTTGCCCCGGCTCGGCAAACCGGAAGTCGAGCGCCAGGTCGAAGCGGTCGGCACGAGCCCAGTAATCCCCGGCGCCCTCGGCATTGAGAATTTCAAGATCGACTTCGGTGCGGCGGGGATCGCTTAGAGCCAGAAGCGCGGTTTGCCGGGCGCGGGTTTCCACCACCTCGGCATCGGCCAGCATCATCCGCTCATTGGAGGTGGTCGCGGTCTGCTCGCGGAAGAACAGCTCGGCCGCGCGCGCCACCATCGCATCGGTTTCGCCCAAAAGGATATTGCCCATGATCAGATGCGCCATCTGGCTGATGAAGACCGGCGGGACCAGCGGCGCCCCGGGCGTGAACAGCGAGGCATAGCCAGCCTCGATCGACCCCTTGGCGACCAGGTGATCGCGAAACCGCAGCACCACGGTGTAGTTTTCCGCCGCATCCGGATCGGCGATCTTGGCAAGTTCCCCGGCGCTGACCGGCGCGAAAGGGTCGGCCATCAGCCGCTCAAACAGCGCATGTTCGACGGCACAGCTTTCCTCGACCGGATGGATCTCGGGCCGCGTGTAATAGGCGCGAAGAAAGTCCCCGCTCACCGCAAGCCAGCCGTTGTCGAGCCTGTGGGTCAGGTGCTGTCCGGCGGATTTCCAGATCACGCGCCCCGTCTTGTCATTCACCGCTGTCACCGGCCATCCCCAGTCCTTGCGCAAGCGACAGGCCGCGGGCACCGCCGGTGCCATTGAGCAGCAAGCCGCCGTCTTCATCTATGCCGATCATCCGGCCTTCATGTCTCACCGGTCCGACCTGAACGGCAACGGTGTCCGAGGGTTGCATGCGTCCGAGGAAGTCTGCGTGGGCGGCGGCAAATCCATCATGCTCCCAGGCGTCAACCCAGGACAGGAAATGCCGCGCCACTGCCTCGATCACCTGGGTCCGGTCAAGATCGCCGCAGCCCTCCTCAAACAGCGCGGTGGCGTGGCTTGCAAGCCCCGGCGCGTCGGTGATCTCGGGCGGCAGGCTCAGTGCGATCGAAAATCCCAGAACCATAAATCCGGGCGTGTCTTCAGGTCCGGCACTTCCAGGCGTCCTCAGAAACACCTCGCCGACTTCGCCGCCATTGGCAAGCAGCGTTGACGGCCACCGGTACATCAAAGCAAGATTTGGCGGTCCGATGGCGCCCAGCGCATCGCCGATCGCAACCATCAGCAGCGGCGCCATCTGCAGTGCCTTGTCCAAGGGGCAATCGGGCTCGAGAATGATCGCGGCGCGGGCGTGGGTTTCCGCCCTCGACCAGAACAGATCTCCGGCTTGAAGCTTGCCTTCGCTCATGCCCTCGAGCGCCACGGCCAACGGGTCTTGCGACGCAGGCACCGCGTGGCCTATCAAAAGCGGCGGAAATTCCGGATCTGGCAGCATGCTGTGGGTCAGGGCAACTCGACTTCGCCGGCGACGACATGATGCATGTCAGTGCCTTCGGCCGTCAGCACCATCTTGAGTTTCAACGGTCCGTTGCCCGCTGCACCCGATCGCACCAGCTCTTCGATCTTCTGCTGGGATGTCACACCGACCTGCTTGAGAAATTTCCGCATCGACAGGTTGAAGGTTTCGTCGCTCATCTCGTCATATCCATGTTTTGAGGCCGGTCGTCATGCCAGGCGGACCGTGCATGCGGAAGGCGCAGCCTGTCAGTCAAGGCGCACATTATCTGTCGAATAAGCCACCGCCGACGGAGTTTCCAGCAGCGGCTTGAGGCCGAACCGGGCCCCCGCAACAATCAGCAGCAGGACTACAATGCTGAGAAGAAATGCTTTCATGTTCTCTTCCTTGCCGTCATCACTCGGCCGGTGCGGGTGATATCCGCTCGGGCTTCCGGGCCACCACTTCTTCCGCCCACAGCGAATGGTGCTCGCGCGCCCAGTTAAGGTCGACTTCGCCCGAGCCCATGGCGTCATAGGCACCCTGCATCCCGATCGTGCCGATATAGATATGGGCAAAGATCAGACAGATCATCGCCACCGCGACAATACTATGCCAAACGCTGTTGAACTGCTGCTCCTGGATGGCGCTGTAGGGTGGCTCGGGCAGCCCGAGTATAGCCGGTACGTCGATGCCGATATTGCCGAGAAGCGCGAAAGTGCCTGTGAACAGCTGGTGCTCGAAGGGGAACAGCAACGCCCAGCCCGAGACCGACACCGACAGCCCGAGCAGCATCACGCCCCAGAAGATCAGCTTCTGACCGGCGTTGAATTTCTTTGCCGGAGGATGGTTTGATTTGCCAATCAGTCCGCCACCCTTGGCCAGCCAGTTGAGATCGGTCCGGTCGGGGATGTTGTGGACGATCCAAAGCACAAAAGCGAGAGCGAGCCCGATCATGAAGGCAAAGGCGGTGTAGTTGTGCGTGGCCTTGAGGAAGCCCGACAAGGGGCCGAACAGGTCCTTTCCAATGACCGGCAAGACCAGCGAACGGCCAAAAGTGAAGTTGAGCCCGCTGATGCCCAGTGTGATGAAGGACAGCGCCATCAGCCAGTGGCTCATCCGCTCAAGCGTGGAGAAACGCTTGATCTTGACGCCGGACATTCCGTGCTCGACCTTGATGCGGCCGCGAATTGCGAAGAACACCGCCAGCAGGACGATCGTGGCCAGCATGGCATAGCCCAGGTAATCATTCATCGGGCCCTTGCGCTGGAGCCGCCAGTCCTCGCCCTGGGACTGGATCATCAGACCGGCGGACTTGTCGGGGATCGGTACGGTGCCGACCTCGCCCTGCCGGATGTCGCGCCAGATATCCGCATCCGATGCGGTGCCCTGAACCCCGCCCTGCAGGGGCGGACCGGGCGGTGCGATGGAGGTCGTTGCATTTTCCGGTGGGCGAACCGAACTCTGAGCCTTGGCCTCAGGCGGCAGCACCAGCCCGGTGAGAACCAGCAGCGCAAAGGCGATGCCAGGTAGAAGGTAGCGCGCAGACGCGCGGCGCGTCGTGAGATGCTTCATCGGTGAACTCCCGGTGTCCGGATACGATCTGGCGACGACCACTCAGCCGGCAGGCAAGCCCCCGCCGGCCGCTCAGACTGTGATGGGCGAATGCCGATCAACCGCCCTTCTGCTCGTAGGCTGTACCCCAGCCCCAGGCCCCGGCGCCGAAACCCCGGGCAACGATGCGCTCGCGGTAGATCTGCGAGACAGTGTCGCCATCTCCGGCCAGCAGCGCCTTGGTCGAGCACATCTCGGCACACAGCGGCAACTTGCCTTCGGCTATACGGTTGCGGCCGTATTTCTGAAACTCGGCAGCGGAGGTGTCCTCCTCCGGTCCGCCGGCGCAGAAAGTGCATTTGTCCATCTTGCCGCGGGAACCGAAGTTCGAGGCTTGCGGGAATTGCGGCGCGCCGAAGGGGCAGGCATAGAAGCAATAGCCGCACCCGATGCACAGATCCTTGTCGTGCAGCACGATGCCGTCTGCCGTCTGGTAGAAACAATCCACTGGGCAGACCGCCATGCACGGCGCGTCCGAGCAGTGCATGCAGGCGACCGAGATCGAGCGTTCACCCGGCTTGCCGTCATTGATGGTGACGACGCGCCGGCGGTTGATGCCCCAAGGCACTTCGTTCTCGTTCTTGCAGGCGGTGACGCAGGCGTTGCATTCGATGCAGCGTTCAGCGTCGCAGAGGAATTTCATTCTAGCCATAGTGTTTATCCTCCCTATGCCCGTTCGATGCGGCAAAGCGTGGTTTTGGATTCCTGCATCTGCGTGACCATGTCGTAGCCATAGGTCTGCGCGGTGTTGCACGCTTCCCCAAGCACGATCGGATCAGCCCCTTCAGGATACTTGTCTCTCTGGTCCACACCCTGGAAATGCCCGCCGAAGTGGAACGGACAGAAGACGACGCCCCTACCGACCCGCTCGGTCAGCATCGCCATGACCTTTATCTTGGCACCGGACGGGCTGTGCAGCCAGACGGTGTCACGGTCCCGGATGCCGAGATTGTTGGCGTCGAAGGTGTTGATCTCGACGAACATGTCCTGCTGCAATTCGGCCAGCCATGAATTGGAGCGGGATTCATCACCGCCACCTTCATACTCGACCAGACGCCCGGAGGTCATGACCAGCGGAAAGTCCTTGGAATGATCAACGTCCTGGATCGACTTGTAGGCTGTCGGCACACGCCAGAAAGTCTTGTCGGCGATCGTCGGGTAGTCGGCGACAAGCTCGCGATTGGGCGCGTAGAGTGGTTCGCGATGAAGCGGCACGGGGTCCGGGAAGGTCCAGACCACAGCGCGAGCCTTGGCGTTGCCATAGGGTGCGCAACCGTGATTGATGGCGACGCGCTGGATGCCGCCGGAAAGATCGACCTTCCAGTTCACGCCTCCGACCTTGTCGTCATAGTCCGACGGGATTTCGCCCTGATGCGAGGTCTCGCCGACCTCTTCCTCATTCGGGCGTTCCTTGATGATGCCGGCGACATATTCGATCATCCTGCGCTCGTACGGAGACAGGTCCTGGTCCCAGCCGAGGCCCTTGAGCATGGCCATGGTGAATTCAGGATAACCATCCTCGATCTCCGAACCGACCGGCCAGCTGTTTTCGGCCAGCAGATTGTCGCCATTGCGCTCGACGCCGAAGCGGGCACGGAAGCCCATGCCGCCCTTGGCAACGGGAACTGACACATCATAAAGGTTGGCCGAACCGGTGTGCTTCATTTCGGGTGTTCCCCAGCACGGCCATGGCAGACCATAGAATTCACCATCATGCGGACCACCGACACCACGCAGGGTGGTCTTGTCGAAGGTGTGCTGGTTCTCCATGTGCGACTTCAACCGCTCGGGAGACTGTCCGGTCATGCCGATGGTCCACATGCCCCGGTTCCACTCGCGGGTAATGTCCTCGACCAGCGGCTCCTCACCGTTGACCTCGATGTTGCGGAACAGACGATCCTCAAAACCGAACTTCTTGGCGAACTTGTACATGATGATGTGGTCAGGCAGCGATTCGAACAGCGGCTCGACCACGGCCTCACGCCACTGGATCGAGCGGTTGGACGCCGTCACCGAGCCGTAGGTCTCGTACTGGGTCGAGGCCGGCAGCAGATAGACGCCGTCCTGGCGGTCCTGAAGCACCGCGGTCATGGTCGGATAGGGATCAACGACAACCAGAAGATCGAGCATCCCCATCGCCTTTTGCATTTCCGGCAGCCGGGTTTGCGAGTTCGGCGCATGACCCCAGAATACCATGACCTTGGTCTGATCAGGTTGCTCCAGATTCTCCTTGGCTTCCAGAACACCGTCGATCCAGCGCGATACCGGAATTCCGGTCTCGTTCATCATCAACTTGTCCTTGCCGTCCTTGCCCTGCATGGTGGCAAAACGACCTTTCAGCCAATCGAGGTCCTCACCCCAGACGCGCGCCCAGTGAGCGTAGGCCCCCGCCGACAGGCCGTAATAGCCGGGCAGCGTATCGGCAAGCACGCCGAGGTCGGTTGCGCCCTGCACGTTGTCGTGGCCACGGAAGATGTTGGCGCCGCCGCCGCTCGTGCCGATGTTGCCCAGGGCGAGCTGCAGGATCGAGTAGGCGCGGGTATTGGAAGACCCGTTGGTGTGCTGGGTACCGCCCATGCACCAGATCAGGGTGCCCGGACGGTTTTCAGCCAGCGTACGGGCGACCCGCTCGAGCTGCGAGCCAGGCACACCGGTTACACGCTCAACTTCGCCGGGGTTCCATTTCCTCACTTCTTCACGGATCTGGTCCATACCCCAGACACGGGAGGAAATGTACTCCTTGTCTTCCCAGCCGTTCTCAAAGACGTGGTAGAGAATTCCCCAGATCAGCGCCACGTCGGTGCCGGGCCGGAAACGCACGAACTCGTCGGCATGTGCCGCGGTGCGGGTAAAGCGCGGATCGCAAACGATCAACGGCGCATTGTTCTCTTCCTTGCACTTGAGAAGGTGCAGCAGCGACACCGGATGCGCCTCGGCCGGGTTCGAGCCGATCAGAATCATCGACCTGGCATTGTGGATGTCGTTGTAAGAGTTGGTCATCGCACCATAGCCCCAGGTGTTGGCAACACCGGACACCGTGGTCGAATGGCAGATGCGGGCCTGGTGGTCGACGTTGTTCGTCCCCCAGTAGGCCGCGAATTTGCGGAACAGATAGGCCTGTTCGTTGGAGAACTTGGCTGAGCCGAGCCAGTAGACCGAATCCGGCCCCGAGGTCTCGCGCACCTCAAGCATCTTGTCGCCGATCTCGTTGATGGCCTCGTCCCAGGAGACGCGTTGCCACTTTCCGCCGACCAGCTTCATCGGATACTTCAGACGGCGGTCGCCATGCGCATGCTCGCGCACCGAGGCGCCCTTGGCACAGTGGGCGCCGATGTTGAACGGGGAATCATAGCCAGGCGCCTGACGGGTCCAGACCCCGTTCTCGACTTCAGCAATAACCGTGCAACCGACCGAGCAGTGCGTGCAGACCGATTTTCTGGTTACGACGTCTGCGGTGCCTGCGGCTGTTTGAGCTTCCGCGCGCTTGACCATCCCGCCGGAAAGCGTGGAAATGGCCGCCGCCCCACCGATGGTGAGACCGGAACGCTTGAGGAATGTCCGGCGATCGATCGCCGTCACTCCCTGCTCTGCTACCGTCGAGGACAGCCGGGAGCCTCGCGCAACCCCATTTGCCTTCTTCCTGAGCATAGTATCCTCCGTTGGGTTTAATACGTCTCCAGGACGATCAGCAAGGGCCCTCCTCAGAACCGCGTGCTGGCATTACAAGCCTTAATACCGTGCACTGGCGTAATAGGCCTTGATGTGGTCGGTCTCCCGGTAGCCGGCGTCACCCGCAGGCTCGGCAAGCTCGACCGCCTGGCTTTCGCCGCCTGCGACCAGAGCTGCGCCGCCGGCAACCGTACCCAGCCCGGCGAACTTCAGAAAACCGCGACGGTCGGTCGTGGTGTCTTCGGTCTTTGCCTTCATTTTGGTCTCCAGTTCTCGACGCCTTTACCCGTCCGCTGCAGCCTGGCCGGGCGTCTTCTCCGGACTGCGTTACCCAATTTGCAAACACTCATCGCAAAGGCGGCCTACATCTCGAACGCGGCTTGCTCGATTGCCATGAACAGGCGTCCCATGCGGCCGACAGGTTTGAAGAAGCGCGCCGATGAACAAGTCTCGAGATCTCTGAAAAAATGCGGGGTCCAGCTGCCCACATGGCTGTCGAAGAACCGTTTCTGGACGGTCAGGGGCTGGATTGCGCCAAACGTCCCGTCGATCAGGCCTGCCATCATTTCCATCAGGGCGGCCGCGTGATCCTCGGGATCCTTGACATCGTGGTTGCGGGCTATGCCCAGCGGGCGCATGTCGTTGCGCAGGCGCGCGAGCGGCTTCTCATGCATGAAACCGGTCAGATAATAGGAGCCGAATGGGGTTAGCATGCCACGGCCGAGGCCTATGAACAGCATTTCATACTCGTCGCGGGCATCGGCCAGACTCGTGCCGGCCGCAGCATTTGAGAGATCGGCAATTGCCTCGCCGAGCTCAGAACTGTCGCCCGTCATCTGGGTCAGAATGGAAATGAGAGATGCATCAGGTGGTTCGCGCAGAAGTCGGGCCAGAAGCCTGTAAACATTGACCCGAGACTGATCGGTTTCATCAACTCTATTTGTCGAACGAGCTTGCTGATTCAGCACATGCTTTCTCCCTAAAGCAAAAAGATCACCTTTCCTGACCTAATGCAATTCAAATCGATATTGCTTTGCAATATGAAGAGCGGATCCCGACAGCGGGCATGCTTTGGTTTACACCCTTGGCAAAGAAGCACTTTCGGTCGAAAACCATGATTGGGAGATTTGCTGGAAACGCCCGCTGTGGGACCCACCAACATGGACATCCCGGCGGCGAAACCGGCCGGCGCAGTGAAGTGAACAACGCGTCGCCTGCCCACCCGCACGCAGTACGGATGGGCCAGGCGGTAACGCCTAACGCAGCGCGGCCTCGATGTTGCCGCCATCGACGGTGATGACGTGGGCGGTGGTCCGCTCTGACCTGGCCAGCGCCACGAAGGCATCGGCAACATGATGCGCCTCGACTTCCGCCTTGAGCAGATTGCCCGCCATGTAATCGGATGCGGAGACACCTCTCGCCTCGGCGCGCGACTTGATGAAGTCGTCGGTCAGCAGGCCGGAGCGGATGCGGTCGGCATTGACGCCGTTGACCCGGACGCCGGCACCGCCGAGTTCCAGCGCCAATTGCCGCACTAGGAAGAAAGTGGTGGCTTTGGGAAGTCCGTAGGCACCGAAGCCCTTGCCCGGATTGACCGCCTGCTTGGAGACGTTAAACAGCATCTGGCCGCCATGATCCTGAGCCGCAAACACCCGTGCTGCAGCGCGCGCCATGGCGAGGTGGGAGAAGAAGTTGAGCTCGAAGCTCGAGCGCAGCGTTTCCTCGTCCAGGTCAAGCAGCATGCCCGGGATGGCGGCACCGGCGTTGGACACCAGCACATCGAGACCACCGAAGCGTTCGACGATTTCAGCCACGGCCTTGCTCGCCGCACCGTTTTCCGTCAGATCGGCAACCACGGCAAGACAGTTCTCACCGATCGAGGCGGCTGCGGCCTTGCAGGCCTCGGCGTTGAAGTCGATCAACGCAACGGCGGCGCCCTCGCGGGCAAAAGCCTTGGCGGTCGCAAGCCCAATGGCGCCGGCGCCGCCGGTGACGGCCACCACCTGCCCGGAGAAGGGTTTGGCGCTGGCCTTGCCCAATTTGGCCTGCTCGAGCGACCAGTACTCCAAGTCGAACAGATCATCCTGTCCGAGGGGTTGGAATCCGCCTGCCGCTTCACCGAGTGTCATGACTTCGACGGTCTGTTCGGCAATATCAGCGGCAGCAGAGGCTGCGGATGCATCCTTGCCGATGCCAACGATGCCGAGCCCTTCAATCCAGGCCACACAGGGGTGCGGCTCCAGCATGACCTTGCCGCCACCGAACCTCTGGTTCTGTGTCTCGAACATGGCGTGGTAAGCCTTGGCGAACTCATCCACGCGCGTCTCAACGCTTCCGTTGGCCATATCCTGCTTGCTGAGCCTCAGCATGCGGCCCTTGGTGCGAATGACGTGATCGGGCGAGGCGACGCCGCGTTGGGCCAGTTGCTCAAGATCGCCGCGGTTGAGGAAGGCATCGATCACATCGCTGCTTCTGACATCCATGACCACCGGCCGCGGGGCGCCGCTGTGATGCGCTCCCCGCACACGCCCGATCGCGCCGCGCAGAAGCGGCAGAACCGATGCGGCCAGATCCGTATCCGCTATGGAGCGGTTGCGCTGGACGGTACGGTTGAAGCTGCGGCCCTTGTCACGCGCCGCCAGCCATTCCTCGACCATATTGGTGTGCTCGATCACCTTGTCATAACTTTCGCGCGCAGTGGCACCAAAGGTGAAATGGCCGTGCTTGAGCAGAATCAGGCCTTCGCAATCGGGATTGGCTTCAAACACTTCGGCTGCCTTTTTGGCCAGCGCGAAGCCGGGCATGATGTAAGGCACAACCGCCAGCCGGTCGCCGAAGATCTCGCGGATTGCGGCCTCGGCATCCGGCAGGTTGGCCAGCGCCAGAAATGCCGTTGCGTGGGTGTGATCGACAAAGGTATGCGGCAGGAAGGCGTGCAGCAGGGTCTCGACCGACGGGTTGGGGGCCGTGGAGTCGAGCAGGTTGGAACGCTGCATGTTGACCATGGCCTCGTCCGACATGGCGTCGAGTTTGCGCGTCTCCAGCAGAGGCGAGAGCCAGAGCCCGGGAAGTCCCGGCGCCTCCAGCGTATCGAGATCCCAACCACTGCCCTTGACGTGCAGAACCTGCCGGACATTTCCGAGAAGGTCCATGCGTTCGGTCTTGACCGAGGTGTTGCCGCCACCGTGCATGACAAGGTCAGGATCCGCACCGATAAGGCGGGAGGAGTAGACCCTCATCGCCAGTGTCTGGTCGGAGGGATCCGAACCTGCTGCATCCACCCGCGCCTGAGCTTCCTTGTCATTCCACCTGTTTTGCCGCATTAACCTTCTCCTGCCGACTTGAACTCGCTGCATTTGACAAAAGTCATTGCATGTTGTCAAATGTATATATCGACGAGGAATTGAAATGCCTCAAAATCCGACCAGGCGTTCAACCAGGCAGATCAGCGGCGAGGATATCGTCGTCGAAACCGCATGGCTTTATTATCATGACGGCCTCAATCAAAGCGAGATCGCCAACAAATTGCTGGTGTCGCGGGCGACGGTGGTCAACTACCTGCAGGAAGCCCGCGAGCGCGGCTACATCCATACCAAATTGTCGCCGGAAGCCTTCAACACGCACCGGACGGCGCTGGAGCTGCGCGAACGCTTTGAACTCAAGGCCGCCTATGTGCTGCCCGACGGAACCGGCGGTCAGGACGACCACGCAAGCCGTATCATCCGGGGTGCCGCGGACTGGCTGCCGAGCCTGATCCAGCCCGGGGACAGGCTCGGCGTGGCCTGGGGAAAGACCATCTACGATGTAGCCGAGCGGCTTGAACAGACCAACATACCTGACCTCACGGTGCTGCAACTGGTCGGATCGATGGCCACGCCCTACGGCTTCTCGGCCGACGTCTGCTCATCGATTGTGGCGCGCAAATTCTCCGCCAAGTGCATCAACCTGCATGTGCCGGCAATTCTGAGCACTGCCGAGAACGCGGCAATGCTGAGGTCAGAATCCCTGATCGCCAACCAGCTCGATGCCATCAGCGACTGCAACAAGACGCTGTTTGCCGTGGGTTCCTGCAATCCCGACAGCCACGTCGTTTCAAGTGGCGTTGCGACACGGGCGGAGCTGGAAGACTACATTTCCAATGGGGCGGTCGGGGTGATGTGCGGGCGCTTCATCGATGCCAAGGGCGACGCGATCAGCGGCCCGCTCGACGACCGGATGATGGGCATCGGACTGGATGAGCTGCGCCACCGTGACATGGGGATCCTGGTGTCGGTCGGTGAGGAACGCGTGCCCGCTGCCGTTGCCGCCATCAGGGGCGGATATGCTACCCACCTGGTCACCAACCGGAGCTGTGCCGCAGCAATGATGAAGCTCGCCTGAGGCATCTGCGCCCCAGGGCGAGTGAGGGTCAGGCGGCGTCGCGCCGTTCCGGGAACAGCTCCAGCAGGCCTTCGCGTGTCGCTTCAGCAACGCCGCGTTCGGTGATCAGGCCGGTCACGAGCCGCGCCGGGGTGACGTCGAAGGCCGGATTGCCGCCCGGCGTTCCATCCGGCGAGATCTGCACCGAGGCGACGCTGCCATCTTCGAGACGGCCGAAGACGTGGGTCACCTCGCGGTCATCACGCTCCTCGATCGGAATCTCGCGGACGCCATCATCCACCGTCCAGTCGATCGTGCTCGACGGCAGCGCGACATAGAACGGCACATTGTTGTCGTGTGCCGCCAGCGCCTTGAGATAGGTGCCGATCTTGTTGCAGACATCGCCCGAGGCGGTGGTGCGGTCGGTGCCGACAATGACCAGATCGACTTCGCCATGCTGCATCAGATGCCCGCCCGCATTGTCGACGATGAGATGATGCGGGATGCCGTGGCTGTTCATTTCCCAGCTGGTGAGCTGGGCGCCCTGGTTGCGCGGACGGGTCTCGTCGACCCAGACATGGAGGGGGATGCCCGCCGCCGCCGCGTGATACATGGGCGAGGTGGCTGTGCCCCAATCCACCGTCGCCAGCCAGCCAGCATTGCAATGGGTCAGAATGTTGACTGCTTCACCCGACTTTTTGGTGGCCGCAATCTTCTTGATGATCTCGAGACCGTGCACACCGATCATCCGGTTAGTCTCGACATCGGCATCATTGATCTCTTCGGCCTTGCGGAAAGCCGCCCTGGCACGTTCGCTTTCGGGAAGTGCCGAAAGCACCTTGCGCATTTCATCCAGCGCCCAGCGCAGATTGACCGCGGTCGGCCGGGTTTCGTTCAGCCGCTCCCAGGCGTTGTCCAACGCCTCATCAGAGGCATTTCGCTGCATCTCGATGGCGATGCCATAGGCGGCCGTGGCGCCGATCAGAGGTGCGCCGCGCACCCACATGTCGCGGATCGCCGTCGCAAATTCATCCAGCCCGTCGAGTTCGACAACCCGGAATTCGTGCGGCAGCCAGCGCTGGTCAATGATCATGACCTTCGCCTTCTCTGCATCGAACCAGATCGACCGGTAATGTGTGTTGCCAACCTTCATTGCTATGCTCCCGTCTCAGCGCGCCGCGCTGCCGCCAATACGGCATCCATGCCGGTCAGGCGGTTTCTGTTGATGACCAGGAATTGACCCAGCTTCAGGCACTTGGCTTCGCAGCGCGCCTTCAGGTCCTCATCCTCGATGGTGTCGATCTCTGCGACATGCGCCAGTCCGAGAATGCGGCGATGCATTTCGATGCCGGCAAAGCCGACGAGATCACGGAAGATCTCGGCAAGCAGCTGCTCCGCGGCGCTTTCCGACGCGAAGTTATGCCCCTGTTCCTCGTAGAGTGCCTTCGGATAAAGAATGCCGGTACGCTCAGTGCGCCACAACCGCAGGAACTCTTGCCTAAAGACCGACCAGGTTTCCTCGATGACGGAAAGAATCCAGTCCTGGAAATCGCTGCACTTGCCAGCATCTGAGATGTGAGCCGGCATGGCGTGGTAGGCCATCAGGTAATTGCCGATCAGCATGCCAATGTCGAAGCCGAATGGGCCGTAATAGGCAAACTCCGGATCGATGATCCGTGCCTCGTCGTCGGTGACCATGATAGAGCCGGCATGCAGATCACCGTGGCACATGGTTTCACCGCGCGAGGTAAACGCGCGCTTCATGTGCTGAACCTCAACCTTGAGCGCGGTGTCGTTGCGCAGTTCTGCCACGATGCCGTCAAGCTGCGGCGTGGTGTGCCGGTTCATCTCGGCATCGTAATACGGGTCCGTGAAAACCAGCGCTTCGGTGATGTCGCAGAGTTCGACATTGTCGGCGAACAGCGCGACATCGGCTTTCTTGTCCTTCGCCGTCATCGACAAATCCGACCCACGGAACGCGGTGCGTGCAGCAAACAATCCCAATGTCTTGCCCAATCCGGCAACCTTGCGCCCTTCCATGGTCTGCTGGCGCAAAATAATATGCGGCTGCAGGCGTTCCATGACGATCAGCGCCTGGCTTTCATCAAAATGCAGGACTTCGGGTACGCTGCCCGGATCCCGCGCTTCCTGACGGGTCAATGCATGATATTCGAAGAACGCCCGCTTGAGCGGCAAAGGCCAGCTGTCTCCAACCAGGCGCACATAGGGAAGCGCCTGCTTGACGATGACGCTGCCGGCATCGCCTTCCACGATGAAGACGAGGTTGAGATTGCCATCGCCCACTTCGCGCACCGTCCAGGCATCGGCATTGGCACCAACAGCCTTCTTCATGACGTTGAGTTCACCCAGCCTCTGGCACAGGGTCTCCGGCGATAAAGGTTTGTAGTTGTTGCTCAAAACTATCCTCCCAATTGACAGTCGAGGCTGTTTTTCAGCCAAGCCTAGTGTTCTCGTCAATCATTTGTCAATACGTATTGACTTTTGTCATTGCTGCTGTTCTCATCATAGCGGGAGGACAGGATGAACGGAACTCTTTGCGATCTGCGGGGTGTGAGCAAGTCGTTCGGGGACAATCGTGTCCTCAAGCAGCTCAATCTGTCACTTCCTGCCGGCTCCGTCACTGTGCTGATGGGTGCAAATGGCGCAGGCAAGTCCACCCTCGTGAAGATCCTGAGTGGCGTACACAAGCTTGACGCCGGCTCCATCAGCCTTCTCGGCAAGGATTTCCTACCCTCGTCGCCATCCGAAGCCATTCGCGCCGGTGTCGTGACCGTGCACCAGAACATCAATGACGGCGTGATCCCGGATCTCGACGTCGCTTCCAATCTGCTGATCGACCGGCTGGCCGAGCCGGGCTACGGCTTCTTTCTCAAGCGTCAGCAGAACTATGCCGAGGCGGAGCGTATCGCCAGTCAGATGGGATTGTCGCTCAATGTCCGGCAGTCGGTTGCCGAGCTAGGCGTGGCCGACCGGCAGTTGATCGCGATTGCCCGCGCCATGGCACATGACCCGCAATTGCTGATCCTCGACGAGCCGACCTCCTCGCTCTCGGCCTCGGAAGCTGAGCGGCTGTTCCTGTTGATCGAGCGGCTGGCGGCCAAGGGCGTTGCGGTGCTCTACATCTCGCACCGCATGTCCGACATCCGCCGCATTGCTGACAGGATCGTCTCGATGCGGGACGGTGAAATTTCGGGCGTCTTTGAAGGCGACTCTCTTGATTACGAAGGTGCTGTGAACGCCATGCTCGGCCACCGGATGACCGACGTGGACATTACCATCGCCCGGCCGGGCAGATGCGTGCTGGAGATCGAGAAGCTACGGCTTCTGCCCGACAGCACGCCCTTCGATCTCGAACTGTGCGAGAACGAAGTTGTCGCCGTCACCGGCCTGCTTGGCAGCGGCAAAAGCGCATTCGCCCAAAGCCTGTTCGGCCTCGGGCGTCCTGCTGCCGGCCAGATCCGTATCGACGGTCAGGATTACGCGCCTGCCACGCCGCAAGCCGCCATCCGGCACGGCGTGTTCATGTCGGCCAAGGACCGGGCCAATAACGCGGTGGTCGCCGATTTCGACATCACACGCAACATTACCCTGCCCTTCCTGACGCGCTACTCCCACCTATCCTTTGCCCGTCGCTCTCAGGAGCGCAGAACCGCTGACGAGATGATCGAGGCGCTGTCGATTGTCTGCCGGAGCAATTCCGATCCCATTGGCACGCTTTCGGGCGGCAACCAGCAGAAGGTGATGCTGGCGCGCTGGCTGGCCGAAGAGTGCCGGCTGCTGCTGCTTGACGAACCCTTCCAGGGCGTCGACATCCGTGCCCGCCGTGACATCGGCCGAAAGATCCGCGAGACCGCGCAGAACCGTGCGACGCTGGTGTTCGTCGCCGAACTCGACGAAGCACTGGAAGTGGCCGATCGGATCATTGTCATGACCGAGCATTCGGTCACGGCCGAATTCCGCAACGAGAACGTGGATATCAACAACATCCTGACCGCAGTAACCGGTGCTGTACTGACCGACAATGACAGCGCCGCAAGGACAGCACTCGCATGAGCATGAACCTGGACCAGACAAACCCATCCGGAAGCACCAGTCCTGGCGCGCGCAAACCGCAACCGGGCTCATCCGGCCTCATCGACATTGCCATCCGCTACGGCTTCCTGGCGCTTCTTGTCGGGCTGGTGATCTTCTTCTCGGTGTTTGCAAACGGGTTTGCCGGACCGCGCAGCGCGGTGTTCATCTTCCAGTCGGTGGCCATCACCGGCATTCTGGCGCTGGGCGTCACCTGCACCCTGGTGGTGGGCGGCTTCGACCTTTCCATCGGTTCGGTTGCAACCTCATCAATGATGCTGGCCGCCTACATGATGGTGGTACTGGAACAGCCGGCATTCGTCGCCATCATTGCCTGTCTGGCGATGGGGGCGTTCATCGGCTTGGTCAACGGCCTGCTGATCGTCAAGACCAAGGTGCCCGACCTGCTGGCGACACTTGGCATGATGTTCCTGCTGGTCGGGCTTCAGCGCATTCCCACGGAAGGCCGCTCGATCGCAATGGGCATGACACTGCCCGACGGTTCGACCGCCGAAGGCACGTTCTCGCCGCTGTTCCTGCAGCTTGGCCGCCACCGGTTCGATTTCATGCTCGAGAACCTGCTGCCAGCGCCAGTGGTCTTCCTCATCGTGATCGGCTTGCTGGTCTGGGTGTTCCTCGAACTGACCCGCCATGGGCGACTTATGTACGCTATCGGCTCGAACGAACGGGCTGCCAGCCTGACCGGCACCAATGTCAACCAGTACAAGATCATGGCTTACATGATTTCCGGTGTGCTGGCCTCGATCGGCGGCATGCTGCTGGCTGCCCGGCTGGGCCGCGGCGACATCGCCTCGGGCACCAATCTGCTGCTTGATGCGGTTGCAGCAGCATTGATCGGTTTTGCGGTTCTGGGGGCTGCCAAGCCCAATGCCTTCGGCACCTCGATGGGGGCGCTGTTTGTCGGCATCCTGCTGCAGGGGCTGACGATGATGAATGCACCTTACTACACCCAGGATTTCATCAAGGGTCTGGTTCTGGTTATCGCCCTTGTCTTCACATTCTCGCTGTCGGCCAGAAAAGCCGGCGGCCACTAAGCAAGACCAAGCACTTTAACGGAGGAAAACAGCATGAGAATCATTCGCAGAAAGGCCCTTGCCCTGATCGCAGGCCTGGCCGCCGCAGCCGTCACCCTTCCCGCAGGCTTCGCGCAGGCCGCAGACATGCCGGCACCGCTCGACAATCCCGGTGATGTGAAGATCGCGCTTGTCCGCTACCTTTCCACCGGCGACTTCTTCCAGGCCTATCTTTCCGGCGTCGAACAGCAGGCCAAGGCGCTGGGCGTCGACCTCCGGGTTCTCGACAGCCGTCAGGACGCGGCCCTTCAGGCCGACATGGTTGACCAGGCAATTGCGCTTGGTGTCGACGGCATCATCATCCAGCACGGGCTGACTGAATCGATGAAGGAGGCCGCGCAACGTGCAGTGGATGCCGGTATCAAGGTGGTGGCTTTTGACGTTAATGTCGAAAACGACGCCATCCCGCAAATCGAGCAGTCGGATTACCTGCTCGGCAAACTCGCCCTGGAGCAGGCCATCAAGGATAACGGCACCGAATGGAAGGCCGGTTACGTCTACGTACCCGGCATTGCCCCGCTCGACCGCCGCCATGTCGCGTGGGAAGAGGTGAAGGAAGCCAATCCGGGTATCGTCGAAGCCGCACAGATGGGTACGCTGGACAATCCGATCGCCAACTCCAATGCCAACCAGGCTCGCTCGGTGCTGCAGGCCAACCCGGACATCTCAGTGTTCTTCGCCCCCTATGACGAGTTCGCAAAGGGCGTGAAGATCGCTGTCGACGAAGCAGGACTGTCGCAGGACATCAAGATCTACTCGGCAGATGTCTCGACCGCCGACATCTCCGCCATGCGTGAGCCCGACAGTGCCTGGGCGGCGACCGTTGCCACCAACCCCGCCGTTGTCGGCGAAGTTTCGGTGCGTGCGCTGGCGATCATGCTGACCGGTGGCAATCCCGGTGCTCAGGTGGTGGTGCCGCCGACACTGATCACGCAGGATTTCCTCAACGAAAAGGACATCAAGAACATGGAAGATCTGTCGGCCAACATGCCTCAATTTGCCCATGCCGATGTCGCGATGACGGAGTGGATGCCACTGCCGCCGCGCTGATCCAACATCCCTCCCAGGACCGAAGAGGCCGCATCTCCGGATGCGGCTTTTTTATTGGTTGAGAGCGTCAGACCGGCTTTTGTCCGGAATAGACGATGCAGGGCATGCCAACATGAATTTCGCCACCTTTGGCGTATTGGCTGAAATGAGAATTGACGCTCTCGCGGATGGTCGCCTGCACAGCTTCCGTCTGACGCGACAGTATCAGGGATATGCGCACTCCGAACCGCATGAAGAAGCTGTAGAAATCGTCGCTTGGCGCACGCAGCACACTCTCGACCTGGACGCTCTCGATCTCGCTGAAACCAGCTTGCTGCATCAATCCGGTCGCATGATCGACATCCGAAAGCAAGAAAGCGTCCGGCGCAGGATCGGCCTTTGCCACATCGGCATGTGCCATCACAATCTTGAGGAACCCGCCGAAGAGCGGCGAAACCGAGGGCGCGGACCACTGGCTGAAAGCATACCGGCCGCCGGGCTTGAGCACCCGGTAAGCCTCGCAGATCGCCTTGGGCGGATCGGTGACATGATAGAGCACCATTCCACTGACCACCGCATCGAAACTGTTGTCTGCTTCGTCCAGGGCTTCGACATCGGCGATTTCGAATGGCAGTTGCGGGAACCTTTTCCCCGCAACGGCAATCATTTCATCTGAAAAATCCACGCCCTTTACACGTGCGCCCAGAGCCGCTGCCGCCCCCGCCGCATAGCCCGGGCCGCATCCCGCGTCGAGAACCCGGGCGCCATGAAACAGACGGACAGCTGCAAGCATCGCGGGGATTGCCTGTGTCGTGGCGCGCGCAGTTGCGTCGTCGTAGAGACCGGCGCGTTCGCTCCAGCCAGCGCGCTCGCTGTTGCGGAAACTGTCAAAAGCCATGGCCCACCTCCCCCTAAGGAAGCCTAGACCAGTGGGAGACTTGTGACCAGTGCTTGTCAATCCGCACCATAAGACCGGTCCAGGCCACGGACCTACCGGGGTACCGGTACCGCGGATGGCCGGCACCGCGTTCCCGCAAGTGCAACCTACCCTCAGGGCGGACAGATGGAAAGCTGGATCTTTTTACCGAGCTGCGACCGGTTGAAGCACAAAGGCGCCGGACACGACAGGGTGCCCGGCGCTCCAAGTCTTTCCTGTCCTGTCAGGTGTCAGTTGCCGCCGACTTCACCCGAGATGATCTCGCCGAAGTTTTCCCAACGCTCGCCGTTGAACTTCATCAGCTGCATCTGCTCGATCGGGAAATAATCGGTTTCCGACGTGTTCATCGACATGCCGGGCAGGAACAGCGGCAAGGTCACATCCTTCATGCTTGCGGCCTGCTTGAGCACGTTCTCGCGCGTCAGATCATCGCCAGCTTGCTCGAGGATATGTGCCATGGTTTGCGCCACGGTATAGCCGTAGGTGGTGAAGCTCGAAAGCTTGTCACCGTCCGGATAGTACTTGTCCATGAAGGCGTTCCATTCCTTCGCGCCCTGGTCATCCGCCCACTGCGGATCCTGCATGTCCTTGAGATAGGCGGTAGAAATCAGCCCGGTGGAGGCTTCCAGCCCGGCAGGCGTGAGCACCGCGCCCACCGAGTTGGAGACGTTGGCGACGATCTGGGTCGCATCCCAGCCGATCTCGTGGGCCTTCTTGATGGCCTGGGCGGCAAATTTCGGTGTCGAGAAGCTGATGAAGACATCGGCGCCTGACGCCTTGAGCTTGACGACCTGCGAATCCACCACCGGTTCGGCCACCTCGTAGGAGGCCTCGGCAACGATCATGTCTGCCTTGTCACCGAGACCGGTCTTCAGGCCGTCGAGCAAGTCCTTGCCGAAATCGTCGTTCTGATACATCACGGCGATCTTCGCATCGGGCATCTCGTCTGCGATCCAGCGGCCATAGATGATGCCTTCGCTCTGGTAATTCGGCTGCCAACCCATGGTCCAAGGAGAGTTTTCCGGATCGCCAAACTTGGTGGCTCCTGTCGCAACGAGAAGCTGCGGCACCTTCTTCATGTTCATGTACTTCGTGATCGCCGAATTCGACGGCGTGCCGAGCGACTGGAAGATCAGCAGTGCCTCATCGCTCTCTACCAGCTTGCGCGCCTGTTCCACGGCCTTGGGCGGCGAATAACCGTCATCATAGGACACGAAGTTGATCTTGCGTCCGTTGATTCCGCCCTCTTCGTTGACCTTGTCGAAATAGGCGGAAATCGTCTTGGCGATGGTTGAGTAGGCAGAGGCCGGTCCGCTGTAGGGCGCAATATTGCCGATCTTGATCTCGGTATCGGTGACGCCGGGCATCTCCTGTGCCTGAGCGATCGAACCAAATGCCAGGCTGGAACTTACGACAAGCCCCGCCGCTGCATATTTCAGGATGTTACGTCTGATGTGCATGGTTTCCTCCCATTAGGTTGCACTATCCAGTCTTACTGCGCTTCGACAACGCCGTCAGCGCCGCCTTCAACAGGCCTCCCAGCCCGGTTGGTATTGCGTACATCATCAGGATCATGATGGCACCGTAAACGGCTCCCGACAGCCCCTTGGACAGCTCCTCGGCAATGTTCGGCACGAACATGATGAAGGCGCCGCCGAACAATGCGCCGGGCAGCCAGCCGACACCGCCGACGACAAGGCCGACGACGAGGGCCACGGAAAGTGTGAAGGTAAAGGAATCAGGGGAAATATACTGAACCACAATGGCGCCGAGCGCACCGGCCACGCCGGTGTAGAGAGCGCTGACACCAAAGGCCAGGGACTTGAACAGTGCCGTGTTTACACCCATCGATCCCGCGGCGATCGGATTGTCACGGATTGCCATCAACGCACGCCCGGTCCGGCTGCCAACCAGGTTCCTGGCGCAGACATAGGCAACCAGACCAATCGCCAGGGTCAGGAAATACAGCCACTGGTCGGGATTGAGCGGCAGCCCTAAAGGGGCTTCCGGCTTTGAGATGACAATGCCCATCACGCCGCTGGTCCAGTGCTCGAACGGCGACAGCTTGAACAGCTGCGGGGTCACCACGGCGAGAGCAAAGGTCGCCAGCGCCAGGTAGATGCCTTCAAGCCGGAGCGCCGGCAGGCCGAACAGAAAACCCACGATGAAGCAGATTATTCCTGCGACAGGCAAAGTCCAAAGGTAGCCGACGCCGAACTGGTCCATCATGATGGCCGCCGTGTAGGCGCCCACCGCGTAGAAAGCGCCATGGCCCAGCGAAAACTGCCCGTTGATCCCGGTCAGGATGTTGAGCCCGAGAATGGCAATGCCGTAGATCAGCATCATGGTCAGCTGGAAGATCAGGAAGTTGCCGGCCATGAAGGGCGCCGTCAGCCCCATGATGAGCAGCGCGATGCCGGCTGTTCGCATGATCTTCGCGTTGCCGCTGGCTGCAGCGGGTTCCGGCAGGCTGACAGCCTTGACCGCGCCGGCAGGGCCTGTAGCGGTTGTGCTTGCTGCGGCCTGTCTGGCGTCGGTGGTCGTGGTGTTTACGGACATATCTCAGACCCTCTGTACGACAGTGCGGCCGAACAGGCCGGTGGGCTTGAACACCAGAACGGTGACGATCAGGAAAAGCGCGATCGGCAGCTTCAGTTCGCCACCGATCTCGGGAATGTAGGTTCCGGCCAGGTTCTCGATGATGCCGACCATGAAGCCGCCGAAGACGGCACCGATCGGACTCGTAAGGCCGCCAAGCACCGCGCCGGCAAAGCCGTAAAGCAGGATCGAGAGCATCATGTTGGGTTCGAGGAACACGATCGGCGCAATCAGGATACCGGCAATGGCGCCGATCGCCGCAGCCATGCCCCAGCCCAGCGCAATCATCCAGCCGACCCGGATGCCGACGAGACGGGCGGATGCCGGGTTTTCCGCCGCAGCGCGCATCGCAAGGCCGACGCGGGTGTAGCGGAAAAACAGGAACAGCATCAACAGAACCGTCATGGTAACCGCTATCATGCCGAGCTGGTGATTGCTGATCAGGCCGCCGAACCGGGAGCCCTCGCCGAAGGCACTGGGAAACGGCTTGATAGTGAAATCCCAGATGAAACCCGCCAGGCTGTTGATAATGGCGAACAGGCCGATGAACACGACGATATGGCTGAGCACGGGCGCATCGCCAAGCGGGCGGATGACAAGACGTTCGATGGCGACGCCACCGACAAAGGAGAGTGCGACCGTCAGCGGGATCACCAGCCAGTAGGGAACGCCCCAGGCCAGCATCTGCCAGGCTATGAAAGTGGAAAACATCGCCATCTCGCCCTGGGCGAAATTGAGGTGATGAATGGCCTGATAGATCATCACGACCGCAAGGGCCATGCAGGCGTAGATTCCGCCGGTTGCAATGCCGGTGATGAGTTGTTGTGCCAGAAGCTCCATCGTGTCTCCCTCAGTAGCCCAGATAGGCGGCGCGAATGGTTTCGTTGTCGCGGACTTCCGCAGCGGTGCCGGACATCACGATGCCCCCGGTCTCGAGAACAAAGGCATTGTCGGCAAGTTCAAGCACCACGCCGGCGTTCTGCTCAACGATCAGCATGGAGACCTGCTCTTCCTGATTGACCTTGCGAAGGATCGAGAACATTTCCTGCACGATCAGCGGCGCGAGGCCGAAGGAGGGCTCGTCGAGCAGCATCAGCCGTGGCCTGAGCATCAGCGCGCGGGCGATGGCGAGCATCTGCTGTTCGCCGCCCGACAGCGTGCCCGCCTGCTGGTTTCGCCGCTCACGCAAGCGTGGAAACCAGTGATAGGCCTGCTCTAGATCGCGGGCGATCTCTGCCCGGGACCGGCGCGTCATGGCACCGCATTGCAGGTTTTCTTCCGTCGTCAGACCGGTAAATGTCCCCCGTCCCTCCGGAACATGCGCCACGCCGAGACGAACGATTTCCTCGGTCGCCTTGCTGCTGATGTCGTTGCCTTCGAAGCGGATGGTCCCGGTGCGCTTGATCATGCCGCACAGGGCCCTCAGCGTCGTGGTCTTGCCTGCCCCATTGGCGCCGAGCAAGGTCGAGATGCCGCCTTTCTCGACGGTGAAATCGAGGCCGTGCAAGACCCGGAAATCGCCATAGGAAGCGTGCAGGCCGGTAACTTCAAGTAGCATGCTCATTCGGCTGGTCCTCCCAGATAAGCCGCGATGACGTCGGGATTTTGCTGAACTTCGGCGGGGGTGCCTTCGGCGATCTTGCGGCCGAAGCTCAGCACCACAACCTTGTCAGAGATCGACATAACCAGACCCATGTGGTGTTCGACCAGGAGGATAGTGACGCCGCGATCATCCCGGATGCTCTTGATCAGGCGCCCAAGCTCGCCCACCTCATCATGGTTGAGGCCGCCTGCCGGTTCATCAAGCAGCAGAACACCCGGCCTGATCGCCAGGGCGCGGGCGATCTCCACCCGCTTGCGGGTGCCAAAGGGCAGCCCCTCCACCGGCAGATCGGCGACGGCGCCAAGGCCGAGATAATCGATCAATTCGCTGACGGTGGCGTCGACCGCTGCTTCCTGACGCCTGACCCAGGGCAGATGAAGCGCATCGGAGAAAAAGTCGCTGCGGCTGGCGGCATGGGCGCCGACGCGGATGTTGTCGCGCACAGTCATGCGCTGGAAAAGCGCGACGTTCTGGAACGACCGCCCGATACCGATTGCGGGCATGTCGTGCGGTCGCCTGGAAAGAACCGAATTGCCGTCGTACAGGATGTCGCCCGATGCTGGCGTGTACAGGCGGCTGAGACAGTTGAAGAGGGTCGTCTTGCCGGCCCCGTTGGGGCCGATGAGACCCAGGATCTCGCCTTTGTGCAAATCGAAAGCTATGCCGTCCAGCGCTACGATTCCTCCGAAACGAACGACCACGTCGCGTACGGCAAGTTGGGGTGGTGCGCTGGCGGTATTAGCTTGCATCATGGGCCTCCGTGCTCCGGTCTCTTGTCGTGTGTCCCTCCGGATATTGAAGGAGACATCCATGCTTCGTCAGGCCTGTGCGGCCGTCTTCCATTGAGGGCGTCATCAATCACACGGACAAGCGATGCCATCACCGGTCCGACGTCATTGTAGAGGCGCTCGGGCGGAAAGTGGTGCGGCGGTGCGCCGCAATTGAAAGCGTAGGTTCCCGACCCGTCGGCAGCGACAAGCGGTGCCCCGGCAGCAAAAATGTCGGGCCGCCACTCGCCGGTGGAGACCACGAAGCCATGCTGTTGGTAATCCGTGATCGCCCTGTCCAGGGTCTTGCGCATCAGCATGGCCTTGTCGGGATGCCTCTCGATGGCCAGCGCCATATGCTCCTCGCGCTCAGCCTCGGGCAGGGTGACCAGCAAGGCCAGCCCCATGGCTGTTCCGAACAATGGAATGCGGGAACCGATTTCGAGCTGAACCGTAAACGTCGCCGAGCCACGCGAGATACCGACGTAAAGCGCCTTGCTGCGGTCGAGCACGCCCAGCGCAACCGGTGCCGCAAGCGCCTCGGCCGCCTGATCCATGAATTCGCGGGCGACATGGCGGATGCCGAGATTGGCAAGCGCTGCATAGCCAAGCGTAATGGTGCCGGGTGCAAGCTGGTATTTGCCAAGCCTGGGGATCTGCATGAGATAGCCAAGCTGGCACAAAGTATAGGTAAGACGCGTGACTGTCGGTTTGGGCAGGCTCGTGCGTTCAGCAATCTCCTGATTGCTCAGGAAACCGTCACGCGGATGGAAGCAGCGCAGAACCTCAAGTCCGCGCGCGAGTGCGGTAACAAACTTGCGGTCGCCATCATGAGCATAGCTGTGTCTTTCAGCAGCAACGCCATAGACGTCGCCACGTGCATTGGCTGTCATTGCAGCCGCTCCTCCCTTTATTGACAATCAATGCATCACATTCTAGCAGTGAGGTCAAATAATAAAATTGAATTTCGCAATGCGGAACTGGGAGGTTGTTTGCGGACTTCGGAGGACACTGTTTCCGTGCACGAATTGCTCGACAGATCCCCTTGCGGGAGCTTGCCGGAGTGGTTGAACCATGCCGCGTATGCCCCGGTGGCGGAGCTGGACCGCCAGGCATTGCGGAGTGAGGTGGCCACTGAGGAAGGCTTCGCAGTCTGGCGCGAATGGGGCTCGGGCCCGGCGCTGGTGATGCTGCACGGTGGTGCCGGCTCATGGACCCATTTCTGCCGTCAGATCCGCTTCTTTGCGCGCAATTACAGGGTGATAGTGCCTGACCTTCCGGGATTTGGCGACTCGGCTGACAGCAATCGGGATGCCGATCCGCACCGGATGGCGCGGATTCTGGCGGCAGGGATCGACCAGTTGATTGGTCACGACCGGCTTTACTTGGTGGGGTTCTCCTATGGCGGGATCATCGGCAGCTTTCTTTCGAAACTGATCACGCCACGGGTTAAGGGGTTCGCCATCGTCGGCGGCGTGGGATTCGAGGCGCGACGCAATGAAGTTGCGCTGTCGAGCTGGCGCCGCATTTCCGACACCGGACAACGCCGCGCCCGGCACCGTGACAACCTGCTGGCGATCATGATCGCTGATCCGGCCCGGATCGACGCTACGGCCATCCTTATCCAGCAAGCCAATGCCGAGCGCTCGCGTCACGACACGCGCCCGACAGCGCGAACAAGGCCGCTGACCGCAAATCTCGATGCCATCCGGATCCCGCTGGCGGCGATCTGGGGCGAGCGCGACCAGCTCGCAGCCCCCTATTTCGAAGAACGGCGGGCATGGCTTGCCGAACGTGATCCCGAGGCCTGTTTCAAGCTGATTGAGGATGCCGGGCACTGGGTACAATACGAAGCCGCAGACGCATTCAACGATGCCCTTACCGATTGTCTCCGCTCGTTTGTAGAGCGGGCGGAAACGTAAACCTTTTCTGGGAGAAGAACATGGCAGGTGATGCACATTACGAGGTAGACGGGTCTGTTGCCGTCATCACGATCAACAACCCACCGGTCAACGCCTTCGGATTCGACGTTCGGCGCGGCGTCATCGACGCCATGGATCGCGCCGAAGCCGATTCAGCCGTTACCGGTGTGGTTCTGACCGGCGGTGGCCGGACTTTCAGCGGCGGCGCCGACATCACCGAGTTCGGCAAGACGCCGCGTGAACCATCACTTGCGGATGTAAACACCCGCTGCGAAACCATGAGCAAACCGGTAGTCGCAGCCATTCACGGCTTTGCCTTTGGCGGCGGGCTTGAAGTTTCGCTGTCCTGCCACGGCCGGATTGCGACGGCGGATGTCAAGCTTGGATTGCCCGAAGTCAAACTCGGCCTCATTCCAGGCGCCGGAGGCACCCAGCGACTGCCTCGCCTGATCGGTCCGGAAGCCGCGCTTGACGTCATTGTTCCTGGCAATCCGGTTTCCGCCGGGAAAGCCCTGAAGGTCGGCATTCTCGATCGCATTGCAGACAACGACCTTCTGGAAGACGCCAAGGCATTCGTGCGGGATCTTGCAGCCGGAGGCATGCCGACGGCGCTGCGGGATCGCGAAGACAAGCTGGAAGCGGCGCGCCAGGATCCATCTGGCTTCGATGCACATGCCGCCAAGCTGACCAGGAAAGCGAAAGGGCTCGAAGCGCCGCATGCCTGCGTCCGCGCGGTGCGTCTGGCAATCGACACGCCCTTCGAGGAGGGGCTTGCAAAGGAACGCGACATCTTCATCGAGCTGATGAATGGAGAGCAGTCGAAAGCGCAGCGGCACCTGTTCTTCGCCGAGCGCGAGGCCAACAAGGTGCCCGGAATCGGCAAGGACGTGCGCCCGCGTGCTGTGAAGACCGCTGCCGTCATCGGCGCCGGAACCATGGGCGGCGGCATTGCCATGGCGCTGGCCAATGGCGGCATCCCTGTTACCATCCTCGAAATGAGCCAGGAAGCGATCGACCGCGGCATGGCCGTCATCCGACGCAACTACGATACCTCGGTCAAACGCGGCTCGATTTCGGAAGCCGTGCGCGACGAAAGGCTGGCACGGCTTAGCACCACAACAAGCTACGAAGATATTGCAGACTGCGACCTGGTCATTGAAGCCGTGTTTGAGGAAATGTCGGTCAAGAAGGATGTCTTCGGCAAGCTGGACGAGGTGATGAAGCCGGGAGCGGTGCTGGCCAGCAACACCTCCTATCTGGATGTTGATGATATCGGCCAGATGACAAAGCGGCCTGCGGATGTTCTCGGCATGCATTTCTTCTCGCCTGCCAATGTGATGAAACTGCTGGAGATCGTCCGCGGCAAGGAAACCGCGCCGGATGTGATCGCCACGGCGCTGGCGCTCGGCAAGCAGATCGGCAAGGTGCCGGTTGTCGTCGGTGTCTGCCACGGCTTTGTCGGCAACCGCATGCTGTCGGCGCGCTCGTCGGAAAACGAGCCGCTGCTGCTCGAGGGCGCCTCGCCGTCCGATGTCGACAAGGCATTTCTCGATTTCGGCTTCTCCATGGGACCCTTTGCAATGGGCGACCTTGCCGGGCTCGACATCGGCTGGCGCAACCGCAAATCGCTCGGACAGACCGCCGTGATCTTCGATGCGCTGTGTGAGGAGGGCCGCTTCGGCCAGAAAACCGGCAAGGGGTTTTACAGCTACGAAGACGGTCCGCGCGATGCCAAGCCGGATCCGTGGGTTGACGGGCTGATCGCGGAGAAGGCCAAGGAACTCGGCGTCAACCGCCGCAGCATCGATGCCACCGAGATCATCGAACGCACCATCTACCCGATGATCAACGAGGGGGCACGGATCCTTGAGGAAGGCATTGCGCTGAGGCCCTCCGACATCGACATCGTCTGGATCAACGGCTATGCCTTCCCCGTCGGCAAGGGCGGCCCCATGTTCTGGGCCGAACAGGCGGGGCTGGCTCACATTGTCGAGCGGCTTGAATACTGGCATGGCAAGACCGGCAATGCGGTGTTCGAACCGGCAGCACTCTTGCGCAAGGCCGCGCAGTCGGGTCAATCGCTGGCGGCAGCGATGGCGGACAAGGACGGCCAGGCATGACTGCCGGGCGTCATGCCTGGGAGAAGTCCTATCCGGACAACATGAGATGGGATTCGCCGATCGTGACGGCGACTCTTCCGGCGCTGCTGGACGAGGCCGTTGCCGATTGTCCGGATCAGACCGTGCTCGGATTCCGCGACTGGTCGATGAGCTATGCCGGCTTGCGGGACGAGGCGGAAGCCTTTGCCTCGGCGCTGATGGCGGCGGGCCTTGCCAAGGACCAGACCGTCGCCCTGTTCCTGCCCAACACGCCCTACCATCCGATCACGTTCTTCGGCGCCTTGAAGGCCGGCGCGCGGCTTGCACACATGTCACCGCTCGACGCGCCACGGGAACTGGCGCACAAGCTCACCGATTCGGGCGCCCGCACCATCGTCACCACCAATCTCGCCGGCATGCTCGAGGGCGCGATCAAGCTGATGGAGGCCGGACTGGCCGACCGCGTCATTGTCGGCGACGATGCCCGCTTCGGTGGCGACATTCCGACGCGCGAAGCCATTCCCGAGCGGGACGACGTGGTCAGGCTGGATGTCTTCTGTGCCGACGCACAGGCTCCGTCGGCCTGGCCGGAGATTGATGAAGGCGACATAGCGCTGCTGCAATATACCGGAGGCACCACCGGCCCCGCCAAGGGAGCGATGCTGACCCACACCAATCTGACCGCCGCCGTGGCCAGTTACGACGTCTGGTTCGAAGCGCTCTACGGCAGTGCAGGGCCGCGTGAAAAGGTCCTCTGCGTCCTGCCGCTGTTTCACATCTATGCGCTCACGACAGTCCTGTTGCTGTGCGTCAAGCGGCGGGGCGAAATCGTGCTACACTTGCGGTTCGACCCGACACAGGTGCTCAGCGATATCCAGTCGAAGCAGATCACCTCATTCCCGGGCGTGCCGACAATGTGGATAGCGCTTGCCAACCATCCTGAGCTGATGAAGACCGACCTTTCCTCGCTCAAGCGCTGCTCGTCGGGTGGCGCGCCCCTGCCCGTCGAGGTCGGGCAACGCTTCGAGGGACTGACCGGCCAGCGCCTGGCAGGAGGCTGGGGCATGACGGAAACGTCGCCTGCGGGAACCAACCTGCTTCCCTTTGGCGAAGCCAAGCCCGGTTCCATTGGCATGCCGCTGCCCGGTGTCGAGCTGCAGATCGTTTCGCTGGAGGATCCGCACCAGGTGCTTTCGGCCGGCGAAGTCGGCGAATTGCGCGTCCGCGGCAAGAATGTGACAGCCGGATACTGGAACCAGCCGGAGGAAAACGAGGCGGCCTTTGCCGACGGGTTCTTCCTCACCGGCGATGTCGGCTACATGGCCGAGGACGGCTATTTCTACATTGTCGACCGCAAGAAGGACATGATCCTGTCGAGCGGCTTCAACGTCTACCCGCAGATGATCGAACAGGCAATCTACGAGCATCCGGCTGTCGGCGAATGCATCGTGATCGGAATCGCTGACGAATACCGCGGCGAAGCCGCAAAGGCGTTCATCACGCTGAAGCCGGGAGCAGAGCCATTCACGCTGGAAGAGCTTGTCACCTTTCTGGAGGACCGGATCGGGCGTCACGAATTGCCCGCGGCGCTCGAGTTCAGAGACGAGCTTCCGAAGACTTCCGTCGGCAAGTTGTCGCGCAAGGAGTTGCGCGACATGGAGAAAGGCAAATTATCAGCCGCCGAGTGACGAAAAACACCAGACACAATGAAGGAAAATACAATGCAGGATGCAGTCATCGTTTCAACCGCACGCACGCCGATCGGCAAGGCCTTCCGGGGCGGGCTGAATGACACCGACGGCGCGACACTCGGCGCCCATGCGATCAAGCACGCCGTAGAGCGGGCCGGGATCGAACCGGGCGAAGTCGAAGACGTGATCATGGGCTGCGCCTTGCAGCAGGGCACGACCGGCGGCAATGTTGCCCGCCAGGCCCTTGTGCGCGCCGGCTTGCCGGTCACGGTATCCGGCGCCACCATCGACCGGCAATGCTCCTCGGGCCTGCAGGCAATTGCCGTTGCCTCCCGCTCGATCCAGCTCGACGGCGTTCCGGTGGCGATTGGCGGCGGGCTTGAATCGGTCAGCTTGGTGCAAAACGAGCACATGAATGCGTTTCACCGCCATGACCGCTGGCTGATGCAGCACAAGCCCGACATCTACATGCCGATGATCGATACAGCCGAGACCGTCGGCAAGCGCTACGGCATCAGCCGTGACGCCCAGGACCAGTATGCACTGGAAAGCCAGCGGCGCACCGCCGCGGCTATGGAAGCGGGCCGCTTTGACGCGGAAATCGTGCCGATCAGCACGACCATGGCGGTGATGGACAAGGTGACCAAAGAGGTCTCCTACAAGGAAGTGACGATCGAGGCCGACGAAGGTCCGCGGCCGCAGACAACGCTGGACGCACTGGCGGGCCTCGCCCCGGTGCGCGGCGAAGGCGCACTGATCACGGCCGGCAATGCCAGCCAGCTATCGGACGGCGCCTCGGCCTGTGTGGTCATGAACGCCAAGCTCGCCGAACAGAAGGGCCTTGAAGCAATGGGAGCACTGCGCGGCTTCGTGGTCGCAGGCACCGAACCCGACGAGATGGGAATCGGTCCGGTTTTCGCCATTCCGCGCCTGCTGGAGCGCGCGGGCCTGAAGATAGGCGACATCGGACTTTGGGAACTCAACGAGGCCTTTGCGGTGCAGGTTATCTACTGCCGAGACAAGCTGGGCATTGATCCGGAGAAGCTCAACGTCAACGGCGGCAGCATTGCGGTTGGCCATCCCTACGGCATGACCGGCGCCCGGCTCTCAGGCCATGTGCTGATCGAAGGCAAGCGGCGCGGCGCCAAATACGGTGTCGTGACCATGTGTGTGGGCGGCGGCATGGGTGCTGCCGGTCTTTTCGAGATTTTCTGAGGAGCCAGGCGATGGATTTGAGATTTACAGAGGACGAGCTGGCGTTTCGCGACGAGGTCCGCAGCTTTTTCCGGCAGGCGCTTCCTGCCAGCATTCGCGACAACATTGTCGCCGGGCGCCACACCAGCAAGGAAGAGCTGGTCACGTGGACGCGGATCCTGCACGACAAGGGGTGGGCGGTGCCACACTGGCCGGTCGAGCATGGCGGCACCGGATGGAGCCCGATCAAGCAATACATCTATCTCGAGGAAATGAGCCAGGCCCCGGCGCCGGCGCCGCTGGCGTTTGGCGTCAACATGGTGGGCCCTGTGATCTACACTTTCGGCAGCGAGGCTCAGAAGAACCGCTTCCTGCCGCGTATCGCGACGCTGGAAGACTGGTGGTGCCAGGGCTTCTCCGAACCCGGCTCGGGCTCGGACCTCGCATCGCTGAAAACCCGCGCCGTGCGTGACGGCGATCACTACATCGTCAATGGCCAAAAGACCTGGACCACGCTGGCCCAGTATGCCGACTGGATCTTCTGCCTGGTGCGCACCGATCCGGAGGCCCGCAAGCAGTCCGGCATCTCGTTCCTGCTGGTCGACATGAAGACGCCCGGCATCACCGTACGCCCGATCCAGACCATCGACGGCGGCCACGAGGTCAATGAGGTGTTCTTCGACGATGTCCGGGTTCCGGTCGAAAACCTGGTCGGCGAGGAGAACAAGGGCTGGAACTATGCGAAGTTCCTGCTCGGCAACGAGCGCGTCAACATTGCCCGCGTCGGTGTCTCGAAGGAGCGCATCCGGCGGATCAAGGAGCTGGCGGCAAAACAGCGTGTGGGAGGCGAGCGCATGATCGACCAGCCGGAATTTCGCGAAAAGGTGGCTGCGGTCGAGGTGCGCCTGAAAGCGCTCGAGATGACCCAGCTGCGGGTGCTTGCCGGTGAGGCGAAACGCGAGAAAGGCACCCAGGACCCGGCCAGTTCCATTCTGAAGATCAAGGGCTCGGAGATCCAGCAGGCAACGACCGAGCTGCTGATGGATGTCGTCGGCCCCTATGCCATGCCCTACCAGCCGGAGGAGGCGATCGATGGCCGCAACGAGCCGGATATCGGTCCGGACTGGGCCTCGACCATAGCGCCGGCCTATTTCAATACGCGCAAGGTCTCGATCTACGGCGGGTCCAACGAGATCCAGAAGAACATCATCGCCAAGGCCATTCTCGGGCTTTAGCACGAAAGAGTATCCGGGCCCCGGCAGCGGCGCCCCCAATTCGACACCGGGCCGCCGGCAAGTCGGGAGAACGACACAATGGATTTTGACCTTTCCGAAGAACAGACCATGCTCAAGGACAGCGTGGAGCGGCTGCTCGCGGACCAGTACGGTTTCGAGGCGCGCAAGAAGCACGGCGCCGGCAAGGCCGGCTACAGCGACAGGATGTGGCAGCAATATGCGGAACTCGGCCTTCTGGCCCTGCCTTTCGCCGAGGAGGATGGCGGCATCGGCGGTGGTGCCACCGAAACCATGCTCGTGATGGAGGCCTTCGGGAAGGCGCTGATCCTCGAGCCGTATTTTGCCAGCATCATCCTCGCCGGCGGCGTGCTGCGGCATGCCGGCAATGGCGAGCAAAAGGCAGCACTCATCCCGGCGATGGCCGAAGGCGGGCTGAAGATTGCTTTCGCCTGCGCCGAACCGCAGGGCCGCTATGATCTGTTCGATGTCGAGACCACCGCCAGAAAGGACGGCGATGGATGGGTGATCGACGGCAAGAAGGCACTGGTGCTGCACGGTGACAGCGCAGACAAGCTGATCGTGTCCGCGCGGACATCTGGAAACGCGCGCGATGAAGACGGGATCTCGCTGTTCATCATCGATGCCGACGCCGAGGGCGTGTCGCGCAACGGCTACCCGACACAGGACGGGTTGCGCGCCGCCGAGATCACGCTGCAGTCGGTCAAGGCTGGTCCGGACGCGCTGATCGGCAGCAAGGGGACAGCCTGGCCGGTGATCTCGCGAGTCGCCGACGAAGCCATCGCCGCGCTGTGCGCCGAAGCCGTCGGGTGCTTCGAGAAGATGCACGAGCTTACGCTCGAGTACCTGAAGACCCGCAGCCAGTTCGGCACCACCATCGGCTCGTTCCAGGCGCTGCAGCACCGGGCGGTCGACATGTTTGTCGAGCTCGAACAGTCCCGCTCGATGACGATGTACGCCAGCATGCTGGCAACGGGTGACGATGCGGTCGAACGGGCCAGAGCTGTGTCGGCGGCGAAGGTTCAGATCGGCGAGTCCGCGAAGATTATCGGCCGCGAGGCTGTGCAGCTGCATGGCGGTGTCGGGATGACCATGGAATATGCCATCGGTCACTACTTCAAGCGCACCACCATGCTCGACATTCTCTTCGGAGACGCCAACCACCACCTCAAACGGCTTGCGCAACTGGACGGCCTGATCCGGGAAGACAGTTGAGGGGTCGAGCCACGGTAGCTGGGAGGACACCGCGCTATGGATGCATCAATGCCATTCTCGCTTGAAGGCAAGATTGCCGTCATCACCGGTTCAAGCCGCGGCATAGGCCGGGCGACGGCTGAAACCATGGCGCGGCTCGGCGCCAAGGTCGTCGTCTCCAGCCGCACCGCCGAAGCCTGCGAACCGGTGGCCAAAGCCATCCGCGCCGAAGGTGGCGAGGCGGCTGTCGTGGCCTGCAACATCTCGCGCAAAGGCGAGGTCGAAGGTCTCATCGCCAGCACGGAAAAACTCTACGGCGCCCCGGATATCCTTGTCTGCAACGCCGCCGTCAATCCGGTCTATGGTCCGCTTGCAGAGCTGTCGGACGAAGCCTTCGACAAGATCATGGGCTCGAACGTCAAGAGCAACCTCTGGCTCTGCAACCGGGTGATTCCGGCGATGAAGCAGAAAGGCGGCGGCGCCATTGTCATCGTCTCCTCGATTGCCGGGATCCAGGGCAATTCGGTGATCGGCGGCTACGGCATTTCGAAAGCCGCCGATTTTGCCCTGGCGCGCAACCTGGCTGTTGAACACGGCCCCGACAATGTGCGGGTCAACTGCATCGCTCCGGGGCTGGTGAAAACCGATTTTGCCCGCGCCCTGTGGGAAGACGAGGACAATCTGAATCAGCGCACAGGGACCACGCCGCTCAGGCGGATCGGCCTGCCCGAGGAAATCGGCCCGGTCGCCGCGTTCCTCGCGTCTGCTGCCGCCAGCTTCATCACCGGACAAGTCATTGTCGCCGATGGCGGCGTCACCATCGCCTGAACCGCCCCTGAAAGGAACACACCATGCCTGATCAAATGCAGCGGATCGTGCTTGCCAAGCGCCCCGAAGGCCAACCCACCCGGGAGAATTTCCGTCTCGAGACCGTGGCAATGCCATCGCCCGGCGAGGGCGAAGTGTTACTCAAGGTCCTTTATATGTCGCTCGATCCCTATATGCGCGGTCGGATGGATGACGCCAAATCCTATTCGGCGCCAGTGGCAATCGACGAACAGATGGGCGGTGGAGCAGTCGGCGAGGTCATTGAAAGCCGCTCCTCGCGATTCAATCCCGGCGACATTGCCATGGGCATGTTCGGCTGGGGCAGCCATGGAGTGGTTGCAGCCAGCGAGCTGAGAAAGATCGATGCCGGTGTGGCGCCGGTTTCCACCTCGCTTGGCGTGCTCGGCATGCCAGGATTTACCGGCTGGTACGGTTTCAACGAAATCGGCAAGCCGAAGGCCGGCGAAACGCTGGTCGTGGGCGCTGCTACCGGTCCGGTTGGGTCAATGGTCGGCCAATTGGCCAAGCAGAAAGGCCTTCGTGCCATCGGTATTGCCGGCGGGGCAGACAAATGCGCCTATGCGGTCGAAGAGCTCGGTTTTGATGCCTGCATCGATCACCGTGCCACAAGCGACGCCAAGGCGCTGCGCAAGGAGCTTTCCGAGGCCTGCCCGGACGGGATCGACATCTATTTCGAAAACATCGCCGGCATGACGCTTGAAGCAGTGTTGCCGATGATGAATGTCGGCGGACGGATTCCGCTGTGTGGCATGATCGCCTGGTACAATTCCGGCGCGCTCGGTGCCGGGGAAACATCCGGTCCTGATCGCCTGCCCAAGGCCTGGCGGACCATCCTCGTCAACCGGCTGACGGTGGGCGGTTTCATCATCTCCGATCACTTCGACCGCTTCGCCGATTTCCTCGCAGAGGTCGGCCCTCTTGTTGGCAACGGCAAGATCGCCTATCGCGAGGACGTGACCGAGGGGCTGGAGAACGCACCTGATGCCTTCATCCGCATGCTCGGCGGCAAGAACTTCGGCAAGACGATCGTAAAGGTTGGCGACGCCGGGTGATCTGCCTTTGAGACCACGAAAGCACCGCCCCGGGTGAGACAATGCGTCGGGGCCGGTGTGGTTGCTGACCGCCAAGGCGCCTTTAATGGGTGGCCGAATCTGAGAGCATGTTAAGAACGAGCACACCGGCGACGATCAGTGCAATGCCGATATAGGCATAAAGGTCCAGCTTCTGGCCAAACAGCACGATGCCGAAGAGCGTGACCAGTGCCACTCCGGCCCCGGACCAAATCGCATAGGCGATGCCGACCGGAACGGTCTTGAGAACGATCGCAAGCAGGTAGAGCGAGATGGCGTAACCGATGATCGAGATGCTGCCATAGTCCCATCTGGTAAAGCCCTCGGAAGCCTTGAGCGCAGTGGTGGCGATGACTTCGCCAAAGATTGCCATACCAAGAAACAGCCAAGGCATCTCATTGCCCTCCTTTGCCGGGGTGTGAATTCAGGACTGTCGGCCAGTGCCAAGGGTTTCCAGAAATTGCAGGATCTCGTGGCGCACGGTGGCAACCGAATCCGGGCCGCCACCGAGGTCCGACAACCACAACCCGTCAGCGGCAAGGCGCATGCACCGCGCCACCGGTGACTGGTCGGTCGCCTGGTGCTCTCGCAACTGCGCCTCAACCCAGCTGGTCCACCGGGCGCAAAAATGCGGATCGGAACTGAGCATCAGGATCAGCACCGCCAGCCGCTTCTCCGAGGGCACCGACATGTCGATTTGCGCGATCACCTGGAGGTAGGCTCGTGAGAACCGGGCCGGGCGGGTCTCGTCCGGATCAATGGCCGCTTCCACCTGACCGCCGAACCAATCGACGACCATCTCGAACAGCCCGCCGATCAGAGCATCCTTTGAACTGTAATGATGCAGCAAGCCACCCTTGCTGACACCGGCTTCCCGCGCCACGCCGTCCAGCGTAAGCGCCGGAAGCCCGTGCTCAACGATCAACTGAGCGGCGCAGTCCAGGAGCCTGAGCCGCAGCGCCGCCGGATTGTTCTTGCGTTGAAGCCGTGTCATCATACTTGAAACATACCGTCTGGACGGTTTTTTTCAAACTGATTCCTGACGGGCAAGACCGACTTGCAATCTCCATTGCAAATTGTAGGATGAATAGGCAGAGATCACACACCCACGGGCGATACGCGCCTCTTGACTTGGCATTAATGCCTTCGCTATCCTTGATTTGTCCAACAATTTGGAAATCTCATTGTGATTGACCTGCCGCCCAAATCGGACAACCAGACCGAAAGTGCCGTCGCGAACGGTGTCGCAGAAAAAGGGACGGGTAGCCAGCAGACGAAAGCTTCGGCGGTTGATGAACTGGTCGACCATATCCGCACACTGATTTCCGAGGACGGGCTGAAGGTCGGCGACAGCCTGCCGACCGAGAAAGAGCTGTGCGAGCGCTTTGATGCCGGCCGCAACACGGTGCGCGAGGCCATGCGCATCCTCAAGTCCTATGGTGTGGTCAAGGTCCGCCCGAAAGTCGGCGCGGTGCTGATCGACGAACGCATGGCCCGCGCATTCGACCTTTTCGCCTTCAACACACTCGAAGTCTCGCGCGAGACATTTGTCGACATCCAGGGATTTCGCGGCCTGCTTGAGGTCGCCTCGTTCGAACTGCTGTTCGACAGGATCACGCCGGATGACATCGCCGAGCTTCACCAGGTAAACAAGGAACTCCTCGACGCCAATTCAGCCATGGAGGCCGCGGAGATCGATTTCCGCTTTCACACCCGTCTGGTGTCGGTGATCGGCAACAAGGCTATCCTCGACGTCTACAAGATCATGAAGCCGGTGATCCTGAAAATCATGCTGAAGGCGAAAACGGTCAAGACCTTCTCGACCGTCACATACTCGGAGCATGCAGAGGTTCTCGAGACGCTGGAGCGGCGGGACCGGACGGCCTATCAGTACAAGATGAAATCCCATCTCGACGCGGGCTTCCGGAATTTCGAGGCTGCGAAACCGGCTGAGCAAGCCCCGCGCGAGAGGTAGACGGAGATGTCGGGGGAGATGGTCGCTGCATATCGCGCCAGCTGGCAGGGTGACCATGAAGGGAAGAGTTAATGACCGGTCCGGAGGTGGTCCTGCTCAGCGAGCCGACGCGGGGCATCATGTCGGCACACCGCTGTCGCACAACCTGTAGAGCAGGTGTTCGCGGCTTGAGCCGAGCGGCAATTGCTCTCAGTGCAGCAGCGTCGACATATTCGTTTTGTAACGAAACAAAGGGCTGCTAACACAGCTTGCCCCGACGCTGCTGCCCGTCAACATCTGATCGTCAGCATCTGATCGATCGGGCTCCCGGAAAGCGGACAACAGACAACCGGCAACGGGCAAATTTAGGTGCACGCCAAACGGCATTGGAGAGGTAGATGTCAAGCAAGGACAAACCCGCAAAACTGCGTTCGCAATTGTGGTTCGACAATCCGGAGAACCGGGAAATGACCGCGCTCTATGTAGAGCGCTACGTCAATTACGGCCTCACCCGCGACGAGTTGCAATCGGGAAAGCCCATCATTGCCATCGCCCAGACGGGCTCGGACCTGTCCCCGTGCAACCGCCATCACATCGAGCTTGCGAAGCGCATCCGCGACGGCATCATCGCCAATGGCGGCGTTCCACTCGAAGTGCCAGTGCATCCCATCCAGGAAACGGGCAAGCGCCCCACGGCGATGCTCGACAGGAACCTTGCCTATCTGAGCCTGGTGGAATCGCTTTACGGCTATCCGCTCGACGGTGTGGTGCTGACCATCGGCTGCGACAAGACCACCCCTGCCCTGCTGATGGCCGCGGCAACCGTCAACATTCCGGCAATCGCGTTTTCGGTCGGCCCGATGCTGAACGGCTATTTCCGCGGCGAGAGGACCGGTTCAGGCACGATCGTCTGGAAGGCCCGCGAGCTTCACGCCGAAGGCAAGATCGACGACGAGCAGTTTGCCGAGCTGGTGACCTCGTCGGCGCCTTCGGTCGGCTATTGCAACACCATGGGTACGGCCACGACGATGAACTCGCTGGCCGAAGCGCTGGGCATGCAGCTGCCGGGATCGGCCGCCATTCCGGCGCCCTATCGCGAACGCGGCCAGATGGCCTATGCCACGGGAAAACGCATCGTCGACATGGTGCGCGAAGATCTCAAGCCCTCCGACATCATGACCCGCGAAGCCTTCGAGAATGTCATCGTCACCAACTCGGCTCTCGGCGGCTCGACCAACGCACCCATCCACATGGTTGCCGTTGCCCGGCACATCGGCGTCGAGCTCACCAATGACGACTGGCAAAACCTTGGACACCACGTGCCGCTGCTGACCAATCTGCAGCCGGCAGGCACCTATCTGGGTGAGGATTTTCACCGCGCCGGCGGCGTCCCCGCTGTCATCGCCGAATTGCTCAAGGCCAATCTGCTGCCGCATCCCGGCGCCCTGACCGCGAACGGCCGCAGCATCGGCGAGAACTGCGCCGATCGCGAGACCGAGAATCCGGACGTGATCCGCCCGATCTCTGGGGCGCTGATGCAGGATGCAGGTTTCCTCAATCTCAAGGGCAACCTGTTCGACAGCGCCATCATGAAGACCTCGGTGATCTCGGACGCCTTCCGCAAGCGCTACCTGTCCAACCCCGATGACTTGGAGGCATTCGAAGGCACTGCCGTGGTGTTTGACGGGCCCGAGCACTACAACCGGGTGATCGATGACCCGAGCCTTGGCGTCGATGAAAACTCGATCCTGGTCATGCGTGGGGCCGGACCGCTGGGGTACCCGGGCGGCGCTGAAGTGGTCAACATGCGCCCGCCAAGCTATCTCTTAAACAAGGGCGTGTCCGCCCTGCCCTGTATCGGTGACGGCCGCCAGTCGGGAACATCGGCCTCGCCTTCCATCCTCAATGCCTCGCCGGAAGCTGCTGCCGGCGGCGGGCTCGCGCTGTTGCGCAATGGCGACCGGATCCGGATCGATCTGAGCAAAAGCCGCGTCGATGCCCTGGTGCCCAGTGAAGAATGGGCCAAGCGCGCAGAGGACCTGGCGGCTTCGGGCGGCTACCAGCTTCCGGCGAGCCAGACACCCTGGCAGAAATATTTCCGCGAACTGGCTGAACCCTTCGCGGAGGGCATGGTGTTGCGTGGCGCCGACGAATTCCAGCGCGTCGCTCAGAAATCGGTTCCGCGCGACAACCACTGATCCGGCGGCCCGCCGGCTCCTTGCAGCACCCCTGGCGCAAACGCTGCGTCCGGGGTGCGTCTGAATGAAGCCTGAGGATCTCCACCGCACCCTTGCTGTGCACGCGATTTGTTACCCTGCCGGGCTTTACCGGACCGGGGAGTTCATATACGTGCACGCACTAACATGTTAGCAACAACCAACTGGCGAATTCTCCATGACCAACCCGATCTTCGGCCTTTCTGCAGCTTTGGTGACACCCTATTCGGCGTCTGGCGAAGTTGACCTTGCAAAGCTTGCCAAACATGCGGGCAGCTTGCTGGCGCGCGGCTGCGACGGCGTCACCCTGTGTGGCACAACCGGCGAAGGCTTCGGGCTGACGCTCGACGAGCGCAAGGCGATGTTCGACGCGGTAGCCAAGACGATGCCGGCAGGTACCCCCATACACGTTGGCATCATGGCGCCTGCCATTGACGACGCCGTTGCCCAATCCATTGCGGCACTTGACGCAGGTGCCGCGGGGCTCTTGATGGCACCGCCCTTCTTCATGAAGGGCACGGATGAGGACGGTCTCTTCAACTGGTTCAACCAGGTGTTCATGCGCATTGGCGACAGGCTCCGTGGCGTCATCATGTATCATATTCCCGGCCAGACCGCGGTTGCGCTGTCGCCCGACCTGATCGCCCGGCTGCGCAAGGCCTGGCCCGGTATCATCACCGGCATCAAGGATTCATCCGGCGACTGGGCGACGGCGGAACGTTTCCTCGCCGGCCATGGCGACATCTCGGTGCTGGTGGGTGACGAACGATTGCTGCCGCGCGCCATGGCAAAGGGGGCGGAAGGTTCGATCTGCGGGCTCGCCAACATCGCACCGGAGCTGCTTGCCCCGGTGATCCATTCGAAAGACGAGGGCCGTGTGCTCATCGAACTGACAAATCTGGTTGTCTCCAATCCGATCATCCCCGCGGTCAAACTGCTTGCCGGACATCTTGCCGATGACAACGGATTTGATGCCGTGCGCCCGCCACTGACGCAACTGAGCCCGGAGCAGAAATCGGATCTGCTTCAAGCCTTCGACGCCATCATGGCAAACGCCTGAGGAACAGAAATGAGCTCGCTGCCTATATCGCACAAGGACGGTGAACCGCTCAAACTGCGCGAGCAGGCCTATGAGGGCTATACCAGAAGCCTGCTCGCGCAGGAGATCAAGCCGGGCCAGTTCATCACCCAGCGGCAGCTGGTGGAGATCACCGGCTATCCGCTCGGCGCCATTCGCGAGCTGGTGCCGCGGCTGGAAGCCGAAGGTCTGATCCGCACCGCGCCGCAGCGCGGCATGCAGGTGCCGCAGGTGGATCTCAATCTGGTACGCAACGCCTATCAGTTTCGCGAGTTCATCGAGGTCGCCGCCGTGCGGCTTTTTGCGATTAGCGCCGATCCCGATCTGGTTGCAAGCCTGCGGGCCAGTCACGAAGGTATCCTCGAGCGGTTCGAACGCGGCGACGAAGAGGGGCTGATGCAGGATGCGGAAGCAGTCGATCTGCAGCTGCACGAAGCCATCATCGATGGGCTCGGCAACGACATCATAGCCCAGGCCTACCGGGTCAACTGGATCAAGATCCGGCTGATCCGGCTTGCCGAGACCCGGCTTTACGTGCCGATGATCCCCTCGGTGATCGGCGACCACATGGCCATCATCAAGGCGCTTGAAGCCCGCGATCCCGAGGCTGCGGCGAAAGCCATGCAGACCCATATCGAGGTTGCGCGGCGGCGTGCCATCAACATGGAATAACTGGTCGGCGAACCACCGGCCGGCTTCCTCTTGGTCTTACTGATAATCCTGCTTGGGAGACGCCTGCTGCAGCCGCGTCACTTCGGCCTCGGCCCGATCGAGATCGGCTGCGGTGGTGATCTTGAAATTGGCCTCCGCGCCCTCGACGATAGTGACTTCCATACCCGCGGTACGGGCCACTGCCACATCGTCATGAGCCTCGCCTGCATGGTCGCGGTGGGCTGCGAGGATGCGGTCGAAATGAAACCCCTGCGGCGTCTGGGCCCGCCAGAGGCCTTCGCGGGAGACCGGTGCGATGGCATGATTTCCCTGAGCGCTCCAGAGAGCATCCACCACCGGCAGCGCGGCGAAGGCGCCCTCGGCCTCGTTCAGAGCTTCGAGTACGGCCTCGATAACCGATGCGGGCACGAAGGGCCGCGCCGCGTCGTGAACAAGAACCTTGCGGGTATTGGTTCCAGCAAAGGATTCCAGACCCAGGCGAACCGACTCCGCCCGCGTGCTGCCGCCATGCACTGGCGCGAGCAGCCGCCGGTCATCGAGCCCCGCAAGGGCCTGCTCACAAAGATGCTGATCATCGGGATGGATGACAACGCGCAGCAGATCAATTGCATCCAACGCCAGAAACGCCTCAACGGAGCGGCGCAGCGAGCTGACGCCGCCGATGGGAAGAAACTGCTTCGGGATCTCGCCACCCAGGCGGTGGCCGCGGCCGGCAGCGACGATCAGCACGGAATTCGACATGGCGCCTGCACTAAACCAGCAGCAACGGAACTGCAATCATAGTTGCCGGTGGGGCCGCGACAGAGGGACATGAGAGCTCTCAGTCAAGCCGATGGCCCCTGTTGCACAGAACTGCGGCAGATTTCGATCTGCCGTGTCCACCCGCACACATGAAACCGGCCCCGATCTGTTGCTTGGACAGGTGGGGCCGGCCTGATGATGAACGTGCTGCCAGGGGGTTCAGCCTAAGTCGTCCGGCAGCAGCTCGGCAGGCATGTTCTGGTAACAAACCGGGCGCAGAAAGCGGCGGATCGACAGCGTTCCGACCGAGGTGGCGCCGAAATTTGTCGAGGCGGGATAGGGGCCGCCGTGGACCATCGAGTCGGCCACTTCCACACCGGTGGGGAAGCCGTTGGCGAGAACCCGGCCGGCCTTGCGCTCGAGCACCGGCATCAGCGCACGACCCAGCTCGCTGTCACCCTTGTCGAGATGCAGGGTGCAGGTAAGCTGACCGGCGAGGCTTTTTGCAATCTTCTGCATCTCGTCAAAATCGGCAGCCCGGACGACCAGACCAAGCGGGCCGAAGACTTCCTCGCCCAGCACTTCATTGTCGAGCCATTCCTTGCCGGTGGTGGCGAACAGATACGGCGTGGCATTGCGCATGTCGCAGGTCGAGGTCAGCAGTTCCCGAACACCGGTAACACCTGCAACCCGGTCACGGCCGGCGCGGTAGGCTTCAGCGATGCCATCGGTCAGCATGGTCTGGGCGCCGATGGGAGCGAGAGCTTCGGTGGCCGCTTCGACGAAGGCATCGGCTTCCGCGCTGTCGATGATGACGGCAATGCCCGGATTGGTGCAGAACTGGCCCGCTCCCATGGTCAGCGATCCGGCCCAGCCCTTTGCAATCTCCCCGCCGCGCGCCTTGACGGCCTCGGGCAGCAGGAACATCGGGTTGACCGAGCCGAGCTCACCGAAGAACGGGATCGGCTCTGGACGCTGAGCACAGAGGTCAAACAGCGCGCGGCCACCGGCGAGCGAGCCGGTGAAACCGACAGCCTTGATCAGCGGGTGCTGGACCAGGCTCTGGCCGACATCGCGCTTGCCGCCCTGGATCAGCGAGAAGATGCCGGGGTGCATGCCGAGCTTCTTGATCGCCGCATCGACGGCCTGAGCGACGATCTCGCCGGTGCCGGGATGGGCGGAATGGCCCTTGACTACGACCGGGCAGCCTGCCGCCAATGCAGCCGCGGTGTCGCCGCCGGCGGTGGAAAAGGCGAGCGGGAAATTCGACGCGCCGAAGACGGCAACCGGGCCGATCGGGCGCTGGATCATGCGCAGATCCGGGCGCGGCAGCGGCGCGCGATCAGGCAGCGCCTCGTCATGGCGGCGATCGAGATAATCACCCTTCTCGATATGGCTGGCAAACAGCCTGAGCTGGCCGGTGGTGCGGCCACGCTCGCCCTGCAGACGGGCTTCGGGAAGACCCGATTCCGATGTGCCGATGGCGGTGATTTCTTCGCCGCGCGCCTCAATCTCGTCGGCAATGGCGTTGAGCAGGGCAGCGCGCTCGGCGCGGCTGGAATAGCCGAAGCTCCAGAAAGCCTCTTCCGCAGCCTTGGCTGCCGCATCCACGTGAGCGGGCGTGCCGACCGAGAAATCGTGCGCCTCGCCATGGGCCGGTTCGCTCTTGAAGGTGGTGTCGCCGGCAACCCAGTTTCCGGCAATCAGATGTTTTCCAGTCAGCATGTCATGTTCCAGTCAGATAAGGTTTCGCGCGGCGAGGTTCCGCATAAAAGAGGCAAGACCGAATGTCCATTCCGGGCATTGTGTCGACAGTCGCACCGTGTTGGTCAGGCTGCCAAGCCGAGGTGATGCAATTGTGACGACATCGCCGATCTTGTGGGTGAAGCCTTCACCCGGCGTGTTCCTGTCCTGCGTCGGAGCGAACAGCGTGCCCAGGAACAGCACCAACCCGTCGGGGTATTGGTGATGGCGGCCGAGCGTCTGGGCCACCAGATCGGCGGGATCACGGCTGATTTCCTTCATCGAGGAATGCCCCTCGAGGACATAACCGTCTTCGCCGGTCACGGTCAAATCGAGCTCGGCCTGGCGCACGTCGTCGAGCGTGAAAGTCTTGTCGAACAGGCGGATCATCGGGCCGATGGAACAGCTTGCATTGTTGTCCTTGGCCTTGCCCAGAAGCAACGCCGAGCGGCCTTCGACATCGCGCAGATTGACATCGTTGCCCAATGATGCGCCGACAATTGTGCCTTTCGAGGACACCGCGAGCACGATCTCCGGCTCGGGATTGTTCCATTTCGACACCGGGTGCAGGCCGACCTCGGCGCCGGGGCCGACCGACGACAGAACCTGCGCCTTGGTGAACACTTCCGCGTCCGGACCGATGCCGACTTCGAGATACTGGCTCCACAGCCCTTCAATGAGCAGTGCCGCCTTGACCTGTGCGGCCTGAGGCGAGCCGGCCTTGATGTTGCGCAGCGAGCCGCCGATGATATCGCCGACCCGGGTGCGGATCTCGAGCGCCTTTTTCGGGTCGCCTGCGGCCTTCTCCTCGATCACCCGCTCGACCATAGATGAGGCGAAGGTCACGCCGCAAGCCTTGACCGCCTGCAGGTCGCAGGGCGCCAGGAAGTGCGGCCTGCCCCTATCGCCTGCATTGCCGGCAATCTCCGCAAGCTCGCCGACCACGGTGCCTTCCGCATTGCGGACATAGCCCGCCGGATCCGCCATCTCGCAGATATCACGCACCGTCGGCGCCTGTTTCGAGGTGATGTCGAAAACCGATCCGTCACGGATGGTGACGACGGACGGTCCCCGGGCTTCCGGCGACCAGATGCGGCCCAGGAAAACACCATCCGCAGGCAGATTGAAATCGGTCATGGAACAGCTCCTCCCAGAAGCATTACGTCGCGGCTCCTGTTTCGATTACAGCGCCACGCATCTAATCGGATGCGCAAATGTCGCTGTAACACTTTGAAATGATGCATGTACGTTATCGTTCAAATGAATCCATTTGAACGCGACATGCATTAGATTGGCCTCACCCGCAACCCCGGGAACGCGACAATGACGCCGGAACCCGGCGCCACTGACACTGCCGGATCTGCCGCCGCGGCGGCGCCATGCCGCCGATCCCGGCTTAGGTCAGGCCCTGCCGACTTTCTGACGCTGCTGACCCAGGCCCTCGATTCCGAGTTCCATGGTCTCGCCGCCCTTCAAGTAGGTCGGCGGCTTCTGGCCCATGCCGACGCCGGGAGGGGTGCCGGTGGAGATCACGTCGCCTGGCTGCAGGCTCATGAACTGGCTGACATAATGGACCAGATGCTGGACGCCGAAGACCATGGTGCTGGTGGACCCATCCTGATAGCGGTGGCCATCGACTTCAAGCCACATCCTGAGGTCCTGCGGATCGGCAACCTCGTCGCGCGTTACCAGCCAGGGGCCAATCGGTCCGAAGGTGTCGCAGCCCTTGCCCTTGTCCCAGGTGCCGCAGCGTTCAATCTGGAACTCGCGCTCGGACACGTCATTGATGACGCAGTAGCCGGCGACATGATCGAGCGCGTCCGCCTCGTCGATATAGACGCCGCCCTTGCCGATGACGATGCCAAGCTCGACTTCCCAATCGGTCTTGACCGAGTTGCGCGGGATCAAGACCGTGTCGTTGGGGCCGCAGACGGCACTGGTGGCCTTCATGAAGATCACCGGCTCCTTGGGCACATCGAGGCCACTTTCGGCCGCGTGGTCGGAGTAATTGAGCCCGATACAGATGAACTTTCCGATCTGGCCGACGCAAGGGCCGATACGGCCGGCTTCGAGCTCCGGCAATGTCGCCGGATCGATTGCGGCGATCTTGCCGAGCGTTTCGGGCAGCAGGGTGTCTCCGGCAATGTCGCCGACCACGGACGAGAGATCGCGGGCCTTGCCATCGGCATCAAGAATGGCTGGTTTTTCCTGTCCGGGGGCGCCGACGCGAAGCAGTTTCATGATTGTATTCCTTGTCTCTGGTTTGGCCGGTCAGGCGACCGCAGTCTGTGACGGCGTGAAAGCATTCCGGTCTATGGAAGAGGGTTTCATCTCGATCGAGAAACCGGGGGATGCAGGCGGCATATGGGCCGCATTGCGAATTATGCAGGGTTCGACAAAGTGCTCATGCAGATGATCGACATACTCGATCACCCGCCCCTCCATTGTGCCGGATATGGCGACAAAATCAATCATCGAGAGGTGCTGCACATATTCGCACAGACCGACACCGCCGGTACGCGGCCAGACCGGCAATTGATACTTCGCCGCCATCAGAAGAACGGCCGGCACCTCGTTGAGCCCACCCAGGCGGCAGGTGTCGATCTGCACCACGTCGATGGCACCGCCCATGATCATCTGCTCGAAGATGATGCGGTACTGGCACATTTCGCCGGTCGCCACCTTGACCGGCGCGATCGCCTCGCAGATCGCCTTGGGGCCGGCGATATCATCGGGGCTGGTCGGTTCCTCGATGAAGAAGGGCTTGGCGAAGGCGAGCTGTTTCATCCAGTCGATGGCCTTGCCCACCTCCCAGACCTGGTTGGCGTCGATCATCAGGAAACGGTCGGGCCCCAGCTCCTCGGGCGCGATCCGCAGACGGCGGATGTCGTCCTGTCTGGCGTGTCAGATGGTCCAGCCGCCATCAATGGCGTAGGCCTGACCCGAGGTGTAGGTGGCGTTGGCCAGGTAGACGGCGAGATCGGCGATCTCTTCAGGCGTTCCGAGCCGGCCCATCGGCTGGCGCGCTATGAAGGCAGCACGGGCCGCCTCATAGTCGCCCTGGGCGCGCATGCGCTCCTGCAGCGACGGGCTTTCGACCGTGCCCGGACAGATGGCGTTGCAGCGGATGCCCTGGCCGACATAATCGGCGGCGACCGACTTGGTCAGGCCGATGACGGCCGCCTTGGTGGTGGAATAGGCGAAGCGGTTGGGCACCCCCTTCATCGAACTTGCCACCGAGGACATGTTGATGATCGCCCCACCACCGCGCTCGATCATCGCCGGCAGTACCGCGCGTATGGTGCGGATCATCGAGCGGACATTGAGATCCATGGCGAAGTCGAAATCCGCGTCGGACATCTCGAGAATGGAACCCGAATGAACGAAGCCTGCGCCGTTGAACAGCACGTCGACAGGGCCGGTGGCGGCAACCGCGTCGTTGATATCGGCATTGTCGAGCACGTCGAGCCGGCGGGTTTCAATGTCTAGCTTGCCATCCAGTTCCGAGAGCGTGGTTTCATTGATGTCGGTGGCGGTGACCCGGGCGCCCGCTGCTGCAAAAGCCAGTGCCGTTGCGCGGCCGATGCCCTGGCCGGCAGCAGTTACGAGTACACTCTTGTCCTTGACCCAGTCTGCCATGTTGTCTCCGTTGGTTGCCGCTCAGGCGGTTTTGCGTTCAACGATGTAAATGTGATCGGCGACCAGCACCACTTCGCCCTTCTGGTTGATGACCTCTGTGCGCTCGAACACCCTGCCCGTGTCGGCGCGTTTGGGGTCATCCTGCTTCTCCGCGATGGTGGTGCGGGTGTGGATGGTGTCGCCGATGAACACCGGCCGGACAAAGCGCAAACGGCCGGGTTGATGGTGCTTGCCGTCAGGCCGACGCCAATCGAGCACACCATTATGCCGTGAGCGATGCGCTGGCCGAAAGCTTGCGTTTTCATGAACGCGGCGTCCATGTGATGGGGGAAGAAATCACCCGTGTAGCCGGCATGGACGACAAAATCGGTCTCGGTGATGGTGCGGCCGTAGGTCACCCGCTGGCTGCCGATCTCATAGTCTTCGAAGTAGGTGGTCTGTTCCATGCTCAGGGTCTTTCCTGCGGCGGGGTCGCGGGAGAAGCAGACGACTGGTAGGCCGCCTCGACCAGAGCCATCGTGTTCCAGGCGTCCTCGACGGAACTGACGAGTTCCTCATCCTCACCGGCGGCAAAGCGCTGCAGGTTGGCCATTCGCCCGACGAAGGCATCCGGGAACCAGGCGCCCTGCAGCGGAACGCCGACCCATTCGTCACCGCCCTTGGGCCGGATTTCGAGAATGTCGGGTTCGCCGCGCGGATAATCGAGATTGACGCCCAGTTGCAGATAGGCGGCGCCCTCGGTACCGCAGATGCGAAATTCGCAGGCCTGATGCTTGCGGCCGAAATCATGGTCGTGATTGACCGACAGCGCACAACGCACGGTCTCGCCGTAGTCGAGGATGGCGCTGGTTCGGGTCTGGGCAACCTCGTGATTGGGATGTCCGACCGACTTGGCGTGCACGCCCTGCGGGTCTCCGAGCAACTCACGGATCAGGTCGAGATAATGGATCGAATGCATGGCAATCTCGATGCGCGGCAGGCCCTCGAGAAAAGGCCGCAATTGCCACGGAGTGGCCAGCGCGAGCCAGGCGTCGAAATCAACCACCTCACCGAGCCAGCCCCTGGCTATCGCGTCCTTCAGCGCCAGCATCATCGGGGCGAAGCGGAGCTGAAAGTTGACCGCGGCCTTGAAATTCTTTTCGCGGCAGATCTCCAGGATTTCGGTCGCGGCCTCGAGATCGCTGCCCATCGGTTTCTGGATCAGCACCGCCGCGCCCTCGGGCAAGAGCCGGAGCACTGCGGCATGGGTGTTGGGCGGTGTTGCCAGATCGAAAACCGCGTTCTCTACCGCTGCTGCTTCTTCCGCCGAGGCATAGGCCGTCACGCCCCATTCCGCAGCCAGTTTTTCCGCCTTCTCGCGGTCCGGGTCGAACAGGCCGGCAATCGGGAAATCCGCCTTCCGGTAGGCCGGGTAATGCGCATCCCCGACAATCGAACCGGCTCCGAAAGTAACGATCGGGCGCGGTTCGGAGGGCACGGGCCAGGATTGCTCCAGGCTGGCGGGGTCGAAACTCATGGCGCCGGATCCTCTGTTGGTCTGCAGTTCAACCGCCCCCTCACCAACTTCGGCCATGGGCTCGCACTGCTTGCCCGGCCTTCGTATCCTCTCCCACGAGGGGAGAGGTAGTCGGAAGGACGATCCCGCTGCCCCATCCCTCCCCTCGCGGGAGAGAACAGCAAGCCCGCATGAGACGCAGACGTATACCTGGGCGCGCTTGGCGAGGGCGCAAGCGTTGTGGTCGGCACCCCCTCACTCAAGATGAAACACCTCCTCCATCATCGCCCACCATTCGCCGTTCTTGCGGGTCTCGAGTGCTGTCTGGCAGGGCATGCAGATGTTCCACCATTACTGCGTCCTCGGGTCGGCTGCCATCTTCGCTGCATCGGCCTCAAAGTCGCTGCCATGATATTCCCAATAGCCGAGCAGCAGTTTCTCGGGCTCCTTCAGGAAGATCGACTGGTTGCGGATGTTGCTTCGGGAACTCATGTCGAGGATCTCCGGTGGACCATCAATAGGACAACACCGCCCGATGCACCGGTCAATAGCTTGTCCATGAGCCTCCTCCCGAAACATTTCAACTTCTGGGACTCCCCCTTCGAACCCTTACCGATGAGTGGATCATTCACACACGAACACCATCTTCACCGATGGTCAAGGCACTGCCTCTTTGTTGTTTGCAGTATCTGCGTATATGAATTTTCAAGTTCATGGAGAAACAGATGGACCCTGACGAAGACCGGTACCGCGCGCCCGCGCTGGACAAGGGGCTCGACATCCTCGAGCTTCTTGCGGAGATCGATGGCGGGCTGACACAGGCGGAGATTGCCAAGCGGCTGGGACGGAGTCCGAACGAATTCTACCGCATGCTCGACCGGCTGGTGCGGCGCGGATATGTGACGCGGCTGGAAGGTGACCGGTACTCCCTCACCCTCAAGCTGTTCGGCCTGGCGCAGTTGCATCTCCCGGTTCGGCGCCTGGTCTCCTATGCCACACCTTTCATGCGTGAACTGGCGGAACAAACCCGGCAGGCCAACCAGCTTGCCGTCTTCGACCGCGGCTCGGTTGTCGTGGTAGCGCAGCACGAGGCCCCTGGATACTGGGGCATTTCAATCCGTGTGGGATCACATATCGGCCTGTATGACACCGGTTCTGGTCATGTGCTGCTTGCCTTCCGTTCGCAAGAAGAGCGCCTGATGATGATCGACGAGTATTCTGCCAGCGGCGAGGAGACAAAGATTGAGGCCGAGTTCTTCGAACGTCTCGACCAGATCCGCGAGCGGGGCTACGAAGCCATGCCGAGCGCCCAGACCGCCGGCGTGTTCAATCTCTCGGCCCCGGTGCTGGGGCCGGATGGCCGGGCAATCGCGGCGCTCACGATACCCTACATTATCCTCGTCAACGCATCGCATGCGCCTGACATGGCGCAAACCGAGAGAATGCTGACGAGAACCTCGCGGCAATTGTCGAAGCTTGCGGGCGCCGATTTCGAGCTGCCGAAGTAATTTCTTATTTGAGTAGTCTATTTCCCTGTAGGAGTATCGGGTCGGGCGTGGTTTGGGAAGGTCAGCCCGTGAGGAGGACGTATGATCATCGATACCCATTTGCACGTCATCGATCCAGTGGCGCTGGATTACCCATGGCTTGCGGGTGTACCGGCGCTCAACCAGGCTTGGCCCTACGCGACTTACGAGCTGGAAGCGCGTCGTTCCGGAATTTCGCAGTCGCTGCACATGGAAGTCGATGTCGCAGCGGAACAGATCGAGGACGAGTGCAATTACGTCAAAACGCTTGCCGAGCGACCAGACAGCCTGATCTCGGGCGCCATTGCCTCTTGCCGACCGGAAGAGCCCGGGTTTGCGGCCTATCTCGAACGCCAGAGGCAAGACAGCTTCATTAAGGGCTTTCGGCGAGTCCTGCATGTGGTGCCGGACGAGCTGTCCGAACAGCCACTGTTTCGGGAAAACATCAAGCGGATGTCAGGCTCCGGCCTGACCTTCGATCTCTGCGTCCTGCCGCATCAGCTGCCGCAGGCGATGGCGCTTGCGGATCTTGCCCCCGATGTGACCTTCATCCTGGATCACTGCGGGGTTCCCGACATCAAGGGCGAAGCGCGGCAGCCTTGGCATGACAACGTCGCCGGGCTTGCCAAACGCCCAAATGTGATGGCCAAGATTTCCGGTGTCGTCGCCTATGCCGATCCGGAAAGCTGGATTGCCGAAACCTTGCGGCCATGGGTCGAGCACACGATTTCCAGCTTCGGCTGGGACCGGGTGGTCTGGGGCAGCGACTGGCCTGTCTGCACGCTCGGTGGCGGGCTCATGCCCTGGGTCGCGGCCACCCATGCTCTGCTCGAAGGCGTCAGCCCTGAGGAAAAGGCCAAGCTTCTGTCGGGCAATGCCCGGCGTATCTGGGATCTTTGAGGCTATCGCCGAAAGCTTGAACTCGACCCTGATCGCGGCTGTATGTTCACCAACGCGCGGCGCTGCGCGGGTGGTCTTTGGCCGCGCAGCGCCGCGGATCGGCGAGCGGGTGGTCAGGATCGAGACGCCGTCGTCGCGCTCGACCCGCTGCAGCATGTCGAGCACCTCGAAACCCTGGCTTTCTTTCAGGGCCTCCCAGTCGAGTACCCGTACGCACCAGATGTCGGCAGACTCGAGGATTGCCAGCCACTCATCGACCGTTCGTGCCCTGATCCTGCCGGTAATCAGACGCTTGATCTCGTCCCGGGCGCTGAACCAGGATTCCGGGTCGTCGCCATAGGGCGCCAGTTCTTCCAGTTGCAGCAGCTGCTGCAGCCGCGGGATCGGCCTCGTTCTTGAGATCGATGGCGAGGCTTTCCTTGCCGGGGTTGATGGCGTCAAAGATGGTCGAGTCGCCGCCGATCTCGGTGTCGCTGAGATAGAGGGTGCGGGTGAGATCCCCGGCTCCCGGACGCTCGACCTCGATCACCCGGGCGCCGAGATCCTGCAGCCGAGGGTTGCGTAGGGACCGGAAAGAAACTGGCTCATATCGAGGACGACAAGGCCGGCGAGTGGCAGATCGGTGTTGACTGCCATGGCGTCTTTTCCGTCTTGCCGGAAAGTCCCGACAGGGTTTCGTTGATTGCCGTTTCGTTGAACGCGTAGCGTCGGTCAGAGCCAGTTCAGGGTTACGGGATCGTGCGACAAACGCAATGAGGTCCTGACCCCGCCCTAGCCTGCTATATGAATACTTTATTCACATATGGATTGCGGTCATAATATCAGAAACAGTCACGCACTTTTGATGATCCGATCCTCGCGTTCGGGCGTAGAGCGGCTATCATTACGAGGCGCAAGCGGGGAATTGGCGGTGCGACTGCGCATCAGCGGCGCGTGTCAGACGACACGGCCAGACAAGCCGGTATTTGTTCCACGATGCGGGCTTGTTAACTCGTGCCAACTATGATGACTGGCAGGAAATCCATAATCCGTCGCCCTGGGGGCCCAACAGATGATTAAAACTCTCCGCTTCACCGCAGTTTCGCTCGCTGCAGCCACGCTTGCCGCCTTCGTCCCCCAGGCCAGTGCCCAGGACGCGACCGGCCCGGGAATCTCGCTTGAACTCGGTGTCGCCGGCAAGGTGTCGGCACGCTATTTCGGATCCAGCAAGCTGGTTCTCTCGCCGGTGCCCCTGATCCGGCTGAAGCGGCTGGAGCTGCCCAATGGCTTCACTATCGGCGGCGGCTCGGGCGAAGGCTTTTCGCTGAGCCCCTCCATCGATGTCATCGCCAAGCGCTCGGCGGCCAATTCGCCCGAGCTGGCCGGCCTGAACACGATCGGCACCGCCGTTGAGCTTGGTGTCGCTGCGAAGTACCAGATGGGCAATTTTCGGGTCATGGGTGCGGTCAGGCAGGGATTTGGGGGGCACAAGGGTGTTCGCGCCGAGCTTGGCGCAGATGTCATCGTCCGGCCGGACGAGCAGTGGACATTTTATGGCGGCCCGCGGCTGAACTTCGGCAACAGCAAGTTCACCAATACCTATTTCGGCGTCACTGCTGCGGAAGCCTCGGCACTTTACCCTGCGACGACCACTTCGGGCGGGTTGTACAGTGCAGGCCTTGAAGCCGGAGTTCGGTTCCAGGTCGACAACAACTGGGCCATCGAGGCAGAAGCCGGCTGGTCGCGGCTGACCGGCGACGCAGCCTCGTCCCCGATCGCCGTTCAGGGCTCCAGGAACCAGTACAGTGCTTCGCTGGGCGTGGTCCGCCGTTTCGACATCGGCTTTTAGCGTCTTACCACACCAAAACGGTATGTTTTGCGCCCGGCATCAGCGCCGGGTCGATGGGCGGCGAGTCGAAAGGATCAGATTGGTTTCGCTTGCGGTGATTCCGTCGATATTGCGGATTCGAACCAGTGTGTCGTCGAGCTGCTGCAAGGTATCGGTCGCCAGGTCAATGATAAGATCCCAGCGTCCATTGGTCGAGTGGATGGCCTGAACAGCCGGCAGGCCCTGCAATTGTGCTGTGATCCGATCGGTGCCCCTGCCCTCAATGCAGACCAGGGTCAGCCCGCGAACAGGAGCTGTGGTCACGTCGGCCCGGGTCTGCACAGAGAATCCGGCTATCTCTCCGCTCGACACCAACCTTTCAATGCGGTTGCGTACCGTTGCACGGGCAAGCTTCAACTTAGCCGCAAGGTCGGAAATCGACGCGCGGCCGTCACGCCTCAAGGCGGCGATCAGGCGGGTATCAATTTCATCAAGCTTTGACATGACTCTTACCCGTCCGTTGGACAGATTTATCGATTTGCTCACATTCCACCAATTAGACCGCGAAATCAGTAAAGTCCACGCCAGCGAAGCGGCTGGCCAGCAGTCTGAAAGCGGTTTTTGAATGCCGCAACCTTCCAAATTGATAAATCCGCCTGCCATAAACGCTGCCTCAATGCCCGAAATGGTCAATTTTCCTCTTTCAAGCGCCGCACGCCCCTGCGACCAAAGGCTCAACGAAGGGGTGAGACATGAACCAGCATTGCATTATCCTGGGGGCACCGGTCGACAGCGGGCAGTCCAATCCCGGCTGCCTGATGGGGCCAGCCTCCTACCGGGTCGCGGGGCTTGCCTCCGCACTGGAAGAGCTTGGCTGCACCGTTCAGGATCAGGGTGACGTTGCTCCGCGGCCAGCGAACGCCGCGGCTTGCAACAACCCCGCAGTGCATTCGCTGCCCGAAACAATCGCCTGGACCGAAGCGCTGTCCGCAGCGGCCCAGGATGCCGCATCACAAGGGTTTCCGATCTTTCTGGGCGGTGACCACAGCCTGTCGCTGGGAACCGTGGCCGGCGTAGCGGCCCATGCCCGCGCGATGAACAGGTCCTTGTTTGTGCTCTGGCTTGATGCGCACAGTGATTTCCACACGCCGATGACCACCGGCTCCGGCAACCTGCACGGCACGCCTGTGGCCTATATTTCCGGGCGCTCGGATTTCGACAGCTTCCCGCCTTTCCCCGACCCGGTGCCGGCAGAGCGAATCTGCCTGTTCGGTATCCGCTCGGTAGACCCGGCCGAACGCACAGCACTTGGCGAGCATGGCATAACCCCGGTTGACATGCGCGAACTCGACGAACGCGGTTTTGTTGCGCCGCTGAGGGCGTTTCTCGATCAGGTCCGTGCAGCAAACGGCATGCTGCATGTCTCCCTCGACGTCGATTTTCTCGACCCAGCAATCGCGCCGGCGGTCGGAACCACGGTGCCCGGCGGCGCCACCTTCCGCGAAGCCCATCTGGTGATGGAAATGCTGCACGAGGCACGCCTCGCGACCTCGCTCGATCTTGTCGAGCTCAATCCGTTTCTCGATGAGCGCGGGCGCACCGCCCGGCTGATGGTCGATCTGACGGCGAGCCTGATGGGCCGCAAGGTCTTCGACCGGACCAACCGAACCAGCTGACTTGCAATAGCTCTTATCCGGAGACAGCCTATGACACCTCCTTCCGACCTCGCCTATGTCCCCTTCATCAGCGTCGAAAACATGATGCGGCTTGTTCACTCGATCGGCATCGAAACCGTACTGAGAGAGCTTGCCGAGGCGATCGAGCACGACTTCACCCGCTGGCCGATGTTTGACAAGACGCCGCGGCTCGGCAGCCATTCGGACGTCGGCGTCATCGAGCTGATGCCGACCTCGGACGGTGATCTCTACGGATTCAAGTATGTCAATGGTCACCCGTCCAACACCAAGCAGGGCCTGCAGACCGTGACGGCCTTCGGGCTTTTGGCGCAGGTCTCGTCCGGCTACCCGGTGCTCCTCACAGAAATGACCGTGCTTACGGCACTCAGAACAGCCGCAACATCCGCGATGGCGGCCCGTCATCTGGCCCCGAAGGGCGCGAAAACCATGGCTGTGATCGGCAACGGCGCCCAGTCCGAATTCCAGTCCCTGGCTTTCAAGGCCGTACTTGGCATCGAACAGGTCCGGCTCTACGACATCGATCCGGCAGCGACTGCGAAGTGCGCGCGCAATCTCGCCGGGTCGGGGCTCAAGGTGACGAGTTGCTCTTCTTCCCAGGAAGCGATGGAGGGAGCACAGATCGTCACCACATGCACAGCCGACAAGCAATATGCGACCATTCTCACTGACAACATGATCGGCGACGGCATCCACATCAACGCCATCGGCGGCGACTGCCCGGGCAAGACCGAGTTGCACAAGGACATCCTGCTGCGTTCGGACATATTCGTCGAGTACCCGCCGCAGACCCGGATCGAAGGCGAAATCCAGCAGCTGCCGGAGGATTATCCCGTAACCGAACTCTGGCAGGTGATCACCGGTCAGGCAGAGGGCCGGACATCGGCTTCGCAGATCACGCTGTTTGACGGCGTCGGCTTTGCCATCGAAGATTTTTCGGCGCTGAAGTATGTGCATCAGCGGGCGCTCAACACCGGTCACGTCCAGCAGCTTGACATGATTGCCGATCCCGACGATCCGCGTGACCTGTTCGGCATGCTGTCACGCGCCGGCGAGCCTGGCTGAAGCAGCCCCGCAAACAATCGGCCAGCAACCTTGGCGAAGCCGGTGACACGGGGTATTGGACTGTCATGACCAGTCCAGCCGCTGAAACCCCGCCCATTCATCTGCTCGTGGATGCCGATGCCTGCCCGGTGCGCGAAGAGGCCGTGAAGGTGGCGCTGCGTCACGGCATCAAGGTGACCTTCGTGTCCAACAGTTTTTTTCGGATCGAGAGCGATCCGCTGGTGGAGCGGGAAATCGTGCCGGGCAATTTCGATGCCGCCGATGATCGCATCGTCGAGCTTGTCACCAGCAAGGCCGTGGTGGTGACCGCCGACATCCTGCTGGCCGAACGCTGCCTGAAGGCCGAAGCCGCCGCCGTCATGAGCCATACCGGCAAGCCGTTTACCCATGATTCCATCGGCATGGCCGTGGCGACACGCTCGATCATGGCGGACCTGAGAGCCGGCGGTGCGCAGATGGGCGGGCCGGCGCCGTTTTCCCGCCAGGACCGTTCCCGCTTTCTCTCGGCACTGGACCTGGCCATCGTGCGGCTCAAGCGGCACGGCTGAAGCCGGGATCTGCCCGCTCCATTTTCGCAACTTGCAAGATAATCTGCTTTGTTTTCCATTTCTTCTGGACAATCGATGGCGCAAGCGTTCAATAGGAGCGGTGAAAACGCCCGACCATGTCCGGATATGGTTCGCCCGAACAACGGCCCTGACCCAGTGGCCATGGGTGGCCTTCCGGTTGCACCGGGCGCAGAACACACTGAATACCAAGGATATGATTCATGGCCTATGTGGACATGCTCAAGACATTTGTGCGCGTTTATGAGCTGGGCAGCATGTCGGCTGCCGCGCGTGACCTGCGGGTTTCGGCAGCGGTCTCTTCCAGCCGGATTTCAGACCTCGAGAAGAGCCTTGGCGTGCGCCTGTTCAACCGCACCACCCGCAGTCTGCGCGCCACGGCGCATGGCGAGTTGTTCTACAAGGGCGCGATCAAGATCCTCGACACCATCCGCGAGGTCGAAGGCGGCATTGCTGAAATCACCGCCCAGCCGAAAGGGACCCTGTTCATCTCCGCCCCGCTGGCGCTCGGCAAGAAGCTGGTGGCGCCCCTGATTCCGGCATTCAAGGCAGAGTATCCCGATATCAATGTCCGGCTCAGGCTGTCGGACCGCAAGGTCGATATCGCCCAGGAAGGTCTTGATGCGGCCTTCGTGCTCGGCCCGCTTCCCGATTCGGACCTCCGGGTACGGGCGATCCACGATTTCGAGCGCGTGCTGGTCGCCTCGCCCGGATATATTGAAAAACACGGCATCCCCCGCGACGGCGACGAGATCATCTCCGACAAGCACAAGTGCCTATTGCTGCGTTATCCCGGCGCCACAGAGTTCTACTGGAACCTCGTGGTCAATGGCGAAATCCGCCAGTACCATCCGGAAGGCTCGCTGGAGAGCGACGATGGTGACGTGCTTACCGCCTGGGCACTTGCCGATTGCGGCATCGCCAGCAAGACCCGTTACGACGTGGCAGCGCACCTTGATGCAGGAAATTTGATCGAAGTGGCGACCGAAACGCCGCAGACACAACAGCCCTTCTCCTGCCTCTATCCGCACAAGCGGCTGCAGGACCCGAAGGTCAAACTGTTCATCGACCACGTCATCAAGGGGATCCGGGCGGAGATAGACCGCACGGCGGCTTCAACATCTTCAGGAAAAATTTGAAACCGGACCGCATTTTCCTTGCATACTATAGGCTTTGAAATCCGGGATGGTGATCCCGGATGTATTCGTCCAGGAGAGACATGATGAGTGAGCACGCGCCGGCGCAACTCCCAGGCTTTGCCCGCAATTCCGTCAACCTCGCATCAGCGGGACTTGGCGCCAGGGGCATTTTCGTGACCGACGAGTTCTTCGCACCGCTCGAGCGCATGCTCGCAGATCAGCCCGCGGTGTTCATCGAGGACAAGTTCGATGATCACGGCAAATGGATGGATGGCTGGGAAAGCCGCCGCAAACGGGTCCTTGGCCATGATTTCGCGGTCATCCGGCTTGCAACCGCCGGGCGCATCGACGGTTTCGACGTCGACACGTCGCATTTCACCGGCAATTATCCACCCGCGGCGCGCATTGAGGCCTGCAATGTCATAGGCGATCCCGATGGCAACACCGAATGGACCGAGGTGCTTGGCACATCGCCGCTGGGGCCGAACGCGCATCATTACCTTCCGTCTCAGTCCTCCGAAATCTTCACCCATGTGCGGCTGCATATCTATCCGGACGGCGGCGTGGCGCGGCTGCGGGTTTACGGACAACCCTTCCTCGACCGGGCCCGGGTCGGCGACGGCGACATCGAACTCTCGTCCGCACTCAATGGCGGCCGCATCATCGGCTTCTCGGATGCGCATTACGGATCCTATCACCGCCTGCTGGCACCGGGCCGCGGCGAAAACATGGGCGATGGCTGGGAAACCAGCCGGCGCCGGGTTCCGGGCAACGAATGGATCGTTGTCGCCCTGGGCGCACGTGGTGTGCTCTCCGGCGCGATCGTCGACACCGCCTATTTCAAGGGCAACTTCCCCGACATGTGTTCGATCCAGGCCGCAGACATGAGCGAATTTGGAACCGATGCCAGAGACGCCATCATCACCGCATCGATGTTCTGGCCGCAACTGATCCCGCAACAGAAGCTTCAGGCGGACCATGTGCATGATCTCTCCGCACATATCCGGGACACCGGGCCGGTGACCCATGTGCGGCTCAACATCTACCCCGATGGCGGCGTCAGCCGGCTGAAGCTGACCGGGCGGATTGCCTAGGGGGCAGTGACGGGCAGTCGCGACATAGTTCGTGTGTTTTCGACGGGAACACCCGGAAAGAGACAATCTGATACGGTCCGCCGGCCCGGCATCCTGATTAAGGCCATCGCCATGCAGATCCAGACTATACGCAACGGACCAGTGGTCTCGGCAACACGGCCAGGATCCTGATGACGTCCGGGCTTCTGTCGGCGGCCGTCGTCTCGATCGTGCTCAACCTGATTCTGCGCGAGACCCTCGAAGACCGAGAACGGCATCGACCGGAAACTCAAAAAGCCCCGGTTTGCGCCGGGGCTTTTTCTTTGGTGGACCCGGTTTGACCGGTAAAGTGCCCGCCGTGCGGCTTCAGCCTGCAGCCTCGGCTGCGCGGCGGATGGCGGAAATGTTTCTGGCCCAGGCCTCTTCGCCGTCGCCGTTGAATACGGCCGATCCGGCAACCAGCACGTCCGCACCGGCGGCCGTGACCAGCGGCGCGGTCGCCGGGGTGACGCCGCCGTCGATCTCGATGTGGATCGGGCGGTCGCCGATCATCTTCTTGACCCGCGCCACCTTGTCGACCACCGCGGGGATGAAGGCCTGGCCGCCAAAGCCGGGGTTGACGGTCATCAACAGGATCAGGTCAAGCCGGTCGAGCACATATTCGATGACGTTTTCCGGCGTCGACGGGTTGAGCGAAACCCCGGCCTTCTTGCCCAGCGCCCGGATCGCCTGCAGCGAGCGGTCGAGGTGCCTGGTTGCTTCGGCATGCACGGTGATGATGTCGCAGCCGGCATCGGCGAAGGCCTCGAGATAGGGATCGCAGGGCTCGATCATCAGATGGCAGTCGAAGACCGCCTCGGTGCGCGGGCGCACGGCCTTGATGATGCCGGGACCGAAGGTGATGTTGGGCACGAAATGGCCGTCCATCACATCGAGATGAACCCAGTCGGCGCCGGCGCGCATGACCCCTTCGATGTCATCACCGAGGCGGGAAAAATCAGCCGAGAGGATGGACGGGGCAATCAGGATGGGCTTGGTATCTGTGGGCTTTGACATGGGCGCTTGCCTTCAGTTGATAGCGGCCGTGCCCGATGGCCCCGGCCCGTTGCGCAGCGGTTTGCCCGATCCAAAGCGCCAAGGTCAAGCCGACTCTTGATCATGCCTGTGCAAAGCTCTGCTGCCTCTTGCCCGAATCATGGAGTTGCAGGCAGGCTCCGGCGCAAACTCACAGGAGCCCACAATGACCAGACCGCCGATCAGCCATTCGATTGTCTTCACCTATACCACTGACCTCGGACGCGGATCGCGGTTTCTGCGCGAGGTAATGGAACTGGACTTCGTCGTCGACCAGGGTGCCTGCCACATCTACCGGCTGACCCCGTTGAGCTATATCGGCGTGTGCAATCTGCCCGACCGCCCGCAGGGAACCGCAGGCGTTACGCTGACCATCGTTTCGCCCGACGTCGACGGATGGCGCGACTTCCTCGAAGCCAAGGGCGTGACTTACGTCAGCGGTCCGGAACACAGTGCCGAATTCGGGGTCTACTCGTCGCTGTTTCACTCGCCGGATGGTTACCGGGTGGAGATCCAGAGTTTTGACGACCCGGAGTGGGACAAGGGCACCATCGGGGGCAGTATCGGGGGCAGCATCGGCTGACACTGCCCTTCCCTTCTTGCTGATCAGAACCGGATCGGCTCGCGGGTCATTTCCAGATGCAGCATGTCGCCGCTCCAGGGATTGGCCTCGCAGACCGCCTCGTCGAGTTCGACACCCAGGCCCGGTTCGTCTGACGGGATCACGTAACCGTCCTGCCATTCGATCTTCTTCTTGAGAACCTCGGCATGGAAGCCGTCCCAGGTCTTGATCGATTCCAGCACCAGGAAATTGGGCAGCGTGGCGGCCAGCTGGATGTTGGCGGCGGCGACCAGTGGACCGCAATAGCAATGGGGCGCGATCTGGATGCCGAAGGCTTCTGCCATGCCGGCGATCTTCTTGGTTTCCAGCAACCCGCCGGAGCGGCCGAGATTGGGCTGCAGGATGGCCGCGGCCCGGGTCTCGATGACGCGGGCGAACTCGTGCTTGGTCACCAGCCGCTCGCCGGTGGCGACGGGGATCGATGTGCCACGAGCCACTTCAGCCATGGCACCCAGCTGGTCGGGCGGCACCGGCTCCTCGAACCACAGCGGATCTGCCGCCTCGATGGCGCGGGCCATCCGGATGGCGCCGGCGGCGGTAAACTGGCCGTGGGTGCCGAACAGAATGTCGGCGCGGGTACCGACCGCTTCGCGCACCGCGTGCACCATGCGGGCGCACAGGTCGATGTCGGTCAATAACGGCTGATGGCCGCCCTGAACGCGGTAGGGGCCGGCCGGGTCGAATTTGACCGCGGTGAAGCCCTGGCGCACGGCCTCGATGGCCGCGGCGGCGGCCAGATCCGGATCGTTGTAGACGTTCTTGTCGCTGTCCGTGGACAACGGATCGGCGCTGCCGGTGGCGGGATAGAGATAGGTGTAGGAGCGCAAGCCTTCATGCACCCGGCCGCCGAGCAGCTTGTGCACCGGCTGGCCGGCCTCCTTGCCGATGATGTCCCAGCAGGCCATTTCGAGCGCCGAACAGCAGGCCATCATGGTCATGTCCGGGCGCTGCGAGAAGCCCGAAGAATAGCAAAGCCGGAAGAAGTTCTCGATGTCGTGCGGATCACGGCCTACGAGATAACGCGACGCGACGTCCTCGATCAGTTTGGCGGTCAGATGCGGATCAAAGGCCGCGTCATAGGCTTCACCGTAGCCGACCACACCACCGTCGGTCACCAGCTTGACGAACAGGAAGTAGCGCCCGCCGGTCTGCGGCGGCGGGTTGGCCACCACGAAAGTCTGGACGTCCTTGATCTTCATTGCGCTCTCCGGAATTACATCTGGTGGCGGCAATCGATCAGGTCTCGGCTGTAAAATCCAGCCCGCTGAGGCAGATCAGTTTGAGCTAACCACAGGCAATCACCGCGAGCGGGTATTAACGCCTTAGATCCGGCGCAGGAAACCGTCGGATGACGCGGTGATCATCAGCTTGGCCTCGATGACGTGATCGATCTCGAATTGCAGCGCTTCGCCGTCGGCGCCCTTCCGGTTGGCGGTGTCCTGACCGGCGAGATAGGCGTGGACCGCGGTTTTCGGGTTGTCGCCCTTGCCCCATGGCCGGTCGGCGCACATGTCGGCAGGCAGGTCCTCGACACCGCTGTCCCAGACCACGCAATAGGAGCCTTGCGAAACCAGCGGCGCATAAGCGTGCAGTTCCGCCAGCACGTGATCATGGGTATGGTTGGAATCGAGGAAGATCATCACCCGGTCATAGCCCTCGGCAATGGCGTGAACCTCGTCGACAACCGCCTTGTCGATCGCCGAGCCCTCGATCATCTGGATCTTGTGGTGCATCGGATGCGCCTCGATGCCGGCGCGGTTGTGGGCGCGGATGTCGATGTCGATGCCGACCACCTTGCGGCGGCTGGCCCTGGGATCAAGCACAGTTCCGGCTTCGACGGCATCGCAGTAGTCAAGCATGGCCAGCATGGAGGCACTCATCACCAGCGATCCGCCATGGGCGATGCCGGTCTCGATGATCAGGTCGGGGCGATACTGCCAGATCAATTCCTGATAGGCATAGGTGTCCTGCGGAACCTGGATGATCGGCCGCCCGAGCCAGGTGAAATTCTGCGCGTAATTGTGGCGGATGCATTCGCGCACCCAGACCTGGGACAGGCCGCGAAATCCCGGATCGCCGGCAGCCGAAAGGATGTTGTTGTTTACGTAATTGGCGAAGTCAGCTTCCTGGCTCACGGTGTGGTTTCCTTGTTTTGGCTGTGCCGCGCGACATGAATGTCCCACCAGCGGGTGCGGGGGGCAAGACGAACGCCTTCACGGGTGCGAACGGTGGTCGCGTAGGTTTCGACAAAATCCTGATAGGGTTCCCAGGCTTGAGGAAGGTCCGGTCCGAACAGGCCGGAGGAGCCTTGCGGGAAAACGTGCCCGGTAGCCGGGTCATGTGTGCCGCCGATGCCGGACTGGTCGACCAGCTGAAAGACCTGATACCCGGCCTCCGCCATGAGACGGGCATAGTCAAACCCGAAGCGGCAATCCTCGATGCTGATGAAGTCGGGCAAGGCCGGGGCCCTGACCACCTGTTCCAGCACCATCATGTCCGCGCCTTCGACATCGATCTTCATGAAATGAGGCACTCCGTGCCGGCGATAAAGCGATGCCAGGCTGATGCAGTCGACGGTGATCGCCTCGCAGGCACTCTGGTCGCGTCCGGCCCAGTTGATGTCGGTGGAGCTCCAGTGATGATTGTCGAGATTGACGTGGAAGGTCACCTCGCCGTCGTGATCGCCAATGGCGGCCTTGATGATGGTCAGCTCGCCCGCGGCGATGGCATCTGCAAAACGCGCCTCGGCCAGCTCGCACAAAGCCGGATTTGCTTCGACGGCAACCACCCGGAATCCGCGCTTGAGATAGAAATCGCTATCATCGCCATTGTTCATGCCGAGATCGTAAATCAGTCCGGGCATTGTCGCCTGCAAGTCACTCATCAGCGGGGCTTCCGTTCATCGGGTATGGCGTAGATAACCGCGCCGGTGCCGCACCAACTGTGGGTGCGCATCAGCAGGCTATAGCCTTCAAGGTTCTCGCGCATCCACTCTGCCGTGCGCCAGATCCCATCCGCATTATGATAGACGGTCACCGCAACAAGCGGGCGACTATGGGCAAAGGTTGCAAGGCCGCCTCTGAGCGCGTCGAGTTCAGCGCCCTCCAGATGCAGCTTGACGAACCCGGGAGCGAGGTCTGCCGTATCGATGGTACCGGTTACGACACGCGAAGGCCCGTGCTCAGCGAGTTGCGACATGTATCCGAGACCATCGTGAAATTGCCGTTCGCGCGGTGTCGCATCGAGTGCGACACGCCGGAGCGCGATGCGTTCGCGCATCGTCTCCGGCAAGCTTGCGCACCAGGCCGCGAATTGATCGGCATTGGCTTCATCCGGTTCGAAGGCGACGATGCGGCCGTGCGAACCGCAGACCGCGAGAAAGGCTTCGGAAACGCTGCCGTGGTGGGCGCCACCATCGATAAAGAGATCACCCGGTTTGAGCGCATCGCGAATTTCCTGGATGAAGAAACGGTTGGAATTGTCGACCGCGACCCTGTCAAAGCGCCACTCCTGCCGGGCCAGCCGCCAGGCCAGGAACATCAGGTGATGCGCGCGGGAAAGATCGTCGTTCCAGGCGTCCAGGACTGTCCTGGCCGCCTCCAGATCTGGGCCGGAAAGCGGATCTGCAAACCAGCCGTTCGACAGCGGATGGGCCGGCCTGAAGCTCTCTGCAACATCATAGAAGGGAACACAGCGCTGCCAGCCCTGTTGCCGCAGATCTTCGAGAATGGGCAGAACCGGGCTGGTGACGACGCTCACTGCAAGCAAGGCGTCCGACTTCAGCTCACCCGGCACCTCGTCCGGCGTGCGCAGATCAATTCCTGCCCAGGCGCCGCTGCCGCGGATCCGGTCCGCCCTCGCATCAACGACCATGAGCGCTTCACTGCCCACACCGTCAAGGAAATCGAGCGCCATGCGGCCGAAATTGCCAGCGCCATAAATCACCAGGGGCGCATCCGGGGCTACCGGCGCCGCAAGGCAGGGCTGGCCTGCCAACTGATCAAGAAGCGCGCGGGCTTCGGACCGGCCGGGCACAGAATCAAAGGTGCGCTCTGCGTAGGCAGTCGCGGCACGATCGCCTGCTGCATCTCGCCCGAAAGCTGACGGGGCGTTTTTCATCATGTTTTGACCGCTTCCCTTGTGCGACACTGCTTGAGAGAATCACACCCCCGGACAGGACAAGTCTAGTGGCCGCCAGTAACACCTCAAAGCTTTTCCGGGCCTTGCCTTGAGTGTGGTGCTTGTCACCGGCGCGAGCGGCTTCGTGGGCAGGCAGATCGCGCGAAAGCTTGCGGAAAACGGCCATGCCCTTCGCCTTGTCGCGCGCCCCGAAGCCGCGAGACAGCTGGCGGCCGACCGTCCGGACGCCACCATACTGGAATGCGATGACGTCTTCGCGCAATCCGCCGACTGGTGGGCGCAGGCCTGCGCCGGGGTCGACGCCATCATTCACGCGGCCTGGTACGTCAACCCGGCCGACTATCTCGATTCGGAGCAGAATGCGCGCTGCGTGTCGGGTAGCTTCAGGATGGCGCAGGGCGCTGCCCAAGCGGGTGTCGGGCACTTTGTCGGGGTAGGAACCTGCATGGAATACGCGCTGCCATCCGATCGACTGGACATCCACGCGCCCACCGGGCCGGTCACGGTCTACGGTGCGTCCAAGCTTGCGCTCTACGACATCCTGGATGGTTTTTTCTGCTCGACACGGGTAAGGTTTTCCTGGTGCCGGCTGTTCTACCTGTTCGGCGAAGGCGAAAACGAAAAGCGCCTGTATCCCTATCTTAACCGGTGCCTTGCAGCCGGAGAAACCGTGAGACTGGGACCGGGCACGCAACTCCGGGACTACATGGATGTTGCCGAAGCAGGTGCCCGCGTTGCCGGGGTGATCGACACAGGTCAGGTTGGCGCAATCAACATTTGCTCAGGGTTCGCCGTGAGTATTCGCGAATTCGCCGAAAACATCGCCGACAGATATGGACGGCGCGATTTGCTCGAATTCGGCACCCACCAGCCTCATCCGCGCGATCCTTCTGCGGTGGTTGGTGTGCCAAACTTTATCGTTGAAGGATCAAAAAGGGACGTACGGTCATGAAAGCTCAAATCAAACCGCGGATCAATCTGGATGACAGGACCGCGCTTGAAACCGTCATTCCGCTCGAAACACCGTTCGTTGTGTTCGTGGATCCCTCGAGCGCCTGCAACTTCAAATGCACCTTCTGTCCGACCGGGCATCGCGACATGATCGCGGAGACCGGCCGGTTCCAGGGCGCGATGAAATATGACCTGTTCACCAAGATCATCGATGACCTTGGTGAGTTCTCAAAGCCGATCAAGGTGCTGCGCATGTACAAGGACGGCGAGCCGTTCCTGAACAAGCGGTTTGCCGACATGATCGCCTATGCCAAGCAGAGCGGCTATGTCGACTATATCGACACCACCACCAACGGCACCTTCCTGACGCCCGAACGCGTCGGCCCGGTCATCGAAGCCGGCCTCGACAAGATCAACATCTCCGTCGACGGCATGAGCAATGACACCTATCAGCGCTTTACCAAGTTCAACTTCAATTTCGAGAAGTTCGTCGAGAACGTGAAGTGGGTCTACGCCAACAAGGGCGACATGGAGATCTCGATCAAGATCCCCGGCGAATTGCTGCAGCCGGGCGAGCGGGAAAAGTTCTTCGATACCTTCGGCGACCATTGCGACCGGATTTTCGTCGAGAATTTCGCGCCATGCTGGCCGGTGTTCGACATCGAGAAGCACACCGGCGTGAAGATCGAGAAGGGCATATATCAGCAGGAAGTCTCCAATACCGAGACCTGCCCCTACATCTTCTATTCCATGTCGGTGAACCCGGATGGCCTGGTCAGTTCCTGCTTCCTCGACTGGTCCCGCGATCTCATTATCGGCGACGTCAAGCAGCAGTCGATCAAGGAAGTGTGGAATTCCGACAAGATGAACGCGCTCAGGCTGCAGCATCTCGAGGGCAAGCGTTGCGAAAACGGCACCTGCGGCAGCTGCGGCCAGCTCAGCCATTGCCTGCCCGACAACATCGATCCATACCGCCCGATGTTGCTTGAGCGGTTCCGCGATATGGTCAAGCTCAATCCCGATGTGGAGGCTCCAGGCGCCAAGCGCGTGCCCTCACCCGTCGCCGCGGAATGAAGATCGTTCACATCACCCCCCATCTGGGTGGCGGTGTGGGCAAGGCGCATGCCAGCCTGTGCGCGGCGGACCCGGACGCTGCCGGGCACCACTATGTGTTGCTCGAAGAACCGCGCGATCGCCGTTATCTGGAGCAAGTCCTCAAAGCCGGCGCGCAGGTCTCGCTTGCGGGTGACGACGATCGTCTGCGCGGCCTGATGGCCGCCGCCGATATCGTGCAGTTCGAATGGTGGAACCACCCGCTGATGTGCGGGCTTCTTGCCGGACCGCCGCTGCCCGCCATGCGGCCGGTGTTCTGGAGCCATGTTTCCGGTGTATCCGCGCCGTTTATTCCGCCCGGCCTGATCGAGGCAGCTGATCGTTTCGTGTTCACTTCCGCCTGCTCCCGGCTAGCCCCTAACCTCGAAGCCCGACACCTTGCGCGGACCGAGGTGATCAACAGCGGCTTTTGCCACGACGAGCCCGGCCTGCCTGGCTCGTACGGAACCAGGACCGGCATCAGCTATCTGGGCACCATCGATTTTACCAAGATGAGCCCGGCAATGATGCAGGTCATCGATCGGCTCGACAGCGACGATGTCGGCGTCGATGTCTGGGGCGGCGTGGCTTCCGACAGTCCGGTACACGCAGCGATCGCCGCGATGGCAAATCCTGGCCGGTTCCGGTTGCGCGGGCACAGCGATGACCCGGTTGCCGCGCTGTCGCAAAGTTCGATCTTTCTCTACCTGCTGCAGCCTTTCCATTTCGGCACCGCGGAGAACGCGCTCGTCGAGGCAATGTCGCTGGGCTGCGTGCCGCTGGTGTTTGCCAACCCTTGCGAGCTGGCAATCGTGCGCGACGGCGAGACCGGGCTGGTGGCCCGGTCTGTGGACCATGCCGTCGAACAGCTGAGCTGGATGCTGGAGCATCCCGATGAGGTGTCCCGGATCGGGGTCAAGGCGCGCGAAGAGGTGCGGCGGCTGAAAACCCCGGTGCGCTCGGTCGCCGCTTTCCGGTCCGTCTGGGAGGCCGAACTGCAGCAGCCAAAGAGGATCGCCGATTTCGCCGCTGCGCTGGGGCCGACGCCGCGTAACTGGCACGAGGCTCTCAACGGCGGGGCGCCAACCACCAGGGAAGCCTCCCCGCAGGTCTCGCAATCCGCGTCCAAAGGCAGCCTCGCCCATTTCAGGGCTTGGTACCCCGATCTCGATCAAGCGCACAGGAAACCAGCAGCATCAAGGGCCTAGGTTGGTCGCGCAGGACGGAGAAGCGCCATCAGGCCGGTTCTCAAACAGCTGGTCCCCGCAAGCGCGGGAATTCCGGGAACCCGGGTAAGCGTCACACAAGCTAGTTCTGCGACCTAACACTTGGCGTATAGTATCAGGCAGGAGCTTCCATTTTGGTGTATTTCACGATCTGTATCCCGACAAGGAACAGGCAGCGCTATTGCATCGAAGCCATCAAGGCCATCGCAGCATCGGACGAAACGGATCTCGAGGTTATTGTCGCCGACAATTCCGACGATGCGACAATTCTCGCCGACTTCTTTCGCACCGAGCTTGATGACAGCCGCTTCAGGCTGTTGCCTCCCGCGGATACCGTGCTGTCGATGGTCGACAACTGGGAGCGCATCATCCCCGAGACGAAGGGCCGCTGGATCAGCATCATCGGCGATGATGACCATATCGACCCAAGCGTTCTTCAACTGATCCGCCGCTACGAGCGCGAGCAGCCCGATCTCGAAGCCTTTGCATGGGCGCGGATGAACTACAACTGGCCCGACAACCGGGTAATCTCGACACTTGCTGCCGTGCCGGTCGGCCACAGTACCCATATCCCCGACCGCAAGATCCTTCATAACGAGCTCTACCGCTGGAGCAAGCGGGAAAAGCGCCCCGCCGGCGGCTTCGGGATCTATCATGGCGCTGTGCGCAGATCGTTGATGGAACGCATCAAGCGCAAGTTCAGCGATCGCTATTTCGAGCATCCGACGGTCGACTTCGACAATATCTGCAAGGTCGTCAAGGAAGCCAAGTCGATGATCTTCTGTCAACGGCCGTTTTCAGTTCTGGGCGCCTGCGCGGCATCCAACTCGGCGAGCGCGCAATCCTTCGAGGCGATGAGGAAGCTGGTGGTCGATTTCTACAATGAACTCGGCAACGGCCAGCAGATCCAGGAGGACGACTTCCCGTTCTCGCCCAAGCTTCCCGGCCTTGCCATCATCTCCTCCATCGCAGCCACGACCTGGTGGTTCTGCCGAAAATACGGCGTCGACAATTCCGGCTTTCAGGAGAACTTCGCCCATTCGGCGGTCCAGGAATGCCTGGTCTCGCGGACCGTCGAGGAGTACCAGATCAAGGTCGAGGGATTCAGGCGCGGGTTCGATGCCTTCGAGGACGGCGCCTGGAGCTCGCACTTCAATCCGCCGGAGGTGTTCACGCCCTCCAATGCGCAGAACGTGCTTTGCGGCGTGCACAGGAATTACATGTATATCCGCGAGAGCGGGCTCGAAAAGGTCATCACGCCCGCGGATTTCTATCGTTTCGCGGAGGCCTTCCTGATGCCGGTCAGACACCTGGTCTCGGCCCGTGAGGTGTTTGCGGCATGACGGTGCTTTCGATCTGTATCCCGACCCGCAACCGGCAGAACTACGCCATCTCGGCGGTGCGGCGAATGCTCGCCTCCGAAAGACAGGATTTCGAGGTGGTGCTGGCTGACAATTCCGACGACGCCGCGCCGCTGGCGGAATTCGTCAACGACGCCGCCGACCCCAGGTTGAAGCTGCTGGCGCCGGAGGACAAGGTCCTGTCGATGCGGGCCAACTGGGAGCGCATCGTGGCCCAGACGTCGGGCGAATGGGTGAGCTATATCGGGGATGATGACTATCTCGACCCGGAGCTGTGCGAAGTGATCCGGGTGACCAGGAAGATCGTGCCCAATGTGGATGCGCTGACCTGGGGGCGGCTCTATTTCATCTGGCCCGAGGCGCGCAACGCCCCGGAAGTCACAAAGATGCCCAATGGCAGCCACCTGATCGGGATCAAGAAGGATGACATGATCCGCAAGCTGTTTTTCTGGGAAGACGCCGCGGATCGCCCGAAATGCCCGTTCGGGGTCTACCACGGAGCGGTGAAGCGGACCGTGCTCGAAGACATCCGCAGCACATTCTCCGGGCAGTATTTTGGCCATCCGATCGTGGACTACGACAATATCTGCCGGACGTTGATGGTGGCCAACGGCTTGGTCTATTTCGAACGCCCGATGTCGGTGTTCGGCGCCTGCCGGGCGTCCAACACAATCGGCCTGCGCGACGAGAAGGCGGCGCAGTCGCTGTTCGAGACCTTTCGCAAGGAAATGGACGGGACCATGGAGGCGGCCAATTTTCCGTTTCCCGTGGAGCTGGGCATCACGGCGCAGATCGGCCATGTCATCGAAAAGTTCAAGCAGGAACAGGGCATCGAAATCAACGCCTGGGAAGAAAACTTCATCAAGGCCTGTGCCCGCAACTGCGAGAGTCACCACGACCGCAAACTCTTCGAAGCCAGAAAGAACGGCTATCGCAAGGCCATCCGCGAATGGCGCGGCAAGGGCGCCCTGGCGGCGTTTGATCCGAAATACAAATACCGTCCCGACATTCCGCCCTTCATGGGTTTCCACGACAATCAAATGAGCCTGCAAATGGATATCGGCGGCGCCCGGTCGGCTGCGGAATACTATGATATCCTCGACACCATGATGTTTCCGATTCATCTGCTCGAAGGGCGCTTGCAATGACGGTCATGACCGGGCGTGAAGCCTTTCCAACCGATCCAGCCCACCACCGGGAGTCTGACCAGTGAAAAAGCTGCTCTTCATCATTCCACCCTATTTCAACGCAAACGACTATCTCGACAAGCATCGCGCGGCAGTGTTGCCGGCCTTCACAATTCCCTACGGAATCCTGTCGATGCAGGCCTATCTGTCCGAGCATTGCGAGCGGCTGGGCGAAATGCGGCTGGTCGATCTCAACGTGACGCTGAAGCGGCTTGTGGAAACCAGGACGGTTGAATCGCACCAGGAGGTGTTCAACGCGGAACTGCGCGCGGTCCTGGAGGATTTCCAGCCCGATATCGTCGGCGTCTCGGCGCTGTTCAACTCGTCGTCCGGCTATATCCAAAGCCTGGTGAAGGGGGTCAAGGACTACAATCCGGATATCCTCACCATCGCGGGTGGCGGATTGCCGTCGGCGGCCTACAAGCTGATGCTGGAAACCTGCCCGGATCTCGATGCGATCTGCAAGGGCGAAGGCGAGTTGCCGCTGAAGAAGCTGATCGATTCCGACGATCCGATGGAGGTGATCGCCACTCATCGCTCCTGGATCGACCGCAACTCTGTCGCCAAGGGCAAGGTGCCGGCGCATGATTTCATCGCCAATCTCGATGACATTCCGCCGATGAATTATTCGATCATCGATCTGGACAACTACAACCAACGCGGCATCGACAAGCGTTTCACCGACCAGCCCAAGCGGGAGATGGCGATTCACACCTCGCGCGGCTGTCCGTTCCTGTGCGTGTTCTGCTCCAACCCGTCGCTGCATGGCCGGGAAGTGCGTTTCATGTCCGTGGAACGGGTCGTCGCCGACGCCAAGCGCATGCGCGACGAATTCGGCATGACGGTGCTGATGCTGGAGGACGACCACTTCTTCCACGACAAGGAACGGGCCAGGCGTTTGCTTCGGGAGTTGGCCAAGCTCGGCATCCGGTGCGAATTCCCCAATGGAGCCGCCGTCTATGCGATCGATGACGAGATGGCGTCGCTGCTTGCCGCGGCCGGAGTCTCGGCTGTGGCACTGGCAGTTGAATCCGGTTCGGACCATGTGCTCAACAACATCATCAAGAAGCCGCTGAAGAAGAAGCTGATCAAGCCCGCGGTGGAAGCATTGCGTAAGCATGGCGTCCGCTCTCACGTCTTCATCGTCACCGGTCTCCCCGGCGAGCAGGACGAGCACCGGCAGGAAACGCTCGAAATGCTGCTCGAAAATGGCTTCGACTGGATCCATGTCTATCTGGCAATCCCGATCTTCGGCAGCCGGCTTTATGATATCTGCGTCGAGAATGGCTATATCGAGAACACCGCGAACGAGAATTTCGTCGCCACCAAGTCGGTGATCCGGGCGCCGGGCATCGACCCGGTCAAGCTCGAGGCCTTCGCCTACGAGACCCAGCTGCGGGTCAATTTCGTCGAGAACTACAACATGCGCATCGAGCGCTATGACATCGCGCTGCACTACATGAGAAACGTCGTAGAGAAGTATCCCGATCACGCTTTCGGCCAGCTCTATGTCGGCCAATGCCACGCGGCCATGGGCGAGCGGGAGCTTGCGCTCGAGCATGCCGAGAAGGCGCGTGCGATCTTCGAAGCCGACGAATGGTGGAGAACGCTCGCCGACAAGCATGGTTGCGACTATGAACGCATCCTCGAGGCGATCATCAACGATACGGCCATTTCGCCAGCAACGCGCGCAGCGCCGGAACTGGCCAGGCTCGCATCGGCCTGAACGCCGAAGCAATCAAGGCCAGATCTTCATCGGAGCAGCGTCTGCGTCGGAACTGTGTCCCAGCTGGGGATAGCTGGATGCAGTTTCGCTCAGAGGCTGTTTGCGTGGTTTCGCGGCATTCACCCGGACAACCAGCCCTGGTGCGGCATTCCACAATCGTGGCGATAGCCAACTTCGTTTTCATCGGCATTCGTCAGACCCTGACGAGCTAATCGGCCGGATCGCTCCGGCCGGCCCTTCCCCTTGATAGCATTTCGATCCTCCCAGTTCCGTTTCCGCCTTAACCGGAGGAGGAACCGGAAATTTCGAAGCGGACACCTCGCTGCACACCAGATGGGGCTTCCAAAAAAAATCTGGCCATGCCAATCTCCCGCTATGATCAAACCCCCTGAGGGGTTATCAGTGCAGGTTGGGATGTAATTCTATCTTATTGAGGAGTATGAGAGTGAAAAACCTTCTAGTGACAACGGCTTTGGCCGCAACCCTTCTGTCAAGCGCGGCCTCAGCCGAAGACGTCAAGATCGGCGTGCTTCTTGGCTTCACCGGTCCCATCGAATCACTGACGCCCGGCATGGGTGCAAGCGGTGAATTGGCAATGAAGGAAGTCTCCGACAGCGGAAAGTTCCTTGATGGTTCGACGGTTACGCCCGTGCGTGGTGACTCGACCTGCGTTGATTCCGCAGCCGCGTCCGCTGCTGCTGAACGCCTGATCACATCCGACAAGGTCAGCGCGATCTTCGGTGCCGACTGCTCCGGCGTTACCGGTGCCGTGCTTCAGAACGTTGCCCGTCCGAACGGCATCGTCATGATTTCTCCGTCGGCGACATCCCCGGCCCTCTCGGACGCGGAAGATGACGGCCTGTTCTTCCGGACAGCCCCGTCCGATGCCCGCCAGGGTCAGGTGCTTGCAGAGGTCCTGACTGAGAAAGGCGTCAAGTCCGCCGCCCTGACCTATACCAACAACGATTACGGCAAGGGTCTGGCTGAAAGCATCAAGACAAACGCCGAAGCAGCCGGGATCGAGATCACGATCGACTCGTCGCATGAAGACGGCAAGGGCGACTACTCCGCTGAAGTCGGCGCACTGGCGCAGGCCGGTGGCGATGTGCTGATCGTGGCCGGTTACCTTGATCAGGGCGGCAAGGGGATCATTCAGGCAGCCCTCGATACCGGTGCCTTCGACACATTCGTTCTTCCTGACGGCATGGTCGGCGACTCACTTCCGGCATCGATCGGTGACGGCCTGAACGGGTCCTACGGCACAATCGCGGGAACCGACAGCGAGGGCGCTGCGATGTTCAACAAGATGGCAGAAGATGCCGGCATCAAGATCGACGCCTATGTCGGTGAATCCTACGATGCTGCAGCCCTGATCATGCTTGCCATGCAGGCCGCAGGCTCTTCCAACAGCGCGGATTTCAAGTCCAAGATCATGGACGTTGCCAATGCGCCGGGCGAGAAAATCATGCCGGGTGAACTTGGCAAGGCGCTCGAGCTTCTGTCTGAAGGCAAGGACATCGACTATGTCGGCGCGACCAATGTCGAGCTGATCGGTGCTGGCGAAAGCGCTGGTTCGTTCCGTGAAATTCTTGTCGACGGCGGCGCAATCACGACGGCAAAATACCGCTGAACTGCTCGCAAGCTGCAACTGCCCGGATTTAATCCGGGCAGTTTTTGTATTGTCAGCTCAAAAACTGAGAGTGATCTTTTGATCGTAGTTGAAAATCTACACAAGAATTTTGGCGGTATCCGCGCGGTTGACAATGCATCCCTGACGATCAGAACCGGTTCGATTACCGGGTTGATCGGACCGAATGGCGCCGGCAAGACAACCTTGTTCAATGTCATCGCTGGGCACTACCGTCCCACATCCGGGCGGGTTCTGCTCGATGGCAAGGACATTACCGGCCTTTCACCACACGAGTTGTTTGCGCAGGGCGTGCTTCGCACGTTCCAGATCGCGCACGAGTTTTCGACCCTGACGGTGCGGGAAAACCTGATGATGGTGCCGCCGCACCAGTCCGGCGAGACCCTCATAAAGGCCTGGACACAGCCGGGCCGGGTGCGGCGCGAAGAAGAGAAGATTCGCGCCAAGGCCGACGAGGTGATCGAATTCCTGGAAATTTCGCATGTGGCCGATGAGCTCGCAGGCAATCTGTCGGGTGGACAGAAAAAGCTGCTTGAGCTCGGCCGCACAATGATGGTCGACGCGAAGATCGTGTTTCTGGACGAAGTCGGCGCCGGCGTGAACCGGACGCTGCTTGGGACAATCGGAGATGCGATTCTGCGGCTCAACAAGGAACGCGGCTATACGTTCTGCATGATCGAGCATGACATGGACTTCATTTCGCGGCTTTGCGATCCGGTGATCTGCATGGCGGAAGGCACTGTTCTGGCGCAAGGCACCGCCGAAGAAATCAAGAACAATGAAGAGGTCATCGAAGCCTATCTGGGCACGGGCCTGAAAAACAAGCCGGAGAAAGCAGACGCGCAATGAGCTTTCTTTTGGGAAAAGACATGACTGGCGGATACGGTGCCGCCGATATCTTGCATGCCTGCACGATCGGTGTCGAGCGCGGCGAGATTGCCGTTGTTGTCGGTCCGAACGGCGCCGGGAAATCGACCGCGATGAAGGCCGTATTCGGTATGCTCGAGCTGCGCTCCGGCCAGGTGACGATGGACGGCGAGGACATCACCTCGCTCAGCCCGCAGGCGCGAGTGCAGAAGGGCATGGGGTTTGTACCGCAAACCAACAATGTCTTCCGCTCGATGTCGGTTGAGGAAAACCTGGAAATGGGGGCCTTCATCCGCACCGATGATCCCAGCGGCACCATGGCCCAGGTCTTCGACCTGTTTCCGATCCTGAAGCAGAAACGCAACCAGCCTGCGGGCGAACTGTCCGGTGGCCAGCGCCAGCAGGTGGCTGTCGGACGCGCCTTGATGACACAGCCCAAAGTACTGATGCTCGACGAGCCGACCGCGGGTGTTTCGCCGATCGTGATGGACGAACTCTTCGATCGCATTATCGAGATTGCGCGTAGCGGGATCGCAATCCTGATGGTCGAACAGAACGCCAAGCAAGCGCTCAACATCGCCGACAAGGGCTATGTTCTGGCTCAAGGGGCCAATCTCTACACGGACACGGGTGAAGCCCTGCTGAACGATCCCGATGTTCGCAAAGCGTTTCTGGGTGGTTGATTGATATGGAAATTATGAACGCGCTGGCGTTGCTCTCCAACTACCTTGTCGTTCCGGCGCTCGCCTACGGATCACAGCTTGCGCTTGGTGCGCTTGGGGTGACGCTGGTCTACGGCATCCTGCGGTTCTCCAATTTTGCCCATGGCGAACTGATGGCGTTCGGCACGATGGCCGTCATCCTGATGACCTGGTTCCTGCAGGCACAGGGCATTTCGTTTGGCGCCCTGCCGACCGAATTGCTGGCATTGCCGGTCGGCATCCTCGCCACTGTCGTGCTGGCGCTTGGCACCGACCGCGTGGTCTACCGGTTCCACCGCAGCAAGAAATCGCAACCGGTAATTTTCCTGATCGCGTCGCTGGCAGTGATGTTCTTTTACAGCGGGTTGACCCGTTTCATCATCGGGACTGCGGATCGCAACATGGGCGACGACGGCGCCCGCTTCATCTTCACGGCGCGTGAATTCAAGGAATGGTCCGGCCTGGACGAGGGTATCGCCCTGCGCACGACACAGGGCATTACCGTTGTGGTGACGCTGGTCTGCGTGGTTGCGCTGTTCTGGTTCCTCAACCGCACGCGTGCCGGAAAATCCATGCGCGCCTATTCGGACAATGAGGATCTGGCCTTGCTTTCGGGCGTCAATCCCGAGCGGGTCGTCCTGATTGCATGGATCCTGGCTGCAGCACTGGCGACTGTCGCGGGCACCATGTATGGCCTGGACAAGACCTTCAAGCCATTCATCTATTTGCAACTGCTGCTGCCGATCTTCGCGTCGGCGATCGTTGGCGGACTGGGCAGTCCCGTTGGCGCGGTTGCCGGCGGTTTCGTCATCGCGTTTTCCGAGATCACCGTGACCTTCGCCTACAAGCGGGTGCTGACCTACATCATGCCGGGCGACAATGTGCCTGACGGCCTCGTGCAGCTTTTGTCGACGGAATACAAGTTCGCGGTGTCTTTCGTCATTCTCGTGGTGGTTCTTCTGGTTCGCCCGACCGGTATCTTCAAGGGGCAGTCGGTATGAGCAACAGGGTCAGAATTTCGTCGCTCTTTGCCGTCATGGCGATCTTGCTCGTCACAGTCGGCGTGGTCCAGAGCCCGTCCCTGGCGCTCGCAATCCTGAACCTGTGCCTGATCTCGGCGGTCATGGCCCTGGGCATCAACATCCAGTGGGGCTACGCGGGGCTGCTGAATGTCGGGATCATGGGGTTTGCAGCGCTTGGCGGTGTCGCCGCCGTGCTGGTGTCCAAGGGACCGGTCGCCGAGACCATTGCTGTGGGTGCACCCGGCCTGCTCGTGGCACTGCTGGTGACAGTGGTGACCATTGCGCTGATCGTCCTGGTGTACAGATCGATGAAAGGGCGCCTGCGAAGCCTTCTCGTGACCCTCATCGTGGTGGCCGGCTATTTCACCGCGCGCAACTTCTTCGATCCCGCTGTCGTGGCAATCGAGAGCACGGACTCGGCTGCGACCGGGTATCTCGGCGGCCTCGGACTTCCCATCATTTTCTCATGGCTGGTCGGTGGTCTTTTCGCCGGCGGTGCAGCCTGGCTTATCGGCAAGGTGTCGCTGGGCTTGCGTTCGGATTATCTCGCCATTGCCACGCTCGGCATCTCAGAGATCATCATCGCGGTGCTGAAGAACGAGGACTGGCTCACCCGCGGTGTCAAGAACGTTACCGGCTTGCCGCGCCCCTACCCGGTCCCCTACGAGGTCGAAATCCAGCAGTCACCAGCCTTCCAGTCATGGGCAACATATCTCGGCGTCGACGTTGTCGAACTGTCGTCCATCGTCGTGAAGCTCGCCTACTCGGGCCTGTTTGCGATCGTTCTTCTGATCATCCTGCTTTTGTGCGAGAGCGCGCTGCGGTCTCCATGGGGCCGGATGATGCGGGCTATCCGTGACAACGAGACCGCGGCAGAAGCCATGGGCAAGGACGTCAAGGGGCGTCACCTGCAAGTGTTCATTCTGGGGTCTGCCGTTGTCGGCATCGCCGGCGCCATGCTGACGACTCTTGACGGGCAGTTCACCCCGGGAACTTACAACCCGCTGCGCTTCACCTTCCTGATCTGGGCAATGGTCATCATCGGCGGCTCCGGCAACAACTGGGGTGCCGTGCTTGGCGGCTTTCTGGTCTGGTTCTTCTGGGTCGAGGCAGAGCCGGTCGGGTTGTGGTTCATTGATCTGCTTACATCGGGAATGGACGAAACCAACCCGCTGCGCCAGCATCTGCTGAGCGGCGCGGCCTTCATGCGCCTGATGGCGATGGGCATCATCATGCTGCTGGTGCTGCGTTTCGCACCCAAGGGCCTGATACCGGAGAGCAGACGCTAGTATCTGTTCTGTTTGACAAGAGGCCCGACAGCTTGCGACGGTTTTCCGGATCTCAGGCGCCGCTCGGGATCTCGAGGTCGGCCTTGACCGAATCCCGGACGACCAGTTCGGCATTCGGAATGTCGTTGGCAAGGGCGCGCTCGCGGGCCTGTTCCCCGTTCAGACCGAATCCGAGCCAGCGGTCGGTCAGCCGGCGTGAAAGCACGTCGATGGGCGCCGTGAGCATGACCGTGAAATCGAACAGGCCGGCCATCTGGGTCCAGGGCGGGCTGCCCAGCAGCAGATAATTGCCCTCCGCAATCAGGAACCGGTCGCCCGGCGTGACAATCGCACCGCCGGCCCGGGCCAGATCGAGCTTCCGGTCGAAGACGGGCACCGCAATATCCCGCTCAGGCTCGGACCGCAGACGCTTGAGCAGTGCTGCGTACCCATCCGCGTCGAAGGTGAATGGGGCCCCCTTGCGAGCCAGGGTGCCGCGCGCCTCAAGCACTGCATTGTCGTAATGGAAACCGTCCATGGGAACGATAGCCGCCTGCAGTTGTTGTCGGCGGAATTCCGCCACAAGGGCTTCCGAAAGTGTCGACTTGCCGACACCGGGCGGACCGGCCAGCGCCATGATGACACGCTGGCTGTCTCCTGCCTTGGCAATCGCGGCTTCAACCAGACGCGACGCGGTGTCCTCCGGCGCCATCCCAGAAGCGCTCAGGCCGCAACCGCTTGCTGCGGCGGCTCCTTGGCTCCGGTCATGAAGGCAACCGCGTCGGACATGGTGTAATCCTTCGGATTGATGACGCAAAGGCGCTTGCCGAGCCGGTGGATGTGGATCCGGTCTGCCACTTCGAAGACATGCGGCATGTTGTGCGAGATCAGGATGATCGGGATACCGCGCGAACGGACGTCGAGGATGAGTTCCAGCACCCGGCGGCTTTCCTTGACACCAAGTGCTGCGGTCGGCTCATCTAGGATGATGACCTTGGAGCCGAAGGCTGCGGCACGCGCAACGGCCACGCCCTGGCGCTGGCCGCCGGAAAGCGTTTCGACGGCCTGGTTGATGTTCTGGATCGTCATCAGCCCGAGTTCGCTCAGTTTTTCCCGGGCAAACGCCTCCATCGCCTTGTGGTCGAGTTGGCGCAGCACCGATCCGCGGAAACCGGGTTTGCGCAGTTCGCGGCCCATGAACATGTTGTCGGTGATCGAAAGCGCCGGCGACATGGCGAGCGTCTGATAGACGGTCTCGATGCCGGCGTGGCGGCCGTCGAGCGGCGAGTGGAATTTGACTTCCTTGCCCTCGAGCCAGATCTTGCCTTCATCCGGGGTCACCGCGCCCGAAATGGCCTTGATCAGGGTCGACTTTCCCGCACCGTTGTCACCGATGACCGCGAGGATTTCGCCCTCGTGCAGATCGAAATCGCAATGGTCGAGAGCAACCACGCGGCCATAGCGCTTGACAAGGTTGCGTGCCTTGAGAATGGGTTCCATCAGACTGACACCTTTCTGATCCACTGGTCGACGGAAACGGCGGCGATGATGAGCACACCGATGAGCAGGTAGGTCCACTGCGCGTCGGCGCCGAGCAATCTCAAGCCGAGCGAGAACACGCCGACAATCAGCGCCCCGAACAGCATGCCCATGATCGAGCCGCGTCCGCCAAACAGCGAGATGCCGCCGATCACCACCGCGGTGATGGATTCGATGTTGCCCAGCTGCCCCGATGTCGGCGACACCGAACCGATGCGGCCGATCAGGGCCCAGCCGGCAAAGGCGCAGATCAGCCCCGACAGCATGTAGACCGAGATCAGCGTGCGCTTGACCTGGACACCCGAGAGTTCGGCGGCTTCAGGATCGTCGCCGACTGCGTAGACATGCCGTCCCCAGGCGGTCTGCTTGAGCACATAGGCCAGGAACAGCACCAGCAGCACCATGAAAATGGCGCCGAATGTAAACACTGCGCCGCCAAAGGCGATCTTGTTTCCGAAGAACTGCAACAGCGGTGCCTGTTCGGCGATGTCCTGGGCGCGGATGGTCTCGTTGGCGGAGTAGAGGAAATTGGTCGCCAACACGATCTGCCACATGCCGAGTGTGACAATGAAGGGCGGGAGCTTCATGACTGCGACCAGAAAGCCGTTGATAAAGCCACAGAATGTCCCGCAGGCGATGCCTGCCGCAACCGCCAGTTCCGTCGGCAATCCATAGCGGAACGAGAATAGCCCCATGACCACGGACGACAGCACCATGATTGCGCCGACCGACAGATCGATGCCGGCGGTGAGAATGACCAGCGACTGGGCCGCTCCAAGGATACCAACGATCTGAACCTGCTGCAGGATCAGTGTCAAAGCGAAGGGGGAAAAGAACTTCTGTCCAAGCAGCAGGCCAAAGACCAGGATGGATCCGATCAGAACGATCAGCGGCACCATCCAGGGTGACTGGTGCAAGACGTGCTGGATCTGCTTGACCGCACTTCTATCGTGGGTCGTGAATGCGGCTACAGCGGTCGGGCTAGTGGCCGCGGCTTTCTCGAATTCCTGCGTATTGGACATGGTTCCTCCCCCAAAGTCACACGGCATGGATCTGTGCCTTGGGGGTCGCGCGTCTGCGAGCCCGAAGGCAGGTCCCTGATAAGGAGGCGGCCCGAAGACCGCCCCATCAGTGTTTACGTGTTATGTCGGGTAATCAACCCCAGCACTTGTCCATGCCTTCGGCAACCGAGATCGACTCGACACCTTCTGCCGGCTTGTCGGTGACGAGTGCAACGCCGGTGTCGAAGAAGTCCTTGCCCTCGGTCGGAACCGGCTTGGTGCCGTCCTTGGCCCATGCGGCGATCGCCTCGATGCCCTTGGAGGCCATCAGCAGCGGATATTGCTGGGACGTCGCGCCGATGACGCCGTCCTTGACATTGGCCACGCCCGGGCAGCCACCATCGACGGAGACGATCAGGACATCGTTCTCGCGGCCGATCGCCTTGAGCGCCTCATAGGCGCCGGCAGCGGCCGGCTCGTTGATGGTGTAGACCACGTTGATCATCGGATCCTTGGCGAGAAGGTTCTCCATCGCCCGGCGGCCGCCTTCCTCGTTGCCGGCGGTCACGTCGTTGCCGACGATGCGGGGATCATCCTCGTCGCCCCACTTGCCGGGATCCTTGACATCGATACCGAAGCCGGTGAGGAAGCCCTGGTCGCGCAGCACGCCGACGCTCGGCTGGCTGACAGCCAGATCAAGCATGGCAATCTTGGCATTGGCAGCTTCGTCGCCGAGCGTGGCAGCAGCCCATTTGCCGATCAGCTCGCCCGCCAGAAAATTGTCGGTGGCAAAAGTGGCATCGGCGGAATCAATCGGCTCAAGCGGCGTGTCGAGCGCGATGACCAACAGACCGGCATCGCGCGCCTGCTGGACGGCAGACACGATGGAGGAGGTGTCGGACGCGGTGAGCAAAATGCCCTTGGCGCCATCGGCAATGCAGGTCTCGATGGCGGCAACCTGGGTCTCATGGTCACCATCGACCTTGCCGGCATAGGACTTGAGGCTCACACCCAGCTCGGCAGCCTTGGCTTCGGCACCTTCCTTCATCTTGACGAAGAACGGGTTGGTGTCGGTCTTGGTGATCAGGCACGCGCCAACGGAATGGCTGGCGGCATAGACCGGAGCGGACGCCATGACGCCGAGAGCGGCGGCAGCGAACAGTGCGGTCTTCAGTGTGGTAAGCGATTTCATGATATCCTCCCGGGATTGGCAGAAATTGAAGCCTTATGCTTGTGGCCCAGCGGAAATCCTCTCTCCTGAATTCCGCGCCAGAAACAGAACACCATGAACCACATGGCTTGTCAATTAATAAATCACTCTTATTTAGTTATTGACTGATCGCTGTCTTTCACCCATTCTTTTTCCAAGACACGATTGTGTCGCACCGCCTTGAGCGCGACGGGAGTGTCGGGAGGGGGAAGCTGACAAGTGCCGCAACATGACAATCCGGACGATCATCGCACTGGCCTGACGAGCCACACGATGCGAGGATCCAACCAGAGTGGGCTCAGGGCCTACAACCAGCGCCTGGTGCTGAACCTCGTCTATACCCATGGCAGCCTGGCAAAGTCCGACATCGCAAGGATGACTGGCCTTTCGGCCCAGACCGGGTCGGTAATCATGCGGGACCTGGAAGCCGAAGCCCTGATCATCAAGGGCGAGCCGGTACGTGGCAAGGTTGGCCAGCCATCGGTTCCCATGTCGATCAATCCAGACGGTGCGTTCTTCATCGGACTCAAGGTCGGCCGCCGCAGCGCCGAGCTCATCCTGGTCAACTTCCTTGGCGAGGTGAAGGCATTCCTGCGCAAGAGCTACCCCTGGCCGACGCCGCAGCTCATCATCGGCTTTGTCCGCGGCGGCCTTGAGGAAATGATCCAGTCACTGCCGGAAAACCTGCGCGCCCGCGTGGCCGGGCTCGGCATTGCCACCCCCTTCAAGCTGTGGGACTGGGCCGAACAGGCGGGGGCCCCGCGGGCGGAGATGGACCTGTGGCGTTCTTGCGACCTCAAGGCCGAACTGGCGGCATTCTGCGACATGCCAGTCTATCTGGAAAACGATGCCACGGCCGCCTGTGCCGCGGAGCTGTTGTTCGGCGACCATCCCGGACTGAGCGATTTCCTTTATCTGTATATCGGCACCTTCATTGGCGGCGGGGTCGTGCTCAATGGCGGCGTCTATTCCGGCCGGACGGGAAATGCCGGCGCGCTCGGCCCGCTGCCCGTGACCGGGGCGGAGGGCAAGCGGGTGCAACTGCTCGAGCGCGCCTCTATCATGGTGCTCGAGCGCATGCTCAGCGCCGCGGGCCAGGACCCGTCGCCGCTTTGGAGCAGCCCCGACCATTGGCAGGGCTTTGACGACCTCGCCGGGGAATGGGTGACGATCGTCGCGCAAGGGCTGGCACAGGCAATCGTCTCGTCGGCTTCGGTGATCGACTTCGAACATGTGATCATCGACGGCGGGGTGCCTGCCGGTATCCGCGACAGGATTGTCGAAGCAACACTTGCCGAGATCTCGACCTTCGACCTGCGCGGACTGCAGGTGCCGTCGCTTCTGCCGGGAACGGTCGGTCACCTGGCCAGGGCGCTGGGTGCTGCCAGCCTGCCGCTGTTCGACAAGTTCCTGATCGACCGCAACACCCGCCTTGGCACGGCCTGAAATGTCATGCGAAAGCCGGACAGACCAGCTTCTCAGTCGTAGCGCAGATCGACGGCCTTGCCGCCGAAGATCCGGTAGGCCCAGATCGAATAACCGGTGATGACCGGCAGCACGAACAGGGTTCCAACCAGAATGATGGCAAGGCTTTCGGTGGCGCTGGCGGCTTCGGCAATGGTGATACGGCCTGGCACGACATAGGGGTAGAACGACCAGGCAAGGCCTGCGAAGCCGAGCGCGAAGATCCCCGAAAGGGCGGCAAATGGCGCAAGGTTCATCCGGTCTCCCTCCAGCGGCAGCTGTGCGGACAGACGCCAGAGCCAGAGAAAAAGGACGAGCGTCAGAACCGGAAGCGGCGCCAGGAACAGGGTTTCGGGAAAGCCTAGCCAGCGATCCCAGATCCGGGCGCTTGCCAGTGGCGTCGCCAGCGAGATCGCTGCCATGCCGAGCGCCACCAGACCCAGCGAAGCGCGCAGCCAGGCAATTGCCCTGACCTGAAGCTCGCCTTCGGTCTTGTGGATCAGCCAGGCAGCCCCGATTGCAGCATAGGCTGCGGCCAGACAGACGGCAACGAGTGCCGCAAAGCCGACCGCCGGCCAGCCGGTGTCTAGACCCAGAACGTAGATTCCCAGCATGTAGCCCTGCGCCAGCGCCGACATCAGCGAGCCGACGAAGAACATCCCGTTCCATGCCGGCTTCGCGGCCACACTCACCTTGGCACGGAACTCGAAGGCCACGCCGCGCAGGATGAGACCGATGAGCAGGACTGCGACGGGGAAATAGAGCGTCGTCAGGATCACGCCATGGGCCACGGGAAACGCCACCAGCAACAGCCCCACCGCCAGCACCAGCCAGGTCTCGTTGGCGTCCCAGAACGGACCGATGGCAGAAACCATGCGGTCCTTTTGGGTATCATCGGCCAGCGGCGAGAGAATGCCGATGCCGAGATCGAAACCATCGAGAATGACATAGACCAGAATGGCAATGCCCATCAGCGCGGCAAAGATGTAGGGCAGCCACAGGGCCCAATCGACATCAGCCATCTGTTTCTCTCCCCGCTGCCAGAGCCATTGCAGGATCCGGCTCCACACCGGGATCATCGATCCCGGGCGGCGCTTCGTGCGGTGTTTTGGCAGCCTTGAGCGCCAGCGCGATGATAACCGAAAGATAGGCCAGGATCAGCGCCGCATAGACCAGCAGGTAGGCGGCAAGGGTGATGCCGACCGAGCTTGGCGGCAAGGCCGCAACCGCGTCGCTGGTCTTCAGCACGCCGCTGACCAGCCAGGGCTGACGGCCGATCTCGGTTGTGTACCAGCCGGCAAGGGTGGCCACCCAACCCGACAGCGCCATCGGCACCAGCACATAGGCCAGCGGCCGGTTGATGTCGCCGCGGCGCCAGATCATCCAGCTTCCGGCCCAGGCGATGAAGAGCATGGCAAAGCCAACGCCCACCATGATGCGGAAGGCAAAGAACAACGGCGTCACCGGGGGATGCAGCACCGTGCCGTCTTCTGCGACGAAGTCATTGAGACCAGGCACCACGCCGTCGATGTCGTGCTTTAGGATCAGGCTGGCGCCGCCGGGAATGCCGATCTCGTAGCGGTTCTCGCGCGCCTCTTCATCGGGGATGGCAAACAGGACCAGCGGCACACGCGGGCCGGTTTCCCAGTTGGCCTCCATGGCGGCGACCTTCTGGGGCTGATGTTCGAGCGTGTTGAGCCCGTGCATGTCGCCGGCGAGGATCTGCAACGGGATCAGGATCGCGCCAAGCGTCAGGCCGGTGCGCAGGGCTATGAAAGTTCCGCGCGCGCGGTCGCCGGCGAGCCAGCGCAGCGCCGACAGGCCTGCCACCAGAAACGCCACGGTCAGACCGGAGGCCAGCAGCACGTGGACCAGCCGATAGGGCATGGACGGGTTGAACACGATGGCCAGCCAGTCGGTTGCATAGGCCACCCCGTCGCGGATCTCGAAGCCCTGCGGGGTATGCATCCACGAATTCAGGACGAGAATCCAGAAGGCGGACATGGTGGTGCCGAAGGCGACGAGAAACGTTGCCAGCGTGTGAACCCGTGCGGACACCCGCCGAGAGCCGAACAGCATGATGCCCAAGAACACCGCTTCCAGAAAGAACGCCGTCAGCACCTCGTAGGCGAGAAGCGGCCCGGCGATGTTGCCGACGCTTTCCATGAAGCCCGGCCAGTTGGTGCCGAACTGGAAGCTCATGGTTATGCCCGAAACCACGCCCATCGCAAACGACAGCGCGAACACCTTCACCCAGAAGAAATAGGCATCCATGTAGGCCTGGTCGCCGGTCCGGTTGAACCGCAGCCGGAACCACAGGAGCAGCCAGCCAAGTGCGATGGTGATGGTCGGGAACAGGATGTGGAACGAGATGTTGGCTGCGAATTGAATGCGGGACAGCAGCAGGGCGTCCATGGTCGTCTCCTTTGAGTTGACCAATAGATGGCGCCGTCACGCAAGGTGTGAAGATGACATTCCGCCGCATCGCACGACGGCCCGCCGCCCCTTTGTTGCAAATGATTTGCAAAAGCGTTGACAAGTCCTGGAATGCGCATACATTGCTTTTTGCAAACCATTCGCAGGAAGCCAACATGCGTCTTTTTTCAGTCTTTGCTCTCCTCATCGCGCTCAGCTTCGGCCCGGCGTCACCGGCCCTGGCGCAGATAAAGGTCCTGACCTCTTTCACAGTTTTCGCCGACATGGCCCGCAATGTTGCGGGTGAGCATGCCGAAGTTGTCTCGATCACCCGCGAGGGCGCCGAGATCCACATGTTCCGGCCCACGCCCGGTGACATCCAGCGCGGTCTCGGCGCCGATGTCGCGCTTTGGAACGGAATGGGGCTTGAGACCTGGTTCGAGCGGTACCTGGAAAATCTCGGGGATGTGAAAGCCTATGTCCTGTCTGACGGTGTCGAACCGATCGCAATCAGCGAAGGCGCCTATGAGGGCCGCGCCAATCCGCATGGCTGGATGTCGCCGGGCAACGCCATGATCTACATCGACAACATCGTTCGCGCCCTGTCGGAAACCGATCCGGACAATGCCGAGGCCTATGCGGCCAACGGCGAGGCTTACAAGGCGGAGATCGCTGCCACTTTCGCCCCGATCCGCGCCGCCATCGAGGCGCTGCCGGAGGACAAACGCTGGCTGGTCAGCAGCGAGGCCGCATTTTCCTATCTGGCCCAGGACTTCGGCCTGAAGGAAGCCGCGATCTGGGCGATCAACGCAGACAGCCAGGGCTCACCGCAACAGGTGCGCCGGATCATCGACCTGATCCGCGACAACGACATCCCGGTGATCTTTTCCGAAAGCACCGTCTCGCCCAAGCCGGCGCAGCAGGTGGCGCGGGAAACCGGCATCGCCTATGGCGGCGTGCTCTATGTGGATTCGCTGTCGACGCCCGACGGTCCGGTGCCGACCTATCTCGACCTGCTCCGCGTCACCTCGGAAACCATCGTCGCAGGACTGACCACAAATCCATGAGCGCACCCGCTGAGCATCAGTCTGCCGGTCTGACCGGCCTGGAAGTCCGCGGTGTTTCGGTGGTCTACCGCAACGGCAACCGGGCGCTCGACGGCGCCTCGTTTTCGGTGCCGAAAGGCTCCATCACCGCGCTTGTCGGCATCAATGGCAGCGGCAAGTCGACCCTGTTCAAGTCGCTGATGGGTTTCGTGCCGCTGGCCGACGGCCAGATCAGCATCATGGGCATGAGCGTGAAGGAGGCGCTTGGCCGCAACCTCGTCGCCTATGTGCCGCAGAGCGAGGAAATCGACTGGTCGTTCCCGGTGCTGGTCGAGGACGTGGTGATGATGGGCCGCTACGGTCACATGAACTTTCTCCGGATGACCCGCCCGCAAGACCGTACCGCCGTCGATCAATCGCTTGAGCGGGTCGGCATGCAAGCGTACCGCAAACGCCAGATCGGCGAGCTCTCGGGTGGCCAGAAGAAACGCGTCTTCCTCGCCCGGGCGCTGGCACAGGAGGGCCAGGTGATCCTGCTCGACGAACCGTTCACCGGCGTCGACGTGACCACCGAGAACCAGATCATCGAGCTGCTCAAGGATCTGCGCGCTGAAGGCCGGGTGATGCTGGTTTCGACCCACAATCTGGGCAGCGTACCGGAGTTTTGCGACCGGGCGGTGCTGATCAACCGCAGCGTTCTGGCCGAAGGCCCGACGAGCGAGGTCTTTACCCAGAGAAACCTGCAAAAGGCTTTTGGCGGCGTGCTCCGGCACTTCGTTCTTGGCGGCGAGGATCTGCATGATGATGACGACGCCCGCCAGGTCACCGTGCTGACCGATGACGAGCGGCCCTTCGTGATTTACGGCGAAGCCGAGCGCAAGGCCCAGATGCAAGTCGGCACACCTAAGGGAGACAGCCGTAAATGAATGCGCTTCTGGAACCCTTCAGCTATGGCTACATGGTCAACGCCATGTGGGTGTCGGCGCTGACTGGTGCGATCTGTGCCTTCCTGTCGTGCTACCTGATGCTCAAGGGCTGGTCGCTGATCGGTGATGCGCTCTCGCATTCGATCGTACCGGGGGTTGCCGGCGCCTACATGCTTGGCCTGCCGTTCGCGGCGGGCGCGTTCTTGTCCGGGGGACTGGCAGCGGCTGCCATGCTCGCAATTCGGGCGCGCACGCGGCTGCGCGAAGATGCGATCATCGGCATGATCTTCGTCTCCTTCTTTGCGCTCGGGCTGTTCATGGTGTCGATCTCGCCGACGCCGATCAACGTGCAGACCATCGTGCTCGGCAATGTGCTGGCGATCACGCCTGCGGATTCGACACAGCTGGTGATCATCGGCGTCGTCACGCTGGTGGTTCTGTCCCTGATCTGGAAGGACCTGATGCTGGTTTTCTTTGACGAAAGCCATGCCCATACGATCGGCCTTCGTGCCGATCTGTTGAAAGGAGTTTTCTTCACTCTGCTCGCGGCCTCTACCGTGGCAGCGATGCAGACGGTCGGCGCCTTCCTCGTGATTGCGCTGGTGGTGACGCCGGGCGCGACCGCTTACCTGCTCACTGACCGGTTTCCGCGGCTCATCGTGATTGCCGTCGCCATCGGGTCGATCACCTCCTTCGTCGGCGTCTATCTCAGCTACTTCCTCGATGGGGCGACCGGCGGCGTCGTGATCATGCTGCAGACCGGGCTGTTCCTCACGGCCTTCGTGTTTGCGCCCCGGCACGGGATCCTGGCGCAGCGGGCAAAGGCGCGCGGCAGCGTGCGCCCGGAGACAGGAACGGCATGATGGAGGCCCTGCTGGACTTTTTCGTCGACCCGTTCCGCTTCGCCTATATGCAAAAGGCGTTCCTAATCACCTTCCTGATCGCGCTGCCGATGGCGGCGATGAGTTCGCTGATGGTGCTCAAGGGCTGGTCGCTGCTGGGTGACGCCATGAGCCACGCCGTGCTGCCGGGCATTGTCCTGGCCTATATTGCCGGGCTGCCTTTGGTGATCGGCGCCTTCGCTGCGGGCCTTTTCTGCGCGGTCGCCACCGGCTGGCTCAACGCCAACAGCCGGGTCAAGGAAGACACGGTGATGGGCATCGTGTTTTCCGGCATGTTCGGCTTAGGTATCGTGCTGCATGTCAGCGTCCGCTCAAGCCTGCATCTCGACCATATCCTGTTCGGCGACATGCTCGGTGTTGCCTGGTCGGATATCGGCGCGACCGCTGTGCTGACAGTACTCTGCGGCGGGTTCCTGCTCGTCAAGTGGCGCGACCTGGTGGCCCAGGCCTTCGACGGGCTGCATGCGCAGGCCATCGGGCTCAAGACCGGGTGGCTGCATTACGGTCTGCTGACGGCCATCGCGCTGATGATCGTCGCCAGTCTGAAAGCCGTCGGCATCATCCTGTCGATTGCGCTGCTGGTCGCCCCCGGCGCCATTGCCTTCCTCGTTGCGCGAACATTTGCCGGCATGCTGACCGTGGCAGTCGGATCGGTCGTGCTCTCGGCGCTCGTCGGCATCTTCGCAAGCTACCACATCGACAGCGAACCGGCACCGACCATGGTTCTGGCGATGACCGGCCTGTTCGTCGTCGCACTGGCGGTGAGCCAGGTGCGGGACATGCGGATGCGGAGAGTAGCGCAGAACTGAAGCCGGCTCTCTCGACCGCTCTCAGTTCGCCTCGATCGAGAACTCCGGCGCACCGGTCCATGCGAGCTTCCAGCTTGCGCCGGGGCGGACATTCTGGATGATGCCGGGATCGAAGGCGACAAAGCATCGGCCACCCTTGTGGCGCACCGAGGGGTAGATCAGTCCACGATGGCCTTCGCGGCGGAGATCCGCGGCCAGCGCCTGCCCCGCCGGGTAGCCCTTGTTCGGGTCAGGATCGAGCGCGGGATAAGCGCCGCCATGCAGATCGGGGAAGTCGCCGATGAAATCGGCCAGCAGCTCGACATAGCGCGCCTCGTCCTCGTAGCGGCCGATAAAGCCCAGTTCGCGGGTGCGGTGGAAGCCGACTTCCTGCGCACTGGTCAGCATGTCCCAGGCGCAATACCAGGCGCCACGGTCGCCGCTGTTGAAGCGGTTTCCGCCTGGCCTTGTGTAGGTGAAGGCCGCGTTGATGTGGCTTTCGCCGTAAAGCTTGAGGTCCTGCGCGCGCCGGGCGAAGGCCAGTTCGCGCCGGTCCAGCGCCGGATTGCCCTCGCGTTCGGCGATCAGCCGGGCGCTGGTCTCGCCCTCGAGATCCGCCAGAACAGCCGCCTCTTCATCGCTGTCGACAAGCCCGCGAAGGACCGGAGGCTTGTGATGGGTTTCGGAAATCAGGCGGACCAGGGCGCGATCATTGACCAGGGTGATCCTCACACGCCCCCCCGGAGCGCGTCGACATAGCTGCGCACGCGCATGATCTTCGGCAGGCCGCCTGCGATCATCGCATCAACAGGCCGTGCGCCGTCGAATTCCGGCCCCCGGTTGGGCAGCTTGACCCACCCACCGGCGATCGGTTCGTTGAAATAGAGTTGCAGGGACTTGTAGAGGCCGACAAGCGCGCTCAGCCGCAGCATCTGGTCATGGGTCAAATCACCGGCGAAACCGGGTTTCTTCGCCCGTTTCCAGGTGGATTCCGACATGTCGGCCAGCGCCGCTGCCTCGCGCTGCGTCAGTGCCCAGGCATCGGCAATCCGGGCAAACGCCTTCAGCCCGATTGCCTGACGGCTAGGCGTGGCTCGTTCCAGAACCAGGTTTTCCATTGCGCGGCTCCTGACCGTGATCCCGATAGATTACCATATCTAAGCTCATGTGAGACATAATTCAAGTTCATATGGTCTGATTTGGATAAGGGCGTTCACTGGTCTTGGCCTGACTATAGCATTACCAGCGGTAACGGGGCGGCAGCAGGCCCTCCCCCTTGCCTTCTCCGCCAGATTCAGCCTAGATACCACAATCCCGTTGGGAGAAGCCGGTGGATACCGGTGCCGAAGGAGCAACCGCCCCGGAAACTCTCAGGCAAAAGGACCAACGGAATACTCGGACTCTGGAGAATGGCGCTTTTTCGCGTCTGCCGAAGGGATAACAATCTCAGGCAAAAGGACAGAGGGGGCTGTTTGAAAGCGTTCGACGCTTGACGATTGGCCCGTGCGCGGTTGACCCCGGCACCTGAGATGGAGACTGCAGCGTGGACACCACAGCTGACCTTCTGAAAACGCCCCTACATTCCCTGCATCTCGAGCTTGGCGCACGCATGGCCGGGTTTGCCGGCTACGACATGCCAATCCAGTACAAGATGGGCGTGATGCAGGAGCATTTGCACACCCGCGCAAATGCCGGGCTGTTCGATGTCTCGCATATGGGGCAGATCCTGATCCGCGCGAAAAGCGGCGATGTCCGCGACGCAGCCCTGGCACTGGAAAAGATCACGCCGGTCGATGTGGCGGATCTCAAACCGGGCCGCCAGCGCTACGGGCTGTTCACCAATGAGAAGGGCGGACTTGAAGACGATTTCATGGTCGCCAACCGCGGCGACCATCTCTATCTGGTGGTCAACGCCGCCTGCAAGCACGACGACCTCAAGCGCATCAAGGCGGCGCTTTCCGAGACCTGCGAGATTGAAGCGCAATTCGGCCGCGGGCTGATCGCGCTGCAGGGCCCGGCGGCGGAAAACGTTCTTTCGTCCTATGCGCCGGAAGCCGAAGACATGTTGTTCATGGACGTGGCCGAAATCGACATAGCCGGTGTCCCCGCCGTGGTCTCGCGCTCGGGCTACACCGGTGAAGACGGCTATGAAATCTCGCTGCCCGCGGAAGAGACCGACCGCATCGCAAGGCTGCTGCTCGACGATGACCACGTCGCACCGATCGGGCTCGGGGCGCGGGACTCGCTCAGGCTCGAAGCCGGGCTCTGCCTTTACGGCAACGATATCGACGAGACCACCACGCCGGTGGAAGCCAATCTGAAATGGGCGATCCAGAAAGTCCGCCGCACCGGCGGCGCGCGCGAAGGCGGTTTTCCAGGCGCCGATACCATCCTCGGCCAGTTCGAAAACGGCGCCTCGCGGCTTCGGGTCGGCCTGCAACCCGCCGGCAAGGCGCCGGTCCGCGCGGGCGCGCAGCTGTTTGAGAGCGACAGCGGCGGCGCGGCCATCGGCACGGTGACATCCGGCGGCTTCGGCCCCAGCGCCGGCGGCCCGGTGGCCATGGGTTACGTCCCTGCAACGCTAGCCACCCCGGGCACCACGGTGTTTGCAGAAGTGCGTAGCAAGAGGCTTGAACTTGCCGTTGCCGCCCTGCCCTTCGTCCCCTCCACCTACAAACGCTAAAATCAACAGGAACAGCACCATGCTCAAATTCACCGAAGACCACGAATGGCTCAAGATCGAGGGCGATGTCGCCACGGTCGGCATTACCGAACACGCCGCCGAACAGCTCGGCGATCTGGTGTTTGTCGAACTGCCCGAGGTCGGCGCCAAGCTCGAGAAAGGCGGCGAGGCCTCGACGGTGGAATCGGTCAAGGCGGCATCGGACGTCTATTGCCCGCTCGCCGGCGAGATCACCGAGGTCAACCAGGCGATTGCCGACGACCCATCGCTGGTCAATTCCGACCCGACCGGCGCCGGCTGGTTCTTCAAGCTCAAGCTCGATGATGCAAACAGCGCCAATGAGCTGATGGACGAAGCCGCTTACAAATCCATGATCGGCTGAGACAGACCATGACCATCAAGCTGACCGACTACAATCCTTACGACTTCGCCAACCGGCGTCATATCGGCCCGTCACCGGCGGAGATCGCCGACATGCTCGAGACCGTCGGGGCGTCCTCGCTCGACGCGCTGATCGAGGAGACCGTGCCGGGCTCGATCCGGCAGAAGGCGCCGCTCGATTTCGGGGATCCGATGAGCGAGCGCGAGGTGCTCGACCACCTGCGCGCGACGGCGAAGAAGAACAAGGTGATGCTGTCACTGATCGGTCAGGGCTATCACGGCACCATCATGCCGCCGGTGATCCAGCGCACAATCCTGGAAAATCCGGCCTGGTACACCGCCTACACGCCCTACCAGCCGGAAATCAGCCAGGGCCGGCTGGAAGCGCTCTTGAACTTCCAGACCATGGTCGCCGATCTGACCGGGCTCGATATTGCCAATGCGTCGCTGCTTGACGAGGCGACGGCGGCGGCGGAAGCCATGGCGATGGCCGAGCGGGCCTCGAAATCCAAGCGCACCGCCTTCTTCGTCGACCACCACTGTCACCCGCAAACCATCGACGTAATCCGCACCCGGGCCGAGCCGCTCGGCTGGGAGGTGGTCGTCGGCGATCCGTTCACCGAGCTGGATCCGGAAACCGTATTCGGGGCGATCTTCCAGTATCCCGGCACCTTTGGCCATGTGCATGATTTCACCGACGTGATCGCCACGCTGCATGCGCACAAGGGGATTGCCGTCGTTGCCGCCGATCCGCTGTCGCTGACGCTGCTGAAGTCCCCCGGCGAAATGGGGGCCGATATCGCCGTCGGTTCGATGCAACGCTTCGGCGTGCCCGTCGGCTATGGCGGGCCGCACGCGGCCTATATGGCGGTGAAGGACGCCTACAAGCGTTCGATGCCCGGCCGTCTGGTCGGCGTCACAGTCGATACGCGTGGCAACCAGGCCTACCGGCTTGCGCTGCAAACCCGCGAGCAGCATATCCGCCGCGAGAAGGCGACCTCGAACATTTGCACCGCGCAGGTGCTGCTTGCCGTCATTGCGTCGATGTATGCCGTTTTCCACGGACCGGTTGGCCTGAGGGCAATAGCAGGCCGGGTGCACATCAAGGCGGCAAAGCTGGCGGCCGGGCTGAAGCAGCTTGATTTCATCATCGATCCGGCGATCTTCTTCGACACGGTCACCGTGTTCGCCGAAGGCCGCCAGGCCGAAATCCTCGCGGCAGCGCGGGCCGAAGGCATCAATCTGCGCAAGGTCGGCGATGATCGCATCGGCATCGCGCTCGATGAAGTCTCGCGTCCAGCCACCGTGGAGGCGGTGTGGCGTGCCTTTGGCGGCAATCTCAAGTTCAACGACATGCTGGCCGAACCGGTGATCGCCGATCCGCTGGTGCGCAAGACGGAATACCTCCAGCATCCGATCTTCCACATGAACCGCGCCGAAAGCGAGATGACCCGCTATATCCGGCGGCTGTCGGACAAGGACCTGGCGCTTGACCGGACGATGATCCCGCTCGGCTCCTGCACCATGAAGCTCAATGCGACGGCGGAAATGCTGTCGATCACCTGGCCGGAATTCGCCGACATCCATCCCTTTGCGCCGGCCGACCAGGCGCTGGGCTACAAGCAGATGATCGACGATCTGTCGGACAAGCTGTGCCAGATCACAGGCTATGACGCGATCTCGATGCAGCCCAACTCCGGGGCGCAGGGCGAATATGCCGGGCTGATGGCGATCCGCAGCTTTCACCGCGCCAATGGCGATGCGCACCGCCATGTCTGCCTGATTCCGACCTCCGCCCACGGCACCAACCCAGCTTCAGCCCAGATGGCGGGGATGACGGTGGTGGCGGTCGGCACCCGCGAGAACGGCGACATCGACCTCGACGATTTCCGCGCCAAGGCCGAACAGCACGCGGACAATCTCGCCGCCTGCATGATCACCTACCCCTCCACCCATGGCGTGTTCGAGGAGACGGCGGCGGAAGTCTGTGCGATTACGCATAAATACGGTGGTCAGGTCTATCTCGATGGCGCCAATCTCAATGCGCTGGTCGGGCTTGCGCGGCCGGGCGACATCGGCGCCGATGTCAGCCACCTGAATTTGCACAAGACCTTCTGCATCCCGCATGGCGGTGGCGGTCCGGGCATGGGGCCGATCGGGGTCAAGGCGCATCTGACCCCGCATCTGCCCGGCCATTGCGTCACCGACGGCAAGCCGGGTGCCGTGTCAGCCGCGCCTTATGGCTCAGCCTCGATCCTGCCGATTTCATGGGCCTATTGCCTGATGATGGGCGGCGAGGGCCTGACCCAGGCGACCAAGATCGCGATCCTGAATGCCAACTACATCGCCGCGCGGCTCAAGGGCGCCTATGACGTGCTCTACACCTCGGCCTCGGGGCGGGTGGCGCATGAGTGCATTCTCGACACCCGGCCGCTGGTGCAAAGTGCAGGCGTTACCGTCGACGATGTCGCCAAGAGGCTGATCGATTGCGGCTTCCATGCGCCGACGATGAGCTGGCCGGTGGCCGGAACGCTGATGATCGAACCGACGGAATCGGAGGTCAAGGCCGAGCTCGACCGGTTCTGTGCCGCGATGCTGGCCATCCGCGACGAGGCCTGGGCGATCGAGGACGGGCGGCTCGACAAGGAGAACAACCCGCTCAAGAGAGCACCGCACACGATCGAGGATCTGGTCGGCCCCTGGGACCGGCCCTATGACCGTGAGACCGCGTGCTTCCCGGCCGGTGCGATCCGCAACGCCAAGTATTTTGCCCCGGTCAACCGGGTCGACAATGTCTATGGCGACCGGCATCTCGTCTGTTCCTGCCCGCCGATGTCGGACTACGCCGAAGCGGCGGAATAAGTACTTCCCCGAGTTTGAAAGAGGCGGCTCCAGGGCCGCCTCTTCTGTATCCAGCCCCTGATGGCGGCAAAGCCGTGTCATTGCGAACTTGTCTCAACGCGGCACGACACTTTGCTTCCGCGCGTCGTGCACTTGGGCACCCGGGCGCCTTGCGCCTGGGCACCCGTCCGCCGCGCGGCTAGACGTTAAGGTAGCTTGCGTCCCGGCACTTGATGAATGAATATTCATTCACTATAGATACGGGCAAGCATTTCGGGTGATCCGGTTTGACATCGGCCTTCGCAGGAAGTTCACGGGAGCCCGTCTCGCCTCGCAGTGCATCAGCCATCCAAGGACCGTCCCATGGACACATCTGCCGCCAGCCCCGCGAGCAAACGCGCCTCGGACATTCTCGATCAGGTCAAGTCGGTGTTTGCCTCGAACGGGTTCGAGGGCGCGTCAATGCAGGACCTCGCCCAGGCCGCGCAAATGAGCGTCGGCAATTTTTACCGGTATTTCTCTTCCAAGAACGCGATCGTCACGGCGCTGGTCAAACGCGACCTCGAGGAGATCGAAACCTTTTTCGAAGCGGTTCAGTCTTCGGAAAACCCGGGCGTGACGTTCATGAGCCTGCTGCGCCACCGCATCGAGACATTGCCGTTTGAGAAGGCCGCACTGTGGAGCGAGGTTCAGGCCGCTTCCTACCGATGCCCCGAGATCACCACGCTGATGTGTGCGATGGACGAAACGGTGCGCAGAAATGTCGTCATGGCGCTGGTTCGCATTCACGGCGACGACAGCGCGGCTGCGCGGGAAATCTTCGAGACGCGCGCGCAGCTTCTGATGTTGCTGGTTCACGGTTTTGCCCAGCGAAAATACTGCACCGGCGCGGATGCAGGTTCCGAGGACTATGTCGCGCTCGGCGAACTTGTCCTCTCGACATTGCACGACACCATCTTCACCCCACCTGCCCTCCCCGCCGAATGACCGGACCAGCCATGCGCCCTCCCCTTCTTTTCGCCCTCTCCCTTTTCGCAGCCATGGCCCTGCCCGCGGGCGCCGCAGACACGGAGACGCCAGCAACCAGCGGCAGCCTGGCGCCCGCGATCATCGCCGTCAGGGCCGAGACAACCCCGATCACCGACCGTGTGCTGTCCAACGGCATGATTGCTGCCCGTGAAGAGGTGCTGGTGGCGCCGCAGGTCGAAGGGCTGGCGATCGAAAGCCTTAAGGCCGATATCGGCGATCAGGTGAAAGCTGGCTCCGTACTGGCCACTCTGTCGAAGGATCAGCTGATCCTGCAGCGCAGCCAGTTCGAGGCCAACCGTGCCAAGGCCATGGCCGCCATCGCCCAGCTTGAGGCACAGCTGGCGGAAGTTCAAACCAACACCCGCGAAACGGTGAAAGCCAGCGAGCGCGCCAGGAAGCTCGCCGCCCAGGGAACCTATTCCACCGTGCAGGCGGAACAGGCCGAAGCCCAGGCGACAGCAGCTGAGGCGCGGGTCCGCTCGGTCGAGGAATCGATCAAGGTGGCGCAGGCCGACATTGCCGTGATCGACGCACAGATGCAGGACATCGAGCTGCGTCTGGCCCGCAGCGAGGTCAAGGCGCCGGTGTCGGGCATCGTCTCGGCACGCGGGGCGCGTATCGGTGCGATCGCCAGCGCCGGCGCAGGGCCGCTTTTCACCATCATCCGGGATGGCGAGCTGGAGCTGCGCGCCGACATCGCCGAGGCCGACATGCACCGCGTGGCGGAAGGCCAGAAAGTGCTGGTCCACCTTATCGGCGCTGAGCGACCGATCGAAGCAACCATACGGCTGGTCGATCCGACGCTGAACACGACGACACGCCTGGGCATGGCCCGCATCGAGATCGCCGATGACGCCAATCTTCGTGCCGGAATGTTCGCAGACGCCGAGATCATTGTCGCAAGCCGCGATGCCGTGACCGTGCCTGTCACCTCGGTCAACATGACCCGGAGCAGCGCCAGCGTTCTCAAGATCGACGACGGTGTCGCCACCCGCACTGCGGTGACCACCGGCATTCGAGAAGGCGGGCGCGTGGAGATCATTGACGGACTGGCCGAGGGGGACCTGATCGTCGCCAAGGCCGGCGCCTTCGTGCGAGACGGAGACCGGATCACGCCGGTGGAAGAAACCGACAGCGGCACGACTGCCGCAATCACCGAGTGAGGCTCCCGAGATGAACTTTTCCGCCTGGGCCATTCGCAACCCGATCGCACCGATCCTCGGATTTGCGCTGCTGACGATCGTCGGGATCCAGTCCTTCTTCACCCTGCCGATCACACGGTTTCCCAATATCGACGTGCCGCTGGTTTCCATCACCGTGGTGCAGTCGGGCGCAGCCCCTTCCGAAATGGAAGCCCAGGTCACAAAGGAAATCGAGGATGCGGTCGCGGGCATCAACGGCGTCGACGACATCGGCTCCACCGTGTCCGACGGAATTTCGAACACGACCGTGATCTTCCGGATGGAAGTGCCGACCGACCAGGCGGTACAGGACGTCAAGGACGCCATTGACGGTGTGCGCGGCGATCTGCCGGCCTCGGTGGAAGAGCCGATCGTCACACGGGTCGATGTCGAGGGCCAGGCGATCATGACATTTGCGGTGCATGCACCCGACATGACGCTCGAGGAAGCGTCTTGGTTTGTCGACGACACCATCAAGCGGGCGCTGCAGGGCCAGCGCGGGGTCGGCAAGGTCGACCGACACGGCGGCGCGGACCGGGAAATCCGTGTTGAACTGGATCCGGCCCGTCTCGATTCCTACGGCATCACCGCAGCCGACGTGAACCGGCAGCTGCGCGCCACCAACGCCAATCTCGGCGGGGGCCGTGGCGAGGTCGGCGCCCGCGAACAGGTGATCCGGACGCTCGGCGATGCCCAGGATGCGGCGTCGCTGGAACAAACCACCATCGCCCTGCCGAACGGGCGTTTCGTCCGGCTTGGTGAACTGGGCACGGTGCAGGACACCTATGAAGAGCTGCGCTCCTTCGGACGCTACAATGGCGATCAGGTGGTGTCGTTTGCGGTGTTCCGCTCAAAAGGCGCCAGTGAAATCTCGGTCTTCGAAGTGGTGAACGAAACCCTGGACGAGATCCGGGCCGAGTACCCGAATGTGGAACTGGTTCCCGTCGATGACACCGTGTTCTTCACCTATGGCAACTACGAGTCTGCGCTGCACACGCTGGTGGAAGGCGCGTTGCTGGCGGTTCTGGTGGTGTTTCTGTTCCTGAGAAACTGGCGAGCCACGCTGATTGCGGCGGTGGCGCTTCCGCTGTCGGCGATCCCGACATTCTACGTCATGGAGCTTCTCGGCTTCTCGCTCAACCTGGTCAGCCTGCTGGCGATCACGCTGGCCACCGGCATTCTGGTCGATGATGCGATCGTGGAAGTGGAAAACATCTCTCGGCATATCCGCATGGGCAAATCCCCTTACCGGGCGTCGGTCGAAGCCGCGGATGAGATCGGGCTGGCGGTGATCGCCACCACCTTCACCATCATCGCGGTGTTCGTGCCGGTGTCGTTCATGCCCGGCATTCCGGGGCAGTACTTCATCCAGTTCGGCATGACGGTCGCCGTGGCGGTGATGTTCTCGCTGCTTGTCGCACGGCTGATCACGCCGATGATGGCTGCCTATCTGATGCGCGACAGCGATGCGCATGAGGAAGCCGAGGGCGGCGGACCGGTGATGCGCGCCTACACCTGGCTGATTTCCAAGACGTTGCGCTGGAAATACACGACCCTGCTCGCAGCCATCGGCTCGCTGGTGGTCGCCGTCTACTTCCTGATGCAGGTGCCCGGCTCGTTCCTGCCGCCCGACGATGTGTCGCGTGTCAGCATCAGCGTCGAACTGCCGCCAGGTGCAACGCTGGAAGATACCGATCGCACCACCGAAGCCATGCGTCAGATTATCGCCGGCATTGACGATGTCGAAAACGTCTTCGTTCTCGGCGGCAGCTCGCCCAAGGGCGAGGTCGATATCCGCCGTGCGTCCATCTCCGTGCTCCTGGAGAAGATCGAGCACTCGATTGTCAAGACGGTGGTCAATGGCCTGGCGGACGCGGTTCCCTTCGTCTCCGATTCCCTGCCGCGCATGGAAGTGCTGGGCCGGGTCCGGTCGCAGGCGGAGATCGAAGCCGAAATCTTCGAGAAGCTGGCGGTGGTTCCCGACATCAGGGCCTACAAGCTCAATGATCGCGGTGAACGTGACCTGACCTACAACGTGATCTCGAACGACGACGCGGCGATTGACCGGGCCGTCGCCATTCTCGAGCCCAAGCTCAAGGCCGAGAAGGTGCTGTCGAGCGTCAGCGTCTCGGGCTCCCTGCCCCGTCCGGAAGTGCAGATCCGGCCGCGGACCGAGGAAGCTGCAAGGCTCGGCGTAACCACCGCGCAAATCGCCGAAACCGTGCGCGTCGCCACCATCGGCGATGTTGATGCGGCGCTGGCCAAGATCTCGCTCGACAACCGCCAGATCCCGATCCGGGTTCAGCTCGATCCGGTCTACCGGGCCGATATCGACCGGATCGGCAATCTGCGAGTCGCCACCTCGAAGGGCGTGTCGGTGCCGCTGAAGACCGTTGCCGACATTATCATCACGCAAGGCCCCTCGACCATCAACCGCTTCAACCGCGAACGCCAGGCCACCATCGGCGCCAGCCTTCCGATCGGGGTGGCGCTGGACACGGCCAAGAACCGGTTCAACGAGATCGTCGCCACCACCGAGCTGCCGGCCGGGGTACAGGTGCTGGAGGCAGGTGATGCGGAAGTCCAGGCAGAAATGCAGGAAAGCTTCCTCAACGCCATGCTGATGGGGCTGATGCTGGTGCTCACGGTGCTGATCCTGCTGTTCAAGGACGTGATCCAGCCGTTCACCATCCTGTTCTCGCTGCCGCTGGCCATCGGCGGTGTCGCAGCCGGCCTGATCCTGACCAACAACGCCATGTCGATGCCGGTGCTGATCGGCATCCTGATGCTGATGGGGATCGTCACCAAGAACGCCATCCTGCTCGTCGATTTCGCCGTCGAACTGATCCGCTCCGGCCGCGAACGGGTCGGCGCGATGATCGAAGCCGGACAGAAACGCGCGCGGCCGATCGTGATGACCTCGATCGCGATGTCGGCCGGCATGCTGCCCAGCGCGCTCGGCGTCGGCGAAGGCGGCTCATTCCGCGCACCGATGGCGATTGCAGTGATCGGCGGGATCATCGTCTCGACGGTGCTGAGCCTCGTGGTGGTGCCGTCGTTCTTCCTGATCATGGACGACCTGTCGCGGTTGCTGAGCCGCATCTTCAGCCGCTTCGTTGGTCCCAAGGAAGAGGAGATCGAGGTGCTGGAGCCCGAGGCCATGACGGTCGCCATCGGCGAAAACAGCGAAGAGATCGCCGAACTGCGCGAGCGGCTGGCGCAGCTCGAAAGCCAGGCCGGAGGCAACCGGCCAAAGCTGGTGGTCACCCACCAGGCTGCCGAATAGAAGAAAGGTCGGGGCCAATCAGCCCCGTCCTTTTTCATTCAGGCAAGGAAACCGTCAGACTCCCAGAAACTCCGTCTCGACCTCGCGGGTCAGCCCCGCGGGCGTCCCGGTCCACACTGTCTCGCCGCGGGCCAGGATAACGCAGCGATCGGCGACTGCGCGGAGTTCGGAGAAGCCCTTGTCGATGACCAGGATCGACTGGCCGCCCTGTTTCAGCCTGGCGATGGCCGCCCAGATCTCCTGACGCACAACCGGGGCCAGACCCTCGGTCGCCTCGTCGAGAATGAGCAGACGCGGATTGGTCATCAGCGCACGGGAAATTGCCAGCATCTGCTGTTCACCGCCCGACAGCGTGGCCGCACTCTGGTCCATGCGTTCGCCGAGCCGGGGAAACAGCTCCGTGACCTTGCCGATGTCCCAGGGGCCGGGCCGCGCCGAGGCCATCAGGTTCTCGTTGACGGAGAGATTGGCGAAGCAGCGGCGGCCTTCCGGCGCCAGTCCGATGCCGAGCCGTGCCGCGCGGAACGAGGGCAGCACCGAGAGATCCCTGCCATCAAAACTGATCTCGCCGCGCGTGGTTCTGAGCATGCGGGTGATCGCGCGCACGGTGGTGGTCTTGCCCATGCCGTTGCGGCCCATCAGCGCCACCAGCTCGCCCTCGGCGATCTCAAGATCGACACCGAAGAGCGCCTGCGAAGCGCCGTAGAAGGCTTCGAGCTTGCTGACTTGCAGAAGGCTCATGCCGCGTCCTCCCCGAGATAGGCGGTGCGGACTTCCGGATGATTGCGGATTTCATCAGCAGTGCCGCGGGCGATGATCCGGCCCGAAACCAGAACCGAGATGCGGTCGGCGAGCTGGAACACCGCCTCCATATCGTGCTCGATCAGCAGGATCGGCGCTTCGGACCGCAGCTTGTCGAGAAAGCCGATCAGCCTGGCAGAGCCTTCCTGTCCGAGGCCTGCCATCGGTTCGTCCATAAGGAAGATGCGCGGCTGCATGGCCAGCGCCATGGCGATTTCCAGAAGCCGCTTTTCGCCGTGCGAGAGTTCACTGACCCGGACAGCCGCGCGGTCAGCGAGACCGACCCGGTCGAGGGCATGCATGGCATCGCCGACCAGATCCTTGTCGGAGATCACCTGGCGGAGAAAGCCAAACACCGAGCGGCGCCGCGCCTGGGCTGCGAACATGACATTGCCGCGGGCCGAGAATTCCGGGATCAGGGAGGAGACCTGGAAGGTCCGGGTCAGGCCAAAACGGGCGCGGGAGATCTGATCGAGATCGCTGATCTCGCGGCCATCGAAGTGGATCGCCCCTGCGTCGGCAGCTAGCTCGCCGGCGACAAGCTTGATCAGGCTGGATTTGCCGGCGCCATTGGGGCCGATCAGCGCGTGGATCTCGCCGGGGCGCAGATCGAGGTCGACCGCATCGGTCACTTTCAGCGCGCCGAAGGCCTTGCTCAGCCCCGAGAGTTTCAAGACCGGCTCAGTCATGACGCGCCCTCCCCGCAACAAGGCCAATGAATCCGCCTTTGGCGAACAGCACCACGGCCAGCAGTGCCGCGCCGAGGAAGAACTGCCAGTGGGTGGTGAAGCTGCCGAAGACATGCTCGAACAGCACGAACAGGCAGGCGCCGACCACCGGCCCGAAAAGCCGCGCCACGCCGCCCAGAATGATGAAGACCATGATCTCGCCCGAAAGGTGCCAGGACATCATCGTCGGGCTGACGAAGCGGTTGAGATCGGCATAGAGCGCACCGGCCAGCCCGGTGATCATGCCGGAGATGACAAAGGCCGCGAGCTTGATCCGGTAGGGCGAAAGCCCGAGGGCTGCGACGCGGCCCTCGTTCTGCCGCACCGCCTGGAGCGCGATGCCGAAACGGGCGCCGGTCAACCGCCACTGGGCAATCAGCACCAGCATCAGCACGGCATAGCTGAGCAGGAAGAAATCCAGCGGGCGAAGCGTGTTGATGCCGGGAAAGGTATTGCGGACATAGATCGACAGCCCGTCCTCACCGCCATAGGCGGGCCAGGAAATGGCGAAATAGTAGATCATCTGTGCAAAGGCCAGCGTGATCATGATGAAGTAGACGCCTGATGTGCGCAGGCTGAGCGCGCCGATGAACAGCGCCGCCAGACCACTGACGACGATTGCCACCAGCCAAAGAACCAGCATCTGGTTGGAGCCGTTGATCAGGAACGGCGCGGTCATCAGCGGCTCGTAGTTCTGATGGTGGCTGGCGAGGATGCCCACCGCATAACCGCCCAGCCCGAAGAAGGCCGCATGGCCGAAGGAGACGAGGCCGCCGAGCCCCAGCGCGATGTTGAGCCCAACGCCGGCCAGCGCCAGAATGGTCGCGCGGGTGGCGAGCGTGACAAGGAACGGCTCATCGGCGAAATGCGCGATCAGCGGTCCGCCAAGCAGGATCAGCGCCAGCAGGATGTTGAGACGATGTTCTGTAATAAGGTCACGCATTGGCTGGAAACAATCCCCTTGGCTTGAACACCAGCACAACGGCCATCAGCAGGTAGATCAGCATCGAGGCGAGTGCCGAACCGACGCCGCGGGCAGCCGAGGCTTCCATGGCGCCCGACAGCAAGGTGGGCAGCAGGAAACGGCCAAGCGTGTCGACCAGGCCGACAATCAGGGCTGCCACCAGCGCGCCGCGGATCGAGCCGATACCGCCGATGACAATGACAACGAATGCCAGGATCAGAACCGGTTCGCCCATGCCGATCTGCACCGACTGGATGGCACCGATAAGAGCGCCGGCGAACCCGGCGAGGGCTGCACCGAGCGCGAAGACCACGGTGTAGAGAAAGCGGATATCGACGCCGAGGGCGGCGATCATCTCGCGATCGGCTTCACCGGCGCGGATCTGCATGCCGAGCCGGGTCTTGCTGATCAGCAATCCGAGGCCCGCGGCGACAACAAGTCCGGCGATGATGATCGCCAGCCGGTAGGCCGGATAGGGCAGATCGCCGGGCAGCATCACCGGGCCAGCCAGAAAGACCGGCGGGTCGAGGTAGAGCGGGAAGGAGCCGAAGACGAAGCGGACCGCTTCCGAAAACATCAGCACCAGCGCGAAGGTGGCGAGCACCTGATCGAGATGGTCGCGGTCATAAAGCCTGCGGATCACCGCGATCTCGACCAGCGCGCCGGCAGCGGCGGCCGCGATCAGGCTGGCGATCAGGCCGAGCCAGAACGACCCGGTCCAGGCCGCCACCGCGGCGCAGACAAAACCGCCGATCATGAACAGCGAGCCATGGGCGAGATTGATCAATCCCATGACGCCGAAGATCAGGGTCAGGCCGGCTGCCATCAGGAACAGCATGACGCCAAGCTGAAGGCCGTTGAGGATTTGTTCGAGAAAAAGGGCGACAGTCATCGTCTACCGGCTCGCATTCTCACGCCGCACATCCGTATCGATGCCACAGGGCGCAGTGAGCATTTGGACACACCAGAAACATGGGGTCCGGGCGACGTGCCTAGCCGCGCCCGGACCCGATGAGCTGATTACATCTTGCAGTCGGCCGCGTAGGCGTCAGCATGATCTTCAAGCGCAACGCCGACCAGCTTGTTGGTGTAGACGTCGCCTTCCTTGATCACTTCGCGGACATAGATGTCCTGGATCGGGTGGTTGTTGTTGCCGAACTTGAAGTCCCCGCGGGTCGACTTGAAGTTGGCCGCCTTCAGGGCTGCACGGAAGGCATCCTTGTCGGAGATCGACGCGGTTTCCATGGCCGAGAGCAGCAGGTTGGCGGTGTCGAAACCCTGGCTCGCATAGAGCGAAGGCAGGCGGCCATATTCGGCCTGGAAGCTTTCGACGAAGGCCTTGTTGGTTTCGTTGTCGATGTCCTTGGACCACTGCGAGGTGTTCTTGACGCCAAGCGCCGCATCGCCAACGGCCTGCAGGATGGCCTGGTCAAAGGAGAAGGCCGGTCCGAGCAGCGGCACGTCAACACCGGCACCGGCATATTGCTTCATGAAGGCAATGCCCATGCCGCCGGGCAGGAAGAAGAACACGTTGTCAGCACCCGAGGCGCGGATTTCGGCGATCTCTGCGGCGTAATCGGTCTGGCCGAGCTGGGTGTAGACTTCCTTGACCACTTCACCCTTGAAGAAGCGCTTGAAGCCGGTCAGCGCATCCTTGCCAGCCGGATAGTTCGGCGCCAGGATGAAGCTCTTCTTGAAGTCTGCGGAGGTGGCGTAAGCGCCCATGGCTTCATGCAGGTTGTCGTTCTGCCAGGCCACGTTGAAGTAGTTGGCGTTGCAGCCCGCGCCGGCAAGTTGCGACGGACCGGCATTGGGCGAGAGATAGATCTTGTCCTGGGCGACCGCGCCCGGGATCACGGCCATCGCCAGGTTGGACCAGATGATGCCGGTCATGACGTCGACCTTGTCAGACTGGATCAGCTTGTCGGACAGCTGGACAGCGAGATCGGGCTTGCGGGCGTCATCTTCGATGATCAGTTCAACATCGGTGTTGCCCGACTGTTTCAGCGCCAGCTGAAAACCGTCGCGGACGTCGATGCCGAGTGATGCTCCGCCGCCCGAGAGCGTGGTGATCATGCCGACCTTGACTGGCTCTGCTGCAGCCATCGATACACCGGCCAGCAGCGACGCGGCGGCCGTCAGTCCCAGAAATGTCTTTTTCATTGTTCTTCCTCTCCGTTTTTGATGCAGCGCCGGCCTTGTCTCTGATCCGATCGCCGCAGCTTCATCCCCTTCAGGCGAATGATCCAGGCCGGCCCCACAGCAAAAAGCGAGGGAAGGCCTGCATGCATCGTCATTCGAGCACTGGAGCAAGCTGCCGTTGAATGTCAACGCGCCGGCTCCAATCATCGCCATTGCCGTGAGCTTAACAGCCGGTTCGCAGAATTCCAGCACTTTTTTTAAGCTTAAAATAAATTAGCCGCGATTGTCCCTTGCACCATTGCGTCCGGCGTGATTCCAAGGGACAACAGATTTGATGGATCAGAGGCAGAAGGAGACCGGCGATGCAGTGTTTTTTCGTGGAGTTCCAGTGCAAGCTGGGTCAGGCCTATGCCGTTGCCGATGAAATCGCCAATCGCGAAATTGCCTCCGAAATCTACTCGGTCAGCGGGCAGTTCGACCTGATGGCCAAGTTCTACATCGAGGATGAAGTCGATATCGGCCGCTTTGTCGCCGACAATATCCACACCGTACCGGGCGTGGAGCGGACCCACACCATCCTGACCTTCAAGGCGTTCTGAAGGCGCGAAGCGCAGACCGGCCGCCGCCGGGCACGCCTGCCGAGAAGTATTGCGCTCATCGCCGCATGCGGTGTCGGGTGACGGGTTCTGATTGGTGCAGGAGAGGAATGGTACGATTGGGTGGGCTCGAACCACCGACCTCCGGATCCACAATCCGGCGCTCTAACCAACTGAGCTACAATCGCACGCTCGCAGCGTCGGAGCGGTTCGCCCGGCTGCATGGCCGCTGACATACTGGCAGCAGGTTCGATTTGCAAGAGGGATCAGCCGGGTTTTAGCTTTTTCACAAGCGGCCCGATTGCCAATTCCGCCTATAGGGCGGCAATAAAAAAGGCTGGACATGGGTCCAGCCTTTTCTCACTTCGATGCATGGGAAAATCAGGCAACCTTGATTTCGCTCATGGCCTTTTCGGCAACAGCCTTGGTGGGCTTGGTTACATCTTCTGCAACCTTGCGGGCTGTTTCCTGCATGGTCTTGGCCTGGTCAGCCATCATTTCGGCCTGCTTGCGGAAGAAGCCTGTCTGAAGTTCGATCATCTGGGCGACCGACTTGACGCCAAGCAGGGCTTCCATGTGCGACAGCGAATGCTCGACATTGCCGCGGGCTGCGTCGATTGCCTTGAGGCTCAGTTCAACTGTGCCGGCCTGTGCGGTTTCGAGCGTGGTCTCCATCGCCTTGGTTGCGTCTTCTGCAACGGTCTTGGCCTTTGCATAGGCTTCCTTGGTCTGATTAACCGACTTGTCAGCCATTTCGCGGTAATTGTCGGTCATCTTGGAGACATCGAATGCCGGAAATTCAAATACATCTGCGGATGCGGTGGTTTTCTTGGTCGCCATGTCACTTCTCCTTGAAGTTTCAGAGGGACCTCTCGTGGCCCCGTTTCGGTTTCGCGCATTGTATAGCACAGCTTTTTGTGCAGTGCAACAATAATGTTGCAGCGCGATATCCGTTAACCTTTTCAAGACAAATGCCCGCGCCGTAAGCCAGGGTTGCTGGACCGGCGGCAGCGGCAAAGCTATTAATAAAACCTTAATTCCCCCTCACGAAGGGGCTATTCTGGCCAAAACTGGATAACCACCTATGCCGGCACACCATTATCCGTTCATCGAGCTTGCCGTTCATGCTGCTGTTCGCGACCATTTCGCCAAGGGCAATGCCGTGGCCGTGCTCAGCCGTGACTTGGATGAGGTGCTGTGGGCCAACGGCGCGGCCGCGCAGCTGTTGGGCTTCTCCAATATCTACGATGTGCTGGATGAAGGATTTGACAGCCAGACGGCGACACGGCGACAGATCGAAAGCGCGGTCAGCGGCCTTGGCCGAACCGGCAGGCCCCAAAACTTCATGATGCGGGCAAGCAGCGGCTTCTCGCGCACGATGACGCCGGCAACGCTGCAAGACTTCACCCTGCCCGATGGTGTCCCGGCCTTGCTGCTGACCAGCAGCCAGCCCGGCCAGGTGATGGCGCCCGGCGCGCGGGCCCGCCAGATCATCGCCGGGTTTGAAGGCACCGGCACCCATGTCGCGGTTCTCGACGCGGACGGCCGGGTGCTGGCTGCTACCAGCACGTTTGCTGACCTGGGTCTCGCAGACGCCGATATCGACCGGATGGTCGCAGATGTCACCGGCGCTGCCGACCGGCTGGTCAAACGGATGACGGCCTCGCCTATCGGCGCGATGCCGACAGCCATTGGTCGGCTGGCGGACAATCCGGCGCTGCACCTGCTGTTTGCGGTCGAGCCCGCGCCTGCAGAGACGGCTCCGAACCGGCACGACGGCGAAACCCAGGCTGCGGCAGCGGCCAGAGCAATAATCCCGGTCGGGGGCGCGGCGTCAGAGCCGGAAACCGCTTCTTCTGCACCATCAACCGGCGCTTCGGATGCGCCGGAGAGCGGGAGCGAATCAACCGGCAGCGCGAAGGGCACCGCTGATGCAGCGGCCGAGACCGCAGAGGCGGAGGACGAAGGGCCCGAAGCCACGGCTGCCGAAACCAGGTCGCCAGCAAATTCAGATGAGGCCACCGGTACACAGACACCACCCCGGCGGCCTTTCTTTGATACGCGCCGGATCCGTGACGAACTCAATGCCCGGCTGGCCAAGGCCGAACAGGAGAGCAAGCTGCCGACCGCATTCGAGGACGCCCGTGGCCTCGAGGTGCCATCCTTCGCGGATGAGCGCGCAACCGACACCCAGGCTCCAGCGGCGGACAACGAAGTGCCTCAAGAAGAGGAACGGTCCGCCGATCGGGCCGGCGACGCGGAGAACGCCGCGACAGAACAGGTCATCGACGGCGCCGAAGCCGACGGTTCCGAAAGCACTATCGCCGAGGCCGCTGACCCCTCCGACGTTACAGCCGTCGAAGCCGAGGCTGATAGCGGGCATTCTGTACCTGTCGATGATGGTGAAGCTGGCACCGGCGACGAAGAGCTGGCCGCAACCCCGGTCGACGATACCGTTGCAGCCGACGAGACCAGCGAGAAAACCGTTCCGGCCACTGCGCAAGATGCACCTGACGTTGAGGATGAATACGCCGGCATGGACGGGGCTGGCGATGAAGCATCTGCCGAAAACCCGGCATCCGCGGAACGGCAGTTCCGCTTCGATCCGAACCGCAAGCCGGCTCGCTTTGTCTGGAAGATCAACAAGGACGGCGAATTCAGCGAGGTTTCCCCGGAATTCGCAGCCGCCGTCGGTCCGCATTCGGCCGACATCATTGGCCGCAAGTTCCCGGATCTGGCGCGGGTCTTCAATCTCGACCCCGACCACATCATCTCGGATCTGCTCAACCGCCGCGACACCTGGTCCGGCAAGACCGTGTTCTGGCCGGTCCAGGGTACCGATCTTGTCACCCCGGTCGATCTCGCCGCTCTGCCGACCTATACCCGCGACCGGCGCTTCGACGGCTTCCGCGGCTTTGGCATCGTCCGCACCGGCGAAACCCGCAAGGACCCGGAAGCGCTGGGACTTGCACTTGTGCCCGGCAGCGTTTCGCGACCGGCGGCCGAAGCGCAGGAGGCCGGTCCTGCCGAGGAAACCCATGATCAGCTGGGCGGAGAAGCCGGGTTCACCCGCGATGAAGATCTGCCGGTCGAAGACCAGTCAGAGCTCGAGATGCGCGATCTCGAGCGGGACATCGATGATCTTGCAAGGATGGACGGCACTGACTCCGGCAGCACTGGCACCGACAGCACTGGCGAAGAGAGCGGCCGGGATAACACCGCCGAAACCGGAGACCCCGCAGACGAGTCCGCGAGCGATACTTCGGAAGCGGACAATGACCCCTTCATGGGCGAGCGCCCGGCGATCCGGCTTGTCGAGACCCCGATGCGGCGCGACAGCGACAAGATCATCGATCTGGAAGCCCGCCGGCCGCGCACCCCGATGGAACGTCTTTCTCCCGGCGAGCAGGCCGCGTTCCGCGAGATCGGCGCCCGACTGAGCAAGGCAAACGCGGAGGCCGAGGGCCGGAACAAGACAACCGACAAAGCGGATGCCGGAGCGGAATCGGCGCCGCCGGTCCTGCCGCAGGAGCAGCCGGCCTCCGGCAGACAGCAGGCTGCCGAAAACGACGGCCAGACCGGTGTTGCCGCAGAAGCGCAGCCCGGCGAGCCAGACAGCCAGTCCGGAAGCGCCGGCAGCGATGGCGCAGCAGGCGCGGATCAGCAGGAGAGCGCTTCCGAACCGGCAGAAACCGCTGCCCGTGCTGATGACGCCGGCAGTGACCAGGCCAGGCCGGTCCAACAAGGCGGCGCAGGGCAAGCCGGCACGGGGCAAGCCGAAACCGATCCGGCGTCGCCCGATGCGCCGCTGCCATCGGCCTTTGCACTGCCGCGCCGGCAGGGCATGTCCGCCGGCCTTGATGCCGGTCTCATCGATGCGATCCCTGCGGCTTTGCTGGTGCATTCGGGCGATGAGCTTATCCATGGCAATGCCGATTTCTTCGAGCTGACGGGCTACACCTCGCTTGAGGAGCTGAGCGATTGCGGTGGGCTCGACCACCTGCTCGAACGCCCGGACGCGGACGACGAAGCAAGCGATGGCGGCCTGTTCGTGCGCCGCGGTGACGGCAGCCGGCGCGAAATCACCGCACGGCTCCGGTCGGTCAATTGGCGGGATGGCCAGGCCCTGCTGCTGGCGCTGTCGCCCCGCGAGAGCGCCGTTGCCCCGGCCGCCGAAGCGGCCACGGTTATCCCGCTGGCTGAGGCAAAGGATGACCCGGCCCCAAAGTCCGAGACGCTGTCGCGTGAGAATGCCCTCGTGATCGAGGCGCAGGAATTGCGCTCTATTCTGGAGACCGCGACCGACGGTGTGGTGATCCTCAACAATGACGGCACCATCCGCTCGATGAACGGCTCCGCCTGTGCGCTGTTCAACTATGATGACAGCGAGACCCGCGATCAGCCCTTTGCCATGCTGTTCGCCCATGAAAGCCAGCGCGCGGTGATGGACTATGTCACCGGCCTTGCCGATCACGGGGTTTCGAGCGTGCTCAATGACGGCCGCGAAGTGATCGGTCGGGAGGCGTCAGGCGGGTTCCTGCCGCTGTTCATGACCATAGGACGGCTCACCGGCTCGAACGGCTATTGCGCGGTGTTGCGCGACATCACCAACTGGAAGCGGACGGAGGAGGAGCTGCGCAACGCCAAGCGCGCAGCGGAAACCGCCAATTCGCACAAGTCCGATTTCCTGGCCCGGGTCAGCCACGAGATCCGCACACCGCTCAACGCCATCATCGGGTTCTCCGAAATGATGGTGGAAGAACGGTTCGGTCCGATCGGCAGCCCGCGCTATCTCGAATATGCCCATGACATCGGCAACTCCGGCAAGCACGTGCTCGATATCGTCAACGACCTCCTGGACATTTCCAAGATCGAAGCCGGCCAGGTCAGCATGGAGTTTGTCTCGGTCTCGCTCAACGACCATTTGGCCGAGAGCGTGGCGCTGCTGCAGCCGATGGCCAACAGCCAGAGGGTGATCATCCGGACCAGCCTTTCGGCCAGCGTGCCCGAGGTGGTCGCCGACCAGCGCTCGATCAAGCAGATCGCGCTCAACCTGTTGTCGAATGCCATCCGCTACACGCCATCGGGCGGCCAGATCGTGGTGTCGACCTCCTATGAGCCCTCGGGCAATGTGGTGCTGCGCATCCGGGACACCGGTATCGGCATGAACCGCAAGGAGCTCGAGCAGGCGATGAAGCCATTCGGCCAGGTCGGCACCGGCCCGCGGCAGCGCGGCGACGGAACCGGCCTCGGCCTGCCGCTGACGAAAGCCATGGTCGAAGCTAACCGGGCGCAATTCGAGATCGTCTCGGCCCCGGGCGAAGGAACGCTGGTGTCCATCTCCTTCCCGCCGCAGCGGGTGCTGGCCGATTGATACCTCAACGACATCAGATGCAATGTGAGACCGTTTGCCAGTGGGTTAGAAAAAAGACGGGGACCTTCTCCGGGTCCCCGTTTGAAGTTCTGCATCAGTGCTAACCAACACCTGGAACGGCGCTATGGCCACCCAAGGTTGATTGCACTTTTGCGCATCAACCCTTGCCCGGTCCTTTCCAGCTTGATTAAGACTTTACTGAACCAGATGGCATCGCCGGACGTGGTTAAAATTCCGGGTCAGCTTCGGTTAACCGTGATGGATGAAACGGCAAAACGATGGCGGGCCGACGGAATGTACAAATTCGCCGCAAGCGCAGAGAGTTAGGTGGATTCACATAAAGCGGATATCCATCCAGCAGCGTTTCCTCCCCTGGAACGACGTCAGCGCATTCCGCTGAGCCCAAAGTGTCAATTGCTACCCTCTACATGATCGTAAACTGTTTCCAATTTGCTACTTCTGCACAGCCATCGCTACCGAGCAGGATACGGCTCCTCTGGCGGGACTTTCGTTACATTGGCTGATTACCCTGAATAATGATGCGGAACGGTTCCTGCTTCATGTCCGCGAGCTTAGCTGGTTGGCTAAGTTCCTGACCAAGTCTTCATGGCTGTGTTTCAGCGGATCGTTAACCGCTTCTGTCAGCGCGATCATTGTAATCAGGCCAAGAACTGACGCGTGTAAATTGAACGCTTCCATGCGGTTCTCTTTCGAACCGTCTCCAAACTTAGCTGCGAGCACGGTGTAAAGTCGGCTCGTAGCCTCGTGTAGTCTCATATCAGGCTTCAGCAATTCGGATGCCAATCTCGATTTTTCCAACTGCGGCAGCAAATACATCATACGAAACCGCTCTATGTCCTGCAGATGAAAAGACGCAATCGTGTGCACAAATTTCGAAATCACTTTGTTCCGGACAGATTCCGGCGCGATCGCATCCAACGCACAATCAACTTCGAGTTGAAACCATGGGAAAAGCAGCCCTGTCAGCAGGGCGCGCTTGTTTGGATACCAGTAAAGAACAGCCTGCTTTGAATGGCCGATTTTTCGGGCAATACCGTCAAAAGTAATTGCGCTCACGCCTCCTTCCGACAGCAATTGCCTCGCAACCTCCAAGATCCGTTCATGGGTATCAGTAGCTGTCATATTTTTCTCTTGCTGTCTTACCATTGGCAAGTTACCTTCACTTACCGTTGGTAAGCAATGGGGTAACCATGTCTGATTTAACCGTGTTCACATATCCACCCGCATGGAGGCTACCTTCTGCCTGCCCTTTTGCGGTCAAGCTTCTGGCCTGGCTCAACCTCAACGGTCTCTCTTACTGCCATGTCGTTCACGACACTGTGGAGGGAGCCCCTACCGGGAGCAGCCCCTGGATAGAAGTGGATGGCGTTCCGGTCGGCGAAACCGACGAAATAATCGCCTTCTTGGCGGATCTGAACAATATCCCTGCCAGCCGTAATGCCGATGTCGACCAACATGCATTCACTCCGGGGTTGAAACGGACATTTGAAGAACAGTTCCATAAAGTCATGGAGTACGAAATGCTGATCCACCCTTTAGGTATTCCCGGTTTCGAAGCCGTTATCGCCCGACAGCCTGCGGCGATTGCCGCAGTCCAAAAGGACCGGCTTCGACACAGACTCAGAAATTATCTGGACGATTGCGGGTTCACGGGATTGGGTCCGAAGAAAATTGAAGCTCTAGGGCGTACGATACTCGGCAGACTTGTTGACGTCATTGAACGACAGCAAATCATTGGTGGCGCGCACCCCTCGATTGTAGAGCTGAGCGTTTTCGGACAGCTTGCACCTTTGCGGAACTGGCCAATGCGAACCCCAATAGCCGAGCATGTAAAATCGTCCACCGTTCTGTGCCGATGGTGCGACACCATTCAAGAACGGTGCCGAATGTGACCGAACTCTTGCTCCGCTCGGCTATGCATGTCGGGCCGCCGTCCGACGCGCAAACCACCCAACGACCAGACATATAAACCGCGCTGCAAAATTCGGAATAATCGTCGGCGCATCTTACCGCTTGTAACTGCAAACAGGGAGACAACGATGAACTTGCTCAACTTGGAAAACCCGGTCTTCGAAGTCTACGTAATTGCCGCAACACTGATGGCTCTGAAAATAATGTTGCAGGGTTGGATGACCGTCTATCGCATGCTGAAAAGCAACTCCGGCCTCGCTAGCCCAGAAGACTTGCAAAAGGGATTGATCAACAAAAGCCCTGACCCTTCCCAGCTTGAGGTCAATGATTATGTTGACCGCTCGCGCCGAATGCACCGCAATGACCTTGAGAACATTCCGGCTTTCCTGATTGCGGGTTTGCTGTTTGTTATCGTGAATCCTGAGCTGTGGCTGGCGCAGACGATGATGTTCGGCTTTGTTGCCGCTCGGCTGGCTCATTTTTGGGCCTACGCGACCAAGAAGCCGCACGAAGTCCGGGCGACTTTCTACACGATTGCATCCCTGAGCGTAATCTACATGTCGATCCATGTGCTCTGGGTCGCAGTCAGGTAGCGGGAGTTACCGGTTTCGAGGAAAACCCTGCCTCCCTGCAACCATAATCGGAGATGCAAAAAATCGACCGGTTCGAAGCATTGTGAGTGTCGTTTTGAACTACGCGAATGGCTCATTCGTGTCCGCCAGCCGCTCCTGCCCTACCGCAGGTTGCTGCCGGCTTCCTCACCAGCCGACGGCTTCGCCGCGTTCACAGGTCAGAAGTGCGATGGCTGTCAGCGGGATCCGGATGAGCAGGATGTCAGCTCTATCTGGCTTTCGAAACGCGTCGTCCGCATTCTTTGCAGTCAGGTTCGAACCAGATCTCCCGGGTTGGCTTGCGCGCTACCAGTGGCGAACGACATGAAAGCTCGCAGTCGCGACCTGCCGCAGACAGTTCAGCCCGTTAGCCACGCAGCGTACGTTAAAACGCCCTGGCGTTTACTCGATTGAACAGTACAATCCCCATCTTGTTGTTGGCAGGGAGGGATTTCTGGGATTGGTCGCCGCCACTGCTCGCACAAAAGACCGCGCCGCGGCGAATGGCGGGCGGGCGGGCGGAATGCATATATTCGCGCAATTGCACGCTCCAGTTTCGCACGGGCGCTCCGACCCCCTTGGACGCCCGCCATCCCACTAACTCGCCGGTTTGCGGAAAATCACGCAACGTTCGCGAACTGGCCATAAAGCTATGCTGCCTTTGACCTGCTCCCCACGGAGTCCGCGTTTACTCGTTGGTTCTGTAGAGGTTCCGGTCTTCCCTTGACCGGCCAGCATATTCTCGTGGCGTCAGACCAGCGAGGCTGGAATGCAGGAGGTGATGGTAGAAGTCGGTTCGAGATTGTGCCCTCGACAGTTCACCGAATTGCTTCGCTTGCCGCCAGCCTTCTTTGACGGGCTGGCGGCAAGCGTTTGATACTTCGGCGGTTTAGGGGTCTAGTTGGTTAGCCGCACTGTCTGCATCTCGGCCGAGATCTTCGAGAACGCTTCCTGCAACTTGTTTTCACCAACGTTGAAATATTTGTTCGGTGACGATGCGCAATTCCGCAGATCGTCCATTTGCCAGTTGTCGGGCACATCGAAACCGATTGTGTAGACAGTGATGTCAGCTGCCTTCGCAGCATCACAGGTGCGCTTCAGATTGGCCTTGGTGGTGTTCAGGTTATGCAGCGTCTTGTTGCCATACTTCAGCGCCTTGCCGTCATCATCATCGTCGTCATCGTCACCATCATCGTCATCGTCATCGTCGTCTTTCCCTTTCAGACCGAGAGACTGGACAAGATTCAGATCGAGCGTCTTGATGCCCTTCATATAATCCTCGATTGTCAGTTGAGCCGTGATGCCGCCATCCGTCATGAGAATGAAGTATTTTCGATTGTTCTCGCCCGCAGGAAGCGGACGGTCGGCGGCCGAGGCCGGGAACTTGTTTTTCCAATCGGGCGACAGCGTCTTCAGGCCCCACAGCGCTCCGTGGTCGGTACCCGTTCCGTCGGACCGCTGGAAATTGTTGATGGTGCTTATCAGTTTTTGGCGATCACTGGTCGGCCCCTGCAGTTCATTTCCTTCCTTCGGGCACCAGGGATTGGTTTTGTTCCACCTGTAGAAGTCGGGCACATAGGCAAGCGTTTCGCCTCCGATGTAATCAGCGTTGAACTGACCCGGATCGTACTGGAAGCATCCATTCCACTTGCCCGTCGACCAATGAGACGGGTTTGCTATAATCTTGATGTTTTTGGCAATTTCTTTCGGAAGCCGTACGGTACCGCCATACGGGATCAAGCTGATTGTGACCCGCTGGTCCTTCAGGTTTTCGTCTGTGAGTACGGTGTTGATGAATTCGATCGAGGACGATTTCAGTTCCGACATCTTCTTGTCGTTCATCGAGGACGATATGTCGAGCACCAGCGCGATTTCGACATTTGACACCGCTTCATAGGCACCGCTTGTTGCGCTGACATTGATCGTTTCACTGCCCAGTATACGCATGAACGATGTCTGCATGCTCAAGACGGCGTTCGTTTTCAAGGCGACATAGTTGACGCCGACTTCGTGAGAAAAGGTCAACTGAACTTTCCCCACATCGGAACTTCTCGACCCGTAGATGCCTGCAAATTCAGCCTCGAACAGCTTCTTGCGATCCAGTGTGGTCAAATCGACCTTGGCTACGGCCAGTGTCGCAGCGTCCAGCGCATTTTGCAGATGTGTACGCTCGACCAGCGCGTTGGAGTAATCGACCGCAATGCCAGCCGCGCCTATCACAAGGGGCGCCAGCGTAGCTGCTATCAAGCCAAAGTTACCGGATCTGTCTGCCAGCATCTTAAACATGTCTGCCACTCCATTAGGTTGAGCAGCATGCGCCGAAATCTCCTAATTTTGGCTTGTTATCCGTTGCTAACAAAGTGTGAAGATGTCGTGAAATTCGGAAGCCCCCGCTTGCCGGCGCCTTCTTGCCAAATGTTGAGGCAAGAAAGCCATCGTCGGCAAATCCAGTGCCGGGAATGATTGCAGGCGAAATGCGGTAGCTCAGTTCATCGATCCTGTCGCGTGGCTGCGCTTGTAACCCTGGGTCCTGTGGACCGGTATGGCGGCGGTGCTGGTAAGGCTGCAGGTTTGGCGTTTATCGGAGAGAACAGTACAATAGGCATATTGTTGGCAGGGAGGAACTTCATGATCACCCTCAAGACAAGGCTGCTGGCGATAAATGCTTTCATCTTGCTTTCGTTCGCCGCCACAGCCCACGCGGAAGACGCGGCAATGGACTGGCTCAACATCACCAACGGAGCCGTGCTGATCAGCGCGACCAGTCAATATGATTCCGGTTCCAACAGCGGGATTGCGGCCATCTCCGGCAACAACCGGTTTACCTGGTACACGGCGGAAAACGACGGTGGCCCCCAGACGCTGATCTACGAGCTGGCGCAACGCGTGATGATCGAACGTTTCGTCATCGATACGAGTTATGAAGCAAACTCGAGAGCACCGAAATCGGGAACGTTGTGGGGGTCCGAGGTATCCGCCGCCGGGCCATGGAAAGTGATCCGGAACTTCGAAGTCGACTCCGGGGCCGGGCGCAATGTCTTTTCCGTGACCGGCGAATTGTTTGCGTCCAGGTGGCTGAAGTTCGAGATCAAGTCCAATTGGGGCAGCCCCCAATACACGGCAATTACAGAGTTCGAAGCCTATGGTGAACAGGTGGGCACAATCGAACATGACACCGACCTCTCGGGCGCATTCAATTCAAACTACGAGAAGATGTGGCTGCTTATGGATGGAACGGATGTCGTGGGATGCTACGATTGGCAGAATGGAACGCTGACCGGTGATACAGACGGCCGTCTCTTTCGCTTTCAATGGACAGAAAAACCGCCACAGATAGGGTCCGCCATCATGGCCATATCCTCCGATGGAAGCGTTTTCGGCGGAATGTTTTTTGAACAGGGGGAGGTCCAGGGCATCTGGTCCGGAAGCCGGCTGACCGGCGGGTCCAAACCCAATTGTCAACCGAAAACCAACTCCGTGGAAGATGCATTGAACGAGAACAACCGTGCGGTGCTTTATGGAATTCACTTCGATTTCGATTCAGCCAAGCTGCGTTCTTCTGCCGCCCCGACGCTGAAGCTTCTCAAGCAAGCGCTCGATTCAAATCCGGGTTGGGCGGTGGAAATTCAGGGTCATACGGATTCCGATGGAACCGATAAATACAATCTCGATCTGTCTGACCGGAGAGCCGCATCCGTGCTTGCATGGCTTGCAAGCAATGGCATTGAGCAATCTCGCCTGACCTCGAAGGGTTTTGGGGAGTCCGTCCCGGCGAGCGACAACAGCAGTTCCCAAGGCAGGGCCTTGAACCGGCGGGTCGAGATCGTCAGGGCTCAATAGCGGCGGTTGACCAATGTCGGTCAACTGCAAGGAGAGAGCCATCGTTCCACGCCTGGCTGCATGAGCATTCCGAGTGTACCGGACGCCTGACGGCAGACATCGGTGGCCTGGGCAGGGCCTCCGCTCATCCCCTGCGCCTGACAGAGGGCCTTGCACTGCCCAAGCGCAGCGACGATATCACCACTGGAACGACAGGCGTCGAAACCACCGCCGGTCGAGTTTTGCCAGACCGATATTGCCTGCGCACGCCATTCCCGGTGCGGGTCGGTGTTGGCCTTGGCCTGCTCCGCCGCCAGCGCTTCGGCAGCCGCTTCCTCGCGCTGCTTCAGCCGCTTCAGTTCCGCCACCTGGCCAGGCAAGGGGTCAGCGCCGATCTCACCGGTATGGACCAGCGGCGGCCGGGGCTCGAAATAGGGGCCGTCATGCTGGACAATAGCGCCTGTATCGGCATTGGTGTAGATCTGGATCACGCGAAATGACAGATCGAGTTCGTAGGCAACGCGTCTGGCTCTGGCGACTTCCAACTCGAACTGGAATTCCCGCAAGTCGGGTTCCGGTTTTCCAACCTTTTCAACGAACGAGATCGCAAAATCCCTCAATCCGAATGCCGCCTCGGCGAGTTCGGCCCGTGCAGCGCAGGCGGTTTCGCACTGAGCCGTCGATCCGCCCTGCCTGCCGGCAGCGCACGCGTTTCGAGCGGCCTCGACGAAGGGTGAACAGATCCCGGCCTGATTGCCGAACCGACCGCAGATCGTCTCCCGGCTCCAGCCACAGGCTCCGGCGCTCGTACGCACCGCGGGCTTCTCGGGTTTCGCCGTTTCTGTCGGTTTTTCGTCCCCTGCAGGCGGTTTGAGGGGCAAAAGCTGCTTGCGGATCTGCGCCTCGATGCCTGAGAGCGCGTTCAATATCTGCTCGGGCGTCATGTTTTCGAAACCGGGCGGCCTTGTCACGACCGGTTCTTCATCGCTGACCGGACAGCTTGCCATCCCGTCGCGTTCGGGATCAAATCCGCCATAGGGGTCAGGACCGGCTTCGACGGCTTCCGTGCTGCCGTTATCCGGCGGAGTGCACTTCATGGGAACAAAATCAATGTCCTCCTGGCGACTCCGATTCTCGGCTTCGATCGCGTTGGAAAAATCCTGGCGCGCAGTGTCCAGCCGCGCCTCCAGCTCTTCCAGACCGTGCTGCATTCCGCTTACCGACAAGCGGGGCTTCGCCTTGTCATAGGCCAAGTGTGCCCTCTCGAGGTCGCCGGCGGCAGATCTGAGATCGCTGTAGGTTTTGTTGATCGCGCGATCATCGGTATCCGGATATTGCAGCCTTTGCGGGTCGACGATGCTGCGTCCGCCCGCCGTTTGCTTGTACGTCAGGGCGCTTTCAAGACCGGCAATTGCCGTCAGCTGCCTGGCGTGGTCGACAAAGGCATCGTGAAGTTTCTTCTTGTCTGCGATGTCGCTTAGCAGCCTGTCGCGCTCTTTCGCCATCTCCTCGAGCTGTTTGCCATGGCGCTCCGCCTGGGTCTGGAAAAGCCTTGTCTGCTTCTCCAACTCGCGCCACGCCGCGTCCGACCTGCTGATCGCCTCTCTCAGCCTCAACTCGATGCCGTCGATCTTTGCCCTGTTGAAGGCCAGGCATGCCTCATAGCTGATTGCGTTTTCCAGATCTGACTGCGCCGATGCCCGCTGCCCGGGCATGAGCAAGAAGCTCACCATTGCAACCGCAATGATTGCCATCAAAAACCGGGATTTCCTCATCGACTACTCCTCCCGATACGGGTTCGCCAATCGAGTTCGGTCGCGCCTGTCTCCTGGCCCGCAACCTCATTTTTGCGACCTGCGCTTCCAGAGCACCGGTCGTCATTGCCGGGCGGAGTTCGTTATTCCCTCGCCGGGCCACCTATCGCGCCAAGGACCGCTTCTACGCTAGCACCGAAGGCACAAATTGTGAACCGAACTCTCCTGTCCTACCGCAAAGTCAGATGCTGTTTGTTATCGTTTGCTGCCACCAGAGCACCGGTTGACGGGCCCGCTGCGCTCGCCTATCAGTGGCGCTACCGGGGGCGCCTTACGGCTGAGAAGTACCCTTTGAACCTGAACCAGATAATGCTGGCGGAGGGAGGGTAAATGTCGCGGGTTTCGCGGTCATCCTTTTCTCGCTGGACGGAGAAGAGACCGTGACAACAGACCAGATCCTCGCAACCCTTCAGACCCAGAAACCGCTGGTGCATTGCATCACCAACTACGTGGCGATGAACATTGCCGCCAATGTGGTGCTCGCCGCAGGCGCCTCGCCTGCGATGGTGCATGCGGAGGACGAGGTCGCCGATTTCGTGCCGATCGCAGGTGCCTTGACCATCAACATTGGCACCCTGTCGCCTGCCTGGGTGTCGGCGATGCAAAAGGCCGCGGATGCCGCCAGGGCCGCGGGCAAGCCCTGGGTTCTGGACCCGGTGGCGCATTTCGCCACGCCCTATCGCGGCGAGGTGGTGCAGGACCTGATTGGGCGGGGACCGGCGATCATCCGCGGCAATGCGTCGGAAATCATGGCGCTACGCGGTGCGGCCACCGCCGGCAAGGGCGTCGACAGCGGCGACAGCGTGGCCGATGCCGAAGCCGCGGCAATCGCCTTGGCCAAGGCGCAGGGCTGTGTCGTGGCGGTTACCGGCGAAGTCGATTTCGTCACCGACGGGACCCGTTCGGCGCGCATCTCCGGCGGAACTGAAATCATGCCGATGATCACCGCGATGGGCTGTTCGCTGACCGCGCTGATGGGGGGCTTGGCCGCAGTTGCCCCGGCGTTTGAAGCCGCCGTAGCAGCGCTTGCGCTGTTTGCCGAGGCCGGCAACAGGGCGGCCAGGACGGCCGGCGGACCGGGCAGTTTCCAGGTCGCGTTCCTCGATGCGCTGTCGCAGATCAAGCCCGAAGATCTTGCCGATGATGCAGGCGTGCAGTGGCTTTGAGGCGCGAGGCGCTGAGGCTTTACCTGGTCACGGATCCGGTTCTGTGTGCCGATCTCGGCGTGGTCGAGACCGTGCGCCGCGCCGTTGCAGGCGGTGTGACCATGGTACAACTCAGAGACAAGCAGGCCAGCACGCAGGAACGGGTTTCGCTGGCGCGGGCGCTGATGCAGGTGCTTGACGGCACCGGCGTTCCGCTGATCGTCAATGACGATGTGGATGCCGCCGTCGCCGCAAGTGCCGACGGCGCGCATATCGGCCAGAGCGACGGCGCGCCTGAACGGGCGCGGGCGCTGCTCGGTCCGGACCGTATCCTGGGCCTGTCCTGCGAAACGACAGAACGCGTCGCCGCAACCAGAAACCTGGATGTGGACTATCTCGGCCTGGGCCCGGTGTTTGCCACCGGCACCAAGGCCGATCACGAGCAGCCAACCGGGCTTGCCGGCCTGGCCGCGCTTGTCGCTGCAACCGACCTGCCGACGGTGGCGATCGGCGGGCTGAACGCACGCCATGGCGCGGATGTGTTGGCTGCGGGGGCCGATGGGCTCTGCGTCGTCTCGGCGATCTGCGGCCAGCCAGACCCGCGGGCTGCGGCTGCCTCCTTCTTCACCGACAGACATGAGGTGTCTCGATGATCCGCAACGTGCTCTCCATTGCCGGCTCGGACCCTTCCGGCGGCGCCGGGATCCAGGCTGACATCAAGGCGATCTCGGCCAACGGCGCCTATGCGATGGCGGCCATCACCGCGCTCACAGCTCAGAACACGCAAGGTGTCAGCGCCGTGCATCTGGTCCCGCCGGCGTTTGTCGGCGAGCAGATCGAAGCCGTGTTTGCCGATATCCGGGTCGACGCGATCAAGGTCGGCATGATTGCCACGGCCGAGATCGCCGAGGCGGTGGCCGGCGCCTTGCGAAAGCACAGGGCGGTGCCGGTCGTGCTGGACCCGGTGATGATCGCCAAGGGCGGCGCGCCATTGCTGGCTGATGATGCCGTCGCCACCGTGCGCGACCAATTGCTGCCGCTCGCCACGCTGCTGACGCCGAACCTGCCGGAGGCAGCGCATCTGCTCGGTTTGCCGATGGCCGAAAACCGCGATGACATGGCCGCCCAGGCAAGGGCCTTGCGGGCGCTGGGCCCCAGGACCGTGCTTCTGAAAGGCGGCCATCTCGAGAGCACCGACAGCCCTGACATTCTGGTCACGGGCGGCGAAGATCACTGGTTCGAAGCACCGCGCACTGCGACGAAGAACACTCACGGCACCGGCTGCACGCTGTCGGCGGCGCTGGCCGCGCAGATCGCCCGGGGCCTCTCCCTGCCCGACGCAGTCACCGCTGCCAAAGCCTATGTCGCGGGCGCCATCACTCAAGCGGACGAACTCAGCGTCGGCACAGGCCACGGCCCCACCCATCACTTTGCATATCTCTACAAGTAGGAATCAGCCCATGAAACTGGCAACTGTCACGGCGGCCCTGTCGCTGCTCGCCTCCCCGGTTCTGGCCGGAGACCAGATGACGCTGATGCTGGACTGGTTCGTCAATCCCGACCACGGCCCGATCATCATCGCCGAAGAAAAGGGCTATTTCGAAGAAGCCGGGCTCGCGGTCGAGATCATCGCGCCCGCCAACCCGTCCGATCCGCCGAAGATGGTGGCTGCCGGGCAGGCCGATCTGGCGATCTCCTACCAGCCGCAACTGCATCTGCAGATCCACGAGGGCCTGCCGCTCAAGCGCGTCGGCACCCTTGTGGCGACACCGCTCAACTGCCTGCTGGTCCTGGAAGACGGCCCGGTGAAGTCGCCCGCCGACCTGGCGGGCCGCAAGGTCGGCTTCTCCGTCGGCGGGGTCGAGGAAGCCGTGCTTGGCGCAATCCTGAAGACCCATGGGCTGGCGCTTGAGGATATCGAGCTCATCAATGTCAACTGGTCGCTGTCACCGTCGCTGATGTCCGGGCAGGTCGACGCCGTGATCGGCGCGTTCCGCAATTTCGAACTCAACCAGATGGATATCGTGGGCGCTGACGGCCGCTGCTTCTATGTCGAGGAAGAAGGCCTGCCGACCTATGACGAGCTGATTTATGTCGCCAATCCGGCGCGCATGGACCGCGAGATGGTCGCCCGTTTCCTGGCCGCGACCGAGAAGGCCACCCAGTATATCGTCAACCACCCTCAGGAGAGCTGGGAGATGTTCGCAGCCAGCTCGGAGGAACTCAATGACGAGCTCAACAAGCGCGCCTGGTTCGATACGCTGCCGCGCTTTGCGCTGCGGCCGACGGCGATGGATGCCGGCCGCTACGCGACCTTCGAGACCTTCCTGCACGAGGCGGGCCTGATCCCCGGCATCAACGAGGTGTCCGCCATCACCATCGACGTGACCGCGCCATGAGCACCCCCGGTTACGGCCAGGTCTTTGCCGCGCTGCGTGACGGGTGCCCGGAGCAATGGCAGGCCTATACACGTCATGCCTTTGTCGAGGGGCTGGGGGACGGTTCGCTGCCGCGGGCCTCGTTCATGCATTACCTGATCCAGGACTATGTCTTCCTGGTGCATTTCTCCCGGGCCTGGTCGCTGGGCGTGATCAAGGCGGAGACGCGTGAGGAAATGCAGGTCTGCGCTGCGACCGTGAATGCGCTGATCAATCACGAGATGGCGCTGCATGTGAGAACCTGTGCTGGCTTGGGCATCGATGAAGCCGCGCTGTTTGCCACCAAAGAGGAGGTCGCCAATCTTGCCTATACCCGCTACGTCATGGATGCAGGGCTGCAGGGCGATTTCATCGACCTGATCGCAGTGCTTGCGCCCTGCTGCTTCGGCTATGGCGAAATCGGCCTCCGGCTCGCCGGTGTGGCTGTGGCGGACACGCCTTATGCCGACTGGATAGTAACCTATGCCGGAGACGAGTATCAGGATGTGATGGCGTCGGTGGGCGAGATGTTCGATGCGGCGGTGTTCCGAAGGCTGGGGCCGGAGTTCCGGACGAGCCCACGCTGGCAGCGGTTGCAGGGCCGCTTCACCACGGCAACCGAACTGGAAGTGGGGTTCTGGGACATGGGGCTTGACGGCAGGTGAGCGCTCCCACCTCGATCGCGCTTCGGGGCAGCTACCGGATTGCCGACGAGATGCTGTTTGACGGCGTGGCGTTGACCATGCCCGCCGGTGAGTGGTCCTGCCTGCTGGGCCGGTCCGGGGTGGGCAAGTCGACGATCCTGCGGCTGATCCTCGGGCTTGAAACCGCGGGGCAATTCGAGGGAACGATTGCAGCCGGGGATGGCAAGCCGATTGGCGGACGCGCCAGTTACATGGCGCAATCGGACCTGCTGCTGCCCTGGCTCAGCCTGCGCGAAAACGTGGTGCTCGGCGTGCGTTTGCGCGGCGAAAGACCGGATTTCGACAAGGCCGATGCGATGATCGCGCAGGTCGGGCTGACCGACGATCATGCCAAGAAACCCGGTGCGCTGTCGGGCGGCATGCGGCAACGCGCAGCGCTGGCCCGGACGCTGATGGAGGATTGCCCGATCGTGCTCCTGGACGAGCCGTTTTCGGCGCTGGATGCCGGCACCCGCGCCGACATGCAGGATCTGGCTGCCCGGGTGCTGGCCGGCAGGACCGTGCTCCTGGTGACCCATGATCCCGCCGAGGCCTGCCGTCTCGGCCATCACGTCAATGTGCTGTCGGCAACCGGCATCGCACACTGGCCCGTGCCCGAGAGCGCCCCCATTCGAGGCGTGGATGACCCCGAACTGCTCCACACCCAGGCGTCCTTGCTGTCGCATTTGCGGGGGGCGGCATGACCCGCGGCTGGTATCCGCTCGGTGCCGGACTGCTGGGTCTCGGGCTGTGGCAGGCCGTTGTGTGGATCACCGGCGCGCCGCATTTCATCCTGCCCGATCCGTGGCGGGTGGCGAAGGTGGGGTTCGAGAACCGCGCGCTTATTGCGGAGCACACGCTGATAACTGCGACCGAAGTCGCCCTCGGGCTGCTGATCGGCTCGCTGCTGGGCGCGCTGACGGCAATCCAGCTCGCCGCCTCGCCGCGGCTGGCCCGGCTGACATTGCCGATGCTGGTCTTCACCCAGGCGGTGCCGGTCTTCGCGCTGGCGCCGATCCTGACCGTGTGGCTCGGCTACGGCATGGCGTCGAAGATCGCGATGGCGGTGCTGATCATCTATTTCCCGGTCACCTCGGCGTTTCATGACGGGCTCACACGGGTCCCGCCGGCGCTTCTGGACCTGGCCGAGACAATGGGCGCCAGCCCGTCGCAGATCATGCGGCGGATCCGGATCCCGCACGCGCTGCCATCGCTTGCCTCCGGTCTCAAGCTCGCAGCCGTCTACGCGCCCATCGGAGCGGTCATCGGCGAGTGGGTCGGCTCCTCGAAGGGGCTCGGCTACCTGATGCTGCTCGCCAATGGCAGGGCCAAGGTCGACCTGATGTTCGCCAGCCTGATCGCGCTGGCGGTTCTGACCGTTGTGCTGCACAAGGCAGTTTCGCTGCTTGCGCAGCGACTCACCGAGTTCTCCCGGTTCGCTTGACTTCTCGAGCAGCCCTGCCCGCTCGGGTCAGCTTTTCAGTTCAGGCAGATCCTTGAACAGCGCAAGCGCCTCGGGGTTGGCCAGCGCCTCCTGGTTCTTGACCGGCCGGCCGTGGACGATGTCGCGCACGGCGAGTTCGACGATCTTGCCGGATTTGGTGCGCGGGATATCGCTGACCGCGATGATCCGGGCCGGCACGTGCCGCGGCGAGGCGCCGGTGCGGATCTTGGTCCGGATCCGCTTTTCCAGATCGGCGTCGAGCGTGACGCCTTCGGCCAGCCGGACGAACAGGATCACCCGGACATCGTCGTCCCAGTCCTGGCCGATGCAGATCGCCTCGACCACCTCGTCCATCTGTTCGACCTGATTGTAGATCTCGGCAGTGCCGATGCGCACGCCGCCGGGATTGAGCGTGGCGTCCGAACGGCCGTGGATGATGATGCCGTTATGCGCGGTGCGTTCGGCAAAGTCGCCGTGGGTCCAGATGTTGTCGAAGCGTGAGAAATAGGCGGCGTGGTACTTCTCGTCGCCGGGGTCGTTCCAGAAGCCGATCGGCATGGCCGGAAACGGCTTGGTGCAGACGAGCTCGCCCTTTTCGCCGGTGACGGAATTGCCGTTGTCGTCCCAGACATCGACGGCGAGGCCGAGTCCGGGGCCCTGGATCTCACCGCGATGGACCGGCAGCGCCGGAATGCCGAGCACGAAGCAGGAAACGATGTCGGTGCCGCCGGAGATCGAGGCCAGATGGACATCCGGCTTGATGCCTTCATAGACGAAGGTGAAGCCTTCAGGCGACAGCGGTGAACCGGTCGAGGTCAGCAAACGCAACGAGGCGAGATCGTGGGTCTTCGCGGGTTCGAGGCCTGCCTTGCGGACGGCGTCGATGAACTTCGCCGAGGTGCCGAGCACCGCGAATTTCTCATCCGCCGCATAGTCGAAGATCACGTTGCCGTCGGGATAGAACGGCGAGCCGTCGTAAAGGCAGAGCGTGGCACCGACAGCCAGGCCGGAGACCAGCCAGTTCCACATCATCCAGCCGCAGGTGGTGAAGTAGAACAGCCGCTCGCCGGGCTCGAGGCCGCAATGCAGCCGGTGTTCCTTGAGATGCTGCAGCAGCGTGCCGCCAGCGGAATGGACGATGCATTTGGGAATGCCGGTGGTGCCGGAGGAAAACAGGATGTAGAGCGGATGCGAAAATGGCAGCGGCTCGAATTCGACCGTCCTGGCCGGATAATCGGCGGTGAAGTCTGCGAGGGTTACTCCGCCCGGCACGGCGCTGGCGACCGCCTTGGCGTCATCGAGCATCGGCACGATGATGCTGGCCTTTGGCTTGAGCGCTGCCGCGATCTCGACCAGCTTGTCCGACACTTCCTGGCGCTTGCCATTGTACCAGTAGCCGTCGCAGGAGATGAACAGTTTCGGTTCGATCTGGCCGAAGCGGTCGAGCACGCCCTTGACGCCGAAATCCGGCGAGCAGGAGGACCAGATCGCGCCAATCGAGGCGCAGGCCAGCATGCAGGCGATGGTTTCGGGCATGTTGGGCATCATCGCGGCAATGCGGTCACCCTTTTCAACGCCTTTGGCGCGGAAGGCCTGCTGCAGCTGCGAGACCAGCGCATGCAGTTCGAGCCAGCTCATCGAACGCTGGCCCTTGTCTTCGGCCCGGAACAGGAGAGCCGGCTCGGCACCGGTGCGCGAGAGCAGGTTTTCGGCGAAATTCAGCTCGGCATCGGGGAAGAACTTTGCGCCGGGCATGGCGTCGCCGTTCTCGATGATGCGTTCGCCCTTCCTGCCGCGGACACCGCAAAAATCCCAGACCGCCGACCAGAAGCCCTCGCGATCCGTCACCGACCACTCCTGCAGCGCCGCCGGATCCGTGAGCGACCGATCTGCCCTCTCTCCGGCAAATTCGGCAAACTTCATCCACGGGCTGGTCTTCAATGCCTGCTCATCGGGGCTCCAAAGTAATGTGTCGGTCATATCCTGCTCCTGCCTTCCAATAGGATGCGGTAGTAGCATTGGATGCATTCTATGCAAACAGTATATTGCGGCGCAGCATGACATTGCGGCCGCAACTGCGGCTCGCCAATTGCATTCGGCTTCACCAAGCTTTAACCAAGGCAAGCGGCACCATTCGGAGCAGTGGTTGGGGAGTAACGGATTGGGTTTCATCATCGCACAGTGGTCCTTGCGACGTGCGGCGATCTCGGGCGCGCTCTTCGTGCTGGTCACCGTGCTGGCCGTGTTCGCAAGCCTGCCGCTGGCGGTCTCCAGCGGCGTCGTGCGCGACCGCCTGGAACGCGACATCAGCGCCTGGGCCGGACATCCGGTTTCACTGGGTGATGCGCCCTCGATCGACTACTGGCCGACGCCGACGATCCAGCTTGACAATGTCGTGATCCGGCCATCAACCTTTGCCGGCGGCGATCCGATCATGCGTGCGGACAGCATTGTCGCCAATTTCAATCTGTTTTCGGCAGTGCTCGGTGCGCCGAGCTTCTCCGAATTCCGGCTGATCCGTCCCACCTTCAATGTCGAGCTCTATCCCGATGCGACGTCGAACTGGAGCTCCCCTTCCGGCGATCTGGCGCAAGGAATTGCTGCCGCGATCGAGCGGGATCTTGCCGCGCAGGCCGGCGAAAAGCCGCCGGAGTCGGCCGTCATTCCGGCCTCGGCGGCCCTTGGCGCGGTCACAATCGAAAACGGCACGGTCAAATGGATCCGCGACCCGGGTGCGGAAGCCGAAAAGCTGACCGCCATCAACGGCACGCTCGCTTGGACAGCGCCTACAGCGGTTGCGCGAGCGGACATGACGGCGATCTTCCGCGGCGAGCAGGTGACATTTGCGGGGTCGACCTCAGCCCCCCTGCTGCTGCTTGGCCGCCGGACCGCTCCTGTGCAAGTCAAGATCAGCTCGGTGCCGCTCAATATCGATTTCAGCGGATCTGCGAGCCTGGGGCCGGACCTGTTCCTGTCGGGCGCGCTGAAGCTTGCAAGTGTCTCGGTGCGGCGTGCGCTGGAATGGTCAGGCGCCGACATCAAGCCCGGCGAAGCACTGGGCGCGCTTGAACTGTCGGCAAAGATTACTGCCGAACAAAAAAGGGCCAAGCTCGACGACCTGATCATCATGGTCGACAAGAACCGCGGCATCGGTGTTCTCGACGTCGCCCTGCGCAGCGAAGAACCTCCCCTGATCACCGGCACACTGGCGTTCAGTTCACTGGATATCGCCTCATTCCTGCAAGCCTTTACGCCGCTGCCCAAGGCCGGGGGCGACATTGCCTCGACAATCGACACTAGGTTTCTGCGCGAGCTCGGACTCGATCTGAGGCTGTCGGCACAATCGGCAAGTTTCGGTCCGGTGGTGCTGTCCAATCTCGCGGCCGCGGCCCGGGTCGAGCAAGGCCGGGCCGTTTTCGATGTCGGCGACGCCACTGCCTATGACGGCAGCCTGATCGGCCGTATTGCCCTGTCCGAAAAAGGCGTCGATGGCGGCATCAAGGTACAGATGTCGGCGCGCAAGATGAATTTCGGCGGGCTGTTCGATGCCATCGGCCTGACCGGGCCATTGCCGCGCGGCACAGGGTCTCTCGACATCGAAGTCACTTCTCCCAATCCGACCTGGGCGACCACGCTGTCGGACCTCACCGGCAAGATCGACCTGGCAGTCGAGACCGGCATCGTTCCAGGTCTCAACATTGCCAGGTTCCGCGAACTCTCGAAGGCCGAGCGGTTCTTCGATCTCGACCAGTTGGGCGAAGGCGCCGGGTTCTCGTTCAACTCCGCACGGCTCCAGGCGACGATCGCCGAGGGCGAAGCCAACCTGACCACGGCCGAGCTGATCGGGCCCGAAACCATCATCGCCCTGTCGGGCGTCATCCCCTATTCACGCTCGAGCCTGGCGATGGCCGGTGTGCTTGGCCCCGCACCCGCTGCTGACGGCACGGCGAGCGCGACCGGCGCGGTGCAGGAACCATTGCGGTTTTTCATCGGCGGTTCCTGGCCGCAACCGGTGATTTCTCCGGTCACCCCGTAACGGCACAGGCAACCCCGGCAGCGCTTGCGCAATCGCGCGTAATTGGCGAAACTTGAGTGCAGGCAACGCCTCGACGTCCCCCGCGGCTCTTGCCGGATTGAAATGGAGAATGGCCCGATCATGCTGCGGTTGCTATCGGCTCTCGTCAAAATCGGACTTGCATCGCTGGTCACCGGTGCCGCCTTGTCGGCACTCAACCTGTCTGCTGCGGAATTGCTGGCCGAGATCGGGCTGACGCCAGAATTTGTATTCGGGCTGATGCAGGAGGGGGCTGAATGGGCGATACCCAACATCGTGCTCGGCTCGATGGTGATCGTGCCGATCTGGTTCGTCACCTACCTGCTGCGGCCACCCCGGAACTGAACTGCGGAAACAAGCCGCAGCCGCGCTGACCGATCAATGATTGCCTAGCGCTGCCTGTTCGTCGCGCCGGCGGCGGACCTCGCGGCTCTTGGTGAGCAGCGAAGCGATGATCACGCCAATGGTCACCACGCCAATAAGCAGCGTGCAGACGGCATTGATCTCAGGCGTCACGCCCAGCCGCACCTGCGAGTAGATCTTCATCGGCAGCGTGGTGGCGCCGGGCCCCGAGGTGAAGCTGGCGATCACCAGATCATCGAGCGACAGGGTGAAGGCCAGCATCCAGCCGGAGATCACCGCCGGCAGGATCACCGGCAGGGTAATCAGGGTGAAAGCCCGGAACGGCGGACAGCCGAGATCCTGCGCCGCCTCCTCGAGCGAGCGGTCGAAACTGACAAGACGCGATTGCACCACCACGGCGACGAAGCACAGCGAGAAGGTGATATGGGCCAGTGTCACGGTCCAGAAGCCGCGGGCGAAATTGATCGACACGAACAGCAACAGCAGCGACAGTCCGGTGATCACTTCGGGCATGACCAGTGGCGCATAGACCATGCCGGTAAACAGGGTGCGGCCGTTGAAGCGTGTGTAGCGGACCAGCGCCACGGCGGCGAGCGTGCCGAGAACCGTGGCGATCGACGCGGAAAGAAAGGCCACGCGCACCGTCACCCAGGCGGCATCGAGCAGCCCCTGGTTCCGGAACAATTCGCCATACCATTTGGTCGAGAACCCGGCCCAGACCGTGACCAGCCGGGATTCGTTGAAGGAATAGATCACCAGAAGCACGATCGGCAGATACAGGAAGGCAAAGCCGAAGATCACCGAGGTGATGTTGAACCAGGTCCAGCGCTTCCTCATCGGCTCTGCTCCGTCGCCCGCGCCTGGGCATTCTGGAACCAGACGATCGGCACCACGAGCACGATGAGCAGAATGATGGCGAGTGCGGAGGCCACCGTCCAGTCGCTGTTGTTGAAGAACTCGATCCACAGGGTCTTGCCGATCATCAGCGTGCCGGACCCGCCAAGCAGATCGGGGATGACGAATTCCCCGACCGCCGGGATGAACACCAGCAGGCAGCCGGCAAGGATGCCCGGAACCGCCAGCCGCGCGGTCACCTTCCAGAAGGCGCCGATGCGGGTACAGCCAAGATCGCGCGCCGCCTCGACCAGGGATTCGTCCATCTTCTCAAGCGTCGAGTAGATCGGCAGCACCATGAAAGGCAGGTAGGAATAGATGATGCCGATATAGACGGCCTTGTTGGTGGACAGGATTTCCAGCGGCGTGTGGATCAGCCCAAGCCACAAAAGCAACTGGTTGAGCAACCCCTCCTGCTTCAGGATGCCGATCCAGGCGTAAACGCGGATCAGGAAGGAGGTCCAGAACGGCAGGATCACCAGCATCAGCAATATGGGGCGCAAACCGTCGGGCGCCCGCGCCATACCATAGGCCAGCGGAAAGCCAATCAGCAGCGTCAGCACCGTGGAAACAAAGGCTATCTGCAGGCTGGACAGATAGGAATTGATGTAGAGCGAATCGCCGATCAGGAAGATGAAGTTTTCCAGATCAAGGCTGGTCAGCTTGCTCCAGAATTCCCCCCAGCCGTCGGAAAAGCTGAATTGCGGGGCATAGGGTGGTTGCCCGTATTCGAGATCGGACAGCGCGATCTTGAGCACCAACAGGAACGGCAGCAGGAAGAAGAACAGCAGCCAGATATAGGGAACGATGATGACCAGGCGGGCCTTGATGGCGGAGACAATGTTCATCCGGCAGCCCTCACAGCGATTTCACGATGCCGCGGAGCAGCAGATAGGCCAGCAAGCCGGCGAGCATCAGGTAGATTGCGGTGCCGTAAAGTTCGATCACCTGTGGCGAACCGTACAGCGTGGCGAAGAAACCGGCGGTCGAGAGCGCCACATAGGCTGCGAGATTTTGCCGTTTCGCCGGCAAGGGCCTGACCAGGATTCCACGGCTTCGCGCGAAACTCATTGCCCAGACCGAGACGCCGACATAGGCGATGAAGATCAGGCCGAGCTCCGGACGCTGGAGCAGCAGGACGGCGGCTACGGCAAATGCCATTGCCGCAGCCGAGATGCGGTTGACCCGGAATGCCCGGTCGATATCCGCTTCGCGGTTGATGTCGTTGTCTCCAGCAGCCATCGGCATCACCGGTCCAGAACAATGCCGGATTCGGCACCGAAGGTGAGCCAGACGCGCTCATCATAGCCGATCGGTTCCTCGACCAGACGGAAGCGGTTGAGCATCGCCGCCTGCACGACTGCCCCGGAGCCGAGCTTGACGTTGAGCACGGTCATGTCGCCCAGATAGGCGATGTCCCAGACCTCGCCTTCGAACGCGTTGACGGCGCCCTCCGGCCTTGTCCGGCTGATCCCGATCTTTTCGGGCCTGATCGCAAACCAGGCCGTGGCGCCCTTGTTGATTGCCGCCTCGCGCAAGGCGCCGGTGATCTTTCCGTCCGGGCCATCAAGCACGACGCGATCGCCGTTACTGCTTTCGACCTTGCCTTCGAGCGTGTTCACCGAACCGATGAAATCGGCGACATAGCGTGAATTGGGCGCCTCGTAGATTTCCACCGGCGTCCCGGTCTGGACGATGATGCCCTTGTCCATGACCGCGATGCGGTCGGACATGGTCATGGCCTCCTCCTGATCGTGGGTGACGATCATGAATGTGAGGCCCAGCTCCTGCTGCAGATCCATCAATTCGAACTGGGTTTCCTCGCGCAGCTTCTTGTCGAGCGCGCCGAGCGGTTCGTCGAGAATGAGCAGCTTCGGTCGCTTGGCCACCGAGCGTGCCAGCGCCACGCGCTGCCGCTGGCCTCCTGACAGCTGGTGCGGCTTGCGGCGGGCAAACTCCTCGAGCTTGACCAGTTTGAGCATCTGCTGGACCCGCTCATCGCGGGCAGCCTTTTCCATGCCGTCCTGCTTGAGGCCGAAGGCTATGTTGTCGGCCACGCTCATATGCGGAAACAGCGCGTAGGACTGAAACATCATATTGACCGGGCGCTTGTGCGGCGGCACGCCCTTCAGCGGCTGGCCGTCAAGAAACAGTTCGCCCTCGGTGGGTTCCTCGAAACCGGCAAGCATCCTGAGCAAGGTGGTCTTGCCGCAACCCGAGGGTCCGAGCAGCGAGAAGAATTCGCGCTCATAGACATCCAGCGACAGGTTTTCGACCGCGACGAAACTGCCGAACCGCTTGGTGACGTTCTGAAAGGAAATATAGGGCTTGGCGCCCGGATCGTCCCAGGGCGTGAACGACCGGCGGATGCTTCCCAATGACGGCATGGACGCCCCCCAAGCTGCTGAGTGAAAAAGGCCCGGCGCTGATGCGCCGGTCCGGTTCGGTTACTGTCCGGACTTGACCTCTGTCCAGGCGCGGTTGAGGATCCGCTTTTCACGCGCGTTGTCGGGCGAAACCGTGTAGAGGCGCGACACGGTTTCTTCGCTCGGATAGATCGCCGGATCACCAATCACTTCCTCGTCGAGGAACTCCTTGGAAGCTTCATTGCCGTTGGCGTAGTAGACATAGTTGGACGCCTTGGCCATGACTTCCGGCTTCATGATGTAGTTGAGGAATTCATGGGCTTCCTCGACATTCTGGGCATCCGAAGGGATCGCCATGTTGTCGAACCACATCAGCGCACCTTCCTTGGGGATGATATAGTCGACATTGACCCCGGCATCGGCCTCCGCTGCGCGATCGCGCGCCTGCAGCACGTCACCCGACCAGCCGACCGCCAGGCAGATGTCGCCGTTGGCAAGCGCATTGATATACTCGGAAGAATGGTACTTGCGCACATGCGGCCGGACCTTGAGAAGCAGGTCCTTGGCCTTGTCGATCGAAGCCTGATCCTTGAGGTCCGGATCCATGCCCTGATAGTTCAGCGAAGCCGGCACCAGTTCGGTGGGTGCGTCGAGCACGAAGATGCCGCAATCGGCGAGCTTTGAGACAGTGGCCTCGTCAAACAGTAGGTCCCAGGTGTTCAGATCGGCATCCGCACCAAGGCGTTCCTTGACCTTGTCGACATTGATGCCGAGGCCGGTGGTGCCCCACATGTAGTTGATGGCGTACTCGTTGCCGGGATCATACTTTTCCAGCCGCTCGGAAATTGCCGGGTCCATGTTGGTGATGTTCGGCAGCTTGGATTTGTCGAGTTTCTGGAACACGCCGGCCTTGATCTGGTTGGCAAGAAAGGTCCCGGTCGGCACGACGATGTCGTAACCGGTGGAACCCGCCAGCAGCTTGGTTTCGAGCACTTCGTTGGAGTCGAAAACGTCGTAGACGACCTTGATGCCGGTTTCCTTCGTGAAGTCCTCGAGAATGGATTCATCTATATAGTCGGACCAGTTGTAGACGTTGACAACGCGCTCCTGGGCGGTGGCGAGCACGGTCGATGCTGCAAGCATGACGGCTGCGGAGATTAGGCGGGTTTTCAGGGTCATTCCTGTTCCTCTCTTGTTGTCTTTCTTCATCCCGGCTTTGACGATCTGGTGCCGTTTTCGAAGCTGGACGTGAATGCGTCCCGCACCGGCCGGGCCGAGTGTGCGGGCCTCCAACCCTATGAAGGAAATGCGCAACCCACAAGAGGGGATCGGCGTGAACCTGTGCAATAGCAATGTCGCCGAAAAAGCGGGCTATAGCCTGTCCAGATAGGTGCATTACTGGAAATCGAAGGCCGAGAGCCCGGTCACCATTTCGTCCAGCCCCAGAGGCCGCGTGATCGGCGGTTCGGCGCGGGCGAGACAGCCGGCGCGCTCACACAGGCGGCAGGCCGGGCCGACCGGAATTGCCACCGGCTGCGGCGTCTTCCCGCCGCTTGTCGGCAATGCACCGCCATAGATGGTTTCATCGCGAAAACCGATGTCGCACCCGAGCAGGATGGCGGTGCGGCGGGGGCGCTCGGAGAAAGCGCCCTGCGGTCCTTCCAGCGTGCGTGATATGGTGAGAAACTCGGCGCCGCCGGGCATCTCCACCGCCTCGACCAGCACCTGGGAGGGCTGCGAGAAAGCCGCATGAATCGACAGTTTCGGGCAGTTGCCACCGAAACGCTGCTGCGGGAAGCCCTGCGCGCCGGCGCGGCGGAACCGGTGACCGGCGACATCGACCTCGAGCATGAAGAACGGCACGCCCTCGAGGCTCGGGCGGCACAGCGTGGTCAGCCGGTTGGCGGCCTGTTCGAAGGACACGCTGAAACGTGATTTGAGCACATCAATGTCATAGCGCGCCCGCTGGGCCGCGGCATGGAAAGCCTGGTAGGGCATCATCAGCGCGTGGGCGGCGTAACGGGCGAGCTCGAAACGGGCGATGCGGCGGGCCTCGTCGCTCGACAGCTTGAGCCCGTTGACGCCCGCGGCAATGGCGACATTCATGCGGATCGTTGCTGCCTCCATGGCGACCTCGCGCAGCTGGTCGAACGGTGAGAGCCGCTCGGAGAGGAAAAGCCGCTGCGAATGGCGGTCATAGCGGCGGCGCCAGTTGGGCATGGTGGCCACGGGCAGCGGGCGCACGACGACACCATGCTCGGCTTTCAGCCAGGCCTTGAGCGCCCCCATCAGGTCATCGCCGGGCTTGAGCAGATGGTGGAAGGCCTCCGCTTCCTCTTCCAGTGCCGGGTGATGGTTGGGGCGCGATTCGAGCACCTCGCGGACTTCGTCCATCGGCAGCTTCGCGCCCGACAACGCCGGGCTGTGGCCTTCTCGGGCGAGCATCGCTGAGAGATCCGAAAGCCGCTCGGCCTGCTCGCGATAGGCGCGGTGCAGCTTCAGGATGGCGGCGCTGGCATTGGGTGCGGCCTCGGCGATCTCGACCACTTCCTGATCGCCCGGCAGTTCACCGGCGAGCAGCGGATCGGCGAAGACCTCCTTGAGGCTCGCCAGCGTGGTGGCGCCGCCCTCGCCCTGCAGTTCCTCGACATCGATCTTGTAAACCGCCGACAGCTTGAGAATCAGCTGCACGGTGAGCGGCCGCTGATTGCGCTCGATCAGGTTGAGATAGGAGGGCGAAATGCCGAGCCCCTCGGCCATCGCCGTCTGGGTCAGGCCCTTGGCATTGCGAATGCGCCGGATGCGGGGGCCGGCGAAGATTTTCTGTTCAGCCATCTCGTCGTTCTTTACAGGTTTTTACAGAGCTGGAGCACGTTTTGACAGAACGCGGCTTTTACATTTTTTACAAATTTACAGGCAGGACCAGTCAAAGACAATACAGATTGACCTCAATTATCCGCTGAAAATGCTGAATTTTCTCGCTTGGTGTGCGCCGCAATGTAAATTCAGTCACATCGAAGGCGATCAAACAGCTGCCAAGCTTTGCCGCCGGACCCTGACAATTGCATACTGGAGACATGACATGACTGATTTTTACAACCTGGTTCCGACAGCTCCCGAAGGCCGCTATGACGGCGTCGAGCGGCCCTACAGCCCGGCTGACGTTCAGAAGCTTCGGGGCTCCGTCAGCATCAAGCATACGCTCGCCGAAATGGGCGCCAACCGGTTGTGGAAGCTGATCCACGAGGAAGACTTCGTCAATTCGCTGGGCGCCATGACCGGCAACCAGGCGATGCAGCAGGTCCGCGCCGGCCTCAAGGCGATCTACCTCTCGGGCTGGCAGGTTGCGGCCGATTCGAACACCGCGTCGCAGATGTATCCCGACCAGTCGCTCTATCCTGCCAATGCGGCACCGGAGCTTGCCAAGCGCATCAACCGCACGCTGCAGCGCGCCGACCAGATCGAGACCGCTGAAGGCAACGGCTTGTCGGTCGACACCTGGTTCGCGCCGATCGTCGCCGACGCGGAAGCCGGCTTCGGCGGCCCACTGAACGCGTTCGAAATCATGAAGGCCTTCATCGAAGCCGGCGTTGCTGGCGTTCACTATGAAGACCAGCTGGCCTCTGAAAAGAAGTGCGGCCATCTCGGCGGCAAGGTTCTGATCCCGACCGCGGCGCATATCCGCAACCTCAACGCAGCCCGGCTTGCTGCCGACGTCATGGGCACGCCGACGCTGGTGATCGCCCGCACCGATGCGGAAGCCGCCAAGCTTTTGACCTCCGACATCGACGAGCGCGATCGCGAATTTGTCGATTACGATGCCGGCCGCACCGTCGAAGGCTTCTACAACATCAAGAACGGGCTGGAGTCGTGCATTGCACGCGCGGTTGCCTACGCGCCGCATTGCGACCTGATCTGGTGCGAAACCTCTAAGCCGGATCTCGAGCAGGCGCGCAAGTTCGCCGAGGGCGTGCACAAGCACTATCCGGGCAAGCTGCTTGCCTACAACTGCTCCCCGTCGTTCAACTGGAAGAAGCATCTCGACGATGCGACCATTGCCAAGTTCCAGCGCGAACTCGGCGCCATGGGCTACAAGTTCCAGTTCATCACGCTGGCCGGTTTTCACCAGCTCAACCACGGCATGTTCGAACTCGCCCGCGGCTACAAGGACCGCCAGATGGCTGCCTATTCCGAGCTGCAGGAAGCCGAATTCGCCTCCGAAGCCAATGGCTACACCGCGACCAAGCACCAGCGCGAGGTCGGCACCGGTTACTTCGACGCCGTATCGATGGCGATCACCGGCGGCAAGTCATCGACCACCGCAATGGGCGAATCCACCGAGACCGCGCAGTTCAAGCCGGCCGCGGAATAACGAGATCATCCCTCACCCGCATCAGGCGGGTGAGGCCCCCAGGACAAAACGATCACAAACCCCGTCAGAGGAGAAATGCACATGACACCCCAGACCCGAGTCAAGGAACGCGCGGAAGAACAGTCTTCGGCCATGGATTCAGACCAGCAGGCAGCCATCCGGATGCTGGCCAACGACCTGCACCGCCTCAACCACTCCGTCATGAAGGCGGTTGATGCCGGTGTTTCGGTGGAGCTGGTCCGCTCCGCCCGTCACCATGGCGGCGAAGGCAACTGGGGAGATCTGCTGATCCCGGTGATCGTCACCCAGGGCAAGTAATCCGGGACCGGAAACAATCCGGCCCACCACTTCCGGGAGTCCCTGGTCCCGGATTTGCCTCCAGGCAAAAAATTACCCGCCGTGGCTCGCGCCCCGGCGGGCTTTTTGTTCGGTTGCCTTGGGCCGTGGCTTCCCGCAGCGGCTTTCTGGTCTGCGCGGGGCGTGGATGCATCCCGCGCGTTCTCTGTTCCCTCTTGCGGTTCAGGCTGCCACCACCGCGCGGCGGCCGCGGGCGGTGTCGGTGATGCGCATGGCAACAAACGACAGCACCGCGGCAAGGGCGATGGCGGCGACCATCGGCAGCGGGGTGCCGTCGAAGAACGGACCGGCAAGGATGGTCATGATGCCGCCGACCATCATCTGCAGCATGCCGCCAAGCGAGGAGGCAAGGCCGGCAATGTCGCCGTGATCATCGAGCGCCATGACCATGGCTGTCGGGATCACCAGACCCAGGCAGGCATTGGCACAGATCAGCAGCGCGACCAGCAGGACGAAATGATCAACGCCGAACCAGACCAGACCCAAAAGAACCAGGGTGAAGCCGAGGAAGCCGGCAACCGCCCGGCTGACCACGCGTTCGGACCCGTATTTTTCCCCCAGCCTCGCAGCCAGCTGCGAGGCAGAGAAGAAACCGGCCGCATTGGCGGCGAAGGCGAGGCTGAAGCCTGTGGGCGTCAGGCCGTAATAACCGGTGTAGACGAAGGAGGAACTGGCCAGGAACACGAAGAAGCTCGCCATGCCGAAGGCGCCGACAAAGGTCAGCCCCATGAACACCGGATCGCGCAGCAGCGTCTTGATACCGCTTATGAGAGCGGCAAGCCGCACCGGCGCCCGCCTTTCCGGCGCAAGCGTTTCGGGCTGCAACAGCCAGGTGATGGCAATCGACATCAGCGACACCAGCGCCAGGACGCCGAAGATCGCGCGCCAGCCGGAGATGGCGACGATGCCCGAACCGATCAGCGGCGCCAGCATCGGCGAGACCGAGATGATCAGCATCACCAGCGCCATCAGCCTTGTGGCCTGCGGACCGGTGTGCATGTCGCGGATGATGGCGCGCGGGATGACCATGGCCGCTGCTCCGCCAAGCGCCTGGACGACGCGGGCGGCAACCAGGGAATTCATGTCGGGCGCCAGCGCGCAGCCGACGGAGCCCGCCAGAAACAGAACCAGACCGGCAATCAGCGGCGGCTTGCGGCCTACCACATCGGCGAGCGGGCCATAGACCATCTGGGCCAGGCCGAAGGCGATGAAATAGGCCGAGATGGTCAGCTGTGCCCCGGCGATGGTGCCACCGAGGCTGTCGGCGATGGCAGGCATGGCCGGCAGGAACATGTCGATGGCCAGCGGACCGGAAGCGCATAACAGGCCCAGCACGACGGCGGAGCGAAGAAAGGGAGACATTATATTACCTCAACAAGAAACGGCGGACGGCTGCGGCAAATACGCCGCGATGCATCGTCCTGATAAGAAACTTCGCTGACAGAAGATGGCAGCAGACGCGAACGGTCCGGTACGGCGGTCGCTTCCACCTGTCAGGAACCGCTTATAACGGGTCAGCCCGTCAACTGCCGGGCTGTCAAATCTCTGCCGGAGCGAAGGCGGAATTCAGCCATGGCCCCCGCCGGAGGACGACACCTCCGCCGGGCCGGGCGCTTGAATTCCGCCTTCGCTACCGGATCAATGGAAAACTGTTCACAACACGTACTCCCGCAATCGGGTCCATGGACCCTAGTCGGGTTCGCGCGGGTTGCAAAGCATGCGCATGCAATCCGCAGGGCGGTTTTGACGCGGCCTGTTGCCGGGGCGCTACACCGTGTCGCCGCTCGGATCATCCCGGTCCCGTTGGTAACGTGCCGAGAGCGGAAACGGCGGCAGCCAGGCTTCGCGGCGGATCGTCCAGAGTTCGTAGGTGGGCGTGAAGCGATCGGGCTGATCGAGCGCGCCGAGATTGAGCTCGACCTCGGCGCCGGAGCGGCCGAAGACGGAAGAGCCGCAGTCGGGACAGAAATGCCGGCCCTGATAGTGGCGGCTTTCGCCCTCGATGCGGACCGCAGTCCCGGGGAAGATCGCCGAGGCGTGAAACAGGGCGCCGTGGTGCTTGCGGCAATCGAGGCAATGGCAGAGGCCGACCCGGTCGGGTTCGCCCGAGGCTGTGAAGCGGAGTTTGCCGCAAAGGCAGCCGCCGGTGACTGTGTGCATGGGTTGACCTCCCCGAACATGTGATGCGCCAATTTACCCCGCGGCCGGGCCCGGCCGCAATTGTGCGGCGCCGGTGTCTTGATGACGACACGGCAAATCCCTCCGCACGCGCCGGGCGCCGGAGTGTCGGGCAGATGGGGTCCGGAGGGCCGCGCGCGGGCGTCGCCTCGGAAAGGATTTTGGTGTGCATGTCAGTGACATGCAGCGGGTGGCGCACGCGCGCGCGGGCCCGAAACTCGCCGGATGATGTCCGCATCCGACAGGCAGTGTCCTGCTTCGCTGGACCGCTTGAGGGCTTGGCCCGACGCGGCTTGGACAATTTCCTGAACCGCGGCCCCGGACACGAGCGCCGCGATGGAAGCCTTTGGGCGTGGGTTCCGGCACGAAGCGTACCCCCGCGTTGAGGTGCATGGGCGTCCCGGTGGAACCACCGGGGCACGGCACGCACACGGGGAAGCACCTCCGCCACAGGCCCGCACCGCCTCCGGGGTCGCCCGCCCTCTGGCAGGCATGGACCCGAGAGAGGTCCGGTGGCCGGCTGAACCTGATCGTCCCTATGGGAGCAATCACGCCCGCCGGCGGAGCCACGCTGGTCACCGCCTCCTTTCAGGGTCTCGCCGCACGTTACGGAAAAGCCCGGGAGGCATTCCCTCCCGCCTGGTCCGACACGTTCGCGATCCATCCGGCGGCGGGAGTGCCGGGAAGTATGGCATGAGGGTGGAAGGTGGGGAAAAATTGCGGGGGTTTTATTTGTGGGGAGTTCCCAACTGTCGTCATCCTCGGCTTCCGAGCCGAGGATCCATACCGTGATCCTTCGGCACTCAGTGTTGCTGGATAGATCGCGGAATGGATCCTAGGGTCGGGGCCCTAGGATGACGAAATGAGGGGACCGTGGCGGACGATGGAGAGACAGTGCTGCAGACTGGGTGGCGGAGAAGGCGAATTTCATTGTCTTGGCTTCAGCCAGGTGCTGGAAATTCCAAGCATGGGGGTCGAGTTCCCAGCCCGGAAATACTTCCTTACCTCAAAAATCTACGACTTGGCTGACGCCAAGGCCGTGATTTATCGATCTTACATATTAGAAGCACCTCGAACGCAGGGGTGGGGACCAACCTGACCGGAATGGCTTTGGGCCGGGGCAAGTCCCCTCCCCAACCTTGCCGGGGCGAGCCACGGGTCTCGCCCGTCCTACGGCCCCCCACAAGGGGGAGGGGCTAGAGCGGAGTGGTCATCGGAGTTCGGAAGTTATTTGGGGCACCGGTACAGACGCGCGCGCAGACCTACCCTTACGCAGCCTGGCCGTGATCGGCCCTATGGGCGTCTTCCATGTCGAGGCGGAACCGGGCGACGAGCGTGGTGAGTTCGGCGGCTTCCTGGGCGAGCGTATGGCTGGCGGCGTTGGTTTGTTCGACCATGGCAGCGTTCTGCTGGGTCATCTGGTCCATCTGGTTGACGGCGGTGTTGACCTCGGCAAGGCCGGTCGACTGTTCACGGCTGGCGGTGGCCATGGCGCCGACATGGCCCGAGATTTCCTCGATCCGGGCGATGATGCGGGTGATGGACTCACCGGTCTCGCCCACCAGCGAGACGCCGGAGCGGACTTCCTCGCCGGAGGCGGCGATCAGTTCCTTGATTTCCTTGGCAGCGCCGGCTGAACGGCCGGCCAGTTCGCGCACTTCCTGGGCGACGACGGCAAAGCCCTTGCCGGCCTCGCCGGCGCGGGCGGCCTCGACGCCGGCATTGAGCGCCAGAAGGTTGGTCTGGAAGGCAATCTCGTCGATGACGCCGATGATCTGGTTGATCTTGCCCGAGGCCTCCTCGATGCGGCTCATGGCGTCGACGGCGCGGGCAACAATCTCGCCCGACGCGCGGGCGTCTTTCGCGGTTTCGCCGGCCAGCTTGTCGGTGTCCGAGGCGCGGCTCGAGGCAGTGCGGACAGTGGCCGAAATCTGGTCGACGGCGGCGGCTGTCTGTTCCAGCGAGGCTGCCTGCTGCTCGGTGCGGCGGGCCAGATCGTCGGCGGCCGCACGCATCTGGCCGCTGTTGGAACTGATCGAACCGGCATTGTCGCGGATCTGGCCCAAGGCGTCGCGCATCTGGCCGATGGAGTCGTTGAAATCGAGGCGCAGGCTGTCGAGTTCACCGGCAAAGGGCGTATCGATGGTCGAGGCCAGATTGCCCTGAGACAGATCGCGCAGCGCCGAACCCAGTGCCTGGACGGCAAAACGGACCTGGGCGTCAGCCTCTGCCTTTTCCGAGTCGGACTGTTCGCGCGCCCGGGCCGCCAGTTCGCGTTCGCGTTCGCTTTCGCCTTCAAGGCGAACCTTGTCGATGGCGTTCGACTTGAAGACATCGAGCGCACGGGCCATCTCGCCGATCTCGTCGGCGCGGGCGTTGTCGGTGACATCGACCTCGAGATCGCCCGAAGCCACATCACGCATGGCGCGTACCAGGCGGCGGATCGGGCCCTTGAGCGCCGAGACCAGCAAGAAAGCGGCGGCAAGAGCGAAGACGCCGCCGACCAGGGCCGCAGTGAGCGTGATGCCAGACGCCCGGTCCTTGACCGCGACGGCGCCCTGCTGCTGGCTGGTCGTGAACTGGACAACGCCGTTCCAGGCCTGATTGATGCGCTCGGAAGCGTCCGCAAAAGCAAGCCTGTTGGCTGTGACCAGCTCGACAAGCGAGTCAGCCAGGCCCGGCATCGCCTTGATGCGCTCGAGCGCCTCGTCGCCGATCGCGGCGATGATCTCGTCACCGCCCTTGGCGATCGCCACCAGCTGGAGGCTCTGGACCACCTGATTGACAGAGATGCTCATATCCGCGGCGGTGGACTCATCGGGCTGGCCGATGAACTTGACTGTTCTGAGCTCGAGGTGACCGATCTTGGAGAGAACGTTGCGGGCATTGGTAATCATGCCCTGGCCGTGCTGGATCGGAATGTCGAGCTCGGCAAATTTCAGCGTCGCCTGGCGGGCGACCTGCGAGGACAGGCCCTGCAGCATGATGCCGGTGGGGCGCAGCGCGTTGGAGTATTTCTGCAACTTGATCATGCTGGCATCGATGACGACACCGGTGTCCATCACATCCAAAAGGCCCTGCATGTTGTCGGCGATCAGGTTCTTGAGCGCGGGCTTGGTGGACGGAACGGCGTCGGGCAGCGTGTTGCGCAGGCTGCGGATGTCCTGCTTCAGTTCTTCAGCGGCGGCGAAGGCCTCCTCGGGGGTGGCTGCGCCACTGATCTTGCTGGAAATCTGGACGACGATCTGGGAGCCGCTCTCGAGCTTTTCCGCGGTCTTGAGCATCGACCGCGCCTCCGATTCGGCCTTGCCGAGCGTCTCGGTCACCTTTTCGATGCTCGAGTTGAGCCGGCTGCGGGCATCGGCGATGGTCTGCAGCGTCTCGGAGAAGGTCGTGCGGATGCCCGTCTCGTCGCCATGCAGCGCCCAGAGCCGGTCGACATCTCCACGCAGGTCCTCAGCCAGGGTACGGGCACGGTTGAGCGCCTCCGATTCCGCGGCATTTTCGGCCAGCGAGATAACGTTTTCCATCCGGGCGAGCTGCGAGTCGAGGCTCTGCATCACCGCAGCGCGCTTTTCCTCGTTCTGCTCCTGCAGAAAGCTCGTCATGCCGGCATAGGCATCCTTGAAGCCCGACAGCGTCTCGATGCTGGCGCTGGTGCCGACCAGGCGGCCGCCGAGCAGAGAGCCGGTGTACAGATTGATTGCGGCGAGCCCGGCCATTGCCGCGATCAGCGGAATGATGAACACAATGACCTTGGTCTGAATGGAAAAACGGGCAAGCAACCTGTCGATGGTCATGGGGAAGTCCCTACATGATGAAGAATACATGCGGACATGGCCGCCAAGACAGGTTGCATCATGCAAAACCACCCGAGTATTCGCCGGGCGGACGTCTAACCTATACGATGGAGGATGGCAGAACAGAGTTAAGGCAACCTGAATCCACAATCTGTTGCTCCGCGCGGTACGCGGCCAGCGCCGGACGGGGTGAAAATCTGCGGCCGGATCCAGCCGATTGCTGCGCCACAGAGAGCTTCGGCAGTGGCTGGCGCAACGCCAAGAATCCTCTATGATCACGCCACTCTCAGCTAACCCATGGTGATTTATGGCCTCCCGCAAGTCCGGCAAACCGGCTTCTGCCAAACCCGCGCAGGCAGCTGCGCCGAAATATCTCGACAACAAGCGCGGCGTCGAGAACTGGACCGAGGCCACGGAGTGGCTGAGGGTACGGGGCATCGAGGATATCGAATGCATCACGCCGGATTTCGCCGGTGTCGCACGCGGCAAGATGATGCCGTCGTCGAAATTCACCTCCAACACCTCGCTGTCGCTACCCTCGGCAGTGTTCCGGCACACCATTTCGGGCGAGTACCCGGAAGAAACCGGTGACTTTCGTTATGACCCGCTCGATGGCGACCTGAAGCTGGTGCCGGATCTTTCGACACTTTCGGTGGTGCCGTGGGAGAGCGACCCGACCGCACAGGTGATCTGCGACATGGTGACCACCAAGGGTGACCCGGTCACCTACACGCCGCGCAACGTGCTCAAGCAGGTGCTGGCGCTTTACACGGAAAGGGGCTGGAAGCCGGTGGTGGCGCCGGAAATCGAATTCTATCTGGTGGCGCAGCACGAGGATCCCGATCATCCGCTGCAGCCGCCACGCGGCCGGTCGGGACGGACGATCACCGGCGGGCAATCCTATTCGATTGCCGGCGTCAACGAGTTCGACGAACTGGTCGACGACATCTACGACTTTTCCGACAAGCAGGGCCTGGAGATCGATACGCTGATCCACGAGGAAGGGCCGGCGCAGATGGAAATCAATCTGCGCCATGGCGACCCGGTGGAACTGGCCGACCAGGTGTTCATGTTCAAGCGGACGATCCGCGAAGCAGCGATCAAGCACGGCATGTTCGCCACCTTCATGGCCAAGCCGATGCAGCAATATGCCGGTTCGGCGATGCATATCCACCAGTCGATCGTCGACACCAAGACCGGCAAGAACGTGTTTTCCAAGCCCGACGGCGAGCCGAGCGAGGCCTTCTTCAACTTCATCGGCGGCATGCAGCACTATGTGCCGAAGGCGCTGGTGATGATGGCGCCCTATGTCAACTCCTACCGGCGGCTGACGCCTGACATGGCCTGCCCGGTCAACAATGCCTGGGGCTACGACAACCGGACCACGGCCTTCCGGGTGCCGCATTCCGAACCGGTGGCGCGGCGGGTGGAAAACCGCCTGCCCTCCTCGGACGCCAATTCCTACCTTGCGCTGGCGGCGTCGCTGGCCTGTGGCTATCTCGGCATGGTCAACGGGCTGGTGCCGAGCGACCCGGCCTACCAGACCGTCAATGAAGGCTCGGTGGACCTGCCACGCGGACTGCTAGAAGCGGTGTCGCTGCTTGAAAGCGAGCCTGGGTTTGCCCAGGTGTTCGGGCAGGAGTTCATCAACACCTATGCCGGCGTCAAGCGTGGCGAATTCGAGACCTTCATGCAGGTGATCAGCCCGTGGGAACGGGAATTCCTGCTGCTCAACGTCTGAGAAATGTAATAAATGACCTATCAAAGCCCCATCTCGCCCGGGATCTCGTTTTACGAGGCGACCATCGGCGACCGCCCCACCTACCCGGCTCTCTCCGGCCCGGCGAGTGCCGATGTGGTGATTGTCGGCGGCGGCTTTACCGGCCTGCAGGCAGCACACCATCTTGCCGCAGGCGGCAGGGACGTGGTGCTGATCGACGGCGCGCGGTTCGGCGACGGCGCATCGGGGCGCAATGGCGGCCAGCTGGGCACCGGTCAGCGGGCCTGGGTGGATGAGCTGGAAGCCGATTTCGGAAAGGACGGCACGCGGGCGCAATTTGCGGTGGCGGAGCGGGCGAAGGCACATCTGCTCGCCTTCGCCGAAGCGCACGGGATCGACGCCGATTACCGGCCCGGCCAGATCTCGGCGGCGCACAAGCAAGGCTACGTGAAAGACTACCGCGAGCATGTGCGGATCATGCGGGATGAATACGGCTATGACGGGCTGAGCTTCCTCGACAGGGAGGCTCTGGCCGAAAAACTGGGCTCAACCCGCTATCACGGCGGCACCTATGACGCAGCGACAGGCCACATCAATCCGCTGAAATATGCAGTCGGCCTTGCGCGCGCCGCATCCGCTGCCGGCGCGCGGCTCCATGAAAACACCCGTGCGCGGGCAATCTCGAGTGCGGGCGGCAAGGTGACGGTGAAGACCGATGCCGGCGACATCGTTGCCGGTCAGGCGCTGATTGCCTGCAACGCCTTTATTGAAGGACTGGAGCCGGTGACAAGCGCGCATGTGATGCCGATCCGCTCGTTCATCGGCGCCACGGTGCCGCTCGGCGACGACAGCCCGGTGATCCCGGGCGGGGAATCGGTCGACGATTCGCGCTTCGTGGTGCGCTATTTCCGCAAGAGCGCGGACGGGCGGCTTTTGTTCGGCGGCCGCGAGGCCTACACGTCGGACAATCCGGCCGACATTTCGAGCCATATCCGCCGGCAGATCGCCGAGATCTACCCGGCGCTGGAAAATGTCGAGATCACCCATTCCTGGGGCGGCTCGGTGGGCATCACGCTGTCGCGCCGGCCCTTCGTCCGCGAGGTGATGAAGAACGTCACTTCGATCGGCGGATTTTCCGGCCATGGGGTGATGCTGTCGAACTATTGCGGCAAGCTTTATGCCGACCATGTGCTGGGCGGCTCGGAGGATCTGGAAGTGATGCGCAACCTCAAGGTCGGCCCCTTCCCCGGCGGCGACAAGCTGCGCAAGCCGCTTTTGTTCCTGGCGCTGACCTGGTATTCGTTGAGGGACCGGTTCTGAGGCGACGCGCCCAGGTGGAGGCACCATGGCCAAGCACAGGATCTACACAACCAGTTTCTCCGACATCTACCCCCATTATGTCGCAAAGGCCGAGCGGAAGGGACGCACGAAAAAGGAGGTCGACGATATCATCTCCTGGCTCACCGGATACGATCCCAAGCAGCTGGGCGAGGTACTCGACAAGATGACGGATTTCGAGACTTTTTTCGCTGAAGCGCCGCAGATGAACCCGTCACGCGACATGATCAAGGGGGTGATTTGCGGTGTCCGGATTGAGAATATCGAGGAGCCGACGATGAAGGAAATCCGGTATCTGGACAAGCTCATCGACGAGTTGGCCAAGGGCAAATCCATGGAGAAAATTCTCCGTTCGGCCTGAATCAGGGCTTTTCCCGACTTCCCGCGCTAATCAACAGGCTGGTACGATGGGGAAATGACACCGAACCGGTTTACGCCCCTAGCATTATCTAATCGATTAGATTATGTGAAAGGCACCGTTCACGGACAGGATGCCACGCTATGAGCCAGATCATCATCCCGGTCGACCCGTTTGACTATGTCGTCTTTGGCGGCACCGGGGACCTTGCCGAGCGCAAGCTGCTGCCGGCGCTGTATCACCGGCAGATGGCGGGCCAACTGACCGATCCGACCCGGATCATCGGCGCGTCGCGCTCGGAGATGAGCCGCGAGGAATACCGCAGTTTTGCGCAAGCCGCGCTGAAGGAGCATCTCAAGCAGGACGAGTACCACGACGACGAGGTCGAGACATTTCTCAAGCGCCTGTTCTACATCGCCGTGGATGCCCGGTCCGAGAAGGGCTGGCAGGAGCTGAAAGATCTGCTTGACGAGGGCAAGGACCGGGTCCGGGCCTTCTATCTCGCCGTCGGCCCGTCGCTGTTTGGCGACATTTCCGAGAAGATCCGCTCCAACGGGCTGGTGACCGACGAGACCCGGATTGTGGTCGAAAAGCCGATCGGGCGGGATCTCGATTCCGCGCGCAAGCTCAACGAGACCATCGGCGAGGTGTTTGACGAAGACCAGATCTTCCGGATCGACCATTATCTGGGCAAGGAAACGGTGCAGAACCTGATGGCATTGAGATTTGCCAATGCGCTTTACGAGCCATTGTGGAACTCGGCGCATATCGACCATGTGCAGATCACGGTGGCGGAATCGGTGGGCCTTGAAGGCCGCGCCGGTTATTACGACAAGGCGGGCGCGCTCCGCGACATGGTGCAGAACCACCTGGTGCAGCTGCTGTGCCTGGTGGCGATGGAGCCGCCGGCCTCGATGGACGCCGAAGCGGTGCGTGACGAGAAGCTCAAGGTTCTGCGCTCACTCAAACCGATCAATCAAGACAATGCCGATGCGCTGACGGTGCGCGGCCAGTACAAAGCCGGAGCCTCGGCCGGAGGGGCCGTTAAAGGCTACCTGCAGGAGCTCGAGGGCGGAGTGTCGGACACCGAGACCTTCGTCGCGATCAAGGCCGAGATCAACAACTGGCGCTGGTCGGGCGTGCCCTTCTATCTCAGGACCGGAAAGCGGATGAGCGAGCGGATTTCGGAGATCGTGGTGGCGTTCAAGCCGATCCCGCATTCGATCTTCGGCACGAATGCCGGGCGGATCACCGCCAACAAGCTGGTGATGCGGCTGCAGCCCGACGAGGCCGTGAAGCAGTGGATCATGATCAAGGATCCGGGACCGGGCGGCATGCGGCTCAAGCACGTGTCGCTCGACATGAGCTTCGCCGACCGGTTCGAGGAGCGCAATCCGGACGCCTATGAGCGTCTGCTGCTCGATGTGATCCGCTGCAACCAGACCCTGTTCATGCGCCGCGACGAGGTGGAAGCGGCGTGGCAATGGATCGACCCGATCCTCACCGCCTGGAAAGAGACCGGCCAGACCGTGCAGCCCTACACCGCCGGCACCTGGGGCCCGAGCCAGGCGATTGCCCTTATCGAACGCGACGGCAGGACCTGGCATGAAAGCGACTGAGATGGCCCAAGCCCCGATCCACCGGCATGAATTCGGCGATGGCGGCGAACTGGCCGAAAAGCTGGCGGAGACGGTTGCCGGGACACTGTCCGCGGCGATCGCAGCGCGCGGTGCTGCAACGCTGGCGGTTTCGGGCGGCAACACGCCGAAGGCCCTCTTCGCAGCCCTGTCCAGCCACGCCATCGACTGGAGCAAGGTGACGGTGACGCTGGTCGACGAGCGCATGGTTCCGCCTGCGCATGAGCGCTCGAACCATCGCCTTGCCAGTCTGTTCCTGTTACAAAACAAGGCAGCGGAAGCGCGTTTCGTGCCGCTCTACCGGCCCGGCAGCGATGCCGCCGAAGCAGCGAAATCAGCAGCCGGGGCCATCGATGCTCTGGCTCTGCCGTTCGACGTGGTGATCCTGGGGATGGGAACCGACGGGCACACGGCTTCGTTCTTCCCTGAAGGCTCGACACTTGCGGCGGTCACCGACCCGGCCTGCGGCCAGAGCGTGATGAGCATCGAAGCACCTGGCGCCGGCGAACCGCGACTGACCCTGACGCTGCCGCGCATCGTGGAAGCCGGCCTGATCGTGCTCCATATAGAAGGAGACGAGAAACAAGCGGTGCTGACCCGGGCGCTAAGCGCAGGCGCCGAGACCGAGTTGCCGGTGCGCGCCGTGCTGAACAAGGCCACGACGCCGGTCGAGATCTACTGGGCGCCCTAACGCGCCCTGGCGGTTCGCCGTCATTCCGGCCCGAATAGCGTCACCAGACACCAGACGGGAGCCACGTGCGCCCGAAACAAGCTGACCAGAAGGATGCCAGCCATGACTGTCGATCCCCGCATTGCAGCCGTCACAGCCCGTATTGTCGAACGCTCGAAGCCGAGCCGCGAGACCTATCTCGCGCATTTGAGCGAGATGGCGACCAAGGGTCCGTTCCGCTCGACGCTTTCCTGCGGCAACCTTGCCCACGGCTTTGCCGCCTGCAGTCCGAGTGACAAGGCGGATCTGGCCGGTGACGTGGTGCCCAATCTCGGCATCATCACCTCCTACAATGACATGCTGTCGGCGCATCAGCCGTTCGAGACCTATCCGGAGCTGATCCGCAAGGCGGCGCGCGACGCCGGCGGCGTGGCCCAGGTGGCAGGTGGCGTGCCCGCCATGTGCGACGGGGTGACCCAGGGCCAGCCGGGCATGGAGCTGTCGCTGTTTTCGCGCGATGTGATCGCCATGTCGGCGGCCGTCGGGCTGTCGCACAACATGTTCGATGCGGCGGTCTATCTCGGTGTCTGCGACAAGATTGTGCCGGGCCTATTGATCGCGGCGCTGACCTTCGGCCATCTGCCAGCGGTGTTCATTCCCGCCGGGCCGATGACCACCGGGCTGTCCAACGACGAAAAGGTGCGGATCCGCCAGCTCTATGCCGAGGGCAAGGTCGGACGCGCCGAATTGCTGGAGGCCGAGTCCCAGTCCTATCACGGGCCGGGCACCTGCACATTCTACGGCACGGCGAATTCCAACCAGATGCTGATGGAGATCATGGGGCTGCACCTGCCAGGCTCGTCCTTCATCAATCCGGGCACGCCGCTGAGAGAAGCGCTGACGACGGAAGCGGTCAAGCGGGCGTTGTCGATCACAGCACTCGGCAACGAGTTCACACCGGTGGGCGAGATGATCGACGAGCGCTCGGTGGTCAATGGCGTTGTCGGGCTGCATGCCACTGGCGGCTCGACCAACCACACGCTGCATCTGGTGGCGATGGCGCGGGCGGCGGGGATCCGGCTGACCTGGGAAGACATTTCAGAGCTGTCGGACGCGGTGCCGCTCTTGGCGCGGGTCTATCCGAACGGTCCGGCGGACGTAAACCATTTCAACGCCGCGGGCGGCCTGGGCTTCATGATCGACCAGCTGCTTTCTGCCGGGCTGCTGCATGAGGATGTGCGCACGGTGTGGGGCAAGGGGCTGTCCTCCTATGCGGTCGAGGCCAAGCTTGGCGACAATGGCAGCGTGGTGCGGGAGCCGATCTCAAAGGCCAGCGGAGACCCGAAGGTGGTGACGACGGCGGACAAGCCGTTTCAGCCCAATGGCGGGTTGAAAATGCTCACCGGCAATCTCGGCAAGGGCGTGATCAAGATTTCCGCCGTCAAGCCAGAGCGCTACGTGGTGGAAGCGCCGGCGCGGGTGTTTCACACCCAGGCCGAGTTGCAGGACGCCTTCAAGGCCGGCACGCTGACCGGGGACTTTGTCGCCGTGGTGCGTTTCCAGGGTCCGAAAGCCAACGGCATGCCGGAGCTGCACAAGCTGACCCCGCCGCTGGGCGTGCTGCAGGACCGGGGCCAGAAGGTGGCGCTGGTGACCGACGGGCGCATGTCAGGCGCATCAGGCAAAGTGCCTGCCGCGATCCACGTGACGCCGGAAGCCAAGGATGGCGGACCGATCGGTCGCATCCGCGATGGCGACATGATCCGTGTCGACGCGGTGTCTGGGTCGCTCGAGGTGCTGATCGATGCGGATGAATTCGCCGAGCGCGAACCGGCGGCGGCCGATCTGAGCCACAATGAATGGGGGATCGGCCGCGAGCTGTTCGCGCGGTTCCGCGACACTGCCGGCACCGCCGACGAGGGCGCCAGCGCGCTCTACTAACAGTACCAAGTACGGCGTCTCAGCTCGCTGCTGCTACCAGGAGCGGACATCCATCACGTGGTTACGATGGGCCGGATGGGTGCTGTAGACGAAGATCCGGTGCAGCTCTCGCTCCGTGATCAGCCGCAGAAAACGCACCTCGATGGTGTTGTTGGTATAGGTGCGGGTCAGAACGCAGCCGATGCTGGAAATGCGTGCTTCCGGCACATCGAGGCAGAACTCCCGGGGAACCTTGAATTGGGTAATGATCCCCAGAACTGCGCTGCTGAGCGAGATGCCGATCAACTGGCAGCGGCGCGAGGCCATGTGCATGACGCCCTTCTCGGTAAATTCGATGCGCGCCTCGTTCATCGTCTCCTCCATCTTGAACCGCACTTCGCGGTCATACATGAAGGATTCCTCCCGCTGCAGATAATTCGTCCCCGACGCAGTCACGATCATGCCCCCTCGTTGATGTTGCTTCGTTTTCTGCGCAGGATGTTAGCCATGGAAGTTTAATGGAAGGTGTCCACCGGGGGCTATTGCCGTCTGCGCCGTGGCGGCGAAACCGAGCCCCGGCGGAGGGCCCGTACGTGTGAGAACCACTGCGCGCTGCCGAGCCAGGCAAATCGACCCAAGATTTCATTCTCATGCCCTTGTGGTGCCTTGACCAAGGCCGACTGAAGCTTGCTCGGCGCCAAAACGAGCCACATCCCCTGCACAAACTCCCCGATTTCGATCACGCGAGATAAAGGCCGATCACGAAACGCGTGATCGGTCGTGAGAACGGATCGCCGGCGATTTGAGGCGTCAAGACATCCGGCGGATTGACGGCGTTTCAGGCTTGCGCGGAAACCGCCGTTATCAGGCATCCAGCAATCGCAAGAACCTCGAATTGTGAACGCTGCATGACACGGAGGCTTGACACCGGGGATCTTTTAGCAGGTCGAGTTTTCCATTTATCCAATTGATATTTCTCACGTAAAAAAGTTTCATAGAAAGTTTTTATTGCGTTTCTGAGCGGCTCCCAGGGGCGCTGCTCACATTCATGTGTTTCGCATGTCATCCAGCCGAGACCCATTTGCATTTCATCGAAACGGCGCGGCCCAAACGGCACAGGTTCGCAGGGCCGGATCGTTCAGAACAAATCGAAACACGAACCGCAACAGACACGCAAAGGATTACCACAATGAACAAGATCATCATCGCACTCGGCCTAACTCTCGCAGCCTCCACCGGCGCATTCGCACAGTCGCCCAACGACTATGTCGAACTCAACGCTCCGGTGCACGGCCCGGCCGCTGAAGAATATGCGGCCGAACAGGGCGGCATCGATTACACCGCCACCGCCTCGTTCGACCGCTCCGCTGCGGCCGACAACGGCGACAAGGGTTACACCGAACTGCAGTTCAACCGCTAATCCCCAGCCGGCAGGATGAAGCCGGGCACCTCCAGCCGGTTTCATCCAACGCCTGCCCCCCACTCACCCGGGATGAACAGTGCGGCACCGGAACCTACCAGTTGCCTGCTCGTTCAGCACCGGAACCAGCTTCATCAAAGGACAAATACCATGAACAAGATCATCATCGCACTCGGCCTCACTCTCGCAGCTTCCACAGGCGCATTCGCACAGTCGCCCAACGACTATGTCGAACTGAACGCTCCGGTGCACGGCCCGGCCGCTGAAGAATATGCGGCTGAACAGGGCGGCATCGACTACACCGCCACCGCCTCGTTCGACCGCTCCGCTACGGCCGACAACGGCGACAAGGGCTACACCGAGCTTCAGTTCAACCGCTAAGTTCAGGACACAAGGATGAAGCCGGCTGCTCCCAGCCCCATCCTCCCCGCCGGCTTCATCCCATCCGGACTGAAATCCAAGGGCAGACGGAAATGCTGTGAAACTTTTTCTCAAGCCCGCCCGTACTCCCCTCATGACCCTCAGCCAACAGGTCATGAACTCCAACGCAGCTCCGGCGACGGATTGCACGCTTCAGACCACAACAGACAAAGGACCACGACCATGAACAA
>NZ_OCPC01000014.1 GCF_900220985.1 Parahoeflea halophila
GCTAATGGGATGTGCCGGCTGCTCCCCTCACCGTTGGGTTATTCTTAACCGGAATCAACCGTGCAACAAGGAGAAGCAGCCATGTGTGCAAAGAAGACAGGAAGCATTGAAGACATCGCCGTCGTCGGAATCGACATCGGGAAGGATACGTTTCACCTGGTCGGGTTCGACCGATCCGGCCAGTTGGTCATGCGCAAGCAGATCAAGCGCTTGGCCCTGAATACCACTTTTGAGCAACTCCCGCGCTGCATCGTGGGAATGGAGGCTTGCCTCAGCGCCCATTTTGTCAGCCGAACGCTACGGGGCATGGGGTTCGAGCCGCGGATCATCCCGGCGATTTACGTGAAGCCGTTCAACAAGGGACAGAAGAACGATTACAACGACGCTGAGGCGATCGCAGAAGCAGCGTTGCGGCCCAACCTTCGGACCGTTTCTGAGAAGGACCAGGATCAGCTCGACCTTCAGGCCTTGCACCGGGTCAGGGCACGGCTGGTTTCGCGGCGCACGGCCACCATCAACCAAATCCGGGCCTTTCTGATCGAGCAGGGCATCACTGTCAGGACGGGGCTGCGGGCACTGAAGAATTCTTTCGAGACGATCCTCGAACAGCGACGGGATGAGATATCGCCTCGGATGCGCGGCATCCTGATCGGTCTTTATGGCGATTGGCTCTGGTTGGACAAACGGATCGAGGATGTCTCTGGCGAGATCGAAGAGATCAGCCACACCGAAGAGAACTGCGCCAACATCATGACAATACCCGGCATCGGGCCAATGATTTCGACGGCGATGGTCGCGGCCGTCGGCAAAGGCGAGGCATTCGACCGGGGGCGTGATTTCGCGGCATGGGTCGGCTTGGTGCCCCGACAATTCAGCACCGGTGGCCGCACCATTCTCGGCCGGATCACCAAACGCGGCAGCCGCTATCTGAGGATGTTGTTCGTGCAGGCGGCGAAAGTGATCATGATGCGCCCACACCGATGGTCCGACTTCAGTTTCGGCTCGTGGCTGACCGAGGCGGTAGCCCGTATGCCGCGAAACAAAGCTGCCATAGCGCTTGCCAACAAACTCGCTCGAACCGCCTGGAGCATTCTGCGCAATGGCACCCGGTTCGACGCCCCACAAGACGCGGCCATGGAAGCGATCTGAAGCCTTCCACGGTCACCAAGGAGTTCGCGATAGAGAGGACAGCATGGAACGGAGAAGATACGCCCCCAGAGTCTGACGGCCCTTTAGGTCATCAGAGACCTATCCGCTAATGAGACCAAGGTGCGTGCGTAACCCCATCAAGGCCACGGCCCGCGAGCCGATCAACAGGCCGGATACATATGAGCGATTTCCGAAATCGTGCCAATTTCTCGATTGCGAACAGCAGCCGGCACATACA
>NZ_OCPC01000006.1:0-17156 GCF_900220985.1 Parahoeflea halophila
CCACGGCCCGCGAGCCGATCAACAGGCCGGATACATATGAGCGATTTCCGAAATCGTGCCAATTTCTCGATTGCGAACAGCAGCCGGCACATACAAATGGGCCGGAAGCGACGCCGCGCCTGTCAACGAGGAACGTCTGTTTTCTCGACTTCGCATCAACAAGCTGCCTGACAGGTCACGGCCCCATTGCGGATATTCGTTTCCTACTCAACGATAGACTGCTTCCCGCCTAAAACGACCTTTAGCTGCGAGCAAGGGAAAGCGTGAAAGATCAAAATTTCGATCATCTAAACTTTACTGGTGCGGTTTTTAAGGGTTTCGGAGCCAGGCCTCTAAGACTGCTCATTTCCGCCCACGACTGTTATTCTTCCGCATTTCCTCACCCAGCGGCCTATTTCCCCATTCTGACACGCTTCGGATGCCCAACAGTCGCCTAATCACCAAGTGGCCATAATCCCCCGCGGCCGGGGTTTTGACTTTGACGCTTATGTACTCAGCCGTTCCGCAACGCGAGCAGGAAAAAGGCGGTCCGTCTACGGGCCTAGCTGGGTTCAGCACTTGCACGAGATCCGTTGCCAGATAGTTGATCGAGCGCCGGCATAAGCTGCAGTTGACGGCGATGATCTGTGCGTAATTGGCGGCGTGCTGCAGGGTGCTAACCGGCTTGGCAGGGTGTCGGTGATATTTGGAGTACTGCTCGGGGCTCCCCAAGCAATAGGAATGTTTTCCGGAGGGGCGAGCGCGCTTCGGTTGTCGCGCGTACGCCATATGTAGCAATACTTGTCCAGCCCACGTTTAGCGATATGCTGGTGATCACATTTCGCCTTGGAGGAAAGTCTGCTGCCACGATGAAAATCCTGCTACTAATCGCGTTGCTCACCACGGTGACGGCGCCTGCGTCAGCGCAAGAGTGCGACCCGAATTACGATCCCTGTGTGCCCATCGATACCGATGTCGACTGCGCCGGGGGGAGGGGCAACGGGCCGTCATATGTACGCGGTCCGGTTCGCGTCTTAGGTAGCGACATTTACGGCCTAGATCGAGACAATAACGGGATCGGTTGTGAGTAGGCGGGGCCTCTAATTGCGCCTGGCTTGCAAGTCCGCTTCGGCTTTGACCGCCTCGTGATAGGCCATCTCCAAGAGGTAGCTGAGCATGGCCAGGCGCTCGTCGGAAGCAATTCGGATCAACCCGCGCAATGAGCCTTTGATGAACTGCACCTTTCCAAGTCTTTGAACGTTCTCGGCATGCATGACACGTCTCCCAAACAATCTTCATTGACCACACAACCCAAACGCGCTTTATGATCTTAATTATACTCACGGGGCGCATTCTAATGAAACGACTACCGATTTCCGCGGCAACCGTCGCCATCGTAGCAATCGCAATGCTTGCCGGCTGCGCAAAACGGCCGAATTCCATAGCTCCGGCAGCAATTCCAATGGAAGCTTACACACAGATGGAATGCAACGTCCTTGAAGGACAGCTTGCCGCAGAACGCGCAAACCTCGCGGCGCTTTCCAGCGCACAAAACGATGCCGCAACCGGCGACGCATTCATGGTCTTCATGGTCGGTCTCCCCCTGGTCAGCGCCGCCGGCGGAGACAAAGAAGGTTTGGTTGCCGTCTCCAAGGGCAAAGTCCAAGCTATGGAATCAGCCAAACTTCGAAATGGCTGCTGATCTTCCGGGAAACAAGCAGAGTGGGCCAGTTCCGGCACAGGACCGCCTGATGATCAATCGGGCGCTACCGATAAGTAGTTGTCAATTATTTCAATGGCTTGACGACGATACATGAGGGAGCCGGAGAATTAGGGTATCAATCGGGTATCAATCAGTTTGTGAGCAGAAACATATCGCGTTGTGAATGGAATTCCGACCGGAGACATCAAAATCCGTGACTGTGGATTTCCGTTCATTTCCTTTCATTTTCCTGCCCCTTGCGTCAACGCCCTCATAGGCAGGACAAGGCACCCTATTCGGCGTTTTCTGCCGTTCGTCTTAGCACCCCCAAGACGGCCGTTAGCCATCAATAGTGTTCTTCCCAAAAGCTGCCGTTGGTTCAGACTGAAAAACGGTTCGCAATGGGCGGTACGTTCGGCGTCGGCACGCTGATTCTGCGCAAGGGCTCCGCCGAGGCGGTCGGGCGCAACAATACCTGCCTTCGTGGCCGATTGTGTACGCTGCTCTACGACCGTTGATTACTGGGGTGGGTTACAGCGGAGCGGGGCAGAACTTTCGAGATCCCCATAGCAGGCACCATTCCATGTATGGGCATTCGCCGTCTCGCACCCAAGCAGACGGTCAGCCGGGAAGGAGGCAACCGGTCGAATGTCAATCGGTGGATGGGGTCCTGAAGCATTCATTGCCAGGATTCTGCCGCCCGAGGCAGTCACCCGTTACCGGGTGAGAGCCACTATTTCCCTGTTCGCGCGGGCGATGCGGTCGGCCATGAGCTGAACGATGTAGGTGTGAAACAAGCCGCATTCATGGGGATGGTCTGTCTGGAGCCGCTCGAATGCTGCCTTGTCCAGTTTGAGGAGAACACACGCCTCGCGCGCGACAGCGGAGGCTGATCGCGCAGCGCCGGTGTAGAGCGCCATTTCGCCGAAGATCGACCCTTCACGCATGGTGCGCACCATGACCGATTGCGCATGCGGCTGATCCAGAAGGATTGAAACGGATCCCTTGAGGATTAAATAAAGTGCGTCTCCCGGGTCGGTTTGCCGGAACAGCGGCCTGTTGGCGGCGGCGGTTACCTCGGTAGAGGCGTTGCGGATGAGCGTGGCTGCCGCCCGGTCACCCAACAGGCTTTCCAGCAATGAAACCGCATCGAGCCCATCATCAAGTCCGGCGCGCTCAAAACCGGCGAGAATTTCGTCATTGCACCAGCCGACGCCGTCCTCAAGATCCTTGAAGAACAACACGGTCCCGCACCGTACGCCAATGTCGCGTTTGGCGCCGTCGAGTGCGTGTGCGACCTCGGTCGAGCAGTTGCACAGCGCCAGCCCTATGGCCTCGCGCCTGCAGATCTGCATCAGTTTGGCAAAGCTGTTGACTGCGGACGTGTCCATCGCGTCGACCCGCCTGAAGTCGATCACCAGATAGCGAACGGGGCCCTGTGAGGCTGTGTCGAGAGTGGTCTTGATCTGTTCAAGCAGCCGGCTCGCCGACCCGAAAAACAAGAAGCCCTGCAGAACGAACAGTCGGACCGCAGCACTCTTGCTGTCCAAATATGCCTGATCGGCCGGCAGCCTGTCGGTTTTGGTGACGTACTCGGCGCCGGTCATGCTGGCGCGGACGACGCTCAGGCGGCTGTAACGGTGAACGAACAGAATGGTTGCCAACGCAATGCCAGCGGCGACGCCTTCCAGGATTCCGTAGCCGGCAATGACGAGCAGGATGACAATGACCACGATGTAATCAGACAGCGGCAATTTCTTCCGGGCTTTCCAGATCCACTCGATCAGCAGGCTGAGCCCGACATAAAGCAGCAAACCGCCAAGAATAAAATTAGGCACAAACGCAATCGGCGCCGGACCGGCAAAGATCACACCGAGAGTCAGTCCGACATAAATCGCGATCATTATGAACCGATCGCCGCCCAGCTTTTTGGCGAACGCGGTGTCTGCCAGGGATTGGAATGCCAAGGCTCCGGTTCCGAGGGCTCCAGCAAAATTAATGGCGCCGGCAGTCTTGAGTTCGCGATTGGGATCAAGATCCCGGTTGACGACGATTTCCACCCCGGACACATCAAGCAGCAGCATGATGACGCTAAGCATGGCGAGGACGGCGAAGGCTGCCGATTGCCGCAGCACGGCATACCAATCCACCAGTTCCAATTGGCTAAGAGTGATGACCGGAAAGAAACTCTGGCCCTTGCCGCTGATGTAGGGAAGCCAGTGTCCCTGGACAGCCTCATCGAGGCTGGTTCCCGTCGCCAACAATGCCGCATAAAAGACAACAACTGCAAGAACCAGAAACACTGGCGTGAAAAGCCAATGCGTGATGCGCTTTTCGAGCACGAGCAGTAGCACAGCAAAAACCAGCGCCGGCACAAAAAGTGCGATTGTCTCTTGGGTCAACAGGCTCAATGGATCCTGAAAATTGGCGAGAGGTCCCAAGGCAACAACGACGCCACCCAGTCCGGTCAGATAACCCAGACCAGCAAAGAACCCGCCCATCACAGGGAACGGTATGTAGCGCGCCAATCCGCCTAATCTGGCCCATCCGAGAGCGAACATCACCAATGCAGAAATGATGGTTGCCACTAGGATTCCGGTTACCGCAGTCGCGGCGACCGATTCGATTGGCTGATCCTGCATGGTGACCGCAATGGCTGCCGCTATCCCGGCAAAAATCGGCGCCTGCCCCGCTCTGGTCGAGGCAATATTGGCTTTGTACTGGCTTCCGATTGGCAGCAGCAGCGCTGTGATGGCATTGCCGACCAGGAAAAGGCCGATCCCGGTCGAAAGGTAGGGAGAAAGCTCCCCCGAAAACACCAGCGCACCGACCGAGACAGCGGCCGTGATGTTGAGAATGGCGATTATGATCGCTGCTGTGAGGTTTGAAAACAGAACCTTTGGCGACAGGATCGACTGGCCAAATTCGCCCATACCGGCACCAAACCGGGTGGATTGGTTAGGTCCCGTCATGTTTTGGCCAGCCGCATACGATAGCTCTCCTTTTGAATGCGCCGGTTCATCAAATCGGATCGACTGAAGCCCTTACCCTTCATGACTGAATTGATACGAGGCAAACTACATGCGGTAAAATCCGCATCGTTGACCACTCGGGATTGTTCATAGCGATATTTCCATTCCATCAAAAGCACATTCGGTCTCAAGCTCTGCCGACGCCGTTAGCATGTCCGGACCAAGATGGGTCAGGACCAGACGCTTGGTTTGCAGCCGGTCAAATTGCGCGGAAAGGGTTTGATAGCTCAGATGGCCTTTGTAAGGTTGATCAGACAGGTCATTGCAGTCGCAGATAAACAGGTCGCTGTCTTTGACAAGCGGTATCAGAGCGTCGTCCCATCCGGTGTCGCCTGAATACACAATGGTTCGGGAGGTTGTTATTATCCTGAGTGCTAAACTGGGCTCCGGGCCGGCATAGTGCGTGACAAGCTCGGTCAACACCGCGCGCGGACCGAGTTTGACAGTCCGGCTTGGTTGCAGTTCCACAAAATTGAGCGGAAACGACCAGTGGTCTTTCCAGGTGTTTGGATAGAAACAGTCGTGTAGCGCCCGCAATCTGGCTGCAAGGCCGGGTGGTCCGGCGATGGTCAATGCGGTCTCTTCCGAAGCGACGAACTCCCTGTACAGCAGCAGAAACGGCAAGCCGCCAAAATGATCGCCATGCAAATGCGACAAAATCACAAGGTCGATGCTTTCGGGATCGATTTTGCCTGACTGCAGTGCGATCAGGCTCGAGGATCCAAAATCTATGGCAAAACGGCCATGGGCATCATCGACGACAAAGCAGGTGTTAAAGCGGCCGCCAGCCCCGAAGGCATCACCGCACCCTATCACCCGAATCTTGACTTGATTTTCTTGAATGCGTTTGCCCTTTGTGCGTTGGCTTTATTGTCTAGACTGGCATTCTGGCTGCCATAAAATCCGGCGATGTCGCTGGTCAGCTTAAGCAGCCAATTGCGATGGCGGCAAGCCCGGAATTATTCAGCCGACCCAAAAATATGTTGAGAGTCTGAAGGGTGTTAGACGTTCATCCGGCACGGACCTCGCCTTTGATCAAGCGGTGCAGTATCGATAAGACATTATGACCAGATGGACAGACCGGGAGAGCGTGACGATGAGGACAATTGGACGGTTTTTCCTGAAAAACCCGGGATGGCTTGCTACGTTGGTCTTGGTGGCATTATTAGCGCTTCCAGTTTCAGTCTGGCTTGATCTGCGCAATCTGTCCGATCAGAACCTTAACAGCCAAGCATCAACGTTGAACCGTGTTATATCGGTGTTTCGCGCCTATTACGCGTCCAATGTCGTCGCGCGAATTTCTGCGGCCGGCGGTCAAGCCTATCCGCTTCACGATTTTCGCGACACCGAGGGCGGGATTCCAATTCCGGCGACGTTGTCGATCGAACTGGGCAACGCGATCGGTGCCGAGCAGGGTGATGTGGATTACCGATTTGTTTCGGACTATTCCTTCACCAATCGCGCACCGCATGTGCTGACGCCATTAGAGGTGAGTTCGCTCGCCAACTTCCGGCGCTCGGGCGATGCCTCCAAGACTTTGACCAGCGTGATGGGAAACCTCGTGGATCGCAGTATCTCGGTGGTCACACCGGTGGTCATGGAGTCTGGCTGCGTCGCCTGTCACAACGCCCATCCGGAAAGCCCCAAAACCGATTGGCGTGTTGGAGATATCCGCGGCATCCAGTCCGTGACCGTACGCCAGCCGCTGGCGTTGAGCCTGTGGTCGTTCAAATGGTTGCTGGCTTACCTCCTCGTTGCCGGCGGATTCGGGGCTGCCTTCGCCACGGTGCAGTTCCGGTTGGCCGGTCAGTTTGACCGTCTCAACTCGGACCTTGAAGACAAGAACCGGTTTCTCGCCAACGTGTCGGAGAAACTGTCGAAATACCTGTCGCCTCAGGTTTTCAAGTCAATATTCCTAGGTGAAAAAGGTGTCGAGATCTCAACAGAGCGCAAGAAGTTGACGGTGTTTTTTTCCGACATCAAGGATTTCACGGCGACCACCGAACGCCTGCAGCCGGAGGAGTTGACTGAGCTACTCAACGAGTACTTCTCGGAAATGTCGGTGATAGCGGAGAAACATGGGGCCACCATCGACAAATTCATCGGTGACGCCATCGTTGGGTTTTTTGGCGATCCGGTCAGTCAGGGCGTCGCACAGGACGCGAGAGCCTGTGTGACGATGGCGCTTGAGATGCAGCGCCGACTGGCGGATCTCAACACTGAATGGCTGTCTCGTGGTTACGAGCATCCGCTAAGGGCGCGCATCGGAATCAACACCGGTTACTGCAATGTCGGAAATTTCGGATCTGCGACGCGCATGGATTACACGGTGATCGGCGCCGAAGCCAACCTTGCCGCCCGGCTTGAGAGCATCGCCGAGCCAGGTGGGATCGTAATTAGCTACGAGACCTGGGCCCATGTCCGCGATATCGTCGGGGTTCGCCAACTGGAGCCGACCAAGGTCAAAGGCATATCCAGGGAGGTGGTTCCCTACGCCGTGGTGATGCCGAACGACGAACATGCCGCCGGATCGGCTGTGAAGGAAAGCAGCGCCGGTCTCCAATTGTTTCTAGATCCAGCTCTTCTTGACGCCCAGTCGCGAACCACGGCGCGCGCAGCACTCACCTTGGCGCTTGAACGGATTGGTGGAGAAAGCGAACCAAAGAAAAGGCCCCGTCAGATACAGCTTTAGCGACCTTCTACCAAGTTGTTCACCCTATGATTGGAGAGGCGGAGTACGAAGGCTGGCCGCTATATTCCGCACTACTGCACCCAGTTCATTCGCAACATCGGCGTTGGTTCTCGTCGCAGAAAAGGTCTGCTTTCCGGAAGCCTGATTTTGGACGCTAATGTCCGAAGTGAGGGCGCATTCCCGCCCGGCTCGATTGGGGCCGCGAGACGACGGACTGCTTGTAAGCGCGTGAAAGGGCAAGCGGACAACCTCTCGGTCCAGCTTGCGACCGGATGTTCAGGAAAAGTTTTGGCGATCGCCTTATTCCCCCGTGGTCTCACTCATCGTCGGGCCCGTCATCCGGAAAAGGGTCAACATATCCGAAATCGACGGTGAACGACCGGTGGCTGACAGAAACCTCGTGGAACTGGATGCCCTCGGAGGCGTCGCGATCGGCGACGATCGTGAGATACATCGTCACTTCTTCGACCCTTTCCGCCCACTGGCTCCCCATCCCGACATGCTCCCGGTCGACGCTGTCCCATACCGAGAAACTAAGGAGGGCCTCGAAAGTGGCTTTGATATCGACCTCGATCGAGAAGGTCACCTTATCCTCATCCGCTGCCAGAACGGTTGGTGCCGTCAGGGTTGCCATGATGATCTCGATCAGCTTAGCGTCCGTGGGCTCAGCCTCGAACTCGACCGCGCAGTCGGCCTCGACCTCGAAATCCACATAGGTTAGTCGGTCGATGATGGCGTTGCGAACCTCTTGCTCGAAGTCTTCCTGCCCTCCGTCTCGCCACAGCTCGACGATCTTGTCGGCAAGATCGGCGTCTTTGAACGCCTCGCTGTAGGTTCCGAGAGCGTTATTCAGCGGAAACACTGCGACCAGGTGATCTGATTTCTCGCAGAAATCCTTCCATGCCTTGTCTTGGGCGATGCACATGACCAGCTTCTTCCGCTGCTTTGCATAGGCCTCGAGGCATAGAAGAGCGGCGGCGTCAGGAAACTCTGTCTTGCGAGTCTCTTTCTTAGCGAAGGGCGTCTCAATATCGAAATACCGGCGGAACAGCTCGGATAGACCATCCGGGGTGTCGGCGACCTTGATCACCTCGGCACCAACGGCCGCGACGAAATCATCGAATTCGGCCTTAGCGAATGCGGCCGGATTCTTGTCGATGAACAGCGTAGTGTGCTCACCCGGTGGGCTTTCACGATACCATCTAAGATTATTGCTTCGGAGCGCGGTTTTCAGTGCCCGCTGTGTGTCCGCAGCCTCGACCTCCAGGTGAGACATCATCTCCGAGGCAATCACGTCGGTTATCAGAATCGGCGTGTTCCTAGTCTTGATCTGCGCGATAGACCGGAAATCCGTTCGCCTGAAGTCTTTCTGCTTGCTGTCAAAGACGGTGGTGTCGATCGTTACTGCCGCAATCCGACCCTCACCGATCGCAACAATCAATTCCTCTCGAGACATTTTCGGCATCTACAGTTCTGCCTTCTCTTGTAGGACGAAATCCGCCTATCGCACCATCACCGCGCCGTTCGTGGTCTGAAGCCCCGATTCTCACACTGGCATCATTCACGCGAAAGGCGAAGATGCCAATGCCATGCGCCATTTGCGGGCAAGAAAACCAGCGCATCGAGCGCAATCGTCGCCGCAACTAGTGCAAAGGAGTCGCGACGCCGCCCTTGAAGCGATGTCCGTTTTCAGGCGCGCGATGATGGCCTTTATGACCGACATGAGGGCGCATTTCCGCCCGGCTAGTTTCGGGGGCGACTGCTGACTGGCAGGTTTCAGAAAGCTACTCGGCAAAACGGACAAAGACCCACCACGCTTGCAGTGAGGCTATTCAATGTATCTTCCGAACTCAAATTGCTGCCTTCCGATACCCGACCGTCACCCCAGCGGCACAAGTCAGAGTAAAAGGACGACATAACACTTTGAAAGATTGGTAAAAAATATAGTATCGGCACCTGATAGCATATCAGATGCTACCAGCGCCTAACGTGACCGGGCTGATTGTGAAATAGATTTGCGTTCGATGTCAGATCGGACTCAGAGCGCCGGAATTCTGCCGAAAAAGCGGGACGTGTTCGCCGGATGTTTTCCCCGGAGGTCAGGTCATCAAGAGTCGCAGTCCGATTTATCGAACGCACCAATCCCGATGGGAGTGGAGCAGGGGTCAGCCGCTCCAACGCGCGGGGACGCCCGCCTTTGTTGCCGCATCTCTTTTTACTTTGGGTTTGGTCAAGAAACCTGCTTGGGTAGCCCTGCCGCGCAGCGACGATTCTCTTATACCAAATAGGATCAGTAACCATGACATCGAGCCCGATTGGCTTCTCTGTGGATTGGTTGCCCGACAAGTCTTAGGCACCGGTAGGAAGCTTCTGCCCTTTAGGTCCGGTCGGAGTCCAATCGTTCTAAACGCTCAAGTAGACCCTTCAATTCCTGAATGAGATAATCCGTACTCTGCCGAATGCCTTGACGTTCTTTGGCGTCTAAAGACAGGCTATCCAAATCCAACCAATCCAATCGGATCGATTCCTTCAGCCCGGCAATGTCGCGCTGCAACTTTTCATATTCTGTCACATCCATCTCCTGTGCTAACCCCAAAGAATGAGAATTCATGCCGGGATCCGATAACCCATCAAACTGAGACGCTTCCCAAGTCTTGACAGGTTCGTGGTGCGGCTCCGTCTACTCGCACTTGGCCCCGCGAACGATGCACGGCCATTCGAACTTGCCAGCCCATATCCCGCGTTTGGCCGATCGGGCTTGCGCCTGGTCGCCGGCATATCGGCCTTTCGAGTATTTCGGCCAGTCGATCGCATGACCCTGAGACACCATCCACCGGTTCACGTCCGTTCCATCGGCGCGGCGGCATACCGCGACATACCGGTCCCAGCTTGTTCCGGTCACAGTGCAAGCCGTAGGGCGCGATTTGGCAAGGAACGCGTCAAGAGCCTCGGCAGACACGCGACCGCACCTGTAGGGCTTCCCTGTGGCGTCCTGGCACTGTTGCCGGGCCTCGGGCGCATCAATGCCGTCAAATCGAATGCGCTTGCCCTGGATCTCGATCGTGTCGCCATCAATGACCGATGCGCGGCCGGTTATGTCTCGGGCTTCCGCTTGTGCGGTAATGGTCAATGGAAGAATGATGGCGGCAATGGCGAGGGTTTTCATTTTCGTGCGCATTCGTAACGTCCAATTTCTTTGATCTCTTCGCGGGCGATTGCGGCCGCGTCCCATATCTTGATCACCACGAAATCACCGGGTTGCATACCGGCGTCAAAGAGGACCATGCAAAGATAGCTTGCGAAGCCGTCCCGCCTAGTTCCGTCATCCAGCATCGATACCCATAGGGAGATCCGTTGCGTGAACATGTCATCAACCACGGATTTCTCTTGGATCACCAATTCGGTGGCAGTGTCTCGCCAATCTTGAGCCGATACCGGTCCGTTGGCGAGCATAAGGGCGATGGCGAAGGCAACGGGCCGGATCATGGTGCAAGCCCGTACTTGACCGCGACCTTGGCCTGTGTGGCGCATGTCACCTTGCGCTCTAGCTCGCTCATTTCCTTCATCCTGATCTTTTGCGCACCGGATCCCGATTGGAATGCGGCTCGAGATGTAGGAGCCATTGCGGCGAGTTGTTCTGAGACGAAGGCCGCGACCTTGTCCGCGTCCAGGTCATAGCCGCAAAGATCCGCCGTCCCGACGATTTGCCCGATTTCCCGGGCCATGACCATATCCGACATCGTGTCGGCTGCTACCGGTCCGGTGACCAGCAAAGCAAATGCTATTGCTGCGAGCGTTCTCATGATGGTGTTCCCTTTTGGTTGAAGCTTGCCGGTAAAGGGCGGCATTGGCAACCCTGACGATCAGAGCCATGATCGTTGACCAAAGAGGAGGAGGATCGACCATGCTGGAATTGTTGCTAGCTAGGCTGGGGCTGCGAAAGATACCGAAGTGGCCGGACACGTCCGCAATGTCGAAATCGCAAAAGAGCCAGATCAGAAAGCCTCAGGCAAGCATGGGAGATCGGTGTGAAGACCGTTCGCTTCTCGTCGGCAATGGATGAGCGATGCACGCCGCTTGAACGGGATCTGGAAGGCAAGACGTTGACCGTTGCTCAAGCTGCTGACCTGGTCAAAACCAGAGGTGACGAGATCCAACGATCCACTTTCTCAGGTAAGGTCGAGTTCTAACACGCGATTACGCCGCCCCTCCATGGTCGCCGTTTGGTTCGCTCAAGTCGCTGATGTTTGGATGCCACGTTGCACCCACAACGCTACACTCGACCGCGATCATCCGCAGGTAATCCGCTTCCTGTCGGGCGATGTCGGATGGATCAACACCGGCATTGGTCAACTGCCGGCAGAACGTCTCGATCGACCGACTGAGGAAGTGATCCGCTTCACGCTGAGTTCTGGCCTTGGCGAGAAGCAAGGCAACCTTGCGCGCATGCCCTGTCCGAAGTGTTGCTGGAAAGGGGATGATCTGGCGAGGTGGTTGCCAATTGAAGAGTGGAAGATCGTTATCCATCAACCCTACCTCCCATGGTAGATATATATGTGTCCCGTGGGTGGGACTGTGAAATGGTGGAAATCGGCTTCACAGTCCCGTGCGTGGGACTGTGATGGGTATTTTGCCCCCCTTTTGCACCCTTAGCGTCCCGTGGGTGGGACTGTGCGTCCCGTGGGTGGGACTGTGATTTTTTCTGAGGGTGCCATTTCATGAAGTTTTTTGAAGGCAGTTGGCCCGTCACATCGCAGGCGTATTCGGTCAGACGCCATTCCGTAACAGCCCGGTTCTTGTTGTTGAAAGCACTCGGCTTGGCCTTCTCAATGAATCCCTTCTTCTCCAGTTCATCGAGAGCACGATCGGCAGTGTTCCGGCTCATGTTCAACTCGTCTCCGAGTTCCCGGCAGCCAAGGCCAATGCGGCCATTGTTCAATCCGTCATAGCGCCATTTCACCTCGATGTAGGCGCAACGCTCCACCGGCGAAAGGGACTTCCATGCTTCGGAGCGCTTCACATAGGCGTAGATCATGACGAACTTGGATTTGCCTTTCCGCTTGTGCTTGTTGGTCATCGGGTGATGTCCTTTCCCTTTTCGGGCAGCGGTCCGCAACGCCTGCAAACGTCGCGAGCAATCCCCCGGATCGTCTCCTTGCGTATGTTGTTACCCCCACATTTTGGACATTGTGCCATCAGCCAAAGGCCCTCCGGCTGATCCGATGCCTATTGGACAGGGCCGCCGCCTCGCATGCCTCAACAACGCTCAAATCGAACCGTGAGCGCAATGTCGGCACGATCGGCGACGGGGTAGGGTTCTGGTCAGCAAGCCACTGTGCGGCCAAAATGACCGCCTCAGCGTGCTCATGCTCCGGCGGGGTCAATTCAGCCATCATGCGCGGGCCTCCATCTGCTCGCGTTCCCATCGCTCGATCTCGTCCAGCCGATAGAACTTCCGCCCGCGGATCTTCATCGGCTTAGGAAACTGCAGGCTGTCGTCGTTCGCCCATCTCCATAAAGACATCTCCGAAATGCCAAAGCGCTGCTGAACCTGAGGCCCGGTGAGGTAGGGGGTAGAGTTCATTCCAGTTTCTCCGATCTTGGTTTGGTCGAAGTTGGTCATTCTCCCTTTCCTCCATACTCAAGCGTGCGGCGGCGCCGGGCGTCTTGGAACATGGTCAGGCTCTCCGACCGTTCGTCGTTCTCCAGATAGCCAAGCACCGGGGTCAACATTTCGGTAACCTGTGAAAGCGCGACATCAAGAACGTGTTTCTCGCAGAGCTGCAGGTTCGGCTTGCAAAGCAACTCCTGAACGATCCGGATCAAACTCAATGATCTGCGCACATCGCCATCTGGTTCTTCGTTTTCATAGGGCAGTGGGAATTTGGCCATCTGGTTCATCGCGCCGACTCCCGGATCGCTCCAGTCTCTTCGCGTTGAAGATGACCTGCCGCCATAAAGACGGCCTCGCAGAGATCGTTCGCTTCACACAGTCGATCTGTCACGTCGCCAAGGTCGGTGATCAGGGTGTGACGCCTTGCCTGTTCGGCTTTGGCGGTGGTAATGGTTTGCACGTTCATTGCTCTTTCCCTTCCAGGAATTGATTGGGCATGGCTCGGCGAGGTTGCCCCCTCCGCCGAGCCTTTTGCGTTTTTGGTGGTGGTGGTCGTCATCATGCAGCGTCTTTCAGGAGAGTTCCATTTCGGCATAGATCAGTTCAGCACCGTGCTGAATTGATGCGTATCGTTAGCACCGTGCTTATATTGACGTCAACCGACATTTAGCACAGTGCTAACAAAATCGGTTTGGAGGGTGACATGGCGAAGCAAGGACGGGGCTCGGAGCAGGCAATGATCCGCCTGCCCGAAGGCATGAGGGACAGGCTAAAAGAATCCGCAGAACAGAATGGTCGATCCATGAACGCGGAGATCGTTGCGCGGCTTGAGCACTCGTTTGATGGCGGGGCTATTGTTTCGGAAAAGCAGATGAAGGCTCTAAGAAGCTTGGCTGAATCAATGGAGTGGCGAGAGGCAAAACTCGAAATCGATCTTGGCCACGCTGTCGCAACAATGAGAGAATTCACCAAGCTGTTGACAGAGCTTCTGGACAGCCCAGAGCACAAATTGCAGGCGGTTGTCGCGGGTCGGCGCGTTGTTGAAAGCGCCGCGACATACCTGGGGCGGCCCAACTATGAACAGATGCAAACGAGCCGATTTATCGATGAAACGCCTCCCAACGATCCGCTGGCCGAAGTGATTGCCACGGCCGAATGGGTGACGGAACAGCTCCTTCACGAATACCGTCGACTGAGGAATGACAAATGAGCGTCCGGCGGCGGACCTGGGCCACCGCAAAGTCCGACGAGAAAGCCGCCGGGTAACGCGTGGGGTATCCGCCGCGGGCAACAATCGGCAGCTGCCGGCTGGAATCATCCAACGAAATGGCGCTGCTGTTACCCTATATGATACCCGAAACAGAAAAAGGCCCCGATTAAGGAGCCTCTATTTCCAGCTAAGCCTTTGAAATTAAATGGTGCCCCCGGCAGGATTCGAACCCGCGACCCCCTGATTACAAATCAGGTGCTCTACCAACTGAGCTACAAGGGCAGCGGGGATGCGGATAGCAGCATCGGGTTTCGCAGGCAAGGGGGAAAACACGATTAGCTGAACGGGGCGGGCGGCAACAGCCGTCAACGTCCCCTGTGGAAGTCCTTGCGCATGTAGATCGAGGTCAGTCCCACCTGGAAGCGGAAATCATAGCCGTTCTCGCTCATGATCCGGAAGGTCTCTGTCTGCATTACATCCGGAATGGTCTGGGCATAGGTTTCGATTGCGATCATGCGCGGCTTTTGCGGCCATTCCGCGAGCGAGGCAATCGCCTCCTCGTCCATGCCCTCGATATCGATATTCATGAAATCGATCCCGTTCGGTGCCAGTTCCGCACTTTCTTCGATGATCGATGCCACCGAGCGGCAGGGTACCGTGATCGATGTCTGTTTGCCACGATCCGACGCCATTTCCGGCACCACGGTTCCGGTCAGGTCGGTCTGCTCTGTGGCGAAGAAGTCGATCGTATCGCGTTCGGCGGCGATGTTGTCGGAAACGACGGCGGCCCAGATCGTGCGGTCCTGCCTGCGTACCCGGCGCAGAATGTCGACGCTCTTGCGATTGGCATCCACATTGACGCCGGTCCAGCCGCGAAGCCACAGCCGCGCGGTGTTTGAATGGGCAAAGGGATGGTGCGCGCCGATATCGACGTAGAAGCCCTGCTTCTGCTTGTCGAAATTGCGGTGCACAATGACGTCTTCACCCCATTGCCCGAAGCGTGCCTTGATTTTTCCGTGCGGCCCGAGGAGATGAAGCAGACGTCGGATGCGCATTGCCGAGCTCAGCTCTTGCTTAAGTGCTGCCGCGCCGCATAGAGCGCGATCGCCGTGGCATTGGAGACATTGAGCGACTTGATCGCGCCGGGCATGTCGAGCCGCGTCAGGATGTCGACGGTCTCGCGGGTTTTCTGACGCAAGCCCTTGCCTTCGGCGCCGAGCACCAGGGCGATCCGGTCGCCCGACAATCCCGCCTCGATCGGTTCCGGGCCTTCCGAATCAAGGCCGATGGTGGTGAACCCCTGCGCCTTTATCTCGTCAATGGCCGCGGCAAGGTTGCGAACCTCGATATGGTCGATCATTTCAAGCGCGCCGGAGGCGGATTTGGCCAGCACGCCCGATTCCTGCGGGCTGTGGCGCTGCGTGGTGATCAGTGCGCCGGCGCCGAAGGCCACGGCGGAGCGCATGATGGCGCCGACATTGTGCGGGTCGGTGACCTGGTCGAGAACAACCACGAGCCGGGTGTCGCCCAGCGCCGTCAGCGGCCGTGCCGTCAGCGGAGCCGCTTCCAGCAACACGCCCTGGTGCACGGCGTCATCGCCGAGCAACTGGTCGATCTGTTGCGGGCTGACCAGCTCGAGCGGGTAGGGCAGATCGGCATCTTCGCCGATTTCGAGCCGCATCAGGGCGTTGCGGGTGGCCTTCATCGCCGTGATCCGCCGCGCCGGGTTGTCCAGTGCCGCACGCACCGTATGCAGGCCATAAAGATAGATGGTGTCCGGCGCCACCCGCCCGGAGTAGAGCGAGCCCTTGCGTGCAGGCAGGTCGCGCTTGCTGCGTGGCTGGACCGGCGGCAGGCCTCGGCTCTCGCGCTTGGCGTCACGGTGGGCGCGGCGCAGCTTGGCGTAATGGGTGTCGCGGTTGGAACCGGGGGCGCCGGCATCGTCATCTTTGCTCATGGCGCGCTTATACTCCAATTGTGCTCTGGTGCAATCGGTGTCGCGAGGCGGGATTTCCGGCGTTCGAACCCGCGCCGGCGGCGCTGCTCCAAACGCGAGCGAAAGAACTGTCGGTTTTTGTCACGATCCGTGTTGACACGGGAACCGCGCGCCGTCATAACGCCGACCGCGGTGCAGGTGTTTCTAACCAGTCACTTGGCCCGCGAACCTGAACTTTATCAGGTTATCCATCTTGGATGCATGACCCTGACGGTTGGACCGGAGGGATGCCCGAGTGGTTAAAGGGGACGGACTGTAAATCCGTTGGCTTCGCCTACGTTGGTTCAAATCCAACTCCCTCCACCACCGTCGCGGGGTCGTGAATGCGGGTATAGCTCAATGGTAGAGCAGCAGCCTTCCAAGCTGAATACGCGGGTTCGATTCCCGCTACCCGCTCCAGTTCAAGCGGCTGATCGCATTCAATTTTTCTCCTGTTCGACAATCGAGCCCGTCCCACGGTTCCGCGCGATTTACGATTCGCGCATCTTGTGCCTTGCATCGGCGATCAGGGGCGAGACTGCCATGACACCGTCATTAACGTGGTCAAGCATCGTTCGTGAGGTCCGCTGTCTTCAAACTTGTCGGTGAACGCGATCCCGAATGCTTCCCTGACTCCGGTCAAAAGGGGACTTTTGCGGCCGAGCGCGGCTCGCGCCAGTGCCTGCTGCGCCGGTTTGGCCAGTGGGGTCCGGCCAAGTGTTTCGGGCAGGTCCGGACGCAAGATTTCCACTTGCGAAATCAGAGCGAAAGCCTTATGTCGCGTTAACTTCTCGCAGGATCAGGGTCAAACGTCTCCGGATCCACAGTCTGCCAACAGAATTACAGGATACAGGACGATGGCAAAGGGTAAGTTCGAGCGCACAAAGCCGCACGTTAACATCGGCACGATTGGTCACGTTGACCACGGCAAGACCTCGTTGACGGCTGCGAT
>NZ_OCPC01000006.1:17255-354200 GCF_900220985.1 Parahoeflea halophila
GATGGCAAAGGGTAAGTTCGAGCGCACAAAGCCGCACGTTAACATCGGCACGATTGGTCACGTTGACCACGGCAAGACCTCGTTGACGGCTGCGATCACCAAGTTTTTCGGTGACTTCAAGGCCTACGACCAGATTGACGCTGCGCCTGAGGAAAAGGCTCGCGGCATCACCATCTCGACCGCACACGTCGAGTATGAGACCGAAACCCGCCACTACGCCCACGTCGACTGCCCCGGCCACGCCGACTACGTCAAGAACATGATCACCGGTGCCGCGCAGATGGACGGCGCGATCCTGGTCGTGTCGGCTGCCGACGGCCCGATGCCGCAGACCCGCGAGCACATCCTTCTGGCCCGCCAGGTTGGCGTTCCGTCGCTGGTGGTGTTCCTCAACAAGGTCGACCAGGTCGACGACGAGGAGCTGCTCGAGCTCGTCGAGATGGAAGTCCGCGAACTGCTGTCGTCCTATGACTTCCCGGGCGACGACATTCCGATCACCAAGGGTTCGGCTCTGGTGGCGCTCTCCGAGGGCGACAAGGCTCAGGGCGAAGACGCGATCCGCGCGCTGATGAAGACCGTCGACGAGTACATCCCGACCCCTGAGCGTCCGATCGACCAGCCGTTCCTGATGCCGATCGAAGACGTGTTCTCGATCTCGGGCCGCGGCACCGTCGTGACCGGCCGTGTCGAGCGTGGCGTTGTCAAGGTTGGCGAGGAAATCGAGATCGTCGGTATCCGCGACACCCAGAAGACCACCTGCACCGGCGTTGAAATGTTCCGCAAGCTGCTCGATCAGGGCCAGGCCGGCGACAACATCGGCGCGCTGCTTCGCGGCGTTGGCCGTGAGGACGTCGAGCGTGGTCAGGTTCTGTGCAAGCCCGGTTCGGTCAAGCCGCACACCAAGTTCACCGCAGAAGCCTACATCCTGACCAAGGAAGAGGGTGGCCGTCACACGCCGTTCTTCACCAACTACCGTCCGCAGTTCTATTTCCGCACCACCGACGTGACGGGCATTGTGACGCTGCCGGAAGGCACGGAAATGGTGATGCCCGGCGACAACATCTCGGCTGAAGTATCGCTGATCGTGCCGATCGCGATGGAAGAAAAGCTGCGCTTCGCCATCCGCGAAGGCGGCCGCACCGTCGGCGCCGGCATCGTCGCTTCGATCATCGAGTAATCGATGATCGCCTGGGCGATGGCGCAAGCCTGCCGACGGCAGAAAATGTGATGCAAAACGCGCCGCGAGGCGCGTTTTGTATTTGCGGCGCCGGCATCGTCGCTTCGATCATCGAGTAATCGATGATCGCCTGGGCGATGGCGCAAGCCTGCCGGCGGCAGTAAATGTGATGCAAAACGCGCCGCGAGGCGCGTTTTGTGTTTCCCGGCGTTGGGACAGCGCGGCTGGAATGGGATTGACCGGGGCAGGGCAGTGCGATGACATTGCGCCGTCATTTCAGCTTCGGGGGCGCGGTTGATTCTGGACTGCGGCAAATTTCTTATTCTGATAGCGATGACGACGGGACTGCTGGCGGCCGCGGGGCCGTCATCTGCACGCTGTCCCGACCGTCCACCCTGCAAGGGCTGCGGCTGCAAGGGAGGACCGGGATACCGCATCATTGCGACCGGCAAATGTGCCGGATTCAAGCAACTGAAAACAAAATGCGGAGAACCGCCTACGCTCAGATGTACCTTCGAGAATGCTCCGGGAACTGGGTTGAACAGGCACTGCGCGCTTGCCAAGCCCGATTAATGTCTATCGCGATTGGATTGATCGTTTGAACAAAAGCGAGAGGGTCCCGTTTCAATCTGCCATCTCGGCCTCCGCGTTTCGCACAGGCCGCGGCGCTGCAGCGGGAAGCTTGAAAAGCCGGCCGCCGCGACCTATAGCAAACACCAGCGCCGCTCCCTGCTGGGCTCCCTGAAGGTCATATGGAGGCGACGGTGAACAAGAAGCTCTTCTGAAAATCCCAAATCGCAAGAATTTCAGATCGAAAGAGCACACTCATGTCCCTTCCCTTTCTCGACGCAAGCCTGCGGCATCCCATCATTCTGCCCGATGGCAACCCGCACACGGGCACTGTCCATCTTAACCAGGTGATCGACCACCCCAACATCACAATCGGCGATTACAGCTATTACTCGGGTTTCGAAACGCCCCCAGATTATGCGGCGGCGCTGGCGCCTTATCTTTACCCCGGCGCCCCTGAACGCCTGAGCATCGGCAGGTTCTGTCAGATCGCCCACGGCGTGCGCATCATCACCAGTTCCGCCAATCATGCCATGGACGGTTTTTCGACCTACCCGTTCGCCGTCTTCAACCCGGAGCTGATCGGCAGCTATGGGTCCGCACTCGACAACCGCAAGGACACTGTCATCGGCAACGATGTCTGGCTCGGTTTCGAATCGGTGGTGATGCCGGGCGTTCGGATCGGAAACGGTGCCATCATCGCCGCGCGCAGTGTGGTCACGCATGACGTGCCGGACTACGCCATTGTCGGCGGCAATCCGGGCCGCGTGATCCGCCATCGTTTTGATGTGGCTCTCGTCGGGCGGTTGCTGGCGTTGAGCTGGTGGGACTGGGACATCGACCGCATCGAACGGCATGTCGACGCCATCACCGGCGCTGATATCGAGGTGCTTGAAAGCGCGGCCTGAGGACTAAGTCCAGCGGGGCCGGGTGGGCGGACCCTGGCGGGCAAGCACCGTCAAGGCGGCGCGGATTTGAGCGGCCGACGGGCAGGGGTGATGTGCGGGCGCCGGTGTGGTTGGGCTGCGAAAAAGCACGCTTGCGGTACCCCTTTTGCACAGCGCTGTGGAGAAAAATATCATGCAGCCGCGATTGCCGTCACTTCGCCCTTGCATTGACCGTGTATTTGACGCTATCAGGTCCGCCACCGGACTAGGGGTATAGCTCAGTTGGTAGAGCGACGGTCTCCAAAACCGTAGGTCGCAGGTTCGAGTCCTGCTGCCCCTGCCAGTCCGGAGTTTCCCATTTTGGCGCCTGCGGACTTTGACGGAGAATCTAGTAGGATCCCGGATTCGGCTAGCAAACTTCGGGCCAGTCTCGCCGCCATCCTTGAAAAAAGCCCGATGCCCTCTTGTGATTTGAAGAATCGGGCTTTATGTAGACGTTAACAGACACGCGGTGCGTGGAGCTGGGAGACCGGCTTTACGCGCCGTATAAGCGTGGACAGACAATGGCATCCAAGACAAATCCGTTTACATTCCTCCAGCAGGTTCGGTCCGAAACTGCAAAAGTGAAATGGCCTTCACGCCGTGAAACCTCGATCTCGACGATCATGGTTCTCGTCATGGTGCTGCTTGCGTCCATTTTCTTTTTTACGGCCGACCAGGCTTTGGGTTGGGTGATTGGGCTCATCCTGAACGTTGGCGCTTGAGGCAGGGGAAAACATGACTGCACGCTGGTATATCGTCCACGCCTATTCGAATTTCGAGAAGAAGGTCGCGGAATCGATCGAGGAGCAGGCTCGTCAGAAGGGCTTGAGCCATCTGTTCGAAAAGATTCTGGTGCCGGTCGAGAAGGTCGTCGAGCTGCGCCGTGGCCGCAAGGTGGATGCGGAACGCAAGTTCTTCCCCGGCTATGTCATGGTCCGCGCCGATCTGACCGATGAAGCCTTTCACCTGATCAAGAACACGCCGAAGGTGACGGGTTTCCTGGGCAGCGATTCCAAGCCTGTTCCAATTCCGGACTCTGAGGCCGAGCGCATCCTGACCCAGGTACAGGAAGGTGTCGAGCGGCCAAAGCCTTCCATCGCTTTCGAAATCGGCGAACAGGTTCGCGTGTCGGACGGTCCTTTCGCGTCGTTTAACGGCGTCGTGCAGGAAGTCGACGAAGAGCGCTCGCGCCTGAAGGTCGAAGTGTCCATTTTCGGCCGGGCCACCCCGGTCGAGCTCGAATACGGTCAGGTCGAAAAGGTCTGATCACTTATTTCCCGGTCTGCGTTTCCACTCCGGAGGCGTGGGCGGGATTTTGCATTTCCGGCATCACCGAAAATGCATCCGCGTGGAAGGCGAGGAGGCTGAAGCCGGCCTCGTGAACCGAACCACGCAACCGCAGCCGCCGGTGTTCCGGCATGAGGGGATGCTTCAGGTGTCCCGTAACAAGAGGCAGAGAAACAATGGCTAAGAAAGTTGCAGGTCAACTCAAGCTGCAGGTTCCGGCCGGTTCGGCGACCCCGTCGCCCCCGATTGGTCCGGCGCTTGGTCAGCGCGGCATCAACATCATGGAATTCTGTAAGGGATTCAATGCCGCTACCCAGGAAATGGAAAAGGGCATGCCGATCCCGGTCGTCATCACCTACTACCAGGACAAGTCCTTCAATTTCACGATGAAGAAACCTCCTGTGAGCTACTTCCTCAAGAAGGAAGCCAAGCTCAAGTCCGGCTCCAAGACTCCGGGCAAGGAAGTTGCAGGCTCGATCACGCGTGACCAGGTCCGCACGATCGCCGAAGCAAAGATGAAGGATCTCAACGCCGCCGACATCGAAGGCGCGATGGCAATGGTCGAGGGCTCCGCCCGCTCCATGGGCCTGGAAGTGACGGGATAAGACCATGGCCAAGATTGCAAAGCGTATGCAGAAGATCAACGAAGGAGTTGATCGCGACAAGCTCTACCCGCTCGGCGAAGCCGTTTCGATGCTCAAGGAGCGCGCCGTTGCCAAGTTCGACGAGACCATTGAAGTCTCGATGAACCTGGGTGTCGACCCCCGTCACGCCGACCAGATGGTCCGCGGCGTGGTCAACCTGCCGAACGGCACCGGCCGTACCGTCCGCGTCGGCGTCTTCGCCCGTGGCGACAAGGCCGACGAAGCCCGTGCAGCAGGCGCCGATGTTGTTGGTGCCGAAGACCTCGTTGAGGCCGTTCAGGCAGGCAACATCGATTTCGACCGTTGTATCGCCACTCCGGACATGATGCCGCTCGTCGGTCGTCTCGGCAAGGTTCTCGGCCCGCGTGGCATGATGCCGAACCCGAAGGTCGGCACCGTGACCATGGACGTAGCCGGTGCGGTCAACGCCTCCAAGGGCGGCGCTGTCGAGTTCCGCGTCGAAAAGGCCGGTATCGTGCATGCCGGTATCGGCAAGGCCTCTTTCGGTCCTCAGCAGATCGAAGAAAACATCCGCGCCTTCGCTGATGCCGTGGTCAAGGCCAAGCCGGCCGGCGCCAAGGGCAACTATGTCAAGCGCGTGGCGATTTCCTCGACCATGGGGCCTGGCCTCAAGATCGATCCGTCGTCGCTCAGCGTCGCCTGATTTGAAAATATCAGGGAAACCGGATATTAGTCCGGTTTTCCTCAGTTTTCGGCCTTCGGGCCGGAAAGGTCCGGGAGATTTCCCGGGCTCCCTGTCCGAGATTGCAGGTGGTGCGCCCTCATCGGTTCACCTTAATTCACCGGCCTGCATGAGACGGGTTAGATCCGTTTTCGGGAGTGAATGCTCCAACGGTTCGAACCTCGCTTGCCTTGTGCCGCTACCGCTCGTCGGTTCCGGCGTAAGGGGACAGGATCCTCAAGCGTCGCTTGCGGGTTCCACAAGAATCCCTGGCGGCAAAGGCAAACCCGGCAGATGGTGCACGCATCATCTGTCAACTGGAGAAACGCAGTGGATAGAGCGGAAAAACGCGAATTCGTCACTGAACTGAACGGTGTTTTCACAAACGCCGGCTCGGTTGTCGTGGCCCACTACGCCGGTCTTACGGTTGCGCAAATGAACGACCTTCGGTCGCGCATGCGCACAGCCGGAGGCACCGTCAAGGTCGCGAAGAACCGCCTTGCCAAGATCGCTCTTCAGGGCACGGAGTCGGAAGGGGTCGCAGATCTCTTCACGGGTCAGACGCTCATCGCCTATTGCGATGATCCGGTGACCGCTCCGAAGATCACCGTCGAGTTTACCAAGGTCAGCGACAAGCTGGTCATTCTTGGTGGCGCGATGGGGGCGACAACACTCGACGCAGATGGGGTCAAGGCGCTTGCCACGATGCCGTCCATCGACGAGCTCCGCGCAAAGATTGTTGGCATGATTCAGACGCCAGCAACGCGCATCGCCCAGATCGTCAACGCACCGGCTGGTGCGGTGGCACGCGTCATCGGCGCACACGCCCGGAAGGACGAAGCCGCATAAGGCGGAACTTCGCTGTGAAAATAGTTCAAAACCGGTTCGAACCGAATACAAGGAAGTAAGAAAATGGCTGATCTCGCCAAAATCGTGGAAGACCTTTCCAACCTGACCGTCCTGGAAGCTGCTGAGCTGTCCAAGATGCTTGAAGAAAAGTGGGGCGTTTCCGCCGCCGCTCCCGTGGCCGTTGCTGCCGCCGGTGGCGCTGCTGGTGCTCCTGCTGAAGCCGCTGAAGAGCAGACTGAATTCGACGTGATCCTCGCCGAAGCCGGCGCCAACAAGATCAACGTCATCAAGGAAGTCCGCGGCATCACCGGTCTTGGCCTCAAGGAAGCCAAGGACCTGGTCGAAGCTGCTCCGAAGGCTGTCAAGGAAGGCATCTCCAAGGGCGAAGCTGACGACATCAAGAAGAAGCTTGAAGACGCTGGCGCCAAGGTCACCGTCAAGTAAGACGATACCCGCATCCGGGGGGCGGGGCGTCTCGCCCCCCGGATGTATTTGCTGACGAACAGATTACCCAAAAGCCTGGAAAACGGCTTTTGGGTAATGGGTTCTTCAAAAGGATGGTCTCGACCCAGACCGCTAGGCACTCCGGCCGCGCCGTCTGGGATCTGAGACGAGATTGATTGAATTCATTTATATGACGGAGTCGCTTGGCCAGCGGCGTTCGTCTGTTGCAGGCCCGGATGCAAATTGACAAGGAGCGACGATGGCTCAGACCCTTTCCTTCAACGGTCGCAGGCGCGTACGCAAAGTTTACGGAAAAATCCCGGAAGTGGCGGAAATGCCGAACCTCATCGAGGTTCAGAAGGCATCTTACGACCAGTTCCTTATGGTGGACGAGCCCGCTGGTGGTCGTCTGGACGAAGGACTGCAGTCGGTATTCAAGTCGGTGTTTCCGATTTCCGACTTCTCCGGCAGTGCAATGCTGGAATTCGTGTCCTATGAGTTCGAACCGCCGAAGTTCGACACCGAGGAATGCCGCCAGCGCGACCTGACCTACGCCGCGCCGCTGAAGGTGACGTTGCGCCTGATCGTATTTGATGTCGACGAGGATACCGGCGCAAAGTCGATCAAGGACATCAAGGAACAGAACGTCTACATGGGCGACATGCCGCTCATGACCGACAACGGTACCTTCATCGTCAACGGCACCGAGCGCGTGATCGTCTCGCAGATGCACCGTTCGCCGGGCGTGTTCTTCGATCACGACAAGGGCAAGAGCCATTCGTCGGGCAAGCTGCTGTTCGCAGCCCGTGTCATTCCCTATCGCGGCTCGTGGCTCGACATCGAATTCGACGCCAAGGACATCGTCCATGCCCGTATCGACCGTCGCCGCAAGATTCCGGCCACGTCGCTGCTCATGGCGCTTGGCATGGATGCCGAAGAAATCCTGTCGACCTTCTACACCCATTCGGTCTACAGCCGCGATGGCGATGGCTGGCGGATGCCGTTCCAGCCCGAAACCCTCAAGGGTCAGAAGACCATTACCGACATCATCGATGCCGACAGCGGCGAAGTTGTTGTCGAGGCCGGCAAGAAGCTCACACCGCGCCTGCTCAAGCAGCTGACCGAGAAGGGCCTCAAGGCGATCAAGGCAACCGACGAGGATCTCGTTGGTTCCTACCTGGCCGAGGATGTGGTCAATCCGGAAACCGGTGAGATCTATCTAGAGGCCGGCGACGAGCTCGAATTCTCTGTCGACGCAAAGACCGGTGAACGCAAGGGCAACCTGATCGATCTCATCGAGGCCGGTTACGACGAGATCAAGGTCCTCGACATCGACCACATCAATGTCGGCGCCTATATCCGCAACACGCTTGCCGCCGACAAGAACTCGTCGCGCCAGGAAGCGCTGTTCGACATCTACCGCGTCATGCGTCCCGGTGAGCCGCCGACCATCGAATCGGCTGAAGCCATGTTCGATTCGCTGTTCTTCGATGCGGAGCGCTACGATCTGTCGGCCGTTGGCCGCGTCAAGATGAACATGCGCCTTGATCTCGACGCCGAAGACACCGTGCGCGTGCTGCGCAAGGAAGACATCATCGCCGTGGTCGGAACTCTTGTTCAGCTGCGTGACGGCAAGGGCGAAATCGATGACATCGACAACCTCGGCAACCGCCGTGTGCGGTCGGTCGGTGAATTGATGGAAAATCAGTACCGTCTGGGACTGCTGCGCATGGAGCGTGCCATCAAGGAACGCATGTCGTCGATCGAGATCGACACCGTGATGCCGCAGGATCTGATCAACGCCAAGCCGGCTGCCGCCGCGGTGCGCGAATTCTTCGGCTCCTCGCAGCTGTCGCAGTTCATGGACCAGGTCAATCCGCTTTCCGAGATCACCCACAAACGCCGTCTCTCGGCGCTTGGACCGGGCGGTCTGACCCGTGAGCGTGCGGGCTTCGAAGTCCGCGACGTTCACCCGACCCACTATGGCCGTATCTGCCCGATTGAGACGCCGGAAGGCCCGAATATCGGTCTGATCAACTCGCTGGCAACCTTTGCACGGGTCAACAAGTACGGATTCATCGAAAGCCCGTACCGGAAGATCTCTAACGGCAAGGTCACCAAGGAAGTGATCTATCTTTCGGCGATGGAGGAAGCCAAGTACTACGTGGCCCAGGCCAATGCCGAGCTCAGCGAAGACGGTGAACTTGTCTCCGAATTCGTCGTCTGCCGCCACTCCGGCGATGTGATGATGACTCCGCGTGAAAACATCGACCTGATGGACGTTTCGCCGCGTCAGCTGGTCTCGGTGGCTGCAGCCCTGATTCCGTTCCTGGAGAACGACGACGCCAACCGCGCGTTGATGGGATCGAACATGCAGCGTCAGGCTGTTCCGCTGGTCCGCGCCGAAGCTCCGTTCGTGGGCACAGGCATGGAGCCGGTCGTGGCCCGTGACTCGGGTGCGGCCATCGCGGCGCGCCGTGGTGGTATTGTCGATCAGGTCGACGCCACCCGTATCGTGATTCGGGCCACCGAAGACCTCGAAGCCTCGCGTACGGGCGTCGATATCTACCGGTTGCAGAAATTCCAGCGTTCCAATCAGAACACCTGCATCAACCAGCGTCCGCTGGTCACCGTGGGCGACGTTCTCAACAAGGGCGACATCATTGCCGATGGTCCGTCCACGGATCTCGGTGATCTGGCGCTCGGCCGCAACGTGCTCGTCGCGTTCATGCCCTGGAACGGCTACAACTACGAGGATTCGATCCTTCTTTCCGAGCGCATCGTCTCCGATGACGTGTTCACCTCCATCCACATCGACGAGTTCGAAGTGATGGCGCGTGACACCAAGCTCGGACCGGAAGAGATCACGCGCGACATTCCGAACGTTTCGGAAGAAGCGCTTCGCAACCTCGATGAGGCCGGCATTGTCTATATCGGTGCCGAAGTGGCGCCGGGCGACATTCTCGTCGGCAAGATCACGCCGAAGGGCGAAAGCCCGATGACGCCGGAAGAGAAGCTTCTGCGCGCCATCTTCGGCGAGAAGGCCTCCGACGTCCGCGACACATCCATGCGGATGCCACCCGGGACCTACGGTACCATCGTCGAAGTTCGCGTTTTCAACCGCCACGGCGTTGAAAAGGATGAGCGCGCAATGGCCATCGAACGCGAGGAAATCGAGCGTTTGGCCAAGGACCGTGACGACGAGCAGGCCATTCTTGACCGCAACGTCTACGGCCGTCTGTCAGACATGCTGGCGGGCAAGGTGGCGATCGCCGGACCGAAGGGCTTCAAGAAGGGCTCGGAAGTCAGCGCCGAGAGCATGGGCGAATACCCACGCTCGCAGTGGTGGACATTTGCCGTCGAGGACGAGAAGCTGCAGGGCGAAATCGAAGCGCTGCGTGCCCAGTACGACGAATCCAAGAAGCTGCTTGAAAGCCGCTTCATGGACAAGGTCGAGAAGGTCCAGCGTGGCGACGAACTGCCGCCCGGCGTGATGAAGATGGTGAAGGTCTTTGTCGCTGTGAAGCGCAAGATCCAGCCCGGCGACAAGATGGCCGGCCGTCACGGCAACAAGGGTGTGGTGTCCCGCATCCTGCCTTGCGAAGACATGCCGTTCCTTGAAGACGGAACCCATGTCGACATCGTGCTCAACCCGCTAGGCGTGCCGTCGCGCATGAACGTCGGACAGATCCTCGAGACCCATCTGGGTTGGGCTTGCGCCGGTATGGGCAAGCAGATCGGCGAGATGCTCGATGCCTATAAGGAGAGCGGCGAGATCCAGCCGCTGCGTGACACCATCGACAGCGTCATCGGCACCGGCCCGAAGGGCGAGCCGACCAAGCAGTATGACGATGAGTCGATCGTTCGTCTGGCCGAGCAGACCCGCCGTGGCGTGTCGATCGCGACGCCGGTGTTTGATGGTGCGGTCGAGGCCGACATCAACAAGATGCTGGAACAGGCAGGTCTCAATGTTTCGGGTCAGTCGACGCTCTATGACGGGCGTACCGGCGAAACCTTCGACCGTCCGGTGACCGTGGGCTACATCTACATGCTCAAGCTCAACCACCTGGTCGACGACAAGATCCACGCCCGCTCGATCGGACCTTACTCGCTCGTGACCCAGCAGCCGCTGGGCGGCAAGGCGCAGTTCGGTGGACAGCGTTTCGGGGAAATGGAAGTCTGGGCTCTGGAAGCCTACGGCGCTGCCTACACCCTGCAGGAAATGCTGACGGTGAAATCCGACGACGTGGCAGGCCGTACCAAGGTCTACGAAGCCATTGTCCGTGGCGACGACACCTTCGAGGCCGGCATTCCGGAGAGCTTCAACGTTCTCGTCAAGGAAATGCGGTCGCTTGGTCTCAATGTCGAGCTTGAATCGAACAAGATCATCGACGGGACCATCGAGCCTGACGAACTGCCCGACGCGGCTGAATAAAGCCTGGAAGGCGCGAGGGGCAGGGCCCTTCGCGCCATCTACCTTTCCGCTTCGGCGGCAAGGAGATGACACCCGCCTTTGACGCGGTGAAATGAATTTCAGGCGATGGCCTGTGCCGGTGGACACCGGCGCCGTCGCAAGCCAAGGGCGAACAGCCCTAAAAGGAGACAGGCATGAACCATGAGGTCATGAATCTTTTCAACAACAATGTTCCGGCGCAGACGTTCGAATCCATCCGGATCTCGATCGCCAGCCCCGAGAAGATTCTTTCCTGGTCTTTCGGCGAAATCAAAAAGCCGGAGACAATCAACTATCGTACCTTCAAGCCGGAGCGCGACGGTCTGTTCTGCGCCCGCATCTTTGGTCCGATCAAGGACTACGAGTGCCTGTGCGGCAAGTACAAGCGCATGAAGTACAAGGGCGTCATCTGCGAGAAATGCGGCGTTGAAGTCACGCTCAGCCGCGTCCGCCGCGAGCGCATGGGCCACATCGAGCTGGCAGCTCCTGTTGCCCATATCTGGTTCCTGAAGTCGCTGCCTTCACGTATCGGCACGCTCATGGACATGACGCTCAAGGATATCGAGCGGGTCCTGTATTTCGAGAACTACATCGTCACCGAACCCGGCCTGACCTCGCTCAAGGAGAACCAGCTTCTCTCCGAGGAAGACTATATGGTCGCCGTTGACGAGTTCGGCGAAGACAGCTTTACCGCCATGATCGGCGCGGAAGCTATCTACGAGATGCTTGCCTCAATGGACCTCGACCGGATTGCCGGCGAACTGCGCACCGAATTGGCATCGACGACTTCGGAACTGAAGTCGAAGAAGCTGATGAAGCGCCTCAAGATCGTCGAAAGCTTCCTCGATTCCGGCAACCGCCCGGAATGGATGATCATGAAGGTTGTACCGGTGATCCCGCCGGACCTGCGTCCGCTGGTTCCGCTCGATGGCGGCCGTTTCGCCACCTCCGACCTGAACGATCTGTATCGCCGCGTCATCAACCGCAACAACCGTCTCAAGCGGCTGATCGAGCTGCGTGCGCCGGGCATCATCATCCGCAACGAAAAGCGGATGCTGCAGGAAGCTGTTGACGCCCTGTTCGACAATGGCCGCCGCGGCCGCACCATCACCGGTGCCAACAAGCGTCCGCTGAAGTCGCTGTCCGACATGCTTAAGGGCAAGCAGGGCCGGTTCCGTCAGAACCTGCTCGGCAAGCGCGTCGACTATTCCGGCCGTTCTGTCATCGTGACCGGTCCGGAACTCAAGCTGCACCAGTGCGGCCTACCCAAGAAGATGGCGCTCGAACTGTTCAAGCCGTTCATCTATGCCCGTCTCGACGCCAAGGGTTATTCCTCGACCGTCAAGCAGGCCAAGAAGCTGGTCGAGAAGGAAAAGCCGGAAGTCTGGGATATCCTCGACGAGGTGATTCGCGAGCACCCGGTTCTCCTCAACCGCGCGCCGACACTTCACCGTCTTGGCATCCAGGCGTTCGAACCGACCCTGGTCGAAGGCAAGGCTATTCAGCTGCACCCGCTCGTCTGTACGGCGTTCAACGCCGACTTCGACGGCGACCAGATGGCGGTTCACGTGCCTCTGTCGCTGGAAGCCCAGCTGGAAGCCCGCGTGCTGATGATGTCGACCAACAACATCCTTCACCCTGCAAACGGCGCTCCGATCATCGTGCCCTCGCAGGACATGGTGCTTGGTCTGTACTATCTCTCGATCGTGGCCGAGAACGAGCCGGGTCAGGGCATGGTGTTCTCCGATATGGGCGAACTGCACCATGCGCTTGAGAGCAAGGTCGTGACCCTGCACACCAAGATCAAGGGACGTTTCAAGAGCATCGATGCCGAGGGCAACCCGACATCGACCATCGTCGACACCACCCCCGGTCGCATGATCATTGGCGAACTGCTGCCGCGCAACGCCAACATCTCGTTCGATGTCTGCAACCAGGAGATGACCAAGAAGAACATTTCCCGGATGATCGACACCGTCTACCGTCACTGCGGTCAGAAGGACACGGTCATTTTCTGCGACCGTATCATGCAGCTCGGCTTCAGCCATGCCTGCCGCGCCGGCATCTCGTTCGGCAAGGACGACATGGTGATTCCGGATTCCAAGGCGAAGATCGTTGGCGACACCGATTCCCTCGTCAAGGAATACGAGCAGCAGTACAATGAGGGTCTCATTACCCAGGGCGAGAAGTACAACAAGGTTGTCGACGCCTGGGGCAAGGCGACCGAGAAGGTCGCCGACGAAATGATGGCCCGCATCAAGTCGGTCCAGTTCCATGAGAACGGCCGCCAGAAGCAGATGAACTCGATCTACATGATGAGCCACTCCGGTGCGCGTGGTTCCCCGAGTCAGATGCGTCAGCTGGGCGGCATGCGCGGCCTGATGGCCAAGCCGTCGGGTGAGATCATCGAGACTCCGATCATCTCGAACTTCAAGGAAGGCCTGACCGTGAACGAGTACTTCAACTCGACTCACGGCGCACGTAAGGGCCTCGCCGACACCGCGCTGAAGACCGCGAACTCCGGTTACCTGACCCGTCGTCTGGTGGACGTTGCACAGGATTGCATCGTTACCCATGTCGATTGCGGCACCACCGAAGGCCTGACCATGACGGCAATCGTTGATGCTGGTCAGGTGGTCGCGTCGATCGGTCAGCGGATCCTGGGTCGCACCACGCTTGACGACATCAATCACCCGGTAACAGGTGACCTGATCGTCAAGGCCGGTTCGACAGTCGAGGAAGCCCAGGTAGTGGAAATCGAGGCGGCCGGTATCCAGTCGGTTCGCATCCGTTCGCCACTGACCTGTGACATCCAGACGGGTATCTGTGCCACCTGCTACGGCCGAGATCTGGCTCGTGGTACGCCGGTCAATATTGGTGAAGCTGTCGGCGTTATCGCTGCGCAGTCGATCGGTGAACCGGGCACCCAGCTGACGATGCGTACCTTCCACCTTGGCGGCACGGCCACCGTGGTCGACCAGTCGTTCCTGGAAGCCTCCTATGAGGGCACGGTGCGGATCAAGAACCGCAACATGCTGCGCAACTCCGACGGCAACCTGATTGCCATGGGCCGCTCCATGGCGATCCAGATCCTGGATGAATCCGGCACCGAGCGTTCCTCGCAGCGCGTCGCCTACGGCTCCAAGATCTATGTCGATGACGGCGATGCGGTGAAGCGCGGCCAGCGTCTGGCCGAGTGGGATCCGTATACACGCCCGATGATGACCGAAGTCGAAGGCACCGTGGAATTCGAAGATGTCGTCGACGGCATCTCGGTTTCCGAAGCCACCGACGAGGCAACCGGCATCACCAAGCGTCAGGTCATCGACTGGCGTTCGACGCCGCGCGGTGCCGACCTCAAGCCGTCCATTGTCATCAAGGACAAGAACGGCGAGATCGCCAAGCTGGCACGTGGTGGCGAAGCCCGCTTCCAGTTGTCCGTGGACGCGATCCTGTCGGTCGAGCCCGGCGCCAAGGTCAGCCAGGGTGACGTGCTCGCCCGCGTGCCGCTCGAAAGCGCCAAGACCAAGGACATCACCGGTGGTCTGCCGCGGGTTGCGGAACTGTTCGAGGCACGTCGTCCGAAGGATCACGCCATCATCGCCGAGATCGATGGCACCATCCGCTTCGGCCGCGACTACAAGAACAAGCGCCGCATCCAGATCGAATCCGCCGACGATACGGTTGAATCCGTCGAGTATCTCATTCCGAAGGGGAAGCCTTTCCACCTTCAGGATGGCGACTACATCGAAAAGGGCGACTATATCCTCGACGGCAATCCCGCGCCGCACGACATCCTGGCGATCAAGGGCGTGGAGGCTCTGGCTTCCTACCTCGTCAACGAGATCCAGGAAGTCTACCGGTTGCAGGGCGTTCTGATCAACGACAAGCACATCGAAGTGATTGTCCGCCAGATGCTGCAGAAGGTCGAGATCACCGACTCCGGTGATTCCGTCTACATCGTCGGCGACAATGTGGATCAGATCGAACTGGACAACGTCAACGAACGCCTGATCGAGGAGGGCCGCAAGCCCGCCACCGGCAACCCGGTGTTGCTCGGCATCACCAAGGCGTCGTTGCAGACACCGTCCTTCATCTCGGCGGCGTCGTTCCAGGAAACCACCAAGGTGCTCACCGAAGCCGCTGTTGCCGGCAAGGTCGACACGTTGCAGGGTCTCAAGGAAAACGTCATCGTCGGACGTCTGGTGCCTGCGGGTACCGGCGGCACCATGACCCAGATCCGTCGCATCGCCACTTCGCGCGACGATCTGATCCTGGATGAGCGTCGCAAGACCTCGGGCGCGGAAACCGCCGCACCGATGCTGACCGACATGGCCAGCGAAGAGCCGACGCCTGCTGAATAGGCGGTTTCGTCCAAAACATGCAAAAGGCCGCCTTTCGGGGCGGCCTTTTTTGTTGCAGGCAGAGTGTTGCCAGATTCCGACCGCGCAAGCGGTGACGGCTCAGCTGCCGTCCGTGTCGACATTGATGATCGCCACCTCGCCCTCAAGGGCGCCCTGGTAGGCCGAGGCATGCGGCTCTTCGTCCGGCATGCCGCCCATCAGTCCGATCTGGTCGAGATCTGCTTCCGCAAAGCCCTTCGCTGACAACGCGTCCAGGCAGAGCCGCACCGCGCTATCCTCGTCCGGGGCGGCAAGCATGACATGGATTGCGGCCATGTCCCCACCCATTTCCTGGTTGACGCGGCCGGTGATGATGAAAACCGTCGTGTCGCTCTCGCCATGGCCGGCATTGTCATTGTCAGAAATCACAGGCTCGTCCTTTCGGTGTCTTGGTTTGAGCGACTACTCCCACGTCATCCTCGCAAAGGCAATGTTTGGCGGTGCCTCCATTGCGCCTGCTGGACCGTGACCCGGCAGGGATGCCAATGCTGGCGGCAAGCCAGAGCTTGCTGACGGACGTGAACCGTGGTTCTCTTTCGCCCGGCAGGCATCTCGCCTGTCATTGGCATCAGGCTGCAGTGTTCCGGCTCGGTCCCGCAAAGGTAACTACCGGCCGGAGTGCGGAGCGTGAAACTATTGGAGGACAGCATGGGCATCCAAGGATTGATTGTATTTCTGCTGATCGGCGCAATTGCGGGCTGGCTGGCTGGTCTGATCATGAAGGGCTTTGGCTTCGGCCTTATCGGCAACATCGTGGTCGGCATCATCGGCGCGTTCATTGCCGGGCTGTTGCTGCCCATGATCGGCATATCCATCGGCGGCGGCCTGATCGGTTCCATCATTCATGCGACCATCGGGGCGGTGATCCTGTTGTTCCTGATCGGTCTTGTAAAGAAACGCTAGCTTCGCCGCAGCCATTGATCGAACGACAGGCGACTCGGCACGACGGCCGCCTGAGTCGGCGGATTGTCAGTCACCGCCGGAGACGATTCCCAGTGGTTCGGGCTCAAAGGCCGGGGCAGGGCAACGAAACACTTGATTGGGGATGCTCTGCGCAATAATATGTCGCCATCTTCTCGGCGGCGCGCGGAGGATGCGGCCATTTGCGATTATTTCCAGCATGGTCTTGACGGCATGCGTGAAAATCCGTAGTTACCGGCCACCGAGACCGATGTGAGGCGCTTTTCTTCGGAACGACACGTTCTGGAACTTGCCTCAAACACGGTTTCTGACTGCACTGTGAACTGACAATGCTGCACGCAAGACACGGCCGATTGTGTCCTCTGCTTTTATGGGCCTTCCGGTAGAACCGGTCCGGCCCTTATTTTGCGCATCCGGTTCGCGGGCAACGTGCCCGAGAGGGCGAAACATGAATTCTAAAGGGATGGTTACATGCCAACTGTAAACCAGCTGATCCGCAAGCCGCGCCAGGCGCCGGTAAAGCGCAACAAGGTTCCCGCGCTGGAGCAGAATCCGCAGAAGCGCGGCGTTTGCACCCGTGTGTACACCACGACCCCGAAGAAGCCGAACTCGGCGCTTCGTAAGGTTGCAAAGATCCGTCTGACCAACGGCTATGAAGTGATCGGGTATATCCCGGGTGAGGGTCACAACCTTCAGGAACACTCCGTGGTCATGATCCGCGGCGGCCGCGTGAAGGACCTTCCGGGTGTGCGTTACCACGTCATCCGTGGCGTTCTCGATACCCAGGGTGTCAAGAACCGCAAGCAGCGCCGCTCGAAATACGGCGCCAAGCGTCCGAAGTAATTGTGTCGGTTGGCTGCATGAAGGTGCAGCTGGCCGTTTCGACCCATCAGTTGAAAGACGAAAAGCATGTCACGACGTCACAGTGCAGAAAAGCGTGAGATCAACCCGGATCCGAAGTTCGGTGACCTGGTTCTCTCCAAGTTCATGAACGCCATCATGATGCACGGCAAGAAATCAGTTGCCGAGCAGATCGTATATGGTGCGCTTGATCAGGTCGAGGCGCGGTCCAAGTCGGAGCCGGTTGCCCAGTTCCACACAGCGCTCGAAAATGTTGCCCCGCACGTGGAAGTTCGTTCCCGTCGTGTTGGTGGCGCGACCTATCAGGTCCCGGTCGATGTTCGTCCCGAGCGCCGTCAGGCTCTTGCTATTCGCTGGCTGATCGCCGCTGCGCGCAAGCGCAACGAAACCACCATGGTCGAGCGCCTCTCGGGCGAACTCATGGACGCAGCGAACAATCGCGGCAGTGCTGTCAAGAAGCGGGAAGACACCCACAAGATGGCCGACGCCAACCGCGCATTTTCGCATTACCGCTGGTAATCAGCGAACCGTTCTCGAAAGGCATTCACAATGGCCCGCGAATACGCAATCGAAGACTACCGCAACTTCGGCATCATGGCGCATATTGACGCCGGCAAGACCACGACCACAGAGCGTGTTCTTTACTACACCGGCAAGTCGCACAAGATCGGCGAAGTTCATGACGGCGCTGCCACCATGGACTGGATGGAGCAGGAGCAGGAGCGTGGCATCACCATCACCTCTGCTGCAACCACCACCTTCTGGAAGGGCCGCAACGGCAAGATGTGCCGCTTCAACATCATCGACACCCCAGGCCACGTCGACTTCACCATTGAAGTCGAGCGTTCGCTGCGCGTGCTCGACGGTGCGATCGCGCTTCTCGATGCCAATGCCGGCGTTGAGCCGCAGACCGAAACCGTCTGGCGCCAGGCCGACAAGTACAACGTCCCGCGGATGATCTTCTGCAACAAGATGGACAAGACCGGCGCAGACTTCTACCGCTCGGTCAAGATGATCAAGACCCGTCTTGGTGCAACGCCTGTTGTCATGCAGCTGCCGATCGGTGCCGAAACCGAATTCAAGGGTGTTGTCGACCTCATCGAGATGAACGCACTGGTCTGGCGCGATGAATCGCTCGGCGCTCAGTGGGACATCGTGGAAATCCCGGCCGATCTCAAGGAGAAGGCCGAAGAGTACCGCGAACTGCTCATCGAAACTGCCGTGGAAGCCGACGAAGCTGCCATGGAGCGCTATCTCGAAGGCCAGATGCCTGACAATGACGAGATTCGTGCGCTGGTTCGCAAGGGCACCATCGCTGTTCAGTTCTTCCCGATGTTCTGTGGATCGGCCTTCAAGAACAAGGGCGTTCAGCCGCTTCTCGACGCCGTTGTCGACTTCCTGCCGAGCCCGGCTGAAGTTCCTGCCATCGAAGGCATCGACGTCAAGACCGAAGAGGAAACCACGCGTTCGGCTTCCGACGAGGCCCCGCTGTCGATGCTGGCCTTCAAGGTCATGAACGACCCCTTCGTCGGTTCGCTGACCTTTGCCCGCATCTATTCCGGCAAGCTCGAAAAGGGCCAGTCGGTGATGAACACGGTCAAGGAAAAGCGCGAGCGCGTCGGCCGTATGCTGCAGATGCACTCGAACTCCCGTGAGGATATCGAGGAAGCATTCGCAGGCGACATCGTTGCTCTTGCAGGACTCAAGGAAACCACGACAGGCGACACGCTTTGCGATCCGCTCAAGCCGGTCATCCTCGAGCGCATGGAATTCCCCGAGCCGGTGATCCAGATCGCGATCGAACCGAAGACCAAGGGCGACCAGGAAAAGATGGGCCTCGCGCTCAACCGCCTGGCAGCCGAGGATCCTTCGTTCCGGGTCAAGACCGACGAAGAATCCGGTCAGACCATCATCGCCGGTATGGGTGAGTTGCACCTCGACATTCTCGTCGACCGCATGCGTCGCGAGTTCAAGGTCGAAGCGAATGTGGGTGCGCCGCAGGTTGCCTACCGTGAATCGATCACCAAGGCCTACGAAGCCGATTACACCCACAAGAAGCAGTCGGGTGGTTCGGGTCAGTTCGCCCGCGTCAAGATCCAGTTCGAGCCCAACGAAGAGAGCGAAGAGTTCATCTTCGAATCCAAGATCGTTGGTGGTTCGGTGCCGAAGGAATACATCCCTGGCGTCCAGAAGGGCATCAACAGCGTGATGAACTCCGGTCCGCTTGCTGGCTTCCCGATGCTCGGCATCAAGGCAACCCTCGTCGATGGTGCTTACCACGACGTGGACTCCAGCGTCCTCGCCTTCGAGATCGCCGGTCGTGCCTGCTTCCGTGAAAACTCGAAGTTCATGGGTCCGCAGCTGCTCGAGCCGATCATGGCCGTGGAAGTCATTACACCTGAAGATTACGTCGGTGACGTGATCGGTGACCTCAACTCCCGCCGTGGTCAGATCCAGGGCCAGGAAATGCGCGGCATCGCCGTTGTCATCTCCGCCCATGTGCCTCTGGCCAACATGTTCAAATATGTCGACACACTGCGCTCCATGTCCCAGGGCCGGGCTCAGTACTCGATGACATTTGATCACTACGCGGCGGTACCGTCGAATGTCTCCCAGGAGATTCAGGCGAAATACGCATAATTTGCCGGATCCCCGGTTCAGCGCCTGAGGGCGCGGACCGGCCCGGAGACAGAAACAGCAATTTGCCCGCTACGGGCTGAATGAGAATGGAGAGCCGAAGATGGCAAAGGGTAAGTTCGAGCGCACAAAGCCGCACGTTAACATCGGCACGATTGGTCACGTTGACCACGGCAAGACCTCGTTGACGGCTGCGATCACCAAGTTTTTCGGTGACTTCAAGGCCTACGACCAGATTGACGCTGCGCCTGAGGAAAAGGCTCGCGGCATCACCATCTCGACCGCACACGTCGAGTATGAGACCGAAACCCGCCACTACGCCCACGTCGACTGCCCCGGCCACGCCGACTACGTCAAGAACATGATCACCGGTGCCGCGCAGATGGACGGCGCGATCCTGGTCGTGTCGGCTGCCGACGGCCCGATGCCGCAGACCCGCGAGCACATCCTTCTGGCCCGCCAGGTTGGCGTTCCGTCGCTGGTGGTGTTCCTCAACAAGGTCGACCAGGTCGACGACGAGGAGCTGCTCGAGCTCGTCGAGATGGAAGTCCGCGAACTGCTGTCGTCCTATGACTTCCCGGGCGACGACATTCCGATCACCAAGGGTTCGGCTCTGGTGGCGCTCTCCGAGGGCGACAAGGCTCAGGGCGAAGACGCGATCCGCGCGCTGATGAAGACCGTCGACGAGTACATCCCGACCCCTGAGCGTCCGATCGACCAGCCGTTCCTGATGCCGATCGAAGACGTGTTCTCGATCTCGGGCCGCGGCACCGTCGTGACCGGCCGTGTCGAGCGTGGCGTTGTCAAGGTTGGCGAGGAAATCGAGATCGTCGGTATCCGCGACACCCAGAAGACCACCTGCACCGGCGTTGAAATGTTCCGCAAGCTGCTCGATCAGGGCCAGGCCGGCGACAACATCGGCGCGCTGCTTCGCGGCGTTGGCCGTGAGGACGTCGAGCGTGGTCAGGTTCTGTGCAAGCCCGGTTCGGTCAAGCCGCACACCAAGTTCACCGCAGAAGCCTACATCCTGACCAAGGAAGAGGGTGGCCGTCACACGCCGTTCTTCACCAACTACCGTCCGCAGTTCTATTTCCGCACCACCGACGTGACGGGCATTGTGACGCTGCCGGAAGGCACGGAAATGGTGATGCCCGGCGACAACATCTCGGCTGAAGTATCGCTGATCGTGCCGATCGCGATGGAAGAAAAGCTGCGCTTCGCCATCCGCGAAGGCGGCCGCACCGTCGGCGCCGGCATCGTCGCTTCGATCATCGAGTAACAAACTGGGTCAGGGCGCATGGTCCGAGGGTTTCGGACCATGCGGCTCTCACACAAGCAAGGACAAGTCGAATGAACGGCCAGAACATCCGCATCCGCCTCAAGGCGTTTGACCACCGGATCCTTGACGCCTCCACGCGTGAAATCGTGTCGACGGCAAAGCGGACCGGCGCAAGCGTACGGGGCCCGGTGCCGCTGCCGACACGGATCGAAAAATTCACTGTCAACAGATCGCCGCACATCGACAAGAAGAGCCGCGAGCAGTTCGAAATGCGCACCCATAAGCGCCTTCTCGACATCGTTGATCCGACACCCCAGACCGTAGATGCGCTTATGAAGCTGGATCTCGCCGCGGGCGTCGATGTGGAAATCAAGCTTTAAGGCCCTGGGCCTTGAAGACAGGGAACGAGGCATGAAGGGGCAGGCCCCCGACAGGCTCATCTCAAGAGGAATGAACCGATGCGTTCAGGTGTGATTGCACAAAAACTGGGTATGACACGGGTCTACAATGACGCCGGTGATCATGTGCCCGTAACCGTCCTGCGGTTGGAAAACTGCCAGGTGGTGGCACAGCGTACGGAAGAGAAGAACGGCTACACCGCTGTTCAGCTCGGAGCCGGTGTTGCCAAGGTCAAGAATACGTCGAAGGCAATGCGCGGCAACTTCGCCATCGCCAATGTCGAACCCAAGGCCAAGCTCGTCGAGTTCCGCGTAAGCGCCGACAACTTGATCGATGTGGGCGCCGAGATCACTGCCGAGCACTTTGTTGCCGGTCAGCTGGTCGACGTCTCCGGCATCACCCAGGGTAAGGGCTTTGCCGGCCCCATGAAGCGCCACGGCTTCGGCGGTCTTCGCGCCACCCATGGTGTTTCGGTCTCGCACCGTTCCCACGGCTCGACCGGTTCCAACCAGGATCCGGGCAAGGTCTGGAAGGGCAAGAAGATGGCTGGTCACATGGGTCAAACCCGCGTCACCACGCAGAACCTCGAAATTGTTTCGACCGATGTTGATCGCGGCCTGATCCTGGTCAAGGGCGCGGTACCGGGCTCCAAGGGAACCTGGATCGTCGTTCGCGACGCCGTCAAGTCCGGCATCCCGGCTGATGCGCCTCTCCCTGCCGCGCTCCGCGCCGCAGCCAACGTATCGAATGAGGGAGCCGAATAATGGATCTCACCGTCACCACACTTGAGGGCAAGGACGCAGGAAAGATTTCGCTTTCCGACGCGATCTTCGGTCTCGACCCGCGCCAGGATCTGATCCAGCGCACCGTGCGCTGGCAGCTGGCCAAGAAGCAGCAGGGTGGTCACAAGACCCTCGGCCGTTCGGAAGTCGCTCGCACCGGCGCCAAGATGTTCAAGCAGAAGGGTACGGGCCGCGCCCGTCACCACGCTGCAAGCGCGCCGCAGTTCCGTGGCGGCGGCCGGGCCCATGGTCCGGTTGAGCGCAGCCACGCCCACGACCTGCCCAAGAAGGTCCGTGCACTGGCTCTGCGTCATGCGCTTTCGGCAAAGGCAATGACATCCGACATCATCGTCGTCGACAACCTGTCGGCTGCCGAGGCCAAGACCAAGGCCCTGACCGTTTCGCTGTCCAAGCTCGGTCTGACCAACGCTCTGTTCATCGGCGGTGCCGAGCTTGACCAGAACTTCCGCCTTGCGGCCAAGAACATTCCGAACGTGGATGTGCTGCCGGTCCAGGGCATCAACGTCTACGACATCCTGCGTCGCGGCAAGCTGGTCTTGTCCAAGGACGCGGTTGCTGCTCTGGAGGAGCGCTTCAAATGACGGATATTCGCCATTATGATGTGATCGTCTCTCCGGCGATCACCGAAAAGTCGACCATGGTGTCTGAACAGAACCAGGTTGTCTTCAATGTTGCCCGGCGTGCTTCCAAGCCTGAAATCAAGGCTGCTGTCGAAGCGCTGTTCGGTGTCAAGGTAACGGCTGTCAACACGCTTCTGCGCAAGGGTAAGACCAAGCGCTTCCGTGGCATCGCAGGTCGTCAGACCGACGTGAAAAAGGCGTATGTGACGCTTGCCGAAGGTCAGTCGATCGACGTCTCCACCGGTCTGTAAGGTCCGCGCGGAAACAAGCCCCCAAAAGGGAACAGGAAAATGGCACTGAAAAGTTACAATCCGACGACCCCGAGCCAGCGTCAGCTGGTCATCGTTGATCGTTCGGGTCTTCATCGCGGGAAGCCGGTCAAGTCCTTGACCCAGGGCCTCCACAGCAAGGGTGGCCGCAACAATGCAGGCCGGGTTACGGCCCAGTCGATTGGTGGTGGTCACAAGCGCACCTACCGCATGGTTGATTTCAAGCGTCGCAAGTTCGACGTTGAGGCCACCGTGGAGCGTATGGAATACGATCCCAACCGGACCGCATTCATCGCGCTCATCACCTATGCCGACGGCGAAAAGTCCTACATTCTCGCTCCGCAGCGTCTGACTGCCGGCGACAAGGTGATCTCGTCGGACAAGGCGGTCGACGTGAAGCCAGGCAATTGCATGCCGCTTCAGTTCATGCCGGTCGGTACGATCGTCCACAACATCGAGATGAAGCCTGCAAAGGGTGGCCAGATCGCCCGCTCGGCCGGCGGCTACGCCCAGCTGGTCGGTCGTGACCAGGGCATGGCAATCCTGCGCCTCAATTCGGGCGAACAGCGTCTGGTCCAGGGCTCCTGCCTTGCAACCGTCGGTGCGGTGTCGAACCCGGACCACGCCAACATCAATGACGGCAAGGCCGGTCGTTCGCGCTGGAAGGGCAAACGTCCGCATGTCCGCGGCGTAGCGATGAACCCGGTCGATCACCCGCACGGCGGCGGTGAAGGCCGTACCTCCGGTGGTCGTCACCCGGTGAGCCCGTGGGGCAAGCCGACCAAGGGCAAGCGTACACGTTCGAACAAGTCAACCGACAAGTTCATCATGCGCTCGCGCCACCAGCGTAAGAAGTAAGAGAGGAAGTCTCCAATGGCTCGTTCAGTTTGGAAAGGTCCGTTTGTTGACGGCTATCTTCTCAAGAAGGCTGAGAAGGTGCGCGAAGGCGGCCGCAACGAAGTAATCAAGACCTGGAGCCGCCGCTCCACCATCATGCCGCAGTTCGTCGGCCTGACATTCGGCGTTTACAACGGAAACAAACATATCCCGGTCAACGTCTCAGAAGAGATGGTCGGCCAGAAGTTTGGCGAATATTCCCCGACGCGGACCTATTATGGCCACGGCGCCGACAAGAAAGCGAAGAGGAAGTAATCATGGGCAAGGCAAAAACCGAACGCCGGCTCAAGACCAACGAAGCGCAGGCCGTCGCCCGCACTATTCGTATCAGCCCGCAGAAGCTTAACCTGGTTGCAGCTCTCATTCGCGGCAAGAAGGTTGATAAGGCGTTGGCCGAGCTTGAGTTTTCGCGCAAGCGGATCGCATCGACAGTCAAGAAGACGCTTGAATCCGCGATCGCGAACGCCGAAAACAACCACGATCTCGACGTTGATTCGCTGGTTGTCGCTGAGGCCTACGTTGGCAAGTCCATCGTCATGAAGCGCTTCCATGCTCGCGGCCGCGGCCGTTCTTCGCGGATCGAAAAGCCATTCTCTCACCTGACTATCGTGGTGCGTGAAGTGGAAGCCACAGAGGAGGCCGCATAATGGGTCAGAAAATCAATCCTATCGGTTTCCGCCTCGGCATTAACCGTACCTGGGACAGCCGCTGGTTTGCCGACAACGCCGAATATGGCAAGCTGCTTCACGAAGACCTGAAGATCCGCAAGTATCTTCTCGCCGAACTCAAGCAGGCCGGCATTTCCAAGGTTGTCATCGAACGCCCGCACAAGAAGTGCCGCGTGACCATCCACGCAGCCCGTCCCGGCCTGATCATCGGCAAGAAGGGTGCGGACATCGAGAAGCTGCGCCGCAAGCTCAGCGAGATGACCAACTCGGAAACGCACCTCAACATCGTTGAAGTCCGCAAGCCCGAAGTCGACGCGACGCTCGTTGCCCAGTCGATCGCCCAGCAGCTCGAGCGCCGTATCGCGTTCCGCCGCGCCATGAAGCGTTCGGTTCAGTCGGCCATGCGTCTTGGCGCCGAAGGCATCAAGATCACCTGCGGCGGCCGTCTCGGCGGTGCAGAAATCGCGCGTACCGAATGGTATCGTGAAGGCCGCGTTCCGCTTCACACGCTGCGCGCTGACATCGATTACGGCACAGCGGAAGCAAAGACCGCTTACGGTATTTGCGGCGTCAAGGTCTGGATCTTCAAGGGCGAAATTCTTGAGCATGATCCAATGGCGTCTGAACGTCGTGCCACTGAAGGCGACGCTTCTGGCGGCAATCGTCGGCGCGAAAACGCCTGATTTTGCGCCAGGCAGATAATTCGGAGAATTAAACAATGTTGCAGCCAAAGCGTACCAAGTACCGCAAGCAGTTCAAGGGCCGCATCAAGGGCGTCGCCAAGGGCGGCTCGGACTTGAATTTCGGTTCCTACGGCTTGAAGGCACAAGAACCTGATCGTGTGAATGCACGTCAGATCGAAGCAGCCCGCCGGGCCATCACGCGTCACATGAAGCGTGCCGGCCGCGTGTGGATCCGCATCTTCCCGGACGTTCCGGTCACATCGAAGCCTACCGAAGTCCGTATGGGTAAGGGCAAGGGTTCGGTTGACTACTGGGCTGCAAAGGTCAAGCCCGGCCGGATCATGTTCGAAATTGATGGCGTCAGCGAAGAGCTCGCCCGCGAAGCCCTGCGTCTCGGCGCAGCCAAGCTTTCGGTCAAGACCCGCTTCGTCCAGCGCATCGCAGAGTAAGGAGACGGATCATGAAAGCCGCTGAAGTTCGCGCCATGAGCGTCGACCAACTCAATGATGAGCTTGCCAAGCTGAAGAAAGAGCAGTTCAATCTGCGTTTCCAGGGCGCCACCGGCCAGCTCGAAAAGACATCGCGCGTACAGCAGGTACGCCGCGATATCGCACGCATCAAGACTATTGCCCGCCAGAAGGCGGCTGAAGCTAAGGCCTAAGGACCAAGATAATGCCAAAACGCATTCTGCAGGGCACTGTTGTCAGTGACAAGAACGAGAAGACCGTGGTTGTCCGGGTGGAACGCCGTTTCGCACATCCGGTCATGCGGAAGATTGTTCGTCGCACCAAGAACTACAAGGCGCATGACGAAAACAATCAGTACAAGGTGGGCGATGAGGTTTCCATCCAGGAATGCGCGCCCATTTCCAAGGACAAACGCTGGACTGTCGTCGAGGCCGTCCAGGCTTGAATGAATAGGTTTTGAGGCGAGGGCCCTTGCGCCCCGCCGAGAATCCTGTATGAAGCAGGCCATTGGCGCAGAACGCCCCGGTAACGGGCGTTCTTCTGCTTTCAGCGCACGGAAGGTCCCTTAGGGGAAACCACCCTGGCAATAACCTTTCCGCGCAAAAAAGAATTGATTCCCAAGCTGGTATAGGGGGCCTGTGAGCCCAACCGTGCCGGTAACAACAAGAAGGCGGCCTGATATGATTCAGATGCAGACAAACCTCGACGTCGCGGATAATTCCGGCGCTCGTCGTGTCATGTGCATCAAGGTTTTGGGCGGTTCCAAGCGGAAATATGCTTCTATCGGCGACGTTATCGTCGTCTCGATCAAGGAGGCAATTCCGCGCGGCCGCGTCAAGAAGGGTGATGTGATGAAGGCGGTTGTCGTTCGTACAGCCAAAGACATTCGCCGCGCCGACGGCAGCGTGATCCGTTTCGACGGCAATGCAGCTGTCCTGATCGACAACAAGAAAGAGCCGATCGGCACCCGTATCTTCGGACCGGTTCCGCGCGAATTGCGCGCCAAGAGCCACATGAAGATCATCTCGCTGGCTCCCGAAGTGCTGTAAGGAACGAAACCGATGCAAAAGATCCGCAAAGGCGACAAGGTCGTCGTTCTTACCGGCAAGGACAAGGGCCGTACTGGCGAAGTTCTTGCTGTGATGCCCAAGGAAGACCGTGCGGTTGTCCGTGGTCTCAACATGGTCAAGCGCCATCAGCGCCAGACCCAGACCCAGGAAGCCGGCATTATCAACAAGGAAGCCTCGCTTCACCTGTCCAACCTCGCAGTTGCCGACCCCAAGGACGGCAAGCCGACCCGCGTCGGGTTCCGCATCGAGGGTGAGAAAAAGGTGCGCGTCGCCAAGCGTTCGGGAGTGGTCATCGATGGCTGATAAGTACGAGCCGCGGCTCAAGAAGGAATATGTCGAGCGTATTCGCAAGGCCATGCAGGACCAGTTTGCCTATGCAAACGAAATGCAGATCCCGCGCCTCGACAAGATTGTCATCAACATGGGTGTTGGTGAAGCGACAGCCGATTCCAAGAAGCCTGCGGTTGCGGCTGAGGATCTCGCTGCGATTGCCGGTCAGAAGCCGGTCATCACCCGCGCCCGCAATTCGATTGCAGGCTTCAAGCTTCGTGAACAGATGCCGATTGGCGCCAAGGTCACGTTGCGCGGCGCTCGCATGTTTGAATTCATGGACCGTCTGATCACCATCGCGCTGCCGCGCGTTCGTGACTTTCGCGGACTGAACCCGAAGAGCTTTGACGGCCGTGGCAACTTCGCCATGGGCATCAAGGAGCACATCGTGTTTCCGGAGGTCAACTACGACAAGGTTGATCAGATCTGGGGCATGGACATCATCGTTTGTACGACGGCACCAACGGATGACGAAGCACGGGCTCTCTTGAAAGAGTTCAACTTCCCATTCCGCCAGTAATCGTAACGGCATTCGTAAAAAGGATATCTGATATGGCGAAAGTCAGCGCAATTCAAAAGAACCAGCGCCGCCGCAAACTGGTCGCTCGTGATGCGTCAAAGCGCGCAGAGCTGAAGGCGATCACCAAGAATCAGGAGCTTCCGATCGAGGAACGCTTCCGTGCAACCCTGAAGCTGGCCGAAATGCCGCGCAACGGGTCGAAGATTCGCGTTCGCAATCGTTGCGAAGTTACCGGCCGCCCGCGCGCTTATTACCGCAAGCTTGGCATGTCGCGTATCGCATTGCGTGAACTCGGGTCGCTGGCCAAGGTGCCAGGCCTGGTCAAGTCGAGCTGGTAAGGAGCACGCAATATGGCAATGACTGATCCTCTGGGTGATATGCTCACCCGCATCCGCAACGGCGTCGCTCGCCGCAAGTCTTCCGTATCGACTCCTGCCTCGAAGCTGCGCGCCCGCGTACTCGACGTGCTGCAGTCGGAAGGCTACATCCGCGGATACACCGAAGTCGCATACGACAACGGCAAGTCGGAACTGAGCATTGAGCTCAAGTACCATGAAGGCGCACCGGTGATCCGCGAGATCGCCCGCGTGTCCAAGCCGGGCCGTCGCGTGTACGTCTCCGTCAAGTCCATTCCGCAGGTCGCCAACGGTCTCGGCATCACGATCCTTTCGACTCCGAAGGGCGTTTTGGCTGATCATGTTGCGCGCGAGCACAATGTTGGTGGTGAGGTTCTCTGCTCGATCTTCTGATCGTGCAGAGCCTCCAACTCGAACAGACAGGTTGAACAATGTCTCGTATCGGTAAAAAACCCGTCCCAGTCCCCGCCGGCGTCACAGCGACGATCAACGGTCAGACTGTGGTCGCCAAGGGTCCAAAGGGCGAGTTGACTTTTGTTGCGAACGACGAAGTGTCGCTCAAGCTCGAAGACAACGCGATTTCGGTCACTCCCGTTGATAATTCCAAGGACGCGCGCTCCAAATGGGGCATGTCGCGCACCATGGTCGCCAACATCCTCACCGGTGTGAAGGACGGCTATGAGCGCAAGCTCGAGATCAACGGCGTCGGTTACCGCGCTGCCATGCAGGGCCAGAACCTGCAGCTGGCGCTTGGCTTCAGCCATGACGTCGTCTACCAGCCGCCCAAGGGCGTCAACATTGCTTGCCCGAAGCCGACGGAAATCGTTATCACCGGCATCGACAAGCAGGTGCTTGGCCAGGTTGCTGCTGAGATCCGTTCCTATCGGAGCCCGGAGCCCTACAAGGGCAAGGGCGTTAAGTATGCTGAAGAGCGGATTGTCCGCAAAGAAGGCAAGAAGAAGTAAGGAAGACGCGAAATGGCTAGCAGGAAACAATCCCTTACGCGTCGGTCCAACCGGGTCCGCCGCCAGATCAAAGCGGTGGCCAATGGCCGCCCACGCCTGTCGGTACATCGCTCGTCGAAGAACATTTATGTTCAGGTTATCGACGATGCTGCAGGCCGTACGCTTGCAGCGGCATCCACGCTTGACGCCGGCCTGCGCGCCGACCTCAAGACCGGTGCAGATGTTGCCGCAGCTGCAGCAGTTGGCAAGCTTGTTGCCGAGCGTGCTGTCAAGGCAGGCATCAAGGAAGTGGTCTTTGACCGTGGCGCATACATCTATCATGGCCGCATCAAGGCACTCGCTGAAGCAGCCCGCGAAGGCGGTCTGAACTTCTAAGTCAAACCAGCCGATTGATTCCGGAAAAGAATAAGGAACAGGACAATGGCCAAGGAAGGTCGCCGCGACAACCGCGGTAGAGAAGACGAGCGCGACAGCGAATTCGTCGACAAGCTCGTACACATCAACCGCGTTGCCAAGGTCGTCAAGGGCGGCCGTCGCTTCGGTTTCGCAGCCCTGGTGGTTGTCGGGGATCAGAAGGGCCGCGTCGGCTTCGGCCACGGCAAGGCACGCGAAGTGCCGGAAGCAATCCGCAAGGCGACAGAATCCGCCAAGCGCGATCTGATTTTCGTGCCGCTGCGCTCTGGCCGTACCCTGCACCACGACGTGCATGGCCGCCACGGCGCTGGCAAGGTGCTTCTGCGCGCCGCCAAGCCCGGTACCGGTATCATTGCCGGTGGCCCTATGCGTGCGGTCTTCGAAACGCTCGGAATGCAGGACGTTGTTGCAAAGTCGACGGGTACGTCGAACCCTTACAACATGATCCGCGCCACTTTCGACGCGCTCAAGAACCAGATGCACCCCAAGGACATCGCTTCGCAGCGCGGCTTGAAGTATTCCACGCTCCAGGAACGCCGCGGTGTCTCCGCCGGCGCCGAAGAGTAATCGGGCCTCCGCCTTTATCGTATTAGGGAGCCAAGACCATGGCTGACAATAAAAAGGGCAAGACGGTCACCGTCGAACAGATCGGCAGCCCGATTCGCCGTCCCAACGTTCAGCGCCAGACGCTGATCGGCCTGGGCCTCAACAAGATGCACCGCGTCCGGACCCTCGAGGACACGCCGTCCGTTCGTGGCATGATCCGCGCGGTCAGCCACCTCGTTCGCGTTGTCGACGAGAAGTGAGTGGGAGTGTACCGTCATGAAACTCAATGAGATCACCGACAACGAAGGTGCAAACAAGGACCGCAAGCGCGTAGGTCGCGGTATCGGTTCCGGTACCGGCAAGACCGGTGGGCGTGGTGTCAAGGGACAGAAGTCCCGTTCCGGCGTCTCCATCAACGGTTTTGAAGGCGGGCAGATGCCGATCTACCGCCGTCTGCCGAAGCGCGGCTTCAAGAACGTCTTCTCGACCGACTTCAATGTCGTTTCGGTCGGCCGCATTCAGGCAGCCGTCGATGCAGGCAAGCTCGACGGCAAGGCCACTGTTGACGCAGCAGCTCTCAAGGCTGCCGGCGTCATCCGCCGCGCCAAGGACGGTGTCCGCGTGCTTGCCGACGGCGAGCTGAAGGCCAAGCTGACCCTTGAAGTTGCAGGCGCTTCGCGCACCGCGATTGAAAAGGTCGAAAAGGCCGGCGGTACCATCAAGCTTCTCGCACCAGCCCCGGCTGCTGCTGAAGAATAATATTTTTGACCGCCCGGTGCTTCACATCGGGCGGTTTTCATCCCATATGGGATCAGCTGTCGCGGTAAGCCGCGGCGACTGGGGCAGGGGTCAGATACGGTAAGTCCGGTCGGGCCGCACGGTCCGGTGAAACCAACTCAGACCCTCCGGAGATGATCGGGTTCATCAGGCGCCGGATGGTCCGCGCGGAGAACGCAATGGCATCTGCAGCCGAACAACTCGCTTCCAATCTGAATTTCGGAGCTTTCGCCAAGGCGGAAGATCTCAAGAAGCGGATCTGGTTCACCCTTGGCGCGCTTCTGGTGTATCGCCTCGGGACCTACATTCCGCTCCCGGGTATCAATCCCGATGCGTTTGCCCAGGCTTTCGAGGGCCAGGCCGGCGGCATTCTCGGTCTCTTCAACATGTTTTCCGGCGGTGCCGTCGAGCGTATGGCAATTTTCGCGCTCGGCATCATGCCCTATATCTCCGCCTCGATTATCATCCAGTTGATGACCTCGGTCGTGCCCACGCTTGAGCAGCTCAAGAAAGAGGGCGAGCAGGGCCGCAAGATCATCAACCAGTACACCCGCTACGGCACCGTGCTTCTCGGTACCGTGCAGGCCTATGGCATCGCGGTCGGGCTCGAATCAGGCAACGGAATCGTCACCGATCCGGGCTGGTTCTTCCGTATTGCCACCGTCATCAGCCTTGTCGGCGGCACCATGTTCCTGATGTGGCTTGGTGAGCAGATCACTGCGCGCGGCATCGGCAACGGCATTTCGCTGATCATTTTCGCCGGTATCGTGGCAGCCCTGCCATCGGCTGTGGCAGGCACGCTGGAACTTGGCCGGACCGGGGCACTTTCGACCGGACTGATCATCGCCGTGATCGTCGTGGCCATCGCCGTGATTGCCTTCATCGTGTTCATCGAACGCGCCCAACGGCAATTGCTGATCCAGTATCCAAAGCGCCAGGTCGGCTCGCGGATGTTCCAGGGCGATACCTCGCACCTGCCGCTCAAGCTCAACACCGCAGGCGTCATTCCGCCGATCTTTGCCTCGTCGCTGCTGTTGCTGCCGGCCACCATTGCAGGCTTCTCCAATACACAGAACCTGCCGGGTTGGGCTTCGACCGTGTTGGCGTCTCTCGGTCACGGACAGCCGGCCTATATGGCGCTCTACGCCCTGATGATCGGCTTCTTCGCGTTTTTCTACACTGCGATCGTGTTCAATCCGAAGGACACGGCTGATAACCTCAAGCGCCACGGCGGTTTCATTCCGGGCATCCGTCCCGGCGAGCGGACTGCCGAGTATATTGACTTCGTGCTGACGCGAATCACCGTGATCGGCGCCATGTACCTGATCTTCGTTTGTCTCTTACCCGAATTCCTAATCGCGCAGACCGGCGTTCCGTTCTATTTGGGTGGTACGTCGCTTCTGATCGTCGTTTCGGTGACGCTCGACACGGTTGCGCAGATTCAGGGGCATCTTATTGCTCAGCAGTATGAAGGGCTGATCAAGAAGTCCAAACTTCGGGGAGGCAAGAAGGGACGATGAGACTTATTCTTTTGGGACCGCCAGGTGCGGGCAAGGGGACCCAGGCCCAGCGTCTGGTTGAAAAACACGGCATTCCGCAACTGTCGACCGGCGACATGTTGCGGGCCGCTGTGGCTGCCGGCACCGATGTCGGCAAACGCGCCAAGGCGGTAATGGATGCCGGTGAACTGGTCTCCGATGATATCGTCAATGCGATTGTGTCCGAGCGAATTGATCAGCCCGACTGTGCCCGTGGTTTCATCCTCGATGGTTACCCGCGCACCCTCGTTCAGGCCGATGCGGTTGAAGCCATGCTGGGCGCCAAGGGCATGAAGCTCGACACGGTGATTGAGCTGCTCGTCGACGACGAAGCGCTCGTGGGCCGCATCGTCAAGCGGGCCGAAGAGGCCGCCGCCGCCGGGCAGCCGGTGCGCAGGGACGATAACCCCGAGGTGTTCGAAGAACGCCTGCGCGAGTATTACAAGAAGACCGCGCCGCTGACCGGTTACTACTATGCCAAGGGTGCGCTACGCACAGTCGATGGCATGGCGAGCATTGATGCGGTCACGGAAGAAATCGAAGCCGTACTGGCCTCGTTGTGAACTGATTGAACAGTCGGATGGGCGGTTGGCTACGGCTTTGACCGCCCGTCTGGCAAGCGAAACGATGAATTAGCGAACGCGAAGAGCTTGACGAAAGCCTCCATGTTCCGTTAAGAGCAGCCTAACTCGCGACATCCAGGCGACCGGCACGTTCCCTCGAAGACTTGAGGCAACGGTTCTGGTCGCTTTTAGTGTGTCGGGTTGCATACTCCCCAGGATCCTCGCCATCCCTTTGGCTGAACGTCGAACCTGGTCAAGAGACTACCCCGCAAGGGCCGGCCTCCACCGGACGCGGGTCAACAATAACCCGCCGGCCAGATCAGATCTGTCCCGGCCCACATGGAGAAGCAAATGGCCCGCATAGCTGGCGTAAACATTCCGACAAACAAGCGCGTTGTGATCGCGCTGACCTACATCCACGGCATCGGCGCGAAGTTCGCTTCCGAAATCGTCGAGAAGGTTGGTATCCCGCTTGATCGCCGCGTCAATCAGCTTTCGGATGCAGAGATCCTGCAGATCCGTGAAACCATCGACCGCGACTACCAGGTTGAAGGCGACCTGCGCCGTGAGAACTCGATGAACATCAAGCGTCTGATGGACCTTGGCTGCTACCGCGGTCTTCGCCATCGTCGCGGCCTGCCGGTGCGTGGTCAGCGGACCCACACCAATGCCCGCACCCGCAAGGGTCCGGCCAAGGCGATTGCCGGCAAGAAAAAGTAATTGGGCTTCGCCTGAGGGGCGGTTCCGGATCAGGGGCGGTGGTTGGTGCAACCACCGCTTTGAAGTTTGGACTGCAGCCTGGGTGAACCCGGTGGAGCCGCTGGTGCTACGGCGGTGCTGATATCTCGAAAGGAAAAATCATGGCGAAAGAAGCCACACGCGTCAAAAAGCGCGAACGCAAGAATATTTCGACGGGCGTTGCGCACGTCAACTCGTCCTTCAACAACACGATGATCACCATCACCGACGCACAGGGAAATGCGATTTCCTGGTCGTCTGCCGGTTCGAAGGGCTTCAAGGGCTCGCGCAAGTCGACCCCTTTTGCAGCCCAGATGGCTGCTGAAGATGCTGCCAAGAAGGCGCAGGATCACGGCATGAAGACACTTGAAGTTGAAGTTTGCGGTCCCGGCTCGGGCCGTGAGTCCGCGCTTCGCGCGCTTCAGGCTGCAGGTCTGGTCATCACATCGATCCGTGATGTAACGCCGATTCCGCACAATGGTTGCCGTCCGCGCAAGAAGCGCCGGGTCTAACCGACTGCCGAATTTCAGCGGGTCCGGCTCTCCCGGCGCCCGTTTGATCCTCTTCTCACTTGGCCGCACGATTGGATAGTGCGGCAACAGGAAGGCAACAGACATGATTCAGAAAAACTGGCAGGAACTGATCAAGCCAAGCAAGGTCGAGTTCAACACCTCGGGCCGCACAAAGGCTTCCGTGGTTGCAGAACCGCTCGAGCGTGGCTTCGGCCTGACACTGGGCAACGCCCTGCGTCGGGTTCTTCTGTCTTCACTGCGGGGCGCTGCTGTCACCGCAGTGCAGATCGACGGTGTACTGCATGAATTCTCTTCGATCCCCGGCGTTCGCGAAGATGTCACCGACATCATCCTGAACATCAAGGAAATCGCTATCCGCATGGAAGGCGACGAAGCCAAGCGCATGGTCGTTCGCAAGCAGGGACCCGGTGTGGTCAAGGCCGGCGACATCCAGACCGTAGGCGACATCGAGATCCTCAACCCCGATCACGTCCTCTGCACGCTCGATGATGGCGCTGAAATCCGCATGGAATTCACCGTCAACAACGGCAAGGGATACGTGCCGGCTGACCGTAACCGCGCTGAAGATGCCCCGATCGGCCTTATCCCGGTCGACAGCCTCTACTCGCCGGTCAAGAAGTGCTCCTACAAGGTGGAAAACACCCGCGAAGGTCAGGTTCTTGATTACGACCGGCTGACGCTGAACATCGAAACCGATGGTTCGGTCAGCGGCGAGGATGCTGTGGCCTACGCCGCTCGCATTCTTCAGGACCAGCTCGGTGTGTTCGTCAACTTCGACGAACCGCAGAAGGAAGTTCACGAGGAAACCGTCGCGGAACTGGCTTTCAACCCGTCGCTTCTCAAGAAGGTCGACGAGCTGGAACTTTCGGTCCGTTCGGCCAACTGCCTGAAGAACGACAACATCGTCTATATCGGCGACCTGATTCAGAAGACCGAAGCGGAAATGCTCCGGACTCCGAACTTTGGCCGCAAGTCGCTCAACGAGATCAAGGAAGTACTCGCTTCCATGGGCCTGCATCTGGGTATGGAAGTTCCGTCCTGGCCGCCGGAAAACATCGAAGATCTCGCCAAGCGTTACGAAGACCAGTATTAAACCGTCAAACGGCAGGCGTGCGCCTGCATGTGAAGGAGACTAGCCATGCGCCATGGAAATTCAGGTCGCAAGCTTAACCGTACCTCTAGCCACCGCAAGGCGATGTTCGCCAACATGGCGGCTTCGCTCATCGAACATGAGCAGATCGTGACCACCTTGCCGAAAGCCAAGGAAATCCGTCCGATCGTTGAAAAGCTCGTCACGCTCGGAAAGCGCGGCGATCTGCATGCCCGCCGCCAGGCGATCTCGCAGATCCGCGACAACGAGGCCGTGCGCAAGCTGTTCGACACCATCGCAACCCGCTACGCCACCCGCAACGGCGGCTACATCCGGATCATGAAGGCTGGTTACCGCACCGGCGACAATGCTCCGATGGCCGTTGTCGAGTTCGTCGACCGCGATGTCGACGCCAAGGGTGCCAAGGACCGCGCTCGCACGGCTCTGGAAGCCGCTTCGGGTGAAGAAGAAGCAGCGTAAGCGCTTCTCTTTTCGGGCATTGCCAGACATGACAGGCCGGGTGCTTCGTGTGCCCGGCCTTTTCTGTGCTCCAGAGAACTGTGCGCCTGAAACGGTGGTCGACTGACAAGTGACAGCACATCGACTGGTCGAGCTTCGATAGTTGCACCCCATCGCATAGCTTGCCATGAAGCGGTCAAAGTGATGATGACTTTACCGTGGCAGTCAGGCCATACTGGCCAAAATCACCGAGGATTACCAACATGATTCCAGATCGTTCGCGGTTGCGCGCCTTGCTGTTGGCTTCGCTGGCTGTGTGTGTGGTGGCAACGCCGTTGCTTGTGCCGGCAACAGCCCAGAGCAAAACTGAAGAAACGGTAAGCGATACGATCGGGAAGATCTTCCGCGATGTATTTGGCGGCGGGGCGGAGGAAGTCGCACCCGCGGATCCGGCGCCGGAGCTTCGCCCCACCCAATCCATCGAACCGCGACGCGAGGTGCCGCGCTCGCGTGCGGACATGATGCAATCGTTCTCGCCGCTGGTGAAGGCAACCGCGCCGGCTGTGGTCAATGTCTATGCCGACCGGCTGGTTCAGCGCAGTCTGTCGCCATTTGCCGGTGATCCGTTTTTCGAACGCTTCTTCGGGCAGCGCATGCCCAACCGCACCGAAAAACAGTCTGCGCTCGGTTCCGGCGTCATCATTCAGCGCAACGGCATCGTTGTGACCAACAACCATGTTATCGAGGGCGCGGACGACGTGCGTGTGGCGCTTGCCGATGGCCGCGAGTTCCAGAGCCGTATCCTGCTCAAGGACGAGCGCTTCGACTTGGCGATCCTGCAGATCGAAGGCGAGGGACCGTTTCCGATTGTCGAATTCGGCGACACCGACAACACCGAGGTCGGCGATATCGTGCTGGCGATCGGCAACCCTTTCGGCGTCGGGCAGACCGTGACCAGTGGTATTGTTTCGGCGCTTGCCCGCAACAGCGTCGGTGTTTCTGATTTCGGCTCCTTCATCCAGACCGATGCCGCCATCAACCCGGGCAATTCCGGGGGTGCGCTGATCGACATGAGTGGTCGGCTGATCGGCATCAACTCCTCGATCTTTTCCCGTTCCGGCGGCTCCAATGGCATTGGGTTCGCCATCCCCGCCAATCTGGTGCGCGCTGTCGCCGAGACTGCGCAATCGGGGGGTGAGATTTTTGAGCCGCCCTATATCGGCGCCGCATTCGACCCGGTAACGGCTGACATCGCCGAAGCCCTGGGACTGAGCCGGGCAGCAGGGGCACTCGTGGCCAATGTCACCGAGGGCGGACCGGCCGCCGACGCCGGCTTACGCATCGGCGACATCGTGCTTGGGTTCAATGGCCGCCCGATAGAACATCCCGATGCTCTTGGCTACCGGTTGGCAACCACAGCGGTCGGCACGAAGGCGCAACTGGACGTGCTGGCGCGGGGAGGCCGCAGGACCGTGGAAGTCACGCTGCAGGCGCCACCGGAAGATGATCCGCGCGATCGCCGCATCCTGAGGGGCGAGAACCCGTTCTCGGGTGCTTCCGTCTCCAACATCACGCCGCGGCTGGCCAACAAGATGCGGCTTCCGCAATCGCTCCGCGGGGTAATTGTGACAGAGGTACCGGCGCGCTCGCTTGCCGGGCGTTACGGCTTCCGGCCCGGGGATCTGATTGCCGTGATCAACGGCGTGGAAATTGCCAATGTCGACATCCTCGAACAGCTCCTGTCAGAAGGCGCCAGCTTTTGGCGTTTCGAGATCGTCCGTGGTGGCCAGCGCATCCGCCAGATCATCCGGTGAGGCGATGAGCGATCTGTTTGCCACACCCGGCGCCGCGCCGAGCGGGCACCGTCCGCTTGCCGACCGGCTGCGGCCTGCCACCCTGGCCGAGGTTACCGGGCAACTGCATCTGACCGGTGAGGACGGCGTGATCACCCGGATGATCGCCTCGGGCAGCCTCGGCTCGATGATCTTCTGGGGCCCGCCCGGCACCGGCAAGACCACGGTGGCACGGCTGCTCGCCGGTGAGACGGATCTGGCATTCGACCAGATCTCGGCGATCTTCTCCGGTGTGGCCGATCTCAAGAAGGTGTTCGAGACAGCCCGTGCCCGGCGCATGAGTGGTCGCCAGACCCTGCTGTTCGTCGACGAGATCCATCGCTTCAACCGGGCGCAGCAGGACAGCTTCCTGCCGGTGATGGAAGACGGCACCATCGTGCTGGTTGGCGCGACCACGGAAAACCCGTCCTTCGAACTCAACGCCGCGCTTTTGTCGCGTGCCCGGGTTCTGACCTTCAAATCGCATGATCAGGACAGTCTGGAAAACCTGCTCCTCCGTGCCGAGGAAGACACCGGAAAGCCGTTGCCGCTCGACGCCGATGCCCGGCTGAGCCTGCTCGGCATGGCCGACGGCGATGGCCGCGCTGTGCTGACGCTGGCCGAAGAAGTCTGGCGCGCCGCCCGGCAGGACGAGGTGTTCGATACCGAAGCACTGGTCAAGGTGGTCCAGCGCCGCGCGCCGGTCTACGACAAGAGCCAGGACGGGCATTACAATCTGATCTCCGCGCTGCACAAGTCGGTCCGCGGCTCGGATCCCGATGCAGCACTCTACTATCTCTGCCGCATGTTCGATGCCGGCGAGGACCCGCTGTTCCTCGCCCGTCGGCTGGTCCGCATGGCGTCCGAGGAAATCGCCATGGCCGACCCCCAGGCGCTGGTGATCGCCAACGCGGCCAAGGATGCCTATGATTTTCTCGGCTCGCCCGAAGGCGAACTCGCCCTGGCCCAGGCCTGCGTCTATCTCGCCACCGCGCCCAAATCCAATTCGGTCTACGTTGCCTACAAGGCCGCCATGCGGGCTGCCAAACAGGGTGGATCGCTGCTGCCGCCCAAGCATATCCTGAATGCACCGACCAAGCTGATGAAGGCGGAGGGCTACAATGAAGGCTACCGCTACGATCACGACGAGCCAGACGCCTTTTCCGGACAGGACTATTTTCCCGAGGCGATGGGCCGCAAGACCTTCTATGATCCGGCCGAGCGCGGTTTCGAGCGCGACATCCGCAAGCGTCTGGAATTCTGGAACCGGCTCAGGAAAGAGCGCTCAGGAAAAGGCTAGCAAGCAATGGGCAGTGAGACCGCGCAAGCAGAACCGAATATCGGCATCATGGGAGCCGGTGCAATCGGTCTCTATGTTGGCGGCATGCTCGCCCATGGCGGTGCGAAAGTGGTGTTTGCCGCCCGCGGGCGGACACTTGCATCAATCAAGCGCGGCCTGTCGCTGTCACGCTATGATGGTTTCAAGGCCACGCTGAAGCCGGAGCAGTATGAATCGGGCGGCGCTGACAGTCTGGGCGGCTGCGATGTGGTGCTGTTTTGCACCAAGTCCGGCGACACCGAAGCCGCAGCACTTGAACTCTCCAGATCGCTCAAACCTGGCGCCACGATCATCAGCCTGCAGAACGGCGTCGGCAATGTCGAACTGCTTAAACGACTGCTTGCAAACCACGAAGTGGTGGCCGGTACGGTCCCCTTCAACGTCGTTCGACTGTCGCCCAACGCCGTCCACTGCGCGATGGAGGGCACGGTGCTGGTCGGCCCGTCAAGCGCTTCAACCAGCCTGACGGACCTTGCGAAGGCATCCGGCCTCAAGATTCAAATCCATCACGATCTTGACGCCCTGCAGTGGGGCAAGCTGCTGCTCAACCTCAACAACGGCCTCAATGTGATAAGTGGCAAGCCGCTGCTGCGGCAGTTTCAGGATCGCGGCTATCGGCTGGTTCTGGCCATGGCCATGGAAGAACTGCTCGCAACCCTGGATGCCGCCGGAATCAGCATCGTCGGTGCCAGCCGCACCAGTCCCCGCCTGATCCCGAAAGTGTTGCGGTTGCCGACCTGGCTTTTCCGCGTTGTCGCCCGCCAGCAGTTGAGGATGGATGACACCGCCCGGTCATCATCCTGGGATGACCTGAAGGCTGGCAGGGAGCCTGAAATCCGCTTCCTCAATGGCGCCGTCTGCTCACTGGCCGAAACCCACGGCCGCACCGCGCCGGTCAACGCCTTGATCTGCCGCCTGGTCGATGAGGCATTTGCCGCCAAGACCTCACCCGAAATGCCCGGTGGCGAGCTTCTGGCGCTGGCGCGAACTGCTGCGGCTGAGCGGTAAGTTCTTCACCCAACCGCTTCCCCTGACTTGCATCAATGCCCGTCGCGCAGAACCGCTGCATGATCCTCGATAACATTGACCGAGGATGGATCCATGACGGTTCTGGTTCTGTATGCCACCATCGAGGGGCATACCCGCAAGATTGCCGAACACGCTGCGGCCAGGCTTGAGGCAGCCGGGCAGGCTGTGTTCTTGGGCGACATCCGCGAGCCCGGATTTGCCGTTCCCGGACGGTTTGATGGTGTGCTGATCTGCGCCCCGATCCACATCGGCCGCTACCCGTCTCCGGTGGCGCAATTTGTCACCGAGTGGAAAGACGCGCTTGCTCAGGTGCCCACGGCGCTGGTGTCGGTGTCGCTTGCCATCCACAGCGACAGCGCCGAGGAGCGTGCCGAGGCGGAAGCCTATCCCGCCAAGCTTGAGAAGAAGACTGGCTTTCACATCCCGAAAGTCCATCATGCCGCCGGCGCTTTGAAATTCCTCGAGTATGATTTCTTCAAACGGGCCCTGATGCGCAGGATTGCGGCTAAGGAGGGTGGGCCGGTCGATACAAGCCGGGATCACGAGTTTACAGACTGGCAGGCGCTCGATGCCTTTGTGCAGGAATTCGCCGATGATGTGGCCCTGGCCAGACGCGCCTGAATGTTCGCGCCGAGGGGGGCGCCGGTCCGGACGTCGCTCCGCGCGCAATCGCTTTATCGCTGCACGGTTTTAAGCTAAGCAGCCCTGATGAATGCACTCATCCTTGTTTTCATCGGCGGTGGACTTGGCGCTGTCTCGCGCCACCTCTCCGGCATGGCGGTTACGCGCGCCTCGGGCCCCGGCTTTCCCTGGGGCACGATGCTGGTCAACATCGCCGGATCGCTTGCCATGGGGCTGCTGATCGCCTGGCTTGCACGGCGCTCTTCCGGCGATACGGAACTGCGTTTGCTGCTGGCGACCGGATTTCTCGGTGGTTTTACCACATTTTCGGCCTTTTCCCTTGATGCGGTGACGCTTTACGAGCGCGGCGCGTTGACGGCGGCGGCTGCCTATGTGATTGCCAGCGTCACAGTTTCCATTCTGGCGTTGTTTGGCGGGCTCTGGCTGGCGCGCCAGCTCTGACGCGCAGATCAAAGAGATAATCGATATGGCGGGCGTACAGCTCAAAAAGGTGGATCCGGACGAGGCGGGCATGCGGCTCGATCGCTGGTTCAAGGTGCATTTTCCGGGCCTCGGCTTCGGGCCGCTGCAAAAGCTGCTCAGATCCGGCCAGGTCCGTGTCGATGGCGGCCGGGTCAAGTCGGACGCCCGAATCCAGGCCGGGCAGACGATCCGCATTCCGCCGCTCGAAGTCGACGAGAAGGCGAGCGGACCGCTGACTGCCAAGACCATGCGCAGTCAGAACGACCACGAAGTGCTCAGCCAGATGCTGCTGCATGAAGATCCGAAGGTGCTGGTCTTCAACAAGCCCGCCGGTCTTGCCGTGCAGGGCGGCTCCGGCGTCACCCGCAATGTCGACGAGATGCTGGAGGCGTGGCGCAACAAGAAGGGCGAGAAGCCGCGCCTGGTTCACCGTCTCGATCGCGATACGGCAGGTGTGCTGGTGGTTGCACGCACGCGTGGCGCGGCCCAGTCGCTGACAGCCGCCTTCCGCGAACGGACCACGAAGAAGACCTATTGGGCACTGGTCAAGGGCGTACCGCGCGTAAACGAGAGCAAGATCTCCACCTGGCTGATCAAGGAAGCCACTGAGGACGGCGACCGGATGCGAGTCGCAAAACATGGCGAACAGGGCGCCGATCACGCGGTCTCCTATTACCGCATCATCGACAAGGCGGCGCAGAACCTCGCGTGGCTCGAACTCGAACCCTATACCGGCCGCACTCACCAGCTTCGCGTGCACGCTTTGCACCTGGGTCACCCGATCATCGGTGATCCGAAATACTTCCCGTTTGACAAGAACTGGGAGTTCCCCACAGGCATGCAGAACCGGCTGCATCTGCTGGCGCGGCACATTTCAATCCCCCATCCCGATGGCGGCCGGCTTTCCGTCACAGCACCCTTGCCGCCGCATATGCAGCAAAGCTGGAACCTGCTCGGTTTCGACGAGGAAAGCGGCGGGGAGCACGAGGCATGAAGCTGGTTCTTTTTGACTGTGACGGCACCATTGTCGACAGCGCGGCGGTGATCCATGCCTGCATGGAGCGCACATTCGAGGATTTCGGGCAACAGCGGCCCGGCCTCGAGCTGACCAAGTCGATCATCGGCCTGACGCTGGACATTGCCATCGCACAGATGCTCAAGCGTCCGGTGGATGCCGAAATTGCCGCCATGACCGCCCGCTACAAGGAGCATTTCATGCTGCACCGTCAGAACGGCGGCACGCTGGAGCCTGCCTATGACGGATTGCTGCCATTGATCGAGGCGCTGGCCTCGCGCGACGATGTGATCCTGGGCGTTGTCACCGGCAAGTCCCGCCGGGGGCTTGATGCGATCCTTGACCATCACAGCCTGACAAAGGCTTTCTTCACCGCTCGTACCGCCGATGATTGCCCGTCCAAACCGCATCCGGCAATGGTGCTGGAATGCTGCGCGGAGGCTGGCGTGGATCCCGAACACACCACCGTGATCGGCGACGCGGTCTATGACATGCAGATGGCCGTCAGCGCCGGCGCGCGCCCGGTTGGCGTGTCCTGGGGCTACGGACCCGCCGAAGCGCTCAAGTCTGCCGGTGCCGCTCATGTGGTCAATTATGCCGGCGAACTGGCCGCCCTTATCTGATGACAGGAGACGCACCCATGCGTGACATACTCAGCGATCTTGATCTGGGAGAGAAGGGCGACAAGCTCTCCGACCCGGTCCGCGAGACCCAGATCGGCCTGCAGAAGCAATTGCCCAAGCGCTTCTACAAGGAGGCCACGGTGGTTGCCGGTGACGACCAGGATTTCGTCGTCGCCCTCGACGGCAAGCCGCTCCGCACCCCGTCACGCAAACCGTTGGGCGTGCCTGACCGTGAGCTGGCCGAGGCGCTCGCTGCCGAATGGCAGGCGCAGCAGGAGCTGATCGATCCGGCAACCATGCCACTGACGCGGATGATCAACACCGCAATCGACGGCGTGGCCTCTGCACAAGAGGAAGTGTTCGAGGATATCCTGCGCTATGCCGGTTCCGATCTGCTCTGCTATCGCGCCGATGCGCCTGAAAGCCTGGTCGCGCGCGAGAGCGAAGCCTGGGATCCCTATCTCGACTGGGCCGCAAACATGGGCGCGCGGCTGGTGCTGTCGGAGGGCATAGTCCATGTCGAGCAGCCCCCCGAAGCGATCCGCGCCATTGCCGCGCTTCTTCGCCGCCATTCCTCGCCACTGCAGCTGACCGCGCTGCACACCATCACCTCGCTTACGGGTTCGCTGGTGCTTGCCCTGGCGCTGGCCGAGGGGCAGGGGGAACCTTCCGAGATCTGGGATGCCGCCCATGTCGACGAGGATTTCAATGCCGCGCAGTGGGGCGAGGACCATGAAGCCGCTGAACGCCGCGCCAAGCGCCGGGTCGATTTCGATGCGGCGAACCTGATCCTCTTGTCGTTCAAGCGCTAGCGCAGCTGCGTTCAAACTCATTTGAACGACAACCTACATGTATCATAGCAAAGCGTTCTAGGGACCTTTGCGCATCCAGCGGATGCGCGGCGCTTGTCTTGTGACTATTCCCGCTTCCTGTGAGAATAATAAGCGCAGGAGAGGGAAGCCACCCTCTTCCAGTGATTGGGGATGGATCGAGCGCTGCGCAAGCCGGTCTCTCCTGCTTCCCGCAGCGACGAGAGGAGACGTGCTGATGCCAAAATTTGTTTTCGCCTATCACGGTGCCCCCGAGTTCGAGACAAAGCAGGACGGCGCAAATCACATGCTTGCCTGGCGCGAGTGGATGCAGGGTCTGGGCGATGCGGTCGTCGATCCGGGCGTCCCGGTCGGCAAGTCCTGGACAGTCAGTTCCGCCGGAGCTGAAGAGGGAGGCGGATCAAATCCGCTGTCCGGCATTACGATTGTTCAGGCCGACACGATGGAGGCTGCGGTCACCATGGCCCTGGCCTGTCCGCACATAAGCGCCGGCGGCAGCATCGAAGTGGCAGAAGCTATGGAAATGGAAATGTGATCCTGGTGCATGTCGCATTCAGATGGTTTCATTTGAACGATAACGTACATGCAACTTTTCAGAGTCTTACAGCGACCTTTGCGCATCCGATTGGATGCGCGGCGCATTAGTAAGTGGCTAAGTCCGAGCGCTGGCCAGACCCCGGTGCTCGGAGGTTTTTCTGAACGGTATTCACAGGACGTTGAATTGGGGTATTTCTTGTGCTTTGCGGTTGAGGCAGAGCAAACGAGAGGATGAATTTAGATGGATGACACGCCAGGCGGGTTTGTCGACCCGACGAAGGAGACATTCGCAGAATTTCGCGCACTCGATCGGTCGGGTCCCGTCCACATGCTCAATCTGGTCCGGTTTCGCGAGCAGGCCGACTACGAGGATGGCACTGTCGCCACCGGCGCCGAGGCCTATGCCAGCTATGCACGGGAAAGTGGCCCGGTTTTCGAACGGCTGGGCGGCCGTCAGGTCTGGGTTGGCAAGCCCGAGCTGATGTTGATCGGCCCGCAAAGCGAAGCCTGGGATCTGGCCTTCATTGCCGAGTATCCAGACAAGGATGCCTTTGTTGCCATGTTGCGTGATCCTGACTACCGAAAGGCCGTCCGGCACCGCCAGGCCGCAGTGGCCGATTCCCGGCTGATACGAATGGAACCGCGCTTGCCGGGGGCTCGTTTTGGAGAAATGGACGGCGCCGAGGACGCGTGAAAATGCTGCTGTGAGCGGGAGCAATCAGCAGCTTCTTCGCGGATGCTGCGGCCAATCCGTGCGGCCTTAACCATGTGCTAACCATAAAATGTGATTTTCTCTGGGGTGGAGCAATTCAGATCCGGAGCAGATTCATGCGGCAAGACCAGCCATTCCATTTGCGTTTCTTGCACACCGTCCTACTTGTCTTGCTGGCTGCTGTCGTATCTTCCTGTGCCGGCCGGCCGAAGCCGATGGATCCAGGCACGCCCTATAGCGTCACCCAAGTTAGGGTCATGGCCGACGGGGCTGAAAACACCCAATTTGCCGAGCGGCTGCAGGCCAGGCTGGAAGCCAGTGTCGGCCGTGCCACCGCCGATGTCGGCCAGACTTCGGAACTCAGAATTCAAGTCCTCGAGCGGAAGGAGGACCCTTCGCCGGTCAGGCTGTTCGGCGGCACGTCACAGTCCGTCACCCTCGATATGGCGCTGGTGGATTCGAACACCGAAGAGGTGCAGCGCTCACAGGTCCTGAGCCTGAACTTCACTGATTTCAACAGATCCCACGCCGAAACCGTGCTGGTCGCGCGGCTGACTGATGACATCCGCACGCGGTTGGGCCTGTCGGGTTACACGCCCTATCCGGTGAGGAGCGCAAAGCGTGACGTGGTGCGGCCGAATCCGAAGCCGGATGATTTCGACGCCAATGATCCATCCTTGCGCGCCGTCGATCCTTTGCTCAACGGCACGGTAACCCCGACCACGGTGGTGCTTGAAGCCGAACCGGAAGCGAGCCGGAAGTTCGACTACACCAAGCCGCTGCTAGGGGGAGGGGCAACCGCCCAGCAGGCTGCTCCTGCTGCCGGTGCAAGCCCGGCTGCCCCGGAGGTCGTGCAGCAGATGAAACTGCGTCCTGCGGAGGACCCGGATGTTGCCGACACATATGCCGGCGCGGAAACCGACGCTTCCGACGATCTCTGTGTCATCACCCTTGAAAATGACTGCAGCTAGCTGCTGATGCGGCGCCGGTCACCCGGCAGAATCAAAGAGGCCGGGGCCCGAATGGACCCGGCCTTTTGTGCCTTAGGCCGTTACGCTCTGCTCAACCCAGCCGTTCGGCATGCCAGGCGAGGTGGTCATCCATGAAGGTCGAGATGAAATTGTAGGAATGGTCGTAGCCCTCCTGCATTCTCAGGGTCAGGCCGATGCCGGTTCCGCGGCACGCCTCTTTCAGCAGCCAGGGGCGCAACCCGTCTTCCAGAAATCCGTCAGCCGTGCCCTGATCGATGAAAAATTCCGGAAACCGCGCGCCGTCCGCAATTAGCTGAGTGGCATCATATCGCCGCCAGGCCGCCACATCTTCACCGAGATATTTCTCGAGCGCCGGTTTTGACCAATCGGCACCCGAGGGCTGCACGATCGGCGCGAAGGCCGAACAGCTCCTGAACCTGTCGGGATACTTGAGTGCGAAGGTCAGTGCGCCGTGGCCGCCCATCGAGTGGCCCATGATGCCCTGGCGTTCCATGTCGGCGGCAAAATGCCCGGCAATCAGCTTCGGCAGCTCTTCGAGGATATGGGTTTCCATGCGGTAATGCTTCGACCAGGGCGGCTCGGTCGCATCAAGATAGAACCCGGCGCCCTTGCCGAATTGCCAGTTGTCCGGTTCGTCGGGCACATGGTCGCCGCGCGGACTGGTGTCCGGGCAGACGATGATCAGTCCGAGTTCCGCCGCCATCTTCCGGTACTCGCCCTTGTCCATGACATTGGCATGGGTGCAGGTCAGCCCCGAAAGGAACCAGACAACGGGACAAAGCTGCTCCTTGGCCTGGATCGGCTGAAACACGGCAAAACTCATGTCGCAGCCGCAGGCTTCCGATTCCATCGAATAGACGCCCTGGCGGCCGCCATGGGCCTTGGCTTCCGAAATGATCTTCATGGATCCATTGTCCGGTTCTTGAGTGTGAGAGATGGAAGCAAGGGGCCGCAGCCGATCAGAAAACCACCACGCTGCGGATGCTTTCGCCCCTGTGCATCAGGTCGAAGGCCTCGTTGATGCCTTCCAGCCCCATGGTATGGGTGATCATCGGATCGATCTCGATCTTGCCTTCCATGTACCACTCGACGATCTTCGGCACGTCAGTGCGTCCGCGCGCACCGCCGAAGGCTGTCCCGCGCCAGGAACGGCCGGTGACCAGCTGGAACGGACGGGTCGAAATTTCCGCGCCGGCGGGCGCAACGCCGATGATGATCGATTCACCCCATCCCTTGTGCGCGCATTCGAGTGCCGTGCGCATAACGCCGACATTGCCGGTGGCGTCGAAGGTGTAATCAGCACCCCCTTTTGTCAGGTCAACGAGGTAAGGCACGAGGTCGCCCTCGACTTCATCCGGATTGACGAAATGGGTCATGCCGAAGCGTTTCGCCATTTCGGCCTTGGCGGGATTGAGATCGACGCCGACGATCATGTCCGCTCCCGCCAGGCGCAGGCCCTGGAGCACATTGAGGCCGATACCGCCAAGCCCGAAGACGATCGCCTTCGAACCGATCTCGACCTTGGCCGTGTTGATCACCGCGCCGATGCCGGTGGTCACGCCGCAGCCGATGTAGCAAACCTTGTCGAACGGGGCATCGGGATTGATCTTGGCCAGCGCAATTTCCGGCAGTACGGTAAAATTGGAGAAAGTCGAGGTGCCCATGTAGTGGAAGATCGGCTTGCCATCGAGCGAGAACCGCGAGGTGCCGTCAGGCATCAGCCCCGCGCCCTGGGTGCTGCGGATTGACTGGCACAGATTGGTCTTGGGGTTGAGGCAGTACTCGCACTCGCGGCACTCGGGTGTATACAGCGGAATGACATGATCGCCCTTCTTCAGTGAAGTCACCCCGGGGCCCACATCCACCACCACGCCGGCACCCTCATGGCCGAGAATGGCCGGGAAGATGCCTTCCGGGTCGGCGCCCGACAGCGTGAACTCGTCGGTATGGCACACACCCGTGGCCTTGATTTCGACCAGCACTTCGCCGGCGCGCGGGCCGTCGAGGTCAACCTCCATGATTTTCAGGGGTTTGCCTGCTTCCACTGCTACCGCTGCTCTCGTCCGCATCCCGTTTCTCCCGCTGCAAATTTCGCTTGCTTCACAATGATCGCGCTATCATGATTTGAGACTTAGTATCATTGCGTGAAAGATTCCCGTCAACATGCATCTTGATCGGCTCATAGCAATTCTGGAAATGATTGCAGTCGCCGGGCGTCCACTGTCGGTCGCTGAGGTGCAAAAGGCAACCGGTTTGCCCAAGCCCACCTGCTATCGGCTGATGCAGACGCTGCACGAACAGCGGCTGGTTGATGACCCGGACGGCTCCTCGCGCTTTGTCATCGGTGAACGGCTGATCCGGATCGCGCTGCTGGGCAAGTCCGATGCCGATGTGCGGCGCTGCTCGGCGCCGTTGCTCAAGTCAGCCGCCATCGAGTTCCGGGAAACCGTTTTCCTGGCGAGGTTCCGCAACAGCCAGGTCGAGATAATCCATGTCGAGACCCCGGACGACCCGAAGCGCGGCTATATCTATCCCGGTATCGGCGTCCGTCCAATGCATTCAGCATCTTGCTCAAAGGCCATTGCCGCCTTCGCCGAGGACCAGATCCGGGATGCGATCCTGCATAGCACGCTCAGGCAACATATAGATCATCTGCAGATCGGGCCGGACCGGCTGCAGGCTGATTTCGACCGTATCGCGGATCTGGGCTATGCCGAGTGCGAACGGGAGATTGATATCGGTGTCGCCAGTGTCGCAGCACCGGTTTTTGTCGGCAACTTCGGTGCGGCCTTCAGCGTCGGAGCGCTCGGCCCGGTGTCACGCTTTGATGCGAGTTACCGTGCCGCTTTGGGCAGGAACCTGTCCGCGCTGGCCGTCAGGGTCGGTGGCGTGATCCAGCTCTGCAACGCTGCGGATGTCTGAAGAGGAGTGATGGCAAGCAACGCCCCGAATTGCTCGGGGCGTTCGGTATCGGCGGCGGACAGATGCTTACTCGTTGACCGCCCGCGTGAGCGTCACCAGTCTGCCTTCGAGCGTTTCGATGCAGCTGGTAATCTGCAGCGCCAGTTCGCGCAGCCGGTTTATCTCGCCAGTCATTTCATCGACTGCGAGCGAAATCCCCGGTGATTGCGGTGCATCACCGGCGCCGCTGATCAGCCAGGCGGGGGAGACGCCCATGACACCGGCAAGCGTCATGATCTTGTTGGCGCGCGGCTCGGAACGGTCGGACTCCCATTCGGACAGGGTCTCGTCGGTGACACCGATCCGCGAGGCGGCATCTTCCAGCGTCAGCCCGGCAAGATCGCGGGCGCGGGTGATGCGGCCGCCCAGCGTATCGCCGTCGTCATATGTCTCGTCATAGGTTTCTGTTGTGATGTCATCCATTGATGTCGTTCCTTTGACTTTTAGGCCGGGCGCCCGCGGTTGCGCGGCGTGACGCGCGGGTGGTGGACCCGTCCTGAATTTAGAGCCTATGCATGGACCATTTCATTCCGATGAACTGTCGGACGTGCGACATGCATTGGCGTGTCAGATGATGTGATCCATCACCAGCCCTGAAATTGGCGGTGCCCCTGGATCGTGCCTCACGCTCTGGTGAAAGTCGGAATCATCGAATCGGGGTGAAAGCTTCGGTTCCGGCAGGCTATTATCGGCGATTGTGGGCACCACGTCCAGTGAAAGCGCGCGGTTTCCTGCGACCGGCGCTGAAGCCGGGATGTCCCGGCGTGCTTTGCAGCCCCATGTAAACCGACAACGGCCAGTTTCGCCACGCAGCAGGGCGGGTGGGCTTTGCCTAGCCGTCCTGGTCGTCCCGGGTCGGGCCGAACACGGCTTCAAATGCTTCTCGCAGCCGGATGTCGGCCTCATGCATGGGAACGGGAAGACCCAGATCGACCAGGCTGGTCACACCGTGGGCACGCACGCCGCATGGCACGATTCCCGAAAAATGCTCGAGCTGCGGATCCACATTCAGCGCCAGTCCGTGAAAGCTCACCCATTTGCGCAAGCGGATTCCGATCGCGGCGATCTTGTCTTCAGCCATCGAACCGTCCGGCAGCGGAGCCTTGTCGGGACGCCGCACCCAGACCCCGACACGGTCCTCGCGGCGCTCTCCGGTCACGTTCATGCTTGCCAGCGTGGAGATGATCACCGCCTCCATGGCCGAGACGAAGGCCCGCACATCCTGCCGCCTCCGCTTCAGATCAAGCATCACATAGGCGACTCGCTGGCCTGGCCCGTGATAGGTATATTCGCCGCCGCGGCCGGTCGCGTGCACTTCGAACCGGTGGGGATCGACCAGGTCTTCGGTTCTGGCGCTGGTGCCGGCGGTGTAGAGCGGCGGGTGCTCCACCAGCCAGATCAACTCGTCGGCTTCCCCTGCGGCAATTCGTTCGGCCTCGGATTCCATCAGGGCGACAGCGGCCGGGTAGGGGGTAAGGCCTTCGGAAATCCGCCACCGGATCGGCGGACTGCCGGCTCGCGCGAAAAACCGCGTCTCGAGTGCATCACGTTGTGTCATGCAGCTTCTCTAGATCCGTTTGTCCACAAAAGAAACAGGGTCGATGCAGCACTCCCATCACCTCTGCGTGTGCGGCAAACCCACGCCGCTGGTTACGCTTGCCGGGCAGGGGCTGATCCGGACGGTGACGGCAGGCACCAACCGCTGAGCGCGCGACCGGTGAGGCGGGCAGAATCACTTTCTTCGGCGTATGGCGCGGCAGGCGGCGCGATTCCGTCGCGCTGTCCGGCCGGCGTCGTCAGCGCCGCTAGACCATATCGGCGAAAACGCCGCGGCAAGGATCTGCAACCCGCCGCATGAGCATCTGTTTGCATCGGGAATCCTGTTTTTCCCCTCGCATTGAACTCATGTGTTTTTTGTGACGAATGCGCTTGTGCAGCGCAAGTCCATTTGCTACATGCAGCGCGCCGGACAGGTTTCGGCTCTACCACGTGCGGTCGTGGCGGAATTGGTAGACGCGCAGCGTTGAGGTCGCTGTGGGGCAACCCGTGGAAGTTCGAGTCTTCTCGACCGCACCATAAAACACCCGCTTCGGCGGGTTTTTTTGTGCCTGTGATTGAACGGCAAAAAGGGCAGAAGGGGTCTGGCCTCTGCCCTTGCGGCGTAATCCAGTTATGTCCGGATCAGCTCGCGACAACCGAGCGCAGCATCCAAAGGGCCTTTTCGTGGAAGTTGAGCCGCTCGGTCAGCATGTCCTCGGTGACATTGTCCTCATTCTCCGCAGCCTCACCGGCGGCCTTGCGCATGTCGCGCACCGTCTGCTCGTGGTCCTTGATCAGATCAGCCACCATGTCGTGTGCGGAAGCCTGGTCGACGTCGGAGGCGGTGGGTGCAAAGGACTTGGCGATGTCGAGACTGACCGGGGCCAGGTGGCCCAGTGCGCGAATCCGCTCGGCGATGATATCCGTCGCCCCGAACAGCTCGTTGTAGTGCTCTTCGGTCAGCTCATGGATCGGCTTGAAGATCGGACCGACCACATTCCAGTGATAGATGTGGCTCTTGACCGTCAACCGGTAGGTCGCCGCCAGAATGTCTGAAAGGCTCTTGGACATCGACTTGCGGTAATCTGCCTTGAGCCCGGTGTTGATCTGGTCGCTGGAGGCTTCTGGCGTGAGGCTTGCAATGGCTGACTTGGCCATGATCTGGTTCCTTTCGGCGGATAATGGAAGTAGTCCGGTTCAATTGCCGGCGGTCAGAGAGTTGCGGGATCGTCCGATGGCGCCTGCTCAAGCGAAATCGAAGCGTCATCGGTCATGTAGTTGTCCGTGTCTTCGGCTACTGCGCCCCACATAACCCAAGCGGCTATGGCGGCGAGAATTAGGCTGACGGCTAAGATGATCAGTACCGGCCTGCCTTGGCGGGCCTGGCGGACATTGATTGGATCGTTTGGTTCATTCATTTGTAACTCCTGAAATTGTTCATGACCGCACGGTCACTCGTCACTCGACCGCAGCATCGTGGCCGCGAGGGCGCCGATCAGCAGCCCGGCTACGATTGCCTTCGATTTGTGCTGGGCAATCATCGAAGAGGCGGAGGAAACCGCCAGCACCGACGCCCTTCCCGCCATTGCCGCATTCATGCGTCGCCGGGCGCGGCGGCGAAGCAGGACACGGATGCCGATCGCCAAGAGCGCCAGGACGAGCGCGAGGCCGGCTGTTGCCAGCAGGCCGTAAACAGGGCCGTAGGTCTCGGCTACGACCAGCGCGAAGGCACCGAACAGGGCACTGCATGCCATGAGTGCCATCAGGCCGATAAAGCCGAACAGGGCGGCGTCTCGGCGCACCTGCCTCGCCTTGGAACGCGCATAGGTCGTGGCAAGCGACGTTAGAGGGAGGACCGGAGGCATGAGCGCTTACCGGCGCAGCAGGATTGCTGCCAGGAAGCCTGCCGCCATCGCAACGCCGAGCGACTGCAACGGCTTTTCGCGCACGGTGCTGCTGACCTGCCTTTCCGCATTGGCGTAGTGCCCGGAGAGTTCGGCGATAACCCGTTCGCCGCTCTTGAGCAGTTCGTCAATTCGCTCCTCCGCCGCCTCGCGGGCAATCCCGGACTGCACCGCGCCAGCGCCAGCGAGCGCATCACTAAGCGCTTTGAGTTCCTCGCGGATACGTTGTGCGCGCTCACTGATTTCATCGGCAGCCTTGTTTGCATTGTTGTTCGAACGTGCGGTTTTGCCGGTGGCAGCCATCGTGTAACCTCTCCTGTCATGATTTCATCCGACCAACGCCGGCGCGATACGATGGTTCCGCTGGAAAACAGAAAAAAGCCGCCGGAATGTTCCGGCGGCTCTCGCAATAGGGAAGGTGTCGGACTGGTTAGCCAGCCGGGACCACCAGGATCATGGTGTCACGCTCTGCTTCCCAGTTTTCTTCCGAGTATTCCTTCTGGGCTTCAAGCTGCTCTTGGGTAAACGGCGTGAAGATCGTCAGATCACCGTTGGCGTCGGCACGAATGTCGAGGTTTTCGGGCGAGACGGCCACTTGCTTTTCACCCATGCCAAGGAAACCGCCGACGTCGAGGATGAAACCTTCGACCTTGTTGTCGGCGGTCAGCAGGACGTCACCGACTTCGCCGATGCTTTCATCGGTCGAGCTATAGACGGTGCGGCCGATCAGGTTTTCGGCGGTCAGATCGTCCGTGGTCACCTGGGTCATGGCCGAGCGATCGATTGTCGTCGTCTTTTCTTCCGCCGTTTCGACTGCGCTTTCGCCTTCGGCGATGTTCTCAGCGGTCCGGTCTTCGGCAGCCATCTGACCGGTTGCGTTCATCTCTTCGTCGGTGGAACGCGCTTCGTTGTAGAGCGCCGAGCGATCATAAGCGGGCGCTGCTTCAAGCTGCTCGCGGGTCATGTTGGCCACCAGCCAGCGTTCGCCGTCGCGGTCAACCCACTCGATGGTCTTGTAGTCGACGGCGACGTCCTTTTCGCCGATGCCCAGGAAGCCGCCAACGCCGACGATGATGGAGGCAACATCGCCTTCTGGCGTAATCACGATGTCGTTGATGTCGCCGATCATGTCTGCATCTTCAGCTGCCGAGCCGTAAACGGCCGAGCCGATCAGGTTGCTGGCGAGATTGTCGCCCTGAGCCATGGCCGCATTGGTGTCAGTTGCAACGACGGTTTCCGCTTCGGTTGCGGTGGTGTCGGTGGTTGCAGTGGTGGTGGTGCTGGCCGCCATCGCAGAGGTAGCAACAAACGTTGCGAGTGCGGTACTGGCCAAAAGTGTCTTGAACATGGTAATTTCCTCTTTGCATCGAAAGGTGCTTGCCGGGCTGGGCCGTGTGTGTGAGAGCGCTGGACCGGCTCGGCGATGGTTACACGGCGTAAACGTGCTCGCCTGATCAAGGTTCCGGCCCGCTTCAACTTTTTTTGATCGGTGACGACGTCACTTGCGCGCCTCCGATGCGTTCCGGAAATGCGTTTCTGATCGCCGCGTAGCCCACGAGCAGAAACGGTACCGCCAGCAGTCCACCGACTGGTCCCCACATCCAGATCCAGAACGCGAGTGAGAGAAACACGAAGAACGGATTGAGCGTGACCGATCGCCCGATCACCTGCGGAGTCACGATCTGGGCCTCGATCATGTTGAGCACCAGATAGCCGCCGACCGGCAGGAAGATGGCCGGCATCGTGTCCCAGGTGGCCAGCCCGACCCCGAGCAGGATGGCGGCCATGACGGCAGGGCCGATATAGACGATGTAATTAAGACAGAAGGCAAGCATGCCCCACAGATAAGGCTGCGGCACACCGAACAGCCACATGAGGCCGGCGGTCGCGACGCCCAGGCCGGCATTGATCACGGTAATTGACAGCAGGTAGCGCGAGACGAACCATTCGGCATCCCGAAACATCCGCGCCGTTCTCAGCCGTGCGTGGCGGCTGAAGCACAGCGACAGCACGCTCGTGCGGATCGAGTGGCGTGTGGCAAGGAAGAAATACAGGCTTGCCAGGAACAGTATGATCTGCGCCATCAGGGCCGGGGCGAGGGTGGCAATTTCCTCAACCGCCGAGTCCTCGGCAATATCTACGGTCATCTCTGCCTTGCCGCCGGCAATGGTGCGGATCTGTTCCTGCACGCCGCCAAGCGTGTCGAACATGGTGCGCCAGTTGATAAGGTGGCGTTGCATTTCATGCCATATCTCGGGCAGCCTTTCGGTCCATATCGAAAGTGGCATTGAAAACAGTACCACCGCCGATCCGATCAGCGCGAGAAACAGGATCACCACCGTGGCCGCGGCAAGCGACGCGGGAATGAGCCGCTCGAGCTTGTTTGCGACCGGCGACGCCATCAAACCGGTGATGACGGCAAGGCAAACCGGGGCGAGAAAGGGTTGGGCATGATCAAGTGCTGCAAGCGTTACCAGCAGGCCGGTAACGATGATGGCGATGCGCGCGGTTGACTGCAATCCGGCATCCATTCCGGACTTGGCCGCGATGCGCACAACCGGCGGATCCATGCGATAAAGACGCTTCATTGAATGCCCCTGTGTAAACAGGGAAAACGCAACACTGGAACATTCGTTCCGCGCATCGACATGCTAGCGGGGCATGGCGCGATGGCTTACTCGCGTCACCTTCCACGCCGGAAAATCAGGCGGAAGCGGCAGGATCCTTCCTTCCGCTGGCTGCGGATCGTTGAAAATCTGCCTTGACGCGCTCGTATGGTACGGTGATCGTCACGTCGATGCCGTACTCGTCGGGTGTGATCTGCAGCGATCCACCCAGTTCAACCCGCATCGTTGCGTCGAGCAGCTTGGTCCCGAAACCGCCTTTCTGGGTCAGCGCATTCGAATTCTGGTCATCAAGCGGTGTCTGGCTGCGCTCGCGCCATGAGAAGATCAGTGATTTGCGCCTGTTCGCATCCGGCTCGACTCGCCACCAGATGTCCAACTTGCCGGTCTCCGACTGGGCCGCGCCGTATTTCAGCGCATTGGTGGCGAGTTCGTGAAACGCAAGCCCGAAAGCCTGGGCCGCAACTTCATTGAGCTCGATTGTCGGGCCCTCGAGCTTGTCCTCATCCATTGTGTTGCCAAGCAGTTGCCGCAGTTCCTGGGCGAGAAGGGTTTTCAAATCGGCGCTCTGCCAGGAGGTGCGGGCGAGCAGGTCTTGCGAGGCGGCCATCGCCTGCAGCCGGGCGGTGAAGGATTGGTTGAAATCCGCAAGATTGTCGGCCGACCGTGCCGTCTGTCGTGACATGGCCATCACCCGGGCAATCATGTTCTTGATCCGGTGCTTCATTTCCTGCAGCAGGAATTCACGGTCGCTCAGAGCCCGTTCCGACTGCAGCCGCAGGGCTTCGCCGACTTCGATGATACGCTGCTGAGCACGTGAGGACGCGGCCAGCGCGGCGGCCAGCAGAAAGCCGGCAATTGCCAGCATGATGGTCCTGGTCTGGTCAACCGGTGGGCTGTAGATCTCGGAGGCCTGGATTTCGACAGTCCATGTCCGTCCGGCGACTTCAATCGTCATCAGCGATGGCGGCGGCGCATCAAAGCTTTCGCTAGGCCGGTTCACCGACTGGTAGATCCGGCTTGCATCGGTGGGTTCGCCATCCCAGGCGGTGACATGAATAGGCAACATTGGCGACCGGTTGAGCGCCGACTCAAACAGGTTCGGAATGCGGAACGGCGCATAGATGAAGCCAAGCGGCCGCCCGGAATTGGGGGCAAAGAACGGAGTATACATCAAGAACCCGGGCTGCGGATTGCCGAAGTCCTCCTGCACCAGTTCAACCGAGCCGGAGGCACGCAGGCGCTGTTCGGTCAACGCCGCCAGAATCGCTGCCCGGCGGACCGGCTCCGAGTACATGTCGTAGCCCAGCGCCCGCCTGTTGGGCTCGTTATCGGGTTCCAGCATGACAATCGGGGTTCTGTAAGGCTCGTTGGTCTCGGGCCAGGATGTGCGCTCCAGGCCGTAATTCCGCTCCAGTTCAGCCGAGATTGCCTGGTCAGATTGCGGCCCGGATTGCACATAACGGGCAAAACCCAGCCCCTGAACCCCGTTGAATTGCTCGGTCTTTTGCAGATAACTCACATAGACCTTGAACGCTTCGATACCGGGCACCTCGCCCGTGGCCTGGAAATGCGCTTCGACCGACTTGATCAGCAGCATGTGGTTTTCGACGCGGTCACCGATCCGTTGAACCGCATCCTCGGCAATCCCGAGGAAAGTCAGCCTGTTGGTCTGATCGATCGTGTACCATGAGGCGGCGGCCGTTAGCATGCCGACGATGGCCACTACGATGAAGACCAGGACTGGCTGGAATCGGTAAAACAAATCGGGGGTCTCTCAATACGGTACGTGCTATACCGGCTAAGCTGTTTACGCCACAGATGCAAGATTACTGACGCCGCGCCGGGTCGCAACCGATTGCTGCAAGAGCCTCCGGCTGCGTATTCGGCCAAACGAAAGTGAGGCCAAGTGTGCCAAGATAGGACGTGTTTCCGCCGCGTCTATTACACAGGTTAAGCTGTTCGATGTACTCAGGGAAGCTGTTTTCTGGATCTGCCGGTTCCTGACTTGGTTGAAAATTCCATCAGGAATCGTTCATCGAAATCTGCAAAACTCACCGACCGGGAGACTTCCGGGAAACTCACAAAGCCCTTGTCGATCTTCAGCAGTCTTTCCCTGCTCAGCCGGCTGATCGAGCGATTGACGTGAACGGTGGACAGGCCCATGCAATCTCCGATCTGTTCCTGGGTCAGTTCAAGGTCGAAGCCGTAGTCACTGGCGAGATCAACCTGCTCAAGCCTTATCCACAACTCCAGCAGGAAATGTAGAATTCGCTGGGCTGCCGTGCGCGCCCCCAGTGATACCTTGTGTTCGGCGAGAATGTTGGCATGACGCATCGTCATCCAGTCCAGGCCGGAAGCAAGCACGGGAAAGCGCCGGTGGATTTCCAGGATCCGAACCGGTTCGATCAGCGCCAGCGAGCTGTTGGTCAGCGCGGCTGCAGAGTAAATCGAGGAATGGCTGAAATTGACATGTAGCCCGATGAAGTCGCCCGGAAGTGACACCCCGATGATCAGGCGCCTTCCAGCGGGCGTTATCCTGTAGCGGATGACCCAGCCGCGCCGCACCAGAAGGGTTACGCGCAGCGGTTCGCCGTCATGTATGAAGACGTCGCCTTTTGCGACCTCGGCCTGGTTTACCTGCATGGTCTCGAGATAATCGACTTCTTCCGATGTCAGAAGTACGGATCTTCCCAGCCGGCGGACAAGCGGACTTGCGTTCTTGGGAATCGCGCTCTGGTTTTTGCCGGGCATGCAGGAACTTTCGCAATCAAAAGGCCCGGCAACAATATCGCCGGGCCTTTGAAACTCTACGTGATCAGTTCTGGTTCAACCAGCTGTCGATTTCGCGCTCTGCCTCGTCGCGGGTCTTGCCGTAGCGGGCCTGGATCTTGCCGGCCAGTTCGTCGCGGCGTCCTTCAACCTGGTCCAGATCGTCATTGGTGAGCTCGCCCCACTGTGCCTGAGCCTTGCCCTTGTATTCGTTCCACTTGCCTTCAACAATATCCCAGTTCATCTGATTTCTCCTTGGTTTTGAAGCTGTTGGCCATTTGGCGCTGTTCGCGTCCGGCCTGTTTTCATAACGTCAAAGCCGGTGAATGGTTCCAGCTTTTCGCGTATCTTTCGATGTCAGGAAGCGGGCGCGGTTGCCGGGAACACGACATGGGTCTTTTCACCCAGGTCGGGTTTCTCGTCTGTCATGTTGGCCTTGGCGATTTCCCAGGCAAACCGGATCGCGCTGCCCGAGGAAGCCCAGATGTCGGCCTCCGAAGCATCGAAGCGCAACAGGATCAGATTGGGATCGTCCTTGCCGTGTTCGAACCATGCGGCAACCGGAGCGGACCAGAACTTGTCAATCAGCGAGCGGTCATTCTCTTCGCTCATCGTCCCTGAAATGCAGGCGTGATAATCGTGGTCGTTGCTGATCACGCAAATGCGGGCCCGGCTTGCCGGATGATTGGCAATTGCGCTGCCCATCTCGGAATCACGCTTGGAGTAAAACCAGATGCCGCGTCTGTCTTCGTCCACCTGCGGCGCCATCGGTTGCATCGAATGGCCGGTCTTGTCGAGACCCGTCATGACTGCATGCGTGTCGTCCATGATATCGAACAGCTGGCTGATCGGTTCGTGTCGTGTCTTGTGGAGGTCTGTCATGGGGAGGTCCTTTTTAAGTTGGCATCGGTTAACGCCTGAGACCGGCGCAGGTTCCTGATTTGCCAAACAGGGCGGATAGAGGCATTGAGCAGTGCGAAACGGCAGCACACCCTCTGCCGGGCCCCAAGCTCAAGCCGGTCTACTAGGCCCAAATTTGACAGCACTCCGCGCTGATGCATGGACGGCAGTCACCTAATGACCTATTTCATTGAGGCAGCTGCGCTTGGCGCCAGGGACCGCTTCTGCCTGATCTTCATGAATTTCCGCCGGTTTCCGGCCGTTCGCACCTAAGGATGGTTCAATGAAATTGTGGTCGCTTCTTACGATTAACGGCCTGCTCGGTGTTCCCGGAGCCATTGCCATCGGTCTGTGGATGCTGGCGTTTCCAATGATCTGGGTCGATACCCAGTATACGATCATCGGCGATCGGCTGCCCTTCTGGCTGGCAATTTCAGCTGAAACTGCGCGTTCCCTTCTCACCACCATTGCGACGGCGGCGATCACGACGCTGAGCATGGCCTACTCGATCATGCTGGTGGTGTTTACGCTGGCAGCGGGCAACATCGCGCCGCGGCTGTTGCAGCGGTTTTCGCGCGACAGGGTCAACCAGATCACCGCCGGAGTACTCGGTGGTACTTTCCTGTATGCGCTTACGGTGCTCAGGGCATCAGGTCCGGAACTGCGCCCGGAATTCTCGATTTTCATGGCCTTCCTGCTGGCTGCCCTCTCCGTGCTGCAGGTGATCCATTTCGTGCATTCGGTGTCCCGCAGCGTCACCATCGATGCCGAGGTTGCAAAGATCTCGGAGCACTTGGAAAAACAGGTCAATGCACTGGTTGTCGAAACCGGGGCTGACAGGCAGGATCTGAACGAATCCGGGCTTGATACGGTTTTGGCTGCGCGACAGTCGGGATATGTCACCATGCTTGAAGAGGCGGAGCTGCTGCGCATCGCACGGAAGCACGACACACAAATTGCGGTCCGTGTGGCCCCTGGTGATTTCGTGCTCACGGGTCAGACGCTGGCGGTCGCAGGCTTTGGCAAGAACGAGGAGAAAATCGCCGAGGCTGTCTACTCCGCAATCGTACTGCAGCCTTACCGCGGCGCGGTCGACGACATTCGGTTTTCGATCAAGATCCTGCTGGAAATCGCCTTGCGCGCGTTGTCTCCGGGTGTCAACGACAGTTTCACCGCCGTCGCCTGCACAGACCGTATAGCCGCCGCGCTTGTCAGGCCAGTGTCAGAGGGACTGCGCGGTGACGTCAGGTGCGACGAAGACGGGGTACCGCGCCTTGTGGTTCCGGGGCTGTCTCTTGAAGACCTGTTGAACTTGACCCTGCACCCGCTGCGTCAGGCAGCCCGCGGCAACATTCTCATGCTTGACCACATCGGAGTGGTGCTGAATTCGCTTTACTCGATCGCTGGGGACGACGCCAGGGAGCTCATCGTGTCTCATGGCAGGGCGCTGATTGAAACTGCGCGCGCCGGTACACCGATCAGCAACGACCTTGAGTATTTGCAACGCCGTCTGGACTTCGATATCGGCGAATGAACAGCGGCGATGCGAGCCGCGACCCCCGTGCCTGTCTCAGTTGATGCTGTTGTAGCGCCCGTTCTCCTCGACACTTGCCACCGACTGCACCGCCATGTGCGGGTTTATTACTTCGAGCGTGACTTCAATGCCGCCTTCCTGCGTGACGTCCCAGACGATCTCTGCATCCTCGTAGAACAGAGCCGGGTCGATCTCCACACATTTGCCGTAGGTTCTGGGCTGGTCTGACCCCATGTCGCGAATGGCAGGCATGAGTTCTGCCTGGCATTCCTCGGTGGTCTCATAGGCAATGGCGGGAGCAGGGTACTCCTTGCAAGCCTGCAGGTCGTCGCTGCAGGCGATCAACACCATGAATGCAGCAATGTGTTCCATGACACGTCTCCTTTGGCAGAACAACTCCAAGGCGACATGGAAGTTCCAAATGACGGGTCACATGTATTAAGAATGTCTTAAATGGGCGGGGCGCGTGAACGCGGTCGGGCCCGGCAAGTTAAGAAGGGGTGTTTCGCTCACCCTGGCGCGTGAAGTTCGTACTGGTTGCCCGGAATGGTAAGCTGGTACACCATGTGGTCGGGTTCGATCACATGCTCCACACCGGCCGACAGGGCCTGCGGCACGATGCGTCCCAGCACGGTGCCGGTGAAACCGCTCTTGGATTTGGAACCGGTCTCGGGCGCATCCTGCCGCTGCGCAAAAATCTCGCGCCAGGTCAGAACCAGCTCTGAATCCCCCTTGGCATTGCGTTGTTCTTCGGCAGACAGTTCGACGGTGCCTCCGGCAGGTCCCAATGCACCCCTGGCCAGTGAATCGATTGTCAGTTCATGAAGCGCCAGTCCCAGGTGCAGCGCTGCGTTCGGAAAGAGATAGGCATCCTTGCCCACCATCTTGAATCCTGAAGGAAGGTCGCCCATCAAGGGGTGGAGTTGCGATTGCGTCAGGGCGAAAAGCTCCGCCCCGCGCCAATCCGATGCGGTAACCAGGTCCTGGGACTGCGCCATCGACTGCACGCGGTTGCGAAAGGCAAGCAGAAAATCTTCCAGTCCTTGTGAATGCCGGGCGGTCTGCGAGGCCACTGACTGGATAATGGCGAGCAGATTTTTCGACCGGTGACTGAGTTCGCGCAACAGTGTCTTCAACACGGTTTCGCGGTATTTGAGGTCATCTATCTCGACAATGGTGGTGAACACACCGATGACCCGGCCTTCCGGATCCACATCAGGTTCGATGTTGAGCATGTACCAGTGCCGTTCCTGGCCGGCATCGCGATGAATTTCGAGTTTTGTCGGCTCACCGGTCTCCATGACGCGGCGCTTCGCCTGAATTACCTTGGTGGCGTGTGTGGGGGAAAACACCGTCTCGTCGGTGCCGCCATCAAGCAGTTCCTTCAATGGCCAGGATTCAGGGATATTTGCTGCAAACCGGATGATCAGCCCGGAATCCTGATACATCATCGATACTCCGGCGCTGCGAAGGCCCGCCAGTACGAATCTCAACCGATCGGATTCGTTAACCGATGTCATCGTCATGCTGGGAAATTCACTCTTTCATAACTTCATGCGTTTCAAGCAATTAAGGTGCCGGAGGTTATCCGGCACCTTATCTGGCCTCAAGAATTGCACCTTGATCAGCATCACACTTTCCGGACAAAATTCATGACCAGCGAAATGACCAGGAAGGCCAGGAACAGGAAGAAAAGTACCTGGGCAATACCGGCGGAAGCACCTGCGATGCCGCCAAAACCGAGCACGCCGGCGATGATTGCGACAACCAGGAAGATTAGGGCGTAGTACAGCATCGAAAATCTCCTTTGTTCTTCGATGCGGGACCAACGCCGCCGATCTTAGTTGGTTCCGGTCATTGCCAGTTTTTCCCCCGCGTCGTTGAAGAACAGGGCCTGGCTGATCAGCGCCTTGACCATGTCGGGGTTGAAAGGCTTGGTGACGAGAAATGCCGGCTCCGGCTTCTCCCCGGTGAGCAGGCGTTCGGGGAACGCGGTAATGAAGATGACCGGCAGCATTTCATCCTTAAGGATGTCGTTGACGGCATCGATTCCGGAACTGCCGTCGGCCAGTTGGATATCCGCGAGTACCATCTTCGGCTTGGTCTTCTTGTAAAGCTCCACCGCTTCCTTGTGGGTCCGTGCAACGCCGGTTACCCGGTGTCCCAGCGCTTCGACCATATCCTCGATGTCCATGGCGATAAGCGGCTCGTCCTCGATGATCATGATGTCGGTGGCCACCTGCCTGGAAATTTCCATCGCCGCAGTCTCAAGCAGCTTGTTGAAACTGGCCTCGTCAACATCAAGGATTTCAGCGGCCTGACTGGGTCTGAAGCCTTCGACCGCGATAAGAAGAAAAGCCTTCCGGGCTTGAGGCGTCACTGCCTCGAGATTGTTGGCGGCTCTTTTTTCCCAACTGAAGGGCGTCGGATTGTCAGGGATTGGAACCGAAAGCGTGTCAAAGAGTTGAGAGAACAGCCGGTACAGGGAAACCCGATCATCGGCAGTCTTGGGAAAAATGCTCAGATCGGCAATCAAGGCCTCCAGCGTTGCTGCTACATAAGCGTCGCCTGAAGTCTGCGATCCGGTAACCGCACGCGAAAAGCGACGGAGATAAGGAAGGTGCGGCGCAATGCGCATGGACAGTGTCGTCATTAGGTACCCCTTTGTGGTCCACTTGGCGTGGCAACGGACTCGAAACGCATGAACCAAAAAAAAGTTCCAGCCTCTTGGAACTTTTTTTTGTGTGGCGCATTCTGGGATATATGTGTGCATTCTGAAAGGGCTGGCAAGGGCATGATTGATCGAGAAGAAAAGAGCGAAACCTCCAGGGGAGGGCGGACATCTGATCTCGGACCCACAGACGCGATCGCTTCACAGCTGAAGCAGTTTTACACCTCCGTTGAAGAAGAGCCGATTCCCGATCGCCTTCTGGGCCTGCTTGACAAACTCGATCAAGCGGAACGCTCCGGCGGCACCAATGGAGCAAACTGAGATGGGTGCTCCTGAGACCATCCCTACTGAAACTTTGACTGCATTTTCCTTCAAGCGCGAGATGCTCGCGGTCCTGCCAAGCCTGCGGGCTTTCGCTGTGTCGCTGGCGCGCCGTCACGACAGGGCGGATGATCTGGTGCAGGAAACAGTCATGAAAGCGTGGGGCAAACAGGAAAGCTTCCAGCCGGGCACATCAATGCGGGCTTGGCTGTTCACCATCCTGCGCAACGAGTTCTACAGCCAGATGCGCCGCAAGGGCCGGGAGTTGCCGGATCCGGATGGGGTTTTCGCCGGCAATCTTGCGACCCATCCCGAGCAATACGGCAAGCTGGATCTCGCCGACTTCAAGAGCGCACTGGACTCTCTGCCGGACGATCAGCGCGAAGCCATTGTCCTGATCGGTGCGTCGGGCTTTTCCTACGAGGAAGCGGCAGAGATCGCCGGCGTGGCGGTCGGCACGATCAAGAGCCGTGTCAATCGCGCCCGCGTGAAGCTGCAGGAGATCCTCACCATCGAGGGCGAGAGCGACTACGGTCCTGATGAAACCTCCCGGCCTCTCGTCAACAAGGCCTTTCCGGGCCGTTAGAACGGAAATCGCCGAACCGGCACCGGCGCCACGCGGGCAGGGTTGAGGTCGGTTGGACAGGGCAGGAACACAACACAATGCCCGCAACCGGCTGTGTGGCGGGCATTGTTGCTGTCGCGTGGGCGCGCGGTCACCATGTCAACCGAAGCCTCGTTTTGCCGGAAGAGAGCGTTCGGCTGCGGCGCATCCTACCGTCGCGAACTTGTTTGCGGCAATCTATCGATGTGCCGTTTGCAGAGATGATTTTCATGAAGCTAGGTAAAGAGAAGCACGCCGGACACTTTGTTCCGGCGTGCTTTTCATGTTTTGATCACAGCTCGACGGGTGAGGGGGCGCTTACCTGTTGCCGAGGTCAATGTCAGCCGAGGCCGATTCGAGCCTCCTCAGCAGAGCAGCCGCATCTGCTTTCAGCTTTTCCAGCATTTCCTCGCGGGTTGGCTGGTCGTTGGCCGGCTTGATCTCGCAGCTCGCATTTGTGCTCACGCCGAGAACCTGGCCTGCGATCGTGGGGTTCATGCTGGACATCTTGGACTCCCTTTAAGCGCTAATTCTGCCGATTAGAAATCAGGCGGTGCGCGTGCTACCCTTCGGGCCGGCCAGGAACCAGATGATCAGACCAACGACTGGCAGGACGATGATCAGCACTGTCCACAAGGCCTTGGCGCCGGTGGAGGCGGAAGACTGGAAAATGCTGTAGATTGCCCAAACAACGGCGATGAGAAGGATGAGGCCCAGCAGGCCGCCGACTTCGATACCCATTTCGTGCTCCTTGACTTGAGGCCTGGCACCACCTTCTCGAACCTGTTTGAAGCAGGCCACGGAAGAAGGAGTCAGGCGCCACTCTGGCACCGCAATCGCGCGGGCGCCTTCGCAAGTCCAACGCACTGATGCCACATTTGTTCCCGCGCGGTTCCACCCCGGAGCGCCCCATGCGGTTACAGCTATGAAAGCGGGAGGAAGTCCGGTCGGCAGACCGCCCGGGAATGCCCTAGCCTTTGTTGTAATTGCCGAACTTGACCCAGGCGCCGCCACGCTTTGAGGAGTCGACGCAGGCCGTCACGAAGGCGACGCCCGCCAGGCCGTCTTCGATGCCGGGAAACACCACGCCTTCTGGCCGGGGGTTACCGTTGCGGTGGGCGATGATGGCCTCCGCGGCTTCCGAATAAATGTTGGCGAAGCCCTCGAGATAGCCTTCGGGGTGGCCGCCGGGGATGCGGCTGACGCGTCGGCCCGCTGCCGTGGCGGCGGCGCCGTTTCGGGTCAGCAGACGCTTGGGCTGGCCGAGCGGTGTATGCCAGAGATAGTTCGGATCCTCCTGTGCCCATTCGAGCCCACCCTTCTCGCCGTAGATCCGCAGCTTCAGTGCGTTCTCGTTTCCGGGCGCCACCTGGGAACACCACAGCATGCCCTTGGCGCCGCTCGAAAATCGCATCAGCACATGGCCGTTGTCATCAAGCTGCCGGCCTTCGACGAAACTGTCGAGATCTGCGCAGAGCTCGGCCAGTTCCAGGCCGGAGACGAAGCTCGCGAGATTGAACGCATGCGTGCCGATGTCGCCGGTCGAGCCACCCAGGCCCGAGCGGGCAGGGTCGGTGCGCCATCCAGCCTGCTTCTGGCCGGTCTCCTCGAGATTTTCCGACAGCCAGTCCTGCGCATATTCGACCTGCACCAGCCGGATCCTGCCGAGCTCGCCGCTTGCGATCATCTCGCGCGCCTGACGGATCATCGGGTAGCCGGTGTAGTTGTGGGTCAGCACGAACAGCGCGCCGGAGGCCTCCGCCGCCTTCTTCAGCTTGCGTGCATCGGAAAGCGTAGAGGTCAGCGGCTTGTCGCAGATGACGTGGATACCGCGCTTGAGAAACTCCCGCGCCGCCGGGTAATGCAAGTGGTTCGGTGTAACGATCGCCACCGCCTCGATGCCGGTCTTGAGCCGCGCTTCGCGCTTGGCCATCTCGGCATAGTCACCATAGGCGCGATCCGCAGCCACACCCAGGTCTGCCGCCGAGGCTTTCGATTTTTCCGGTGTCGAGGAAAAAGCCCCGGCAAGCAGCTCGTAACGGTCATCGATGCGCGCGGCGATGCGGTGGACGCCGCCAATGAACGCATCACGGCCGCCGCCGACCATGCCAAGACGGATACGGCGCGGTTGGTTTGATAGGTCATTCATAACGGTCTCCCATCGACGATGATGTTTGTGTAACGCAATGAGGCGGGGTGCCCTGGCTTTTTGACACAAATTCCCCATCCCGGGTTCGCCAGCAGATGATCCGCCAGCTCATCCACGGTCCGGAAACAGATCCCGGTCCGGGATGTGTTGCGACCCAGGCCAGGAGGACTGCAGCGATAGCCTTCCTGCCTCCCGAAGCGATCGAGCTTGGTTCCACCCCCGCGATTGAAATAGTGAGGCTCGAGACGACCGAACTTTCGGTCCTCCACATCAACCCGCATCAGCCGATTCCGAGCATGCGCCGGTTGGCGGCGTCATCGGTGCCGCCATCGGCAAAATCGTCAAATGCCCGTTCGGTGACGCGAATGATGTGATCCTTGACGAATTGTGCGCCCTCGCGCGCGCCGTCTTCCGGATGCTTGAGGCAGCATTCCCATTCGACCACAGCCCAGCCGTCGAAATCATTGGCGGCCATCTTCGAGAAGATTGCACCGAAATCGATCTGCCCGTCGCCGAGCGAGCGGAACCGCCCGGCGCGATCGACCCAGGGCTGGTAGCCTGAATAGACACCCTGCCGACCGGTCGGATTGAACTCCGCATCCTTGACGTGAAACATCCGGATCCGGTCCTTGTAGATGTCGATATTGTCGAGATAGTCCATGCACTGCAGCAGATAATGCGACGGATCATAGAGCATGTTGCAGCGGGCGTGGTTGCCGACACGCTCCAAGAACATTTCGAAGGTGACGCCGTCATGCAGGTCCTCGCCCGGGTGAATCTCGTAGCAGATGTCGACGCCGCACTCCGCGGCATGGTCGAGCAATGGCCGCCAGCGTTTCGCCAGTTCGTCAAAGGCGGTTTCCACCAGGCCCGCAGGCCGCTGCGGCCAGGGATAGAGATAGGGCCAGGCCAAGGCGCCTGAAAAGCTTGCCATCGCGCCGATGCCCATGTTCTTCGAGGCCGAAAGCGCCAGCCGCACCTGTTCGACCGCCCATTCTTGCCGCGCTTTCGGGTTGCCGCGCACTTCAGGCGCCGCAAACCCGTCAAAACCCTCGTCATAGGCCGGGTGCACGGCCACCAGCTGGCCTTGCAGATGCGACGACAGCTCGGTCACCTCGACGCCGTTCTCACGCGCCACACCCTGAAACTCGTCGCAGTAATCCTTGGACGATGCCGCTTTCGCAAGATCGATCAGCCGCCCGTCCCAGCTTGGCACCTGCACCCCCTTGTAACCGCACTCGGCGGCCCATTTGGTGATCGCGTCCCACGAATCGAACGGCGCCTCGTCACCGGCAAATTGTGCCAGAAACAGCCCCGGTCCCTTGATGGTTTTCATTGATCTCTTCCTCCTCATTTCAATTCGCGCCCGCCAGGCGGGGCGGGCAGCTCAGCATGGGGCTTGCACCCGTTGCCTTTGGTGTCGGGCTGCTCCACTGTTCGGCTCGTCTACGGGTTCCTTGATCCCCCTCCAGCCTGCTCGGTCATGCTCCTCATTGCCCCACATGCCATTTCGCGCGGGACTGTAGGCGCATTCTTAAATCGTTTGTATCCCTCCAGTACACTCCCTGCCGGTTTTCGGCAAAACCTTCGCGATCCTCGTCCGCATTGTTGGCCGGGTGCGGAGATTGCTTGCCGCCCGGACCGTGTTCCGATGACGCGCCACGGGATCGTTTGACTTCGTGCACCAAGCTGTCAGTAGTACTGTTTGCAGTGCCCCAGTTCCAGATTTGGAATTCTACGCAGTTCCAGCTAGAGCAGGGCCGCGCTCAATGATCAGGTGAAAGACGGTAGCAAGGCGTGATTGATCCCACCAAGAAACAGTTCCTGACCAAATTGTTCCACGCGGCCGTCGAGCGTGCCGATCCGTATCGGGCGCTGCGCCAGGCCCTGCCGGCCAAACCTGCTGGCAGAACCGTGGTGATTGGAGCGGGCAAGGGAGCTGCACAACTCGCCGCAGCCTTCGAGGACCTGTGGGAGGGGCCGCTCACCGGAACGGTTGTCACCCGCTATGGCTACGCTGCCCCGTGCAGGTCGATAAAGGTGCTGGAAGCCAGCCATCCGGTGCCGGACGAGGCGGGTCTCGACGCCGCGCAGGCCCTGTTCGACGAGGTGACCGGGCTGACGGAAGATGACCTCGTGGTGGCCCTGATCTGCGGCGGAGGCTCGGCCTTGCTGCCCGCACCGCCCGAGGGCCTGTCACTGGCCGACGAGCAGGAGCTCAATCAGGTGCTGCTTGCCTCTGGTGCGCCGATCGGGGTGATGAACGCGATCAGGAAACATGCAAGCCGGATCAAGGGCGGGCGACTTGCCGCCGCGGCCTGGCCGGCCCGGGTGGTCTCGCTGGTGGTCTCCGACGTGCCCGGTGACGATCCCTGTCTGGTGGCCTCGGGGCCGACCGTGCCCGATGCGATTGGCATGGACCACGTCCGGGGCATGGTCGCCGCTTACAACATCGCGCTGCCCGACAAGGTTCGGCAGCATTTTGACAGCGGGCGGGACCTGCCACCGCGACCGGACGATAAGGTTTTCGCCCGCAACGAAGTCCATGTCATCGCGTCTGCCGCACTGTCGCTTGAAGCCGCCGCGCAGACCGCCCGGGACGCAGGTGTCGGCGCCGCCATCCTGTCCGACGCGATCGAGGGCGAAGCCCGCGACGTCGGTCTGGTACACGCCGCGATTGCCCGGGAGGTGGCGGCCCGCGACCGCCCGTTCCCGAAGCCCGTCGTCATCCTGTCCGGCGGTGAAACCACTGTCACCCTGCGCACGAAGGGGAAAGGCGGGCGCAACACGGAATTTCTGCTGTCCGTGGCCTCTGCCATCGACGGCGTCGACGGCATTGCAGCGCTGGCCGCGGACACCGATGGCATTGATGGTTCCGAGGACAATGCCGGTGCCTTTGCAGGAACCGGTACGGCCCGCGAGATGCGGGCGCAAGGGCTCGATCCCCTGGTCAGCCTGGCCGCGAACGACGCCTGGTCGGCATTTGAAGCGATCGGGGAACTGTTTGTCACCGGGCCGACAGGCACCAATGTCAACGATTTCCGGGCAATTCTCGTCGGCGACCTGCCTCTGTGAAACTGGAGAGCGACGAAACGCTAGTCAGCGCCGGCACAGGCAAATTCGCGAATCGCTCACGGGCCGGAGGCCGGGAACAATGGTGTCAGGCTGCGGTATGAACCCTGTGCGAAATCTGGCTGCCGACATAGCTGCGCAACTGAACCAGTTCGTCGTCAAGCTTGGCGGCCTGCTCGAGCAGGTCGTAATCTGCGGGTTCCGAGGAAATTTCGCCATACAGGATGGCCGAGATTCGGCACATATTGTTCAGGCAACCGTAGATCACCTGTTTCTGACGGTTAGGAATGTTGCTGTCCTCGGCCATCCGGATAATTTCCGAAGCCTTGGATTCATAAATTGACTGCAGACTTGCGAGGCGATGCGAGGCTGTCATGCGTAGTTATCCTGAGGGGTGTTATCAGACACACTCAAATCATGCGACAAGAATACTTTTCTACTGAAACTTATAATGTAAGAAGCCATGATTCGCATCGAAATGTCCAGTTTCGCCGGTGACGGCACTCAATCGGCGCAAGCTTCCGGCTCGCGGGTGTATTCGGTTTCCGGTCCCGGTTGCTTGCTCCTGGACGCATGCCACAGGCAAACCCTCCCGAAACCCGGCAGGGGTCGCAGCCAATTCCGCTGTGTTGATTGTTCCCCTCAAGGTTTGCATGCGAGGCCTCTGCGGGCAATTCTTCCGGCTCTGTCCCGGCACCGCTATCCACAGCTAATTTCGCCTGTTCTTTAGGTCATGCTTGAATTAGACAGGATTTGCTGGCCGGAATTGCATCGATTCGATTTGGTTGCCCGCCGGGATGCGACTATGGTGCAGCCATCATCAGCATTGAAACCCCTGGTACGGTCCCGGCCGACCAGAACCTGCCCGCGAGACCTGTCCATGACCGATTCCGCTGACCGCGATGAAGATACGCCTGTGACCCCATCGGACGCGATGGATCACAACGAAATCTATGGCGAAGACGGGTCGATCCGGCAGGATTATCTGACAGCGATCGGGGCGGCGATCGCCGACCGCGATGTACTGTTCCTGCGTGAGCATGTTGTGCGGCTGCATGAATCCGAACTCGGCGACCTGCTGGAATCGATCACTGCTCCGCAGCGTCACGCCCTGGTGTCGCTGCTTGGCGATGATTTCGATTTTGCGGCCCTGACCGAGGTCGATGAGGTGATCCGCCTCGATATTATCGAGGCATTGCCGAACGCCCGGATCGCCGAAGCCCTGGGCGATCTCGATTCCGATGACGCGGTCTATATTCTCGAAGATCTGGACGAGGAAGACCAGAAGGAGATTCTGGCAGCACTCCCCTTCACCGAGCGGGTCAGGTTGCGCCGGTCGCTCGATTATCCAGAAGACACCGCCGGCCGGCGCATGCAGACGGAATTCGTCGCGGTGCCGCCCTTCTGGACCGTCGGCCAGACCATCGACTACATGCGCGACGAAGAAGACCTGCCGGACAGTTTCAGCCAGATCTTCGTCATTGATCCGACCTTCAAGCTCGTCGGCGCCGTCGCGCTCGACAAGATCCTTCGCACCAAGCGGCTGGTGCGCATCGAGGAGGTCATGGACGAAACCCGCTATCGCATCGATGCCGAAATGGATCAGGAGGAAGCCGCGCAGCTGTTTGAGCAATACGACCTTCTTTCCGCGGCCGTGGTCGATGAGAACGAACGGCTGGTGGGTGTCCTGACCATTGACGACGTGGTCGACGTCATCAACGAGGAAGCCGAGGAAGACATCAAGCGCCTCGGGGGTGTCGGCGACGAGGAACTTTCCGACAGCATCCTGTCGACTGTCCGCTCGCGTTTCAGCTGGCTGCTGATCAATCTCGCAACGGCAATTCTCGCCTCTGCCGTAATCAGCCTGTTTGACGCCACTATCGAGCAGATGGTGGCGCTGGCGGTGCTGATGCCGATCGTTGCATCCATGGGCGGCAACGCCGGAACCCAGACAATGACCGTGACCGTGCGGGCGCTCGCCACCCGCGACCTCGATATCTACAACGCCGGCCGAATTATCCGCCGCGAGGCATCGGTCGGGTTGATCAACGGTGTGCTGTTTGCGGTCATCATCGGCGTCGTCGCAGGCTACTGGTTTTCCAGCAACGGCCTTGGCGGAATCATCGCAGCGGCGATGATAGTCAACATGCTGGCTGCAGCCCTGGCAGGCATCCTGCTGCCGCTGCTGCTGGACAAGGTGGGGGCGGACCCGGCCATCGCCTCGGCTGTGTTTGTCACCACGGTGACAGATGTGGTCGGCTTCTTCGCCTTTCTCGGCCTGGCAGGCTGGTGGTTGTCACTGGCTTGAATTGTCACCGGAGTGCGGTGGTCACGAGGCTGGTTTTGACTTATACGTAAAAGTAAGTCGTAACGAGTTTTGGGATCCAAGCTTTTGGACAAGTACTACACAATCACCGAGTTGACCCGCGAGTTCGGGATTTCGACACGGACCTTGCGCTTTTACGAGGACGAGGGGCTGATCCATCCCGAGCGCCGTGGCCGCACCCGCCTGTTCCGGTCGACCGACCGGCGGCTGATTCAGGAGATTTTGCGCGGCCGCCGCATTGGCTTCACCATAGCGGAAATCCGCGAGATCATACAGGTCTACAAGGACCCACCCGGCGAGGCGGGCCAATTGCGGCTGCTGATGCGCAAGGTCGAGGAGAAGCGTGAGGACTTGCGCCAGAAGCGCAGGGATATCGAGGAGACGCTGTTGGAACTCGACCACATTGAGGAATCCTGCCTGACGCGGCTGGCCGAGATCGGCGTCAATACTTAATACCTCGCATCCTCTCCGGAAGATTCGTAGCACTCAGATCCAACGTCTGACTTTGCGGCAATAGGCTTCGAACTGGTACCCGAACTTGGCGAGCAGGTGGTTCTCCTCCCGCCTGATGGCAAGATAATGCGTCATCACGCCGTCGACCGGGGCCAGCAGCAGGAACCAGGCATTCATTGTAACGCAGCCCATGCCTACCAGCAGTACCATGTTGGCGACATAGATCGGGTTGCGGCTCAAGCCGAACGGCCCGTGGTCGACAAGACGGTTTGTTCCACGATTGGGTAGTATCGTTGTGTGCGCCTCGTGCAAGGTGCGCATCGCCCAGAGATCGATGCCGATGGCCCCGATGATCAGCAAGCCACCCAGGATCCGGATGCCGCCAAACTCGAGCGGCAGCGGGACGGTCCGGCCGAGCAGGATGGCTGCCAGTGTGGAGACCAACAGCAGCAAGGGCGGCCAAGGAATGGAATTCGGTCTCTCTTTGTAAATGTTCATCGATCTCAATCCCGATAGAGCAGGAGTGGCCTGAAAAATCATGTCTTACCCAAACTCGTCCTATTTGAACCTGGCGGTGCATTGTTCGGCGATAGCCGGAATGCGGGTGTCTGATTCCTGTGTGATCCGTCCCGTTACGAAGGGCTGGAACAGGTTTTGTGAAAGCAATTCGTCGGTCACGCAGCTGCAAAACTGATTGCAGAAAGCCACGCTGCTGCTGGCCTCGCAGCTGATCCGGCATTCCGAGATGAAGCCGGGCAGCGGGTCCGGAGCGGGGGGCGGATTTATCTGCGAAAACGTCCACACCAAAGCGATCAGCACGGGCTGATGCACCAGATAAAAGGCCAGACTGTGGCGTCCGCAAAATCGTGTTGCAAGGGCGGCTCGGGAAGCGCCGGTTCCGACCGATGCCAGCCGCTCGGTCCAGCCGCGCGATACCGCAAGTCCGGTCAGGCCCATGCCGATCAGGAAGGGGCCAAGCCAGGGCAGCAGCGGCACGAAATCATTGGACCGCGGCGGCACGGTGAACAAGCCGACCCAGGACAGCCACACCGGATTGAAGGCCTCGTTGCGATAGACCGCAGGAAGGATGAGGCAGATTACTCCGATCGCAAGCGTGGCCAGCCAGGGCAGGCGCAGAAAAGCCAGACCGATCAGGCTGCTGGCGGCGATGGCGTGCAGGATGCCGAAGTGGATGAAGCTTCCGGGTATGGCGAGAAAGGTTGCCAGGCTGATCATCGCGGCGGCTCCGGCAACCAGTGCAAGCCGCTTGAGAAAGGCAGCCGGCCTTAGCCGCCAGCCATGCGCCAGAACCAGACTGACTCCTGCGAGGAACAGGAAACTCCCGGCGATCAGCCGGGCATAGGCCTTGAGCAGCCCTTGTGTGCTTGTTCCCGGTTCGAGATAGCCGAAAAACTCGAGATCCCAGCAGAAATGATAGCTTGCCATGGCGAAAAGTGCCAGGCCTCTTGCCAGGTCGAGCAGTTCGATGCGCCTGACCGATGGTGCGGAATATGGCGGGTCGCCGGCAGTGTCACTCAAACTTTTCGCTCCATGAGCCGCATCGGCGGCAGCGGCAAATGGTAGGCCAAAGCTAGGGGCGGTCAATCGGATTCAGCCGCCGCAGCCATCCAGCCTGTGGATCAATCGCGCATGGCCGCACCCGTTCGAAAGAAAAATGCCGCCAGGCAGTAGAGGTCCGGGTGCGGCTTCAACCCGCGTTTTGCGCCGGCGTTTTCCCGCTGCTCACATACAGCCCCGCCAGAACCAGCACCAGTGCCGCCACCAGGCCCACTGACAACGGTTCATCCAGGATGAGCACCCCGAGCGCCACGCCGAAGACAGGAATCAGATTGATCGACAGCGAAAACCGGGTGTAGCCGACGGTCCGGATCAACGAGAACCGCAGGATGTAGGCGATGCCCGTGGGGAACAGGCCGAGAAAGATCAGGGCGCCGATCACCGGGCCTGAATAGGCTCCGGTCGGAAGCCCTTCCGTGATCAGCGCCAGCGGAACGAGCACCACCGAGCCGATTGCCAGAGCCAGTCCGGCAAGCCGCACCGGAGGTATGGTGATGCGCCTGATCAGCAGCCCGGCGGCAACGTAGCAGAACGATGCGCCAAGGGCTGCGAGCTGCCCCATCAGCGAGTTTCCGGAGAGCCCGTTGAACACGCTTGGTCCGACAAGCACGAGGATGCCTGAAAAGCCCAGAAGCACCGACACAAGCTTGCGCCGGGTCAGCCGGTCATCATCGGTCATCAGGTGGCTGCCGATGAGCGCCAGGAAGGGGCCGGTTCCCATTAAAAGCGACAACACGCTGGCTTCGACGCTCTGGCTCGCCCAGCCGATCAGTATGAACGGTGCCACCACGTTCAAGAGCGCCATGCCTGAAATCAGCATCCATTGCGACGGGCTGGCCGGCCAGACCATTCCCCGCCAGATCGCATAGGGCAGCAAGACCAGGAAGCCGATCCCGACGCGGATTGCGGCCAGCGAAACCGGGCCTGTCTCCGGGACCGCCACACGTACCGCGATGAAGCCCGAGGCCAGCATCAAGGACGTCATCACCATGAGACCGAGATCGAGGCGGTTCGGTTCACGTATGGCTGGCGACGGCTGGCTCATGCCGTTTCGCTGGCCGGCGAATTGCCCGCACCGGGCAGTGCCAGTCTGTAGACCCCGCGGAAGGCTGCCGGATCGGCAGGCTTGTTCTTGCGCAGGATGACGATCTCTCCGTTGTGTGCCATCTCGATGGCAACCGCACGCAGCGGCTTCATCAGCCGGCTCCACTGACGTTCGTCGGAGCCCAGAAGTCTGCGGGCTGCTTCGGTTGGTGAAATGCTCTTTCCCGGTGGCAGCTCGGCAAGCAGGTCGAGGATGGCACGGCGCAATTGCTCGGGCGAAAAGGCTTTTTGCTGGGTCAACTCAGTACGGTGTCCTTGAGAATGGCGTCCCGCGCATTGGAAAAGAATTGCCTGCGGAGCAGCACCAGGATCACCAGCGTCGTCGAGCCCATGAGCACGAATGGTCCGGCAAACCAGCCCAGATAACCGATCGACAGGAAGATCGCCCTTAGCCCGGCATTGAAGTGACGTCCGGCAAGCACATTCAGCGACGCGGCGCGATTGGCCGCGGCTTCCAGTTCCTCCGCATTACCTTTGACGTCGTCCTTCATCGGAATCGCGCCGAACAGAATGGAGGAGTAATTGAACAGCCTGTAGGACCATCCGAACTTGAAGAACGCGTAGGCAAAGATACCGATCAACCCGAACAGCTTGATCTCGAAAACCGCAGCGTCCGCCACCAGGGGAATCGGCAGGTCATCGGCAACCGCCAGCACCCGTTCGGTCGCACCCAGCAGCGCGAAACACCCACCGATGGCGAAAATCGTCGTGGAAGCAAAAAAGGCGGTGCCGTTTTGCAGCCCGGTCATGATCGCGGTGTCGATCATGCGCAGGTCACGCCGTGCTGCCACCTGGATCCAGCGCTTGCGGTGCTGGTTCATCGCTGTCGTCAGGCTGACCCGCTTGATCGGGAGATGATTGTTCGATGCCAGCGAGAAGAGGAACCAGGAAATCGCCAACCAGCCGATGGCCAGATAATCATAGTTTGTCATGGGCTGGTTTTGGCATGAAGCGCCACCTGAGGCAAAGCCTTCGTGCGCGCTGCGCGTTTTAATAAAATCTTCATCTCCATGGCCAAACTGTGGGCCTGTCAGATTGTACGGATTTGCCAGCTTCCGTGTAAGTCATTGATCTCACATTGAGCCATGCACAAACGGGGGATCTGATATGAAAAAGTTGTCACAGAATTGCCTTTTTTTGCAGTTGCGTAAAAATTACCAAAACGTTAAACACCCGGTCCTGCGCTGAGCGTGCCCCCCGGCGGCGACGCGGCCAGAGTCACAGTTTTATCACCGGAGTGATCATGGAAGAGACCGCACAGAAATCCTGCTGGGGCATTACCGCCCGCGCAGTGATTGGTTTTTCGGGTATTCTCGCACTGGCCTACCTTTTCGGCGGCATCTGAGCGACAGAGTGATCTGACAGAGGCAGCGCCTGGCCACCCGGTCGGCGCTGCTTTTTTGTGTCCGGATTTCAGGTGGTTCCCTGATTCTGGTCACCAGTGTCGCTTGAGCGGCATCAGGAGTCGGTAGATTGACGTGCGGAAGCGCAAACCGCATGTAAGCTGTGCGAACATACCGGAGCTTCCGCGAACCATGTTTCTTTCAGTCTTTGATGTCTTCAAGATTGGCGTCGGCCCATCGAGTTCCCACACCATGGGGCCGATGTCTGCGGCCGTGCGTTTTCTCAACGAGGTGGCGGGGCCTGACTGGCCTCGTCCTGCCGGCGCCAGAATAGACCGCATCCGGGTCAGCCTGCACGGCTCGCTGGCGTTCACCGGTGTTGGCCACGGCACGGGCAGGGCAGTGGTGCTGGGCCTCACCGGCGAGTTGCCGGACCAGGTCGACCCCGACCGCATGGATGAGATCATCGCCGGCGTTGAGCAGGACCGGAAGATCAGTCCTCCGGGCCATCCCGACTACCATTTCGACCCGAAGGCGGATTTGGTTTTTGACAAGAAGCAGGCCCTTCCCGGGCATGCCAACGGCATGACGTTTTCCGCCCTCGACCCGGACGGCAACACGCTGCTGCGGCGAATCTATTATTCGGTCGGCGGCGGATTTGTCGTCTCCGACACCGAGCTGGAAGCAATGAAGAGCAAGACAAAGGCTCCGGTCGACAAGGCCGTTCCGTATCCTTTCCGCAATGCCAAGCAGATGCTGGAGATGGCGGCCAGGACCGGGCTGACCATCGCCCAGATGAAGCGCGCCAACGAGGAAATTCACATCTCGGGCGAAGAGCTCGATGCCGGGCTGGACCGGATCTGGAGCGCCATGAACGGCTGCATCGACCGCGGCCTGTCGGGCGAGGGCATCATGCCGGGCGGGCTCAAGGTGCGCCGCCGCGCGCGCATCCTGCATGACAAACTTCAGGATGAATGGCGGCAGAACCGACGCAACCCGCTGCTCGCCAACGACTGGCTCAGCGTCTATGCCATGGCGGTCAATGAGGAGAATGCCGTGGGCGGCCGCGTCGTCACCGCACCGACCAACGGCGCGGCAGGCGTCATCCCGGCCACCATCCGCTACGTCATGCAGTTTCATGACGGCGCCGATCAGCAAGCCATTCGCGACTACCTGCTGACTGCGGCCGCCATCGGCGGCATAATCAAGCACAACGCCTCGATTTCCGGTGCCGAAGTCGGCTGCCAGGGCGAAGTCGGATCGGCTGCTGCTATGTCTGCGGCGGGTCTGGCCGCCGTCATGGGCGGCACGCCCGAGCAGATCGAAAACGCCGCCGAGATTGCGCTCGAGCATCATCTCGGCATGACCTGCGATCCGGTTGGCGGGCTTGTCCAGGTCCCCTGCATCGAGCGCAATGCGCTGGGCGCGGTCAAGGCAGTTACCGCCGCGTCGCTGGCGATGAAGGGAGACGGCAAGCACTTCGTGCCGCTCGATGCCTGTATCGAGACCATGCGGCAGACCGGTCTCGACATGAACGAGCGCTACAAGGAAACCTCCACCGGGGGCCTCGCGGTCAACGTGGTCGAGTGCTGACATTCGGGCAAGGACAAGAGGCGTCCTGATCGCACGCTCTGTGGATGGTGCCGGGTTTGGTCTGCACCCGTCTTGACCCGGGAGCACCGGCACCCGATGTAATTGGATATGGCACTTCACCTACTGAAACTATGTGTCGGCGCGGAAAGCGTCGAAGATCAGCGTGACTGGATAGAGCGCCGTCTCGCCATGGCTGTAGCAGCCGCGCAGACGCCGGAGCAAATTCACACCACCCGCATGGTCCCCAAGCGCGCCGCCGAACTCGTCGACGGCGGATCGCTCTACTGGGTGATCAAGGGCAACATCCAGGCCCGTCAGCGTTTGCTCGAAATTCGCCCCTTTACCGACGCAGACGGCATTTCGCGCTGTCATCTGGTCCTGGAACCGGTTCTGCACGAGACCTCCTGGGCTCCGCGCCGCCCGTTTCAGGGCTGGCGTTATCTCGATCCCAAGGATGCGCCGCCCGATCTTGCGGCTTCTGGCGCCGATGGCGAGGACCTGCCACCCGAACTCAAGCGCGAATTGGCTGGCCTCGGACTTCTGTAGAACGGACTTGCCACCCGGGACTTGTGTTATCCGGATAAAGCGCCACATTGAGGATAAATGCAGCAACCGATGAGTTGATACCCGGATCCCATGGCCAAAGACAAAACCGGATCTGACAATGCCCTGTCAAAACGCAGTGCCGCCGGGTCTGCGGGCAATGTGCCTGTGTCATCGCGCTCCGAGATCGCAGCCTTCCTCTCAGCCGCTAAGTCTGTCGTTCCCGCAGCCACCGGTTCCGGACGACTGGCCTTTTCGCTTGATGCCACGATGAGCCGTCAACCGACCTGGGACAGCGCCTGCAAACTTCAGGCGGAGATGTTCGACGCCGTCGGCAAAACCGGCGGTCTGTCTGTGCAGCTTGTCTATTTCCGCGGTCTTGGCGAATGCCGCGCCTCACGCTGGGTCGACGACACCCGCCAGCTTGCCGATCTGATGTCCCGAATCGACTGCCGAGGCGGCCAGACCCAGATCGGACGGTTGCTGCGCCATGTCGCCGACGAGGCCAGGAAGAACCCGGTAAGCGCGCTCGTCTATATCGGCGATGCGATGGAAGAAGACATCGACAAGCTCGCCGTCATCGCTGGTGAACTGGCCCTGCGAAAAGTGCCATGCTTCATGTTTCATGAAGGCCACGATCCGGCTGCGGCAACGGGATTTCGCGAAATTGCCCGTGTCACCGGCGGCGCCTATGTCCGCTTCGATCAGAATGCCGCATCGGAACTCGCGGCATTGCTGCGCGCTGTCGCAGCCTATGCGACCGGCGGCCGGCTGGCGCTGGAAAGATCGGGAGCAAAGGCCGCTCAGCTGTTGCTGGAACAGCTCGGACCGGGACCGTCCGGGGATGGAGGATCCTAACGATCATGAGTGCGATTGCGGTGTTTTTGGGTGGGCTGCTGATCCTGATGGCTCTGGTGGCGGGCGTGCTCAGCGTCAAGCCTTCCGCCCTGGCCACTACCCTGCGCTATGGCTTTCCTGTCGCCGCTGCGGGGGTGGGGGCTGTCCTCACCCTGCTTGGACGGGCCGGGCTCGGCATTCCGCTGCTTATGTTTTCCGCAGTGCTTTATACGCGCGCGCGTCGCGCTGCCCGCGCCACACGCCAACCGGGCGGCCAATCCTATGTCCGTTCAGCGGCGCTGGAAATGGAGCTCGATCTCGACACCGGCGAGATGAACGGCCTGGTGCTGGCGGGAAGCTTCGAGGGTGCCGAACTCAACCATCTCGACGAACCCGATCTTATGCAACTGCATGCTGAACTGGCCGCCGATGCCGAGAGTCTCGGTCTACTGGAAGCGTATCTTGACCGCCGAACGCCCGACTGGCGTGCCAGCTTTGACATGGATGACGACGCGGGCGTGGGAGCTTCGCATGGCTCGGGCGCCATGACACAGAAGGAGGCTTACGAGGTCCTTGGTCTTGGCCCGGGGGCGAGTGAAGCCGAGATCCGCGAGGCGCATCGCCGCCTCATGAAGCGGATGCATCCCGATGCGGGCGGGTCTGCCTTTCTTGCTGGCCGCATCAACGAGGCCAAAGCTGTTCTCTTGAGTCGACATGACTGAATTCCCCGAATACGCAGTACAAAAAACGTGGATAGTCCGGGACTGGGACTCCCGGACGCAGCGCTGAACAAGCGCTGCGCATTTTTCAGTTCAGTTGGCTGTTGCCCAACAGGCATAACCCTTCTTCTTCAGTGTGGCGCAGGCGCGCGTCGCGGCAGCCTGACCGTCAAATCCGCCGAACCGTGCCCGGTACAGCTGCTCATTGCCCTTGGCATAGGCCATCGTGAACGGCTCGGTGCCGGTCAGCGAGTTACCGCCAGCGTCCTGTGCCTCGGTCAGCAGCGCCACTGCCGCATTGCGGTCCGGCATCGCGCCGATCTGGATCATCCAACCGTCCCTGGGGGCGGTCGACGCGGTGGTGACCGGATCGATAGCCTCGTTCGGCGCGGCTGCCACCGGCATTGGCGGGACCACAGCCGGGGCTGGCGTCGGGATGGCGACTTTCTGAGCGATCAGCGAATTGACCAGCGCGGAGCGGCCTACGACCGGTTCCGGTGTCGGCGCCGCATAGGCGAAGGCCAGCCGCTGATTTGCCTCATGTCGTTGCGACGGCACCGGCCCAACCTTGGGAAGCTCCAGCGCTGCAACGTCGATGGCCATGTTCGTCATCGCGCCACGGGCAATCAGATTGCCGGAGCCGCGGGTGGAGGCCTTGGGCAGATAGCGTGCGATCAGGTCTTTCATCTGTGCGTTGCGGCTGGCGCCCGTACGCCCGCCCATGACGACGGCGACAATCGAGCGGTCCCTGTCGATGACCGATGAAACCAGGTTGAAGCCGGATGCGCGGGTATAGCCGGTCTTGATGCCGTCGACGCCACGTACGGTGCCCAGCAGCCGGTTGTGATTGCCCATCCGGGTCTTGCCGAACGTAAAGGAGCGGGCGGAAAAATACTTGTACTGCCGCGGATAATGTTCGCGCAGGGCGATCCCGAGCCGGGCCATGTCCCGTGCGGTCGTCACCTGCTTCGAGTTCGGCAGTCCGTGGGCATTGTGGAACGTGGTTTTCGACATGCCCAGTGCGCGGGCCTTGGCCGTCATCATGCGGGCGAACTTTGCTTCTGAACCACCCAGGTGCTCGGCAATCGCGGTCGACGCGTCATTGGCGGATTTGGTCACCAGCGCATAGATGCCTTGCTCCACAGTGATCGAGCGGCCGGTGCCGACGCCAAGCTTGGTCGGCGGTTCCTTGGCTGCATTGGCGGAGAACTTGATCCGCGTATCTAGCCTGATGGCGCCGCGCTCAAGCGCTTCGAACACCAGGTAAAGCGTCATCATCTTGGTCAGGGAGGCGGGATAGCGCAGCTCGTCGGCATCGTGGGCATACAGTGTCTTACCTGTCTTGGCGTCGACCACAATGCCTGCATATTTCGAATTGGCGGCTGCCGGCGCGCTTCCCAAAGCCAGTGCAAGGCCAACAAGGGCAAGCAATTGGAGCACGGAGGAGGAAAGGGCGGCAAACCGGTCGATTGAACTCAATTTACGCTGGTACACTGGAACTCACTCATGAACTTGCGGGTGAAAGGGTTTCTGACCGACGCCCTCCATGATCAGTCATTGTGGTGGATCTTAGTGCGCCGTCGTTACCAATCCGTTTATGATGAATCATTCCTTTCCGCAGTCCGTCCCGAAAACGCTCAGGACAAAAGACCTCGCTGTGCCCGAGTGAAACGGGAAAATCCATCTGAGGTTTTGGTGCGACGCACAATATAGCTTGACAATTTTGTGCGCTGCACCTAAATCTCGGTCACCAACTTCCCCAACGAGAGGAAACCTTGAGATGATGAATTTTGACAGCACTTCGAAGATGAGCAAGGAAGCCATGGACAGCATGCTGACCACGATGTCCTCGATGACCAAGGGTTTCCAGCAGATCGCTGCTGAAGCGACCGAATATTCCAAGAAGTCCTATGAAGACGGCACCGCCACTGTCGAAAAGCTGGTCTCTGCCAAGAGCCTCGACAAGGCGATCGAAATTCAGACCGACTACGCCAAGAATTCCTACGAGGCATTCGTTGCCCAGGCTACCAAGATGAGCGAACTCTACGCCGACATCGCCAAGGAAGCCTACAAGCCTTTCGAAAAAGCTGCCGCCAAGGCTTCCGCCTAAGCGCTGGTAGCGATCAGCCGCGAACAGCGGCTGAGCGAAAATTTTCAACCCGGCCGCATACTCTGCGGTCGGGTTTTTTCGTCAATCCCTACGCCGATGGAAATCTCTTCCTTCCTCAATCAAGGGGGCTTAAAATCCCCGCAGGAAAGACTAAGTTAGGTGCAATGCCCGGTGCTTCGTTTTCGCGCGCGCCGGGTGCACATGACAGGATTTGGCCAGAGTGATTGAAAGCATGAATCTGATACGCTTGCAGGCGGACAAGAAAAGCGATGGCGGGGACTCCGGAAGGGGCACATCCGTCATCACTCGGACCAAGCCGCAGCTGAAAAAACCCAGCATGTACAGGGTCTTGCTGCTCAATGATGACTACACCCCGATGGAATTCGTGATTCACGTATTGGAGCGCTTTTTCCAGAAGGACCGCGAGCAGGCCACCCGGATCATGCTGCATGTGCACAATCACGGCGTCGGTGAGTGCGGTGTATTCACCTACGAAGTGGCGGAAACCAAAGTGACCCAGGTCATGGATTGTGCACGCGAAAATCATCATCCGCTGCAATGCGTGATGGAAAAGAAATGAGGACCTGAAATTGCCTAGCTTTTCAAACAGTCTCGAGAAGGCGATCCATCAGGCGCTGACCTATGCCAATGAGCGGCATCACGAATATGCCACGCTTGAGCATCTGTTGCTGGCGTTGATCGAGGATCCGGATGCGGCGGCGGTCATGGGCGCCTGCAATGTCGACATCGACCAGCTGCGCCGCACCGTCAGCGATTACGTCGATAAGGAACTCGGCAATCTGGTGACCGGTTATGACGAGGATTCCAAGCCGACGTCGGGCTTCCAGCGGGTCATCCAGCGTGCGGTGATTCATGTCCAGTCGTCCGGTCGCGAAGAGGTGACCGGTGCCAATGTGCTCGTGGCAATCTTTGCCGAGCGCGAAAGCCACGCTGCCTATTTCCTGCAGGAGCAGGAAATGACCCGCTATGACGCGGTCAACTTCATCTCACACGGCATCGCCAAGCGCCCCGGGGCCGAAGAAGGCCGTCCGGTGCGCGGGGTCGAGGAGCCGGAATCCGAGTCCGCGAAAACCGATGGCGTCGGCGAGGAAGCCGGCAAGAAGAAGGGGCAGGATGCGCTGAGCGCCTATTGCGTCAATCTCAACGAGAAGGCCAAGACAGGCAAGATCGATCCCCTGATTGGGCGCATGAGTGAGGTCAATCGCACCATCCAGATTCTCTGCCGCCGCTCCAAGAACAATCCGCTCTATGTCGGCGATCCCGGTGTCGGCAAGACGGCAATAGCGGAAGGGCTGGCCAAGCGCATTGTCGAGGGCGATGTCCCCGACGTGCTGACCGATGCAGTGATCTATTCGCTCGACATGGGCTCGCTCCTTGCGGGAACCCGTTACCGCGGTGATTTCGAGGAGCGCCTCAAGCAGGTGGTCAAGGAACTTGAGGACCTGCCGGACGCGGTGCTTTTCATCGACGAGATCCACACCGTGATCGGCGCCGGCGCCACCTCGGGCGGTGCAATGGACGCCTCCAACCTGCTGAAGCCGGCTCTGTCGTCGGGCGCCATCCGGTGCATCGGCTCGACCACCTACAAGGAGTATCGCCAGTTCTTCGAGAAGGACCGGGCTCTTGTGCGCCGTTTCCAGAAGATCGACGTGTCCGAACCGACGATTCCCGATGCCATCGAGATCCTCAAGGGCCTGAAGCCCTATTTCGAGGAGTATCACAGGGTTGGCTACACCGACGATGCGATCAAGGCTGCTGTCGAACTCTCGGCGCGCTACATCACCGACCGCAAATTGCCCGACAAGGCAATCGACGTGATCGACGAGACCGGCGCCGCGCAGATGCTGCTGCCTGAAAAGAGCCGCAAGAAACAGCTGACCGACGTCGAGATCGAGAACACCATCGCCACAATGGCCCGGATTCCGGCCAAGACGGTGTCGAAGGACGACACCGCTGTTCTCGCCAATCTCGACAAGGAGCTGCGCTCGGTGGTCTATGGCCAGGATACCGCGATCGATGCGCTGACCGCGGCGATCCGCCTGGCCCGCGCCGGCCTGCGCGAACCCGACAAGCCGATCGGTTCCTACCTGTTCTCAGGCCCCACGGGCGTCGGCAAGACCGAAGTCGCCAAGCAGCTGGCCTCGTCGCTGGGCGTCGAACTTCTGCGCTTTGACATGTCGGAATACATGGAGCGCCACACCGTCTCGCGTCTGATCGGTGCGCCTCCCGGCTATGTCGGCTTCGACCAGGGCGGGCTTCTCACCGATGGCGTCGACCAGCATCCCTACTGCGTGCTGCTGCTTGATGAAATCGAAAAGGCCCATCCGGACCTGTTCAACATCCTGTTGCAGGTCATGGACCACGGCTCGCTCACAGACCACAACGGCAAGAAGATCGATTTCCGCAACGTGATCCTGATCATGACCACCAATGCGGGTGCGGCCGATGCAGCCAAGGCGGCAATCGGTTTCGGCTCTTCCAAGCGCGAAGGCGACGACATGGAGGCGATCAACCGGCTGTTCACGCCGGAGTTCCGCAACCGTCTCGATGCCATCATTCCGTTTGCATCGCTGCCGACTTCGGTCATCAACATGGTGGTGCAGAAATTCGTGATGCAGCTGGAAGCCCAGCTGGCCGAGCGCAACGTCACCTTCGATCTCGGAGAGGACGCGGTCGCCTGGCTTGCCGAGAAAGGCTATGACGAGCGCATGGGCGCCCGGCCGCTTGGCCGCGTCATCCAGGAGAACATCAAGAAGGAACTCGCCAACGAGCTTCTCTTCGGCAAGCTCAAGGATGGCGGCACGGTCAAGGTCACCGTCGGCGAAAAAACCGATGGCAAGCATGGCCTGATCCTCGAGGCGGTTCCGGCCGAAGCGCCGGTCAAGCCCAAAAAGGAGAAAGCGCCGGCCCGGAAGCGCGCTCAGGCCAAGGCCAAAACCGGCACAGCGGAGTCCAAGTCGACGCGCAAGCCTCCAGCCGGAAAGGGGCCAGCCAAGACCAAGAAGCCGGAGCCCGACGGCGCCGGAGAGGCAAGCGCGGCCGTTGCCGACAAGCCGGCGGCCAAGAAAACGTCCAGCGCTGTACCCAAGGTGCCGCGCAAGAAGTAGTCCTGGCGCAACAGGTCCAGTTCGGAAATTCTTTTGAGAAATGTCCGGCCCCGCTTGCAACCGGGGCCGGATTGCGTTCGGGCGCGGGATGTCGAAGGCCCTGTCACCCGGCCAAGCGGAAATGGCTCGCAACAAGGTAAAATAAGTGGCAGCCATAGTCTTCGAACGGCCATGAAAAGAGCAAACATGTGGCGGGAACGAAAAGCTGGCGAGCGAATTGTTGCGGCATAAGCGCCGGGCTTATCTGATCGGGATAGCGGCGGCTTATCGGACAAAGGAGTTATCCATGCGAAACAACATTGTTATGACCGCTGCTGCCGGCCTGACCGCAGCTCTGCTCTCGAGCACCGCCGCCATGGCGGACTTCAATGCCACTGCAACCACCGACCTCAACATTCGCAGCGGCCCCGGACCGCAGTACGAAGTGCTGGGCGCCATTGCGAACTCCGATACCGCCACCGTCAAAGGCTGCATTGAAGGCAGCAAATGGTGTCAGGTCAGCTATAACGGCACGACTGGATGGTCGTATTCGGAATACCTTTCGGCTGATTTCGATGGTCAGCAGACCGTAATCTCGATGGCGCCGCAGACGGCCGTTGTTCCCGTGGTCGAGAATAACCAGGCTGGGACCAACGCAACCGTTGGCGCCGCCGGAGGCGCAATTGCCGGTGCGTTGATCGGTGGTCCTGTCGGTGCAGCAATCGGCGGCGTCGCCGGTGCGACCGCGGGCCTGACGGCATCGCCCCCGCCGACCGTGAAGACCTATGTCACCGAAAACCGGATTGACCCGGTCTACCTCGAAGGTGAGGTCGTGGTCGGTGCTGGCGTTCCCGACACCGTCAAACTGTACCCGGTTCCCGATTACGAATATCAATATGTCTACATCAACGGTCAGCCGGTCCTGGTCGAGGCAGGCACCCGCCAGATCGTCTATGTCTACCGCTAAGCGGTAACGCGACGCTGTCAAGCGCCTTCGGGGTACTGCCCCGAAGGCGTTTTTGTATTCGGACACCAACCTGTCTGCGAACGCGACCGTTGCACCCTTCAGATGTCCGCGAGCATCTCCCCGGACAGGCCGGTCAAGCCGTCCGCAAAAGCCCATGCGTGCTGCTTTCAATTGCTCTCGATTGAGGCTAACAGAACAATATGACAGTTCACCAAGGCGGCGGCGCGACTTACTGGTTTCTCAAGGGCGCGCGCGGCATTGCATCTCTTCCGGCCATCATTCTCATGAGCGCCTTTGTCGGTTTTTGCGGCTTCGCCGTTGAGGCCGGCGTCCCGCTCGGTGAAACCGTCTTCATGACCGGCATGATCTGGGCGCTGCCGGCCAAGGTCCTTCTCGTCGGCTCGATTCTTGCCGGTGTGTCGCTTCCCGCAGCCTTCTTGACCGTGGCGCTGTCCTCGATACGGCTGATGCCGATGGTGGCAGCGCTAATCCCCGAGATCCGCACCCAGAAAACTCCGACCTGGCTGCTGCTGCTGCTGTCGCATTTCGTCGCGATCACCGCCTACGTCTTCACCATGGAGCGCATCCGAAATGTGCCTTACGAGCATCGGGTGTCGTTTTTCGCGGGCTTCGGCATGACTGTCACGACGGCCAACATCATTCTGGTTGCGGTGATCTACTCGACAGTTGCCAATCTGCCGGCCATGGTCGCGGGGGCCCTGTTCTTTCTCACCCCGGTCTATTTCCTCACGTCGATCTGGGCGTCGACGCGCGACAGGGCAGGGCACATCGCCATGGTTGTAGGCCTCGCGCTTGGGCCCTTGTTTCACCAGGTCGCTCCGGAATTCGATATTCTTTACGCCGGCGTCGTTGGCGGAACGCTGGCATTCATCATAGACCGTGTCTGGAAAGGCGGGGCGCGTACATGATCAGCTATCAGAGCTTCGAAGCCTGGTGGTGGCCCTATGTGTTCATCGCCATTGCCGGCTGGCTCGCCACCGATATCTGGCGCTGGCTTGGCGTGCTGATCGGCAATCGTCTGAAACAGGATTCGGCCGCCCTGACCTGGGTTCGCTCGGTCGCTACCGCGCTGCTTGCCGCGGTGATCGCCAAGCTCGTGCTCTACCCGGTCGGCGAGCTGCAGAACGTTCCGGTATCGGTGCGTCTGGTCGCAGTGGCTGCAGGTTTCGCCGCTTTCCTGATCAGCGGCAAGCGCATCTGGGTGGGCATTGCCGTGGCGCTTGGCCTGCTTGCCGGTGGCCAGTTCCTGACCGGCGCACTCATTGATGCCGGATAGGGCAACGCTACTTCTCGAAGCGCTGCACCACCCATGAATAGCTGTCGGTGACCACATGAACCGGCTGACTGACAAGCGCCTTGACGCTCGCCTTTTCCGGCAGCGCTTCCCGGACCAGGTTTAGCACGCGCGTGGTGATGCCGGGTTCGGTCTCGGTCTCCGGTTCGGGCAATGCTGCCATCTCCTGGCCGAAGAGATTTTCCGGGCCGGCTTGCGGGATATCGGCCTTCGGAACTTGCTGGTTGGATGCAACCGCTGTGCCGGAGGACAGCGGGTCCGGTAGTGCGGGCTCCTGCGCCGGTTCGTCGACAAGTTCTGCCAGACCGGTATCGCCGGGGGTCTGGCACACCGCGACGACAACCGGGTAGTTCAGGTCGGAGTAGGTGCTCAGCCTGTCTTCGGAAGCCGCGTCGCAGCTTTGTACGGTCGCCCAGCGTTCATCGCGCGTTTCGACAAAGTGACACTGCGTTGCCGAATCGTCACATCCCAGTATTGTCATGATGATAAGGGCGGCCTGCATGATAACCTCGTGGATCTGGAACTGGACCTGGAATGCTCATGGCGCTTCAATACCGCGAAAAAAAGGCAACGACTGCGACTTGCTGTCGGTCCGAAACCGATAACCGTCGCGGTTGGCTGGAAAACGCCGATGATCGGTTCTTTCGACCCGGACCTGTATCCCAGGCTTGTCGATGGTCCTTGCGCCCTGTCATTCAGATAATGCGCTTGTTCAGATCTGGACAACAAGTCATTACTAATGTTGAATGTATCGGTTCTGCGCGACGCTGATCGGGCGGGCCCAACAGGAGGTTGCAGATTGACCCAATTGACCGAAGAGGGCCGCAAGGCTCTTGCCGATATTGCAGCCCGTCATGGCGTCAGTGAAGACGGTGTCGAACATCTGCTGATGGCATTGATCGCCGGACAGGGCACCCAGGCGCAATTCAATCATCCGGAGCTCGGCGGCATGGGCCAATGGTCCCAGGGCGGCATGACCATGGTCGGCGACATGTTCAACAACGCGCTGAAGGCCAAAGTGGATGCGCTGTGCACGGACGTGGCGCAATCGATGCGGCAGTCGGCATTGCTGGACGTATCGTCAGCCCCGGCATCGCAGTCTCAATACCAGGGTGACGGCGCGAGCCTGTCTGTCGGCGGTGCAACGCCGGGCAACTGGTGGCCCGCGGGCCTTGGTCATGCGGCATCGAACGGTGCCCAGAACCAGATGCGTTATGCCTGGTTCCCCGACACTGCCCGTCTTGCCATCGATACCGGGGATGGAAAGGTCCGTGTTTACGATACGGCAGACCACCGCATCGGTGGTTTTTCGCAGCAGCAGTCAGCAGATCAGTCACTAAGCTTTACCTCCCAGTACGGACTGGTGAAGCTGTCCGATCTCAGGGAAATCGACCTGGAGCAGCCCGGTGACGCTGGCACCGGAGCGGTGAACGGGAAGAGTGGACCGGCCTTGTCTGAAGCGCTTCTGAAGGCGGCCAGCGAAACCCGTCCCGCCGCTCCATCGCTGTCAGCCGCTGGCCCGGCCCCGGACAGTATTGAGCCGTTGCAGCCCAAAGCAACAACGCAAGACCCTCTCCGACTTGATGAAGCCGAGGCGAAAACCGAGGCGGCGTCAGGTGCGGTGGACGAATTCGATATCTTCGCAAAGATCGAACGGTTGGCGAGCCTGCACGCCAGGGGCATTCTCAGCGATGAGGAATTTCAGTCCAAGAAGGCCGAGTTGCTGGCAAGAATCTGATGCCGGTCGCAGCAGTTTCAGTCAAGCGCGGCGCGGATCTTCCCGGCGTTGGCCTTCAGCACATCGGCATCTTCCATCGTGCCCGTATGCGGCTTCATCGCGACACCGTCAAAGCGCGGAATCACGTGCACATGCAGGTGAAACACCACCTGGCCGCCGGCACTTTCGTTGAACTGCTGGATCGTCACCCCGTCGGCGGAGAAAGCCTTGATCACGGCGCGGGCCAGTTTCTGGGTGGTCTCCATCACCTGCGCCAGGCTGGAGGGGTCGACATCGAGAATGTTGCGCGCCGGAGCCTTCGGGATTACCAGGCAATGCCCGTCACCGCGCGGCATGATGTCCATGATCGCCAGCGTATGCTCGTCCTCGTAAAGACGCTCTGCCGGTAGTTCTCCGCGCAGAATTTTTGCAAACACATTGCTGTCGTCATACTGGGGCGCGGTCATGGCGGGTCTCCATTTGATCTTTTGACTTTGTTTTTATCCGGCCCGGAGCACGGGTCAAGCGCATGGGTCTAGCCCACGGGCCAAGCGCGTGGAAGAAGCGCCATGCGTGTCAGCCGTCGTCACCGTTCGCCGGGCGACTGCCCTTGCGGAACGGGCCGTGCTCGCTCAGCACCTGCCCGAAATGCGCCACATCCCGGCGTTCGCTGTCGAGATAGTCGGCGACTGCCCGCCTCAGCCCGGGGTGGTCGATATAGTGCGCCGAATGCGTTGTCGCCGGCAGGTAGCCGCGCGCCAGCTTGTGCTCACCCTGTGCCCCGGCCTCGACCCGGGCGAGCCCCCTGGCGATGGCGAAATCGATCGCCTGGTGATAGCAGACCTCGAAATGCAGGAACGGGTGATCCTCGACACATCCCCAGTGACGGCCGTAAAGACAATCTCCGCCGATGAAATTGATTGCCCCGGCAACATAGCGCCCGTCGCGCCTGGCCATCACCAGCAGCACATCCTCTGCCATGCGCTCGCCGATCAGCGAGAAAAACCGGCGCGTCAGATAGGGCCGCCCCCATTTGCGCCCGCCGGTGTCGATATAGAATTGGTAGAAGATGTCCCAGACAGTCTCGGTGAGATCCCGGCCGGTCAGCCACTCGATGCTGATGCCGTTTTCCAGCGCTGCCTTGCGTTCCTTCTTCAACTGCTTGCGCTTGCGCGAGGCGAGTGTCCCCAGAAAATCGTCGTAGTCTTCATAGCCGGTATTTTGAAAATGGAACTGCTGGTCGGTGCGGTGCAGATATCCCTCCGCCTCGAAGGCGGGGATCTCGGCTTCCGGCACGAAGGTAGCGTGCACCGAGGACAGCCCCAGCTGGGTGCAAAGCGAGCGGCCGCCTGCGGCCAGCGCCCGCCTGCGTGTGTCCGCTCCCGGTCCTGGCAACACCATCAGCCGCGGGCCGGTCGCGGGCGTGAACGGCGCGGAACATTGCAGCTTCGGATAATAGCGTCCGCCGGCCCGCTCAAACGCGTCTGCCCAGGCATGGTCGAACACGTACTCGCCCATCGAATGGCTTTTGACATAGGCCGGCATCGCCCCTTCCAACGCCCCGTCCGGAGCACGCAACACGATGTGGCGTGGCAGCCATCCGGTCTCGGCCGACACCGAGCCCGATGCTTCAAGGGAAGACAGAAAAGCGTGACTTACGAACGGGTTATAGACGGTTCCGGAATCAGGATCCGAGGCATCTGACTCAGTTTGTGAACCGCGGGAAGCGCCTCCCAGCCTGCTCCACTCTTCGGCGGCAACCGCCTCCATGCCCTCGACGGTCGACAACGTATGTTCGGGTGTATCAGTGCTCATGCGTCTCCGTCCGGCGAAAACATTCCGCTCGCGATATCTCTGTTCGTCAACTTATGAACGCGACGCCAGTCGGCAAGGTCAGTCGTCTTCCGTCGTGTCGGGGTCGAAACCCTCGAACGTCATCTGGTCGGCATGGGCCCGGGTCTTTTCGCGCGCTTCGGCATCCCGCACCGTCCAGGTGATGACCGACATTCCCTGCGCGCATTGGGCTTCGACAAAGGCGTTGGGCAGATGGTGCACGCAATAGGATATGAAGTTCAGCCCCAGCTGCATGGCCTCCTCGTGAAGGAAGAAGGTTTCCGGCTTGACCCCTTCCGCCGTCAGGCCGAGCGGGCAGGTGGCGCCGCTGGCCTTGAGATCACGCAGCAGCGCATGGTCGAAGCTCATCAGCGCAACCGGCCCGTCATAGCCCTCCAGGCATTCGACCACGGCATCTGCAAAGCCGTCGTCATCGCCGGGCCGGCCCTTGAGTTCTATCACCAGGGTGACCTTGCCTGCGACCTGCTTGAGCAGCTGCGGCAGCGACGGAATTCGGTCGGCGGTGCCGCCGACAGTCAATTGCCCGAGCTCCTGGGACGTGCGGGCCCGCACGTCGCCGCGAAGTCCGCACAGCCGCTCGAGATCGTCATCATGAAACACCACCGGCACACCGTCGGCGGCAATGTGCACGTCGCATTCGATCGCGTAGCCGGCGTCAATCGCACGCTGGAACGCGCTGGGTGTGTTTTCCCAGATCGTCTTGTTCATGTCGTGATAGCCGCGATGGGCAATGGGGCGGCTGATCAACCAGCTCATGTCTGTGGCGTCGTAGGGCATCAGGGTCTATCCGATTTCGATGACGGCATCGATTTCAACCGCCGCGTTGAGCGGAAGACTGGCCATGCCGACAGCAGCGCGCGCATGCTTGCCCGCATCGCCAAGCAGTTCCGCAATCAGGTTCGAGGCTCCATTGATGACCAGATGCTGGTCGGTAAACGACGGTTCCGAGGCGACATAGCCGCTCAGCTTGATCACCCGCGCAATGCGGTTGAGGTCGCCGCCAAGCGCCGCCTTCGCCTGCGCCAGAATATTGATGGCGCACAACTCGGCAGCCCGTTGTCCGGTTTTGACGTCGACATCACGGCCAAGCAAGCCCTTGATCGCGATTGCTCCGTTTTCCATCGGCAACTGGCCCGAAATGAACAGCTGCGAGCCGGTGATCACATAGGGCAGGTAGTTGGCGGCAGGGGCGGCGGCCTCGGGCAGCGTTATGCCGCGCGCCTCAAGGCGGGATTCAATCGTGTCGGTCATCAGGGGCTCCAGGATCGCTTTGTTAAGGCTGCTCAAACGAATTGGCGGCTCATTCAAGTTCCGCCTCGCTTTTGCCACCTCCGGTCATATAACATCGGCTCAGGATTCGACAGGAGAAAACCTGATGCGCATGCTTGCGATTGTATCACTTGCCCTACTGGCCGCCCCGGCGGTATTGGCCACACCGGCGACGGCTGCGGGAGGGCTTGCGGCCCATCGCGCGGTCTATGATCTGTCGCTCAAGGATGCTTCGGACCGGTCTGGCATTTCCGGCATGGTCGGCCGGATGGTTTATGAATTCAACGGCTCCGCATGCGAGGGCTACACTGTCAGCTTCCGGTTTGTCACCGAGATCGCCACCGGCGAGGATTCGCGGCTGACCGACCAGCAGACCACGACTTTCGAAGATGTACGCAACGGCACCTTCAGCTTCGTCACCCGGTCCTATGTTGATCAGAAGCTCGACCACGAGATCCGCGGCTCGGCCGAAGTGAAGGGCGACGCGCTTGCCGTCGATCTCGAACAGCCCAGGAAGCTCGCGCTCGACCTTGCCATGGCGCATTTTCCGACCGAGCACATGATTGAGCTGATCGACAAGGCCCGTAACGGTGAGCGGTTCTACGAATCGCGCATCTATGATGGCTCCGACGAAGGCGACAAGGCGATGATCACGACAACGGTCCTGGGCGATAAGCAGCCGGCCGGGACCGACGACGCCGAAGCCGAGCGGGCAGGGGAGCTTGCCGATGATGCCTATTGGCCGGTTTCGATGTCCTATTTCGAGGAAACCGCGGAAGGTGACGGCCTGCCGGTCTATTCCATCGCCTTCAAGCTATACGACAATGGCATCACCCGCGATCTCACCCTGGATTACGGCGATTTCGTCCTGCAGGGACAGCTGGCCCAGCTCGAGCTCTACGATCCGGAGCCGTGCCAGGAGTAACCCGACGGCGGGGCCGGCATTGATGGCGGTAAATCCAGCGAGACCGTTGCAATTCTTCGACCTGCTCCGCGGTTGTGTTTTGAAAGAACGGGTCGCCGAATTTGCGATGTAGGGTCCACCCGGCAATGGGTGCGGCAATCCCAACCCGGCCCAGCACCGGCTCTATCCACACTGAGCTGAAGGCGGCTTGGCCGTTTCCTTCATCGGCGATGTCAAGAAAGGTCCGTATTTCACCGGGACGGTGGACAGCTTGGTGTTCGGCATCGGCCCTGACCGGCTGAGCACTGCACCGGTTGATCTCGCTGCCGCGATGGAGGGCGACGACTCGCGTGACGCGACCCGCACCGTGGCAGCGTCGGTTACCACGGTGAGCTGCAAACGGGCAGCGAGCGCTTGCCGCCGAGCGAGGCAGTCCCCGTACCGCGCGCGATTAATCCAACCTCAATCATATACCGTCACCCTGACACCGCGCCGGCGAAACGTGCTGCGGAGTTCATCTGAAACATGAAGAAATATGATATAACTAATGGATATTATTCAGTTTATGGTACGCTGACTGCCATTGTCGTCATCCTGGCTGCCTGCCTCAGCCTGCCCGTCGTTCTGCCCCTGGGAGAGAGTTTCTGGGACACCTACATCTATATCGATGGTGCTCACCGCCTGTCTCTCGGCCAGGAAATCTACAGGGATTTCCATGCCCCGGTCGGCCCCCTCAACTACATTCTGTTCGGTCTGCTGAGTGCTGCTTTTCCCGATGCCAATGTAGTGCTCGTCATCCAGTGGAGCCTGATGCTGCTCACACTGCCGGTCGTCGCTGTGATCTGCCACCATGCGCTTGAGCGCGGCGCCATCGCGGCCTTCGGGCTGCTGCTGCCTTACCTCATGGTCTCGATCCTGCCGTTCAACATCATGTCCTGGAACGCGTTTCCCGGCGTCGACGGTTTTGCCTATTACAACCGGCACTCCGCAGTGCTTCTGTACCTTCTGGTCGCCACGCTGTTCTTTGTGCGCGGCCGCGCCGCGCTGATCGGTCTGGTCTCGGTCCTGTTGCTGACGCTCGCCTTCACCAAGATCAACGGGTTCGCGGTTGCTGGGCTGATGCTGGCGTTTGCCGCTGTCTCTCGCCGGATCGGCATCGCCACCTCCGCAATCATCGCGGCGCTGTGTTTGTCTGTCGCCGCCGTGCTGGAAGTGCTCACCGGCAGCGTTTCGGCCTATCTGGGCTCGGTACTCCGGCTGCTTGCCAACAACGATGCGGTGCTCGTGGCCAATCTGTTTACAACCGTCAGCGCCCGCTTTGACGTGATTTTCGCGGCCTCGCTGTTCGCCGCCTATCTTCTGGCCTCGCGTTTTTGGGGCGCGGGCAACCTGCTGGTGGCCTTCGATCACGATCATCCGCGGAAGCCAAGGCCGAACCGGCTTGATCAGGATTGGCTCTGGCTGGGTGTCATGATTGTCGCCGACATCCTGTTCGAATCGCAGAATTTTGGCGGTGCAGCCTTTGTCTCGGTATGGCCGTTTCTGCTCGTGCTGTTACTCGCCACCGCACCCGAGCGCCGGACGCGGCTGTCGCCCCTTGTCGTGCTGATTGCGTTGGTCGTGCTTCCCACCATCACCAAGATGCTGCACTCGACGGCACGTGCCGTCGCCACCTCAGTACGGGATGTCTCCATCGCCACCAGAAACCTGCCTGAAAGCATGCGCTTCAGCGCCAAGGCCCTGACCGTCGATGCCGCCCGAAAAGCCCGGCCAATCCTTGTCGGCGGCCGTGAGACCTATCAGGCCTACGCGGACGCCAACATATTGCCGGCCTACTGGCTTTATTTCGATCACCGGTTCCAGGTTACCGTGCTTGAGACCATGGATGAGGCGATCGGGGCGCTCCGCGACCGTGAAGCCCGGCTCGGGCGCCATTACGAGGTCATCGATGTGCGCGACTTCGCCAATCCCATCACCGCTGTGATGGGCCGCACCCCGGCGCGTGGGGTATCGATCGGCGGCGATCCTTTCCGTGCGGTCCTGCCGCTGACAGATGAGGAAGCGCAAGCGCTGTCGCAAACCGACATCGTTTTGCTGCCCACCTGTCCGGTGACCACAGCCCGCAAGAAGCTGCTCGCGGATTATGCCCGCGCCTATGAGGGTTTTGAGCAGATTGAGCTGACCGATTGCTTCGACGCGCTCGAACACCCGCGCTACGCAACGCAGTAGCCCCGTTGCGAACACTCACTGTCCGGCCATAGGCCCTGGCCCCCTGCCAATCCGGCGCTTGACGGCAATTCAAGCGATGAAGGAACCTGGCAGCCGGGTGGACTGGGCCGTTGCACTGTGGCATGAGGCCCGCTCTTTTGCGGACGGCAATCCTCTATGCCCGCATCCATTTTCTCAAAGACTGTTGGAGCAACGCCATGGCGACTGCGCTTGGGCTCGATTTTGGCACAACGAACACGGTGATGGCCCGGGTGAGCGAGGGGGCAGAAACAAGTTCCGTCAGCTTCCAGTCGCCCGCCGGAACCGGCGACACCATGCGCACGGCGCTGTCCTTCATCAAGGACCCGCAGCTCGGCGCCAGTGCGCTTCAGGTCGAAGCCGGCAGTGCGGCAATCCGTGCCTTCATCGACAATCCCGGTGAATGCCGCTTCCTCCAGTCGATCAAGACCTTCGCCGCCTCGTCCTTGTTCCAGGGCACGATGGTGCACGCCCGCAAATTCCAGTTCGAGGACCTGATGGAGGTCTTCCTGAGGCGGCTGCAGCACTATGCCGGAGACAACTGGCCGTCGGACGCAAAGCGCGTGGTGACCGGGCGTCCGGTGCATTTCGCCGGTTCAAATCCCGATGCCGGTCTGGCCATGCGTCGCTACAGCGATGCACTGACCCGGCTGGGCTTTCCTGAACTGCATTATGTCTACGAACCGGTGGCTGCGGCCATTTACTTTGCGCGGAACCTCGATCACGACGCCACCGTGCTGGTGGCCGATTTCGGCGGCGGCACCAGCGATTTCTCGCTGATCCGCTTTGAAAGCAGGGCAGGGCGCGTCAGCGCCGTTCCTGTCGGCCAGTCCGGCGTCGGTATCGCCGGAGACCAGTTCGATGCCCGCATAATCGAGCATCTCGTGGCGCCCGAAATCGGAAAAGGCACCCAGTTCAAGAGCTTCGGCAAAAGGTTGGATGTACCAGGCAGCTACTACCGCAACTTCTCGCGCTGGAACCAGCTGTCGATCTTCAAGACCACCAGGGAATTTGCCGATCTCAAGGCGCTGGTCCGCCAGGCGGTCGAGCCCGACAAGCTGGAACTGTTCATCGACCTGATCGAACATGATGAGGGCTATCAGCTGCACCGCGCGGTTTCGGCAGCAAAAATGGCGCTATCTGAGGCGGACGAAGCGGAGTTCCGGTTCCCGGCGCTGGGCAAGGCTGGAGAGAAAATCATCGAACGGCAGGATTTCGAAGCCTGGATCGAACCGGATATCGCCAGCATCACCGCAGCGCTCGAAGATGTTCTGGAAAAGACCGGCACCAATGCCTGTGCCGTTGACAAGGTGTTTCTCACCGGCGGAACCTCGTTCGTGCCGGCGGTACGCCGCATCTTTACCGGGCGTTTTGCAGCGGACCGCATCGAGACTGGCGGCGAACTGATCTCCATCGCCCACGGGCTGGCCCTGATCGGCGAGCGCGACGACATCGAGCACTGGACCGTGCCTGCAGCGGCATGAGGGGCAGGGGCCGCGTTGGGTCCGTTTCTTGGTTTGGGATAAGCTGACGGATGCAATGGCGCGATAGAGGCAGGACCTCATATCGCGCCAGTTGGCCGAGAGCTTACTTCATGAGCGCCAGCAACGCCTTGGCCGCTTCTTCCGATGAAGCCGGGTTCTGGCCGGTGACGAGCTTTCCATCGGTCAGCACGAACGAGGCCCAGTCATCACCCTTTTGATAGTGACCGCCATTCTGCTTGAGCATGTCCTCGACCAGGAAGGGCACCACATCGGTCAGGCCGACAGCCTCCTCTTCTGTGTTGGTGAAACCGGTCACCCGCTTGCCCGACACCAACGGCTTGCCGTCGGCGCCATTGGTGGATTTGAACACCGCCGGTGCGTGGCACACTGCGCCAACCGGACGGTCAGACCCAGCAAATGCTTCGATCAGGCGTTTGCTGTCGGCATCATTGGCGAGGTCCCACAGGGGACCGTGACCGCCGGGATAGAAGATCGCGTCAAAGCCATCGGCGTCGACTTCAGAAAGCCGGGTGGTCTGGGCCAGCGCCTGCTGTGCCGCAGCATCCTCCTTGAACCGCCTTGTGGCGTCGGTCTGCGCGTCCTCGGCGTCGCTCTTGGGATCGATCGGCGGCTGGCCGCCCTTGGGCGATGCAAGAACCACGTCGGCGCCAGCGTCCTTGAGAACATAATAGGGAGCTGCGAACTCCTCGAGCCAAAACCCGGTTTTCTCGCCGGTGTCGCCAAGTTTGTCGTGAGAGGTGAGTACCATCAGGATTTTCATTGGATTACGTCCAGTCCATGTTCGAGATGTGAAATGCCGGCGCTCCGCAGCCAGTCGGAGGCGCCTCCGTCCCCGGCACCGCAAATGCGGATTACCGGTTCCGGCCGGGAAGGCTGTATCTGGTCACTTTCCGGGGTTTGTGAAGGCCTGCGCGGATCAACTGTTTCGTGATCGGCGCGATCTGACCTGTTGTGAGGACGTCCCGGCGGCTTTTTCCAGCTTCGCCCTTGCAAATCCTGACGCGTGGCTGTAAGCGACGCCTATTCCACACGTGGGGCATGGGTTGGTCCGGGAGAAATCCGGATCGGTCCGCCGGTGGCGCCTAGCGCTCACGCCCTGCGGAGGTTCAACCGGAAACAGGAGTAAAAGGCATGGCATTGCCGGAATTTTCCATGCGCCAGCTGCTTGAAGCAGGCGTGCACTTCGGACACCAGACTCACCGCTGGAACCCGAAAATGAAGCCGTACATCTTCGGCGCTCGCAACAATCTTCACATTCTCGACCTCGGCCAGACCGTGCCGATGATGAACCAGGCTCTCAAGCTTGTGTCCGACACCGTCTCCAAGGGCGGCCGCGTGCTGTTTGTCGGCACCAAGCGTCAGGCGTCCGAGATCGTTGCAGATGCTGCCGCCCGTTCGGCGCAGTACTACGTCAACGCCCGTTGGCTCGGCGGTATGCTGACCAACTGGAAGACCATTTCCCACTCGATCCAGCGCCTGCGGAAGCTCGATGAGATCCTGTCTGCCGAAGCTTCCGGCTTCACCAAGAAGGAACGCCTCAATCTCGAGCGCGAGCGCGAAAAGCTCAACCGCGCGCTGGGTGGTATCCGCGACATGGGTGGCACCCCCGACCTGATGTTCGTCATCGACACCAACAAGGAAGGCATTGCCATCCAGGAAGCCAAGCGCCTTGGCATTCCGGTCGTTGCAATCATCGATTCCAACTGCGATCCCGACGTTGTCGATTACCCGATCCCGGGCAATGACGACGCCAGCCGCGCCATCTCGCTCTATTGCGATCTGATCAGCCGCGCCTGCATCGACGGCATCGCACGTCAGCAGGGCGCCTCGGGTGTTGATCTGGGCGAAATGGATGCACCTTCTGAGCCGGCTCTCGAAGCCGCACCGGAAGCTGCTGCGGACGCTCCCGCACAGGCATAAATCCGGGTTTCGGACAACTCCGGCCCGGCCAAGCCATTGCGCTTTGCCGGGCTGTCACATTTCAATGGCATGGTTGCATGCCGCCAGGTGATACCCGGTCATGTGCCGACGTGACGGCGAAACCGGACACCCCAGAATGAAGAGGCTGACATGAGCATTACCGCTGCAATGGTAAAAGAGCTGCGCGACAAGACCGGCGCCGGCATGATGGACTGCAAGAAGGCGCTCGGCGAGACCGACGGCGACATGGAAGCAGCCGTTGACTGGCTGCGGGCCAAGGGCATTGCCAAGGCCGACAAGAAGTCCGGCCGTACTGCTGCCGAAGGCCTGATCGCCGTTGCCTCCGAAGGCAATTCGGCCGTCGTGGTCGAGGTCAACTCCGAGACCGATTTCGTTGCCCGCAACGACGGTTTCCAGGAACTGGCTCGTTCGATCGCATCCGTCGCGCTGTCCACCGATGGTTCGGCCGAAGCCGTCAGCGAAGCCACCGTGCCTTCCACCGGCAAGTCGGTCACCGACACAGTCAAGGACGCGATTGCCCATATCGGTGAGAACATGAGTTTCCGCCGTGCGGCCAAGCTGAGCGTCGACAATGGCGTTGTCGCCACCTACGTTCACAATGCCGTCACCGATGGCCTTGGCAAGCTGGGCGTGCTCGTTGCGGTCAAGTCCACAGGCGACACCGACGCTCTTGCTGCAATCGGCCGCCAGGTCGCCATGCACATCGCCGCCACCAACCCGCTGGCGCTGACCTCGACCGACGTCGACCCGGCCATCGCCGACCGCGAACGCAGCGTCTTCATCGAACAGGCGCGCGAATCGGGCAAGCCGGAAGCCATCATCGAGAAGATGGTCGAGGGCCGGATGCGCAAGTTCTACGAGGAAGTGGCCCTTCTTTCGCAGGCTTTTGTCGTCAACCCCGACCAGACCGTCGGCGAGGCCGTTGAGGCAGCCGCTGCCGATGCAGGCGCACCCGTCGAGATCGCCGGCTTCGTCCGTTTCCAGCTCGGCGAAGGTATCGAGCGGGAAGAGAGCGACTTCGCGGCAGAAGTGGCCGCAGCCGCAAAGGGCTGACACGGTCGCCCAAGCGGCGCATTGTCGAAAAAACCGGAAGGGCATCGCGTGACAACGCGGTGCCCTTCGTGTATCCGGGCCTGACACATCAAATCCGGAACAATCCATGTCCTCAGAGCCCCTGTTCAAACGCGTCCTTCTTAAAGCCTCTGGCGAAGCCCTGATGGGCGAGCAGGGATTTGGCATTGATGTCGCGGTGGTTGACCGGATCGCCGCCGATATCGCTGAAGTTCGCAGCATGGGCGTCGAAGTCGGCGTTGTTGTCGGCGGCGGCAACATCTTCCGCGGCGTCGCGGTAGCTTCGAAGGGCGGCGACCGGGTCACCGGCGATCACATGGGCATGCTGGCGACTGTCATCAACGCGCTGGCTCTTGCCACCTCGCTGCGCAAGCTCGGCATCGACACGGAAGTGCTTTCGGCCATCTCGATGCCGGAAATCTGCCAGAGCTTTTCCCAGCGTGCCGCACTGCATCACCTCGAGAAGGGCAGGGTGGTGATCTTTGCCGGCGGCACGGGAAACCCCTTCTTTACCACCGATTCAGCCGCTGCACTGCGCGCCGCCGAAATGGGAGCCGAAGCCATCCTCAAGGGAACCCAGGTCGACGGCATCTATTCGGCCGATCCGAAAAAGAACCCCGACGCCACCCGTTATGACAACATCACCCACGACGAAGTGCTCAACAAGGGGCTTGCCGTCATGGATGTTGCGGCGGTGGCGCTGGCGCGCGAAAACCGTATTCCGATCGTCGTCTTCTCGATTCACGAGAAGGGCGCATTCGCAAAGATCATGGTCGGTGAAGGCCGGGCAACCATCGTACGCGATCATTAACCGCGGTCAGCGCAAGGAGCGCGCCGCGAGGAACACAGGCTTGTTTGCAGGGAGAACTGGCAATGAGTGAAGGCGTTGACTTGAAAGAACTCAAACGTCGCATGGAAGGCGCAATCACGGCCTTCAAGAGTGATATCTCATCATTGCGCACCGGTCGCGCGTCCGCCAACGTACTCGATCCGGTGATGGTCGAAGCCTACGGTACGCGCGTGCCGCTCAACCAGGTGGCCAATGTCACCGTCCCCGAGCCGCGCATGCTCGGCGTCTCAGTCTGGGACAAGCAGATGGTCGGCGCCGTCGATCGTGGTATTCGCGAAGCCAATCTGGGTCTTAATCCGATCGTCGATGGCACCAATCTGCGCATCCCGCTGCCCGATCTCAACGAGGAACGCCGCAAGTCGCTGGTCAAGGTCTCGCACACCTATGCCGAAAACGCCCGCGTCGCCATCCGCAATGTGCGCCGCGACGGCATGGACACGATCAAGAAGGCGGAAAAGGACGGCGATATCAGCCAGGACGACAGCCGCCGCGAAGCCGACCTCGTGCAGAAAATGACAGACGAAAAAATTTCCGAGATCGACAGCTTGCTGGTCGAGAAAGAAAAGGAAATCATGCAGGTTTAGGCGCGACTCGCGTAACCAGTCGGGAAATGGCCAGAACGATGCAATCTGAAGCACCCACAAGCTCGCCACGGCACGTTGCCATCATCATGGATGGCAACGGCCGATGGGCGGAGGCGCGGGGTCTGCCGCGGACCGCCGGCCACCGGGCCGGCGTCGAGCGTGTCCGCGAGGCGGTGCGGACCGCCGGCGAAGCCGGGATCGAATACCTGACGCTGTTTGCCTTCTCGTCGGAAAACTGGAGGCGGCCGGAACAGGAAGTCTCGGATTTGATGGGACTCCTTCGCTTCTTTGTTCGCAAGGATCTTGCTGAGCTGCACCGCGAAAATGTCCGCGTCAAGGTGATTGGCTGCCGTCAGAACATTCAGCCCGACATCCGCGCGCTTTTGACCGATGCCGAAAACCGGACGCGGGAAAACACAGGGATCACGCTTGTTATCGCCTTCAATTACGGCGCCCGCGACGAACTGGTGCGCGCGGCACGAAAGCTTGTTGAGGATGTGCAGTCCGGTGTCCTTGATGCGGCCGCGATTGACGAGGCAGCGGTTTCCGGCCGGGTGGACACCGCCGGCATTCCCGACCCCGATGTTGTGATCCGCACCAGCGGCGAACAGCGGCTGTCCAACTTCCTGCTATGGCAGGCGGCCTATTCCGAGTTTGTCTTCCTGCCTTGCCTGTGGCCGGATTTCGACCGGGCGGCGTTCCACGAAGCCTTGGTCGAATACGCCGGCCGGGAGCGCCGTTTTGGTGTCGTTTCCGCACCCTGCATTGCGGTCGGGTCCTGATGTCGCGTGAACTCAGATTGCGCATCATCTCCGGGGTGATACTCGGCATTCTCGTGCTGGCTGCCACCTGGGCCGGCGGCATCTGGTTCAGAAGCCTTGCGGTTTTGATCATGGTGCTGATGCACTACGAGTTTTCCACCATCACCAATGCGACGGCCAGGGTGCCGCTTGCCAACGCCATCGGCTGGATGGCCATTCTCGCCACCGCCGTCTTCATCCTGACATCGCTGCCGCAGATGGCCCTGGCCGCGATCTTCATTGGTGGCTGCGGCGCGGTTCTGGCCGGAGTGACGCGCGGTGGCGGGCTGTGGTCTGCGACCGCGGTTGTCTATGCCGGCTTTTCGGGGCTGGCGCTTGCGGAAATCCGCGGTGAGGGACATTTCGGCCTGTTTGCCATGCTGTTCATCTTCGCCATCGTATGGGCAACTGACATTCTGGCCTATTTTTGCGGACGTGCGCTTGGCGGGCCGAAACTTGCACCGCCGATTTCGCCGGGAAAGACCTGGTCTGGCGCCATTTTCGGTGCGGCTGCTGGTGTCGGCGCAGGCGTTGGCGTGGCGCTCATCGTGCGCCAGGGCGGCGGGATCATGATCCCGCTGATCGCGCTGTTGCTTTCGATTGCCTCGCAGATCGGTGATCTGTTCGAATCATGGGTCAAGCGCCGCTTCGGCGCCAAGGATTCCAGCCGGCTGATTCCCGGTCATGGTGGCGTCATGGATCGTGTCGACGGTCTTGTCTTCGCCGCATTTGCGGCCTTTTTGCTAGCGAACCTGATGCCGCTTGCTGATCGTGCCGGTGGAATAGATGAGCTTGCCGCAAGGTTGCTCGGTCTATAGTCCGCCCAAGGGCAGCGTCGGCCCCTGTGACTGAGCGATGTGTGATTCAGCTGCAATGATTGATTTGGACGCCCGCAGACTGGCGCCACGAAAGGACACGATAACATGGAATTTCTGACCTCCTCGGCTGGAAACATCCTCAGTGCGCTGCCACCGTTTCTGCTGGTGCTGACGATCGTGGTGTTCGTCCACGAACTCGGTCACTATCTGGTCGGCCGCTGGTGCGGCATTCACGCCGATGTCTTTTCGGTAGGTTTCGGTCCCGAGCTCATCGGGCGCAACGACAGGCACGGCACGCGCTGGAAGCTGTCGCTGATTCCGCTGGGCGGCTACGTCAAGTTCCGCGGTGATGAAAACACCACCAGCCTGCCGTCCGGTGCTGCCGATCTCGATGCCATCGAGCGCGAAGGCTCCTTTGCAGCCGCATCGCTGTGGCGCCGTGCAGCTACTGTTGCAGCCGGCCCGTTCGCCAACTTCATTCTTGCGATCGCCATTTTTTCGGTGATGTTTGGCGTCAATGGCAAGGTGATCGCCGATCCCGTGGTCGCCCAGGTTCAGCCCGCAAGTGCAGCCCAGGCGGCAGGAATTCTTCCCGGTGACCGTTTTGTCGCCATCGACGGCATCCAGGTCGAAGTCTTCGATGATGTTCAGCGCTATGTCAGCGTGCGTCCTGAGGTCCCGATCACCGTGACACTCGACCGCGCCGGCGAGATGGTCGATGTCACCCTGACACCGGCCCGTACCGAAATCTCCGACCCCTTCGGCAACAAGATGGAAATCGGCCGTATCGGGGTCGTTACGAACAATGATTCCGGCAATTTCCGGGTTCGTGAATTTGGACCGCTTGAAGCCGTCGGCGAGGGCGTGGCGCAAAGCTGGTACATCGTCACACGCACGGTGGATTACATCGGCAACATAATCACCGGGCGCGAAAAACCCGACCAGCTGGGTGGGCCAATCCGGGTCGCCAAATACTCCAAGGATATGTCCACTCTGGGCATTGGCGCGCTGATCCAGCTCGCCGCGGTGCTGTCGGTTTCCATCGGCCTTCTCAACCTCATGCCGGTGCCGATGCTGGATGGCGGACATCTCGTGTTTTATGCCATCGAGGCGGTGCGTGGCCGCCCGCCCGGGGAGGTTGCCCAGGAATGGGCCTACCGCGTCGGCCTGTCACTGGTTCTGGCGCTCATGCTGTTTGCCACATGGAATGACGTTTCCATGCTGGTTGGTTGAAATTGAGGGTCAGGCCGTGCTAACGGTCTGTTTACCCTGATATTGGGTAGGCGTGGCGGAATCGTCACGTCTGCAAAGGAAGTAAATAGAAATTAACTCCGTCCCTTGCTTGTATAGCAAAAGCGGGTAAAACGGACGCCAGTCATGACTCACGCAGTGTGTCGCCGTTTGGGGCATCCGAGTAAAAAAAGGTAATAAGATCAATGAAGGCCGGTTCAAACCTTTTGAACGCTGTGTCAGCAGTTGCGCTGACGGCGGGGATCGTTGTGACAGGCGCGGGCGCAGTGACGCTTGCGGGGGTGACAGTAGCAGAAGCAGCAGTCGTCAATCGCATCGACGTGCGCGGAAATTCCCGCGTTGACGCATCGACCGTCCGGGGCAATCTCACGATCTCGCCCGGTGCCAGCTTCAACAACAACGATATCGATGAATCGGTGAAGCGGCTGTTCGCCACCGGCCTGTTTTCCGACGTTCAGATCAATGTCTCCGGCTCGACCCTGATCGTAACCGTCTCTGAAAACCAGATCATCAATCAGGTCGTCTTCAACGGCAACAAGAAGATCAAGGACGCCGCCCTCAGGCAGGCCGTTCAGAGCCGCCAGCTTGGCGCTTTCAATGATCTCATCCTTCAGGCCGACGTGCAGGCCATTCGTGATGCCTATGCAGCCATCGGGCGCAGCGATGCGACCGTGACCACGCGCCTGGTTCCTGTCGATGGCGGCCGCGTCAATGTCGCCTTTGAAATCAACGAGGGTGATCGCACCAAAATTTCCTCGATCAACTTCGTGGGCAACCAGGCATTTGGCGACGGTCGTCTGGCCGATGTCATCACCACCAAGAAATCCGGTCTGTTGTCGTTCCTGAGCCGCAAGGACGTCTATGACGAAGACAAGCTGCGCGCCGATGAAGAGCTGCTGCGCCGTTTCTATTACAACCGCGGCTATGCCGACTTCCGGGTGATCTCGTCCTTTGCCGAGCTTGACGAGAGCAACAACGAATACGTCGTCACCATCACGGTGGAAGAGGGCGAACGCTACGTCTTCGGCGATATCTCGATCGAAAGCACCGTTCCTGGCATCGATACGGAATCGCTGCGCCGGCTGATCGAGACCCGCAGCGGTTCGGTCTATAGCGCCAAGGACGTCGAAGACACGATTATGGCGATTTCCGACCGTGTCGCCACCCAGGGCTATCCCTTCGCGCAGATCACGCCGCGCGGCGACCGCGACTACACCAACCGCACGATCTCGGTGGTCTATCTGGTTGATGAGGGCACCCGTGCCTATGTCGAGCGCATCGAGATCCGTGGCAACACCCGGACCCGCGATTATGTCATCCGCCGCGAGTTTGATCTGTCCGAAGGCGATGCCTTCAACCAGGTCCTGGTGCGTCGCGCCAAGAAGCGTCTGGAAGACCTGAAATTCTTCTCTTCGGTCGATATTTCCACGCAGCCTGGCTCGCAGCCTGACCGTGTGGTGCTGATCGTTGATGTGAAGGACCAGTCGACCGGTGAGTTCGGTATCGGTGGCGGTTACTCCAACACTGACGGCCTGACCGCCTCGGTCGACATTACCGAGCGCAACTTCCTCGGCCGCGGCCAGTTCATTCGCGGCTCCGTCGGTGGTGGTTCCAACACCCGCGAATATGCGCTGTCCTTTACCGAGCCCTATTTCCTCGGATATCGCCTGGCTGCCGGGTTTGATGTCTTCAAGAGGAGAGACTCGAGCTATACCGGCTTCGTAGAGTCCGTTCAGGGTATCAACCTGCGTTTGGGCGCGCCGATCACCGAAGAGCTGTATCTGTCGACCGCATTCAAGTACACGCAGACCAAGTATACCGGTGTTTCGACGGTCGCCTCGGCGCCAGAGCTGGCGGCGATCAACCGCACCATTGCCAAGGGTAGCCATGACATCGGCTCGCTGTCCTACACGCTGACTTACAACACGCTCGACAGCAGCACCCTTCCGCGCGAAGGCGTCTCGGCGCGGTTCACGCAGGAATATGCCGGTCTCGGCTTCGATTCCAACTTCCTCAAGACCACCGCCAAGGCCAGCTATTTCCACATGCTGTCCGATTCGGCTGACGTGATTGGCCAGGTGACTGTCGGCGGCGGCCATGTCATGGCCACGGGCGGCAACAATCTGCGGGTCTTCGATCACCTGTTCCTCGGCGAGGAAACCATCCGTGGTTTCGACACCAGGGGCATCGGCCCGCGCGTCTTCAACGGCGCGACGGATGTGGGCGCTGCCGGTGGCACCACCTACTTCAACGGATCGGTCGAGGTGTCCGCACCAATGCCGGCGGTCTCGCGTGATTTCGGTCTGCGCCTGAATGCGTTTGCCGATGCGGCGACACTGTACGGCAACGACATCTCCGCCGCTGATTTCGGCACCCAGACCCTGGTCGGCAACAGCATGGACTGGCGCGCTTCGGTCGGCGTCGGCATCATGTGGGCATCGCCATTCGGTCCGTTGCGCGTGTATTACGCCGAGCCGGTCGTCAAGAAGAGCTACGACGACGTCAAGAAATTCGGCTTCGGCGCCTCGACACGCTTCTGATTTGATCCGGGTGGCGGCAACGCCGCCCGGTCCACCCATCCGGGCACTTTATGGACAATCATCGCTTCTTTCCTCCGCATGAAGGCATCTCGCTTTCGGATCTTTCTGATCTTTGCGGAGCGGAACTGGCTGATCCGTCGCTGTCGGCGCGCAAGGTCACAGGTGTTGCGTCCCTGACGCGGGCTGGTGAGGGCGAAGTCACATTTGCCAGTTCCGGCAGATCCGCTCCCGATCTGGAAAAAACCCGTGCTGCGGCCGTGTTTGTTACCGATAAGTTGGCAGCCCGCGTACCCGATGGCGTTGCGGCCCTGGTCGTTGCTGCACCGCAGTCGGCCTTCGCGCGTGCTATTGCGGCTCTGGTTCCGTCGTCGGTCAAGCCTATGCGCCTGACCGGTGAGACAGCGGTTTCGGAGGCGGCTCATGTCGACGCAACGGCCAGGCTCGAAGACGGGGTCATTGTCGAGGCCTTCGCGGTTGTCGGCGCGGGCGCAGAAATCGGGGCTGGCACTGTCATCTCATCGGGTGCCGCCATCGGCACCGGAACCCGGATCGGCCGGAATTGCCATGTCGGTCATGGGGCCACCGTGCAGCATGCGCTCATCGGCAACAATGTCGTCATTCATCCTGGTGCGCGTATCGGGCAGGATGGCTTCGGCTATGTTCCCGGGCCACGCGGTCTGGATAAAATACCGCAGATCGGCCGTGTCATCATCCAGGATCACGTGGAAATCGGTGCGGGAACCGCCATTGATCGTGGCGCGCTCGATGACACGGTCATCGGTGAGGGCACGAAGATCGACAATCTGGTGCAGATTGCGCACAATGTGCGCGTCGGCCGTTATTGTGTGCTTGTCTCGCAGGTCGGAATTGCCGGCAGCGCAACACTTGGCGACGGCGTCATGATCGGGGGCGCTGCAGGCATCAACGGTCATGTGACCATTGGTGACGGCGCTCAGATTGCAGCATTGAGCGGCGTTGCGGGCGATGTGCCTCCCGGTGTCCGCTGGGGCGGCCAGCCGGCCCGCCCGATGAGAGGCTTTTTGCTTGATGCGGCTGCCGCCAATGCGCGTGCATTCGGCCGCAAGACGACGAAGAAGGGCGGAGAGGATAGATGACGGACACAGCGACAACCACATTGGAATCGGCCGACATTCGGGAGATCATGGCGCTGCTGCCGCACCGCTATCCGTTCCTGCTTGTGGACCGGATCGAATCCATTGACGGCGACAAGTCTGCCGTCGGCATCAAGAACGTGACCGCCAGCGAGCCGCATTTCACCGGCCATTTCCCCGGCAACCCGATCATGCCGGGCGTGCTGATCATCGAAGGCATGGCCCAGACGGCCGGTGCCATCTGCGCCAAGGCCACCGGCGGCGGCAACAACATCGTCTATTTCATGACCATCGACAATGCCAAGTTCCGCAAACCGGTGGTTCCCGGCGACCGGCTTGAATACCACGTGACCAAGGTCAAGCAGCGCGGCAACATCTGGCGCTTCCACTGCGAAGCAACCGTTGACGGCGTCAAGGCCGCCGAAGCTGATATTGGAGCCATGCTGGCTCCCGGAGAAAGCGAAACCTGATGACAACGCCTGCGCGCGCCGCCCTGCATCCGGCCAAAATCCATCCCGCTGCCATCGTCGAGGACGGCGCGCAGATCGGCATGAATGTCGAAATCGGCCCATTCTGCCATGTCGGCCCCAAGGTCAGGCTGGGCGACAATGTGCGCCTGATGAGCCATGTCGTGGTTCAGGGGTCCACCACCATTGGCGAAGGCACTGTTGTGTTTCCCAACGCGGTCCTCGGCTGTGCGCCGCAGAACATCCACTATCACGGTGAGGACACCGAGCTGGTCATCGGCCGCTCGTGCACCATCCGCGAAGGGGTGACCATGCACACCGGAATGCCCGACGCCGGCGGCAAGACGACGGTCGGCGACAATTCGCTGTTCCTGGCCTATTCCCATGTGGCCCATGATTGCCATGTCGGCAGCAATGTCATCCTGTCCAACAATGTCCTGCTGGCCGGCCATGTCTCGGTCGGAGACCGCGTGATCATGGGCGGCGGTGCCGCCGTGCACCAGTTCGTCCGCATCGGCCACCACGCCTTTATCGGCGGCCTTGCGGCGGTCAGCAATGATGTGATTCCCTACGGCATGCTCAACGGCAATCCCGGCGTCCTCATGGGGCTCAACATCATCGGCATGCAGCGCTCCGGCTTCGAAAAACCCGCCATCCACGCGGTGCGGCGCGCCTTCAAGACGATTTTCGATTCGCAGTCCCCGATCCGGGAAAACATCGCCCGGGTTCGCGAGCAGACGGACAAGAATGAAGCCATCGCCGATATCATCGCTTTCATCGATGCCGAGAGTGACCGGGCTCTGTCTTCGCCGGCCCGGGGTCAGCGGGGCTGATCCCGGTGGGTGCTGCATCCGGCACGCCGGACATCAGCGGACGATTGTCGATCCTCGCAGGCAAGGGGCAATTCCCGCTGCTGGTTGCGCGTGCAGCACGCGATCTGGGGCATGATCCCTATATTTTCCGCATCAAGGGCGAGGCCGACCAGGATTGGTCCGGCTTCGACACGGTCGAGATCAGCCTGGCTGATTTGTCCAGGTTTTCCGCCACCACCCGGCGCGAAGGTATCGGTTCTGTCGTTCTGGCCGGCGGCATCGGGCGGCGGCCCGAAATCAGCGAACTCCGTCCCACCTGGCGTTCGCTCATTGCCTTTCCTGCAGCACTGCGGGTTCTCGCATCGGCGGGTGACGACAAGCTGTTGCGCTTTGTCATCAAGATTTTGGAAAACGAAGGCGTTGCTGTTCTGGGCGCACAGCAGGTCGCGCCGGAGCTGCTCGGTCAGTCCGGTCCGCTCGGTCGCGTCGGGCCGGGAAAGGCCGATCTGAAGGACATCCGTGCCGCCTCTGCCGCCGCGCTTGCGCTTGGCAGGCTGGATGTCGGGCAGGGTGCGGTGTCGGTCGGCGGCCGCGTGGTCGCACTGGAGGGGCTGGAAGGCACCGACGCGATGCTGGAGCGGGTGGCGGAGCTGCGGGCCAGCGGGCGCCTGACCTCGCGCCATGGCGGCGTCCTGGTCAAGCTGTGCAAGCCCGGACAGGACCTGCGCGCCGATCTGCCATCGATTGGCGCCCAGACGGTGATCAAGGCCGAGGCCGCGGGTCTCGCGGGCATCGCTCTGGAAGCCGGGCGTGCCCTGGTTCTTGAGCGCGAGCAGGTGATCGCGGGAGCCGACCGGCTCGGCCTCTTCGTTATCGGGATAGATCCGAAAGAGCAGGAGGTGTCGCCATGACAGCGCTGAAGCTGGCCGTTGTCGCGGGCGAAGCTTCCGGTGACATCCTCGGCGCCGGGCTGGTTCGGCAGCTTGCGGTCCAGACCGGCGAACAGCCGCAGCTGATCGGCGTTGGCGGCGAGCGGCTCGCGGCCGAGGGGCTGACCTCGCTGTTTGATTTTACCGAACTGTCGATCATCGGCTTTTCCGCCGTCATTGCCCGGCTGCCCAAACTGGTCATGCGGATCAACCAGACTGCGGACGCCATCATTGCCGCAAGGCCTGATTGCCTGCTGATCATCGACAGCCCGGATTTCAGCCATCGGGTTGCCCGGAAGGTTCGAGCAGCAGCGCCGGGGATCAAGATCATCAACTATGTCTGCCCGACCGTCTGGGCCTGGAAGCCGGAACGCGCACCGGCGATGAGGGCCTATGTCGATCACGTATTGTCGGTTTTCCCCTTCGAGGTCGAAATCGTCAAGGACCTCGGCGGCCCGCCGCTGACCTATGTCGGCCACCGGCTGATGGAGGATCCCGGACTCGAGGCGGCGCACCGGGCGCAGCAGGCCTACCGGCAGGATCCTTCGTCCGGGCGGCCGCCAATGTGTCTACTCCTGCCCGGATCCCGCCGCAGCGAGGTCGCACGCCTGGCCCCGGTCCTGGCTCAGGCCGCCAAGACGCTGGCCGCGATCAATCCGGAGATCAGCTTCGTGCTGCCTGCGGGCGCCCATGTCCAGGCGCAGATTCGCGACGAGATCCTCGGTTGGGATGTCCCCTGCAGGGTGGTGACCGGCGACGCGGCCAAGTGGCAGGCCTTCGGTGAAGCCGATGTGGCGATCGCCGCCTCGGGGACCGTGCTGCTCGAGCTGGCGCTTGCCGGGGTGCCGCACATGTCCTGCTACAAGCTTGATCCGGTCTCGCGGCAGCTTACCAGGCTCGTCACCACCTGGACCGCCGCGCTGCCGAACATGATCGCCGACAATGTTGTCATTTCCGAGTATTACGACAATCAGCTTCGGCCCGAGCGGCTGGCGCGCCAGGCCAACCAGCTCGCCACCGATACGCTTTACCGCGCCGCCATGCTCTCGGATTTCGACCTGATCCGTGCCCGCATGGAAGTCGGGGTGCCCGCATCTGAAAAGGCCGCCGCAACAGTGCTTTCCGTGCTCGCCGGCCGCTGAAACGTCTCTGCGGCATCCGATCGTGCTGCCGCCGCATGGCACCGTTCCTGCAGCCGTCAATTCCGAATGAACAGCTACGGAATCAAAAAAAGCGCCCGGAGGCGCTTTCTCAAGATTCGGTCCGGATAAGTGAAACGCGTTAGCGCTTCGACACCGGGACGTAGTCGCGCGAGGCTTCGCCGATGTAGAGCTGGCGCGGGCGGCCGATGCGCTGGCTCGGATCCTCGATCATCTCGCTCCACTGCGCAATCCAGCCGACCGTGCGTGCAAGTGCGAACAGTACGGTGAACATGGTGGTGGGGAAGCCGAGCGCCTTGAGCGTGATGCCCGAATAGAAGTCGATGTTCGGGTACAGCTTCTTTTCGATGAAGTAGGGGTCGGTCAGCGCGATGCGCTCCAGTTCCATTGCCACTTCCAGCAGCGGATCATCCTTGATGCCGAGCTCGTCGAGCACTTCGTGGCAGGTCTTCTGCATGATCTTGGCGCGCGGATCGTAGTTCTTGTAGACCCGGTGGCCGAAGCCCATCAGGCGGAACGGATCGTTCTTGTCCTTGGCGCGGGCGACGAATTCGGGAATCCGGTCGACACTGCCGATCTCCGAGAGCATGTTGAGCGCGGCTTCGTTGGCACCGCCGTGTGCAGGGCCCCAGAGGCAGGCAATGCCCGCAGCAATGCAGGCGAACGGGTTGGCGCCCGAGGAGCCGGCGAGACGGACGGTCGATGTCGAGGCGTTCTGCTCATGGTCGGCATGCAGCACGAAGATGCGGTCCATGGCGCGCGCCAGCACCGGATTGACCTCATAGTCCTCGCACGGCACGGCAAAGCACATGCGCAGGAAGTTCGACGCGTAGTCGAGATTGTTGGTCGGGTACACGAAGGGCTGGCCGATATGGTATTTGTAGGCCATCGCTGCGAGCGTCGGCATCTTGGCGATCATCCGCATCGAAGCCACCATGCGCTGGTGCGGATCGGTGATGTCGGTTGAATCGTGGTAGAAGGCCGACAGGGCGCCAACGCAGCCGCACATCACGGCCATAGGGTGGGCGTCGCGGCGGAATCCGGTGAAGAACCGGGTCATCTGCTCGTGAACCATGGTGTGGCGGGTGACGCGGTAATCGAAATCCGCCTTCTGGGTCGCCGTCGGCAGTTCGCCGTAAAGCAGCAGATAGCAGACTTCCAGGAAGTCGCCGTGCTCGGCCAGCTGGTCGATTGGATAGCCGCGGTGCAGCAAAATGCCTTCGTCGCCATCGATGAAGGTGATCTTGGATTCGCAAGACGCTGTGGAGGTAAAACCCGGGTCGTAGGTGAAGGATCCGGTGTTCTTGTAAAGCGCGCTGATGTCGACGACGTCAGGACCGATCGTGCCGGTCTTGATCGGCAATTCGACCTCTTTGTTGTCCATAGTGATTTTTGCGTTCTTGTCTGCCATGGGCATGTCCTTCCACAGATGCAGGCGTGCGGCACTCGGCCGCCGTCTTGGATGACCGTCAGGGGTTTAGCTATATGATTTGTTGCACCGTGCCAAGCTATGCGGATTGCTAATTGCACTGCGGCATGGTTGTTTGCAGAGGCCGCGGCGACAGCCTTTAGCATATGTTAACGCCATGGAATTGCGTAACAAACGCGGAAGCGGATTTGTAACGTGAATCCGGGTGCCGGTTGCACCTGAGTGCGTCCGGATGCAATTTGCGGTCGCATTTTGTTCCGTTTCGGTGGTAGTCTCGAAAGCTGCTAGCGAGGCGTGCATGACGCAGGCAAAACGCGAGACATGTGAACCCGATCCAACTGCCATGCCGGCGGCTGAAAGCCCGTCTGTCCTGCTTGACGACGGCACCGGTGCTTCACTCCCGGTTCCCCGCCGCAGCCCCCGCCTGACCACTCAGGCACCAGCGGGCAGTGGGTTGGCTCCTGGCGCGGCTCTGTCGTCTTGGCGTATGGCAGCCGCTTCGGCGCTTGCCGTGGAGAAAGACCGCGGATTGGCCTTCCTGTTCCTGCCCGTGGCAATGGGGGCGGGAGCCGGGCTCTTCTACATGTCGCCAGCCAATCCCGCTTTGCTGTTCCTGGTTGCGGCCCTTCTTGCTGCGCTGCTGGTCGCGTCCTTCGCACGCAGACATCATCGCGGCGCGGCGCTGGTGGCGGGCTACACTGCGGCGATCTGCATCGGTGCGCTGGCTGCGGCGCTTGAAACCTCCCGCGGAGCCATCCTGCTGGATTCCGATGTCACCACCACGATATCGGGAACCGTCGAGGCGCGCGAATTCGATGCTGCGGGCAGGGTGCGTTACCTCATCAGGCTCAATGCCACCTCCGGGCCCGAGATCCGGCGGCCACCGTCGCGGGTCCGGCTCACCGCCCGCAGCCCGCACGATGCGATAGCCGTCGGCGCTGCCATTTCTGGCCGTGCGCGATTGACTGCGCCCTCGGGGCCGGTGATGCCGGGGGGCTATGACTTCGCCTTCCGGGCCTTTGTCGACGGCATCGGTGCGCATGGTTATTTCTTCCGGGCGCCCGAGCAGACCGAACAGCAACCGGAGCAGGCGTCAGCAATGGCCCGGCTGTTTCAGGCTTTCAGTGATGGCTTGCGGCAGATTCGGGAGCGGATTTCGAAGCGGATCCGCACGGTGCTGCAAGGTGATCCCGGCGCCATCGCCGCGGCGCTCGCCGTGTCGGACCGGCGTGGCATCAGCGCGCCGACGGTGGAGGCGCTGCGCGCTACCGGGCTGGCGCACATTCTGGCCATATCCGGCCTTCACATGGCGCTCGCCGCCGGCACGCTCTACATCGGGATCCGCAAGGGCCTGGCACTGTTTCCCGGACTGGCCGAGGCCTGGCCGGTCAAGAAACTCGCCGCCTCAGGCGCCATGATGACGGCCACCGCCTATCTCCTGATTTCCGGCGGCAGCGTGTCCACCCAGCGCGCCTGGGTGATGCTGACGGTGATGCTCGTCGCAGTGCTTGCAGACCGGGCAGCCTTGACCATGCGCAATGTTGCGCTCGCCGCCATCGTCATCATCCTCGTTTCCCCGTCTGCTGTGGTCGGACCCGGCTTCCAGATGTCGTTTGCGGCCACTGCGGCCCTGATCGCGGCCTATGCCGCTCTCTCCGGTCGCGCCCGCAAAGCCCGGTCGGCGCAATCCATGACCAGGACCCGGTCGCGGCTCGTGCGGGGACTGATTTTTGCGCTCAAGGCGCTGCTCGGGCTCGCCATCACGTCGCTTGTCGCAGGCCTTGCCACCGGTCTGTTCTCCGCGCACCATTTTCACCGCCTCGCTGGCGCTGGCCTTTTGGCCAACCTGCTGGCCATGCCGCTGGTTACATTGGTGGTGATGCCCGCAGGGCTGGTGGCAATGCTGCTGATGCCGCTCGGCCTTGATGTTTGGCCCCTTCTCGTCATGGGACAGGGGCTTGAGAGCGTTGTTGCCGTCGCCAACGGGGTTCACGCGCTGGGCGGTGATGTGAACGTCGGCCGGATGCCGCTGCCGGCGACTTTGGCCGCCGGAGCCGGTTTCGTCATTCTGGTGTTTTTAAGAAGCTGGCTGCGGCTTGCCGGGCTTGTAATGATCGGGCTTGGGTTGGCGCTAGCGACGCCGCCGCTTGCCGGGCAGCCGCCCGATATCCTGGTCAGCGAGAAAGGAAACCTGGTTGCACTGGCAGGACCTTCCGGCCTCGCCAGCAACGCAGCCCGGCCACCGTCCTTCGTGTTCGGACAGTGGCAGACGGCCCTTCGCGGTGCAGCCCATCTTCCACCTGTCGCGGTACGGGCAGCAACACCCGGTCAGGCAGCCGGTCCTGCGCCGCTACCGAACGCCGGCATTCTTGATCGCCTGATAAGCTCTGCCGAACTGCAGACCTCACGGTTCCACTGCGCGGGCAGAGGCATCTGCGCCGCTGTTCACTCAGGCGTCAGGATCGTTGCGATTGACCAGGCAGCCCTTATCGGTGCTGCCTGTGACCGGACCGATCTGGTGGTCATTTCGATCCCGGTCTATCTCGATGCCTGCCGGTCAGGCGCCACACTGGTCACGGCCAGAACGCTGCGCCGAACCGGTTCGCTGGCAATCACGGTCAAGGATGGTGCGGCTGCAAATGGCGATCCAATCCCGGGGGAGGGCAACACGTCCGAAGACAGCATCAGGCGCCCGGACTTTCAAATCGAGGCTGCGCTGAAAGGCGTTATCCGGCCGTGGACGATGCAGCGCTATTACGACTGGCGCACCGGCACCTTTGACCTGCCTGATTGAGAATGTCTCAGCCCCGTGACGCTGCACGGCACCGTTCAGGGATAGCCGGTATCCCGAGCACTCCGTGCAGATCAGTGATAACGCCGGATCAGTCCGACCAGCTTGCCCTGTACCTTGACCCGGTCCGGACCGAAAATCCGGGTCTCGTAAGCCGGATTGGCGGCCTCCAGCGCGATCGACGCGCCCTTGCGGCGGAAGCGCTTCAGCGTGGCCTCTTCGTCGTCAACCAGCGCGACGACGATGTCGCCGGGATTGGCCGTCGTGATGTTGCGGATCACCACGGTATCGCCGTCAAAGATTCCCGCATCGATCATCGAGTCACCTTTGACCTCGAGCGCGTAGTGGTCGCCCGGCCCGATCATTTCCACCGGCACGCTGATATTGTGCGTCGTGTTCTGGATGGCCGAGATCGGCACACCTGCCGCGATCCGGCCCATCACCGGAACTTCGGCCACCTGCGACGGCTCGTCATTGGCAGGCTCTGCCCGCCGCGCGGGTTCAGGCTGCTTGCCTTGGCCACCCTCTATGACGCTTGGCGAAAACCCCCGGCGCGGCTGCAGATTGGCCTGGTAGCTGTCCGGCAGCTTGATGACTTCCAGCGCCCGGGCCCGGTTCGGCAGCCGGCGGATGAAGCCGCGTTCCTCGAGTGCCGTGATCAGCCGGTGAATGCCCGATTTCGACGCAAGGTCGAGCGCATCCTTCATCTCGTCAAAGGAGGGCGGGATCCCGCTTTCCTTCATGCGTTCGTTGATGAAAAGAAGAAGCTCGTGCTGTTTGCGTGTCAACATTGGTCAGATACCCCGGTGGCCGGTTCGATGGCTGGTGTGAAACAAAACCAGAACTTAGCTATCATGTTCCATATGTGTTCTACAAGAGGTAAAGAAACAATAAAGGAACATCGCAGGACCATTCACCGCTGAGTGGCGCTCTGGGACTTGAGCGCAGATAAGCGGGTATATTCCTCCAACACATTGACAATCAAGCCCGGTTGCCTGCTGTGGGCTTTTGCCGGCCCGTTTCCATTCGAAGCCCCCAACATGAGTTTAAATAGCTGAAAATATAGAGTAAATAAGTCTCTTGGAACGAAGGGGGAATGAAGCGGGAAACTGCAACCGAAGCCGGGCGAGGACCGCCGCAGCCCGTGAAACAGTACCGGGGTCCCCGGATTGGAATAATTTTCGGTGTTTTTTCCTGAATGCCGGGCAAGGGGCGCCAAAACGCCGAAAAAGCACTGGGCAGGATGGTTTTGCGAATCACTGCAAGGCCCGGTTCCGCCTGGGCAGATAACCCGGGCGCAGCCGGAGCCATCCGCAACAGGGCGGCTTCAGCCTGCCTGGTCGCGGTTCACTTCCTCGGCCAGCCATTGCTTGAAAGCGATGATCGGCGCGTAGCTGTCTTTCGCTTCCGGCCAGACCAGCCAGTAGGCACCGCTTGTCGGCACGGCCTGCTTGAGCACCGGCACCAGCCGGTTCTCGGCGATCTCGATCTGGGCCAGGTAATCGGGCAGCAGCGCGATCCCGAGGCCCGATATCGCCGCCTGGATCATCATTGAGAACTGGTCCACCAACATGCCGGTCGCGCCGCTGAAACGCGCCGTCTTTCCCGGCTCCTGGCCGGTAGTCTGGCCAGCAAACCAGTCGTCCCAGCCGCTCTGGCGGGTTTCCAGTTGCAGAAGCTGCAGAGCGGCGACGTCCCGGGCGTCCGTGATCGGATTGTGCTCTAGAAACGCCGCACTGGCGCAGGCCGTCACCCGTTCGTCAAACAGCTTGAAGGCGTGTGCGCCGAGCCAATTCGGTTCGCCAAAATAGATCGCCGCATCAAAGATCTCGGTCTCGAAGCTGAATTTCTCGATCCGGGTGGCGATATTGACCGAAATGCCGGGATGCGCGGCCAGAAACCCGCCCAGCCGTGGCCCCAGCCAGCGCGTCGCCAGCGTCGGCAGCACCGCCAGCGACATCACCCCGCCGCCGGGATTGGTGACCAGCGACATGCTGGCCCGCTGGATCATGTCGAGCGCCCGCGAGACGTCGCGCTGATAGCTCAGGGCCGCATCCGTCGGGATCAGCTTCTTGCGCTGCCGCGTGAACAGCTCCCGGCCCAGCTGCGCTTCAAGCGACTGGATCAGCCGGCTCACGGTGCTCTGTGTCAGGTGCAGGTCTTCGGCAGCCGCCGTCACCGAACGGCGCCGCACCACGGCTTCGAGCGCCAGCAGCTGGCTTTGCGAGGGCAGGAAACGGCGTTGGCGCATATCATTCACTCACTGCATGAACTCATGAAGCAATAGCGTTTTCGTGGCTATCTGTCAGGCAGTAATGTCGCCATATCAGTGATCTGCTGCATCAATCAGCTTGATCAGCCGGTCCACGCAAGCAAACGAGGTCTCCCAATGTCCAGCAAGCCGAACCCCTTCACGCCGGCCGATCCCTTCCTGCTCGAAGACCAGCTGGGCGAAGACGAGCGCATGATCCGCGACGCGGCTGCGGCCTTCGCTGCCGACAGGCTGGCGCCCCGGGTCGAGACCGCCTATCTCGAAGAGCGCACCGATCCCGAAATCTTTCGCGAAATGGGCGAGGCCGGGCTGCTGGGCGTCACCTTGCCCGAGCAGTATGGTGGTGCCGGTGCCTCCTACGTGGCTTACGGCCTGGTGGCGCGCGAAGTTGAACGCATCGACAGCGGCTACCGTTCGATGATGTCGGTGCAGTCCTCGCTGGTCATCTACCCGATCTACGCCTACGGGTCTGAAGTGCAGCGGCAGAAATACCTGCCAAAACTCGCAAGCGGCGAATATGTCGGCTGTTTCGGCCTCACCGAGCCCGATGCCGGGTCCGATCCAGCCGGCATGCGCACCCGCGCGGTCAAGACCGATACCGGTTACCGTCTGACCGGATCCAAGATGTGGATCTCCAACGCTCCGATCGCCGATGTCTTCGTCGTCTGGGCCAAGTCGGACGCGCATGGCGGCAAGGTTCGCGGCTTCATCCTCGACACGGGCATGAAGGGCCTTTCGGCACCGAAGATCGAGGGCAAGCTGTCGCTGCGCGCTTCGGTCACAGGCGAGATCGTCATGGACAATGTCGAGGTCGGCGAGGACGCGCTTCTGCCCGGCGTGGAAGGAATCAGCGGACCCTTTGGCTGCCTCAACCGCGCCCGCTACGGCATTGCCTGGGGCGTGATGGGCGCGGCCGAGGATTGCTGGCAGCGCGCATTGCAATATGGCCTCGACCGCAAGCAGTTCAACCGGCCGCTCGCTGCCACCCAGCTTTACCAGAAGAAGCTCGCCGACATGCAGACCGAAATCGCGCTCGGGCTTCAGGCAGCGCTTCGGGTCGGACAGCTCTTTGACGAAGACCGCTTCGCGCCCGAGATGATTTCGCTCATCAAGCGCAACAATTGCGGCAAGGCGCTCGATATTGCCCGCCAGTCGCGCGACATGCATGGCGGCAACGGCATCCAGAGCGGCTATCACATCATGCGGCACGCGCAGAACCTCGAGACCGTCAACACCTATGAGGGCACGCATGATGTCCATGCCCTGATCCTGGGCCGTGCCCAGACCGGCATCCAGGCTTTTGCATGACCGGGGCAACACCACAAAAGGGCATAAAGATTTCTGATCTCTCAGGCCGATGTTCTGCTCAGCCGGACCCCTTGCCGTTCAGCAACGGCTCGAGGCTCGGTCCGGAGAAGAAATCGACCTCGGTCTGCCGGATCGCCTCGGCGGCCTTGAGATCGGCATCGTCGATCTTTCCGGCCCTTCGCAGCACCACCTGCCTGATCCGGCCCGGGTGGCGTTTGATGGCATTGAGATAAACGATGGCATCATGCTGCCCCGAATCGCCGATCAGGATGAATTGCAGCCCGGGATTGGCCGCCACGATCGTGTCGATCGCGTCGCCCTTGTGCGAGCCGTGCGACGACTTGATGAACTTTGTTTCCGATATGCCAAGATCGCGCAGGAAGAACGGGCCGTTGGGCACTTTGTGCGTATCAAACACCTGATTGAGATAGGGATGCAGGTTCCACGGCGAGGAACTGACATAGAACACCGGGTTTATGCCGGCCTGGCTCTGGCGAATGAAGGCAGCGGTGTCCTCAAACACCTCGCGGTTGGAGACAAATGTGGTGGCTGTTGTCCAGAGATTGCGCGGCAGCCAATAGGCTCCGGTTCGCATCACGGTGTCATCGATGTCCGAGATGATACCGATATCTGCCTCTGGTGAAGGGACCTGAACGCTCGCATGAGCCGTGCTCTCGTGGTCGCGAAGCGACAATTCGGCGGTCTGCCAGCCTGGAGGCAGCGCCGGAATCACCAGCTGAAAATAGCCTTCCTCGTCCGTAACGGTTTCCACGTCGCCTGAGACGATCCGGACGCCCGGCATCTCGTTTGTGATGAAGTTGCGTGCCATGTTGCGGATGGCGTTCAGCCGTGAGGGCGCTTCCAGCCGGTTTGAGAACCAGGTCGTATCCAGAACCCGCCCGCGCAGCACACAGCCGTCCGGCGTCGCGTAGCCCATATAGGTGTCAATCACCGGCTCGTGCGTTTCATCGCGGGGACGGTATCGGTCCCAGAGGCGTTCTATTTTGACAAGGAAATCGTGAAGGAGGCTTCTGGCTTGCGTCATGTTTCCGGGTGAGTGTGCATTTGCCGGTGGGTCGAGGGTCTGTCAGTCGATCGCCAGTATGCCACCAGGCTTGGCTGACTGATACCGGCATCTGCTCTGGTTGTGACGAATCGGGCTCAGCTGTTGCTACGCCAGATTGACGAAGGCGAGAGCACCAAGTGTGAGTGCCATGAGAAAGAAAATCGTGCCCATTGGTATCTCCTGCGGTTCAAGGCGTGTGAGACTTGAACACGCCAGCGCCGGATTGGTTCCGGCCGCTTTGATGGTGTGCGGATCAGATAACGCGTGGCCCTGTCTCGTCTTCTCAATCAGCGCGTACGCACGGGCAGGGATCGCCAGCAAGGAGGATCGTCGGCTATTAAAGCCGCAGCCGCGGGGATGGGCTGAGGGGAAGGTTTCGCCGCTCAGGGCAGCGGCATATCAGGCCGTGATCAGTCTCGCAGGACCATCACCTCACAGGTTGAACCTGCTTTCGCCGCCGCTGCGAATGGTGGTCTGATGATCAGGCAGCGAGCGTCGGCGAAGACCTTCATCAGCGATGAATCCTGCCGCGGTGAAGGGGTGGCGATGAGCTCACCATCGGCCCCGGTGTCAAGGTCGCTGCGCAGATAGTCCTGGCGCAGATCGTTCTCCGGCACGTCTGTGGAGAGGATTGCGGTCCTGATCCGGTCCGGGTCCGGCAAGCCGCCGAGCCGGGTGAGCAGCGGCTCGAGAAACAGATGCGCGCAGACGAGGCTCGAGGCCGGGTTCCCGGGCAGGCCGAGCACCCGCATGCCGCCAAGCTTGCCCGACATCAGGGGCTTGCCCGGCCGCATGGCGATCTTCCAGAAATCGAGCGCCATGCCGCGCCCGGTCAGCGCCTTTTGCACCAGGTCATGGTCGCCGACCGACGCACCGCCAATGGTTACCAGTACATCGGCTTCCTGTGCGATGGCCGTGTCCAGCGCCTCGTCGAGCGCGTCCATCCGGTCAATGGCGATGCCGAGGTCGATCACCTCAGCGCCGGCAGCCTTGGCGAGCGCTGCGACGCCGAAGGTGTTGGAGGCGATGATCTGCCCGGGTCCGAGCACCTGGCCGGGCAGGCGCAACTCGTCGCCGGTGGCAAGAATTGCGACCCGTGGTTTGCGCACCACCGGCAGCTCGGCATGGCTCATCGCCGCAGCGAAGGTGATCGCGCCGGGATCGAGAAACCGGCCTTTTGCAAGCCCGGTCCTGCCTTCGGTGAAATCAACGCCCGCGGGACGGATGTAGCGGCCTTCCTCAGGCGCCTCGTTGACGAGCACCAGCCCGTCATCGAGCTTTTCGGCATTTTCCTGGATCAGAATCGCGTCAGCGCCCTCGGGAACCGGCGCACCGGTAAAGATGCGGATGGCCGAACCGGGTGCCAGCGGCCCGTCAAAGGCATGACCGGCGGCGGCCTCGCCCTGCAGTTTCAGCTTCGCGCCAGCAATGGCTTCGCTCGCCTGCACCGCATAGCCGTCCATGGCTGAGGCGGCGAAGGGCGGATGGGTGCGCAGCGCCAGGATATCGCGGGCCAGCACCCGGCCATAGGTCTTGGACAACGGCAGCACTTCCGGTTCCGCCGGCGGTGCAGCACCTTCGAGTATGCGCCTAAGAGCCTCGTCAACCGGCATCAGTGCCATCGGTGATTTCCTTCAGCTATCGAGATTCCAGTCGCCGGATTTGCCGCCGGACTTGGCCTTGACCTTGATACCGCCGATTTCCATGCCGCGGTCCACCGCCTTGGCCATGTCGTAGATGGTCAGGCAGGTGACCGACGCTGCGGTCAGCGCTTCCATTTCGACCCCGGTCTTGCCGGTGAGCTTGGCCAGCGCGTGAACGCGCAGGCCCGGGAGGGATTCGTCCGGTTCGATCTCGACGCTGACCTTGGTCAGTGCCAGCGGATGGCACAGCGGAATGAGATTGGCGGTCTGCTTGGCTGCCATGATCCCGGCAATCCGCGCCGCCCCGATCACGTCGCCCTTCTTCATGTTGCCGGCGAGGATGAGTTGAAGCGTTTCGGGCTGCATCCGTACATGGCCGATCGCTTCGGCAACGCGCACCGTGTCCGCCTTGTCGCCGACATCGACCATCGCAGCCGAGCCGTCTTCGGCAAGATGGGTCAGGCGAGGGCGGTTCTCCTCCGCCATCACTCCGCCGCCGCGCTCGTTGCCACACCCGTCAGCAGCGCTCTAGTGGCCGCGGTGACATCGCTCTGGCGCATCAGGCTTTCGCCGACCAGGAAGGTCTTGATGCCGCTGCCAGACAGGCGCTGGCAATCGGCAAAAGAGCCGATGCCGCTTTCGCCGACCAGGATGCGGTCGTCCGGCACCATCGGCGCCAGCCGCTCCGAATTCGCCAGCGAGACCTCGAAAGTGCGCAGATTGCGGTTGTTGACCCCGATCAGCCGGCTGTCGAGCTTGAGCGCCCGCTCGGTCTCGGCCTCGTCGTGCACCTCGATCAGGGCCGCCATGCCGAGCTCATGCGCTTCGTCCTCGAGCCGCCTGGCCTCGTCATCATTCAGGCACGCCATGATGATCAGGATCGCGTCAGCGCCCCAGGCGCGCGCTTCGTGCACCTGGTAGGTGTCGAACATGAAATCCTTGCGCAACGCGGGCAGAGCACATGCCGCCCGCGCCGCGGTGAGGAATTCCGGCGCGCCCTGAAACGATGGCGCATCGGTGAGCACCGAAAGGCAGGCTGCGTTACCGGCCTCATAGGCCTGCGCCAGCGACGGCGGGTCGAAATCGGCCCTGATCAGCCCTTTCGACGGGCTTGCCTTCTTGATTTCGGCAATCAGTCCGTAGCTGCCGGCTCGATGCTTGGCCTCGATCGCACCGACAAAATCGCGTGGGGGCTTGCTGTCCTTGGCGCGCGCCTTGATCTCGTCAAATGGAATGGCGGCCTTGGCCGCAGCGATCTCGTCGCGCTTGTAGGCTTCGATTCTGGTCAGAATATCGCTCATTGGATCATCCCGCTTTCGGTGCCGGGGCATTTGCCTGCGAAACGCTGACCAGCTTGTCGAGCGCAGCACGCGCCGCGCCGCTGTCGATTGCATTCTGGGCTATGCCGATCGCCTCGCCGAGCGCTTCGGCCTTGCCGGCAATAACCAGCGCGCCGGCAGCGTTAAGCACCGCGATATCGCGATAGGCGTTCTTCTCGCCCTCCAGAACCCGTTTCAGCGCCGCCGCATTGTGCGCGCCGTCGCCGCCCTTGAGCTGGTCCAGCGAGACCCGCTGCAGGCCGAGGTCTTCCGGCGTCAGGTCGAACTGGCGGATCTTGCCGTCCTCCAGCGCATGGACCTGTGTCGTGCCGGTTGTGGTCATTTCGTCGAGCCCGTCGCCATGCACGACCCACACGGTCTCCGAGCCAAGGTCGCGCATCACCTGCGCCAGCGGGTCGAGCCAGTGAGCCGAGAACACGCCGAGCAACTGCCGCTTCACCCCGGCGGGATTGGAGAGCGGACCCAGCAGGTTGAAGATCGTGCGGGTGCCGAGTTCCACCCGGCTTGGACCCACATGGCGCATTGCCGAATGATGCGCCGGCGCAAACATGAAGCCGACACCGGTTTCCTCGATGCAGGCCGAAATGCCCTTGGGGTCGAGGTCGAGCGAAATCCCCAGCGCCGAAAGCGCATCCGCGGTGCCCGATTTCGACGACAGGGCCCGGTTGCCGTGCTTGGCCACCTTCACGCCTGCACCGGCGGTTATGAAGGCCGCAGCGGTGGAAACATTGTAAGTCCCAGACCCGTCGCCGCCGGTCCCGACAATATCCACCGCGTCTGCCGGTGCCTTGACCGGCAACATCTTCTCGCGCATCACGCTGACCGCGCCATAGAGTTCGTCGACGCTCTCGCCGCGTACCCTCAACGCCATCAGGAAGCCGCCAATCTGCGACGGCGTGGCGTCGCCCGACATCATCACGCCAAAGGCCGAGCGGGCTTCGGTGCGGTCGAGCGGTCGACCTTCGGCCACCTTGGCGATGAAGGACTTGAGATCAGCCATGTATCGGTCCCCGTTCTCCTGGCCCTACAGCGCCACGCATCCAGCCGGATGCGCAGAACTCGCTGTAACACTTTGAAATGATGCATGTCGCTCATCGTTCAAATGAACCCATTTGAACGCGACATGCATTAGAATGCCAGCGCGCGTTCAGCCAGCTCGCGGTTGACCGCCACACCGTATTCCGACTGCAGCCGCGCCACCATCTGGTCGAGAATGTCGTCGGAGATCTGCTGCGACACCCGCTGACGCTGTTCCGGCGCCACCGAACCGGCGGTGACCGTGGAGGCGTCGTTGACCGAGGTCACCTTGAGCAGGATGCGGTTCTCGTCCGAGGCGTCGCTTGCCACGGCAACCAGCCCCTTGGGACCGGAGAAGGCGGACGCCACGGCAGTTTCACCGAACACCGCATCGGTGTCACCGCGCGTCAGCGCGTATTTGGTCTCGACCGAAACGGAGAGTTCTTCGGCGATGGTGGACAGCTCGGCGCCCTTTTCCAGACGCTGTTTCAGCTCCTCCGCCCTGGCGTCCAGCGCCTCGGCGGTCTTCATCGCAGTCCAGTCGGCGACAACCTGGTCGCGCACCTCATCCAGCGTGCGATCACGGGCTTCCGTCACTTCGTTGACTTCGAACCAGACGAAGCCCTCCGAGCCGATGTTGATCGGCGGAGTTTCGACGCCGATCTCGGCCTCGAACGCGTCCCGGAGCAGGGCCTGCGATTCCGGAATGTCGCTGACGACCGTGCCGTCCGGCGTCTGGCCGCTGCGATCGACGGCGTCGATCGTCACCGGCTTGAGCTTTTGCTGGGCGGCAGCCTCGGCCAGCGTCATGCCGCTGGCGCGGGCATCTTCATAGGCGTCATGCACATCGAGCAGCACCTGCGATGCTTCCGCCAGCGCCAGTTGCTCGCGGATCTCCGACTCGACATCTTCGAAGCTCTTCGCGTCTTCCGGCGTGATCTCGGCCACGCGCAGGATCACCGGGCCGAACTGACCGTCGACCACCGGCGTGGTTCCTCCGGCTTCGCTCACTGCGAAAACCGCGTCTGCCAGCGATTGGTCGGGCAGGGTGGCCTTGGCAAAGCTGCCGATCCGCACATCGCTTGCACTGCGGCCCTGCTCGGCGATCAGATCGTCGAAGCTTTTTCCGCCTGCCAGTTCCGCAGCGGCTGCGTCAGCGGCAGCCCGGTCGGCGAACACCAGCTGGTCGATGGTCCGGGTTTCGGGCGTCGTGTAACGGTCCTTGCGTGCCTCGTAATCGGCGCGTGCGGTTTCCGCCGAAATCGCATCCGGATCGGCAATGTCTTCGGTCTGCAGCTTCACGTAGGTGATCTTGCGGTATTCCGGGGCCGCGTAGCGGGCCTTGTTTTCATCGAAGAAAGACGAAAGTTCGGAATCGCTCGGGGCCGCTACCGGATCAATGTTCGCCTTGGTCAGCAGCAGGTAATTCACATCACGGGTTTGTGCATCATATTGTGCCAACGCCCGGATCAGCGCGTCGGGGGCATCAAAACCATCCGAGACCGCTTCGACGATCTGTGTGCGCACGGCCACTTGGCCGCGGCTGCGCAGATAGTCTTCCTCGGTCATGCCGACCGAGCTGAGCACGCGGCGAAAATTGTTGCGGTCGAAACGCCCGTTGAAATCGTGAAACGCCGTGTCTTCCGCGATCAGGCTTGCAAGCCGGTCATCCGAAAGCCCCAGATTCATCTCGCGTGCCTGTTCGTCCAGAAGCGCGCCGGCGATCAATTGCGAATAGACTTGGTTCTCGATGCCGAAGGCCCGCGCCTGTTCGGTTGACAGCCGTTGGCCGATCTGCTCGCTCACCGCGCCGACCTGCCGGTCATAGGCAAGCCGGAACTCGTTCGGGCTCACCACTGTTTCGCCGACCGTGATTACGGCCGTGTTGCCGGCATTCAGGATTGATCCGGAAATGCCCCACACGCCGAACGAGGCGACCAGCAAGACCAGAAGGAATTTGGCGACCCAACCTTGGGCGCCCCTACGCAAAATATCAAGCATCAAAGCTCCTGCGGCAACAACATCATCGGCTGCATTCCGGCTCGGATCCCGGTCAGGCAAACCACACCCTCGTCCCTTTAGACCAATCCTTGCCCGAAATGAAGAGTGACGCCGCCGATTGCATGGTGCGGACCAGTTCGGTGCCGTGTGCATTGGCCCGGCGTGACACAAGCTCCTGTCGGCGGGGACGCCGCCAGCCGGGCTGGTTGCGGGCGTTTCCCGGCAATCCGGGACTGAAACACCGGCTCCGCGGGTGCGGGCAATTAGCAAACTTTCAATCTGTGTTGACTAAAATAGTCCTGGATATTTGTTGTCTTGCTAGGTGAATTGCCTCGTGGTTCAGTCGGAGAATGGTGACAGCGTCGATCCCGCGATGACGGTGGTCACCAAGATGCGCGAGCGTGGCATTTCCTCGCTGCCCCGCAATTACGAGCTGGTCTATCAGTTCCTCAACAGCTCCAACACCGCGTTGATCCGTGAGTTCGCGGCACTCGGCCGGCGGCCGAGCCAGGAACAGCTGGATGCCATCGGCAGGAAATTTCTGCCGCACCACCATGACATCAGGACAGTCGACCAGAGCCGCGAGCGTATTTCGGGCGAGATGAGGGACGTGATCAACCTGGTCAAACAGGAACAAATGGCGCTGCGAAAATACTCCTCACTGCTTGGAGACACGTCGTCCCGCATGTCCGAGAACGCTTCAACCCCCGATCGCCTCGATGGGCTTGTCAAGGTTCTGTCCTCGGCGACCGGCGACACCATGAAGAAAGGTGACACGATACTCGTACAGATAGTTGAGCGCGCTGATGAGATGGCGCAACTCAAGTCCGAACTCGAGGAGTACAAGCGCCTCGCCAGCATTGATCCCGTCACCCGGTTGTCAAACCGCCGGGCCTTTGACGCGCGGTTGGCGGCGATTTTCGATGACACCTCAAACACCATGCACCACGCGCTCCTGGTAGCCGATATTGACCACTTCAAGACCTTCAACGATACCTATGGTCATCAGGTCGGCGACCGCGTGCTTGGCGCCGCGGCTGCCGTCATGAAAACCGCGTTGAACCCGGACGCCTTTGTGGCACGGATCGGCGGCGAGGAATTCGCAGTGGTCCTGCACGGCATCAGTCTGGAAGGAGCAAAGCAGACCGCCGAACGCATTCGGCTGGCAATCGAATCCACACCGCTGAAGAACCACAATGACGACATCGATTGTGGTCGGATCACCATGAGTTTCGGTCTGTGCATGGCAACCGACGCCTCCAGCGCGGACGATTTGTACCGAAAGGCTGATATCGCGCTCTATGCTGCAAAGGATGCCGGACGCAACCAGCTGAAGGTCCACATCCCGCTTTTACAGAGGCTGCCTTTCCTCAAGCGCTAGCCTCTGCGCAGGTCATCCTCATTTGGGTTTCGATTTTATCCCGACGCGCGAATGGCCGCGCTGCATTTGGTTCAGAATTTTTTCACGATGGTCGTCTATATTGGTACCAGCTCAGGCAGCGGTATAGGGGGTTTCTACATGGCTTCAGACACCGGAAATCAAGCCGAACAGTCACGTGATAATTACTATCGCAGTTCCGATGTACGCTATGGAGCCCGCTGTCCGGGCGTTGTCGAGCTGACATTCACGGATGGGAAACACTACATCGCCCTTACCGGTATGATCGTTAACCTGTCGGTCACCGGTTGTCTTTTCTCAAACGACCGATTGCCCTGGACCGGCATGGATGCGCAGGGAGGCCTCGATTCGGTGTTTGACGTGATCCATAGGAGATGCCGCGTCTATATTCCGTGGATCAATGTCAATTCGACAGCGCGGATACGCCGAATTGGATGCTTCATTATCGGGACTGAGTTTGACCAGCCACTTGATGAACTGCTGGTGAAATCGGTCGCCAGGCTGGAACCCAACCGCAAACGACGGTTCAGTCCGAAGGCTCCCGGCAGATACAATCGCGTGCTTCCGGTACGGTGTGCCTGAACGGTTCTGAAATGAACTGGCTGGACGCGCTTCTCCGCCAGCCCCCGGTCGCCGGCTGTTGCAAATAAAGCCCGGTCTGCTAAGCCCCGTTCACGACATTCGGACCGGAGATTGACAATGACACCTGACATTCGCCCGCTCGTGGCAGGCAACTGGAAGATGAACGGCACGCGCGAAAACCTTGACCAGATCAAGGCCATTGCCGAAGGCCTCGGTCCGGATCTCGCCGACGGGATCGATGCTTTGATCTGCCCGCCCGCGACGCTTCTCTATGTCGCCACCGCGATCGCCGAACAGACCCCGCTGTCGATCGGCGCCCAGGATTGTCACGATCAGCAGAGCGGTGCCTATACCGGCGACATCTCGGCTGAGATGATTGCCGATTGTCTCGGTGAATATGCGCTGGTCGGCCATTCCGAACGCCGCACCCTGCATGGCGAAGACAACGAGACCGTGCGCGCCAAGGCCGAGGCCGCCAAACGTGCGGGGCTTGTCCGCGTCATCTGCATCGGCGAGACCGAATCCGAGCGCAAGTCCGGCGACACGCTCAAGGTGCTGGGCGCCCAGCTTTCAGGCTCCGTGCCCGACGGGGCGACGGCCGCCGACACCGTCATTGCCTATGAGCCGGTCTGGGCCATCGGCACCGGCCTGACGCCGACCGTCGATGACGTCGCCGAAGCCCATGCCTTCATCCGCTCCGAGATGAAATCCCGTTTTGCGGGCGAGGGGGCTTCGATGCGCTTGCTCTATGGCGGTTCGGTCAAGCCCGGCAATGCCGCCGAACTGCTCGGCGTTGCCCATGTCGACGGCGCCCTGATTGGCGGTGCGAGCTTGAAAGCGGACGACTTCCTCGCCATTTGTAAGGCCTGTCGCGGCCTCCTGGGCTGATCGGGCAGCGAGATTATATCCCGGCTTGGCGCTGTTACGGCCAGTCGGGACTTGGAAAGCTTGCTGCCCTCGTGTAAAGAGCCGCAAAACCGGACCAAGATTGCGCCCGAAACGGGCAGGAAAGAAGCCGATGCAAACCGTTTTGATTGTTATCCATCTCATGATCGTGCTGGCGCTTGTCGGCATCGTGTTGATCCAGCGCTCGGAAGGCGGTGGCCTTGGTATTGGCGGCGGCTCGGGCTTCATGTCGGCGCGCGGTGCCGCAAGTGCCTTGACCCGCACCACCGGCATTCTCGCCGCGGCCTTCTTCGCCACATCGCTGGCGCTCGGCATTCTCGCCCGCTACAGCGAAAGTCCGACCGACATTCTCGACCGCATTCCGTCCCAGACCCAGGGCACCGGCTCCGGCGTCCTCGACCAGCTCGGCGGCGCGGCCGCTCCGGCGGGCGGTGACATCCCGGCTGCACCCGAGGCCCCGGCCTCCGACGTTCCTACCGGCCAGTAAGGCCGACAATGTCGCAAACCGGCGGATGGCATCTGGCCACCGCCGGTTTTTTCATGCGGTTTTCATGGCAATTCGATTGTTATGCACCGCTAAAATGCGCCATCTGATTTTTGGGGTGGCGGAATCAGCATTCTAAGGGTATCGGTTCACTCCCATGGCGCGATATGTTTTCATAACTGGCGGCGTGGTCTCCTCGCTTGGTAAAGGCATTGCCTCGGCCGCCCTCGGTGCGTTGCTGCAGGCCCGTGGTTACCGGGTGCGGCTGCGCAAGCTCGACCCCTATCTCAATGTCGATCCGGGCACCATGAGCCCGACCCAGCACGGCGAGGTGTTTGTTACCGACGACGGTGCCGAGACCGACCTCGATCTCGGTCATTACGAACGCTTTACCGGGCGTTCCGCGGTGCAGTCCGACAACATCACCACCGGCCGCATCTACAAGGACATCATCGACAAGGAACGCCGCGGCGATTATCTCGGCGCCACCGTTCAGGTCATTCCGCACGTCACCAACGAGATCAAGAACTTCGTGCTCGAGGGCAACGAGGATTACGATTTCGTTCTCTGCGAGATCGGCGGCACCGTCGGCGACATCGAGGCGATGCCCTTCATCGAGGCGATCCGCCAGCTCGGTAACGACCTGCCGCGCGGCAACGCCGTCTATGTCCATCTCACCCTGATGCCGTGGATTGCGGCTGCCGGCGAGCTCAAGACCAAGCCGACCCAGCATTCTGTCAAGGAGCTGCAGGCCATGGGCATCGCGCCCGACATCCTGCTGGTGCGTGCCGACCGCGAAATCCCGACGGAAGAGCGCCGCAAGCTGTCGCAGTTCTGCAATGTGCGCCCCTCCGCCGTCATCCAGGCGCTGGACGTGCTGTCGATCTACGACGTGCCGATTGCCTACCACAAGGAAGGCCTCGACACCGAAGTTCTGGCCGCCTTCGGCATCGATCCGGCACCGGCACCGCGCATGCAGTCCTGGGAAGCGGTCTCCGAACGCATCCACAATCCCGAAGGCGAAGTCACCATCGCCATCGTCGGCAAGTATACCGGCCTGAAAGACGCCTACAAATCGCTGATCGAGGCGCTCTATCACGGCGGCATCGCCAACCGGGTCAGGGTCAAGCTCGAATGGATCGAGAGCGAGATCTTCGAGAAGGAGGACCCGTCGCCCTGGCTCGAAAAGGTCAACGGCATTCTTGTGCCCGGCGGCTTCGGCGAGCGTGGCGCCGAAGGCAAGATTGCCGCTGCCAAATTCGCCCGCGAGCGCAAGGTTCCCTATTTCGGCATCTGCTACGGCATGCAGATGGCCGTGCTTGATGCCGCGCGCAACCTGGCCGGCATCGAAGACGCGGATTCCTCGGAATTCGACCGCAAGACCGGCACCCATATCGTCGGCATCATGACCGAGTGGCTCAAGGGCAACCAGCTTGAAAAGCGCGCCAAGGGCGGCGATCTCGGCGGCACAATGCGGCTCGGTGCCTATCCGCATCCGCTCAAGCCCGGTTCGCTGATTTCGGAGATCTACGGGTCCACCGAAGTCTCCGAGCGCCACCGCCACCGCTACGAGGTCAATATCGACTACAAGGACCAGCTCGAGGCCGCGGGCCTGGTGTTTTCCGGCGTCTCGCCCGATGGCCTGCTGCCCGAAACCATCGAGTACCCGCGCGACGTCCACCCCTGGTTCATCGGCGTGCAGTATCACCCCGAGCTGAAATCGCGCCCGCTTGAGCCGCACCCGCTCTTCGCCAGCTTCATCGAAGCGGCACTGGAACAATCACGGCTGGTTTAGAAAGCTGCGGCTTCTCCCTTGCTGGAGAGGAAGCACTGTCAAAATCTTGGCCGTAGTCTCAGCTGCTCGGATGTCTTGCCGCCTGAGATGAGGCCATAACGTCCTCTGGCGATACGGCTACATGACGATATGATCTGAAGAAGATCGTAGCGGCTGTGTCTTCGCCAATTCACGCCAAACAAACCCGTGGCCACCGTCATCCCTTCACGCTACCTTGCCTGGACACCCTTTCGGACTTGGCAAGGACTATACTGCATGCGGCATTTCCGTCTTTTCATCTCCATCATTGTGCTCGGGCTTGCCCTCCCCACCACCGCGATCGCCCAGGACAGCGTCGAGCCGGCCGGGCCGACCATCGAGATCGGCGACAGCGTCACCTCCGACAACGAGATCCGCAGCCGAATCCAGACCATCTTTCGCGAGATCGAGGGGTTGAACCGGATCTTCGTCTCCGTCAGTTCGGGCGTCGTTACCCTGAGCGGCCAGGTCGAGGAAGCGCCGCTTGCCAAGAAGGCCGAGGATCTGGTCAGCCGTGTCTCGGGCGTTGTCGCCATTGAAAACCAGCTGACCGAACAGACGGCCGTCACCGAGCGTCTCAAGCCGGTCATCGGCCGTTTCGAAAACCGCATGCAGCAGACGCTGGACTATCTGCCTCTGATCCTGGTCGCGGCCCTCGTCTGGCTGCTGATCGGCATGCTGGGCTGGTTCGTCACCACCCGCAAGCAGCCATGGGACTGGCTCACGCCGAACGCCTTTATCGCCGATCTGCTGCGCCAGACGGTCTGGCTGGCCTTCGTCATGCTGGGGGCACTAATGGCGCTCGATATTCTGGGGGCAACCGCGGTGCTCGGCACCATTCTGGGTGCCGTCGGCATCATTGGCCTGGCCATCGGCTTCGCCGTCAAGGACACTGTGGAGAACTACATCGCCTCCATCCTGCTTTCGATCCGCCAGCCGTTCCAGCCGCGGGATTTCATCGCGCTCGAGGGCATGGAGGGGTTCGTCATCCGGCTCACCTCGCGCGCCACCATTCTGATGGATATCGACGGAAATCACATCCGCATCCCCAATGCCACGGTGTTCAAGGCCAGGATCGTCAATTATTCCCGAAACCCGGAGCGCCGCTTCTCCTTCGAGCTCGGTGTCGACGCCGACAGCGTGCTGCACGAGGCACTGGCGGTCTGCCACGACACGTTGGCCGGTCTGGATTTCGTGCTGCGCAATCCCGAACCCGGTGCCTGGATCGAGAAGGTCGGTGATTCCAATGTCCTGATCGGCGTTTCCGGCTGGATCAACCAGACCGAGACCGATTTCGTCAAGGCCCGCTCCGAAGCCATCCGCACGGTCAAGACCGCGCTCGAACAGGCAGGCTTCGCGCTGCCGGAACCGATCTACCGCCTGCGCTTCGACAACGGCATGCCGGTGCCGGCCGCAGGCCGGCCGGATACGGGCCGGCAAGTGTCTCCGGGCGAACCGGGCTCGGCCACGCTCAAACCGGTTCCGGCGCCCGAACCCAAGCAAGCCGGCACGCCGCCGCCGGAACAGGTCACCGACACCGGTGTCGACGAGGCGGTTCTCCGCAAGGTCGAGGATGAGCGCCAGCAGCAAGCCGGCACCGACCTCTTGTCAGAGGACGGCAAGGATGAACTCGGAGAAAGACCGAAAGCGTGAACCTCGTGAGGAAGAACGCCATACTCGCGCTGTCAACGCTATGTCCCGGAGGAGAATGGAACGGCCGGCGTGTCCTCGCGGCAGCTGCGTGACGTCAATCTACAGCCCGACCCCGTTCTATAGATAACGGCAGTCGCGTCCCGCCCGGCTTGTGGCAGATCGGCGAAGCGGCGTCCAGAGGGCGGTGACGACATTTGAGGGCAGGGGGGACGGGCTACTATCCGGTGCCGCGGCAATATCTCTACCACATCGGCATTGCTTCTGCTTACAAGGGGGACGTTCCACACCCTAAAACCGACCCCCTCTCTGACAAGATCTAAGGCTTTGCTGAAGCTAAGGCCATGAATTAGCTTTCTCCCCGACCAAGGGGGAGAGGGTGCGCGCCGCGCTATCGCGAACAAGTTTTCCCACAATTTCATCCCCATCCTCCTAACATATGCCATCATTATTGCGCTTCCGCTGCCGGATGGATCGCGAACGTATCGGACCAGGTGGGAGGATTGCCTTTCGGGACCTGCCATGACGTGCGGCAGGGCCTGGGAGGAGGCGGTGACAAGTGCGGCTCCGTCGGCGGCCTCGGTGGTGTGACAACCTCCGGGATCAGCCGGCCACCGGGACGTCCCCGGGTCCTGCATGCTCACGCAGGCGGGACCGGACAGCGAACCGGGCCTGTGGCGGAGGTCTGCCCCGTTGGAAGGACGGGGAGATGCTTCGTGCCGGAGACCGCACCAAACGCTTCCGCCGCGGCCCCGGTCCGGGTTGCGGCCTGGGGAAACCCATGGACCTCCGCGTCGGGTGAAAACCCTCAAGCGGATGAGCGAAGCAGTGACTGCCTGTCGGATGCGGACATCATCCGGCGATAGTCGGGCCGTGCGCAGGCTGCGCCACTCAATTTACTCTTCACTCCGTAAGGCAATGCCCGCGTGCGGCCCTCCGGACCCGAAACTCAAGCTCCAACCCCGGCGGCCACCCGCGCGGGCTCAAGAAGGCTGCGCGCCGGGCACGACACCAAACTGCTGCAACTGGGATTCGTGCAGATCGATGAACAGCCGCCGACCGGCATTACCTGCGAACGGCAGTAACATGCAGATACGCCAGGGGCCGCCTGGCTTCTGGCCTTGCAAGGGACCACCGTGTTGAAGCAGCGAGTTACTTCGCCTTCTTCACATAGGCCGACATCAGTGCGGCCATGCGGGCGTTGCGGATTGCCGAGGTGTTCTCGCCCATCACCACACCGACCACGGATTTGCCCTGGTGGCGGACCGAGGTAGCGAGATTGAAACCCGAGGCGCGGGTGTAGCCGGTCTTGAGCCCGTCGGCCCCCGGGATCATGTCCAGCGCCTTGTTGTGGCCCTTGATGGTGCGGCCGGCCACGGTAACTTCCTTCTGCCCGAAGTAAGCGTAGTAATGCGGGAACGTCCGTCTGAGCGCGATCGACAGGATCGCCATGTCGGTGGCGGTCGTCACCTGTTCGCTGTCGGGCAGGCCCGAGGCGTTCTTGAACACTGTCCGCTTCATCCCGAGCGCCCGTGCCTTGGCGGTCATCATCTGGGCAAAGCGCGCTTCCGATCCGCCGCCGAGAAATTCGGCTGTCGCCGTGGCCACATCATTGGCGGATTTTACCACCAGCACCCGGATTGCGGTGTCGACCGGAATCGTCTGCCCCGGCTTCAGCCCCAGTTTGGACGGCGGACGTGCAGCGGCATTCTTTGAAATCGGGATCAGGTCGTTGCGGCTGATCCGGCCCTCGTCCATCGCCTCGAACAGCATGTAGAGCGTCATCATCTTGGTCAGCGAGGCCGGGTAGCGCAACTCGTTGACATTGGCGCCATAGAGCATCTTGCCGGTCTTTGCGTCGACCACGATGGCCGCGTATTTCTCGGTTGTCGGTGCGATCGGCGCAACCACGTCCTCGATCGACCCGCCGGTTGACGCGCAGCCGGAGACTGCGGCCGCCACCAGCACCGACATCAGCAGAATGCGGCAATGGCGCAAGGCGCCAGCAAACAGTCCGGTCAAAACTCGCTCCCGTTCGAAACCCGTTAACTGATTACCGTGTGGCCACGATTCCCGCAAGGGTGGCGGGTTTTCAGCCATCAGGCGGCCCGCCAGCCACCAACGCCGCGGTTGCACCCGATCCGGGCTTGCTGATATGGGGAGGGCCGAACGGAGCAAGACTTTTCATGCCATCACCGCGATTAAGACGTCCCCTCGATCATCTCGTGTTGCCGGTCGAGGATCTCGACATTGCGCGCGCCCGGCATTCAGCGCTCGGATTTACCGTTGCCGCCGACGCGCGCCATCCTTTCGGCACCGAGAACGCCTGTGTCTTCTTCGCCGACGGCACCTATCTCGAACCGCTCGGCGTCGCCCAGCGCGAGGAATGCGAAGCGGCGGCGCGAAAAGGCAATGTCTTTGTCGCCCGCGATCAGGCCTACCGCTTCCGCAGAAGCGAAAACGGGTTCTCGGCTCTCGTCGTCGGCTCTGATGATGGCGATGCCGATCACGAACGCTTCGTCGAGCTCGGCATGTCGGGCGGCGAAATGCTGGAATTCTCCCGGCCGATGAAAATGCCTGACGGTTCCGAGGATACGGCCAGTTTCAAGCTGGCGTTCGCCGCAGACCTGCGCACGCCGGATTTCTTCGGCTTTGCCGTCGAGCGGATAAATGCGCCGGCCGCCGACCGCTCGGCTCTGACCAGGCACCAGAACGGCGTCACGGGCATTTCCGAAGTCATCCTGTCGGAGCCCAACCCGACCGACTTCCAGTATTTCATCCAGGAACTTGCCTGCAACCGCGAGGTTGACGCCAATTCCTTCGGCATGTCAATCGAGCTCGAGGGCGCCACCATCACGGTCTATAACAAGGCCGGGCTGGAAACCCATCTCGGCGTCAGCGATCCGTCGCGCGAGCGGGGCCTTACCGGCCGCGCCGTGGTCTACAAGGTCGCCGATCTCGCAGCTGTTGCAGCGCTGCTCTTGAAAAACGATGTCACCTGCCGCCAGGTGGGTGGACGCCTGGTGGTTGATCCGGCGCCGGGGCAGGGCGCCTATTACTGTTTTGAGGAAATCCGATGAGCGCTCCCAACGCCACCGTCACAGCCGGCAACGTCACTTTCGGCAATCATCTGCCGCTGACGCTGATTGCCGGTCCCTGCCAGATGGAAAGCCGCGAGCATGCCTTCGAGATGGCCGGCAGCCTCAAGGAAATCTGCGGCAGGCTCGGCATCGGTCTGGTCTACAAATCCTCCTTCGACAAGGCCAACCGCACCTCGCTGTCGGGCAAGCGCGGCCTCGGCCTCGAAAAGGCAATGGGCGTCTTTGCCGATATCAAGGGTGAGCTCGGCCTGCCGGTGATCACCGATGTCCACACCGAGGCCCAATGTGCGGAAGTGGCCACGGTCGTTGACATCCTTCAGATCCCGGCCTTTCTGTGCCGCCAGACCGATCTCCTGGTGGCCGCCGCCAACACCGGTAAGGTAATCAACGTCAAGAAGGGCCAGTTCCTCGCGCCCTGGGACATGAAGAATGTGCTGGCCAAGGTTACCGAAAGCGGTAATGCCAACGTGCTGCTGACCGAGCGCGGCGCCTCCTTCGGCTACAACACGCTTGTCTCGGACATGCGCTCGCTGCCGATCATGGCCGGATTTGGCGCGCCCGTCGTCTTCGACGCCACCCATTCGGTGCAGCAGCCCGGCGGGCAGGGCGGCTCCTCGGGCGGCCAGCGTGAATTCGTCGAGACCCTGTCGCGCGCAGCCGTCGCGGTCGGCGTCGCGGCTCTGTTCATCGAAACCCACGAAGATCCCGACAACGCGCCCTCCGACGGCCCCAACATGGTGCCGCTCACCGAGATGCCGCGCTTGCTTGAAACCCTCATGGCATTCGACAGTGTCGCCAAGCGGGCCTGACTCCCGATACCGCCGTTTTCCGCCTGAAGCAGCAAAAAGGCCGCCGGTTTGTCCCCGGCGGCCTTTTTTATTCTACCATGTGGATTTGATCTGTCAGAACTCGCTCCAGGCTTCTTCCTTGGCAGCGGTGGCCGCGCCGCCGCCAAAGCCGAAGGCCGAGGCGACCTTGGCTCCGAGTGCCCGGGCAGGGGACTGCGCCGGTTTGGAAGTGGTGCTGGCCGCAACCGGAGTGGTGTGACTGGCGCTGCCATCGGTGGTGAAGCGGCGCACCAGCCCCTCGAGCTTGACGGCCTCGCCGGAAAGCCCCTGCGTGGCGGCGTTGGTCTCTTCCACCATCGCGGCGTTCTGCTGCGTCATCTGATCCATCTGGTTGATCGCCGTGTTGATCTCGATGAGCGCGGTGGACTGTTCACGTGCGCCGGTGACGATCGACTGCACCAGATCGTTGATCTTGCCGACCTGGCTTTCGATTTCGCCGAGCGCCGTCCCGGTCTCATTGACCAGCGACACGCCGGCGCCGACATGGGTCGAGGAGGTCTCGATCAGGGTCTTGATCTCCTTGGCCGCGTTCGCCGAACGCTGCGCCAGCTCGCGCACTTCCTGCGCAACGACGGCAAACCCCTTGCCGGCGTCTCCGGCGCGTGCCGCCTCGACGCCGGCATTGAGCGCCAGCAGGTTGGTCTGGAAGGCGATGTCATCGATGACGGAGATGATCTGACTGATCTGCCTGGATGAGTCCTCGATCTTTTCCATCGCCGAAATGGCGTTCTTGACCACCATGCCAGACTTCTCGGCACCGGTCTTGGCGGAGCCAACCATGTCACTGGCCTCCTCGGCGCGCTGCGAGGAACTCTTCACGGTCGAGGTGATCTCGTCGAGTGCTGCTGCGGTCTCCTCAAGCGAAGCTGCCTGCTGCTACGTGCGCTTGGACAGGTCATCGGCTGCCGAACCCAGCTCTGAAGATGACTGGCGAACAGAATCTGTGGTTTCGGCAATCTCCGAAAGGGTCGAGTTCAGTTTTTCGATCGATGCATTGAACTCATTCCGCAGCTTCATGTATTCGGGGGCGAAAGGCTCGGTGATGCGATAGGTCAGATTGCCGGCTGACAGATTCTCCAATCCACGAGACAGCGCCTCGATGATTTTGACCCGTTCAGCATCCTCTTCCGCCTTGCGGGCGGCGGTGGCAGCGTCCTGGGCTTCCTTTTCCTTGCGAACGGTCTCGCCTTGGGCGCGAACTGAATCCCGCTCGATGGCCGTGTCGCGGAAGAAGGCAACCGACTGGGCCATCTCGCCGATCTCGTCGGTGCGTTCCGCATAGGGCACGTCACGGCTGAAATCGCCGTCCGAAAGGACCCGCATGTAATCCTTCATGGCCGTCAGCGGTACAATGGCGCGCTGGCGGAAGATGAAAAGCCCGACGAGGAACACGATTACCGACACTACGCTGGCGGCAAGAGTGACCACCGAATAGAAGCTGTCCTCGGAGGCGGCTTTGCCGCGAAAGTCCTCATCAAACTCGGAAACTTCCGTGACCAGCGATTTGACCGCGGCATCGCTTGCGAGGAACGATTTGCGCAGTTCATCCAGTGCAATCGTCGCGGCATCAAAATCACCGGCCTCGACTGCAGGAAGGAAGGCGCCGGTCATGGTTTGCCAGTAGGCTTCGCCTTCTTTCAGAATGCCCGAACTCAGGTGATTGACCAGTTCTTTCTGGTAGCTCGAGTCGAGCCAATATCGCCGGCGGGTCTCGTATTCCCCTTGCAGTTCCCGGATACGGGCACTGTTCTGTTCGACCAGCGTGGGGTGGACCACGTTTTCATTCGCCAGCATGTAGGATTCAACCACGTAAAGCGGCGGCGGCAGAATGTCGGCAAGCAAATCCTTGCTGTCAACGATCACGGAATAGGTGGGACCAGTAACCTTGAGCTTGTCGTAGATATTCTTTTGAAGCCCGAACGCCGCCACAAGGCCAAGCGTCACAGTTGCCGCGAGCAGCAATAGGCTACGCGAGATGTTGATAGAAATGTGAGTCCTTTCCGAGGTTGTCACCCTCAATTGGATGCGATGTTGTGGTGGCAACCAGGATCAGCACCGATCGCGGTTGTTGGCTTCACGTCATTCGGGGTGTGTCAGCCCTTCGAATATCCCCTAAATAACTATGGGTATTCGTGGTTATCGAAACCTTAATCGCCGGTGCCAAGATTGGGAAATTCCGGGTTTCGAGGCTTTCGGTTATCCGCAATTGATTGGCGAGCATTTAGGGTTCGACCACGTAAAGCGCTGGCGGATTGATGTCGGCGACCAGGTCTTTGCCGTGCGCAAGATCGTGATAGACGATACCGTTGATTCTGAGCTCTTCGAAGATGTACTTCTTTAGAGCGATTGAGCTGGTGAGGCCGACAGAGACGACTATGCCCAAGAAGGGTTTTTTGAATAGTAAGACTCATTATTGCAGCCCGTAGTGCTCCATTTGCGTGGTCATAATGCAAGGGCGCGGAATGCATCATGCAAGAACGTCACGGTGTGTGAGGCTGCCCCCGAATACGGCAAAGTCTTGTCTCGCGGCGGTTGCCAAATGCCTAAGCAGTGATTAACGGCAGTGCTCGATTTCTAGCACGTCTTTTCAGGTTGCATTCGTATTGCGAGTTCAATTAAAAGGAGTTGTTGGTGTCTGATTCCGGGTATAAATCCATTATATTTGAGTGTTCTCCGAGAACGTCATCCCGAAAAGCCCCGTAAATATCATGGTATTTCGGTGAGAGATAAAGTTAACGGGTGCAAATAAATTTTAAGCAGATACGCTTCGCATTCCGCCGAGTGGGTCAGGAGCTGTGACATCGGTCGCTCGGCGGCGTCGGCGCTCTGTGGGTGCTACGTCGCACCACGCGCCGCGATTGATTTTTTGTCCCGGTGCGGTAATACGGCGCAGACACTTCCCTGCCACATACAATCAAAGGAACCACACCATGACCGCCATCATCGATATTGTCGGACGGGAAATCCTCGACAGCCGCGGAAACCCGACGGTTGAAGTCGACGTGCATCTCGAGGACGGTGCCATGGGCCGGGCGATGGTTCCATCCGGCGCCTCGACCGGTGCGCATGAAGCTGTTGAGCTGCGCGATGGCGGCAGCCGTTATCTGGGCAAGGGTGTGGAGAAGGCTGTGGCGGCCGTCAATGGCCCGCTGTGTGAGAACCTGTGCGGCATGGATGCCGAAGGCCAGATCGCCCTCGACAAGGCTATGATCGAGCTTGATGGCTCGGCCAACAAGGGCAATCTCGGCGCCAATGCCATTCTCGGCGTCTCGCTGGCCGCCGCCCGCGCCGCCGCCCAGTCGAGCGGACTGCCGCTCTACCGTTATGTCGGCGGTGCCAACGCCAGGTTGCTGCCGGTGCCGATGATGAACATCATCAATGGCGGCGCCCATGCCGACAACCCGATCGACTTTCAGGAATTCATGATCATGCCGGTCGGCGCTGAAACCTTCCGCGACGCCGTTCGCATGGGCTCCGAGGTGTTTCACACCCTGAAGAAGGAGCTTTCCGCCGGCGGCTACAACACCAATGTCGGCGATGAGGGCGGCTTCGCGCCTGACCTCAAGAGCGCGCCCGATGCGCTCGATTTCATCATGAAGTCGATCGAGAAGGCCGGCTATCGTCCCGGCGAGGACATCCATCTGGCGCTCGATTGCGCCGCCACCGAATTCTTCCGCGACGGCAAGTACCAGCTTGACGGCGAAGGCCGCGCGCTCGAGCCCGAAGCGATGGCCGATTACCTGGCTGAACTGCAGGCGAAATACCCGATCATTTCGATCGAGGACGGCATGGGCGAAGATGACTGGGACGGCTGGAAGTCGCTCACCGACAAGATCGGCGACCGTTGCCAGCTGGTTGGCGACGATCTCTTCGTCACCAATTCCGCCCGCCTGCGCGACGGCATCAAGATGGGGGTTGCAAACTCGATCTTGGTCAAGGTCAATCAGATCGGCACACTGTCGGAAACGCTCGATGCCGTCGAAACCGCACACAAGGCGCGCTACACGGCTGTCATGAGCCATCGCTCCGGCGAGACCGAAGATTCCACCATTGCCGACCTGGCTGTCGCAACCAATTGCGGACAGATCAAGACCGGTTCGCTGTCGCGTTCGGACCGGCTTGCCAAGTACAACCAGCTGATCCGCATCGAGCAGGAACTCGGTGTAGAGGGGGCTTACGCGGGAACCTCCGTCCTGCGCGGATAACACGGCGTGCGCCTTGCATGGCGCAGAATACGGCCAGTCAAGGAGCCCGCGCGAAAGCGCGGGTTTTTGTTTGCAATGCAGCAAGTTGCAGTTTCAGCTAACGCTATATTAAGCCTGTTGCGGCAGACTGATCGCTTCGCAGGGGTAAGGCGTTTTTCGAATGCGGACACAGTTTAGGAAAAAGCGATTCTGGAGCCGTTGGGTCGTCCCGGTGCTGTCGGTCGCCTGCTTCAAATATTTCGGTTTTCATTCATGGTCGGGCGCCTACGGTCTGGAATCAGCCGAAGCGCTTGAGATTCGCCGTGTCGAATTGTCGGAACGGCTTGCAAGCTTGACCGAACGCAGGCAACATCTCGAACGCAAGGTGATGCTGTTGAGCGACGGTGCGGTGGAAGCGGACATGCTTGACGAGCGGGCGCGGTTTCTGTTGAACGTCGCCCGCGAGGATGAGGTTGTGTATTTCAACTGATCCGGCGAGTTAACCTGAATTAAGTTAATCGTCCAATTTTCTAATAAAAACAGTTCTCTAGAGCGAATGCCAGCTATGCGTTTATGCGCTTGCTGAACCCCTCCAATTTTCCTATGGTCAATTCACGATACCTAATGGGAGGATGAGATGGCTACACGCAAAAGCGCCACTGCCGCATCCCGCAAGAAACCGGCTGAGAAAAGCGGGCTGAACGGCGGGATCACCGAGTTCGACAAGGCAACCGAGCTGGAAGCCTATCGCGAGATGCTTCTTATCCGCCGGTTCGAGGAAAAGGCCGGCCAGCTCTACGGCATGGGCTTCATCGGCGGTTTCTGCCACCTCTATATCGGTCAGGAAGCCGTAGTCGTCGGCATGCAGATGGCGCTCAAGGATGGTGACCAGGTCATCACCGGCTACCGCGACCACGGCCACATGCTGGCCTGCGGCATGGAAGCACGCGGCGTCATGGCCGAGCTGACCGGCCGCAAGGACGGCTATTCGCATGGCAAGGGCGGCTCCATGCACATGTTCTCCAAGGAGAAGAACTTCTACGGCGGTCACGGCATCGTCGGCGCCCAGGTGTCGCTCGGTACCGGTCTCGCCTTCGCCAACAAGTACCGCGGCAATGACAATGTGTCGCTCGCCTATTTCGGCGACGGCGCCGCCAATCAGGGCCAGGTCTATGAAAGCTTCAACATGGCCGCGCTGTGGAAGCTGCCGGTAATCTACATCGTCGAGAACAACCGTTACGCCATGGGCACCTCGACGGCGCGCTCCTCGGCCCAGTCGAATTTCTCCCTGCGCGGCAATTCCTTCGGCATCCCCGGCCATCAGGTCGACGGCATGGATGTTCGCGCTGTGCACGCGGCAGCCGTCGAGGCGGTTGCCCATTGCCGCTCCGGCAAGGGCCCGATCATCCTCGAGATGCTGACCTACCGCTATCGCGGCCACTCGATGTCCGACCCGGCGAAATACCGCTCCAAGGACGAGGTGCAGAAGATGCGCTCGGAGAGCGACCCGATCGAACAGGTCAAGGCGCGAATTCTCGAACTCAAGCATGCCAGCGAAGATGACCTCAAGGCCATCGACAAGAAGGTGCGCGAAGTGGTGGCCGATTCCGCCGACTTCGCCCAGAACAATCCGGAGCCGGATGCCTCCGAGCTCTACACCGACATTTTGCTCTAAGGGGAGGGAACACCATGCCGATTGATATCCTGATGCCTGCGCTGTCCCCGACCATGGAAGAGGGCACGCTGTCGAAATGGCTCAAGAACGAGGGTGATACGGTTGCCGCCGGCGACGTGATCGCCGAAATCGAAACCGACAAGGCGACAATGGAAGTCGAAGCCGTCGACGAGGGCACGATCGGCAAGATCGTCGTCGCCGCCGGCACCGAGAACGTCAAGGTCAATGCGCTAATAGCCGTGCTGCTGGAAGAGGGCGAAAGCGCCTCCGACATCGGCTCCGGCAAGGCCGCGGAACCTGCCCAGGCTACGGCGGAACCGGAAGCGCCAGCGGCCTCCGAACCGGAAAAGGCAGCACCCGTTCCGGCAGCCCCCGTCGCCAATGAAGCCCTGTCCGATCCTGCAATCCCCGAGGGCACCGAAATGGTGCCGACCACCGTGCGCGAAGCCCTGCGCGATGCCATGGCCGAGGAAATGCGCGCCAATGAAGACGTCTTCCTCATGGGCGAGGAAGTGGCCGAATATCAGGGTGCCTACAAGATCAGCCAGGGCCTGCTGCAGGAATTCGGCGCCCGCCGCGTGGTCGACACCCCGATCACCGAGCACGGCTTTACCGGCATCGCTGTCGGCGCAGCCATGGCCGGCCTCCGCCCGATCGTCGAGTTCATGACCTTCAACTTCGCCATGCAGGCGATCGACCAGATCATCAACTCCGCTGCCAAGACGCTTTACATGTCCGGTGGCCAGATGGGGGCACCGATCGTCTTTCGCGGCGCCAATGGTGCGGCCGCCCGCGTCGGCGCCCAGCACTCCCAGTGCTACGCTGCATGGTACAGCCACATTCCCGGCCTCAAGGTGGTGATGCCCTACACGGCAGCCGATGCCAAGGGCCTGCTCAAGGCCGCGATCCGCGATCCGAATCCCGTGATCTTCCTGGAAAACGAGATCATGTACGGCCACACTTTCGATGTGCCGAAGATGGATGATTTCGTGTTGCCGATCGGCAAGGCCCGCATCCACAAGAAGGGCAAGGACGTGACCATCGTCTCCTTCGGTATCGGCATGAGCTACGCCATCAAGGCCGTGGAAGAGCTCTCAGGCATGGGCATCGATGTCGAGTTGATCGACCTGCGTACCATCCGTCCGATGGATCTGCCGACCGTGATCGAAAGCGTGAAGAAGACCGGCCGTCTGGTCACGGTCGAGGAAGGCTATCCGCAATCCTCGGTCGGCACCGAGATTGCCACGCGCGTTCAGCAACAGGCGTTCGATTATCTCGATGCGCCGATCATCACCATCGCGGGCAAGGATGTTCCGATGCCCTACGCGGCCAATCTCGAAAAGCTCGCGCTGCCGAATGTCGCGGAGATTGTCGATGCGGTCAAAGCCGTCACCTACACGGCTTGAGGGGAGGACTGACAGATGCCTATCAACATCACAATGCCCGCCCTGTCGCCGACCATGGAGGAGGGCAACCTCGCCAAATGGCTGGTCAAGGAAGGCGACAAGGTTGGCCCCGGTGACGTCATCGCCGAGATCGAGACTGACAAGGCAACAATGGAAGTGGAGGCTGTCGACGAGGGCACGGTGGCCAAGATCGTCGTTCCCGGCGGCACCGAAGGCGTCAAGGTCAATGCCCTGATTGCCATTCTTGCCGGTGAAGGCGAAAGCGTCGAGGACGCCGCCAAGGCCGGCGGCGAAGCAGCTCCTGCCACGGAAACACCGAAGGCGGAAGAATCGACCAAGACCGACACCTCCAAGCAGGATGCTGAAAAATCCGCACCGGCATCCGATCCGGCCGCGAAGCTCGACAAGCCGATCCGCGACCAGAATCCCGGCGCACCTTCACCGGCGCCGACCACGAAATCCGGCGAACGGGTATTTTCCTCGCCGCTGGCCCGGCGCATCGCAAAGGATGCCGGTGTGGACGTGGCGCAGATTTCCGGCTCCGGCCCGCATGGCCGCGTCGTCAAGAAGGATGTCGAGGCAGCGATTGCCTCGGGCACCGGCAAGCCTGCGGCCGCGGATGCGCCCAAGGCCGCAGCTTCGGCAGCACCCGCCGCAGCGACCAAGGCCATGTCGGACGACGCGGTGCTGAAGAACTTTGCCGAGGGCTCCTACGAGCTCGTCAAGCATGACGGCATGCGCAAGACCATTGCCCGGCGCCTGCAGGAATCCAAGCAGACCATCCCGCATTTCTACGTCACCGTGGATTGCGAACTCGATGCGCTGCTGGCGCTCAGATCGCAGCTCAACAAGTCGGCCCCGGTCAGGGACGACAAGCCCGCCTACAAGCTTTCGGTCAACGACATGGTGATCAAGGCGCTGGCGCTGGCGCTGCGCGATGTGCCGGATGCCAATGTCTCATGGACCGACGAGAACATGGTGGTGCACAAGCACTCCGATGTCGGCGTTGCCGTCTCGATCCCCGGCGGCCTGATCACCCCGATCATCCGTTCGGCCGAGCAGAAGACCCTGTCTGCGATCTCCAACGAGATGAAGGATCTCGGCAAGCGCGCCAAGGAGCGCAAGCTCAAGCCCGAGGAATACCAGGGCGGCACCACCTCGGTGTCGAACATGGGCATGATGGGCGTCAAGGACTTCGCCGCCGTCATCAATCCGCCGCACGCCACCATTCTGGCTGTCGGTGCCGGCGAACAGCGCCCGGTGGTCAAGGATGGCGCACTGGCAGTGGCTACGGTGATGAGCGTGACGCTTTCAACCGATCACCGCTGTGTCGACGGCGCGCTTGGTGCCGAACTGCTGGCCGCCTTCAAGGGCTACATCGAGAACCCGATGGGAATGCTTGTCTGAGAACTGTCGCGATCCGGAACGGGAGACTGCACATGGCAGATCAGGATGTGAGCGGGACATTCGGCAGAAGCTGGACCTGGATGGCAGCGCTGGCGGTGATCTGTATCATCGGCGGCTTCCTGGCGCTGCTCAACCCGTTTGGGGCGACCATCTTCGCCGTCACACTGGCCGGATGGGTGTTCCTGATCCAGGGTGTCATCCAGATCATTCACGCGTTTCGCGTCCGTGACTGGCCGGGCTTCATCTGGTCGCTCGGCCTTGGCGTTCTGTCGCTGCTCGTCGGTGTCATCCTGGTCGCCGATCCCTTGGCCGGAGCCATCCCGCTGACGCTCTTGGTGGCGGTGCTGTTTCTGGCCACCGGTGTTGCCAAGATCATGTTCGCTCTGTCGCTCAAACCAGCCAGCGGCTGGGTCTGGGTACTGGTCTCCGGCCTCGTCTCCGCAGCACTGGGTGTGTTAATCCTGGCCGGTCTGCCAGCGTCTGCGACCACCATTCTGGGTCTGCTTCTTGGCATCGAACTGGTTTCAAACGGCGTGTTGTTCCTGTTCGTGGCGCTGGGCTTGCGCAAGCTGGGGCATGAATGAGACTCTGGCTTCCGGTGAAAGGTAGACCATGAAAACCGTGCTCTGCTATGGCGATTCCCTGACCTGGGGCTACGACCCCAGGACCCGGGCACGGCATCAGCTGGAAGACCGCTGGCCGACGGTGCTGACCGCTTCGCTGGGCGAGGGCGTGCATGTGGTGGCCGATGGCCTCAATGGCCGCACCACGGCTTTTGACGACTACACCGGCGACTGCGACCGCAATGGCGCGCGGACGCTGCCGACGGTTCTGCACACGAATGCACCGCTGGATCTGGTGATTATCATGCTCGGTTCGAACGACATGAAACCGGTTCTCGCAGGCACCGCGCATGCCGCCTCCAAGGGCATGCGCCGTTTGCTGCAACTGGTGAAGCTGCATGCCTGGCCGGTGGACGACCAGGAACCGCCGCAGATCTTGGTGGTCTCGCCGCCGCCGCTGGTGGAAACCGCCGATCCGGATTTCGCCGCGATGTTCGAGGGCGGCGTTGCCGAGTCGGCCATGCTGGCCTCGTTCTATGCCGATCTGGCCGATGAAACCGGGGCCGGTTTTTTCGATGCCGGCTCGGTGGCCGCGTGTTCGGCGATCGACGGTGTGCATCTTGATGCAAAGAATACCCGCGCCATCGGCCGCGGATTGGCTCCGGTGGCGCGGCTGCTGTTGGGGCACTGAATTTTGGACATTTGACCAAGGTCAAGGAGAACAAGGACATAGGGGGACTAGACTGCTTTCATCACCCAGCCAACGAGGAGATGATTGATGGCCCATACACCCCACGAACTGGCGGAGGAATTTCCCGAGCACGTTGAGAAAATGCACGAGATGAAGCAGGGCGATGCCCATTTTGCCAAGCTCTTCGATGCCTATCACGACGTCAACCGGGCCATCCACCGTGCTGAAACCGACATTGAGCCGACAGATGATTTCAACATGGAATCGATGCGCAAGCAGCGCCTGAAGCTCAAGGATGAAATCTACGGGATGCTGGCCGGCTGAGACAGCCCGACCTTGCCCCGTAAACCTGGCAGGGCGGACCGTGATCCGTCCGCCCTGACTTAGAGGAGACGAGGCGTGTCAAACAATTACGACGTGATCATCATCGGGTCCGGCCCTGGCGGCTATATCGCGGCCATCCGTGCGTCCCAGCTCGGGCTCAAGACGGCAGTTGTCGAACGCGAGCATCTGGCCGGTATCTGTTCGAACTGGGGCTGCATCCCGACCAAGGCGTTGCTGCGCTCGGCCGAAGTGCTGCACCTGAGTGAGCATGCCAAGAACTATGGCCTCAAGCTCGAAGGCACGGTGACGCCGGATCTCGACGCCATCGTCAAGCGTTCGCGCGGCATTGCCGAGCGCATGAATGGCGGCGTCGGCTTCTTGATGAAGAAGAACAAGGTCGACGTCATCTGGGGCGAGGCCAAGCTTACCAAGCCCGGCGAGATCAAGGTCTCCAAGACCACCAAGAAGATCGTCGAGCCGCAGGGCCCGATCCCCAAGAACACGCTGGGCGAGGGCACCTACACCGCCAAGCACATCATCGTCGCCACCGGTGCGCGGCCCCGCGCCCTGCCGGGCATCGAGCCCGACGGCAAGCTGATCTGGACGTACTTCGAGGCGATGAAACCCGAGAAGATGCCGAAATCGCTCTTGGTCATGGGCTCCGGCGCCATCGGCATCGAGTTCGCCTCCTTCTACCGCACCATGGGGGTCGACGTGACCGTGGTCGAGGTGATGAAGACCGTCATGCCGGTCGAGGACGCCGAGATCTCCGCCTTCGCCAAGAAGCAGTTCGACAAGCAGGGCATGAAGATCCTGCTCGAGGCCAAGGTCACCAAGGTGGAAAAGGGCGCCGACTCCGTGACCGCCCATGTCGAACTCAAGGACGGCAAGGTCGAGAAGATCACCGCGGACCGGATGATTTCGGCCGTTGGCGTACAGGGCAATATCGAGAATATCGGGCTCGAAGCGCTTGGTGTGAAAACCGATCGCGGCTGCATCGTTATTGACGGTTACGGCAAGACCAATGTGCCCGGCCTTTATGCCATCGGCGACGTCGCCGGTCCGCCGATGCTGGCGCACAAGGCCGAGCACGAGGCCGTCATCTGCGTCGAGAAGATTGCCGGCATGCCCAATGTGCACCCGATGGACAAGCTCAAGATCCCCGGCTGCACCTATTGCAATCCGCAGGTGGCAAGCGTTGGTCTCACCGAAGCCAAGGCCAAGGAACAGGGACGCGACATCCGCGTCGGCCGGTTCCCCTTTGTTGCCAATGGCAAGGCGATTGCGCTCGGCGAAGACCAGGGCATGGTCAAGACAATCTTCGACAAGAAGACCGGTGAACTGCTGGGCGCCCATCTGGTCGGTGCGGAGGTTACCGAGCTGATCCAGGGCTTTGTCGTGGCGATGAACCTCGAGACCACCGAGGAAGAGTTGATGCACACCATCTTCCCGCATCCGACGATCTCGGAAACGCTGAAGGAAAGCGTGCTTGACGCCTATGGGCAGGCGCTCAACGCGTGAGCGGGTTCGGCCGGATGCCAAGAGCTGTGGTGCTGCCGGTGATCGGCGGTGCCGTGCTCGGCGCCCTTGGCGGTCTGGCAGCCCTGAGCGGCCGCGGCGCGGTGGAACTGGGCGCCGTCCGGCTTGAAGGGCTGGCGGGAATTCTCGCGGTATCGGTCATCCTGGCATTGATGGGACTGATGCTCGGCCTTACATTCTGGTTGATCATGCGCGCGCTTGAAAACGCCGCCAACGGAGACAGATGGTGATGGAACATGAGGCGGGCTTCATGACAATGCCCGGTGTCGGGTTTTTCGGTCTGCTGCTGATCGGCGCCATTGCCGGCTACGTGGCCGAACGCGTGATGAAGCGCGATCACGGGCTGTTCACCAACATGCTGGTCGGCATCGCCGGTTCCTTTGTCGGCGGCGCACTGGCCGGAGTGCTCAACATCAATTACTACGGATTTGCCGGAAATCTGGTTGTCGCCATAGCCGGCGCAATCCTCATTCTCTGGATTTTCGGCCGCTCCAAGCGCGGCTGAACCACAACGCGAATTGAAGGGACCACGAAATGGTCACGATCCTCGACGCCACCAAGCCTGATGCGATCAAGCCCGAGACCCGGCGCGTCCGCCACCCGGAAAAGCAGAAGCGTCCGGATACCGAGGTCAAGCGCAAGCCGGAATGGATTCGCGTCAAGGCGCCGACATCCAAGGGCTATCAGGAAACCCGCTCGATCGTGAAGGAAAACAACCTCGTCACGGTCTGCGAAGAAGCTGGTTGCCCCAATATCGGCGAGTGCTGGGACAAGAAGCACGCTAGTTTCATGATCATGGGCGAAATCTGCACCCGCGCCTGTGCGTTCTGCAACGTGATTACCGGCAAGCCCAATGCGCTGGACGTGCACGAGCCCTACAATGTCGCCAAGGCGGTCAAGCAGATGGGCCTGCAACACGTCGTCATCACCTCGGTCGACCGCGATGATCTCGACGATGGCGGCGCCGAGCATTTCGAAAAGGTGATCCGCTCGATCCGTGCAGCCTCTCCGGAGACGACGATTGAAATCCTGACGCCGGATTTCCTGCGCAAGCCCGGCGCGCTCGAACGCGTGGTTGCCGCCAAGCCCGACGTCTTCAACCACAATCTCGAAACCGTGCCCGGCAACTATCTGACCGTTCGTCCCGGCGCGCGCTATTTCCATTCGCTCAGACTGTTGCAGCGGGTCAAGGAACTCGACCCGACCATGTTCACCAAGTCCGGCATCATGGTGGGCCTGGGTGAGGAGCGCAACGAAGTGTTGCAACTGATGGACGATCTGCGCTCGGCCGATGTCGACTTCATGACCATCGGCCAGTACCTGCAGCCGACCCGCAAGCACCACGAGGTGATGGCCTATATCACGCCGGATGAGTTCAAGAGCTACGAGAAGATCGCCTACACCAAGGGCTTCCTGATGGTCTCGTCGAGCCCGCTCACCCGTTCTTCGCACCACGCCGGCGATGATTTCGCCCGTCTCAAGGCCAACCGGGAAGCGAAGCTGGCGGCTGCGGCAGCCGGCTGATTCAATGCCTCAATACGAAACCACCCGCACCGTTCCCCATTCGCCGCGCCAGATGTTCGATCTGGTGGCCGATGTCGAGCGCTACCCGGAATTCCTGCCTTTGTGCGAGGCGCTGTCGGTTCGCTCGCGCAAGGACGGCGACGCCAAGTCTCTGCTGATTGCCGACATGACCGTGGGTTACAAGAAGATCCGCGAGACCTTCACAAGCCAGGTGCTGCTCAAGCCCGAGGATCTGGTGATCGATGTCAAATACCTCGATGGTCCGTTCAAGTATCTCGACAACAAATGGACTTTCGAGCCACGCAGCGATGGCGGATGCGAAGTCAGGTTTTTCATCGATTATGAGTTCAAGAGCATGGTGCTCGGTGCTTTGATGGGCGCGATGTTCGACCGCGCCTTTCGCATGTTTGCCGAGGCCTTTGAAAAACGCGCCCGAAAGATCTACGGCGAAACCGGAGTGTCTTGAGAAGCCTAGCGCAAGTCGGCACGGCCGAGCAGGGCCTCAAGTGCGGCACATACGGTTGCGGCGCGGATCATGTCGCGGCTCCATGAGGGATCCCATCTGAGTTCGGAAGCGCTGGTCAGGTCGCCGGGGCCGGAAAGGCCCATCCAGACCAGTCCCACCGGCTTGTCCCGGCTGCCGCCACCGGGACCGGCTACGCCGGTGACCGAGACCGCAATATCGGCCCGTGAGCGCCGCCGCGCGCCTAGCACCATTTCGGTTGCTACCTGCGCCGACACCGCGCCGTAGGCCTCGAGTGTTGCTGCCCGCACGCCCAGCATGTCCTGCTTGGCCTCGTTGGAGTAGGTCACGAACCCGCGGTCGAAGACGGCGGAAGAGCCGGCAATGTCGGTAATTGCCGCGGCGATCAGACCGCCGGTGCAGGATTCCGCGGTCGCCACCATGGTTGCCGGACCGCGGGAAAACGTGTCGATAATCTCTTGCGCCAGCTCACGGCAGTCAGCGCGCAGGCCGGCAAGCATCTCCACGTCGCTGCCGGCGTCGTCATGATTTGAACCGGTACTCATCTGGCGGCTCCGTAAACCACGGTCGCCGTGGCAATTGCGGCAATGCCTTCGCGGCGGCCGATGAAGCCGATCATCTCGTTGGTGGTGGCTTTCACCGAACAGCGGTCGATCGAGATATCGAGAATGCGCGCCAGTGATTGGCGCATTTCGAGCCGGTGCGGACCGATCTTCGGTTGTTCCGCGATCAGCGAGACATCGGCGTTCATGATGACGCCACCGGCATCACGCACCAGCTTCGCCGCATGGGCCAGGAAGATGTCGGAGGAGGCGCCGCGCCATTGCGGATCGGAAGGCGGAAAATGATCGCCGATATCGCCCGCCGCGCAGGTTGCCAGCAATGCGTCGGTCAGCGCATGCAGGCCGACATCGGCATCTGAATGGCCGTCGAGCCGCTGATTGTGCGGAATTTCGACGCCGCAGAGCGTAACGGACTTGCCTGCCACTAGCCGGTGTACGTCATAACCGTTACCGGTGCGCACATCCGGCAGCAGCGGGGCCGATTGGTTTTCCTTGGTCATGGCTTTTCATCCTCGGCATTTGGGCTGGGCTGTGGCGGCCCCGGTTGCTCCTGTGTTTAGAGGTTGCGTTTACCGGAAAAAAGCTCTTTTGCATTTTTCTCGCCCCGCCCGCGAATACGCCTTGGCAACACGATCATGATTGTCTAAAAAAAAGGCAGAAACGAGAGTTGCACGAAACGAATGCAGAGCATTGACGCTTTCCTCCGCCAGCCGCTTCAGATTGGGCCGGTAACCGCGCGAAACCGGGTGTTTCTGGCGCCATTATCCGGAATTTCCGACCTGCCGTTCCGGCAATTGGCCTGGCGGCACGGAGCAGGTCTGGTCTTTACCGAAATGGTGGCAAGCCGCGAACTGGTGGTCGACCACCCCGAATCGCATGCACGGTTGCGCGGCGACGGGATTGATCCGCATGTGGTTCAGCTGGCCGGCCGCGAGGCGCGGTGGATGGGCGAGGCGGCAAAGATCGCCGAGGATGCCGGTGCCGCGATGATCGACATCAACATGGGCTGCCCGGCCAAGAAGGTCACCGGCGGCTACTCCGGCTCGGCGCTGATGCGCGACCCGGATCATGCGCTGAGCCTGATCGAGGCCACCGTCAAGGCGGTTTCGGTGCCTGTCACGCTGAAGATGCGTCTTGGCTGGGATCACGACAGTCTCAACGCGCCCCTGATCGCGGCCCGGGCGGAAGCTGCCGGGGTGCGGATGATCACCATCCACGGCCGCACCCGGATGCAGTTCTACAAGGGCAGCGCCGACTGGGATGCGATTGCCCGGGTGCGCGAAGCGGTGGCGGTTCCGCTGATCGCCAATGGCGACGTCACGTCCCGCGCCGACATTGCCGTGTGCCTGCGCCGTTCGGGTGCCGATGCCGTCATGGTTGGTCGCGGGGCGCAGGGACAGCCCTGGATCTGCGGCGAATTGGCAGGCTCCGCGGATATTCCCGCCGATCGAAAGGCGCGCAATGCCGTGGCGCTCGAACACTACCGTGCAATGATCGCCCATTACGGCGACGATGTCGGCGTCCGCCACGCCCGCAAACATATCGGCTGGTATCTCGAAACCCTTGCACCCCGTACACCGGCTGACCGCAAGGTCATGATGATGACCTCCCATAATGCCGAAGAAGTTGTCGAAACTTTCGCCGAAGTGCTCGAAACCGCCGCCGGTTTGTCTTCGGAGATGGAGAGTGCCGCGTGAGCGAGAGATTTGCAGAGCAGGCCGCTGCGGTTGACATGGACACCGCCGGCATGGTGCTCAACGCCATCCAGCATCCGGTGATCATGGTCGACCCCAACAGCATGGTGTGTTTTGCCAACTGGGAGGCGGAATCCTTTTTCGCCGCAAGTGCGGCCCATCTCGGCCGCCACACGCTCGACACCTTCATTCCATTCGGAAGTCCGCTGCTCGAACTGATAGAACAGGTGCGCGAACGCCGGGCGGCGGTCAACGAGTACCGGGTCGACCTGAGTTCGCCACGGCTTGGCAGCGACAAGCTGGTCGATCTCTATGTCGCGCCCGTCGCCGGCCTGCCCGGAAATGTCGTCGTCGTGTTTCAGGAACGCTCGATGGCCGACAAGATCGACCGCCAGTTGACCCATCGCGCGGCCGCGCGGTCCGTCACCGGGCTGGCCTCGATGCTGGCCCACGAGATCAAAAATCCGCTTTCGGGCATTCGTGGAGCGGCGCAACTGCTTGAGATGTCGGTGGGAGACGAGGACCGTGCCCTGGCGCGGCTGATCCGCGATGAGACGGACCGCATCGTCTCGCTCGTCGACCGCATGGAGATATTCTCGGACGAACGGCCGGTCGACCGGACGCCAGTCAACATCCACTCGGTCCTCGACCATGTCAAAGCGGTGGCCAAGGCCGGGTTTGCGCGCAGGATCAAATTCGTCGAACTCTACGATCCATCGCTTCCGCCGGTCTATGCCAATCGTGATCAGCTGGTTCAGATCTTCCTCAATCTGGTCAAGAACGCCGCCGAAGCGATCGGCGAAGATCCCAACGGCGAGATCGTGCTGACGACGGCCTATCGGCCGGGCATCAAGCTTTCGGTGGCCGGTACACGGGAAAAAATCTCGCTGCCGCTCGAATTCTGCGTTCAGGACAACGGCCCCGGCGTGCCGGCGGATCTCGTCTCGCACCTGTTCGACCCTTTCGTCACCACCAAGACCAATGGCTCGGGCCTGGGCCTTGCGCTGGTGGCAAAGATCGTCGGCGGTCATGGCGGCATCGTTGAATGTGACAGCCAGAACCGCAAGACCACTTTCCGCATTCTGATGCCGGTTTCGCCCGACGGCCGGCCACCAAAACCGCTGCCTGCTCGCATGAGCGGCGCATCCGGACAGAAGGACTGAGCTGATGGGCAAAGCCACTATTCTTGTCGCCGATGATGACGCGGCTATCCGCACCGTTCTCAACCAGGCCCTGACCCGGGCCGGCTACGAGGTCCGCATCACCTCCAATGCGGCGACACTCTGGCGCTGGGTTTCGGCCGGCGATGGCGATCTGGTCATCACCGACGTGATCATGCCTGATGAAAACGCCTTCGACATGCTGCCCAGAATTCGCCGCGCCCGGCCGGATCTGCCGGTGCTGGTGATGAGCGCGCAAAACACCTTCATGACCGCCATCAAGGCATCCGAAGGCGGGGCCTATGACTATTTGCCCAAGCCGTTCGATCTCACCGAGATGATCGGCACCATCGGCCGGGCCTTGTCGGAACCGCGCAAGCTTGCCGTCCAGCCCGAGGAAACCACCGAGGGCATGCCGCTGGTCGGCCGCTCAACCGCCATGCAGGAGATCTACCGGGTTCTGGCTCGCCTCATGCAGACCGACCTGACGCTGATGATTACCGGTGAGTCGGGCACCGGCAAGGAGCTGGTTGCCAAGGCGCTGCACGATTACGGAAAGCGCCGCAACGGCCCCTTCGTGGCCATCAACATGGCTGCGATCCCGCGCGATCTGATTGAATCGGAACTCTTCGGACACGAAAAGGGCGCCTTTACCGGCGCTCAGCACAAGTCCACCGGCCGCTTCGAGCAGGCCGAGGGGGGCACCCTGTTCCTTGACGAGATCGGCGATATGCCGATGGATGCGCAGACCCGTCTGCTGCGTGTGCTGCAGCAGGGTGAATACACCACCGTGGGCGGCCGCACCCCGATCAGGACCGATGTGCGCATCGTTGCCGCCACCAACAAGGATCTCAAGATCCTGATCAATCAGGGCCTGTTCCGCGAAGATCTTTATTATCGTCTCAATGTCGTACCGCTGCGCCTTCCGGCACTTCGCGACCGCGCCGAGGACGTACCGGATCTGGTCCGTCACTTCGTGCGTGGCGCGGTCGGCGAGGGGCTTGATGCCAAGCGCTTTGACAACGAGGCGCTGGAGCTGCTCAAGGCCTATCCGTGGCCAGGCAATGTCCGCGAACTCGAAAATGTCGTCCGCCGCGTCATGGCGCTCTACCCACAGGATGTCATAACCCGCGAAATCATCGACAATGAGCTGCGCATCGAAACGCCGGAGCCGCCCTCGCCGCAGGGGGCGACTGCCATGGGACCGGTCACCATCGCCCAGTCGGTAGAAGAGAACATGCGTCGCTACTTCTCGGGTTTCGGCGAGGAGCTGCCGCCGTCGGGACTCTATCAGAGAGTGCTGGAGGAGGTAGAGTATCCGCTTATCCTGGCCGCCCTGACGGCAACCCGTGGCAACCAGATCAAGGCCGCGGACCTGCTCGGTCTTAACCGCAACACACTGCGCAAGAAGATCCGCGAGCTCGGCGTCACGGTCTATCGCTCGCCGCGCCCGGCCTGACGTGTTTCGGTGACGCCCACGGCCGCTTGACAGGGATTGTTCACACGTTGCATTTTCGCCACATTCTGTTGCTTGTTCGCAACGGTAGTCGGAGCGCAACTGAGGTGGCACGCAGCACATGGCAATCGACACGGCGCCCGGACCGGCACAGACGGGCCTAACAGGATCCGGCCGCAATACCGCTGGCGGTGAAATGGCTAAAACCGGTTCGCAGCACGCACCGAAGCCCGGTGCATCGGCTGATGCCGGACGATTTGTCGGTGGCGCAGGCAGTCGTCGCAACCTGTTTACGCTGCCGGGCATTGCCCTGGTCGTCTCCGCCTTTCTCAGCGCCCTGATATCCTTTGCCATTCTGCTCGGCCTGACGCCGATTGACCCGGTCGATCGGGTCGTGCTTAGCGCGGTGGTAATCAATCTTGTCTTTGTTATCGGTCTGGTGACGCTGGTTTTTCTCGAGATTCGCTCGCTACTCAGGGCGCGCCGACGGGGAAAGGCGGCGGCAAAGCTTCACATCCGCATCGTTGCGCTGTTTTCGATCGTGGCCATTCTGCCTGCCATTCTGGTGGCCATCGTGGCGTCGATCACGCTGGACGTGGGACTTGACCGCTGGTTCTCGATCCGCACCAAGGCGATCGTCAATTCCTCGCTGTCGGTCGCTGAAGCCTATGTGCTCGAGAATGCCCGATTTCTGCAGGGGCAGACCGTGTCGATGGCCAATGATCTCGACAACGCCCGGTCGCTCTATTCGCTCGACCGGGTCGGTTTTTCCCAATTCATGACGCGCCAGGCGATCGGTCGGGGCCTGCTCGGGGCCTTCCTCATCCGCGAGGATGGCAGTGTCATCCTGCAGGCCGACATCGAAACGGAGCGGCCATTGCCTGCGGTGCCGGAGCGGGCGCTCAAGGATGCGGTCAACGGGCAGCCGACGCTGATCCCGCCTGGTGTCACCAACCTGGTGGGCGCGCTGATGCCGCTGCAGCAGATCAGCGGGACGATGCTCTACACCGTCCGTGTGGTCGATGCCGAGGTGATGCGCTCGATGCGGTTGATGGAGGAGGCGACACTGGAATACCAGACCCTTGAGCAGGGGCGGGCATCGCTGCAACTGGCCTTCGGCATTCTCTATCTAGGATTTGCCCTGATCGTGCTGCTGTCGGCGATCTGGACCGCCATCGCCGTTGCCGACCGTCTGGTTCGCCCGATCCGGGTGCTGATCGGGGCCTCCGACGATGTCGCCAGCGGAAATCTCGATGTGGTGGTGCCGGTTCATGCCTCCGACGGCGATGTCGGTTCGCTGGCGCAGACCTTCAACAACATGATCGTGCAGATCCGGACCCAGCGGGACGAGATCCTTTCGGCCAAGGACCAGATCGACGACCGCAGGCGATTCACCGAAGCGGTTCTGTCCGGCGTCTCCGCAGGCGTGGTCGGCGTCGATCACAATGGCACGGTGACCATAGCCAACCGCTCGGCCTGCGAAATTCTCGGGGGTGGCGAAGCCGATGTTATTGACCAGCATTTCACAGAGCTGGCGCCGGAGTTCGAAACCGTCATCGCCGAGGCCTCGATGCGGCCGCGTTCGGCGGCAATCGCGCAAGTGACGCTCTACCGCGGCGGCAAGGAGCGCACGCTCAACGTCAAGGTAACCCGCGAGGAGAGCCATGACGGGCTCGAATCCTTCGTCGTCACGCTGGATGACATCACCGACCTCGTCATTGCCCAGCGCTCGACCGCCTGGGCCGACGTCGCCCGACGTATTGCCCACGAGATCAAGAATCCGCTGACACCGATCCAGCTCTCCGCCGAACGCATCCGGCGCCGCTATGGCAAGCAGATCCCCGACGAGGATCGCGCAGTCTTCGACCAGTGCACCAATACGATTGTGCGCCAGGTCGAGGATATCGGCCGCATGGTCGATGAGTTTTCCTCCTTCGCCCGTATGCCGAAACCGTCCAAGGTGCGCACCGATCTGCGCGAAATCCTCAAGGACGCCGCGTTTTTGCGTGAGGTCAGCCGCTCCGACATCGACTTCAGCAGCGAGTTCCCGGAAGAGCCGCTGGAAGGCGAGTTTGATCCGCGCATGCTGGGGCAGGCCTTCGCCAACCTGGTCAAGAACGCCACCGAGGCGATTGACGCGGTTCCGTCTGATCAGGAGCGGTCCGGCAAGACCATCATCGTGCGCGCCGCCCGTTCGCTCGACGGGCGAGAATACGTCGTTGACATCATCGACAATGGCCGGGGGCTTCCGGGCGAGAACCGGCATCGCCTGCTCGAGCCCTACATGACTATGCGCGACAAGGGCACCGGCCTCGGTCTCGCCATCGTCAAGAAGATCATTGATGATCACGGCGGCACCATCCAGTTGCGCGATGCGCCGGTCGAGGTCGACGGAGGCAAGGGGGCGATGATAACCGTCCGTCTACCGGTCGAGGCCCCGGGCAGCGAAGAGCAAGAAGAAAATGAAAGGGAACCGGCAGATGGCGTCTGACATTCTGGTCGTGGATGACGAAGCCGACATACGCGAGATCGTATCCGGCATTCTGGATGACGAGGGGCATGAAACCCGCACGGCCGCGGACAGTGATTCGGCCCTGGCGGCAATTTCGGACCGCGTTCCGCGCCTGGTCTTTCTCGATATCTGGCTGCAGGGCAGCCGACTGGACGGCCTCGCACTTCTCGATGAAATCAAGGCGCGCTATCCGGACCTGCCGGTGGTGATGATTTCCGGTCATGGCAACATCGAGACAGCGGTCTCGGCCATCCAGCGCGGCGCCTATGATTTTATCGAAAAACCGTTCAAGGCCGACCGCTTGCTGCTGGTCGCCGAACGGGCGCTGGAAACCTCCAATCTCAAGCGCGAAGTTACCGAGCTCAAGAAGCGTTCCGGCGACCCGGTCGAGTTGATCGGCACATCGGTGGCCGTGTCCCAGCTCAAGCAGTCGATCGACAAGATCGCGCCGACAAACAGCCGCGTGATGATTCTTGGGCCCTCCGGGTCCGGCAAGGAACTGGTGGCGCGGCTGATCCACCGCAAGTCGACCCGGGCCGGCGGTCCGTTCGTCGTCGTCAACGCCGCAGCCATTACACCTGAACGGATGGAAGTGGCCCTGTTCGGAACCGAAAGTGCGGCCAGCCACGAGCGCAAGGTCGGCGCGCTGGAAGAAGCCCATGGCGGCATTCTCTACCTCGATGAGGTTGCCGACATGCCGCGCGGGACCCAGAGCAAGATCCTGCGGGTGCTGGTCGATCAGCAGTTCGAGCGTGTCGGCGGCACCAAGCGGGTCAAGGTCGACGTGCGCATCCTGTCATCGACGGCCCGCAATCTGGAAGAGCTCATCGGCGCAGGCGAGTTCCGCGAGGATCTTTATCACCGGCTTGCGGTGGTGCCGGTGCGGGTACCTTCGCTCAGTGAACGGCGCGAGGATATTCCCTTCCTGGTCGACATGTTCATGCGCCAGATTTCCGAGCAGGCAGGCATCCGCAACCGGCGGATTGGGGACGATGCGCTGGCCGTCATTCAGGCCCATACCTGGCCGGGTAACATCAGGCAATTGCGCAACTATATGGAAAGGCTGATGATTTTGGCTCGCTCCGATGGTCCGGAAACCGCCATCAGCGCCGACATGTTGCCCGATGATGTCTCCGACATGCTGCCCAAGACGTCGGCGGCCGGATCGGACCACATCATGACCCTGCCGTTGCGCGAAGCGCGCGAATTGTTCGAGCGCGATTACCTGATCGCCCAGATCAACCGCTTCGGCGGCAACATTTCCCGCACCGCCGAATTTGTCGGCATGGAACGGTCTGCCCTGCATCGCAAATTGAAATCTCTTGGCGTATAAGCGGCGCGAAGCGGTTACGGCCGCGCAATCGGATTGGCGCTTAAGGGGTCGGCAATGAAGGTTATCATTTGCGGAGCGGGACGCGTGGGGTACGGCATCGCCGAGCGCCTCGCAGCCGAAGACAACGACGTCTCGGTGATCGATACTTCCGCCACGCTGGTGCAGGCGATCCGCGACACGCTGGATGTGCGCAGCTATGTCGGCCATGGCGCCCATCCCGATGTGCTGGCCCAGGCCGGCGCGGACCAGGCCGACATGATCATCGCCGTCACGCTCTATGACGAGATCAACATGGTGGCCTGCCAGGTTGCGCATTCGATCTTTAACGTGCCGACCAAGATCGCCCGTATCCGCGCCCAGTCCTATCTCAAGTCGCACTGGGCGGACCTGTTCTCGCGCGACCACATGCCGATTGACGTGATTATTTCGCCGGAAGTGGAGGTCGGCCAGATGGTGCTGCGCCGTATCGCGTTGCCTGGCGCCACCGATGCGGTGCGGTTCGCTGACGACAAGGTGGCCATGGTCGCCATCGAGTGTCTGGAGGATTGCCCGGTGGTCAACACGCCGCTGGTGCAGCTCAGCGAACTGTTTCCCGATCTTCTCGCCACCGTGGTCGGGGTCTGGCGCAACGAGAGCCTGTTTGTTCCGCATTCGTCCGACCAGCTGGAAACCGGCGACCTGGCCTATGTCGTGTGCGACAAGGATCATGTCCGCCGCACGCTCGGCCTGTTCGGTCATGAAGAGCAGGAAGCCAGCCGCATCGTCATCTCGGGCGGCGGCAATATCGGCTACTACGTCGCCGCCGCGATCGAGGAACGGCAGCCCAAGACCAAGGTCAAGATCATCGAGGCGGACCGGGGCAGGGCGGTCTCTATTGCCGATTCGCTCGCCCGCACGGTTGTGCTGAACGGCTCGTCGCTGGACCAGAACATCCTGGTCGAGGCCGATATTCAAAATGCCGACCTGATGGTGGCGCTGACCAATGATGATCAGGTCAACATCCTGTCATCGGTAATGGCCAAGCGGCTCGGCTGCAAAGCCAACCTGACCCTGATCAACAACCCGTCCTATCAGTCCTTCACCAAGACGCTGGGAATCGACGCGCATATCAATCCCCGTGCCGTGACCATTTCGAAGATCCTGCAGCACGTTCGCCGCGGTCGCATCAGGGCGGTCTACTCGGTTCAGAAGGGGGCGGCTGAAGTCATCGAGGCGGAAGCGCTGGACACCTCACCGCTGGTCGGGAAACCGTTGCGCAACCTGGATCTGCCAGACGGCGTGCGCATCGGCGCCATCTATCGCGACAAGCAGGTGCTGCGCCCGGACGGCTCGGTCAAGATAAAGGCAAAGGACAGGGTCGTGATGTTCTCTGCGCTCGATTCCGTCCGTCATGTGGAGCAGATGTTCCGCGTCAGCCTCGAGTTCTTCTAAGCCGATGCTCGGCATCCTGCATGTTCTGGCGGTTGCGGTTGCGGGGCTTTTCACGCTGCTCGTGCCAGCCGTGCTGTTTGCCATAGCGGACGGTATGCGGGACATGGCGCTGTCGATGCTGCTCGTCGGCTCGCTCGGGGTCTTCGCCGCGCTGATGGTGCTCGGCGCAATCGCCGGCTTCGCCAGGACCCTGGGCCGGGCATCGGGCTATGTGGCGCTCGTGGCGATGTGGGTGCTGCTGCCGATGGTCGCGGCGGCATCTTTCAAGACACTGACCGGCTTGAGCTGGATCGATGCATGGTTCGAATCGGTATCGGCACTGACGACATCCGGCGCCACCCTCCTGTCCCGCGAAACCGCGCCGCAGGCGATCCTTTTCTGGCGTGCATCCATCGAGTGGTACGGCGGCTTTCTGACATTGCTGTCGATCATCCATGTGCTGGCGCCCGGCGGCTTTGGTGGTTTGCCGGCCGGTGACCGGCGGGTAATTACTGGCAGCGCCAGCAACATGACCATTGATCTGCGCGATTTTCGCCGGGTACTCGGTCAGTACGTTTTGATTACCTTCGTCGTCTTTGTCGGCTTGATGCTGTCCGGCGTGAATGGTCCCTATTCGGCCATGCTGTCGATGGTGGTGATCGCCACCGGCGGATTCCTGCCGTTCGACGGGGCGCTGGAAAACCAGGCCGGACCGATGGCCCAGTTGGTGCTCACCTTTGGCTTGCTGCTCGGCACGGTAAGCGTATTCTGGCGCCGGCGGATGCTGCGCACACCGAAGCAGCTGTTGACGGGTAACCCGGAAATTGCGCTTATCTTTGTTGTGGTTGTGCTCGTGGCCATGCTCTATGCGGTTCGGTTGTCGACCGTTTCCGGAGGCGCGTCCCTCGGACCGATCTTTATCGAGGGCCTGCTTGCATCCTCCTCGCTAATCGCCACCAGTGGCATAGAAAGCCGGCCGGGCGTCATCGCCCTGTTGCCGGATCTGGTCGTCCTAATGATCGTGCTGGTCGGGGGCGGAATCTACTCCACAACCGGCGGCTTCAAACTCTACCGGATTGCCGCGATGGCCGTTCATTCGGCGCGCGAGCTCAATCAGTTGATCTATCCCAGCAGCGTAACGAACCTGCGTTTCGGACGGCATCTCATCGACGAAAAAACCATGCGCGCGATCTGGACCTATTTTTCCTTATCGCTGCTCGTTGTTGCGTTCGGCGCGTTGGCCTTTACTTTGGAGACAGCAGAATTCGAAGGCGGCATTACAATGGCAGTTGCGTTCTTCTCCAATGCCGGACCGGTCTACGAAGCCTTGATCCCGCCAACCTATGTCACTGAACCGGTCAATGAGGTGTGGCCGCAATTCCAGGCCATGCCGGCGTCCGGGAAAATTGCTGCCATTATCATCATGACCCTGGGGCGGCTTGAAATTATGGTTGTGTTCGCCGTTCTGAATGTCCGCTACTGGATGAGCCGCTAGCAATCGCGGCAATGCCGTTCGGGCAACTGGTTGTCCGCAGTTTGCAGGCGATGCCGGACTGCCGGCCACGATCAAGCCCTCATTGTTTCAGTTAGTCCCGACGCTGCGGCAGAAAGCCAGCACCGTGGGCCCGCCACCCTGAGATTCCAGGGGGATCGCGGATTTCGTCGGCCTGCATGGCGAGTGGAAATTGGCGCAGTGAATTGCATGCACGAAAACAAGTGTTTACAAAACACCGCAACAATGGTCTTCTCTACAGCGTTCGGACGAGCAATTTTCTGTCAGCGGCGAGACTACCATATCTGTCGGCCAGAAGGAGTGGGATTGTTCGGGGCTTGACGTTGCGTAAGCTTTTTGGCTGCGCTGCGCTTTTTTCATCTCTGGGGAAAGCGAATGTCATAGGGATAGGACACGTGCGGTAATGACCTGCGGTTAGCGGGCAAGAAAAAGACGGATAATAGGCGCAATGGCGGAGCGTTCACAGAACCTGCAGGATCTCTTTCTCAACACGGTTCGGAAACAGAAAATCTCTCTGACGATCTTTCTGATCAACGGGGTGAAGTTGACCGGTGTGGTCACTTCTTTCGACAATTTCTGCGTGTTGTTGAGACGCGACGGGCATTCGCAGCTTGTCTACAAGCATGCGATTTCCACGATCATGCCAAGTCAGCCTGTGCAGATGTTTGAAAACGAGGACGCCGCAAGCGGCGCCTGACAGGACAACGCAAATCGAAACTGTAGACAGCTCTGGTAATTTCAACGACCCGGACAGCAAGTCCGGCGTCATGCGCGCGATTGTGCTGGTTCCCACCTTGCGCACGCGCAATGCCGCGCCCGGAAGCGGCGAGCCTGACAAGCGCCCCGATGCCAACCGCCTGGCTGAAGCCGTTGGACTGGCCGGTGCCATCAATCTCGAGGTCGCTGAGGCGCTGATCGTGCCTGTGTCCGCCCCGCGGCCGTCGACGCTGTTCGGCAAGGGCAAGATGCTCGAGATCGATGCGCTGATCCATTCCACCGATGCCAAGCTGGTCATTGTGGATCACCCGCTCACCCCGGTCCAGCAGCGCAACATGGAGACCGAGTGGAAGGTCAAGGTGATCGACCGGACCGGACTCATTCTCGAGATCTTCGGTCGCCGCGCCTCCACCAAGGAAGGTGTGCTGCAGGTCGAGCTTGCGCATCTCAACTATCAGCGCGGCCGGCTCGTCCGCAGCTGGACCCACCTTGAACGCCAGCGCGGCGGCGGCGGCTTCATGGGCGGTCCCGGCGAAACCCAGATCGAGGCCGACCGGCGGCTGCTGCAGGAACGCATCGTCAAGCTGGAGCGCGAGCTCGAGCAGGTGCGCCGCACGCGCCAGCTCCACCGCGCCAAGCGCAAGAAGGTTCCGCATCCGATCGTGGCGCTTGTCGGCTACACCAATGCCGGCAAATCGACGCTGTTCAACCGCATCACCGGCGCGGCGGTGATGGCCGAGGACATGTTGTTTGCCACGCTCGACCCGACGCTGAGGCGGATGAAGCTGCCGCACGGCGCCACCGTCATCCTCTCCGACACGGTTGGGTTCATTTCCGATCTGCCAACCCATCTGGTTGCCGCCTTCCGGGCAACGCTGGAAGAGGTGATCGAGGCCGATCTGATCCTGCATGTGCGCGATATGGCCGATCCCGACCGCAGCTCGCAGGCAGCAGATGTCGAGGCGATCCTCAACAGTCTCGGCGTTGGCGAAATCAAGCCGCAGCGGATGCTGGAGGTCTGGAACAAGGTCGATCTGCTCGAATCCGAAGCGGCAGAGGCATTACGCGCGCGCGCCGGGTCGGGCGAGGCCGTCGTGGTCTCGGCGTTGAATGGCGACGGTGTCGACACGCTGCTTGCCGCAGTCGAGGAGCGGATTTCGGGAAAACTTATCACCCGCACCATCCTGCTCACTGCGCAGCAATTGCCGGTGATGTCCTGGATCTACGAGCGCGGCCGGGTGCAAAACCGAGTCGATCACGAAGACGGCTCGGTGGAACTGACCGCCGAATTCACCGTCGCCGACGACCAAGATCTCGACCGGCTGCTGGGTCTGGGGCCGAAGCCGGAAGCAGATTACTAGATTCGGTTATTCTCTGGATCGGATTGCTGTCTGCCTCAGCCGGACGACTTCGCCTCCTGCCACAGCCTTTCCATCTCCTCGAGCGTCGCCTCGTCGGGTGTCTTGCCAAGTTTCGCCAATCCAGCCTCTACATGGCCAAAACGGTTGCGGAACTTGGTGTTGGTCGACCTCAACGCATCTTCCGGGTCGGCCTTGAGGTGGCGTGCGAGATTGGCGACGGCGAAGATCACGTCGCCCAGTTCTCCTGCAGCCTTGCTCGTCTCGCCGCCGGCGATCTCAGCGCGCAACTCGGCGATTTCTTCCTCTATCTTGTCGAGAACCGGGCCGGCCGCCCCCCAGTCGAAGCCGACGCGTGAGGCGGCTTCCTGCAGTTTCAGCGCTTCCATCAGCGCGGGCAGGGCGCGCGGAATACCGGTCAATTGCCCGGCCGCTTCGGTTTCCGGCAATCCCCGGGCGGCGCGACGCAATGCCCGCTCGCGCTTTTCGGCGGCCTTGATGTCCGCCCACTGCGCCTTGACCTTGTCCGGGGTGTCGGCCTCCGAGCGCTCGAATACATGCGGATGCCGCCGGATCATTTTCCGGGTGATCGCCTCGACCACGTCTTCGAACGAGAACAGCTGCTGCTCTTCGGCCATGCGGGCATGGAACACCACCTGCAACAGGAGATCGCCAAGTTCGTCGCAGAGATCCTCGGGATCATTGCGCTCGATCGCGTCGGCCACCTCGTAGGCTTCCTCGATCGTGTAGGGCTTGATGCTGGAGAAATCCTGCTTGATGTCCCACGGGCAACCGGTCTCCGGATGTCGGAGCGCCGCCATGATCTCGATAAGACCGGAAATGTCGCGTGATGGTTTCATCTGGAGCGTGCCGTGCTGTCTGGATCAATGTATCGGGCGAGACTACCCGAGCCGGGGGACGCCCGCGACTTTTCAGCTCCGGGTGTCGGCGTTGTCCACAGATCAAGCCGGCAAGAACGTGCGCGGTCCCACTCAATTGAGCGGAATGGCGTTGTCGTCCTTGCCTGCCTGGTAGGCTTCCGACAGCACATCGTAGCGGTCACGGATGCGCCTGGCCTGATCGAGCAGCGGCTGTGCCTCGGCGTCGGGCAGCGTTGCCATGATGTCGAAAATGCCGCGTCCGTGCCAGAACGCATTGTCGTGATTGTATCCGCCCGGCTCCAGTCCGAAGACTTCCTTGAGCATCTTGAGATCGTGCGGGATCGAGAAACTGTCGCGCGAATCCTGATGGCTAAAAAAGTAGAAGAAATTGTCGAATCCGGTCCAGGCAATCGCCGACATGCACATTGTGCAGGGCTCGTGGGTCGACAGGAATATCATGTCCTTTGTCGATTCGGCCTTCGCGACAGGGCTCTCGTAGAAGCATTTGAGAAGATGGACTTCGCCGTGCCAGAGCGGGTTCTCGGTCTCGTTGTTGGTCTCTGCCATCACCAGCGAAAAGTCCGATTTTCTAAGCAGCGCGCCGCCAAACACCTTGTTGCCTTGTGCCACGCCCGTCTCCGTCAGCGGCAGGATATCGTGTTCCATGACGTCGAGCAGCCTGCGCACCAGGTCTGCGTTTTTCTTGATCTCCATGTGAGGGTCCAGTCTGTCTCGTCCGACCGCAGGAGCGTGACGCGTCGCGGTTACCCATTCTCCATAATCGGATTCTAGAGGTAAAAGAATGTCTGTTCGCCCCCATCGGCACATGTTTGTTCCTTCATTTGTTTCGTTTCTTTCCTGAAAATGGCTTCAGATCAGGAGTTTGAGCGAAATGGCGACGCAACCGGCGCAACTGACCACATTCCCAGCCTTCATGCGGGTTGACGCGAAAAAGGTGGCGATCTTCGGCAATGGCGCCGAAGCCGCGGCCAAGGCGCGTCTGGTTGCCAACACCTCGGCTGACATCTCGGTCTATGCCGACGCGCCGGAGGCCGAGTTGATCGACAGCCTGGCGCGGCTTGGCATCGAGCCGCAGCGCGTGCGCTTCGATGTGCGGCAGATGCAGGGGGCCACGCTGGTGTTTGCCGCAACCGGCGATGCCGCTCAGGATCGCGCCATCGTGACCGCGGCCCGCGAGCGGCGCATCCCGGCCAATGCCGTGGATCAGCCAGACTATTGCGATTTTCTCACTCCGGCACTGGTCAACCGGGCGCCGGTGGCCATTGCCATTGGAACCGAAGGCGCAGGGCCGGTGCTGGCGCAGATGATCCGCGCCCGGGTCGACCAGATGCTGTCGCCGTCTCTTGGCACCCTTGCGCGGCTTGCGAGCGACTACCGTGTCGCGGTTGACCGCCTGTTGCCGCGCGGCGTCGCCCGCCGCCGTTTCTGGCGCCGGTTCTTCGAGGCCGATGTGGCAACCCATGTCGACAATGGCGAAATCTCGCTCGCGCGCCGCGCCGCCACCCGCATGCTGCGGGGCCGTGAACCGGTCCCGGGTCACATCTGGCTGGTCGGTGCAGGACCGGGTGCCGAGGATCTGCTGACATTGCGGGCCCAGCGCGCGATGATGGAGGCTGATGCCATCGTCTATGACGCGCTGGTGCCTGAAAGCGTTGTCGCGCTTGGCCGCCGCGACGCTGAGCGTTTTTCCGTCGGCAAGCGCAAGGGCTGCCATTCGAAGAGCCAGGCCGAAATCAACGATCTTCTGATCCGCCTTGGCCGCGAGGGCAAGCGCGTTGTCCGGCTGAAATCCGGCGATCCGCTGGTGTTTGGCCGGGCGGGCGAGGAAATGGCTGCGTTGAGAGACGCGGAGGTCTCGTTCGAGGTCGTTCCGGGCATCACCTCGGCGCTTGCCGCAGCCGCCGATTTCGAGCTGCCGCTGACCCTTCGCGGCGTGGCCTCGTCGCTGGTGTTTACCACCGGCCATGACCTGACCGGCGCCGCCCTGCCGGACTGGGCGCGGCTGGCCGTCTCCGGCGCCACGTTGTGTGTCTATATGGGCCGCACGGTGGCCGCCAGCGTCGCCACCCGGCTGATCGAGGCTGGATTGCCCGCCGACATGACGGTTGCCATCGTCGAAAACGCCTCGCGCGGCGAACGCCGCCTGTTTCACGGCACCCTTGCCGACCTTCCCGCGCTGGAGCACCGCTCCGAGCTTGCCGGCCCGGTGATGGTGGTCATCGGCGACGCCGTCGCGGGCGCCAATTTCGAGCACTCCACACCCATCGCGGCCGGTCAGCCCAGCGCTGCACCCGCCAACCGAACCCAAGCCGCCTGAGGAGGCCCCGATGAAAACCGCTGCGACCAAGACCAAGGTTCTCACCGCAAACCGCCTGACCGACGGCATCGCTGTCTGGCTGGGCGCCAATGGCGAATGGACCACCTCGCTCAAGGAGGCGTTTCTCGCCCGCCATGACGATGCTGTGGCGGCCATCGAGTCCGCCGGCCAGCAGGCGCTCGACGACAACCGCGTCGTCGATGTCAACGTCATCGAGGTCGAGGAAACGGAAGCCGGCCCGCGCCCGTTCCGGCTGCGGGAGCGCATTCGCTCCGATGGCCCGACAATCGACTACGCACCGGCATTCACCGCCGGCGTTTCCCACGCCGCCTGAAGGACTGATCCATGTACCGTTACGATGAATTCGACCATGCCTTTGTGGCCGCGCGCGTCAACCAGTTCCGCGACCAGGTCGAGCGCCGCCTGAGCGGCGAAATCTCCGAAGACGCCTTCAAGCCGCTGAGGCTGATGAACGGCGTCTATCTGCAGCTGCACGCCTATATGCTGCGCGTGGCGGTGCCTTACGGCACACTCAACAGCCGCCAGATGCGCAAGCTTGCCCACATCGCCCGCACCTATGACCGCGGCTATGGCCATTTCACCACGCGGCAGAACATCCAGTACAACTGGCCCAAGCTCTCAGATATGCCGGAAATTCTCGAAGAGCTGGCCGAGGTCGAGATGCACGCCATCCAGACCTCGGGCAATTGCATCCGCAATGTCACCGCCGACCATTTCGCAGGCGCTGCCGCCGACGAGGTGGCCGATCCTCGGCCCTATGCCGAAATCTTGCGGCAATGGTCGTCGGTGCATCCGGAGTTTTCGTTCCTGCCGCGCAAGTTCAAGATTGCGGTGACCGCGGCCGAACGTGACCGCGCCGCAATCCAGACTCATGATATCGGGCTGCAACTGAAGAAGAACGACAAGGGCGAGCTCGGTTTTGCCGTCTGGATCGGCGGCGGGCAGGGGCGGACGCCGATCCTGGCCAAGAAGGTCAGGGACTTCCTGCCGGAAGCGGATCTGCTTTCCTATGTGACGGCGATCATGCGGGTCTACAACCTGCATGGCCGCCGCGACAACAAGTACAAGGCGCGCATCAAGATCCTGGTGCATGAAACCGGTGTCGAAAAGCTGACCACCGAGATCGAAGCCGAATGGGCCCATCTCAAGGATGGCGAGTTAAAGCTGCCCGAAGCCGATATTGCCGCGATCAACGCCTATTTCGAGCCGCCAAAGCTCGGCGATCGCGCCGAAGGCTGGGGCGAACTGGCCGCCTGGAAGAGATCCGATCCCGGTTTTGCCGACTGGGTTGGCCGCAACGTCGCGCCACACCAGCACCCGGACTACGGCATGGTGACAATTTCGCTGAAACCCATCGGTGGCATTCCCGGCGATGCAACCGCCGAGCAGATGGACGCGGTGGCGCGGCTGGCCGAGGACTACAGCCATGATGAGATCCGGGTGACGCATGAGCAGAACCTGGTGTTGCCGCATGTGGCGCTGGCTGATCTCGAGCCACTCTACCGTGCGCTTCTCGTCGAAGGGCTGGCGACTGCCAATGCCGGTCTGATCACCGACATCATTGCCTGCCCGGGGCTCGATTATTGCGCACTCGCCAATGCCCGTTCGATCCCGGTGGCTCAGGAAATCTCCAACCGCTTCGGCGATCCGGCGCGGCAGGCTGAAATCGGCGATCTGAAGATCAAGATTTCCGGCTGCATCAATGCCTGCGGTCACCACCATGTCGGTCATATCGGCATTCTGGGTGTTGAAAAGAAGGGCGCGGAACTTTATCAGATTTCGCTTGGCGGATCGGCTGACGAGAACGCCTCGATCGGTCAGATCACCGGCCGCGGCTTTGGGCCGGACCAGATCACCGATGCGATCGAGACAATTGTCGACACCTATCTGACCGAGCGCATCAGCAGCGAAGAGACCTTCATCGCCTGCTATCGCCGCATCGGCGCCGAACCTTTCAAGGCTGCGCTCTACGCCAGCGAAGCAGAAGCTGCCTGAAACAGGGCACGGAGAGTTTTATGACTGTGATTTGGACCCAGGACGGGATTGTCGAAAACGATCCCTGGGCGCAACCCGGTAGCGACAGTGGATCGAAGCTGCTGCCACTGGCCGAAGCCCTGGAACACGCCCGGGACAATGCGGCGTTTGGTGTAGTGCTGCAGCCGGCCGACGATGTACGGGCTCTGGCCCCGATCCTCGACCGTGTGGCAATCATCGCGTTGACCTTTCCGGCTTTCAGCGACGGGCGGGCATTTTCCCAGGCCATGTTGCTGCGCGAGCGGCTCGGCTATCAGGGCGAGATGCGCGCAGTCGGCACCGTCCTGCTTGATCAGGTGCCACTAATGCTGCGGACCGGCTTCGACAGTTTCGAAGTCGCGCATGCACCGACGATCAAGCGGCTGGCGGAAAAGCGGCTTCCGGGCATCGACCTGCATTACCAGCCGGCGGCTGACGAGACACATGCCGGGCCTGGCTACAGCTGGCGCCGTACGGCGATGTTGAACGGCTGAACCGGGGGCTCGCCATGCACATTCACGTAACCGATCAGGACGGAGTCCGTCATACGCTCGAAGCGCTTGAGGGATTCCGGGTGATGGAAATCATTCGCGACTGGGGCCTGGACATCAAGGCCGAATGCGGCGGCGCCTGTGCCTGCGCCACCTGCCATGTCCATGTCGCACCGGAATGGACCGAACAGCTGCACCCGATCGAGGCCGAGGAAGAGGACATGCTCGACCAGGCCTTTGACGTTCGCGACAATTCCCGGCTGTCCTGTCAGCTGTTGATGAGCGAGGAACTCGACGGCCTGGAAGTCACGCTGGCGCCGGGCACCGAGGCCAAGGATCGCGCCGCCGCCTGACCCGGGCCGTACGCGCTGGATTCCGACATTTGCCTGTCGTTGGCGCTGCTTGCGCGAAGTGACATGCTCATGCCAGTTTGCGGTCCATGATCGACAAACTTGAATTCTTCATTGTGCTGGCGCGCGAGCGCCATTTTGGCCGCGCGGCGGACGCCTGCGGCGTCACCCAGCCGACACTTTCGGCATCGCTCAAGCAGCTCGAAGACCAGCTTGGCGTCGTTCTGGTGCAGCGCGGATCGCGGTTCCAGGGGCTGACGCCGGAAGGCCAGCGCGTGCTCGAATGGGCGCGGCGCATTGTCGGCGATGCCCGCACCATGCGCGAGGAGATGAAGGCCGCCCGCAAGGGCCTGTCGGGACACGCGCGCATCGCGGTCATTCCAACCGCCACCTATATGGTCACAGATCTGACTGTCGCTTTCACCGAAAAACACCCGGCAGTCACGCTCTCTGTCACGTCCTGCACCAGCTACGAGGTGCTGTCGCGGCTGGAAAATTTCGAGATCGATGTCGGGATCAGCTATCTGGAGAACGAGCCTACCGGCCGGGTGGCCACCGTGCCGCTCTATGCCGAGCGCTACCAGCTGATCACATCCGAGGGTCAGGAGTTCGCCGACAGGTCCTCGGTCAGCTGGGCGGAGGTCGCCACCTTGCCGCTGTGCCTGCTGACACCGGACATGCAGAACCGCAGGATCATCAACCAGCATCTGGCCGAGGCTGGCGCCACCGCAAAGCCGACGCTGGAATCCAACTCGATGATCGTGCTGTTTTCCCACATCCGCACCGGCCGCTGGGCCTCGATCATGCCGGTCAACCTGGCTGAGACGCTGGGGTTTGACGAGGATATCAAGTCGATCCCGATCGTCGAACCGGATGCGCATCACGTGGTCGGCATGATTGCAGCGCCACGCGAGCCGCATACCCCCATCGTTTCGGCGCTGTTGCATGAGGCGCGGGTCTTCGCGAAGGCGCTGGCTGAACGATAGATGTTTTCTATCGCGCAACGAATATGCTGTCTTGATTCAATGCTTTGTTGGGTGCGTAGTGGGTACTCTGCCACATCGTTGGAGGGTTTTGGCATGGAATCACGCAGCATGGACGCCGAAATCGCGTTGAAGACCGAGGCCATCGTCGGACGGCTGAAGCCGCTTGAAGGGCCGCTGCTGCCGATCCTGCATGATGTGCAGAAGGAATTCGGCTATGTGCCGAAGGCGGCACTTCCGGTGATCGCCAACGGCCTCAACCTGTCGCGCGCCGAGGTGCACGGCGTTGTCAGCTTCTATCACGACTACCGCGAGGAACCTGCGGGCCGACATGTCATCAAGATGTGCCGGGCGGAAGCCTGCCAGTCGATGGGCGGCGACGAACTCGGTGAGCGGCTGCTTGATCTGCTTGGCTTGGATTGGCACGGAACCAGCGATGATGGCGCGGTCACGATAGAGCCGGTCTATTGCCTCGGCCTGTGTGCTTGCGCGCCTGCGGCGATGGTCGACGGACAGGTGATCGGCAGACTCGACGACAGGATGGTGACCGAACTGGCCCGGGCGGTGAAGGCATGAGCGTGAAGATTTATGTTCCCGGCGATTCCGGTGCGGTGGCAGTTGGCGCCGACCGGCTGGCGCTGGCGATGGAGAAAGCGGTTCGGGCGCAAGGTCTCGGGGCCAAGATCGTCCGCAATGGGTCGCGTGGTCTCTATTGGCTCGAGCCGATGATCGAGGTCGAAACGGAGGCGGGCAGGGTTGCCTACGGTCCGGTCAGGGCCGCCGATGTCGACGGCCTGCTTGCCGCGGGCCTTCTCGAGGGCGGCGATCACCCGTTGCGGCTCGGCGATCCGGAAGAGCTTCCGTTCCTCAGACGTCAGACCAGACTTACCTTTGCCCGCTGCGGCGTCACTGATCCGCTGTCGCTGGAGGATTACCGCAGGCATGGCGGCCTCGCCGGCCTCACCAATGCCGTTGCTATGGAGCCCAGGGCCATCGTCGCCCAGGTGACCGAATCCGGCCTGCGCGGTCGTGGCGGCGCTGGCTTTCCCACCGGCATCAAGTGGAACACTGTGCTGGAGGCCGAAGGGCCGCAGAAATACATCGTCTGCAACGCAGACGAGGGCGATTCCGGCTCCTTTGCCGACCGGATGATCATGGAAGGCGATCCGTTCGTGGTGATCGAGGGCATGATCATTGCCGGTATCGCCACCGGAGCGACCAAGGGCTATGTCTATCTTCGCTCGGAATATCCCCACGCCATTCTGGCTATGAACCGCGCTGTCGTCATCGCCCGCGAGGCAGGCATACTGGGTACATCCGTACTCGGCTCCGATCACGCCTTCGACATGGAGATCCGTGTCGGCGCAGGGGCCTATGTCTGCGGCGAGGAAACGGCTTTGCTCGAAAGCCTTGAAGGCCGCCGCGGCATCGTGCGCGCCAAGCCCCCTCTGCCCGCGCACAAGGGTTTTCTCGGCCGCCCGACGGTGATCAACAACGTGATCTCGCTCGCCTCGGTGCCAATCATCCTGGACAAGGGCGCCGAGTACTACCGCGAATTCGGGATGGGCCGCTCGCGTGGCACGATTCCGATCCAGATTGCCGGCAACGTCAAGCATGGCGGTTTGTTCGAAGCCGCCTTCGGCATGGCGCTCGGCGAGCTGGTGGATGACATTGCAGGTGGAACCGCCAGCGGACGCCCGGTGAAAGCGGTTCAGGTCGGTGGGCCGCTCGGCGCCTATTTCCCGCGCGCACTGTTTGACACGCCATTTGATTATGAAGCCTTCGCCGGCAAGGACGGCCTGATCGGACACGCCGGCCTCGTGGTGTTTGACGACAGTGCGGACATGCTCAAGCAGGCACGCTTCGCCTTTGAATTCTGTGCCGTTGAAAGCTGCGGCAAGTGCACCCCCTGCCGCATCGGCTCGACCCGCGGCGTCGAGGTGACCGACAAGATCCGTGACGGCATCGAGCCGGAAAGCCAGATCAAGTTAATGACAGATTTGTGCAATACAATGAAGTTTGGCTCGCTGTGCGCGCTTGGCGGCTTCACGCCATACCCGGTGATGAGCGCGCTGACGCATTTCCCGGAGGATTTTCGTCCGGATCCTAGCATGAGAGGGTCGATGACCCAGGCTGCGGAGTGAACAGAATGGCGCTGATACAGGAAATTGACCACGGCACTCCGGCTTCGACCGCTGAAAAAACCGTTCGCCTCGTGATTGACGGCAACACGGTGGAGGTGCCCGAAGGCACCTCGGTGATGCGCGCTTCGATGGAGGCCGGTATCAAGGTACCGAAGCTGTGTGCCACCGACATGGTCGATGCCTTCGGTTCCTGCCGGCTCTGCCTGGTCGAGATCGAGGGCCGCAACGGCACGCCGGCCTCCTGCACCACACCGGTCAGCGAAGGCATGGTGGTCCACACCCAGACCGGGCGGCTGAAGGACATCCGCCGCGGCGTGATGGAGCTTTACATTTCCGACCATCCGCTCGACTGCCTGACCTGTGCCGCCAATGGCGATTGCGAACTGCAGGACATGGCCGGTGCGGTTGGCTTGCGCGATGTGCGCTACGGCTATGACGGCGAAAACCATGTCAAGGCGCGGCAGAACGGCGAAGCCAATCCCCGCTACATGCCGAAGGACGAGAGCAATCCCTATTTCACCTATGATCCGTCCAAATGCATTGTCTGTTCGCGCTGTGTGCGCGCCTGCGAGGAAGTGCAGGGCACCTTTGCGCTGACCATCGAGGGCAGGGGCTTTGAAAGCCGCGTTTCGCCCGGAATGCACGAGAGCTTCATGAATTCCGAATGCGTGTCCTGCGGCGCCTGCGTGCAGGCCTGCCCGACGGCGACGCTGCAGGAAAAATCCGTGATCGAGATCGGCCAGCCGGAGCATTCGGTGGTCACCACCTGCGCCTATTGCGGCGTCGGTTGCTCGTTCAAGGCCGAAATGCGCGGCGAGGAAGTCGTCCGCATGGTGCCTTGGAAGGATGGCAAGGCCAATCGCGGCCATTCCTGCGTCAAGGGTCGCTTTGCCTGGGGCTACGCCACCCACCAGGACCGCATTCTCAACCCGATGGTGCGCGAGAAGATCACCGATCCGTGGCGTGAAGTGACCTGGGACGAGGCCTTTGCCCATGTCGCCAAGGAAATGCGCCGCATTCAGTTCCAGTATGGCAAGGGCGCCATCGGCGGCATCACCTCGTCGCGCTGCACCAATGAGGAAACCTTCCTGGTGCAGAAACTGGTGCGCGCCGGCTTCGGCAACAACAATGTCGACACCTGCGCCCGCGTCTGCCATTCACCCACGGGCTACGGCCTCGGCAAGGCCTTCGGTACATCGGCCGGCACCCAGGATTTTGATTCCGTCGAGCACACCGATGTGGTGATCCTGATCGGCGCCAATCCGACAGACGGCCACCCGGTATTTGCCTCGCGGCTGAAGAAACGCCTGCGTGCGGGCGCCAAGCTGATCGTCATCGATCCGCGCCGCATCGATTTGGTCCGCTCCCCGCATGTTGAGGCCAGCCACCATCTGCCCTTGAAACCCGGCACTAATGTCGCCGTGCTCACCGCTCTGGCGCATGTGATCGTCACCGAAGGCCTGTGCGACGAGGCGTTTGTTCGCGAACGCTGCGACTGGTCGGAGTTCGAGGATTGGGCCGCGTTCGTCGCCGACCCTGTCCATTCACCCGAAGCAACGCAAGCCTTCACCGGAGTGCCGGCAGACGAGCTGCGCGGTGCAGCCCGGCTTTATGCGCGCGGCGGCAACGGCGCGATCTATTACGGGCTTGGCGTTACCGAGCACAGCCAGGGCTCGACCACGGTGATGGCGATCGCCAACCTGGCCATGGCGACGGGCAATATCGGCCGCCCCGGTGTCGGCGTGAACCCTCTCCGCGGCCAGAACAATGTCCAGGGTGCCTGCGACATGGGCTCGTTCCCGCACGAGCTGCCCGGCTACCGCCACATTTCCGGGGCCGAAGTCCGCGACGTGTTCGAGAAACTGTGGGGCGTGGAGCTCAATCACGAGCCCGGTCTCCGCATCCCGAACATGCTCGATGCGGCGGTCGACGGTACGTTTCGCGGCATCTACATCCAGGGCGAGGATATTCTGCAGTCCGACCCTGACACCAAGCACGTCAAGGCCGGGCTCGAGGCGATGGAATGCGTTGTCGTCCATGACCTGTTCCTCAATGAGACCGCCAATTACGCTCATGTCTTCCTGCCCGGTTCGACCTTCCTTGAAAAGGACGGCACCTTCACCAACGCAGAGCGGCGCATCAACCGCGTCCGCAAGGTGATGAGCCCGAAGAACGGGCTGGCCGATTGGGAAGTCACGCTGAAGCTGGCGCAGGCCATGGGGCTTGATTGGAATTACAGTCATCCATCTGAAATCATGGATGAAATCGCCGCCACCACACCGAGCTTCGCCAAAGTGAGTTATCAGTTGCTGGAAGAGAAGGGCTCGGTGCAGTGGCCCTGCAACGAAGCGAAACCTGATGGTACGCCGGTCATGCATCTCGACGGTTTCGTGCGCGGCAAGGGCAAGTTCATCCGCACCGAATACGTGGCGACCGACGAGCGCTCCGGACCGCGCTTCCCGCTGCTTCTGACCACCGGCCGGATCCTGAGCCAGTACAATGTCGGCGCCCAGACACGGCGCACCGACAATGTGGCCTGGCACGCCGAAGACCGGCTGGAAATCCACCCGCATGACGCCGAACAGCGCGGCATCCGCGAGGGTGATCTGGTCAAGCTCGCCAGCCGCTCCGGGGAGACCACGTTGCGATCGACGATCACCGAACGCGTGGCGCCCGGCGTGGTCTACACAACCTTCCACCATCCCGGCACCCAGGCCAATGTGATCACCACCGATTACTCCGATTGGGCCACCAACTGCCCGGAATACAAGGTGACGGCGGTGCAGGTGTCGCCCTCCAACGGCCCGACGGTCTGGCAGGAGGAATATGATGCGCAGGCCACGCAGGCGCGCCGCATCCTGCCACTTGATGCGCTGGAACCGGCAGAGTAGGCCGGCGATGGCGCCGGCGAAAGGATCAGTCTGATGGCCGGTAGCAGACCCGGTACGATCCCCAGCACAAACAGGGCAAAGCGCATCGCTGTGAGGGCAGGGGTGGACACACCCGGACACCGGGACCTGCCCGAAGAGGTGCCGGTGGCGCTGTCCTTTGGCGGAACCACCCAGGCGGTGATGATGGCGACGCCATCGGATCTGGAGGATTTCGGCATCGGATTTGCGTTGTCCGAAGCCATTGTCCACTCTGCCGCCGATGTGATTGAGCTCGAGATTGTCGAGGCTGATCAGGGCTTTGATGTCCAGATGCGGCTGGCGGACCAAGTGCAGACAGCATTTGCCGCCCGCCGCCGCAAGATGGCCGGCCCCGTGGGGTGCGGCCTTTGCGGCATCGAATCAATCGACGAGGCGCTTCGCGCCCTGCCTGCGCGCAGCGCGGTCGAGCTGGAACTGACCCCCGGGGATGTACGCGAGGCTGTGCGGGCGCTGTCGATGCAGCAGAAGCTTCGGGCCGAGACCGGTGCGGTGCATGCAGCCGGCTTCTATCGTCCGGACGAGGGTATGCTTTGCGTGCGCGAGGATGTCGGCCGCCACAATGCGCTCGACAAGCTGATCGGCGCCATGGCACGCAATGGCCAAAATTCAGCCGAGGGCGCGATCGTGATCACCAGCCGCGTCTCCGTCGACATGGTGCAAAAGGCGGTGATCGCCGGCACCGGCGTGCTGATCGCGGTGTCGGCACCGACGGCGCTTGCTGTTCGGACCGCCGAAGCCGCCGGCCTGACGCTTGTTGCAATCGCCCGCGGCGCCGATTTTGAAGTTTTCACCCGGCCCAACCGGATTTCCAAGGGAGTTGAGAGCGATGTCGCCTGACAAGATGCGCTACCAGGCCAACCAGATCGCCACCTTCTTTGCCTCGCAGCCGGAGGACGAGCAGGTAGAGGGCGTTGCCGATCACATCAACAAGTTCTGGGATCCGCGCATGCGGGCAAAACTGTTTGAAATGGCAGACGAAAGCACCGAAGGCTTCAAACCGACGCTGGTCGCAGCACTGCAAAAGATAAACCGGCCGGGACAGTTCGGCTCGGTTGGGTGAACCCGCAAAGGGTGAGGAAAGCTTGGTTGATCACAGGCGAGACCTATCGGCTTGGCCTGGACGGGGGCAGCGGTAGGCAGAGACTGAGGGCGCTTAGCATTCCCGTGGCGTGAGCAGCCAGACGTGTTCCTTTGCATCCACACCCTTGAAGCCACCCGAGATGTCAGTGATGCTCAGGGTTGAAACGGCATAGCGCCTTGAGTAGTGCTGCTTGATCTCGTCCGCCGGGACCGAAAAGGGCGGCCCCTTCAGCAACTCCGGGTCGTATTCGAATGTGACGAGCAGCTGAGGCGCTGTGCTGGTGATACCGGCGACATGGGACGCGTAGCCTGATCGCATGTCGCTCGGCAGCGCCACGAGCGCAGCCCGGTCAAACACGGCATCGACCGGGCCGAGGAGGGCAGGGGTGAGGTCGAAAATGTCGCCGACAAAGATGTCGATGTTGTCTGCGCTGTAGCGTTTCAGGTTTCCGAGGGCCGCCACAGCCGGCTTGACGTCGAGCTCCTCAAACAATTGCATGATCGCCAGCTCACTGAGTTCAACCCCAACCACCCGGTGGCCTCTGGAAAGAAGCCAGCCGATATCGAGTGTCTTGCCGCAGAGCGGCAGGAAGACGCGTGAACTCTCTGCCAGGGACAGGGCTGGGAAATGCTTGACCAGCAGCGGATTGGGTTTGCTTTCATGAAAGCCGATGCGGCCTCTCTGCCAACGGTCATGCCAGAAATCATGGTCCATTCAAACCTCTCTTTCAGAAAAACAGCCGCCACAAAACAGGCAGCAGGATCGCAGTCGCCAGCGCGTTCAGGCCCATGGCGAGGCCGGAGAAGGCGCCGGCAAGTTCGCCCGCCTGCAGCGCCCGTGCGGTTCCGATGCCGTGGCTGGCGGTACCGAGCGCCAGGCCGCGGGCGCGCCAGTCCTTGATGCCGATCAGAGAAAGCAGCGGCGGGCCGAGGATGGCGCCCAGGATTCCGGTCAGGATCACCAGCACGGCGGTCAGCGAGGGCAAGCCGCCCAGTTGCTCGGTGATGCCCATGGCGACCGGTGCCGTTGCGGATTTCGGCGCCAATGACACCAGTGTTTCCCGGCTGGCACCCAGCAGCAAGCCGAAGCCGACAGCGGTGCCGATGGCGGTGAGCGAGCCGCAGAGCAGGCTGGCGACAAGCGCCAGTGCCGAGCGCCGGACCCGCTCGAACTGACGGTAAAGCGGGATCGCCAGCGCCACCGTTGCCGGGCCCAACAGGAAATGGACGAATTGTGCGCCCTCGAAATAGGTCTGATAGCTGGTGCCGCTCAGCGTCAGCAGCGTGACCACAGCGATGACGGCGGTAAGCACCGGATTGAGAAACGGTTTCTGCCCGGACCGGTCATAGAGCCAGCTTCCGGACTGAAACGCCGCCAGCGTCAGCGTCAGGAACATCAGCGGGCTGGCGCTGAGATAGACCCAGACTTCGGAGATATCAGCCATTCTCCTTCTCCGGATTGTCCGTGGATATAGGACGGGCGAGCCAGCTCATCACCAGCGCCGTCACCGCAATGGTTGCCAGGGTTGAGCCGACAAGAGCCGCCGTGATCGGCAGCCAGTCCTGGCCGAGCAGATCCAGATGCGCCATGACACCGACGCCAGCGGGCACGAACAGCAGCGCCAGGTGCCTGAGCAGACTGTCGGCCACTGCGCCGACATCCTTTGGCACCGTCCCCTTGACCAGAAGCAGCACAAACAGCAGCACCATACCGGCGACCGGTCCTGGAACCGGCAGGCCGAGAAAGCGCGTCACAAGCTCGCCAACCAGTTGGCAACTCAATATCAGGGTAAGGGCAGAAAGCATCGGCGAGACCTGTGAAGCGAGGGCAGGGAGGACAATAGTGCCAGATTCCGCAGCGCAGCCCCACTCGTTTATGTCACGCACCAAGACCCGCAGCCAGTACGAGATAGCGTCCGGCCTTGCCGATCGAGACCAGGATCAGAAACCGCCACAGGGGTTCGCGCATGATGCCCGCCACCAGGGTCAGAGGGTCGCCGATGACAGGCACCCAGGCCAGGAGCAGCGACCAGTAGCCGAAACGCTGGTAGTAACCTTGCGCGCTGTCGAGCTGCGCGTCGCTGGCGGGGAACCATTTCCTGTCGCGAAATCTCTCGACTCCGCGGCCGATCAGCCAGTTCAGCACCGAGCCCAGAATGTTGCCGAAGCTGGCGACCGCGACGAGCGCAACAGCAGGCTGCTGACCGAGCAACAACAGCCCGCCCAGCAGGGTTTCAGACTGCGCAGGGATCAGCGTCGCGGCCAGCAAGGCCGCGAGAAACAGGCTGCTATAGGCGGCGAGATCGGTCATGCGGTCACAAGCCTTTCGGCGCTAAGGTCAATCGGAGTCAGTATCCGACTGATGACCTGCCGCCAAGAGGTATGCGGGAGTCCGGGCGTTTCGACAAATCTTTCAGGCACGTATTCTGTCGAAGTATGAATTCACCGACGATACATAGCTTGCTATATGTATTTGCATAGCAAGCTATGTAATGATAGGATGAGTCATGATGTTCGACAAATCCCGTTCGGCCGGTGCGCTGGTCAGCGACATCGCCCGCCTCCATGCGGCTGAGCAGCAGCGCGCACTCGCCCCGCTGGGGCTGTCGCGGGCGCAATTCGTGGTTCTCTGTGAGCTTTGGCTTGCCGACGGCATGACCCAGCGTGAGCTGGCCAATGGTCTGGGGCTGGAGCAGGCGACGATGGCCAATACGCTGGCACGGATGCAGCGCGACGGTCTGGTCACGCGAAAGCCGCATCCCGACGATGGACGCTCGCAACAGATCTGGCTGACAGAATGGGCAAGGGATCTGAGAGACCCTGCCTCACGGGCAGCACTCGAGGCCGACGGCCTTTTGGCTGCGGCCCTGCCATCTGCCGAGCGTGAACTCTTTTTGAGCATGCTCTCGCGCGTGACGGCAAACCTGCGCAGCGGCAAGACCGGCTGATCCTCGTCGTTCGCACTGTGCACGATGGCTGCCGGGGGTTTCCTGCTCGCGGCAAAGCGGATAGGCAGGTCGGAGGCTCCTGGCCCTACGTTTCTCAAACTGACCGGAAAACACCCACATGGACAATATGCGCGGGATCATCCTGATGGTTCTCGGGATGGCGGGCTTTGCCGCCGAGGACATGTTCATCAAGCTCTCATCGGGCAGCCTGCCTGTGGGAGAAATTCTCGTCATTCTCGGGCTGCCCGGCGCGGCGCTGTTTGCGGTTATTGCGAAATCGCGCGGGGTTGATCCCTTTTCCGCTGCCTTTTTTCATCCCGCCGTGCTGGTCCGCAATGCCAGCGAGATGATCGGCAGCATCGGCTTTGTCACCGCGCTGGCGCTGATACCGCTGGCGACAGCGACAACGATCCTGCAGGCAGCACCCTTGTTCGTCACCATGGGGGCGGCGCTGATTCTCAGCGAACCTGTCGGCTGGCGGCGCTGGAGTGCAATCCTGGTGGGTTTTGGCGGCGTGGTGCTGGTCATCCGGCCCGGGCTCGAAGGTTTTGAGCCGAATGTGCTGTGGGCTGTGCTTGGTGTTGTCGCACTTTCGGCCCGTGATTTGGCGAGCCGCAAGGTGCCAAAATCGATCCTGTCGCTGCAGCTCGCCGTCTGGGGCTTCTTCGCTGTCGGAATCACTGGACTGCTGATGCTAGCCGTGACAGGTGGCGCGAAAATTCCGACCATGGCCGAAACCATCTATCTCACCGGCGCCTTGCTGATCGGCACCTTTGCCTACTGGACCCTGACCGAGGCCACGCGGGTCGGTGAAATCTCTGTGGTCATGCCGTTTCGTTATTCGAGGCTGTTGTTCTCGATGGTCGTCGGTGCGCTGGTGTTTTCGGAATATCCAGACAGCTACACGCTGATCGGAGCTGCCATCATCATCGCGACAGGAATCTACACGATCATGCGCGAACGCAAGCGCCGCCGCCAGGAAGCCACTCTGGCAAAGGCGGCGTCCGCCGGTTTGTGACGAGACGGGAGAACCGGGCAGGGCTCCCCCGTTTCTTGGACATCACCCGCCGTAGCGGGCTTCCAGATGGGCGATGAAATAGGCCGGGTTGAGCACTTCGCCGGTGGCCTGGCGCAGGATCTCCGGTGTCGAGGCAGTGGAGGCCTTTGACCAGATATTGTCGCGCCGCCAGGCGTTGACGGCTTCGAAATCGCCTGCCGCAATCTGCCTGTCGACATCGGGATTGATCTTGACGATTGCCGCCCATTGCTGCGCTGCCATCAGCGCGCCCAGCGTGTAGGAGGGGAAATAGCCGAAGGCGCCCGATGGCCAGTGAACATCCTGCATCGGGCCGTTCTTCGGATCATCCAGCGTCGAAATTCCGAGCGACGCCTGCATCCTGATGTCCCAAGCTTCGGGCAGGTCCTTAACCTCAAGCCGGCCCGCGAGCAGCTCCTGCTCCAGCTCGTAGCGCAGAATCACGTGCAGCGGGTAGGTGACCTCATCGGCATCGACCCGGATCTTGCCGCGCTTGATCAGATGCACGTGCGGCAGCAGATCTTCCATGCTCCAGTTTTCCTGCAGGTACCGGTCGACCAGCGGCAGCGCAAAGGTCCAGAATGCCGGGTTGCGGCCGATCTGTTTTTCGACAAACAGGCTCTGGCTTTCGTGGATCGACATGCCGCGCGCCTTGCCCGATGGCCAGTGCGCCCATTGCTTCGGCAGGTTCTGCTCATAAAGGCCGTGACCGGTCTCATGCAGAATGCCCATCAGCGCCGAGAGAAATTCGTCGGTGCGGTAGCGCGTGGTCATGCGAACGTCGCTCGGCACACCACCGCAAAACGGGTGATCGGAAATCGACAGGCTGCCATGGTTCATGTCGAAGCCGACAGCCTTCATCATCGCAATGCCGAGCGCCTTCTGTCGCTCAACCGGATAATCGCCCGACAGCGCTTTCAACGGACATTTGGCATGACGTTGTTCCTGTGCGTCGAGCGCCCGGGGCAGGAACTCCACCAAAAAGCTCTTCAGTTCCTCGAACACCGGCGTGACGGTCTCCGTTCGATTGCCGGGATCGAATTGCTCCATCAGCGCGTCATAGGGGGCAAGACCGAGCACGTCTGCGCGCATGGATGCCTCTTCGCGCGTCATCTCGACAACCTCTTGCAAGGCGGGCTCGAACGTCTTCCAGTCACCATTGGGGCGGGCGGCGCGCCACAATTGCTCCGAACGCATGCTGGTTCGCATCTTGCGCTCGACGAAGTCCGAGGGCAGGCAGGTCATGTTTATGTAGCTGCGCTCCAACTCTGAAACCGCAGTTTTCTGTTCCGGATCAAGTGCTTCGGCCTTGGCGGCTTCAATCCAGTCTCCGACTTCGGGCGTCGTGGCCTGGCGATGATGCATCCCGGAGAGCGAGGCCATCGCCTCCGCCCGCTGCTCGCCACCTCCGGGCGCCATGTGGGTGGCTTCATCGGTTCCCAGGATGGCAAGCGCGTGTTCCAACGCTCCCAGTGAGCGGCAATGGGCATCGAGCTTGGCATAGGACATGGCGGTAATCTCCGGTCAATGGGTGTTGGCCATCCGATAGGCCAAGCCAACATCATCTGCAAGGCTGCCGCCAACGCGTAGCTGCAGCAATGGTTCCGCTCCGGCGCCGTCCGGACAGGCCAGGCAGGGCAGGGCGTGGCAAGGCTGCCGGCTTACCGCAAGAAGCCAGCGATTCTCTTATGCAGGCTGTCAAATTGCCGGGTTTCGACAGGTTCGAGCAAGCCTGTGCACCGAATGTCAGAATCATTCGTTGGGAGCCATTAGGGCATGAATATCGAAGGCATCAGCCATTCGCATATTCGGACTGTCGGCCGCGCGGGATCCGTCAAGGAATCCGCGCCGACGATTCATGCCTATGTTATCCAGTCCTATCAGGAACTGGGGCCAGCGGGCCCGAGCGAAGCCACGGGCACCTATGACTTTTCCGGAAAAGTCGCACCCGCGACCCATGAATACACGGTTGCCGCACCCAACGGCTTTGAAATCTATATGCCGGTGCGGCCGGGCTTTGCATCCAACAATCTTGCCCTGGCCGTTACCGAACCATCGGCCGAACCGTTTTCATCCGGCAAGACCAAGTCCGAAATCGCCGACGCGGCCCGCAAGGCAATTGACGCGCGCCACATCAAGATGGCTGACAGCGGTCAGCCATTCCGGCCCAAGAGCAACGAGGCCGTGGACTGGTACACGGTCTTCGGCGATCTGGACCGGCGCGCCTTGTCCGCCATACGCACCGATGAAACCGGCTTTTTCTCCAAGGAGGAAAAAGCGATCGCCCAGTCGATCATGATCCAGCAACAGTCACTGGCCATGGGGCTTTATCATGGTCCGACCCGGCTGGCCGGCAGCTTTGCCGGAAAGGAAGGCATCGACCCATCCGATCATATGGCGGTTGGCAAGGCCGGGGCTCTGTGGCTCGATCAGGTCAGCCTCGAGGAAAAGACCACATCGTGGGAGTGGATGGAGCAGCGCGCTGCGGCCCAGTATCTCTATGAGAGCGGTGCCGAGCAAGCGGGCGTCAAGCCTGAGGACCTGTCATCCGGATTCAACTTCGTCGACATGCTGTTGCAGGCCTATCGCGAGCTGGAGCAGAAGGGTGAAGGGCACGAGCTCAATTATCTGCCAGCCTACCAGAAGGCCTGGCAGATGTTTGTCGATCAGGTTCCAGCCGAGCAGTCGACCACGACAACTTTGTTCTTCTGAGCCATTTCGGTTCGCCCAACTCGTGCACATCAAAATCGCATAAGATGGATTATGGAACTGTTGACAATTCAGACCAGAGATAGCAACAGGTCAAGGTGATCAAGTGAATCAACGCGTTGGAGCCGGATGTTCTTGTTCTAAGTGAACCGCACGATGCCCGAACCAGCGAACTGCGCCCCGTGTGTCTCTGATGCGTGTAACATAAACCCGAATCTGGTCTAGTCGCATCCGTTGCCGTGGACTCGGTTCCGGCGGTCGTCGAGCAAGCGAGGAACAAAAATGCTTGAAGGTCTTCGGGTCATCGAGATTGAAGGACTTGGGCCGGCACCGTTTGCGTGCATGATGCTGGCCGATCTCGGCGCCGACGTCATCGTGGTTCACCGCAAGAACGGCGCTCCGGCACCCGGCATGCCGGAACGCTCGCTGATCGATCGCGGCAAGCGTTCGATCGAGCTGGATCTGAAATCGGCCGATGACATCGCTGTGCTGAAAAATCTAGTGCGCCGCTCGGAAGCGCTGGTGGAAGGATTTAGGCCCGGTGTGATGGAGCGGCTGGGGCTCGGGCCGGACGATCTGTTTGAAGTCAATCCGGGCCTGGTATATGGCCGCATGACCGGCTGGGGCCAGACCGGTCCGCGCGCACAGACGGCAGGTCACGACCTCAATTACGTCTCATTGTCTGGCGCTGCCTGGTATGCCAGCAACCAGGGTGAAGCGCCGTTCACGCCGCCGACGCTGGTTGGTGACATCGGCGGTGGTGCGCTCTACCTCGTTGCCGGCTTGCTGGCGGGCGTCATGGCGGCGCGCGCAGGCCGTGGCGGCACCGTTGTCGATGCGGCCATCGTCGACGGTTCGGCGCATATGATGAACCTGCTGATGACGCTCGCTCAAACCGGTGGACTTTCAATGAGACGCGGACAAAGCCTGCTCGACGGACCACACTGGAGCCGCTGCTACGTCTGTTCGGACGGCGGCTACATCTCGGTGCAATGCCTGGAGCCGAAATTCTACGCCACGTTCATCGCGGTTCTCGGATTGCAGGAGGACCCTGATTTCAAGCCGCAATTCGATGCCTTAAAGTGGCCGCGGCAGACTGCGTTGCTGGCCGGTATTTTCGCCGGACAGCCGCGGCGGCACTGGGAGGAGCTGTTTGCCGGATCAGATGCCTGCGTGGCCCCTGCCCTTGATCCGAAGCAGTCGGCCAGCGATCCGCACATGGCGGCGCGCGGTGTCTGGCTTGAGACCGATGGTGTGCTCCAGGCCGCACCTGCGCCACGCTTCTCAACCGCACCGGTTAATGCGGCAGGCCGAAAAATCCCGGCGCGTGGTGAGCACTCGCAGTCCATTCTAGAATGGCTGGCGCGCGACACACCAGTGTGACGGGATCAGCTTTGAGAGCCTGCCTTGTCTGCGCGCACATCGATCACGCTAGCGCCGATCGCTGTGGCCAGAGCCCGCGGATCGACGCTGAAGATGCTGTCGGGCCGGCCGGCGGCAGCCCAGACTTCGGCATGAACGAGCAGCGTGCGGTCCATATAGACCGAAATCGGGTTCAAATGCCCGATCGGCGCTACACCGCCAATGGCAAAACCGGTTTCGTCGCGCACACGGCGCACATCGCAGCGGGAGAATTTCAAGCCGTAAGCTTCTGAAATGTAGTCCATATCCGCATTGTGTCCGCCCGAGACCAGCATCAGATTGAGCTGCCTGGTAGCGGCATTTTCAAAGACCAGCGATTTCACGATCTGCCCGACATCACAGCCGGCAGCAACTGCAGCTTCCTGCGCCGTGCGTGTGGACTGCGCCATTTTCAGGATCCGAATCTGCAGCCCGGAGGCCGCAGCGGCCTGCGCCACCCGGGCCATGCTCGAGCCGGCAGGGATCAGGTCCGGCGTCATTTCCGTGGCGGTTTCGCTCATGCTCAAAGCTCTATGTCGATGGTCAATCCGTCATAGCCCGGCTCGACGCGTTCCGGTGTCTCGTTGAGTACGGTCTGATAGTCGAGCGGCACGTGCATGTGGGTCAGGATGGCGCGTTTCGGGTCGAGTTTCTCGACCCACCACAGCGCCTGATCGATCGACAAATGGCTCGGATGCGGCTTGTATTGCAGCGAGTCGATGATCAGCACATCGAGGTTCTGCAGCTTCTCGACAGTCGAGCGGGGAAAATCGCTGACATCGCAGCAGTAGGCGACATCACCGATGCGAAAGCCCAGCGACCGGATCGATCCATGCGCCTGGTCGAGCGGTTGCACCTCGACCGCCCCGCCCTCGCCCGTGATCGTGATCGGCTTGTCCAGTGAATTGATCAGCACCGGCGTTGTGATCGGCGGATAGTTGCTGCCTGCAGGTGTTTCCAGGCAATAGCCGAAGCCGGCGCGGATCCGTGCCATGGTTTCAGGATCGGCGTGGATCGGGATCTGCCTGCGCTGCGTCAGCGCAAAGCCGCGCAGATCGTCGATGCCGTGCACGTGATCGGCATGCGAATGAGTGTAGAGCACCGCATCGATGCTTCGAACCTTGCTGGCGATCATCTGCTCGCGGAAATCCGGCCCGGTATCGACCACGATCGTGGTTTCACCGCCATCGGCGCTGAATTGGCGGATCAGGAAGGCCGCCCGGGTGCGCCGGTTCTTAGGGTTGTCCGGATCGCAGGCGCCCCAGTCGCCATTGACCCGCGGCACGCCCGGAGACGAGGCGCAACCGAGAATTGTGAATTGGCGGCGTACCGGTACCGTCACAGCTTAGGCATCGTCGAGAAACAACGGAAGGCGTTCTCGGTTGTGATCCGGGCGATCTCCTCATAGGACACGCCTTTGACTTCGGCCAAAACTTCCGCGGTGTTGACCACATAGGATGGCTCGTTGCGCTTGCCGCGCCAGCGCTTGGGCGCCAGATATGGCGCATCGGTCTCAACCAGCAGCCGGTCCATCGGCACGCTCTTGGCGATGTCCCGCAGTTCCGTTGATTTCGGAAAGGTCAGGATGCCTGAAAACGAGACATAGCCCCCAAGCGCCACGCCGGTATCGGCCAGTGCCTGCCCGGAGGAAAAGCAATGCAGAATGAAGGGAAAGGCCCCCTTCCCCGTTTCCTCGGTCAGGATTTGAGCCATGTCGTCGTCGGCGCTGCGGCTGTGGATGACCAGCGGCAGCTGCGTGCGGCGGGCAGCCTCGATGTGACGCCTGAGTCCGGTCTTCTGGTCCTCCGGTTTCTGCGTTTCGTAGAAATAGTCGAGCCCGGCCTCACCGATCGCCACCACCTTCTCATGCGCCTCGGCCAGCGCCACCAGCTGGTCTGCCGTTACGTCCAGCTCTTCATCGGCATTGTTCGGATGGGTGCCGACGGAGCAGAACACGCTTGGATAGCGCTCGGTCAGCGCCAGCAACGTGTCGAGCTTCCTGACACGGGTCGAAATCGTCACAATCTGCTTTACGCCGGAAGCGTGGGCGCGCTCCACAAGCTCGTCGCGTTCCGCGTCGAAATCGGCAAAATCGAGGTGGCAATGGCTGTCAATCAGCATTGGTCTCATGCCTCTTCCGGCGCAACGTAGCGCGGGAAGATCGGGGCAGGCTTGTCGATCGGCGTGCCTGCCTGCAACCGGCCTGCTTCGCCCAGGGCCTTGAAATCGCGTTTGTTGGCGGGAGCCGCTACCAGATCGAGCAGCCTACCCGCCGATTCCGGCATGAAGGGCTGCAAAAGGATCGAGATCTGCCGCACCGTTTCCGCGGTAACGTAGAGCACTGTTTCCATCCGCGCCGGATCGGTCTTCTTCAGCGCCCAAGGCTCGTTGTTGGCAAAATAGCGGTCGCCATCGGCAACCACGTCGATGATCGAGGCAAGCGCCTTGTGGATCTGGAAATTCGCCATGTCGGTGCGCACGCTCTCGATCACCGTGTCGATGGTGGTCAGCAGAGCCTTGTCCTCATCGGTCAGCACACCGCATTCAGGCATCCTGCCGTCGCAGTTCTTGTTGATCATCGACAGCGAACGGCTGGCGAGATTGCCGATGCCGTTGGCAAGATCGGAATTGATCCTGGTGGCGATGCTCTCGGGGCTGTAGCTGCCATCCTGACCGAACGGCACTTCACGCATGAAGAAGTAGCGCACCTGGTCGAGCCCATAGGCTTCGATCAGCGCGAACGGATCGACGACGTTGCCGATGGATTTCGACATCTTCTCGCCCTTGACCAGCAGGAAGCCGTGGGCGAACACCTTTTCCGGCAGCGCGAGCCCGGCTGACATCAGGAATGCTGGCCAGTAGACGGCGTGGAAGCGGACGATATCCTTGCCGATCATGTGGATTGCGGGCCAGTGGTTCCACCGGTCGGAAGCTTCGTCAGGGAAGCCGGCGGCGGTGATGTAATTGGTCAGCGCGTCCACCCAGACATACATGACGTGCTTTTCATCGCCGGGAACCGGCACGCCCCAGTCGAAGGTCGTGCGCGAGATCGACAGGTCTCTCAGACCGGATTTGACGAAGCTCGCAACCTCGTTGCGCCGTTCGCTCGGAGCCACGAAATCCGGATTGGTCTCGTAGAGTTCCAGCAGCTTTTCGCCATAGGCCGAAAGCTTGAAGTAATAGCTCTCTTCCTCCACCCATTCGACCGGAGAGCCAAGCGGTTCACGCCGCACGCCGTCTTCGCCGACTGTGGTTTCCGCCTCGTCGAAATAGGCTTCCTGGCGAACCGAATACCAGCCGCCGTAATTGCCCAGATAGATGTCGCCATTGGCTTCCATCCGCTTCCACAATTCCTGCACCGCGCGCTTGTGGCGCTCTTCGGTGGTGCGGATGAAATCATCATTGGAGCAGTTGAGCTGGGAGAGCATGTCGCGGAACACGGCGGAGTTCTTGTCGGCGAGCTCGATCGGCTTGACACCTTCCTTCTCTGCCGTCTGCTGCATCTTCTGGCCGTGCTCGTCGGTGCCCGACAGGAAGAAGACGTCCTTGCCGTCAAGCCGCTGAAACCGCGCCAGCACATCCGTCGCAATTGCCGTATAGGCGTGACCGATATGCGGCACCCCGTTGGGATAGAAGATCGGTGTGGTGATGTAATAACGCTCGGTGCTCATGTTTGCCTTCGAATTCCATGTCCGGGTCTGGATCGACAGATCGGTCTATACGCGCTGTGGTCATAGGCGATCAAGCCGCCGGATGCCATAGGATGGCATGCCTTTCCGGCGTAAAGCGTCGCGGCGCAACCCGCCGGAGCGCCGTACCTTAAGATGGACACGCACCGGTCGCTCCGCCAGTCGATGAAACGCATGTAGGTTCTCACCCAACTCGAACCAAGCGAGTGCGGCGTGCGTTACCCGAAGAATATCGAAAACACGTGCAGCACGGTCTGCTTGCGATCAAGATTAAAGGCTGCCGCCGTGGCGAAATGGTCAGACAACGTGACCGACATTCGTGCCAGCCGGTCGGCCTCCGCCAGGTCTCCGGCAGCGCCCGCCTCCCGTGCCATCTGCTGCACGCGGTCGACGGCGAAACCGGTGAAGAAGTCATAGGCCACGTCGCGATCGCGCGCGGCCAGCGTTTCGGCAAGCTTGTAGATCGGTTCGCGGTTGTCGAGGCTGCCGCGTTCGAGAATGTCGACAAAGGCTTCGGCGATCTCGACGCCACCGTAGTTCCGCAACAACAGCGCGCGAGAAACACTGCCTTCGCTCAGCCGGATGATTGCATCGGTTTCACCCGGTGCTGCTCCCAGATGTCCGAGCGCACGGTTGAGGTCCGGGGCAGACAGTGGATTGAGTTTCAGTGACAGGCAGCGCGAGCGAATGGTCGGAAGCAGCCGGCCCGGCGTATGCGACAGCACCAGGAACAGCGACCGTTTCGGCGGTTCCTCGAGGATTTTCAGGATGGCGTTGGCGGCATTGCGGTTGAGATCGTCGGCCGGATCGATGATCGCCACCCGCCAGTTGCCGGTGCCCGAGGTCTGGCCGAAGAACTTGCCCGCCCGGCGCACCTCGTCCACGGTGATGACGGATTTCGCCTTGCCGGTCTTCTCATCCACCGGCCGTGCCAGATGCAGCACACTGTGTGAGGCGCCGGATGAAATCTGGCGCCCGACGGGAACGTCGAGATCCGGATCGGAAATCTGATCAGGCGCCTTCAGCGGGTCGGGATGGGTCAGCACGTGATGGGCAAAGCGGTAGGCCAGCGTGGCCTTGCCAATTCCTTCTGCACCCTCGATCAGAATGGCGTGATGCATGCGGCCGGATCGATAGGCTGTGGCCAGGAATTCCTGCTGCAAATCATGGCCATAAAGCACCGTGTTGCGCTCTGGTGGAATGGCACCTTCGAGCAAGCCTGGCTGCTCTCCACTCATGCCTTTTGGCCCTTCACAGCTTCGTCTGCTGCTCCCTCATGCAGGATTGGATCGACTGCGGCGAGAACAGCGAGTGCCACCAGATCTTCGGCCTTGTTGGCATCGATGAGCTTGCATCGCTCAGGCTCCGTGCGTGTCAGGTCGATAAAGGCTTCGCGCCGCTTCTCGTGGGTGGACACTTCTTCCTTCTCGAACCGGTCGGGGGCTGCATCCTTGCCTTCGCGCGCCTTGGCCCGTCCCAATCCGACCGATGCGGGCAGGTCGAACACCAGCGTCAGATCCGGGATCATGCCGTTAACGGCTATGCGTTCGAGATGCTCGATGAATTGCGGCTCAAGATTGCCGGTCACCCCCTGGTAGACCCGGCTCGAGTCCATGAACCTGTCGCACAGAACGATTGTTCCCTCGGCAACTGCGGGGCGGATCACCTGCTCAATATGGTCGCTGCGCGCTGCCGCAAACAGCATGGCTTCCATGCGCACGCCGAATTCTTCCGCAGCACCTGACAGAAGCACGTGCCGCACCGCTTCGGCACCGAGAGAGCCGCCGGGTTCACGCGTGACCAGCACATCGTGTCCCCGGCGCCTGAGAACATCGGCCAGACGGCTGATCTGAGTCGACTTGCCGACCCCTTCTCCGCCTTCAAAGGTTATGAACAGACCTGCACTTTTCGTCACGTGTCATTTTCCCTGTCGCCGCAGGCTTGATCGCGCACGGAACATGTTGATGAGGTCACCGGAAGTTACCGGTTCGCCATTGTCTAAAGCAATTCAATCCGGAAATGAACGCTGGCAGGGCCGTTACAGCCAGAATTGCGCAAGTTCAATCAGCGCATCGAGCGCCTGGGTGTGCAATGGCCCCTTGTCCACGGCCTCCATTGCATAAAGTGGCTGCTCCTGGGACAGCGTATCGCCGATATAAACCTTGAGAACGCCGACCTGGGCGCCCGCCTCAATCGGCGCACGCAGCGGCCAGCGGTAGGTGATTCGCGCAGCCAGCCGGTCCGGATTGGTGATTGGCAGCAGAATATCGACCGCGCCTTTGGCCTTTACAATTGCACTCTCCCCACCGCCATACACGCTGACCTCGCCGATGGTTTCACCCTCGGCAAACAATGTCTTGCGTTCGAACGCGCGAATGCCCCATTCGAGCATCTTGCGCGATTCCTCGGCCCGTTCCCGCTCGGTCGCCATGCCGCTCATCGCCAGAAACAGCCGTCGACCATCGCGCTTGATCGACGAGACGATGGCGTAGCCTGACTCCTCGGTAAAACCGGTCTTCAGCCCGTCCACGCCGATACCGAGCCCCAAAAGCGGGTTGCGATTGCGTTGCCTGATGTTGTTCCAGGTGAATTCCGGTTGCGAGTAATATTTGTAGAACTCCGGATAGGTGGACTGGATGTGCCGGGCCAGCGTAACCAGATCCTTCATCGTCACCTTGGAATCAGGATGCGGCAGTCCGTTGGAATTCCCGAACACCGAGGTGGTCAGGCCGATCTCGCGGGCGCGCTCGGTCATCAGCCTGGCAAAATTCTCCTCCGAGCCCGCCATACCCTCGGCAATGATGATGCAGCCGTCATTGGCCGACTGAACGATCACGCCCTGGATCAGGTCTTCCAGCCGGATCGATGATTTCAGCTCGGCAAACATCGTCGAGGTGCGCGATATCGCACCCCCGGTACGCCAGGCATTCTCCGACACCTGGAACGTGTCGTCCAGCGTCAAGCGGCCGCTGCGGATGGCGTTGAACACGACTTCCATCGTCATCAGCTTGGCCAGCGATGCGGGCGGCACAGTCTCGTCTTCATTCTTGGCGAACAGCACCGTGCCGGTATCGGCATCGATCAGATAGGCCTGTTTGGCGCGCGTCTCGAAAAGTTGCGCCAATACCGGCGACACCGAGCCGCCAACCAGCAGCACCAAGACGAAAAACAGGCGGGCGAAAACCGACCGGGTCATAGGGCCATCCATCAACGAAGAAATTGGGATATTTCACCAGACTAGCAACCAGGCCACGCCGGATCAATGCTTTAAAGCACTCCGGCAGCCCAGGCCGCTCGTCAGTCCGCAGGTTGAAATGATCTGATTTGCGTGAACCTGCAGTAGCGTCCCGGGCTTCAGCGCTGTTCGGAGGCTGCGCCCAGCAGGCGGTCGAACGGAGTTTTCTCCACGACCAGGCGGGCTCCCCAGAAGGCCATGCCGACATCCTGCATTCGTGCCCCGGAATTGGCGGCGATCGGCATTCCGAAAGTCGGTCTTTCGGGAAGCACCGGTCCCACGTCGGGAAGCGCGAATCCAGCTGGAATGTCCAGCGCAGAAGACGTAAGGCCAGCGACCGTACCTGCCTGTAGCGCGGATACCGGGGCCGAGGCGAGAACCGCAGGCGGCGCGATCGATGCCTGTGCGGAACCGACGCCCGGAAGCGCTGTATCGACAGCGTTCATTGCCATCATGACACCGGTGGCGATCACACCGCCGGCCGGTTCACTGGACCCGCCGGGTCGGTAGCTCGCCATGAGGTAGCGCGTGTCATCGCCTTCGACAGGCGCCCGGCCGACATATTCAACGCGGACAGCTGCAACGCCTTCCTGTTTCATGTCGAGCAGTTCCGCAGCCTTGTTCGAAAGGTCGATGATGCGCCCATGGGCAAACGGTCCGCGATCATTGACGCGGACAATCACGGTGTTGCCGTTCTTCTTGTTGGTCACCCGGGCATAGCTTGGCAGCGGAAATGTCGGATGCGCCGCAGAGAGGTGGAACTGGTCGTAGATCTCGCCATTTGCCGTCAGCCGGCCGTGGAAATTGGGACCGTACCAGGAAGCCAGTCCGGCCTTGTCGTAGTTCGGCTCTTCCTTGGGCGTGTACCACTTGCCACGTACCCGGTAGGGCTTTCCGACCATCGCCCGCCCGCCGCCCTTCTCGGGCCGCTTGGCCGTGGTGATCCGCGGGCTTGCGGCTACACCATATTCGGAGACGGAGAATTTAGATTTGGTGTTGATGTGCGACGGTGAGGATTTGCTTTTCGAGCTGGATGACGAACTGCATCCGGCGAGCCCAAGTGCAAGCAACGCCACGATTCCCACGCCGGCCGCTGAACGCAACCCTGCCCCGGTTCGATCCATCAATCTGTGTCCCACACCGCTACCCGATATTCTGGCGGTCGCCATTATGGCCTGGCAGTCAGTCCCCTGCAAAGCCGTCCCCTTCGATCAAAGCGTCTTATGTCCTAATCGAAGGTTTAACTCGCCGGGCAACATGGCAAAATTGCGATCAGCGACCCGGCGAAACGGCTTATTGAGGCCAGCGTGGTAAACTATTGATGAATCTCAGCCCTCAATTCTGGCCTTGCCGCTACGGCCGTCATCGCGAACCCAATTGAGCGAGTTCTCGCCCGTTTTCCGGATCTGAAAGCATGTGGTCTTTCCGTCGTACCAGGTTGGCCACTGCTGGCACAGGTTTTCACCCTTCACCCACCAGCGCCCGCTTTCCTTAGGGGCGAAGAACTTGCCAAGTCCCAGTGCCGTGCCGTCGCCGGTCACCACGCCAGAGCGCTTGTAGTTGAGCGGAAACTCGCCGCCGAATGGTGTTGCCAGATACACGCGCTTGCCGTTGACGAACTGTTTGAGCTCGCCACCTGTGAGTTGTTCGGCATTTGCAGAAACCGGGGCAAGTAAAAGCGCAAGTGCCGACAGGGCACCGAACAGTGATGTTTTAGCGTGCATTGTTGATCTCCGGAACAGTGTACATATCAACCGATACGCTTCACCAGTTCAATTGGTTTCATTCCAGTGCAAAAAAACCTCTGTGACGTGCCTTGCCCGAGCCGGTGGATCGCTGGAAAACTGCTGCGGTCATGCTGGCTTTTTCAAATCAGCGCAACAACATCCGTGCTAGACCTCGTCGCCAGCGAAGCCGAATAGCACTGAAACCAACGCTGCTTCCCATCACCGCAAAGCTGATAATGGGGGTGCTCGCAACCTGACACTGGCTCATCGCCTTGATCCGCGCCATGAACTCGACCGGTTGTCTGGTTCGGGGCGCCGTGCAAACCGGAAAAAGCGGGCACCGATTTCGATAGAGATTGACTGGAGTTCTATGGAAGCTGTAGAAGCGCCTCCGAAGGACGATTGGTAGCAGGATGGACGCAGGCGGCTGAAACCGCGCGTTTGTTTGTCCCGAATGCTTCAACATATCAATGTCTTGGAGGGGTGGCCGAGCGGTTTAAGGCACCGGTCTTGAAAACCGGCGTGCGGGAGACCGTACCGTGGGTTCGAATCCCACCCCCTCCGCCACTTGCCCTTGAGAAAACTTTCTGCTGGCTCGCCCACGGCCGTATTTTATCCATCAGATGCAAGGGTTTTGCAGCAGGGGCGGCAGTGCCGGACCGATCAGGTCAGCGTGAACTCGACGACTACAAGATCTCCGAACTCGTCTGCAAGAAGACCAAAGTCCGTGTCACAGCCATCGTCTCCGGCAACGACGAGGCCTGGCGAGGAACTGCGCCCTCCGCCGTGGACGCTGACGTCAACCGGGTCGATCGCTTAGCGGTGCGCGGACAGCATCTCTTCGATCAGCAGCACCAGCCGGGCAGTGGTGGCCAGAAACAGCAAGTATACGCTGAGCAGCTTGCTGCCCTCCTCCGGCACATCCTTCCAGACAAAGGAGCTTGCAACGATGCTGTCAACCGCGGTGTGAATGACAAAGAACCCGAAGCCGATGGCGAGCAGCGTTGCAAAGGTTTTAGAGCGGAGGACTTCACGGCGGAACAGGCCGGCCACCGCCAGCACGACAAAGCCATAGGCAATCACGATGATGTCGTTCCAGTTGCGAAAACTCTCCAGCCCGCCCAGGCTGCTTGTATCGAGCATTGTCCCGCCGCGTTCATGAAAACCCAGCTGCTCGTCAATCGACAGGAAAACGCAGCCCGCGGCCAGCAGCTACCAGAAAAGTGCCCCGTAATCGAAGGTCCTGGCACGCAGATAAAACACCAGCACCGCGCTCACCCCGGCCATGGCCATGCAGATGGCCGAGAGTGCCGTGTTGATGCCCTCCTCCGAGAACTGAAAGGTCGGATCGTCGGCGGGCGACAGATAGACTCAGGCGAAGATGCGCAAAACGACTGAGACCGATGACAGACTCGCGAACCAGATGAACAGCCTGGGAAGCTCTTCTTCCGGCGACTGATGGCGGCCATGATCCCAGCCTGCAAAATCTGAAGTACCCATAAGCGCAATCTCTCTTTCAACAAAGCGCCCTCCCCCTGGCGGCCGGATTTTCCGGCGGGCGTGCCTGAGTACGGCCAGCGGGGATGGTGCGTCGTGTCAAAAAACACAGCTTCCGGGAACAAGCGTCCGCATTCACCCACTATGGTTAGCGGCCGACGGATCATGATCTCGTCATCTCGGCCGATATCCAAACCGGGGAAGACAAGCGGCCTTGTAAGACATCACCCCTGATGCAATAAAGTTTCCATGCAAAAGATTGTCATGACCGGGAGTTTTTAATTGACCTTTACCTACCTTCGACCGCATCTCGGGCTCGTGGTGTTGTACAATTAAATTTTTATTCAAAGTTGCTGTATCGGATTGAGGCTTTGCGACTAATTGTTGCCTCCACAAGCCAGAAGTTTCCTGTCTTTATCATCGTCGAACGCTGCCGGCATCGGGCCGTCTCAGCATGTATGCTTTGCCTGCCGTAGCAGCATCGCGGTTCATTCGCGCGCAACCCATGGTGGATGAGCATGATGTGTGTGCCGATGTTGTCGCCCACCGTGCCGACGACATTCGAGAGCAGCCACAGCGCCGAAGGCCGGAGACATTCAGGGGAAGCTCTTGTCGCTCTCTCGCATCGGCGACATGAGCGTGCTGACCGCCTGAACATCCAGTGGCCGCAACCCTGTGGCGTGATGGAAATCGGGCTTTGAAGTATGCTAGCTTCGATTCATGATCCTGGAACAAGACCCGTGCCAAGCTGACGAGGCCAGCCGGTAATGGTGTCTCATCACAACCTCTATCTGATCGCGCTTTCGATCCTTGTTGCCATTCAGGCCAGCTATGTCGGCCTGAATCTGGCGCTGCGCATTCCCGGCGCCTTCGCGCTCAACCGCCGGCTGCTGATCGCCGCCTCGGCGATCACCCTGGCGGTCGGCATCTGGGGCATGCATTTTATCGGCATGTTGTCGATGGGCACGGCGGCAGAGGTCGACTACCTGGTGCTGCCCACTCTGTTGTCGTTCCTGCTGTGTGTGCTGGTGACCGGTGTGGCCATCTTTCTGGCGAGCCTGCGCTCACCGCATCTGCTTGCAATCGCCGCGGCAGTGATGGGCATCGGCATCACCACCATGCATTATGTCGGCATGATCGCGCTGCATTCGAGCGCGCGGATCAGCTACGATCCGGTCTATGTCATCGTCAGCTTCTTCATTGCCGTCACCGCTTCCGGCATGGCCCTCTGGCTGGCGTTTTCGGCCGACCGGCGGCCACCGCTGTTCCTCTGTGCGGTGTTTCTCGGCTGCGCGGTGTCCGGCATGCATTACACGGCGATGGAAGGCACCAGCTTCGATTTCGCACTGGCTTCACCGCTGACGTCGACCTCCTTCATCTCCAGCGACACCCTGGCCCTGATCGTCAGCATCGTCGCCTTTGCCGTCTCCGGCATCTTCATGCTGACGCTGGTCCCCAAACAGAGACGGCTGGACCCGGACGAGACCGGGCACGGCAGTGAAGATGAGCGCGCAGATAAGATCAGTGCACGCACGATTGACGGCGGCACCCCGGACAATACGTCCGCCGGCGTGAAAGCGGCTATTCAGGCGGAATCGCGTTCGACCATCCTTCTGCCCATCGAAAAGAACGGAAACCGCTTTCATATCGCGGCCAGCGAAGTTGTGTCCGTGCATGCCAACGCCCATTACACCTACATCTTCAATGGCCGCGACGACCTGTTCTGCTCGCTCTCCATAAGCGAGATCTTCGAGCGCCTGCCCAAGCCACCATTCTACCGCACCCACCGCAGCTACATCGTCAATCTGGATCGTGTCGGACGGGTGAAGAAATCGGGCGACGCGGCCATTGCCGAACTCGATTCCCCGGTACGCCGGACCGTGCCGATAAGCCGCGCCCGTGTGGGCGAGCTCCGGCAGGAACTTGTAAGCTATCAGGCGCTCCAGAACCCGGGTGCCGCCTGAAATTTATGTCAGCCGTGTTGACGCAGTTCGTGCGAGCAGCACGTATTTCGTGAAAATAAGCAGTCATCGCACCGCCAGGCTGTTTCGCTTCGATCCAATTGCCGTTCTTCTATGGTCAGCCGAGACCGCTCAATACAATGTCCTTTGCGACAGGCCGCTTGACCGGACTTTCATTCGGCGTGGTTTGGGAGGAGACTAAATGATACCTGGCGCATTCGATTATCATCGACCTGCAACCGTGGAAGATGCTGTGGGCCTGCTTGCAAAGCTTGGCGAAGAAGCAAATATTCTTGCCGGCGGACACAGCCTGATCCCGCTCATGAAGACGCGGCTTGCTTCACCCGAACATCTGGTCGACATTTCAGGCATTGGAGATCTCAAGGGGATTGCCGTTCGGGGCGAGGAGATCGTCATCGGCGCCATGACCACGCAATTCGAGCTGATCACATCGCACGACCTGGAAAAGCACCTGCCTGTCATTGCCGAAACCTCGCGGCTGATCGCCGATCCGCAAATCCGCTACAAGGGAACTTTTGGAGGCAATGTCGCCAATGGCGATCCGGGCAATGACATGCCCGCGCTGATGATGTGCCTCGGGGCGACCTATGCGGTCACCGGCCCGGGTGGCAGCCGCGATATCGCCGCCCGTGACTTCTATCAAGGCGCCTATTTCACATCCCTCGAGCATGGCGATATCCTGACCGAGGTCCGCATCCCGATCCCGCCCGCAGATCACGGCTATGCCTATGAGAAGCTCAAGCGCAAGGTCGGCGACTATGCCACCGCTGCTGCAGCCGTCGCCATCACCATGGCCGATGGCAAATGCACCAGCGCCTCGATCGGGCTGACCAACGTCTCGGAAACGCCGCTCTGGGCGTCCGCGGCCGCCGAGCTGCTGGTCGGCACCAACCTCGACAAGGCATCGGTCGATGCCGCGGTAGCGGCCGCCGAAGCCATCACCGAGCCGGCCACCGACATGCGCGGGCCTTCCGAATACCGGACCAAGATGGCGGGCGTCATGATGCGGCGCGCACTCGAACGGGCGCAGTCGCGGGCCAAGGGTTGAGGGGAACACCAATGACGAAATCGCAAATTGAACTGACCATCAACGGAAAGAAGGTCGAGGCGCTCGTGGAGCCTCGCACCTTGCTGATCCACTTCCTGCGCGAACAGCAAGATCTCACCGGCGCCCATATCGGCTGTGACACTGGGCATTGCGGCGCCTGCACAGTCGAGATGGACGACATGTCGGTGAAAAGCTGCATGACCTTCGCGGTCCAGGCCAATGGCGCCGAGATCACCACCATCGAAGGAATGGCCAATCCCGACGGGACACTGAGCGCGCTGCAGGAAGGCTTCCGCATGATGCACGGCCTGCAATGCGGATATTGCACGCCGGGAATGATCCTGCGGGCGCACCGCCTGCTGCAAGAAAACCCGACCCCGACCGAAGATGAAATCCGCAATGGCATCGCCGGCAATCTTTGCCGCTGCACCGGTTACGTCAACATCGTCAAGGCGATTCAGTATGCCGCAGCCAAGATCAACGGAACCCCGTATCAGGAGGCCGCAGAATGAACGACCAGACCAAGATTGATCAGGATCGCGCCGAACGGACCGAAAAACTCCAGGGCATGGGCTGCAAGCGCAAACGGGTCGAAGACATCCGCTTCACGCAAGGCAAGGGCAGTTATGTCGATGATCTGAAACTGCCGGGTATGCTGTTTGGCGATTTCGTCCGCTCTCCTCACGCTCACGCACGCATCAAGAGCATCGACACCAGCCGCGCCAAGGCGCTGCCGGGCGTGGTCGCCGTGCTCACTGCTGCCGACCTGAAGCCGCTGGGCCTGCATTACATGCCGACGCTCGCCGGCGACGTGCAGGCGGTGCTCGCCGAGGAAAAGGTACTGTTTCAGAACCAGGAAGTGGCCTTCGTCATCGCCGAGGACCGCTACATCGCATCCGATGCCACCGAACTGGTGGACGTCGATTACGAGGCCCTGCCCTGCATCGTCGATCCGTTCAGATCAATGGACGAGGATGCGCCAATCCTGCGCGAGGATATTCAGGACAAGATGGAAGGAGCCCACGGCCCGCGCAAACATCCCAACCACATCTTCGAATGGCAGATCGGCGACAAGGACGCCACGGACAAGGTTTTTGCCGAAGCCGACGTGACCATCAAGGAAATGCTGGTCGATCACCGCACCCATCCCTCACCGCTGGAAACCTGCCAGTCGGTGGCCTCCTTCGACAAGGTCAAAGGCGAGTTGACGCTGTGGGGCACCTTCCAGGCGCCGCATGTGATCCGAACTGTCGTTTCGCTGATTTCCGGTCTGCCCGAACACAAGATTCACGTCATCGCCCCCGATATCGGCGGCGGCTTCGGCAACAAGGTCGGCGCCTATGCCGGCTATGTCTGTTCGGTAGTCGGCTCGATCGTGCTCGGCGTTCCGGTCAAATGGGTCGAGGACCGGATGGAAAATCTCTCCACCACGTCATTTGCCCGCGATTACCACATGACCACCGAGCTTGCCGCCACCAAGGATGGCAAGATCCAGGGTATGCGGGTGCACGTTCTGGCCGATCATGGCGCTTTCGACGCCTGCGCCGATCCATCCAAATGGCCGGCCGGTTTCATGAATATCTGCACCGGATCCTATGACATCCCCACCGCACACCTGGTCGTAGACGGTGTTTACACCAACAAGGCGTCGGGCGGTGTGGCCTATCGCTGCTCGTTCCGCGTCACCGAAGCGGTGTTTGCTATCGAGCGCGCTGTGGAACTGCTGGCAGAAAAGCTCGGCATGGACGCAGCGGAACTGCGCATCAAGAACTTTATCAAGCCCGAGCAATTCCCCTACAAATCGGCCCTTGGCTGGGAATATGACAGCGGCGACTATCACACTGCCATGAAGAAGGCGATGGACACCGTCGGCTACAAGGAGCTGCGCGCGGAGCAGGCAAAGAAACGCGAAGCCTTCAAGCGTGGCGAAACGCGAGAAATCATGGGCATCGGCATCTCTTTCTTCACCGAGATCGTCGGCGCGGGACCCTCGAAGAACTGCGACATTCTCGGTGTCGCCATGTTCGACTCGGCCGAAATCCGCATCCACCCCACCGGTTCGGTCATTGCCCGCATGGGCACAAAGAGCCAGGGCCAGGGTCACGAGACCACCTACGCCCAGATCATCGCCACCGAAATCGGCATACCTGCCGACGACATCATGATCGAAGAAGGCAACACCGACACCGCGCCCTACGGCCTCGGCACCTATGGCTCGCGTTCGACCCCGGTGGCGGGTGCCGCGACCGCCGTGTCGGCACGCAAGATCAAGGCGAAGGCGCAGATGATCGCCGCCCACATGCTGGAAGTGCATGAAGGTGATCTCGAGTGGGATGTCGACCGCTTCCGGGTCAAGGGTCTGCCGGAAAAGTTCAAGACCATGAAGGAAATCGCCTGGGCGTCCTACAATGCTCCGCCACCGAACATGGAGCCGGGATTGGAGGCGGTGAACTACTACGAGCCGCCGAACATGACCTACCCTTTCGGCGCCTATTTCTGCGTCATGGACATCGACGTGGACACCGGTGTCGCCAAGACCCGGCGCTTCTATGCGCTGGATGACTGCGGTACCCGTATCAACCCGATGGTCATAGAGGGCCAGGTGCATGGCGGCCTTACCGAAGCCTTCGCCTGCGCCATGGGCCAGGAGATCCGTTATGACGAGCACGGCAACGTCATGGGCGCGTCCTTCATGGATTTCTTCCTGCCCACTGCCGTGGAAACACCGCACTGGGAAACCGATCATACGGTGACCCCCTCGCCGCACCATCCCATCGGTGCCAAAGGTGTGGGCGAAAGCCCGCATGTCGGCGGCGTACCCTGCTTCTCCAACGCGGTGAACGACGCCTACGCGTTCCTCGGCGCCGGACACATCCAGATGCCGCATGATGCGTGGCGGCTCTGGCAGGTTGGCGAGAAACTGGGTCTGCACGCGTAAGGTCGGGGACTGTCCGGTGAATATCCCTCAGGAAAAAGTCGCCACAGAGCTCGCTGCGGTCGGGTACATCCCCGATCGCGACCTGGCGACGGCGCTGTGGTTGATGGACAGCCTCAAGCGTCCGTTGTTGCTTGAAGGCGAGGCTGGCGTCGGCAAAACCGAGGTAGCGCGTGCTCTAGCACAGTTTCACGACACCAAGCTGATCCGGCTACAATGCTACGAGGGGCTGGATCAGAGTGCAGCGCTTTACGAGTGGAACTATCAGCGGCAGTTGCTCGCCATCAAGGCGCGCGACGGCACCGACGCCTCTGCGGTCGAAGAACATGTTTTCAGCGAGACCTATCTGCTGGAACGGCCGCTCCTGTCAGCGATCCGGCAGGACAAGCCGCCGGTGCTGCTCATCGACGAGGTCGACCGGGCGGACGAGGAATTCGAGGCGTTCCTGCTCGAACTGCTGTCGGACTTCCAGGTCTCGATCCCGGAGCTGGGGACAATCACGGCGACCACGATCCCCCGTGTCATTCTGACTTCGAACGGCACCCGCGAACTTAGCGACGCGCTCCGCCGACGCTGTCTCTATCACTATGTCGATTATCCCGATGTCGATCGCGAAGCCCGGATCATCCTGTCGCGCTTGCCCGGCATCGACACCGATCTGGCGCTTCAGATCGCCAATATGGTGAGCCTGATCCGCAAGGAAGACCTGCGCAAGTCGCCGGGCGTCGCTGAAACCCTCGACTGGGCCGCAACGCTTGCCGGGCTGAACATCCGTCACCTCCACGATGAGCCGGAAGCGGTGTTCGAGACGCTGATGTGCCTGATCAAGACGGCAGAGGACAAATCCCGCATGACCCGTGAGGTCAGCGATCGTCTTCTGGGCAAGGTGGCCTGAGATGAACCTGGCTGAGACGACGGCAAATCCGGTCGGTGCGGGCGCCATGACAAAGCTCAACGGCTTTGCCCAGATCCTGCGCGACAACGGTTTTATCCTCGGCCTGGCCGAAACCCGCGATGCGCTGAAAGTTGTGGCAAGCGGCGGGGCGGCCCGCCCCTCGCGTCTGCGGCCGGCGCTGAGATCCCTGTTCTGCAGCCGCCAATCGGACTGGCAGAAATTCGACGAGCTGTTTGATGCCTGGTGGCTGCAGCGCGGCATGAAATCGGCAACCCGGGTTTCAGGTGTACCGCAAACCCCACCGCCGGGTCTGCAGACAGAGACGGCAGGCCGCCGCAGCTCCGGCGAAAGCGATCAGGCCGACCACGTCGAGCGTGGCGAAGGCAGCGAGGTTTCGGAAGCCGGGCAGTCCAGGCGCGAAGGCGCCTCCCGCACCGAACTCTTGTCAAAGACAGACTTCAGGCATCTCACCAATCCTGAGGATCTGGCAGAAGCACACCGGCTCGCCGAACATCTGGCCAAGAGCATGCGTGCGCGGCTGACACGCCGGATGCATGCGCGGCGAACCGGTCAGAGGCTGGATCTGCGCCGGACGATCCACAAGAGCATCGCCCATGGCGGCACGCCCCTGGACTTGGTCTGGCGAAAGCGCAAGGACAAGCCGCTGCGGCTGGTCATGCTGCTCGACGCATCTGGATCCATGAGCCTTTATTCCGCTGTGTTCCTGCGTTTCATGCATGGCGTGCTCGACAGTTTTCGCGAGGCCGAGGCCTTTATCTTTCACACCCGCCTGATTCACATCTCGCCGGCGCTGAAGGAGCGGAACCCGCAACGCGCTGTAGAGCGCATGTCCTTGCTGGCGCAGGGCACAGGCGGCGGTACAAGGATCGGTGAGAGCCTGGCGACCTTCAATCGTTGGCACGCCCGGCGCTGCATTCATTCGCGTACCTGTGTGATGATCGTGTCCGATGGTTACGATACCGGAGCGGCCGAAGACCTGGGCGCCGAGATGCAGGCGTTGCGCCGCCGCTGCCGCCGCATCGCCTGGCTCAATCCGATGATCGGCTGGCAAGGCTATGCACCCGAAGCTCAGGGGATGAAGGCAGCCCTTCCCCATGTCGATCTGTTTGCTCCGGCCCATAATCTTGAAAGCCTCAAATCCCTAGAACCCTATCTGGCGAGGATATGATCATGCCGCACCAGTCCGACATTCTGGATCTGATGAATGATTACAAAGCCAGGGGCGAAGCTTTCGCGCTGGCGACTGTCGTGAGAACCGTGTCCGTCACCGCAGCCAAGGCCGGCGCCAAGGCGGTGATCCTGGCCGACGGTACCATCACGGACGGCTGGATCGGTGGTGGCTGCGCCCGCGGGGCCGTACTCAAGGCGGCGCGGGAAGCGCTTTCTGACGGTCAGTCGCGGCTTGTCAGCATCCAGCCTGAAGACCAGCTGAGTGAACACCAGGTCAAGCCCGGAGAGTTGCGTGAAGGGGTTCTCTACGCGAGCAACCATTGCCCCAGCCAGGGAACGATGGATGTATTCGTGGAGCCGGTCTTGCCAAGGCCAAGCCTTCTCATTTGCGGCGCATCACCCGTCGCTGTCGCGCTTGCCGATCTGGCCCGGCGCATGGGGTTCTTCATCACCGTTTGCGCCCCGGCAGCGGATCACGAAAGCTTCGGCGAAACCGACCGCCTGATCGACGGCTACGAACTGCCCGCTGGTGCTGGCGAGCGCGATTATGTGGTGATCGCCACGCAGGGGCGCGGTGACAGCGCGGCACTCAAGGCCGCGGTGCGGGTGCCCGCAAAATATCTGGCTTTTGTCGGCTCTAGGAAAAAGGCAGCCGCCCTGAAGGCTGATCTGGAGCAATCCGGAACCCCATCGGCGCAAATTGCTGCCATTCACGCTCCGGCCGGCCTCGACATTGGTGCCATCACCCCCGACGAAATCGCCTTTTCGATCGTCGCGGAAATGATCGAGATCCGACGTCGTGGCCAACGCACCCTCTAAGCCGCATTCAGGCCCCAACCAGGCAAAAGGACACAGCAAGATGGAAATGAATGGTTCACAGCGCATCGAAGCGCCTCGCGAAGTTGTCTATGCAGCCCTGAATAACGACGACGTATTGCGCAAATGCATTCCCGGCTGCGAGTCTATCGAGAAGGTCTCCGAGACCGAAATGAATGCCAAGGTCACGCTGCGGGTCGGACCGGTCAAGGCGAAATTCGACGGAAAGGTGACGCTGTCGGACCTCGATCCGCCCAATGGCTACACCATCAGCGGCGAAGGCTCCGGCGGCATGGTGGGGTTTGCCAAGGGCGGCGCCAAGGTGGACCTAGTGCCCGATGGCGAGGCGACCATACTCAACTACACGGTGGCGGCAGAGATCGGCGGCAAGATTGCCCAGCTCGGCAGCCGCCTGATCGATGGCACGGCGAAGAAACTGGCCGGCGAGTTCTTTTCCCGGTTCAGCGAGATCGTCGGTCCGCAGCCGCAGCCGGTTGATCTGCCCACCGAAGATGCGAATGCTGGCAAGGGCTGGTTCGGCCGACTACGCAGTTCCTCGTGACAAGGTGCATCCGCGCGGTGCCATCCATGTTTTCACTGGCCTGCCCTCGGCTTGCGCCTGAAAGCAGTCAGTCTGGCGGAAAGGGTATCGATGTATGACACCGCAGCGATCGTTCTGGCTGCCGGCCTGTCGCGCCGGATGGGGGATATCAACAAACTGCTGATCGAAATCGATGGCATGCCGATGATCCGCAGAACCGTGGCTGCCTGTGCCGCGGTCTGCGACGCACCGGTGACGGTCGTCACCGGCCATCAGTCTGAAAACATCGAGCGGGTGCTCGAGGGGCTTGTAGTCGGCTTCACCCACAATCCGGGCTTTGCCGATGGGCAGCAGGGCTCGGTAGCTGTGGGTCTGCGGTCTGCGCCGGAAGCCCGCACGACGCTAATTGTGCTGGGAGATCAACCGCTTCTGGATGGCCCGGCGCTGGAACAGCTGCTCGCCGCACACCACGCCGGTGATGAAAGCCGGATCACCCTGCCGGTGAACGGCGATGAACGCGGCAATCCGCTGCTGATCCCGCTGCCGCTGAAACGGTCCCTGATGGCTGACAAGAAAAATCCCGGATGCCGCAAGTTCACCCGCGAACACCCTGACAAGGTCAATCTGGTTGCGCTTGCGGATCCGGCCTATTTCACCGACCTAGATACGCTCGAGGATCTGCAATCCTACCGGGCCGGGTCGGGACGATCGAAATAAGGAAACGGGATGCAAGAACCCGGTACCGTCGAGCTCGTAGCGCTGCCGCCGCTTTGGGAGATTCCGGTGCTTGACCGAAATGCCTTGCCTGGACACAGGAACAGTCTTCGGCTCAACACTGCGCTTCCAGGGTAATAGCTTCCTCCCCGGCCATGTGGTTTGTCTCACCTGGCAGGACGTCAACACTGCGCTGGCCGGAGCGTCGTGAGAGAACATGTCGCCGGACGCAGGTAACGAAAATGACTTCGGTGCAACACATCATCCCCGCGGACTTTGAAATATTGCTGCCGAGGTGGTCAGCGGATTTGCTACACTCTCGTGGACATTGGCGAGCATGTACTCGGACCGCGAGGACTTACCGGATACTATAATGCAGTGGCCGGCATTGAATCCGCGGAGCAGGCAGCCCGGCTGCTTGAGATCGGTTGCCTGCTGGGACAGGGCTATCGTTACTTCCGCCCGGTTGACGGCGACACCATCGCCGAACTGTTGCGCGCTTCGACTGGTACCGCCGCAAAGCGGTCGATCCTCTCCGGCTCTAATCGCTACACCACCTGAACCGAACCGGTTCTGACGGAGGTGACAGGTCAACGGACTCATTTGCACCCGCTGACGCGGGTCACGGAAAGGTGACAGCCGCATCGCCCGGCTGCCATTGCGGATACTTCATCATGACATGGGCAAACCGCTCGGACGCCAGAAACCGCTTAAGCCAGCCCTGCAGCTTCGGCCACGGCTGGGCGTCAAACCAGTCCTTGTCGACAAAGGCGAACTGGCGGACGAACGGAAGGATGGCAAAATCCGCGAGCGATGCCTTCTCGAAGATCCATTCGCCCATTGCGGCATCAAGCTCAGCGAGGAAATCCGCGGCGATATCCCGCTGGCTGGCTGCGTCGACGCCCGGATAGCGATTGGCGTATTTGGTCCGGTCGAGCGCATGCTTGAACGGTCCATCCGTCCGGGCAATCCAGTCAAACCCGGCCTCCGGCATGTTCAGCCATCCCTCCGGATCGTTTTGCTTCAAGGCCCAGATCATCACATCAAGGCTTTCGTCAAGGACGCCGTCCGAGGTCACCAGACACGGCACGGTCGCGCTTGGCGAGGCTTCCAGAAACGCCATGGGTTTGTCACGCAGCACGACTTCCCGCAATTCGACGTCAAGGCCTGCCGATGCAAGCGCCAGACGCGCCCGTATTGCATAGGGACATCTGCGGAAGGAATAGAAAACAGGCTTTGTCATAGCCGTGCTGTAGCAAAGTCTCGCCTTGATTCAAACGGAGCACCTCGACAGAACGCGGAACTGTGTGTTGACAGTGAGCTCGCAGCAGAGGTGACGACGATTGATCCGGACCAGAAGATCCCGTTGCTCGAACACATCCATCGGCAGGCAAAAAGCTCTATTTCCTGATCACTCGCAGAAATGTGAGGATCACCGCGCTGACAACCCGGCTGCGCGGTCTGGTTCATGCCGCAACGAACTGGCCTGCCGGCCGGCTTGATCGCGGCGCGGATCGGCCGCTTCGTTCAATCGTTCTCAATGAAGACGCTGACGCTTGCCGCACGGCCTTCGGCGTCCATCACCGTGAGGGTTGAAGCCCCCGGGCTGTCTGGTGTCCAGTTGAGCACCCGCCGGCGTGTGGGCTTCGGCAGCGCATAGCCGTTGGCGATCAACCGGTAAGGCCCTGCCCCGTCCTGCAGCTTGATCACCAGCGGCATCAGCGGTCCCGACCCGCCGGAGCCGAGCACCACGCGCGCACCCTGCGGCGGGTAGACGATGCGCGGCGGCAGCGACCCATCCGCGGCGGCTGCAGTTGATGGTTCTGTGCGTGGCCTGAATTTTCTCAGCGCGTAGGGCAAAGCTGCGCGGGCCTGCACTGCAACACCGGCCGGTGGCGATGCAAGATCGACCCGGTCGATCCCGGCCCGGGCAAACGCCTCGAACAGCAGCGGTGCAGCGGTGTCGATGCCGGAAAGGCCTGGAACCGGCGCGGCGTCCGGTCGCCCGACCCAGATCCCGAGCACGTGGCGGCCATCAAACCCGATCGCCCAGGCATCGCGGTAGCCGTAGGACGTTCCCGTCTTGTAGGCGATCGCCAGGCGCGGCACGCCCTGCGGCGGGTTGACGCCCGCAAGGATATCGGCCACCTGCCAGCTGGCACCCGCCGCCAACACCGGCTGGTCCAGGTAAGCACTCAGACCCGGTTCGGAACCGTCATGCAGCCTGCGCGCCATGCCCTCGTTGACGAAGGCGGTATAGAGCTGCACCAGCCCGCGCAGGCTGATACCGGCTCCGCCAAGCCCGATGGCCAGCCCCGGCGCGCCGCCGGGTGGCAGGTCCAGCTCAGACCCGCCGCGCCGCATTCGCGAGAGCAGACGTTGCGGCCCGACCGCCTCCAGCAACCGAACCGCAGGCACGTTGAGCGACAGGGCAAGCGCCTCGCGTATGCTTACCTCACCCATGTATCCCCGGTCGAAATTGCGTGGTCGGTAGCCGGAAAAATCCGCCGGCGCATCGTCGATCAGTGTATCGGCGGCAATCAGCGCGTCCTCGAAAGCCAGCCCATAGATGAACGGCTTCAGCGCCGAGCCCGGCGACCGGGCGGCGCGGCTCATGTCGACCGCTCCGGCGCGAGAGGCGTCGAGATATCCGGTGGAGCCGACGCTGGCAAGGATCTCACCCGTGCGGCCATCGGCAAGCAGCATGGCGAGGGACTGTTTCGGACCGAGACGGCCGGCACTTTCAGTCGCAAGCTGCTCCAGCCGCTGCTGGACGTGGGCATCAAGGGTCAGCCGGATGGTTGTTGCCTCAGGCTGCGCCTGCATCGCGGCATCCGCCGTATGGGCGGCCAGGTCCGGCATCGCCAGTCGCTGACCCGGCAGTCTTGCGGTTGAAGCGCGTGCAATCTCGTTTTGCGGGATCAGGCCGGCGTCAGCCATTCGCCCAAGCACCCGGTTGCGCGCCTCAACTGCCGTTGCATGATGCCGGTCGGGTCGCCTCGCCTCGGGTGACTGTGGCAGGGCCACAAGCAGTGCCGATTGCGACAGAGAGAGTTTCTTCGGCTCGCGCCCGAACCAGGCCAAGCTCGCTGCGCGCACTCCCTCCAGATTGCCACCATAGGGCGCCAGCATCAGGTAGCGCGCCAGAATCTCATCCTTGCTCAGGCGGCGTTCGATCTGCAGCGCCCGCGCCATCTGCCTCAGCTTGGCGGTGATCGACCGCTCGCTGCGCGGTTCGATCAATCGCGCCAGCTGCATGGTGATGGTCGATGCGCCCGAGACGATCCGTCCGCCATTGAGTGCAAGCTGCATCGTGGCACGGCTGACCGCCAGCAGGTCGACGCCGAAATGGGAGCGGAAGCGACGGTCCTCATAGGCGATCAGCATCCTGATATAATCCGGATCGACGGCATCCAGCGTTACAGGCAGCCGCCAAATGCCTGATTGCGTGGTGTAGGCACGCAACAGTGTCCCGTCCCGGGCAATGACGTCACGGGAGACATCGGTCGCGGTGTCGAGCGGTGGCGGGTAGGCCTTGTCGAGCCGGTCGAGCGTGAACCAGGCCGCAACGATGATCACCAAGCAGCCTACAAGGCTCCCCGCAGCCAGCCGCCACCGATGCCTGATGCTGCGCAGAACCATCATGGGCTGCTAAGCACCTCCATGAACCCGGTCGCCGTACGGGCTGCCAGCTCGGGCCGGTACATGTCCTCCACCACTGCCGCCGGATGGGTGTAGATCCCGGGCGTCACCGCGCGCACCACATAGGCTGCCACGAAATCGCGGTTGGATGTGCTGCGCCGGTCGAATGCCGCCATGAAGCGGTCTGAACGGAACTCGGCGTGACTTGCGGAGATCTCACCCAGCCAGGGGAAGTTGCCAAGCTCGGCGCTTCCGACAAGCCGCGGATTGTCGATCACGACCCCGGCCGGCAGCAGGTCGGTGACGACCACGCGCGAAGTCCAGGCATTGATTTCGCGCATCTGCAGCACCACCAGGAAGCGCTCGTTCTGCCGAACCGATGAGATCGAGGCCGGCTGGCCATCCAGCGTGTAATAGCTGCGGTTGATCTCGAACCCGTTGCCACCGGCACTGAGCGGCTGCACCGGCGCCGCTATCGTGGTCACCACCGCGTCGACCGGATCGGATCCCTGATTGACGATGGTTAGCGGCTTGTCCCGGATCTCCTCGCCGCTGAGCCGGGCCTCATAGGCACCGGCAAAGGCGCGACCGTTGACATTGACCGAGATGGACTTGTTGCCGGCGGCCAGCGCCCGGGCCGCCAGCACCATCCATGCGTCTTCCTGGGTACTGGTCGATTGCCGCGCGATTTTCGCATTTCCGACAAAGCGGATCAGCTCGGGCACGATGCCCGGCCTCGGGGTCGATTCCGCTGCCAGCGCCAGCATCGCCGCGCCATCGCGCAGGGCTGAGCCATAGTCGTCGCGTCCGCCGATCAGCATCGCCGTCGAGCGCGCATGGTTGAACGCCGAACGGAAGCTTTCCGCTGCCCGTTGCGGATCGCCATAAAGCGACAGCGCCGCCCCGATCTGGGCTCGCGCCAGCGGTTGGGCGAAGGCGTCGATCTGGCTGTCGGAGTAATAGCGCAGATCGGTTGCCGCAGCCTTGCGGTTGCGCGCCAGAACGTAGAGCGCATAGGCAATCGAGCTGCCCTCAGAGCTCACATCCGTTGTATAGGCGAGTGCGTTCTGCAGATTGTCGAGCGCCAGCCGGCTCGCCACCGGCGGAACCGAAAAGCCCTTCTCCATGGCACGGGTCAGGAAATCCGTGACATAGGCATCAAGCCAGAGATCACCCGTTCCTGGCCCCCAGAGGCCGAAACTGCCTGATGCTGACTGGTAGGCCACGAGCCGTGTGATGGCATCATCGATGCGTTTGGCGATCGCTGTATCGTTGCTGCCCTGCGCGTCTCCGAGTTCGCTCAGATAGAGCAGCGGCAGCGCCCGGCTGGTGGTCTGTTCCGCGCAGCCATAGGGATAGCGGTCAAGCGCCATCAGCAGTGATGCCACATCGAAGGCCGCGTTGCGGGTGACGCCAACGGTCACCGAAGCGCCGTCAAGCAGGCTGGCGGCGAGCAACTCGCCGTCGATGCGCAAGGTGCCGCCGCCAGCTGCGAGACTGATGACGCGCCTGGTGGTGACCGGCATTGCACCGGGGCGCACCAAGATGCTTTCCTCGCGGTCGAGCGGCAATCCATCCGGACTGGTAAGCGCAATGGTCAAAGTGTCCAAACCGGTGCGGTGGCCCTCAAGCGGCAGGACCAGGCTGCTGCGCGCTCCCGGCGCCAGATTGACCGTCTGGCGCAACCCGCTGCCGGCCTGCACCCGGCCCTGAGAGGTGAACAACTCGACCGAATAGTCTCCGGCGGGGCCGTCAGTGTTGGCCAGTTCGACAAGAACCTGTGACCGGTCGCCGGGGGCGAGAAATTGCGGCAGGCTGGCGCTGATGACAACGGGATCGCGAACCACCACGTTGCGGGTCGCGTGCCCCAGTGCCGTCGCACTCCAGGCCACGACATTGACGCGGACGGTTCCGTTGAATTGCGGCATGTCGAAAGTGACGCTTGCCGTCCCGTCGGGGCCGACTTTGACAGGACCTTCAAAGAATGCAACCAGCTTCTCCCGTGGCGGGCTGCCTTCCGAACGCATCATCGCACCGTCGCCGCCCGAGCGGATCCGCCCGGTTACGCCGGCCGAGCCGTCGATGAGGCGGCCGTAGAGATCTCGGATCTCCAGTCCAAGTGCGCGCTGACCGAAATACCAGGTTTCCGGATCGGCGACTTCGTGGCGGGTCAGGTTGAGAATACCGACATCGACTGCCGAGACGCTGACATAGGCGGGCTCACCCGGTTCGACGCCGGCAACCCTCACCGGGATTGTAAACGCGCCGCGCGGCGTGGTCTGCTCGGGCAGGTCGAGGCTTACCGAGAGTTTGCGCTCTTCCGGATCGACCGCCAGCCATTTGACGCCGATTGCCCGCATCGGCATCCGCGATTGCGCGTCGCCCGGACGGAAGAGCGTGGCGGTGACATAGGCCCCGGCACCCCAATCGTTCGTGACCGGCAGCTCAATGGTGGTGCCGGCTTCTTCCACCGTCGCGGTGAGAGTCTTGATCAAGCGCTCCGAGCCGACCGTGATCAGCGCCTCGCCGGCAAAGCGCGGCGAAATCCGCAACTGCGCGATATCGCCGATCCTGTAGCTGTCCTTGTCGAGTGCGATCTCCAGCCCGTCGGGAGTTTCGATCGACTTGCTTTCCACATGCCAGCCGGCATCAAACAGCACGCTGGTCTCGGTACCGTCGGCTGCAACGACATCGAGCCGGTAGCGGCCCCAATCGACATTCGCCGAGACGGTCGCGGGCGTGTCATTTGCGATATCGATCGTACCGTCGGCAATTTCCGTGGTGAAATCGACAACCTCGTAATTCCAGGAATTGCCCTGTCGGTACCACTGGTAGTTCCGTTCCACTTTTACCAGCGACCAGGAGACACCCGGCATCGCTATGCGCGCACCCTCCGCATCGACACCGATTACCTGGAACCCGGCCTCGCTGTTCTCCGGCACCTGGCCGTCCTCGAACAGCGGCTTGATGCCGATCCGCGCGCCCTTCGTTGCGACCTTCAAATCCAGCGCGCGTTCGACAGCGCGGCCACCGCCCTCTGCGGCACGGATTGTCACTGTGGCCGTCAGGAACTGCGTGGTATCCGGCAACGCCGCCACATCAACCTTAACCATTGCCCTGCCCGCTTGATCGAGCACCGGCAGACCATCGAGCGAAATCCGGGAATTCTCGAACTCTTCGTCGGCAAGCCCGAACTCGAAGCCGTCATACCCGCCGAATGTGCGGGTTCGGCTCAGAACCAGGTCGCCTTCCAATGCCAGCCCGCCCGCAGGTGCGCCGTAGAGATAGCGGCCGGTGACCGCAATCTCCGTGGGAGCGTCCGGACTGACCACGCCGTCCCCGGCATCCAGATCGATCTCGATGCGGTCAGGCTGAAAATCCTCGACCAGGAAGGTCACTTCCGCCACTGCGGGCCGCTTCGGGTCGGTATGCAGCGCCGCCCGCCAGGCGCCCTGCATCGCATTGTCCGGCAGACCGAGCGCCAGGGCGTGGCCACCAAGCGCGGCCCCGTCCGAGATCAGCCGCCGGTCTTCGACGCCGTCCGGCCGTTGCAGGATCAGTGTCAGCGGCAGGTTGGCAAGTGCTTCCGCCTTTGCGTCACGGGCAAGCGCCGACAGATGAACCGTCTCGCCGGCCCGGTAGATGCCGCGTTCGCTCCACGCCATGACGTCGACGCCACCGCCCGAGGCCCGGCCCGCAACGCCGCGATCGGATAGATCGAATCCTGCCCGTGTGAGATCGAGAAAGACAAAATCCCCATCCGGCCCCTTGGCCAGGAGCGCCGCCGGCGCCAGGCTTGCCTGGCCGCGGATCAGGCCTGGCTGAAACGTTGCGCGCCCGTCGCCATCCGTCACCGCTTCACCCAGCACCTCGTTGTTGCGCGCAAGCAGGGTCAGCGACACAGCGCCGAGAGGTTTCGCCGTATCGAGGGAACGCAAAAATACCGAGAGCCCGTCCTCGCCGGCAAAGGTGGTCACCCCGATGTCGGTTATCACGAACCATTGGGTGGCGCGGGATTCCCAGCTCTCGCTCTTGTCGCCAAGCGGCGTCGCGGTCAGCACGTAAACACCTGGCTGGCGTTCCGGCAGCACGGTGTCGATTGGGATGCTGGTGGTCACCTCGCGATTCTGTTCATTGGCAATTTCAACCGCGCCGTCCCACACGGAGGCTCCAAGATCCTCCAGAATGTAGTCGATGGAGTAGCTGTTGAGCTGTCTGAGAAAGTCCTGCCGGGTGAGGATCTGTGACAGCGCCCGGTCCCCCACCCGGAACAGTTTCAGTTCCGCCGACGGTGCGTTGATGGTCACCAGCGGGATGCCAAGCCTCGACTTTGCCGGCAGCACGAAATTGGAGCCGGTAAACCGCGCCGAAGGCGCCCGGTCCCGGACATAGAGCGACAATTCGACGGGAGCCTCAAGCACTTCACCAACCGAGGACGGCAGCCCCTGCCGCAATACCAGCCGGTAGCGCTCGCCGTGGGCGAGACCGTTGACGCAGATCTGCCTTGTGTCGGTGTCGATTGCGGCATCACGTGCACCATCGATGCTGACGAATCCCGAGTAGTCCTGGCCCTTGATCAGGTCTTCGGAAAACTGGACGCAGATCCGCGGCGTTGCGCTGTCGGCATCCAGCGTGTTGTCGACCACGCGAAATCCGCGTGTGGCGCGGAGTTCGTCATAGGCGGCGCGGAGGGCGGGCACTTCCCTCAGCGCAAGACCTGCCTTGTAGGCCGACAGGGCCGGCCGCCAGTTCTCAACGCCAGCAAAAGCTTCGGCCAGCGCGGCCAGCGCATCGGCACGCTCGGTCGTTGTGCGGGACATCTGGTAGGCGTTGATCGCGGATGACAGCGAGACCGACAGGAGGCTTCGACGGAGATTGGGGTCTTGTGGTGTGTAGGCCTGTGCCGTTCGTGATAGCTCGGACCAGAGATCGCTGCGGTCCGGGCTGGCTGCGACCGCGATGGCAAAATTCCGCACTGCGCCTTCCATGTCGCCAGCGGCAAGCGACTCCTCAGCAAACCGGGTCAGGCTCGCAACGCCCCTGCCACTGCTCGCATACCGCGTCAGGGTGCGCTCACGGTAGGCACGGGCCTCGTCGAGAAGCGATGCGGAGACAAAACTCAGGTCTGGCGCGGCACCCAGATCGGGTTCGCCAGTGTTGACCACCCTGCCCGCGACTGCACCGTCAAATTGGTTGATGCGCTCATAGTCTGATTTGAGGAAGCACCAGCCCGCCTTGATGTTGTAGGTAAACGCCCGGCACTGCGCATCGTCCAGGCACGCAGCCTTGCATTGATCCAGATCGACATCCTGAACCGTGCGCAGGTCGAACCCGAAATAGTCCGCGTTGATCGTCGTCTCGATCCGCCGCGACCCGTCCTGTGCCAGGACCGCGCTCGCCATGAAAAGCACTATAAGAAAAGCCAGGAAACGATTGAATTCAGACATCAAAACCTCCCGCGCCCGATTCCGGATCAGGCATGTCGCAACATCGAATGCCGCCTCCCATGGCCCTCGACAAGCCTCACCGCGGGACTGATGTCGGTAGCTAGAGTAGGACCGGAGTGGCTGCGGGAGCAAGTGCTTTCCGGTGCTGCCGGACAAACCGCTCCGGATTGTTGCAATGCACAGGACAAATGCGGTATGGAGAATATGTGCTCCGGAAATGTGTAACTCTCGCACAACAATGCCAGGTTCCCCGGCATTGGAGTTTCCAGCGCCACCGGCGTTGCACTTCCCGAATGCACATGCGCATTATGTTGGTTATCCATTCTATCGAGCACGCACCGAAATGACATTGCCTCGCATCAAGTCCGACATGAGCCCGGAAGAAATGAATCTCCTGCTTGTCCAGGCGCGCAAGGCCAGCGACCTGCTGAAATCTCTCAGCCACGAAACCCGGCTGATGATTTTGTGCATTCTGTCGGAAGGCGAGAAATCGGTGTCTGAACTCGAGGAAATCCTGGCCATGCCGCAGGCCGCTGTTTCGCAGCAATTGGCGCGGCTTCGCCTGGATGGCCTCGTCGACACCAGGCGCGAGGGACGGATGATCTACTACTCTATCCTCAATCAGGAAGTCTCGTCCGTCATCGGCACGCTCTACTCGCTGTTTTGCGCACCGGTGCGCGATGGTGCCGATCGGACCGGCTGACGAGCCTCGCCGCCGATGCATGTCGCGTTCAAATGAATTCATTTGAGCGAAAACGAAGATGCATCATTTAAAAGCGTTACAGCGCCGCTCCCCACGTCCGCTCGGACGCGCGGCGCTGTAGACGTTCTCCAGCTGCCAGACAGAATTTCATGGATTACGCTAGTCCGTAACATTGCATTTGGACATGCGATACCAAGGCGTGGTCGGTCGTCAAACAGGAAAGAAGCCGGTCAGGTGCCTGACCAGCTTCTTCTATTTTGGTGTTTGCCGGAATGGGCCGCCTGTTCGGAGTTCTACGCCACCGCCCGTGCCAGGGCGCATTGCGACCACAATTCGCTCAGCGCACCGGCAAGATGCTGTATATCGGCATCCGAATGCATCGGCGTCGGCGTGATCCGAAGACGCTCGGTCTTTACCGGCACTGTCGGATAGTTGATCGGCTGCACATAGATCCCGTAATTGTCCATCAGCACATCCGAAATCCATTTGCACTTGGATGCATTGCCAACCATCACCGGAACGATGTGGCTCGGGTTCTCCATGTGCGGAATGCCATGGGAATCGAGAGCGCGACGCACCTTCGCAACCGCATCCTGGTGCCGGCGACGCTCGAGCTGGCTGGCCTTGAGATGGCGGATCGATGCTGCAGCTCCCGCGGCCAACGCCGGCGGCAGGGCCGTGGTAAAGATGAAGCCCGAGGCAAAGCTGCGCACGAAATCGCACAGATGGCGCGAACCGGTGATATAGCCGCCCATCACCCCGAACGCCTTGCCCAGCGTACCTTCGATCACCGTCAGCCGGTGCATGAGGCCTTCACGCTCGGCAATACCGCCGCCGCGCGGGCCGTACATGCCGACGGCATGAACTTCGTCGAGATAGGTCATGGCGCCAAATTCATCGGCTACGTCGCAAAGCGCTGCGATCGGTGCCACGTCGCCATCCATGGAATAGACGCTTTCGAATGCCACCATTTTCGGCGCCGCCGGATCGTCGAGCGCCATCAGACGGCGCAGGTCTTCCGGATCATTGTGCTTGAAGACCCGTTTTTCGCAGCGCGAGTGGCGAATGCCCTCGATCATCGAGGCATGGTTGAGCGCGTCCGAATAGACGATGATTCCCGGGATCTTGGCCGCCAGAGTGCCGAGCGCCGCCCAGTTGGAAACATAGCCCGATGTGAAAATCAGGGCGCTTTCCTTGCCGTGCAGATCGGCGAGCTCTTCTTCGAGAAGGACGTGATAATGATTCGTACCCGAGATGTTGCGGGTTCCGCCAGCACCGGCGCCGCAGCGCTCGATCGCTTCCTTCATGGCATTGGTGACGAGCGGATTCTGGCCCATGCCGAGATAGTCATTCGAGCACCAGACCGTCACGCCCTGGGTGGAACCGTCCGCACGATACCGCGTCGCCCGCGGAAATCCGCCAGCGTGACGTTCGATATCTGCAAACACCCGGTAATTCCCCGCTTCGTGCAGGCCACCAAGCTTTTCCTCGAAGAACGCTTCAAAATCCATTGCATTAGTCCTATGTGTCACTTCCAACATGCGAAACATCGCCGCTTCCGTCAACCCGAATTCGGAGTGTTGGAAGGCAGTCATATGGTCGCATGGGCCGCGAAAGGAAATCCTTGTCCTATGTCAAATCGTTCGCAAAACCTGTTTGGAGGCTCCATTTTTTTCCAAGCGGCGTCGAAAAATGCCCCTCAAAGATAGGTCGAGCGTTCCAGCGGCGTGATTTCATTGTCGAACGCCTTGAGCTCTTCGCGCTTGATCTCGGCAAAGATCCGGCGCAGTTCCGGGCCGAAAAGTCGGCGGATGAAATCAGAGCGCTCAAAATCCTCGATCGCGTCATCCATGTCGTCGGAGAGCTGCGGCAACGGCACATTATAGGCGTTGCCTTCCACCGGTGGCGGCGGCAGCTTGCCGTTTTCCAGCCCTTCCAGCATGCCGCCCAACACGCCCGCGAGTACAAAGTAAGGATTGGCATCCGCACCCGACATCCGGTGTTCAAGCCGCCGGGCCTTGTCATCGGACGCCGGTACCCGCACCACGACCGAGCGGTTGTTGCGGCCCCAGGCAATCCGGGTCGGGGCGTAAGAGCCCGGTTGCAGGCGACGGTATCCGTTGAACCCCGGGATATAGAGAAGCAGTGTGTCCTTCAGCGTCTGCAGCAGGCCGGCGGCTGCGTGTTGCAGTCTCATGTCGCCCGCTTCGCCCGCAAAGATGTTGTTGCCGTCCTTGTCGAGAATGCTGGCATGGACATGCATGCCATTGCCCGGCCATTCCAGAAACGGTTTGGCCATGAATGTGGCACGCAGCCCGTGCTTGTGTGCCGATTCGGTGATCAGTCGGCGCAACAGCACCGTGTCGTCGGCCGCCGCCATCGCATCGTCGCGGTGTTTGAGATTGACCTCGAACTGCCCGGGCGCGGCTTCCTTGATGATGGTGTCGATCGGCAGTCCCTGCGCGATTGCCGCAGCACGAATTTCGGCAAACAGCTCGCTCTGGCCACGCAGTTCCGACAGCGAATACATCTGCTGCTGCTCTGGGCCCGGACCAAGATCCTTGCCCATGCGCCCGGAACGCTGGAACACGTTTGGGTCGACCAGGTAGAACTCGAGTTCGAACGCTGTGACCGGCCGCAGCCCCTTCTCGGCAAACCGGTCCATCAGCTTCTTGAGGACATTGCGCGGATCGTATTCGCACGGCTCGCCGGCCTCGGTGTACATTGACATCAGCACCTGAGCTGAAGGCCGCGGCGACCAGGGCGCGACATTGATCCGGCCCGGAATGGCGCGGCAATAACCGTCGGTGTCGCCGGTGTCGATGTGAATGCCGGTGGATTCCACCTCCCTTCCCCAGATGTCCAGTCCGAAGATCGACAGCGGCATGTTGATGCCGGGATAACCTGCCTTCGCCAGAGCCTCGGTCGGGCCCCATTTGCCGCGCATGACGCCGTTGATGTCTGGAATCAGGAAATCGACCGATTCAATGTCTGGGTGTTCGGCCAGGAAGCGCTCGGCTTCTTCATTGCTTGGAAGGCTGTTGTCTGGATTTTCCGTACAGGCGCTCTCGCGCATGATATCACCATGCCCTTTCAGGACTATCTGTTGCCGCACAAAGCGGATATTGCGACGCTTGTCCGCACCCGAGTTTTGTGCACACACTCAATCAAAGGTCAAACCGATTTCATCGCGGCCTCTGTTAAAATCAATCAGGAATGAAACCATGCGCGTCAACGTGTCCTCCCACGATCTGAAGGTCTTAGACCACAAGCACCATCTTCACCCGTTTACCGATCATGGCGCGCTTGGCGTCGACGAACGGCGGGTGATTGCCAAGGCTGACGGGGTGTGGCTGTGGGACTCCGACGGCAATCGCATTCTGGACGGCATGGCAGGCCTGTGGTGCGTCAATGCCGGTCATGGTCGTCAAGAGATCGTCGAGGCGGTTCGTGCGCAGATGAGCGAGCTGTCCTATTACAACACCTTCTTCAAGACCTCGCATCCGCCGGTAATCGAACTGTCGGAGATGCTGGCCGGTCTGACGCCGGATCATATCAATATGGTAATGTATGGCAGCTCCGGGTCGGATGCCAATGACACGATTCTGCGTTTGGTCCGGACCTACTGGGCACTGCAGGGACAGCCGGACAAGAAGGTGGTGATCAGCCGCAAGAACGCCTATCACGGCTCGACCATGGCCGGCGCTTCGCTCGGTGGCATGGGCCCCATGCATTCCCAGGGCGGTCTGCCGATCCCCGGCATCCACCACATCGACCAGCCCTACTGGTTTGGTGAAGGCATGATGACCGACATGAACGAGGACGAGTTCGGTCTCTGGGCCGCCCGTGAGCTTGAGCGTGCGATTGAGGAGATCGGCGAGGAAAACGTCGCCGCCTTCATCGCCGAGCCGATCCAGGGCGCCGGCGGCGTCATTGTGCCGCCCTCCACTTACTGGCCGGAGGTCAAGCGCATTCTCGAAAGCCGCAACATCCTGTTCATCGCCGACGAAGTCATCTGTGGATTCGGCCGTACCGGCGAGTGGTTCGGCTCGGGTTACTATGACCTGAAGCCCGACCTGATGACGATCGCCAAGGGCCTGACCTCCGGCTATCTGCCCTTGGGCGGGGTGCTGGTCTCGGACGAGATCGCCGAGGTCCTGCACCGGGAAAACGTCGAGTTTTTCCACGGCTATACCTATGCCAGCCATCCCGCCTGCTGCGCTGCAGCCATCGCCAATCTCACCATCCTCAAGCGCGAGGGCCTGGTGGAACGGGTTCGCGATCAGATCGGCCCCTATTTCCAGAAGCAGTGGAAAGCGCTTGAATCCCATCCGATGGTCGGTCAGGCCCGCATGGTCGGCCTGTTCGGCGCGCTGGAACTGGTACCTGACGAAAACGACCTCAAGAAGCGTTTTGCCAACGAGGGCAAGGTCGGCACGATTACCCGCGATCATTCCTTTTCCAACGGGCTGGTGATGCGCGCAGTCCGCGATTCAATGATCATCTCGCCGCCGCTCAGCATCAGTGAGGAAGAGGTTGACCTGTTGATCGCTTCGACCAGAAAGACGCTTGATGACGCCTGGAATGATGTCCGCAAGCAGGGTCTGGCGTGATCCCGCTGGCAGCCGGACTTAACCTTTACGCTTAAGCTTAACGCCGGGTTATCAGACCCGGCGTTTGCATTTGCGCTATGGTCGGGCTCTCTCAAGGAGATCACGATGCGAGAAGATCAACCGACATCTCTCGAAGATCAGAATGGTTCACGCAACGGGCTGCTCGATCTGCTGCGCTTCTCCACTGCGCTGATGCTGGCGTTCTATCATTTTCTCTATCGCGGCGCGCTGGATGGCGGCTATCTTGATCATGCCTTCGGTTCGGCAGGCATTGCTGTTTCGTTGGGCTATCTCGGCGTCAACCTGTTCTTCATGATCTCCGGATTCGTCATCATCTGGTCGGCTTCGGGCCGTGACTGGTACGGCTTCTCCGTTGGCAGGCTGGCGCGGCTCTATCCCGCGCACCTTGTTGCCATGACCATTACCTTCCTCGTTATGCTTTGGTGGGCGCAGCCACCCTACCAAACCGGCATTTCCCAGTGGCTGGCCAACCTGACCATGCTGGCGCCGTTGTTCGGAACCGATTTCATGGATGGAGCCTACTGGTCAATTGTCATCGAGATCATCTTTTACGGCTGGGTGGCCATCGGGCTGTTTTCAGGCTTCATCCCGCGCCACACCGATGCTGCGGTGGCGATCTGGATGCTGCTGGTGATGATCAACAATACAATGCTCGGATCCCGCCCGGTGGAACTCCTTTTTCTCACCGAATACGGCAGCTATTTCGCATTCGGCGCCATGACCTGGCGCATCTCGTCGCAAGGTACGAGCAACCTGCGCCTTCTGGTGGCGGCGCTTGCCCTGCTGATGACCTTTCATGCCGCCGAAGTGCAGCGGCTCGATGTCATCTTCCGTCTCGGTGAAGCCTCAAGCGCGCCGCTCGTGGCACTGGCAAACGCCGGAATTATCGGTCTGTTCCTGCTTGCCGCCGGACTGGGCCGCCATATCAAGGCAGGTCCCTGGGTGCTTGCGCTCGGAGGCATCAGCTACCCGTTTTACCTGATCCATCAGAATGCCGGATACATTCTGATCAATGTCACGGCACCGGCGATCGGCAAATGGAATGCGGTTGCACTGGCTCTTGTCCTCACCATTGCAACAAGTTGGTGGATTTATGCGCGGATTGAACCTGTGGGACGCGCCATCATTCGCAGGCTGTTTTCGCCGGTTGCCAGCTATCTGCCCCGCACCTTCAACCGATACCCCGCGCCAGCCGAACAATGGCGATAAGACGTGGGGAATAACGAGAAGGGGCGGCCGATGTAGCCGCCCCCGCCTCTGTCTGGGTCTCGGTATCGCGCCGCTTACTGCGGCAGCTGGTCGTCGATGCCCTTGACGTAGAAGTTTAGGCCAGCCAGCTCGCCGTCTTCGGCGACTTCACCATCCGCCAGCCACTCGGTGCCGTCCTGCTTCATGATCGGGCCGGTGAACGGGTGAAGCTCGCCCGAGGTAATCTTGGCTTCGGTTTCTTCAGCCATGGCTTTCACATCGTCGGGCATGTTGGTGTAAGGCGCCATCACGACGTGGCCTTCGGCCATGCCGTCCCATGTCCGCGACTGTTCCCAGGTGCCTTCAAGCACGGCTTTGATGCGCTCGTAATAGTACGGGCCCCAATCGTCGATGATTGCCGTCAGCTGGGTTTCCGGACCGAACGCAATCATGTCGGAAGCCTGGCCGAATGCATGCGCACCGCGCTCGGCGGCAACCTGCATCGGAGCGGTGGAATCGGTGTGCTGGGTCAGGATATCGACCCCGCCGTCGAGCAGCACCTTGGCGGCATCGGCTTCCTTGCCGGGATCGAACCAGGTGTTGACCCACACGACCTTGAGCTTGAAATCCGGGTCGATCGACTGGGCGCCGAGCATGAACGAGTTGATGCCCTGAACCACTTCCGGAATCGGGAACGAGGCAATATAGCCTGCCGAGCCGGTTTCCGACATCTTCGCAGCGATCTGGCCGATCACGTAACGCCCCTGGAAGAACTTCGAATCATAGGTTGCAACGTTCGGGTGCTCGGTCTTGTAGCCGGTGGCGTGCTCGAACTTCACATCCGGGAAATCCTTGGCGACCTTGTTGGTCGGGTCCATGTAGCCGAAGGATGTGGTGAAGATGATGTTGCAGCCGGAACGGGCAAACCGCTCGATGGCGCGCTCGGAGTCGGCACCTTCCGGCACGCTTTCGAGATAGGCGGTTTCAAGCTTGTCGCCGAGTTTTTCTTCGGCGTATTTGCGGCCCTGGTCGTGCTGATAGGACCAGCCGAAGTCGCCCACGGGACCGACATAGACGAAGCAGGCCTTGACCTTGTCCATGCCCGCGGCCTGTGCCGGAGCGGCGATGCCGGCGAGCGCAGTGGCCGCGGCAAGGGAAAGAAGTGTTTTTTTCATTGGGTTCACCCTGTCTGGTTGGTTGTTGACATCATGCCGGTGGCTTTTGACTACCTTTCCGGCACAAAAGGTTTGCCGAGCGAGGCCGGCGTGTTGATCAGCGTCATCCTGCGATTTAACGATATGATAACCAGTACCGCAATCGTGGCGAGGTAGGGAAGAGCCGAAAGGAACTGCGACGGGATTCCGATCCCGCGCGATTGCGCAAACAGCTGCCCGATCGACACGGCTCCGAACAGATAGGCGCCGACCAGTGCCCGCCCCGGTCGCCAGGAAGCGAACACGACCAGGGCCAGCGCGATCCAGCCGCGCCCGGCTGTCATGTTCTCCACCCATTGCGGCGTGTAGACGATGGAAAGGTGCGCGCCGGCAAGCCCCGCGCAGGCACCGCCGAACATAACCGCCAGATAGCGGGTCCGAACCACGTTTACACCCAGCGCATGGGCCGAGGTATGACTGTCGCCGATGGCCCTGAGCCTCAGGCCCGCACGGCTTCTGAACAAAAACCAGTTCACGCCGATCACCGCGATGATCGAGATGTAGAAGATGGGATCCTGCGCAAACAGCAACCGCCCGAAAAAGGGGATGTCTGAGAGGAACGGGATCTCAATGGCTGCCAGCTTCAGGCCGGGAAGCCCGATGAATGCCTCCCCGATCATGCCCGAAAGACCGAGCCCCAGAATGGTCAGGGCAAGCCCGGTAGCCACTTGGTTGGCTACCAGTGTTAGCGTCAGAAAGCCGAACAGAAGTGAAAACAGTATGCCCGCCAGCAGCCCGCCGAGAGCGCCGAGCCCTGCAGAGCCGGTCAATTGTGCAATCGCGAAAGCCGCAACCGCACCCATGATCATCATGCCTTCGACACCCAGATTGAGAACGCCGGAACGTTCCACCACCAGTTCGCCGATTGCAGCCAGCAGCAGTGGCGTGGCCGCGGTCATGATTGTCAGAATAATAGCCTGTGTCATGTCCATCAGGCAGCACTCCCCTTGCGCGCCGCTCCAAAGACCAGCCGGATACGGTAATGAATCAGCGTGTCGCAGCCGAGCACGAAGAACAGCAGCAGCCCCTGGAACAGCCGCGTGACCTTGTCGGTGATACCGATCGATATCTGCGCCGCCTCCCCGCCCAGATAGGTCAGTGCCAGGATGAGGCCCGCCGCAACGATGCCGAGCGGGTTGAGCCGGCCGAGGAACGCCACGATGATGGCGGTGAAGCCGTAGCCCGGAGAGATCACCGGACGCAGCTGTCCGATGGCGCCGGAGACTTCAGAGATGCCGGCAAGTCCGGCCATCGCCCCGGAAAGCAGGAACGCGAAATAGACCATCTTCTTGTCGGAAAACCCGGCAAATCGCCCTGCCCGCGCCGACTGGCCAAGCACGCTGATCTCGAAGCCCTTGAGCATCCGACGCATAACGAACCACAGCACGATTGCCGCGATCAGCGCAAACCCGAAGCCCCAATGGGTCTTGCCGGTCTCGATGATCCGCGGCAGCACCGCATTGTCCGCGAAATTGCGGGTCTCGGGAAAATTGAAGCCTTCCGGGTTCCGCCACGGCCCGCGCACCGTCCAGTCAAGCAGCAATTGAGCAATATAGACCAGCATCAGGCTGCTCAGAATCTCATTGGTGTTAAGCCGTGCCTTGAGGAACGCCGGTATGGCCGCATAAAGCGCCCCGCCGATCATCCCCGAAATTATCATCAGCGGCAGCATCAACGGCGACTCCCAGCCGTGAAACACAACTGGCAGGATCGATCCGGCCATCGCCCCGATGATGAACTGCCCTTCGGCGCCGATGTTCCAGTTGTTCGAACGGAAGCAGACCGACAGCCCGACAGCGATCAGGATCAACGGTGCCGCCTTGATCGCCAGTTCATGCAGGGACCAGACCTCGGTCAGCGGCTCGATGAAGAAGCTGTAGAGTGCAGAGACCGGATCCTTGCCGAGCGAGACAAACAGGATGACGCCTGCGATCAGGGTCAGACCAAGCGCAATGAACGGCGACAGGATCGAAAACAGCGACGAAATATTCTCGCGCTTTTTCAGTTCAATGCGCATGGGCAGCCTCCACTTCGGCCTGTCCCGAACCGTCATGAAACCCGCCCATCAGAAGTCCTATGCGTTCGCGTGTCATTGTCGAAACCGGTTCGGCCACCGACAGCTGGCCTTCATTGATCACCGCTATGCGGCTTGCGATTTCAAAGACTTCATCAAGATCCTGACTGATCACTACAACCGCCGACCCGGCCTTGGCCAGATCGATGAGGGCCTGGCGGATGCGGCTTGCGGCGCCCGCGTCCACGCCCCAGGTCGGCTGGTTGACCACCAGCACCATCGGCTTTCGGTCGAGCTCCCGCCCGACAATGAATTTCTGCAGATTGCCGCCCGACAGCGAGCCGGCGGCTGGGTCGTCACCCGATTTGCGCACGTCCATGATCTCGCAGATCCGTTTACAGGCTTTTGCCACCGCGTCCGTATTGATCAGCCCCAGCGGCCCGCCGGAGAGAAACGTTGCACGGTCGGAGCTGTGCCGCGACAGCACCAGATTGGCCGTCAGCGGCATTTCGCTTACCGCCGCATGGCCGTGCCTTTCTTCGGGAACGAACCCGCATCCAAGCAGTCGCCGCTCGGTGATCCCCATGCGGCCGACCGGTTTGCCGCGAATAAGGATCGCCTCGGCGTCAGCAACCTTGTCTTCGCCCGATAACACATCGAACAATTCGCTTTGACCGTTGCCGGCGACACCGGCTATGGCCACCACCTCGCCGGCGCGGACCGCCAGATCGATATCCTTGAGCGCCACCGCGAACGGCGTCCGTGACGGGGCGCTGAGCTTCTTGATTTCAACCAGCATGTCACCGGGTTCGCCGAGACCGGCACCGGAGATTTCCGCCACTTCGCCGCCGACCATCATCCGCGCCAGCGACGACGGTGTTTCCTGCCGCGGATCACAGGCACCGGTGACCCTGCCATGCCGCAATACGGTGGCGCGGTCGCAAATGCGCTGCACTTCCTCGAGACGATGGCTGATATAGAGAACCGAGCGGCCTTCGGCCTTGAGCTTGGCCAGTGTTTCAAACAGCTTGTCGGCTTCCTGTGGCGTCAGCACCGAGGTCGGTTCGTCAAGAATGATCAGTTCCGGATTTTGCAACAGCGACCGGACAATTTCGATGCGCTGCCGTTCGCCGACGGAAAGATCGGCGACATGGGCCGAGGGATCCAGCGGCAGGCCATATTCGAGCGAAAGCCGGCGGGCTTCTTCGGAAATCCGGTCGATCGCGACATTCCCATCAAGCGCCAGCGCGATGTTCTCCGCCACGGTCAGTGCTTCGAACAACGAAAAATGCTGGAACACCATGCCCACACCGGTGGCGCGCGCTTCGCCGGGACTGCCGATGCTCACCGGCTTGCCCTTCCACAGGATCTCGCCGCCGCTCGGATCCAGAACGCCGAACAGCATCTTGACCAGCGTCGACTTGCCCGCCCCGTTTTCCCCCAGGAGTGCGTGAATTTCGCCCGGAGCAATTGCGAGGTCGATACCATCGCAGGCTCTCAGGCTTCCGAAAATCTTGGTTAGCCCTCTTGTTTCCAAAAGCGGCGTTTCGGTGTTTTTGTTTTGCACGTCACCCCCTGAATTCCCCCGACCCCGGAATCGCCTAGATTTGCGGCATTTTTGACCGAAGCGTAAGAAACAAGCTTCACCATATGCCTGCGAAATTCAAGTGCTCTGACTTTGGCAATAATGTCGAGTTTTCAACATGAAACGCAACAATTGTGCGTTGCACAAGTCCGTTGGATCAGAAAACAGCAAGCAATTTCAACGTCCCAAAAATTGGACCCTTCGAAAACAACGTTGACTGAGCCGCTTTCTCAAAAATATCTTGATAGTGCTTTCGATCCCGTCAGTGCAATGGCTGCCTGTCTTAAGGCAGCAAAACAGTGGTGCCGGTGGTCCTGCGTCCTTCCAGATCCTCGTGCGCCTGCGCCGCCTCGGCGAGCGGATAGCGCTGATTGATCTCGATGTTCACGACCCCGCGCGAGACTACGTCAAACAGGGCGTCTGCCGACGCGACCAGTTCCGGTCGGCTGGCGATGTAGGTGAACAGCGTCGGCCGCGTTGCAAACAGCGACCCCTTCTGCGCAAGGATGCCGATGTTGAAGGGCTCGATCGGGCCGGAGGACTGGCCGAAACTGGCCCACAGGCCCCGCGGCTTGAGACAATCGAGCGAGCCGGGAAACGTGTCCTTGCCAACAGAATCATAGACCACGTCGGCGCCCTTGCCGCCGGTGATCTCCTTAACGCGGGAGACAAAGTCCTCGGTCCGGTAATTGATCACATGGTCGTAGCCATGGGCAGCAGCCAGTTCGGCTTTCTCCGGCGAACCGACCGTTCCGATCACGATGGCGCCAAGCGCCTTGGCCCATTGGCCGACGATGAGTCCGACACCACCGGCTGCGGCGTGATAGAGGATCGTGTCGCCGGGTTTGACCTCATAGGTGCGCCTGAGCAGGTACTCCGCCGTCATGCCCTTGAGCATCATGCCAGCAGCAACATCCAATGCGATACCGTCGGGCACCTTGACCAACTTGTCTGCGGTGATCAGCCGTTCCTCGGCATAGGCGCCGATGGGACCAGCATAGGCGATCCGGTCGCCTTGCTTGAACAGGCTCACCCCCTCGCCCACCGCGGTCACCACGCCCGCAGCTTCGTTGCCGGGCACCAGCGGCAACCCGTTTGGCGCCGGATAGAGCCCGGTGCGGAAATAGACATCGATGAAATTCAGGCCAACCGCTTCCTGCCGCAGCTTTACTTCACCGGGTCCGGGTTCACCCACCTCATGGTCGCGCCACTCCAGTGCTTCCGGGCCACCATGCTGTGAAACAAGGATCGCTTTCATATCGAAATACTCCAACCTGACGAGAACCGCACGGATGGCGGTGTCGAACACAGTTACTCGGTTGTGCGCCGCCCGATGGCGGGAAACAGCTGCATGATCCCGCCGATGACAAACAGGTAGCCACTGGTCAGCATAACTGCCCACATCAGCCATTCCGGGCTGTCAAACCGCAACAGCAGCGCGAAAGCCGACAACACCGACCAGATCCCGAACATGGTCAGGTTCAGCCAGCGGAGACGCACGACCCGGACCGGGTGCAGAAAGTTGATGGGCAGAAACGTCATGAACACCGCCGCCAGGACAATGGCGAAGGCGACCGCCTCCGACGCGTTGACGACAAACAGTGTGTAGACCAGCATGTTCCAGGCGACCGGAAAGCCCAGGAAGAAGTTCTCGTCGGTCTTCATTCCCATGTCCGCATAATAGATTGCGCTCGAGACAACGATCAGCCCGGCGGCAACGAATGACAGCGGCTCTCCGATCATGCCGCTCTGGTAGAGCGCGAAGGCCGGAATCAGCACGTAGGTGACATAGTCGATCACATTGTCGAGCATTACCCCGGACCAGTTCGGCAGCACCTCCTTGACCTTGAGTTTGCGTGCGATCGGCCCGTCGATGCCATCGATCAGCATGGCGACGGCCAACCACCACCACATGTCGACAAACCGACTCTCTGCCGCCGCCACCAGCGCCAGAAACGCCATGAAGGAACCGCTGGCGGTCAGGATGTGAACCGAAAACGCCCGGATTTCCGCATAGGGAACGCGGCGATATTTGAATGGAAGCTTCATGCCGCCTGCGCCTCCCAGCGCACTTTCAGTTGGGGCCGCTCCAGTCGAGGGCACAGATTTCGGCTGAGCGGCCGGCAAAGTTCCAGTTGCGGCCAAAGGCGCGCATCTTCGACTTTTCCGACTTGGCCACGATGATATCGGACGCGATCCAGTATTCCGAGTTGGAAATCACGGTGTCTTCGCCGTGGATCTTGCCCGGGATCGGCGCGACCACACCATCGATGATCTTGGGAATCTTGAAGATGCGTTTCTTGTCTTCGACCTCGTAGCTGATGGGCTCCTGCTGCACACCCAAGAAGTTGCCCACCAGGATCGAGAGCAGCGAGGTGGTGCCGCCGGCCTTGCCGGTGAAGATCCTGGTAAAGGCCTTGGTGGCATAGATCGAAGCGCGCTTGTCGACAAACAGGCCTGCCGTCCAGTTGCCGCGGCTCATATAGCCCGGGATTTCCATGATCAGCCCGAGATTGAGCCCCGAGAGATCGGTGTCGCCGTAATAGCCATGGTCGACTCTGAATCCAGCCCAGGTCTGGCAATAGCCTTCGGTCGGAGGATGCTGGCCGAGCGACAGCACGCAGGGACAAAAGACCGTGCAGTTGCAGGACAGCACCAATTCGCCCTTCAAGGCCCACTCGACATCAGCCATTCACATCATCTCCCTCAAGCCCTGTTGCTGGCTTTTGTTATGTCAGAGCGCTCCAAATCAGCGCTGCTCCCCAGGCACTTAGTATCGCGCCGCCGGCATGCGTTGTCACCCGTCCTGCTCCGGTTTTCTCCAGAAATGTGAACAGGGTGAGTGCCGCCATCCAGACCACATTCATGCTGCCGACTGCAAGCATCATCAGCATCAGGGCCCAGCAGCAACCCAGGCACCAGACGCCCTGTTCCATGCCCAGCCGGAAAACGCCGGCCACGGAGGTTTTCCAGCGCGCAAACAGTGTGGTGAAGGGATTGCGGCACTTGGTCAGGCAGGCCTGTTTCAAAGACGAAAACTGGTAAAGACCGGCCCCGATGAGGATGAGCCCGGCGAACACGCCTTTGACCGGACTGGTAGCCGACTTTCCGCTAATCTCGGCGATACCCATCTGCACGAGCGTGAAACCCGCGGCAGCCAGCGCCCAGACGCTGAGATAGCCGGCTGTCAGAACCGCGGGATGGATCACTGGCTCGCCACGTGCGGCAGCTGTATCGGCGATCTCGGCATAGGTGCGAATCATCGGCGCGGCCGTCGGCAGCATCATCGCCGCCGACATCGCAAACCACATCAGGAACAGTGCGATGGCAAGCGCAGGAAGGGAGCTACCGGAAAGCAGCAATCCCGCATCCGCCGACAGGCACAGGTCTGCAATGGCGGCTGCGAAAGAACCGTGATCCACGGGAAGAAAGCGCGAAATCAGAGACATGCCGGGCCCGAGCGGACGCGCCGTGCCCTGCAGGTCAACAAGCGAGCCCGCCATCGATGCCAGGAACCACCAGGCCAGTCCGGCGGTTAGAAGCACCATGGCGAGCACAGGCCACAGCGGCCGGTGTGCCAGTCCTGCAATCACGCGCCCGGCGCGGTCCAGCCGATCAACCCGGCCGCCGAGCGGATCTGTGTTTGCCCTCGGGCTGAACATGCGCCAAATCATCCCATGGAGTTCGTTGGTCAGCCGATGTAAAGGATGGACCGGTCCAAAGGCAATTGGTTCCACAGTGAAAGGGCAAAGATTTGCGCAAGCAGTACGACATCGCGGTCATCGGTGGTGGCCTGGCCGGATCCGTAACAGCCCTTGCGGCGGCCGCCGAAGGCTGGCATGTCGCCTTCATCGCGCCTGAGCCGCCCCGGCAGGACGGGCGCACCACGGCGCTGTTGTCGGAATCGATCGATCTGTTGGCCCGGCTACGCGTCTGGGAAGATATCCGCCCGGTCTCGGCTCCCCTGCGCACCATGCGCATTCTCGACGGCACAACGCGGCTGTTTCGCGCGCCGCCGGTTTCCTTCCGGTCGAGCGAAATCGATCTCGATGCCTTTGGCTACAACATTCCCAATCAACCGCTGTTTGACGTGCTTCAGTCAGCAACCCGCGTCTCTGGCCTGATCGACCGGTTTGAAAGCCCGCTGCTCGACGCCGAGCAATCCGGCGATCAGGTGAGTCTTGAGCTCGACGACGGCACCGATGTATCGGCGCTAGCAGCCCTTGCAGCGGATGGCCGAGGCTCGAAAATGCGCGACGCCATCGGCATAAAGATCAAGACCTGGTCCTATCCGCAGACGGCTCTGGTGCTCAACTTTTCGCACAGCATCGCCCACGCCGATACCTCGACCGAATTCCACACCGAGCGCGGTCCCTTCACCCAGGTGCCGCTACCGGGCAAGCGCTCAAGCCTGGTCTGGGCAGTGAAGCCGGAAGAGGCTGATGGGATCCTCGCCCTGCCCCGCGAAGAGCTCAATTACGAGGTGGAATCGCGGATGCGTTCGATTCTGGGGAAAGTCGAGGTCGAAGGCGATGTCCAGGCCTGGCCGCTTTCGGGCCTGATTGCCGAGAGCTTTGGCAAGGGGCGGACCATGCTGGTGGGCGAAACCGGTCACGCCTTTCCGCCGATCGGCGCGCAGGGCCTCAATCTTGGCCTGCGAGACATCATGCAGGCTATACAGGCAATCCTCGATTCCGGCGGGCCGCAAAACGCGTCACAGGCCGTTGAGGCATTCAACCGCCGGCGCCGGGGAGACGTCACCAGCCGTACGGCAGGCGTCGACCTTCTCAACCGTACATTGCTGAGTTCGTTCCTTCCGGTTCAGGCATTGCGCGCCGGTGGATTGGCGGCTTTGTCGGCGATTCCCCCGCTCAGGCTTCTGGCGATGCGGGAGGGCATGACGCCGGGTTGGCGCAAGGCCCGGCCCGGTCAGGCAAGGTCCAGCTTCTGACAATACAATCAAAACCTTTCGCAAGGTCTTGAATGCAATATAAGAATTAACTATTTTAGCTGCCTGTGTTTCATGCTTGGCAGTCACCCGGGAAACAGGTCCGGCGGCAATGTGCCGCTGGTGATCAGCCACAACAGTGCGGACACGGAACCGACGCTGCACACCGTGGTCACAAGAACCGTAGCCGAGGCGCGCTCAACCCAGGTTGTATATTGCTGGGCGATGACGAACACATTGGTCGCGGTCGGCAGCGACGCCAGCAACACCGCAGTGTAGACCCAGACGGGTTCGAAATCACCCATCAGGCTGAGCCCGAGATACATCATCACCGGATGCGCGATCAGCTTCATCGGGACGATGAAACCCAGTTCCACCGGCACCCGCTTGAGCGGTCTCAGCGCCAGTGTGACGCCCATCGCAAACAGCGCGCAGGGGGCCGCCGCCTGCGCCAGGTAATCGATCAACCGTCCGACCGGCAGTGGCGGAACGAACTCGACCCAGGCGGCAGCGACGCCCACTGCCGTGGCAAGAATGAACGGATGAAATGCGATCTTGCGGGCTACCCCGAGTGCCAGCGCGCCCGGGCTGCGATGATCACCGCCGGCGAGTGCCATCATCATCGGCGCAATGGTGAAGTGCATGATGTTTTCGAAACAGAAGATCAGCGCCACCGGCACCGCAGCGGGCTCTCCGAAGGCCAGAATGGCGATGCCTGGCCCCATATAGCCGATATTGCCGTAGGCACCTGCCAGTCCCTGCACGGTGGCTTCGCCGATTGCCGCACGGCGGATCAGGATGCTAGCGGCAAACACAAGCGCAAACACCGTGTAGGTCACCACCATGCTGGTCAGCACATAGTCCCAGCGCGCAAGCTGTTCGATCGGGGTCCGCGACAGAAGCTTGAAAAACAGCGCCGGCAGCGACACATAGATGATGAAGGTGTTGAGCCACCCCATCGCCTCCTGTGGCTGTTTGGTAATGCGTGCCGCAATGTAGCCCAGCAGGATCAGGCCGAAGAACGGCAGCACAAGACCCGTTATTTCAGCCATGCTTGATCCTTGCGACCCCGGTTAATACAATGACTTCTCCCTTGCAGGGGGTAGGTTCCCGGCGCATCGGCGTCAAGCTCAAACAGTTGAACTTCTGGTCAAAGGTCCCATGTAAAAGGCCAAAGGAACAAAGACATGCAGCTAAGACAAGCCAAATTTAGCATCGGACAAATCGTCAAGCACCGCATTTTCCCATTCCGTGGCGTGATCTTCGATGTCGATCCGGTCTATGCCAACACCGAGGAGTGGTGGAATGCGATTCCCGAACCGGTTCGCCCGAACAAGGACCAGCCGTTCTATCACCTGCTCGCGGAGAACGACGAGACCGAATACGTGGCCTATGTGTCCGAACAGAACCTGCTGATCGACGACAGCGACAATCCGGTCCGCCATCCGCAGCTCAAGGAGTTTTTCGAGGCGCAGGTGGACGGTGTCTACAAGCCAAAGGAACGCGTGAGCCACTGATCGTTCGATCACCGGCCGTTGACCCCGGGAAATGAAGAAGGCCCGGATGCGACAACGCATCCGGGCCTTTTCGATGCATGATGACCAGGTGCGGTCAGTTCTTCTTCGCGGCAGCCTGAGCGTCTTCGAGCTTCTTGCGGGCTTCCTCGGCCTTCTTGGCCATTTCTTCCTGCAGCAGACGCTGGCGCTCCTGAAGTTCGGACTGGGCAATCGGGTCGCCGTCAAAGGCCTGGGTGAAGCCTTCGAGCGAAATCTTCAGCGGGTTCGGGGTGCGCTGGAAGTTGACCGATGTCAGAACCAGTTCGCCGCCCTTCTTGAAGGAGTTGATCATGGCATCGGTCAGCAGCGTCTCGGCAACGCAGGTTTCAGGCATGCAGATAGCATATTCCAGACGCTGGGCCTGGCCGCCATCGACCTGCAGATTGATGCCGGGCTGGATCAGGCGCGCGGTGGGAACGGTCACCTGCATCAGCTGACGGTTCACCTTGCCGGTCACGGTGATCAGGCCAACGGCAGTCAGCAACTGGCCGGTCGGTGCAGTGACCAGGTTCTGCACGATGCACACGTCATTGTCTTCCTGCTTGGTGCAGGTCTTGTACCAGCCCTGGTTGGCACCCTGGGCAGAAGCGGTTGCAGGCATGAAAGCAGCGGCGACGCCAACCGACATGACAGCTGCAGAAAGGGACTTGGTGATGGCGTTCATTTGGTTTCAGTACTCCTCATAGGCGGCCATTGGGCTGCGTAGGTTCGCGCGGTCACCGCGCCCTCGTGTCTATGCCGCGCCTTCTCGATTGGAAATGCGGCGACAGCAAGGCTTGTTTCGGCTCCCTGTTACCGTGTGAAAGCTTGAATATCCAGCCCGGCAGCCGTATTGGGCCAAAAAAAACGTGCCCTGCTCCCTCAGCGGTGGCCTGAGTGAGGCCCCCCGTATATTCTTCTGACGGGATTCGTTGGTGGTCAATTCCGCATCCTGGCCGCCCGTTACGCGTTAAGGAGCGAGAATGAGACAATTGCTGCGAACACTTGCCATGCTTGCGGCCGCGCTGTTGGGGGGCGGCATCATAGCCCATGCGGAACCGCTCCATGGCATAGCCATGCACGGCGAACCGGCGCTGCCAGCCGATTTTACGCACCTGCCCTATGTCAATCCGGACGCGCCGAAGGGCGGCAAGGTCACCTATGGGGTAGTGGGGTCGTTTGACAGCGTGCGTCCCTTCATAGTCAAGAGCATGCGCACCACCGCGCGGGGTCTCGCCGATCCGGTGTTCGGCAATCTCGTCTACGAGCCGCTGATGCAACGCTCGCAGGACGAGCCCTTCACCCTTTACGGATTGCTAGCAGAGACCGTCGAATGGGACGATGAGCGCAGCTTCATCCAGTACAACATCAATCCCGCAGCGCGCTGGTCCGATGGTCAACCGGTCACTGCCGACGACGTCATCTTCACCATGGAACTGTTCAAGGAGAAAGGACGTCCGCCCTACAGCACCCGGCTCAATCGCGTCGAGAAAATGGAAAAACTCGGCCCGCTTTCGGTCCGCTTTACCTTCAACGACAGCTCCAACCGTGAGTTTCCGCTGATCCTGTCGCTGACCCCGGTACTGCCCAAACATGCCACCGACGCCGACAATTTCGATCAATCGACGCTTGAGCCGGGTATCGGTTCGGGCCCCTACCTGGTCAGCGACGTCAAGCCCGGCGAGCGCATCACCTACACCAGAAATCCGGACTACTGGGCCAGGGACCTGCCGATAAAACGGGGCATCGACAACTACGACGAGATCGCTGTCGAATACTTTCTCTCGGAAACGGCCCAGTTCGAGGCGTTCAAGAAGGGCGTGTTCGACATCTATCCCGACGGCAGTGCCACCAATTGGACGCGCGGCTATGATTTCCCAGCCGTCAACTCCGGCGAGATCGTACGCAAGGAATATGAGAGCAAGATCCCCTCGGGCATGTACGGCTTCGTCTTCAACACCCGCAAAGCGCTGTTTGAAGATCTCCGCGTCCGCCAGGCGCTGACCTTGTTGTTTGATTTCGAATGGGCCAATCGCAGTCTTTATGACAATACCTATACCCGCACCCGTTCGTTCTGGGACGGCTCGGAGCTTTCAAGCTACGGCAAACCTGCCGATGAGCGGGAACGCGAGATCTTGGCGCCCTTCCCCGAAGCCGTCCTGCCGGAGATCATGGATGGCACCTGGACGCTGCTCGTCACGGATGGTTCGGGCCGCGACCGCAAGGTGCAGCGCGCGGCGCTGACCCTTCTGCAGGAAGCCGGTTACCGGATCGAGAACGGCAGATTGCTGGATGCCAATAACCGGCCCTTCACCTTTGACCTGATGACCCAGAATGAAGGCCAGGAAAAACTTGCCATCGCCTTCCAGAGATCGCTGGCAGCGCTTGGCATTGAAATGTCCATTCGCACGGTCGATGACGCCCAGTACCAGCAGCGCTCGCAGACCTTCGACTACGATATGATCATGAAATCCTTCTCTTCCTCGCTGTCGCCCGGTGCGGAACAGATCAACCGCTGGGGATCGGCCTCGCGCGACCAGCAGGGTTCGTTCAATTTCTCAGGTGCTGCCAGCCCAGCGCTCGATGCCGCTATTGACGCTCTGCTCAATGCCCGGACGGCCGAGGACTTCCGCTCCGCAGTGCGCGCCTATGACCGCGTGTTGCTGTCCGGCCACTATGTCATTCCGGCCTTCCATCTCGGCAAGTCCTGGGTGGCCCACCGCAGCCGAATTGCGGAACCTGAAGGCGAAGCCCCGCTCTACGGCTATTATCTGCCGGCCTGGTGGGACAAGACGGCAGCACCCTGACTGCACGACGCAATGAAAACACCCGAAAGGTGACGCCATGACCGCTCCCTCCCTGACCATCGACGTCGTCTCCGATGTCATGTGCCCCTGGTGCTACATCGGCAAGCGCCGGCTTGAAGCAGCCCTCGATGACGTTCGCGCCGAAATGGATGTCGAGGTGCGCTGGCGGCCCTACCAACTTGACCCGACACTGCCAAAGGAAGGCAAGGACCGGCAGCAATATCTGGAGGAGAAATTTGGCGGTGCCGCAGGCGCTGAACAGGCCTATGCCGCCATTCGGGCTGCCGGCGCCGAGGAAGAGATCCCCTTCGCCTTCGACAAGATCGAAGTTTCGGCCAACACGCTCGACGCTCACAGGCTGATCCGCTGGGCCGGCATGCTCGGATTGACCGCCCAGCAGGAGGTCGTGGAACTGCTGTTCAAGGCCTATTTTGAAGAAGGCAGGAATATTGGCGATGATGCGGTGCTGAAGGATATTGCCGAACAGGCGGGCCTTGAAATGCCCGTCATTGAGCGCCTGCTGGCAGGCGACGCAGACCGTGACACCGTGTCCGCCGAGATAGATCAGGCCAGGCAGATGGGCGTGACCGGCGTGCCCTGTTTCATCATCGACATGCAATATGCCGTTGTCGGAGCTCAGTCCGGCGAAGCCCTTGCCGATGCGATGCGCAAGGTGGTGCAGGAAAAGAACAGGCAGGCCGCCGCCGACGACGACAAGTTGCAGTCATAGTCTCCACGACGAGGCCCCGCCGTCCCCTGAACCCCGCGGGCGGAAACGACATTCGTTGCCAGCGGGACGAGCCCGAAGACAAGTCGACACGAACCTTGTACCCACGAGTGCCGCGGCACTGCGCCATGCGGTAACTGCACGAGCATGAGCATGGTCGACACGGTGATTGTGCCCGTGGGTGCGAACCCGGTTCACCTCTGGCACAAGACCTGGATTCACAACCGCACTCAGGACGCGCCTGGACGCGTCCGAAACTGCGGCAAGGCTTCGAGGCCGGAACCTGCTACCTCATGCTCCGGTCAGCCCTTCCGCCGCAGGGTAATGCGGGTCAGTTCCGCCGGTCGCCCCAGCCGCAGCGCAAAGCCCGGCCAGAGCGCCGTGCCGTTGTTGACGTAAAGCTGCATCGGCCCGACCTGGTAAAGCCCGGAAACGAAACCATTGTTGGGGCGCGCCATAAGCCGGTCCATGCCGCGGATCATTCCGCCGTGGGTGTGACCGGAGAGTTGCAGCGCCACACCGGCTGCCGCGGCGTGCCGCGCCTGCATCGGCTGATGGTCAAGCAGGATTACCGGCGCCTCGCCCGGTGCATTCCGGAGAGCCACCCCAAGATCCGGGGCGTCGAATCCGTTGCGTCTGGCCGAACGATCGGGAATTCCGGCCACCACCAGCTTGGCATCACCACGCTCGATGACAGCGTGGCTGTTGCTGAGCATTCGCATGCCCATGGCCTCGAAATGCATCAGGAATGCTTGCGCGTCGAAAAAATACTCGTGGTTTCCGGAAATGGCCAGGATCCCGTCACGCGCGCGGAGCCCCCGCAACGGTTCGACATCATCTCGCCGGTGCTCGAGACTGCCATCGATGAAGTCACCGGTAATGACAATCAGATCAGACTCAAGCGCGTTGGTTCTTTCTACCATCGCTGCAGTCCAGGCCGCAGGAAACAGCCGGCTGATATGCAGATCCGTCAGTTGCACGATCCTGTACCCGTCAAAGGCCGCATCAAGCCGCGGAATGGCGATCTCGATATCCTTGAGCGGCGGAACGATGATCGCCCGGCTGACCCCGAACGCCGACAGCGCCAGCGCCAGAAGTGCCGCTGCGTAGCGAAGTTCCGTGAAGTCGGGAAACGCTCCGATAAACGGCAGGACTACGAGCGAAACCACATCGATTGCCAGCAGGAACAGTGCCAGAAACAGGATCGCGCCAAACAACGCGTTGAATGCAACCACCAGCGGTCTCGGGAACTCTGGCGAAAATACCGATCCGGACGAGAGCCGGCTGAAATAGTGATACTGCGAGGCGATCAGCAGGACCAGCGCAAGCAGCGCCTTCAGCGCCCACGGCCAGGGCAGCGGCAGAATGAAGCGAACAAACACGATCAGCCACAAAATCCCGGTGACAAGTTTGAACATCACATGCGCCCCTGTTGATGCGGAACTTGCAACGCGGCGAATTTCGCGGACGCCGTCGATGGCCTGGAGCGCCGTGCACGCGTCATCCGGTCTTGCCTGCCAGCTCGGCCAGGTGGGTCATTACCACGGCGGCGCCGTTGAGACGCTTTTCCGGTGTCGGCAGATCGCGGATGAAGACCACGCTCTGATCGGCCCGGATCTTGGCGAGATTGCCCTGTTTCGAAATGTGCCCAACCAGCCCCGCCGGATTGGGGAACTCCTTGTTGCGGAACTGAACCACCACGCCTTTCGGACCTGCATCGAGTTTCTCGACATTGGCCTTGCGGCACAGCGCCTTGATGAAGACGATCTTGAGCAGGTGTTGCACCTCGATCGGCAGTGGTCCGAACCGGTCGATCATTTCCGCACCGAAGCCGTCGATATCGGCCACGTCGACGATTTCGCCGAGGCGGCGGTAGAGACCCAGCCGCAGATGCAGATCCGGGACATAATCTTCGGGGATCATCACCGGGGTGCCGACGGTGATCTGCGGCGACCATCCGGTGTCCACCACTTCGTCCTCGCCGCGAACCTCGGCCACGGCCTCTTCGAGCATGTGCTGGTAAAGCTCGAAACCGACCTCCTTGATGTGGCCGGATTGCTCTTCGCCCAGCAGATTGCCGGCACCGCGAATGTCGAGATCGTGGCTCGCAAGCTGGAAGCCGGCGCCAAGCGTGTCGAGTGACTGCAACACCTTGAGCCGCTTGTCGGCGGTGGTGGTCAGCATCTTGTTGACCGGCAGCGTGAACAGCGCAAAGGCGCGGACCTTGGAACGGCCGACGCGGCCGCGCAGCTGATAGAGCTGGGCCAGGCCGAACATGTCGGCCCGGTGCACGATCAGCGTGTTGGCTGTGGGCACGTCGAGACCCGATTCGACGATCGTCGTCGACAACAGCACGTCATACTGCCCGTCGTAAAACGCGTTCATGATGTCGTCGAGTTCCCCGGCCCCCATCTGACCATGCGCCACCGCGAACTTGAGCTCCGGCACGCTGTCGCGCAGGTAGGCCGCGACCTCTTCGAGATCCGCCAGCCGCGGACAGACATAGAAACTTTGGCCACCACGGTAATGCTCGCGCATGAGGGTTTCGCGCACGGTTACCGGGTCAAACGGCGAGATGAAGGTGCGCACCGCCATCCGGTCGACCGGTGGCGTGGTGATCAGCGAGAGTTCGCGTACGCCCGTCATTGCCAGCTGAAGCGTGCGTGGGATCGGCGTCGCCGACAGTGTCAGCACGTGCACGTCGCTCTTGAGTTCCTTCAGCCGCTCCTTGTGCTTGACCCCGAAATGCTGCTCCTCGTCGATGATCAGCAGGCCCAGATTGGCAAACTTGATCGAAGATCCGAGCAGCGCGTGGGTGCCGACAACAATGTCGATCTTGCCCGAGGTGAGCTCCGCCTTGGTCAGCGCCAATTCCTTTGCCCCGACCAGGCGCGAGGCCTGGGCGATGCGCACCGGATAGCCGCGCAGCCGCTCGGTAAAGGTCTTGAAATGCTGCCGCGCCAGCAGCGTCGTCGGCACGACGACGGCCACTTGTACACCGTTCATGGCGGCAATGAAGGCCGCCCTCAGTGCCACCTCGGTCTTGCCGAAGCCGACATCGCCGCAGACCAGCCGGTCCATCGGCTGACCGGCCGCCAGATCGTCGCGTACCCGCTCGATCGCAGCCAACTGGTCTTCGGTCTCGTCATAGGGGAAGCGCGCCGAGAACTCGTCGTAGAGCCCTTCCGGCGCTGCCAGCGTCGGCGCAGAGCGCATGTGCCGCTCGGCGGCCACCCGGATCAGGCCTTCGGCCATGTCCAGAAGCCGCTTCTTCAGCTTGGCCTTGCGCGATTGCCAGGCAACTCCGCCCAGACGATCGAGTTGCACATCGGCGCTGTCCGAACCGTAGCGGGTCAGGAGCTCGATGTTCTCGACCGGCAGGAACAGCTTGGCATCGCCGGCATAATGCAGCTCCAGGCAGGCATGCGGAGCACCTGCGGCCTCGATGGTGCGCAGGCCGACGAACTGGCCGATGCCGTGTTCGGCATGGACAACGTAATTGCCCTCGTCCAGGCCTGAAACTTCCGAAATATAGTCAGCGCCGCGGCGCTTGCGCTTGGCCCGGCGCACCAGCCGGTCACCGAGCACATCCTGCTCGCCGATGACGACCAGATCGTCGATCTCGTAACCGCCTTCAATGGCGAGAACGGCGGCTGCCGCCTCGCCCGGCTTGAGCCTGTCGAGTTCGGCATGGCTGTTGATCCGCACCACGCGCTTGAGGCCATGCTCGTCGGTGACCTGCAACAGCCGGTCGAGCGAGCCTTCAGTCCAGGCCGTTATGAGCACCTTGCGGCCTTCACTGCGCTTGATCCCGACATGGTCGACCAGCTTCTCGAACAGGTTGGCACGGCTGCCGTCTTCGGATTTGTCGGCTTCCGCATCTGCCGCCCATCGTGGCCCCGTTCGCGTCGGCAGGTCGATCACACGCCGGGCAGAGTTTTCCGGCTCGTGGAACGGGGTCAGCCGGATGGCGTTCAGGGCTTCGAGCATGGCCACCAGGCCCGGCGCATCGAGATAGAGCAGGTTCGGATCGATGGCCTTGTAAGGCGTGGCCTGGACGCCGCGGCCCTTCTCGATTGTCTGCGCCGCCTGGCGTGCCTCGTAATGGTCCTCGATCTGGGCCCGGCGTTCGCTGGCGGCTTCTGGCAGCATGTGATCGCTGCAGATGCGGAATCCCTCGAGATAATCGAACACCGTCTGCATCTCGTCATGAAACAGCGGCAGCCAGTGCTCCATGCCCGGATAGCGCCGGCCTTCGCTGATGGCGACATAGAGTGCATCGTCGCGGGTCGCAGCGCCGAACATCGAGAGGTAGTTCTTGCGGAACCGGCTGATGGTCTCGGGTTCGAGCGTCACTTCGCTCATGGCGTTGAGCGCCAGTTCTCTGGCCTTGCTTGTGGTGCGCTGTGAGGCAGGATCGAAATGCCGAACACTCTCAAGCGTATCACCGAAGAAATCCAGCCGAACCGGTTCTTCCGAGCCGGGCACGAACACATCGAGAATCCCGCCGCGCACGGCGTATTCGCCGACTTCGCGCACCGTGTCCACCCGCTCGAAGCCGTTCTTGGCTAGGCGGTGCGACAGGTCCTCCATTTTCAGGTGGTTGCCGGCCCGGGCCGTGAAGCCGAGTTCGGCCACCACCGATTTTGCCGGAACCCGCTGCAGCATGGCGTTGACGGTAACAAGCAGGATCGCCGGATGCGGATTGCTCGAAAATTGCGCCAAGGCTGACAGCGCTTCCAGCCGCCGGGCGGAGATATCTGCACCCGGTGAAACCCGGTCATACGGCAAACAGTCCCATCCCGGTAGCGTCAGAACCGGGATGTCGGGGGCGAAGAAGGCCAGGTTCTGTTCGAGATCCGCCATTCGCTGGCCGTCGGAAATGATATGCGCCAGCGGGCCCTCAGTGCGCGCCAGTTCGGCCAGCGCCAGGGCTTCCATGCCCTGCGGTACACCGGACAGGGTGATCGGGGTTTTGGCTCCGGCGATCTGTGCGGCCGGGATAACGGGTTTCATTGCTCGGCGGCCTGCCCTTTGGGTGTGGGTTCGGGCTCGAAATCGGGCACATAGCTGCGCATCCGGTCAAACAGCGCCGTGCGGAACCGCTCCGGGGTTTCTGCCTCGCCGGTGACCCAGCGCAGGATATCGCCGTCGTCCTCGGCCATCAGCAATTCCAGCTCGTCCAGTTCGGCATCGTTGAGGCTGCCGATCTCTGCATCGGCAAAACCGCCGATAACCAGATCCATCTCGCGAATCCCGCGGCGCCACGCGCGCACGAGAATACGGCGGCGGCGCGGATCCAGGTCGGCGCTTGAACGTGTTGTACCGGTCATGATCAGCCTTTTTCGGTTGGACGGTTTCCATATCCTGTCATCGGGCAAATGTCAGCCTTGCCTTTGGCTCAAAATTGCCGTTCATCTCAATCCATGCGACCTCTCCAACTCGATCCCCTGTTCAGGACCGTGGAAAGCCTGCCCGGAATCGGCCCCAAACTGGCCGAAGCCCTGGCGCGGATAACCGGACGCGAAGGGCCCGAAGATACCCGCGCGCTCGATCTTCTGCTGTTGCCGCCGCACGGACTGATCGACCGGACCCTGCGCAAGGGCATCACCGAGACGCCTGAATCCACCATTGCCACGCTCAAGGTCCGCGTCGACCGCCACCAGGCTTCACCGCCCGGACGCCGGAACGTGCCCTACCGGGTTTTTGTGCATGATGACACAGGCGAACTGGCGCTCACCTTCTTTCACTCCAAGCCGGCCTGGCTGGAAAAGATCCTGCCGGTCGGCGAGACCGTCCTGGTCAGCGGCAAGGTCGAATGGTTCAACGGACGTCCCTCGATGGTTCATCCCGACCACATAGTCGCGGAAGCCGATGCTGCAAGTTTTCCGCTGGTCGAGCCGGTCTACCCGCTGACCGCAGGCCTGTCGCCCAAGATCCTCCGGCGTTCGCTCGAGTCAGCGCTCGAGCTGCTGCCTGAGCTGCCGGAATGGGCCGACCCGCATCTGGTCGCGAAAAACAGCTTTCCCGGGTTCGCGGACGCTGTGCGCGAGCTGCACCATCCAGAAGCCGCACTCGACATCGAGCCGCAAACGCCGGCGCGGCGCAGGCTGGCCTATGACGAACTTCTTGCCGGTCAGCTGTCCCTCGCTCTGGTGCGCCAGACGCTGCGCAAGCTGCCGGGGCATCCGGTGGTCGCTGACGGCAAACTGCGCAAGGCCATTCTTGGCTCCCTGCCCTTCTCTCTGACCGGTAGCCAGTCTACCGCCGTGGCGGAAATCCTCACAGACATGGCCGGGTCGGATCGCATGCTGCGGCTGCTGCAGGGCGATGTCGGCTCCGGCAAGACCGCCGTCGCGATGCTTGCCATGGCCGATGCGGTCGAGGCCGGTGGTCAGGCCGTGCTGATGGCACCGACCGAAATCCTCGCCCGCCAGCACTACGCCACGATCAGCAAGATGGCCGAGGCGGCGGGTATCGAAGTCGCGGTGTTGACCGCCCGCGCTAAGGGCCGCGAGCGGACCGAGTTGCTGGAGCGAATCGCCAATGGCAAGGTGCAGGTGGTGATCGGCACGCATGCGCTGTTTCAGGACGCGGTCATCTACCACAACCTCACCCTGGCCGTGGTCGACGAGCAGCACCGTTTTGGTGTCCACCAGCGGCTGCGGCTGACCGCCAAGGGCACCGCGCCGCACATGCTGGTGATGACGGCAACGCCGATCCCGCGCACACTGGTGCTGGCAGCGTTCGGCGACATGGACGTCTCCAAACTTACCGAGAAGCCTGCCGGCCGGCAGCCGATTGCCACCGTCACCATCCCCGACGAACGCCTGGGAGAGATCGTCGAACGTCTCAAGAGTGCGCTTCTCGACGGCAAGAAAGCCTACTGGATCTGTCCGCTTGTCGAGGATTCCGATCAGAGCGAGCTGATGTCGGTCGAAAGCCGGCATGCAAGCCTGGCAAAAGCCTTTGGCAAGGAGCTGGCGCCGCTTGTCTCACTGGTTCACGGCCGCATGACGTCGGATGAAAAAGACCAGGCGATGCGAGACTTCAAGAACGGCGTAAGCCGGCTGCTGGTGGCGACGACGGTGGTCGAAGTCGGCGTCGATGTTCCCGACGCCACCATCATGGTGATCGAACATGCAGAGCGCTTCGGCCTGGCGCAATTGCACCAGTTGCGCGGGCGCGTCGGACGCGGTTCGGGCGCCTCGAGCTGCATCCTGCTCTACTACGGCCCCCTCGGCGAAACGGCGGGCGCCCGGCTTGCGGTTCTGCGCGAAAGCGAGGACGGGTTCCGTATAGCCGAAGAGGATCTGAAGCTGCGGGGCGAGGGCGAGGTTCTGGGAACACGCCAATCCGGCCTCCCGGGCTTCCGGCTTGCCAATCTCAGCGCCCACGCCGATTTGCTGGAGATCGCCCGCCGCGATGCCCGCAATGTGCTCGACGCCGATCCGGGTTTGAGTTCGCAGCGTGGCGAGGCCTTGAGAATGCTGCTCTACCTGATGCGGCGGGACGAGGCGATCCGGTTCCTCAGGGCCGGTTGAACCTCACTCCGTCTCCGGAATTGCCTTCGTCTTGGATTTCGACTGTGCCGGGAGCTTTCTCGGGTAATCGGGAGAGACCAGACCGGCCGATATCACCATCTTGGCGGCTTCCTCGACGCTCATATCCAGAATGATCACATCCTTGCGTGGAACAAAGAGCAGAAAGCCGGATGTCGGGTTCGGGGTCGTAGGCAGAAACACGGAGATCGACTCATCTTCCGGCAACCGTGCATTGACCTCGCCCCTGGTGTCGGTGGCAATAAAGACGATCGACCACAGCCCGCGCCGTGGATACTCGATCAGCGCTGCCTGTTTGAACGACCCGCTTTGTTCGGCCAGCACGGTCTGGAAGATCTGTTTCAGGCCCTTGTACAGGCTGCGCACCAGCGGCATCCGGTCAAGCAGCGATTCACCAAAACCGATGATCGAGCGGCCCACCAGATTGGCGGTCAGAAAGCCGATCATGGTGATCAGGAACAACGCGGTCAGCAGGCCAAACCCGGGAACCGCGAACGGGAGGTAATTGTCCGGATTGTAGACCTGCGGAATATAGGGTTTTACCCAGCCGTCGACCAAGCCGATGAAGGTCCAGGTGAGATAGGCGGTAATCGCCAGCGGCGCCACGATGATCAGGCCGGTAAGAAAGTAGTTTCTCAACCGTCGGCTAGCGCCGAGCCGTTTCAGCTTCTCGCTCATTCTTCACCTTGCGTTATGGCAGACAGGACACAGCGTCATGCGCCCCCTCAATATAGGGAGCGCATGCCTGCAAAGACAAGGACTTCGCCGGAAGCTTCGGCTATTCGACGGTTACCGACTTGGCCAGGTTGCGTGGCTGGTCGACATCGGTGCCCATGAACACTGCCGTGTGATAGGCGATCAGCTGCACCGGCAGCGCATAGAGCATCGGCGCCACGATCTCGTTGACCGCAGGCACGACGATCGTCGCCATCGTCTCCAGCGTCGTTGCGGCAGCCCCTCTTTCGTCGGTGATCAGGATGATCTGTCCGCCGCGCGCGGCCACTTCCTGCATGTTCGACACGGTTTTTTCGAAATGCCGGTCGTGCGGTGCGATGACGATCACCGGCATGTTTTCGTCAATCAGCGCAATCGGGCCGTGCTTGAGTTCGCCCGCGGCATAGCCTTCGGCATGGATATAGGAGATTTCCTTGAGCTTGAGCGCACCCTCGAGCGCCAGCGGGAAACTGGTGCCGCGGCCGAGGTAAAGCACGTCCTTGAACCGCGACAGCTCCCGCGACAGGGATTCGACCTGCGGCTGGATCGCGTTCAGAACTTCGTTAAACAGCCGTGGCGCCTCGACCAGAGCCTGTACCATCGCCGTTTCATCTTCTTTCGACAACGTCCCCCGCGCCCGTCCGGCAATCATCGCCAGCGCTGCCAGCACCGACAGCTGACAGGTGAAAGCCTTGGTCGAGGCCACGCCGATTTCCGGGCCGGCGAGGGTCGGAAACACCGCATTGGACTCACGTGCAATGGTCGATTCGCGTACATTGACCACCGCACCGATGGTCAGCTGGTTGTCCTTGCAGTAGCGCAGCGACGCCAGCGTGTCGGCGGTTTCGCCAGACTGGGAGATGAACAGCGCCGCCATCTTGCCCGGCAGCGGCATCTCCCGGTAGCGAAACTCGGAGGCAACGTCGATTTCCACCGGCAGGCGGGCAAAGCGTTCAAACCAGTACTTGCCGATCAGGCCGGCATAATAGGCCGTGCCGCAGGCCGACATCGCCAGCCGGTCGAGAGCGGCGAAGTCGATCTGCGCGGCATCGAGCTTCACGCGCCCTTCAGCAAAGTCGATATAGTGGCTCAGCGTATGCGAAACCACTTCCGGCTGCTCGTAGATTTCCTTTTCCATGAAATGGCGGTGATTGCCCTTGTCGACGACATAGGCCGCACCTTGCGATTTCTGTTTTTTGCGTTCCACCAGCGTTCCGGACTGGTCGTAGATCTCCAGCGTGCCGCGGGTGATCACGGCCCAGTCACCATCATCGAGATAGGTGATCTCGTCGGTGAAAGGCGCCAGCGCGATGGCGTCGGATCCGAGGAACATTTCACCCTCGCCATGGCCCACCGCCAGCGGCGGCCCGGAGCGCGCGCCAAGAATCATGTCCGGCTGGTCTTCGAACAGGACGGCAAGTGCATAGGCGCCTTCGAGCCGGCTCAGCACCTTTTGCATGGCCGCGCGCGGCGCCAGGCCCTCGCTGCGGTAGGCTGCCAGGAGCTGCGCCACCACTTCCGTGTCGGTCTGGCTGTAAAACGTTGCGCCCTTGCCGGTCAGCTCGGCACGCAGCGGCGCGAAGTTCTCGATGATGCCGTTATGGACGACCGCGACACCATGGCAGAAATGGGGATGCGCGTTGCTTTCGGTCGGCGCACCGTGGGTCGCCCAGCGCGTATGGCCGATGCCAACTTGTCCAGCAAGCGGCTCCTGCCCCAGCTTGTGGTCCAGATTGGCAAGCTTGCCTTCGGCCCGGCGGCGGTCGAGACGGCCGTCATGCACGGTGGCGACACCTGCAGAATCATAGCCGCGATACTCGAGCCGCTTGAGCGCATCCACCAGCAGAGGCGCCACTTCGCCCCTACCAACTATCCCGACTATACCGCACATGCGCTTCTCCTGGGTAATGTGTTGGCACAGCTCTTACCCAGCAATGCGGGAATTAACCAGTGCCGCAATGTAATCTGCCTGCTCAATTTGCGTGACACGGCGTAACTGAAACTAGGTGTCCGGTTCCGTTACGGCCTTTTTCTTCAGCGCCTTGATCGCGGCGATCTTGTCTCTCAGTCGCTGCGCCCGCCCCGGCTTGGTCTCCTGGCGTGCCCGTGCGATCGCCAGCGCGTCGTCCGGCACATCCATGGTCACCACGCTTCCGGAGCCGACATAGGCGCCTTCGCCAATCCTGACCGGAGCAACCAGCGACGAATTCGAGCCGATGAACGCGCCGCTGCCGATTTCGGTCAGGTGCTTGTTCTGGCCGTCATAGTTGCACGTGATCGTGCCAGCGCCGATATTCGCATCGGCACCGACGACCGCGTCGCCGATATAGCTCAAATGATTGACCTTGGCGCCATCGCCGACCCTGGCCTTCTTGATTTCGCAAAAATTTCCGACCTTTGCCCTTTCGCCCAGTTCGGTGCCCGGACGCAGTCTTGCGAAGGGCCCGATTACGGCGTTTGCACCGATATCGGCCCCTTCGAGATGGCTGAAGCCGTGGATCAACGCGCCTGCGCCAACCCTGACGCCGGGCCCGAACCAGACATTGGGTTCGATCAGAACGTCACTGCCGAGCACTGTATCGTGCGACAGGAACACGCTTGCCGGATCGACCATGCTGACGCCCGAGAGCATCGCCGCCTGCCGTGCCCGGGACTGCCAGACCTGCTCGATTTCGGCCAGTTCTGCGCGGGTGTTGCAGCCCATCATGTCTTCTTCAGGCGCTTCGATGGCGACGCATTTCAGCCCTTCGGCCCGGGCAATCTCGACGATGTCGGTGAGATAATATTCGCCCTTCGCATTATCGTTGCCGATAGCTTCGAGCAGATCGATTGCCTTGGCCCCGGAAAAAGTGATGATGCCGCCATTGCAGAAATCGACTTCGAGCTCCTCGACCGAGGCGTCCTTGTGTTCGCGGATCGCCACCAATTCACCTTCCCGCTCGAGCAGCCGCCCGTAACCGGTCGGATCCTGGGCGCGGAAACCGAGCACCACGACATCTGCACCCTTCTGCCGCTCGGAGGTAGCGGCAGCCAGGCTATTCGGATCGATCAGAGGTGCATCGCCGTAAAGCACCACCACGTCATCATAGCCTTCCGCAATCACGTCCCGTGCCATCAGCACGGCATGGCCGGTGCCTTTGCGTTCGGTCTGCTCCACCGGCGTGACCGGCACGGCAATCCCGGCGCTCGCGGCCTTGGTGACCTGCTCCGCGTTACGTCCTACCACGAGCGCGATCTTTGTCACCCCGGCCGCCGCCGCGGCCCGTGTCACATGAGAAATCAGCGGCAGATTTCCAACCGGATGCAGCACCTTGGATTTGGACGATTTCATCCGTGTCGCGTCACCCGCAGCAAGCACGACCGCCAGACATGTCCGCGCCATTCCATCACCTCAATCATCGAATCGCTTGTTTACCCGCCCACGACGCTATAGCACCGGAACTTAAATCAGATCCCTTCAAGCAAACATTGCCCCGATTTGGAAGCCCCCCGATGACTGCCTCAACGACAACCGATGCCGCGCCTGACGCGAATCCTTCGCTTGCGCGCTTCGTACCGCTGTTCGTCATGTTGCTTACGCCGCTGTTCTTCTCGTCCAACCTTGTCTTCGGCCGTTCGACGATTCCCGAGGTTGCTCCGTTCACGCTGGCTTTCCTGCGCTGGACTGCTGCGTGCCTGCTGCTGTCGCCCTTCCTGTGGATGGCGCGCACGCGTGTTCGCGCCTATGTCGTCACTTCGCCGGTTCATTGGCTGGTGCTTGGTTTTCTCGGCATGTGGATTTGTGGCGCCGGGGTCTATTACGCTCTGCAGTTCACCACCGCCACCAATGGCACACTGATCTACACCACCTCGCCGCTGATGGTGATCATCCTCGAACGCCTGTTTTTCGGCCGTCCGACCAGCGGGCGCGAAATTGCCGGCATCGTTGTCGGCTTCCTCGGTGTGGCAATCATCGTGCTTAAGGGCGACCTGAACGTGCTGACGACGATGTCTTTCAACCTCGGCGACCTGATGTTTATCGCCGCGGCCCTCTCATGGGCCGGCTATTCGGTGCTGCTCAAGGGGCACCGTACCGATGGGCTGCCGGTTTCGGCGCTGTTTGCCATCGTCACGCTCTCGGGTGCGCTGCTGCTGGCGCCGTTTGCGTTGTGGGAGTATCTCACCGGCGCGATGATGCCGCAAACCTGGAGCGCCTGGGGCGGCATTGCCGGCATCGTCGTGTTCTCGTCCCTGCTGGCGTTTTCCGGCTATCAGTACGGCGTCGCCCGGTTGGGCGCTTCGACGGCAAGCGTCTTCATGTATCTGTTGCCGCCCTATGGCGTCGGCCTAGCCGTACTGGTGCTGGGGGAACCTTTTGAAACCCACCACGCCATCGGCATCTGCACCGTGCTGGCCGGACTAGTCCTGGCGACGGCTCCGCGCAAAAAGCGCTGAAGGCGATTGCCGGCAAGCAGCTGTTAGTTCAGCCGATCATGCCCAGAGCAGGAAAGGTCTCGAGCAGCCAGTACGCCATGGTTGCCATGCCGCCGGTCAGAAACAGGATCCCGGTCAGCACCAGAAGTGCTCCGGTGACCTTCTCGATCGTACCGAGATACCTGCGGAATTTCTGCGAAAACCGCATGAACCGCTCGGAGAACAACCCAGCAATCCAGAATGGCACCGCAAGCCCGAGCGAGTATGCTGCCAGCAACAGCGCCCCGTCGCCCACGGTTTCCTTTCCGGCCGCAACCCCAAGCACCGCGCCGAGTACCGGACCGATGCAGGGCGTCCAGCCAAAGGCAAACGCCAGCCCCATCACATAGGCGCCCGACAGCGTGGCCGGCTTGCCGCCACCGGCAAACCGCGCTTCTCGGGCCAGCAGCCCAATACGAAAAACGCCGAGAAAGTGCAGGCCCATCAGGATGATGACGATGCCGCCGAGCTTGGCCAAAAGATCCATGTGCTGACGCAGCGCCACCCCGATGCTCGACGCCCCCGCGCCAAGCGCCACGAACACGGTGGCAAAGCCCAGGGTAAAGAAGACTGAGGCAAAAAACACCGCCCGCCGCGTGTCCCTGGCCCGGGCCTCGGCTCCGCTGCCGCGGAAATCCTCGACCGATACCCCGGCCATGTAACACAGATAAGGCGGCACCAGCGGCAGCACGCAGGGCGACAGGAAGGACAAGGCTCCCGCGAAAATGACGGTGAGCAGCGAAATGTCGGCAATCATCACGAGATCAGGAATCCTCTGTCACACGGACTGGATGGCGCGAACGGGCGCTTGCGGCGGCGAGGCCTCTCTCTACCCGCCCATCCGTCAAATCGCCAGTCACGTTTTGGAGCGCACCGCGTGACCCCTCGCCCGACGCATCCGGATATGGCGCGGTACGCATGGCACTGGTATGTACTGTAAAACAGGCCGCCGGAGTGCCTTTCGACGGCAAGCCGCAAGCACTGCGAAAAAACAGCTTGATGCAGCTGTTTTTGCGGTTGACCATGGACAGATGCCTGCCTATGTTCCGCGCCATTCGGGCCGACGCCGCAAGCGTCCGGCCCGCTATGTGAGAGAGCGTAGCTCAGCTGGTAGAGCAACTGACTTTTAATCAGTAGGTCCAGGGTTCGAACCCCTGCGCTCTCACCAAAAAACATAAGAAAATCAAGAATTTACCATCCGTCCCATGTGGCATGCCGTCGGGCGAGCGGCGCAATGCACGAACAATGCACGGAACATTTTAGGCGGTGCACTCGTTGGTGCGCCGGCCGCAATCGCAATGCACGCGCCAATGCACGTAAAAAACCCGGCACTATGGCCGGGCTTAATCTGTTTGCGGTCGTGGGGCTGGTCAGGCTGCTAAGTCCAAGCGCGCGAGTGCATCATCAAATGACAAAATGAAGAATGACATGACCGTTCCGTCGCCGTGAATGCCAACCGGCCCCTTCACTACGAAGTCGCCAGCTTCAACTCCTACACCGAAAAGTGCGGCGGCGGCGTGGCCGCAAATCTCTTGATAGTCGGCGAAGATGCCATCCCTGATGCTCAGCCAAGCGTCTGGCAAGTTGAACACGGCATTGTCATCAGGGAAGATGTACCCGAAAGTATAATCCCCGTCTGGTATGCCGATTGCGGCTGTGGAGTTCCATCGCACTGCATCGGTAATGCCCCAAAACTCAACCGACAGCCCTTGAACCGAAATGCATGGCGCTGGTTCGTTGATTGCCCTGTTCGCCATTACGCCGCCTCCTTCATGGGAGGGCCGACCGGCGCGACAGTCTCAGCGCCAAGCGTGTTGATGTAGTGCTGCACGTCACGGGCGCGGACCATCACCTTGGTTCCCACCTTCATCGTCGGCGGCAACGTGCCGTCACCCTCGCGCTTGCGGTATGTGATTTCGGCTACGCCAAGGCGGCGCGAAGCCTCGGCCCGGCTGATCAGTATGTTCCCTTCCATTTACGTCTCCCTTCCCAGCCAGCCCTCAAAGCTGGCTCATTATGGTTGAAACCTACAAAGGTGACTTAAACCGGATATTGCTTGTTACAAGGTTATATACTCGCTAATGCGGCACCCAATTGTATTTTTTGACACGGAATAACGTGAAAGCGTGTCAACAAATAAATATAACTACCGCTCGCACATTTTTATTACCAATGAACGCCAGTAATCACCCGACCCCATTTGCGGGGCCGGGATTGATCGGAGAAGCCAACATGGGGACAATAGGGGCGGTAGGGGGCAATCTCAACAGAATGCCATATAGCGAATAGGCTGAGGCACTGCATTATCAGCGGTTATCGCGGAATAAACGGCGGGGTCATACGTTCACGCTTGGCTGGGGCGCTTTGGGATCAGGATACTTCCGCCCGGTTTGGGCGCTTAACGAGATTGCGGCGTAGGCGCTGTCAGCCCATAGCAGCCGTCCATACAGATCGCAGCGAACAACGGCTTCGAGCCCAAACTTACAGAGCTATCGCGGTGCTGCAAACGGCAGCTTACAGAAATCGATCTGGTTGTCTCATAAACGACATGCTTTCTAGTCTTTGGTATTGGGTATTCTAATCGGAACAACGTTATGCCCATGATTCAATGCAGTGACGGAACTCACCTAGAAGCTGGCGAGGACGAATATGTGCAATTTCGAGATTGGCTGGCAGTAGATTCCGATCTTGCTCAGCGAATTTCAGAACTATTCTGGTTGGACATGTTTGTTGGTTACAAACGTTCGTCACTCGATTGTCGATCTGTGTTGGAGACGGTCAAGAACCTTGAAAAAGGTGAGCCGAAAAACGGCGTAAGACCAGCTTCAGAATTCACACGTCCGCCTTTGAAAGGTCTTTGGCATAAGCACCATTACTCCGGTCCATATCTACCAATGAACGTTGCGAATAATCTCCCAGACGAAATGCTTAAAGAGTTGGTCGAGAACCTAAAAACAGAGGACATTTCGCCAGAAGAGCAGAACAGAAGATGTCTAGGCGAAGCGATGAAACTTGTGAAGCACTCTCTTGCGGACCGAAGCGCTGATCAAAGGTTGACCGGGGAGTGGATAATCTTCGCAAAATCAGATGCAGGAAATTTGTACCTTTCTCTCGGCTACCACAAAATTGGACGCCCCGCGAAGGGCAGAGATGAATTCTTGATTGGAAGAATTAGAGAACACTGCGTGAATGAATTTCCTAATATACTCAGACTTAAAGAGTAAGTCGAATCCTATGCCACTGTGGCGAGCTTTTTAGTGACAGCGGACGTTCGGCTTCCAAATCTGAAGGTCAGCTAGGTCCGCATAGCCGCCATCTGTTGTCTCTGCGTCGAACGGCAGCTTCCCGCCATTTCCAGACTTGGCCTACGCCTCAAAATGAGAGAGCACGACGCTCCATCTGGAAACCCAACTCCGCGCCCTTTGACCCCATCCGCAAATCAGCTATCTAGAACACGGGACGGGACAACCTCAACAGGATGCCTCATGACGAAAAGACCAAAGCGCCACCCTGGCCTTACCGATGCTCAAACCGCCGCCCTGATTGCCAGCGTCGCCAATCTGCACAATGATCTTGTGCCGCTCATGGCGGCGCTCAAACCGCAATGCCCCGACTATCTGGCGATCATAGAACTGAGCGCTGCGCTAGCGCGTGTGGTCAGGGAGACGACCGGCGACGATCCGCCTTGGATGGCGGCGCGGGTTTGGCGGGGTTGATGTGCATGGGCGATGATCATTTACAGATGCATCGCGTATGCAGCCTACAGATACCGAGCGGCGCAACAACCGGTTGGGCGCTAAACAAACCTATTGCGCTTCGCCGCCAACACCAATGTCCAGTTTTCCAGCGTCCAGCTTTTCGAATATCTGTCGCACCGCCGTTTCGCTGCGCTCAGACACCGATTTTCGTCTCCGGTCAGGAAGCAAAAAATCAAGCATTTCATACGACATCTCATGCTTACTTTCTTTATAGAAATCTTCCATGGCTTCACTCATGTCGATGAACCTCCGTACTTTCTTGTGCGCCTCGAATTGAAATCCTGATTAATCTCTAAATCAAAATAATGCTTGCGTTTAATCCAAACAAAACCATCAGATTTTGAAATTACGGCTACATCCACCGGGCCGCCGACCGACTCGATCTTTGAATCTATTTTCCTACGAAGAGAGGTAATTTCCACCAATGCTTCAGCCATAGCCGCCATCTCTTCCTTCGGCAGAGATGAAACGACCCTCAACATCGGTTTTATCACCTCTTCAATGCGCATTTTCTTAAATTCGTCCATTAGCCCCTTGACTAGAACTTTGTTGTCTGACTCTTGCCTTGCGCGCTCAACCATTCGATCTTTTTCCTGAACGTATTCATCGACAATCCTTTTACTTTTCTCATTCAATATGCCCAAGGTTGTGCCGTGTATAAAATCCAAGTAGTCCAATTGCATACCCTCCATGAACAGGTACGCAATGTCTGACTGCGCAAATGGAATAACAACAGAAGCCTTATTTTCCTCTTTGTTGAGATTATGAGTACTCGTTACCCACGACCTGACATCTTGCCCATATTTTCCATCAACTACTATCTCCTCAAGGCTAGGAAAAATCTCTTTGTCGCCGTAGCCTGCAAAGACAACCCCTGTCTCGAATGATGAAATGTACTGACGCCTAGATCTCTCGTAGCATAATGTAATCATCTTTGAATGCATGGTTGAGGTCACATGTATTTTTGCAAGCTCCACCATGAATGATTTAATCATTTTTGAGTACAATCTAGCAAAGGCATCCCTACCATATTTGTCATTAATTATTGGCAGGTCCTTGGCATTTTCAATTTGTAATTCTACTGAATCCAGAAAAGATTTTCTTTTCTTTAGTCCTCCTGAGATGGTATCTATATGCTCGCAGCAGTCTACAATACTATTAACAAAGCATGTCATTAAGTTGAGGTTATTTAGATTTTTGCTAGGTCCAGAAAAATCAGATAAAAAATCGACAAAATCCTCCCTGAGTTCATAAAGGTAGTCAAATATTCTTTCTCTAATTTTTGCTCTATAAGCCTTAATTACAATTTCCCACGGTACGCCGCAGTAATCTCCCGAATTCCATATCATTATTCCGACATCATTGTTTATTGAAACAGAAAATAATTTATTGGTATTCTTCCATACGCGCTCTTTTCCGACAGTGACTGCGCTATCAGCAGCCAGTGCAACGGCTGAACGGGTAAGGATGGCGATTTCCGCGGTCATTTTCTTCCCAGTCAGCGGCGGCTGCTCGGCGGGGACCATGTCACGTTGAGCTTGTAGTAAGCTTCAGCGAAAAGATACCCCTTTGATTCCGCCGCTTCTCCCTTGTTGCGCCTATAATAATCCACCATTCGTTGATTCTTCTCCGTATGGCAATTCTCCTACGCTTAGCCCAATCACCACCAATGGGGGGCGAGGCACAAGCCCCGCCCCTTCCCGGATCAATCCGACCCTAGTTCTTGAACGCCTGTATCCCCGGCGCGGGCAACGCCCGACGCGCTGGTCTTGCTGCCGGTCACTTGCCCGCCGCTCACGCGGACGCTGGTATCCACCCTGACGATGCCGCCCTTGCTGAGTGCCGCCTCGATGCTGGCAGCCCGCGCGTCAATGCTCGCGGCAATCGCGGTCATTGCCGCCTCAGCGCCAGACGGGCCGCTGGCAACCGGCGCTGTCGGCTGCGCCACGACCGCCGCTGCCGTTGCCGGTGCGGGAATGCCGCCATTGATCGCGGGAAGGTCAGCCGCCGGGATCGTCGGCGCGATGCTCGCCGCCGCCTTCGCCTCCGGTGCCGCCGCATTGGCAGCATCGGCATTCAGCCAATCATCGAGCGCCGCCGGGCGCGCCCATGCCGGGATCAATTCAGCAACGGCTTTCAGGTTGGCGACAACTTCACCCATGATGGCGTCAAAGATGCCGCCGAACAGGTTGGCGAACCAATCCTTGATGCCGGTGAAGGCCGCCTTGACACCCTCGACAATATTGGTGCCGAGTTCGGTTGCCTTGGCAATCACGCCATCCAGCACTTCCGGCGGGACAATCATCGTGACCAGATCGTAAGCCCAATCGCCAAGCGCCTCAGCGGCCTTGCTGGCGATACTGCCGACTTCGGCGGCGATCTGCCCGGCAAAGTCCGAAACCGCGCTCACGGCGCTGGAAAAGCCGCTGGTGATGCTATGCCAAATGCTCGCAAAGAAGTCGCTAATCGGACCCCGCCGCCGGATGATCGCTCCCGCACCGATGGCGAGAAGCGCGACACCCGTGACGATGGCGGCAATCGGGGCTGCCGCTGCCGCCGCTGCGGTGCCGACCGCTGCCAGTGCTGCGCCGATACCGCCTGCGCTGGACAGCATGGCAAAGCCGACCATAGCGCCACGGAGCGCCACGCCGACACGGGCTGCTACCGGTGCCAGTACGGCGAAGCCGGTGGTAACGGTGCGGGTTGCGGCAGCGATACCGCTGAGAGCAAAGCCGACCGGGGATAGCGCCGCCACACCGAGGACTGCGAAAGCTGACCACTGCCTTTGGCCCTCGGAAAGTCCATTGAAGAAGTCGGCAGCGCGACCCGTCAACTCGGCGAACTTCTCGATTGCGGGTGTGAAGGCTTCCGCCAAACTTGCGCCCGCTGCCCTCACGGAATTGATGGAGTTGGTCAACCGCTGAGACATGGTTGCGTTGACCGATGCAACCTCCTTGTCGATGCTACCAGCCGCGCCGCCTTCGCGGAGTTTCTTCTCCCGCTCGGCAACCTTCTCAAGATCATTGAGGACGGCAAGATGCGCGGCGACACCCTCTTTGCCGAACAGTTGCGTCAGGGTGGTTTGCTGCAACTCCTTCGGGAGTTCCGCAACCTTTTTCAGCACCTCCATATATGTCCGGTCGCCATCGACCATCATGGCCTTTTGCACCTTTTCAGCGTCAAGGCCGAGTTGCCTGTATGCGGCAATCTGCGATTTGGTCGCCGTCTGTCCCGCTTGCAAAGCAAGGGTCGCATTTTTCAGCGCGGTTGCGGCGACTTCCGGTTCGACCGCGACCGTCATCTGAGTGTTGATCGCCGTCAGGGCGGTGGTGTCGAAGTTCGCACCCTTGCTGTATGCCGCCGCGCGGGCGTTGGCTTCGATCACGCGGGCCGCTGTGGTGGCCTCTGCATCTGCGGCATAGTTCACCTCGTCAGCGTACCGTTGCACTTCCGCAATCGTCAGGCCATAGGCTGAGCGGATTTTGGCGAGGGAGTTCGCGCTTTCCTCTGCGCTCATATCCATTGCAGTCGCGGTCTTGGCGGCAAGCACGGTGAACGGCAGCGCGTCAACTGCATCGACACCGCTGGTCAGGGCTTGCGAGTAGATCGCGCTGAGGGTGCCAAGGTCTTTGCCTGTCGCTTGGATTTCCTTCCGCAACTCGGCTTGCCCGGCGCGGGCTTCATCGTATCCGAGTTTTTTGATGGCTCCAGCGAGATTTTTTTCATATGTGATGAGATCACGAGATGCGGCGACGATTGTGCCCGCTGCGGCGGCGCTTGCGGCTGCTGTCTTGTGAGCAAACCGGGCGGCCCCGGTTTCAAAGCGGGCAAGCGTGCCATGAAGGCCGCTGGCGCTTTGCGCGACGGATCGGAAGGCCGCTAAGGTGCTATCCGTCGCCGTCAATTTAATTGCTGCGGTGAATTTTGTCATTCATTTCAGTCCTTTCTAAAATACAGGATTGCCCCGCGCACGATGCGCGCCAGATCGGTTTCGCCGTGCCCGACTTGCAATGCGTTGGTGACGACACTCAGAGCGTGCGCCTTGTCTGCGGCGGTGCGGGGTGTGGTGTTTGCGAGCGTGGTTTCGATGGCGTGGGCGCGGTGCCATAGCGCCGTTGCGGCGTCGTCATCCATTGTGATGGCTATGCGCTCCATAAGGCGGGCGTGGCGGCGGGCGAGCTTTGAGATTTCTGATTGCATCGCGTCCCCATGCTGGTTGCGGGCAACAAAAAAGGCCCGCCGGGTGGCGAGCCTTGAAGGCAAATGCGGGGCATTTGGTTGGCTAGAAGGTAGCGCGGATCATCGAGCTATACGGCTCGATCTGCAAAGCCGTCATGGCGCGCTCAGCGGTTTCCAAAATGGCCCGGCGCTCGTCTGCGGTGCGGGGCTTGGCTGTGCTAAGGCGATCCTCGATCCGCGACACCTCAGCCACAATGCCGTCGCGGATGGCGTCCGTAACGGCATGTTCCGCCGCTTTGAGCAAGTCCGAATGGCGGTTTGCCTCTTTGATAATGTTGATGTGCATTTCATGGCTCCTATTGGGTGTCAACGCTCACAGTACAGTGAAAATATTGTACAAAAACAAGCCGTTAAATCGGCAAGCTAGCGGCGTCTTTCTTGCTGAATTGGTAAAGCATCGGCCCTTGCGTTACCGAACTGGCCAACCGGCCTATTTCGCATGGCGGCGGCGCATATTGTCGATGAGCGAATTGCCGGTCGCCAGTGATGCGGTGTTTTCGACTAGCGCAGGGTTGCCGTGCTTATCAACGCCGAGCGCCTTGCCGTGCATGGCCGCCATTTGCGAAAGAAGCGCCTTTTCGTCGGCAGCCTCCGCGTTGGCAACCGCCGCCGGGCTGCCGGGCACGCTGGCGTCCAATTGCAGGTCGCTCAGTGTGGCGGCGGTCCAGTCGGCGGTCATGGCGGCAACCATGCGCGCATCGGCAATCTTCATGCGGCCTTCATCGAGCGCGGCGGAGATGGTTTCAACCTGCCCGGCGTTGTGCCCGGCGGCGATGGCTTCGGCGTGGAAACGTTTGGCGAGTTTGGTTTTGAGGTTCTTCATAGGGTGTTCCTTTCGGGATCAAAGATAGGGGTTGAAGCGGATCGCGCGGCGGGTGCGCGGGGTATTGGATGGTGTGACTGCGGCGTCTCCGTTGGCGGCGCGGCACTCAGCCTCAAGCCGGGCGATTTCCTTCGCCAGTTCGGCAAGATCGCCTTTCTGGAATGTCACGTCCCGTCCGCCCGGCGCGGTCACGCGACTGACCGCCTGCCCTGAAAGCAATTCCCACCGCGCCTTTTTCAGCACGGCGAGCAGCGCGCAAGGATCATCGGCGGGCACGCCAAGCGCCGTCACGCCTGCCGCGTCGGCCTCGTGTTGCGCTGTTGCATGGCTGACAATCCGATTGTTACTCGCGCCGCTCATAGCAATCACCGTCACGCCGTCCAGCGTGGCGGCGGCGGCGATAATGCCGACATCGGCGATGGTGCCGGTTACGCTCAAATCAAGCGTTGCCGCGATGCTGGCAAACGCCAGCGTTTCCGGCGCGCTGCCTGTGACGGTGCCGGTGATTGACGCCGTCTCCACAGCCAGCGTGTCACTATCAATCCGCGTGACGCGTCCTGTGACTGTGCTGTCAGCTTCATTGATGAAGCCCGACGCCATGATGGTCAGCGGCCCGTCCAATCCGCTAATTTCAAAGTTGCGATTTGCCATTTCTGTTACTCCTGCGCCGCTGCAAGCGCGGCTTCAAGGTCCGCCCTTTCGGCGTTCCATTTGTTTATTGCGGCCTTGTGTGCGGCGTCCCTCGCCCGGCGGGCCTTGGCGTCCTCAGCCCTGCCGGTCCGCACCCGCTGCGGCTGGTTTGCCTCAAGCTGTTCAAGGCGCTCGACGGCTGCGGTGAAATCCATTGCTTCGCCGCTGGCGAGCGTGACTTGCGGGGTAGCGCGGGCCGGTGCTGCCGGTGCCGCCTTCGGGTCCGCGACATGCGGGTCAGGCAAACCAAGGTTTGACGCCATTTCCTTCTCACGGGCGCGCTGAGCGAGAACGTCTTGCCAATCAAGGCCGAGGGCTTCGCATTCGGTTGCAAGGCTCGTGGTGCCGGTTTCAAGCCGCTTGGCGGCGGCGGAAGCCGATTTGTTCTCATCCGCCTGCGGCATTGACGGGCCGCGCCACTCGCAACGCGTCCATGCGGGCCGCATCGCCAGAAACGCAAGATACCCCCCGGGCACGGGCACGGTGCCGTCGAGGATCGCGTTTTCCAGCCATGCTTCAAACACAAGCTGGCAAAACCGCCCGATGATGCCCCGGCGCTGCAAAACAATCGGCCAATTGACCGCCGTTTCCATCCGCACACTGGAATAAGTCGCCCCGCTGTAATCGCCGGTCGCTGCCGAATACCCGATGCCAAGGGCGCGCGCGCTTTCCAGCTTCAACAACCGGGCAAACGTGCCAAGGTCGCCGGGATCGGTTGTCGGAGACTTGAAATCAACCTGCTCGCCGGGCAGCGCATGGATGACGTTCGGCAGCCCTTTGAGGCTGTTCTGGCGGTACCAGCCAACTTTTGTGGCGGTGTATGCGTCCATCGCGGTTTGATCGACATCGCCATGCGAGAACATCTGCATGACTTCCTCGCTTGTGGCGTTTGATGTCACCACGGCGGCGAGGACGGTTTGCAGAATGCTTGTCGCCAGCGTGGCGTCTGCGAGCTTGCCGTATTGGAAGTGCGGCTTGAGCGCCGCCGTCAGCGGCGACAAACCGCGCCACTGTACCGGCGCGACGTGATCATAAAGCAACGCGCTCAGCGGGCGACCCGACCGGCTGCGAAACGGCACAAACCGGGCGGAAAAGTCTTCCATGCCGGTTGCCGGATCACGGTCGCGGATGCGCACGCCGACCGGCTCACCGCCTGCAAACCGCAACCCGTGCCGGTCGCTCTCATCAATCCCGTTTTCGGCGAGCCGGTGCGCGTCGAGAAGTGAAACCTTTGCCGAGAACAAGTTGCCTGTGCGGCGTTTCGTCGGGAACGTGGCGAGGATTTCACCGGGTCCGAAATAGGCTCGCCCGGCGGTGCGCTGCATCTGACCAAAACTCCGCGACCCGGCGGCGTCACACTCGCGGGGATCGGAAGCCCAAAGCGCGAACAGGCGTTCGACGCGCCGCGCCCAAGCGTCCGCCTCCCGCTGCGTCATGCCAGTCAGTTCAATGACCGGCTGGACATTCGGGCGCAAGCCGGTGCCGACTATCTGCCCCAAAGCAACGTCAACCGCGCCGCCGAGGTCACTGTCAAACAGGGCGCGAACCGCGCGGGCGTTGGTCAGCGGCGCGGCGTCCATCACTGCATCGCCGGTATCGCGGAAAATACCGTCGATGTGCGCCGTCTCAATGCCACCTGCAAAGCTACCTGCCGGGATTTCCGGCCCGCGTGACAGGTTCGCGCCCGGCGTTACCACGGCTTCACCACCGCCGCCGCCCATGCCGAGCGCGGCCTTCATACGTTCAAACATTTTTGGATTTCCTTATTTACAGATTGCCGAGCGCGGCGAGATTGTCTTGCCAGCTTGGCTTTTTGCATTTTGCGGGTTCGGCGGTGGCGATTGCCTGTTCACGTTGCCGATCCCAATTCACGCGGGGTTTCAGGAAGTGCCAGACGGCGAGCGCATAGCCCGCGCAATCAAGCGCTTCGTTGCGTTTCTTGACCTGCTCAAACGCAATGACCGGGCGGCCCGCTTTCATCCGCACCACGCGGCGCTCAGCGGTCAACTGGTCAAACCAATCGCCGTCCAGACGGTCTGAAAACCGCATCGCGCCCGCCTCACCTTCCGGCTTGCTGTAAGCCCGGATGACTTCGGTCTTCACGGTATCGACGCCGATGATCGCGAGGCGCGCTTTGCCCTTGGACTTGCGCGGCAGATCGAAAGGCAATCGCCCCGTGCCGCCCATGCCCTTGATCGCATACCAATGCCGCCGCCAATGCGGCCCGGCGAAGTTGATCACCGCCGCCATCGTGCCGCCATCGCCAGCGTCCAGCGCCGCGCCCATGATAGGCAGCTTGCCGCCGCCGGGGTGCGGGAATGTGCGTTTCAGATCGTCTTGCAGATCGCGCCAGACTTCATCTTGCAGCGGATCGCCCCACAAGACTGTATGGTCGATAATGACCGGCACGCCGTTCTCGGTGTGACCCATGATGGTGCGCTCAAGGCGGTCACGCTGCACGTCAACACCGGCTGTCAGCGCCAGCACTTCCGGCGGCAAGTCATCCTCACCGAACGGCTCCCGGCGGGCCTCAAGGCTTGCCGGATCGATGTCACCATCAGACTGCTCGCGCCACGTCTCGCCGAGAACGGTGTTGACGAACGCTTGCAGCAAGGCGGTGTCCTGTTTGGCTTTTAGGAACTCCCGCACAAGCGTCGGCCATCGCGCAGAAGGCAAAAGGCTGGCAAGGCTGTTGATATGAAACCCGGCGTGCCCTTTGACTTCCGGCGCTGTCGCGTGCCAGCGGCCATGCAACACCATTTCCAGCTTATCGGCTTCGCTGTGGATGCCGCCGCATGACGGGCAAACCACGTGAGCCGTGTCTGGATCGCCATCCGTCCAGCGCATATCACCCCACTGGATTTGCCAGTGTTCGCCGCAATGCTGGCAAGGCACTTGCCAAACCCGTTTGTCCGATTGATCGTAAAGCGCCGTGATCCCGCACGTCAGTTCATCGGTCGGCGTCGAGCAAGCAACAATCAGGCGGTTCGGAAACGATGCGGTTCGCATGGTGGCGAGCGCCATCGGGTCGCCTTCAACCGTGGTTCCGAAAGCGGAAACCTCGTCTGCGAAAAGCACGCGGGCGGTGACGGCTCGCAAGTTTGCAGGCGCGTTCGCGCCGACCAGCCGCAAGGTTGATCCGCCGGGTATGTAGCGGGTCAACAGGTTGGATCGGTTTTCAGTATCGTTGCGCTGATAGGCCAGCATCCCGGCAAGCATCGGCGAGGCATCAAACAGGCGTTCAAGCGCAACAGCAAAGGTCCGCGCATCGCTCTCACGCGGCAACACACAAAGCACCGGGCAAGGATCGTTCTCAATGAAATGCGCGACCGCCGCTTGAATGACGGTGGACATGCCAAGGCGGGCCGATTTTTTGAACGTCACCCGCTCAATTCCCGGCTCCGTCATGATGTCCAGCATCGCCTTTTGGTAGGGCAGCAGTTTCATGCGGCCCGGCGTTGCTGTCAGCGTCTCGTCAAGGTGTATGGTCTGCTCAGCAAAGGTTGACGGCGGGACATTTGGCGGCGGCCTAAGCGCCCCGAAAAATCCGTGCATCGCCTTCGCAAGCGCATCTGTTTCAATCACTGCGGGCATTCTCGACCGCCTCTCTGACTTCTTCGGCGTGCGCTTGATCCGCGCCGTTGTCGGCCAATGCGGTCAGCGCCTCCACGATTTCTTCTTTGACGATTGCCGCCGCTTCCGGGCCGAGGTTGAGCCGCTGCGCAAGGCGGGATGAAAGGGACAGCATGGATGCCCGGATCACGCGCCCGGCGGCGTTCCATCGCGTCTCGATCTTGTCGGCGAAGATCAATGTCCCCTGCATCCGTGCAGCAATCATTTGCGCCTTGGCGGCGTCGGCTTTGGCCTTCGCCAGCTTCGCCGTCATCATTTCTTCGGGCAGGTTGCGGCCCGCCGCCTGCTCCCGAATGTGCGCCGTGTACTCGTTGACGGCGGCGATCATCGGGTATTCCCTTGCGCCTTCCGGGCGGGTTATGATGCCGCGCCCATTCAAGTCTCTGATCTTCGCTTCAGATATGCCGAGCAGGATGGCGAGCGCGCCCGGCCCGATGGTCGATTGACCATCCGGTGTTATTCGCGGCATTGCGCTATCCCCTTGTTATTCTGTGGATTTTTGCCTATGTTTCGGACAGGCTTTCCCGGCGGCTCCGACCGCAACCCCGTTCGCAAAATCTGTCATTTAGCCAGAAATCGGGGGCTGCGTTCCCCGCAAGCAGTAAAACCCTAGTAAGGTACCTACTGCGCCGGGGTCGCGTGATGTATAGTTGCGGCAATCTTGATGATCGTTGCATCATTTACGTTTGCCACAACTGATTTTGTAATTACAATTTACAAAGCCTCACCTGAAAGCAACTGCAAGTAAAATTTCAAACGTCCTTCACCATCGGGATTTATAGCTTTGACACGGTATCGGTGCCCGGTTTTATGCCTGAACAATTGATCACCGCGTTTGATCGGAAGCGTGAGGCTGCGAAGGTCAATGCTGAGCCAATGCGCCGCGCCGATGGCGTCCAGCTTTTTGTCGCCGGGGCGCGCATCCTCCCCGGCCTCGCGGTCTTGCTGCTCGATAAAAACGCAATAGACCGTTTGATCCCGCCGGGAGGTGTCGGGCCGGGGGCGGCTATTTGCGCCGCTGATCAAGGCTTGCAGGGTCACAAGTTCCGCAAAGACCCGATCCAAAGCAACGCTGGCGCGGGCTTCGGCGCGATCAAACAAACTCGCCATTGTCCGCGCTCCAAGGGTGCACCGACGCCGCCGGATCATTGCCAAGGCGCGCCCGGTGCGGGTCAGTCGGCGTGTCCTCAGCCCATACCTCTACAGGATCGGCGGCGTGATCGAAGGCGGTTGCCTTGTCAACAAACCATGGAACCCTCTCGCCAGCGCCCGCCGCGATTATTTCGGCGGCGACCGTTACCGGAACCCACTCGGCCCGACTGGAAAGCCGGATCAAATCGCGCTGGTTCGCCAGCGTTGGCGCAGTGCCGATTGTGTATGTCGATGCAGTGACGCGACGGCTTGCTGCGATCCTGACGCTATCACCGAATGCGCTGGCGTCTTCAAGCGCCAGATCGGTAATCGTGACCGGCGCGGGCTTGTCGCCAGCCCACCCGGCGGGCACTTCCAGTTCACGCGTTGCGTGCCCGGCATTGACCAGCGCCCTACCGATGGCGGGCGGCGCACGCTCGATGTCGCCAGCGGGCAGCGTTGTGTTGAAGCTGCCTATCTGGATAACCAGCGGCGCAAGAGTGCGGATAAGCATTCGTGTTCCTTTCAAGAAAAAGGCGGCTTAAGCCGCCATGTCGTCGTCGGTGCTGTCCCCAACCTGTTTCGAGGCCGGGAGGGGTGCCCATCCGAGTTCCAAATGCGGGGCGCGGGTGGCGTCGCTGAAATAGTGATAGTTGCGGACGCCGAGCGGGGCGAGGTGCGCAATCTTCGCCTTGCGGGCCAACTTGTGGACTTCCGGCGAGAGCCAAACAGGGTGGTTCGGCGAAAACCGTCCGAGATCCTCGAACGCGCCGAACCCGGCGGGCTTGCCGGGGGTGTGGTACTTCACCGAGGCCCGGCGGCTCAAAAAGCAAAGGCGCATCCCGTCGCGGTCGGTGCTGAGTTCGTCCAGCGAAAAACCGGAAAGCTCGACCATAGGGCGGCGCTCGTTATCTCCATTTACCTTTGCCCGCCAGTCGTCGCTCGCAGCTTGAGCGTCGAGCAGCGCCCGGCGCACGGCTGATGTCACTTGGCGATGTTCGCCGGGCTTGAATTCGATGGTGTGGCGATCATCGATGATGATCCGAACCGGTGATAGAATTGTAACAGTGTCTCTCATTTTCTCTCTCTCAGTGCAGTTCGGTGCTGACGGGCGGATATGTGCCGCAAACAACTTCGCGGCCATCATCATCAACACCGATCACCGGCAGCCCTTGCCGTTCCAGCATGGCGCGGATGACGGGCAGCGGGGTTTCCTCGGCACGCCAGATACGGCGAAGCTCAGCGATGGCAATCGGGATTTCGACGTTCCCGTCAGGGTTGGTGCGTTCAAGCATGTAGTTCATTTCGATTTCCTCAGATTAGAATGGCAGCAAGCGCGATAAGGGGGAGTGCAGCAAACGCGCCTATGGCGGCGGCTACGAAATTGGCGATCATAGCAGCACCACCAAAACGATGATTGCCATGATGCTGAAAGGCATCACGCGCCATGCGAAGTTGTGCGACCCCTTCTCTATGCGCTCAAGCGCCCGGTCGATCTTCTTGAGTTTGCTCATCACGCGGCCTCCATCATCCGGGCGGCGGTTGTGAAGATCAGGCGATTGCCCTCATAAAGCTGCCCCTCGCGGGAGACATGCAGCGGCGATTGGCGAAACCACGTCAGGTTTCGGACGTTGCCGGGCAACGGCTGCCGCTCAAAATCGTTGATCGCGACCACGGCAGCCCCGCTGTCCAGCGCCAGCATATGAAGCTGATCGGCGGCTTCGGCGAGGCTGTCACCGACCGCCGAGGTGCGGGCAAACAGGATCAGTTCGCCGGGCTTGGCAACCATCAGCGCCTTCTCGATGAAGTCCCAATTCAAGGCGCGGTGCGGAAGCTCGTGCGTTTGCAGGCCGCGTGTCTCGCGGATCATACCCCAACGCCGCCCGGCTTGTTTGTGGACGCCGGTTGCGATCATTTCGTTCTCGCGGAGGTCATCGTAAATGTAGTGCAGCGCCGACACGGGGATAAACGGCAGCGCCGGTTCCTCGATCCGCTGGTTGATGGTGTCCAGCGCCCCGGCGGCAATGATTTCCTTTGCGGTCCAATCGCCGCTCACGATCACGGCTTCGCCCGGCTTGATCACCGGCCTGCGGCGCATTCCGATATTTTCAAATTCTTCGCTCATTGATGTTCCTGCTTTCATCGCGCGCAAACACGGCTTCGCTCCCCGGCGGCGCGCGGTGCGCCGGGTGCCGATCTGGATTGTTTGGGATGGTGCAAATGAAAAACCCGCCAGCGGCATTGCCGGGCGGGTTACGCATTTATTGCATTGTGGACTGCGTACCACATTGGTGTGTCAATGTCAAGCCCCGAATGGTAGTTTGACAAAAAAAGTTGGGCGCTTAGAGCCGTTTGTTCGCGTAGCGCCTGAGAAGCCCGTCAGGCGCGATCTTGCGCCGGGTGGTGTTTGCGGGCCGGGGTTGTTACAGATCGCTGTAAGTGGAGCGGTGCCGCGCGGACAGGGATCATCATCTTGACCAGCGCCCCATATTGATCAGATTGCCCGCCGCCCGGCTGCGCATGTTCCGGGGCGGGGTGTGGTTTGGTGGTTGATTTTGGGATTTTGCACATTTGCACACATTCTTCGGGGTGCGCATAGGTAATGCAAATTATAGGTTGCATTTCAGGCTATATCTACTCCAAATACAATAAATAGCTGTATTAAGATTTTACTGAACAATCTGTGCAAACGCGGGGAATGTGTGCAAATGTGCAAAACTGCCATTTCACCACGCCAAACCCTTATTTATCAATAGGTTAACCACCGAATATTTTGCACACGCCGTTGCACAACGGTGTGCAACGTGTGCAAAACGATGTGCAAAACCGGTGCCGTTTGCACACTTTGCACACCGTTGCACACTTCGGTGTGCAAAAATCCGGGGCTGTCGGCCATCTAATCAACCTCGGTCAGCGACCATTCCTGTTTGCCGCTTGGCTGCTTTCCAACCGCCAACCGGCCACGCTCCACAAGGTACGGGAGAACGGTCTCAAGAACATACTCCGTCTCGCCTTCGGCGGGAGCGCCCTTGAGGTCGCGGAGAACGTGGATACGTTTCAGGCCGCCCCACGTAAAGCGACCATGATACTCAGGCGGCAAGCTAGCGCCCGGCGTGCGGTCACGGCCCCGCTCTCGCGCATAGGCGTCCTTCATCTTTTTCAGCGTCTTCATGGCGTCACGGTGTTGCGCCGTATCGATAGCGCCGACCAAAACACTCCGCCATTGCTGAAACGAATACCACGCCACCTCAAGACCGGCGCGGAAGTCATCGATCGTTATCGGGTGATCGCACTTCATCCCCATGATCGGCCCCGCCTGCCCGTTCATGTTCAGGTGGACATACTGCCCGCTTTGGATGAAGCGAACGATGCCAGCAATCCGTGCTGCGTTTTGGATTACGCGGGAGACAATATCGCCGTAAGCGCACAAATCGCGCCCTTCCTCCTGCCGGTCCTCAATTGCCTGCGCAACTTCCTTCGCTTTCTCTCGCGCCTCGTCACTCCATTCGATAATGCATGGTCTTAGCTGGAAACCGGTGCTATCCGTCGCGGATGGCGCTTCAAAGATCGCGCCAAGCCGGTTCGCAAACTCGGTGATCGGCAGTGTCATTTCATAGGATGCCGACATATCCCGCTTGCCACGCATTGAAGGCGGGACCGCCAAAAGCATACGCGGGAAGAAGCCTTGCGCCATATCGCCCCGCCTGCGGAGTTCCGGCACAATCACTTCCGGCTGACCGGCGAGCATCAAAGTCAAGCGGCGATCGATCAAATCAGTCTCACCGCCCTTAACTGTGCTGTAGGTGTAGGAGCCGCCACCCCATAGGGTTGTGTAGACGCTCCGCGTTCGGTTGCGCTGTTCTGCGGTCATGCTGTAGCCGGAAAAGAAAGCCCCTGCCTCATCGTTTGCTAGGATCATTGACGGGCGGTTTCTGTGCAAACCCATGATCAGCGCCTCAAGCGTAGCGTCGGATACCTCGCCGCTCGCCATCCACGGCATAGGATCGGTAAAGGCTTCGTCTTCCGGTACCGTCTCGCCACGGGCGCGGCGTTGCGCCTCATTGTGGTCGGCAAGTTCTTTTGCCGCCTTCCAGATTTTCCGCTGGTGGCGCAACTCATCCGCCTTGCTTTTGACCTGCTCGCGGATCGGCCCCATGAACAAACCAAAGACTTCGGATTTTCCCGCCGCTGTCTCGCCAAGCGTCATCGAATAGAGCGACGTGACATCATCCTTGTGCCCTCTATAGTGGCGGACATTGGCGTGGGCTTGGACGCAAAACGCGGCGGTTGTCAGCGCCACCATGCCCGCCATCGCGGTTGAGGTCTGCGTCATCTGTGCTGCATCGTGGATCGCATCGGCCATGATCGGCGGAAGATATTCGATAGGAAACCTGTCAGTCTCATCAATAATCGGCAGTTCTATTGTGTCATGGATGCATTTTTTCCCCTGCTCCGAAACATTAACCCCCTGCAACGCGACAACATGTCCCGCACCAGCAAGCAACTGTGCCCGGATATTCTGGCCGGTTTCGTTGTTTTCACTTGACACTTGACTATTATTCATTTATTATGCCTTTGCTTTCATTTGATATGCCCCGCTTTCGGCGGGGCTTTTTCTTGCCCGCATCCCGTCAGAGCATCGTTTGCATCTTTGAAACCTTGCGGCGGGCCATAAACGCTCCAAAACTTGCCAGCGTCGGCATACCGGCCCGCCATCATCGCGGCGGCGTCCAATCCGGCCTCATCCATGTCCGCCATGATCACGGCATTCTCGACACCTTGCATGGCTGGCAAGGTGCGCATGGTTCCGGCTGACAAGGTGGCAATCACCTTCGGCGGCAACGCCCCAATCAAGGCCGGTGTGCTGAGGGTGGTTTCAATCCCCTCTGCGAAACATGCCGCCGACCCCGGCTCATCCCGCAACCGCACGACAGCGCCCCGCGCCGTACCGAGCATACGCTTTTCCCTCGCGCCCTTGCCGCTGCCATCCGGTGCGAGGTGGGTCCGATGGATGCCGGTAAATTCGCCGGTCAGCGCGTCCGTCATCGCGGCGACCATGGCCGGATAGGTTCCGCCGTCGTCCATCGGACATGCCGGAGTGAACCGCACCGCGTGGCCGGTGCCGAGCCACGGGTGCCAGCACCGCCGGGCAGTAAGGTACACTTGCGCCAAGGTGCCTCCGGGCGGCGCTGAGGCTTGCCAGATCGCCCATGCTGCATCCACCCGCGCCGCGCGCTCTCGCGCAATCTCGGCGTCTTGCAGGGCGGCGAGCGCGGCCATTTCGGCGCGGCGGCGAGCAAGGTCGTCGGCGTCGATTGCGCCATCACCAACCCCGCACCGATTGGCGATCCAGTCGCACGCGGCGGGGAAGCTGAGGCCCAATTGCCGGGCGGCAAGGTCGATGATGCTGCCACCCTCGCCCGCTTCATGGTCGCACCAGACGCCAGCCGTCGCGGGGCGAATGTCAACGCTGAGGCTACCACGCCGACCAAACCGAAGGCAGGTAGCGTTAGACATGCGGCGGTTCGGCTCGCCACACAATTCGGTTGCGATGTTGCGCGCAAACGGCGCGGCAATCATTTTCAAGTCGGCAGGGCTTATTCGCTCCGTTTCGGACGGCAGATCGGGGAGAGTTGGAAGCAACATGGTGTTACGCCCCGGCCCGTTCGGCCTCCGCTGCCGACCGATGCTTGCCTCGGCTTTCATGCCATGCGGTGAAGTCTGCGATATGAACCCACGCTTTACCGCCCTCAGCAAAGCGGGTTTCCTCAGGCATCTTGTCGAGGTTTTTGGTGTAGTAGGAATGGCTGACGCCCGCCCGCTCACAGACTTCAGCGCGGGTAAGGAATACTCTTTCGCTCATGGTGATTTCCCCATAAAAAAACCCGCCAACGGCGGGTGCCGGGCGGGTGCGGTTTCGTGCGATGCTATGCATCACCTTTCAAAAGGGTGCATTTTTGCAGCTAAGTGAATAGATGGTTTGGAGTGCCATACCCGCAAGAGGTGAGGTCCAAAAAAATACCCGACGCACCTCCCCCCCTTGAAGAAAGCGCGCCGGGCGCGGCGCTAGACGCAGACATGCCAGCGCCGGATTGATTAGCCGCGACCGGATGCGCGCTCATGCGCCATCGCCGCCTCGTATTCATCGACGCTGCGGAGCGCGCCTTTGAACTTCTGCCAGATCGCGATGTCGGCCTTGGCATACCGGAAGCCGCGACCGGTGCCGCGATGGCGGGGCGGGTATAGGTCTTTGTTCAAAGTGAGGTGGTTGGGGTGGACGCCAGCGAGGGCGGCGAACTCTTCGGTTGTCAGGTTGTCAGCTTCGGCCATTCGTTTTCTCCATGCAAAAGCCCGCCGGGCGGAAGCCAAGCGGGCACAAAAAAACCGCCACACGGGCGGTTGCTACAATTTTTTCAATGTTGCACCCCTTACCATCTGTATTGACACTTGTCAACCCCCGATTGGTAGTTTGACACTTTTCCGTGCGGGATTGTCAGGCTCTCGCGGCGGCTTACATAGTGATCAGGCTGCATTTCGCTCATGCCGCCTCTCCTAGTTGGTTGAGCGCCCCGGTTACTCCCTGCTTTCATCGCCGGGGCGCTCCCAATGATCCCCCTATCCCACGATCCGCCCAAGTTCAGCCGCCCATGCGTCCAGCGCCGCGCGCTTTTGCTCAATGTAATCGGCCCGGTTATAGACGCCAGCAACGCCAGCCTTTGCGCCTGATACGTGATTGAGGATCGCCTCCACGATATGCGGCTGCACTCCGATTTCGTTCATCCGGGTTGCGGCGGTGCGGCGGAGATCGTGCGGCGTCCATCTGTCGGCAACGCCCCGGCCCTCTTGCCATTTGCGGATTGTATTGCTGATTGTGTCATTGCCGATATGGGCGCGCTTCTCACCGCCATCCGTAGGGAATAGGTGATCGCCGTTGGTGGCAGCCATCGCCTCGCGGACAATCGCCAAGGCTGGCGCGGACAGCGGCACAATGTTCGGCTTTCCATTCTTCGCGCGCTCACGCGGCAACGCCCAGATTGCGGCAGTGGTGTCTATCTCGTCGCGCATCAGGCCCGCAACCTCATTTGACCGCTGACCCGTCAACACTATCAAGCGATAGATCGCCACGAGGCGCGGCCCTGCCGTCCAATTTGGAAACTCATTCCACAACGCGCTGATTTCAGCATTGGTCAGGACACGCTCGCGGTTCTCCATTGGCGTTGCATTCGGGTTGCGGCGCGGCAGCGGGTTGGCCTCAATATACCCCATGTCAGCACCCCAATTCAGGACTACCTTGAGGTAGCGGAAGATCGCCTCACCCATGCGCTGCGCACCTGAATTGATCTTCGCCTCGACCGGCTTTTGCAGGGTGCGCCGTGATAGCTCACTGAGCGGCGTCTCACCAATCAAAGACAACACGTCCTTGCGCATGGTGCGCTCAATGTCACGCCGGTTGCTGGCGCTTGTGCTTTTGAATTTTGAGCTTTGCAGGTACGCCTCGACCAGCTTGGCAAACGTGTCGGCGCGGGCCTCGTTGGCGGCTACAGTTTCGGCGCGGCGGCTATCGAGCGGATCAGCGCCCTCACCTATGTCTGCGCGCAACCTCGCCGCCTCAGTCCGCGCCTTGGCAAGCCCTACCCCCGGATACGCGCCGATCTTGTAGCGCTTGCGTTTGCCATCCTTCGGGCCGGTGTAATTCAAGAACCAAGCTTTCGAGCCTGACTTGCCGACCATGATGCTAAGCCCCTTGTGGCCCGGCGCGGCGTCGAAATATTCGATCTGCTTCGGCTGAGGCTGCACACTGGCAAGCCATCTGTCGCTAATTTTCTGCATTGGCATGGCGGGGGTTAGTCTCCGTGCATTGGGTCCTCTCAATGCACGGAATATGCGTATCTTGCGGGTATGTCAAATATCAGCCAGTATCACCATATACCGCGCAAAATATTGATTACATAGTATTATTATCTATCAGACTTTTGATTTCATTATCAAAAAATCGCCCTATAAATTTTCTTTTAATCAGTAGGTCCAGGGTTCGAACCCCTGCGCTCTCACCACGAAATCAATGACGTAGCAGCTATTCCTGCCTCTATCAGCGCGATTGGTGAGCGCATAGTAAGCAACTGCGCGAGATTTCAGCCACGGTCTTAGCAAAAGCACAATCACACACATCCTGGGCCTGGCTGGTATAGGCCAGGTGTTGGCATTTCCGGCAACGGAAGTATGACCAGCGATAGAAAACCAAGCAGCGTCTATCGCAACGAGGGCAGCAAAAACCGTCTTACTCCGCCTAATGGCTGGGCAGCCCGCTCTATCGAAATATGCTCGTTAACAGGCGTCCAGTCACCTCCCGCTGGTCGCGTCCGACATCCTGCAGCGTCCGAAACGGATTCGCCGGGCGTCTGTGGTACTTGCTGTATCCTCTGGCATGGCGAGCCAGCATAGGAACATGCAGGCGTCATTTGTCGCGTACCCAATTGATGGCTCAAAGGGGGCGAGAACTGTCAGACTGCCCTCCGAATGGCCATGCGGCAAAGCGGACAGCGGCCTGCACGGCATGTTGCGGCACTCTCTGCCCGCAGCCGGTTTTCCCAGGGTCGGTAGCCGGCCGGGAGGTGGCGGACTATCCTTTGATGCCAAACGCCGGTCAAAAAAGGAACGCCCTATGAATTTTCCGGACTTGTTGGGGGACACCTCCACAGATCTCACCGCTTTACAGCTCGCCTTGCGTGCAGCCGTGGTCTTTTGTTTCGCGGTTGGCTTGTTTCGACTGCTGCCTCGAAAATCTTTAGCCAACACTTCGGTAATTGATGTGGTGCTCACAGTACTGATTGGTTCGAGTTTGAGCCGCACTTTAACGGGGAATGCCCCCATGTGGCCAGTCATGGTGGGCTGTCTTACCCTCGCAGGGCTTTGGGTTGCTATGGGCTGGCTTGCGATTCACAACGACCTGGTTTCTCGTATCGTGAAAGGACGTCCACTCGAAGTCATACGAGATGGCAACGTCGACGAAGCGGTCCTCCGCCGTGCGCAAATGGGGCGCCGCGATCTTGAACAAAAGCTCCGTGGGCAGGGTTTTGCACGGGTTCAAGACGTGCCACGCGCATATATCGAGCGGAATGGCTCGGTTTCGGTTGTGTCGAAGGAATGAGTTCCAAACCTGTCTCTGTCTCGGCGGCTAGAACTGCAATGTATCGCGCGAGTTACGGTTAAAAGAACGGCTCCATGAACTTACGCCCGCACCTCTCGGAATTGTTGCTTGGGTCAAACGATACGATGATTTGCGCAGCGCGCTCGACGCGTATGCTCCCGGATCTTGCGGATCTCTCCCGTGGCCGGTCATCCAAGTCCTTCCAGCACGTTCGAGCTGCCATAGCCCCCTGCGTCGATTGAGCGGAATCATATGTTCGGCCTCATCGAGATGTTCTAGGGTCCGAATCGTTTGCATGTGTGAAAAGGAACGAGACTGAAAATGGCAGCGATAGAGCCTGAGGCAACCGGCTTTGAGCCCGAGAGTGCTGTGCGGAAGATGTCGGGTTTTTCACTCAAGCCCGCCGAACGCCGGGCCTTGCTGACGATCCTCTGCGCATTGCTGGCTGTGCGCATCCTGGCCATGTTCTGGTATCCTTTCGTCGACTCGACAGAAGCCCGATACGCAGAGATCGCGCGCAAGATGCTGGAGACGGGTGACTGGATAACCCCTCAGTTCGACTACGGCGTCCCGTTCTGGGGCAAGCCGCCATTGCACACATGGATGTCCGCGCTTGGCATGAAGATATTCGGGGTAAGCCATTTTGGCGCCCGGTTCCTCTTCTTGATTGCATCACTTGGCCTGTTGGCTGTCTGCTACGTCTGGGTCCGCAAGCTGCGCGGCCACGACCTGGCCCTGGTCGCCATCGCCGTCATGGCATCAGCCGGATTGTTTTACGGGGCTTCGGCATTTGTGGTCACCGACATGGCAATGGTGCTCGGAACGACCATGAGCATGGCCGGGTTCTACGCCTGTCTCGCTGACAAATCCTCTCACCGCGTATGGGGCTATCTGTTCTTTGCCGGCCTGGCAGTGGGCCTTTTGGCAAAGGGGCCGGTCGCGGTGGTGTTGACGGGGATTCCGATTTTCCTCTGGGTCGTCATCGGCAATCGCTGGCGGCAGCTGCTGCGTCTTCCATGGATTACCGGGACGCTGCTGACGGGTCTGATCGCCCTGCCCTGGTATCTGCTGGCCGAAGCGAAGACGCCAGGCTTTCTCAACTACTTCATCATCGGAGAACACTACAAGAGGTTCCTGGAAACCGGCTGGCAGGGTGATTTGTACGGCTCGGCTCACGCGCGTGCAAAGGGGATGATCTGGGTCTATGGCTTCATTGCATTCCTGCCCTGGGTCCTGTTCGCTCCCGCACTGGCGACGAGAGGCAGGCAGGTGCTGGAGATCTTCCGCAAGGATCGAACCGGTTGGCACAGCTACCTGCTGGCCTGGACCCTGTCACCCTTGATTCTGTTTACGCCGGCTGCCAACATTCTTCCCGCCTATGTTCTGCCCGGAATTCCCGCCGCTGCAATCCTGCTGGTATCTGTCTGGGCTGGGATCTTCGGACAACCGGGCCGGAAGACGCGTGCGTGGGTGGCAGTGTCCATGATCGGTGTGGCGGTTGTTGTTTTCGGCCTGACGACGGTGGCCTTCTTCTTCCCCAACACCCTCAATGTCAGATCGGAACGGGAGCTGGTGCAAAAGGCGCTGGAAACCTCTCCTGACATCGCGATCAATTACTGGGGTGATCGCAGCTACTCCGCCGAGTTTTATACGCAAGGCCGCCTGCGTTACATTGCGGATTCAGCCACGCTCGAGGCCTTGAAGTCGAATGATGTCCGGGATGCCCTCGCGGTCTACAGCCACGACATACCGCGCCTGAAAGACCGGCTGGAGGCTGGCTTTGTCGATCTCGGCCGCTTCAACCGGCGTCACTTGTTCGTTGAACCGCCATTGCAATAGGAACGCGATCCGGCGGCTTGAGATGCCCGCACTCATTGCGGTTGGCTGCGGAGTGCAATCGTTGGCGGTGCCGTATTGAGCGTGTCGCGGGCAAACCCGGCAGCGGCCTTGTACTTGCCCATGAATTCGGCCCGTTCAGCCGCGGGAATGATGCTGTCGATATCGTCGAACTCGCCGCCGCAGCGCTCGTCAACCATGGTCAGCAGCCCGAACGGCCCCGCGCCCCGGTTGCACAGGATCAGCGCCGAAATCGGCTCGCACAATTCGGCATCGAACGCCGCGAGTGCTTCCGGGGACACGCCGTGCGCGAGCAACTTGGCCCCCAGAATGCGCGCGTCCATGATCGCCTGGCTGGCACCGTTCGAACCGGTCGGATACATCGCATGCGCGGCGTCGCCGATCAGCGCCACCGGCCCGTCCACCCAGGTCGGGACCGGGTCGCGGTCGATCATGGGGTTCTCGAAAGCAATGTCGGCACTGCGGATCAGCGCCGGCACATCCAGCCAGTCATAGGTCCAGTCCTCGAAATGATGGAGGAAATCGTCGATGCCGACCGGGCGGAACCAGCCCGTGGTCTCGCGCGCAGACGGATCGTCACAGGTGACCTCGGCAATCCAGTTGATCAGCGCCAATCCGGTTTCGGGATCCGGCGCCGATATCGGATAGATCACCATCCGGTGCCGGTGCGTGCCGAGCCCGATGAAGGAGGATCCGGTACGGATCGGCTTTGCAAGCGAAGTGCCGCGCCACATCAACACTCCGCCCCAGTGAATGGGCGGCTGATCGGGATGCATCTGCGCCCGGATAGCCGAATGGATCCCGTCCGCCCCGATCAGCAGGCTGCCGGTTTCCTGGAACTCGCCGGTCCTGGTTTCGAGCGTTGCGGTGACGCGGCCATCGGCATTGACCGCATAACCCTTGGCACGGCACCCGAGCCGGACCGCATCGGGACCTGCCAGCTCGAGCAGGCGACGGTAGAGCGCCATGTGAAATTCGCCCCGGTGCATGGCGTATTGCGGCCAGTTGTAACCCGCCAGCAGGCCGCGCGGTTCGGAATAGATCTCTTGGCCCTTTCTGCCGACCAGCGCCCACTCCTTCGCCGGCACCCCGATGGTGTCGAGTTCATCGGTGGTGAAGCCGAGATCGAGAAGTTCACGAACGGCGTTTGGCTGGATATTGATGCCGACGCCCAGTGGCTTGAGTTCGTTGACCGCTTCGAACACCACGCAGTCGACACCGATCTGGTGCAGGGTCAGCGCAAGAGCCAGCCCGCCAATGCCGCCGCCAGCGATCATCACCCTGTTGTCCGCCATCCAGAAAAGCTCCGTGTGTCTGGTGTTCTGTATACCGCTGCCCGCCTAAGCCAGAACGAACATTGCTGCAGGCAGCGGCATCAGTTTTTCGGCTGATAGAAATCCGAGGTTCTCTCGCGGCCTGCAAGCCACCAGCCGGCCTGCAGCGGCCAGGTCTCGAAAGCTGTGTCATGGCCCAGATGGCGTGCTGCGTGCTGCGCCCAGTTCGGGTCGACCAGCGCTTCACGGCCGATGGCGATCAGATCGGCCTGGCCGCCTTGGAGGATGGCTTCCGCCTGCTCGGCATGGGTGATCAGACCCACCGCCATGGTCTTCATGTCTACATCCTTGCGCACCCGCTCGGCATAGCCGACTTGATACCCGGGCTGGCGCTTCTGGCCGCCGCTCGCCGTTGCCGCTCCGGCGATGCCGCTGGACGAGCAATCCATGACATCGACACCGCGACGCTTGAGTTCGCCCGCGAGCACCACAGTGTCCTCCAATGTCCAGCCATCTGGCACCCCATCAACCGCGGAAGTTCTGAAGAACAGCGGCAGTTCCTCGGGCCAGACCGCACGGACCCTCTCGGCAATCTCCAGCGCCAGCTGCATTCGCCCGGCGAGATCTCCGCCGTACCGGTCTGTGCGCCGGTTCGACAATGGCGACAGGAAACTGTGCACCAGATAACCATGCGCGCCATGGATTTCTGCAATCCTGTAGCCCGCCAGAAGCGCCCGCCTTGCAGCAGCTTCGTAGTCGTCCAGCAGCGCGGCGATCTCTTCCACTGTCAACTCATGCGGTACCGGCCAGCCCTCTGCCACTGGAATGGCTGACGCCCCGACCGGCGTCCACGGCATGTCGCCGCGGGCAAAATCAGCCTCGTTGAGCGGGCCGTTGCCGTACCAGGGGCGCTGCATGCCCCCCTTCCGGCCGGCATGCCCGAGCTGGATTGCCGGAATGGCGCCGTGCCTGAGCGCAAATTGCGCAACCCTTGCATGGCCGGGTACCTGACTGTCGGTCCACAGGCCCGGGCAGCCATGGGTGATGCGGCCCTGTTTCTGCACGGCCGTGGCTTCGGTGAAGACGATCCCTGCCCCGCCGATGGCAAAGCGCCCGAGATGAGTCAGATGCCAGTCATCCATATGACCCTCATGCGCCGAATACTGGCACATCGGTGAAATCACCACCCGGTTGCGGGTGGTGATGCCGCGAAGGGTGAGCGGTTGAAACAGGTGAGGCGCTGCAGTCATGAGAGGTCCTTTTGTCATTCGCGCGGAAGCTATCGCGCGGTGACGCCGGGAGCAATCGTTCAACGCAAGGAATTGTCGAAGTGCAGCACCGTCTAACTCGAAACCGCCAGTTTTGGCGTAGGTATTCCCTGATGCGCTGCTTCGATCAGCGGCAAAACGAAGAAATCCATGCCGTGCGGCACCTGCCCGACGGCCATCGGGCAGCCATAGACAGTTTCCAGATTGTCCGGTGTCAGCACCTGCCGTGGTGCGCCGCAGGCGTGAACCCTGCCCTGATGCATCAACACCACATGGTCTGCATAATGCGCGGTCAGATTCAGATCGTGCAGGATCGCCACCACGCCGCCGCCGGCATCGGCATAGCGGCGGGCGATTTGCATGATCTGCAGCTGGTGCTTTATATCGAGGCTTGAGATCGGTTCATCCAGAAACAGGCAGCGCGGCATGCCCTCAAGCACCGGTTCCCAGACCTGCGCCAGCACCCGGGCGAGCTGAACCCGCTGCTGTTCGCCGCCGGAAAGCTCCTGATAAAGCCGTGCGCCATAGCCTTCCAAATCCACCGCTGCCAGTGCCTGCGCGATCCGTACCGAACCATTGGTTCCGGTCTGAATCCCCGTCGTCAGGCCGAGCCGGACAACCTCGTGCACGGTGAAGGGAAACGACAGATTGGCCGTTTGCGGCAGCACCCCGCGCAGGCTGGCGAGCTCGGCCGGACGCGCGCGGGCGATGTCGACGCCGTTAAGACGCACATCGCCCGAGAAGGCGATCTCGCCAGTCAGCGCGCGTAGCAGGGTTGTCTTGCCTGACCCGTTAGGACCGATGATGACGCTGAACTGGTTCCGCGATGCTTGCATGTCGATGCCGTGCAGGATTTCGCTTTTTCCCAGCCGCACGTAAATGTTTCTTGCCGTGAGCATGTCAGATATCCATCAATCCGCGTCTGCGCAGCAGGATCCACAAGAAGAACGGCGCACCGACGGTTGCCGTCACGATGCCGATCGGAAGTTCGGCCGGCGCCACGATCTGGCGCGCAACCGCATCGGCAAACAACAGCATGATCGCGCCGAGCAGCGCGCACGCAGGCAGCAGGTAGCGATGATCCGGCCCGATCGACAGCCGCAACAGATGCGGCACCACGATGCCGACAAAGCCGATGCCGCCTGACACCGCGACAGCCGCCCCGGTGGCCGCCGCGACCATGACGATGGCGACGCGCTTGAACACCTGGACGTGAATCCCGAGATGCTGCGCCGTTGCCTCGCCCAGTGTCATAGCGTTCAAGCCGCGCGCCATGAACGGAGCAAAGACCAGGATCGGCACGATGATCGGCGCCACCGCCAGCACTTTGGGCCAGGTCGCCCCGGCCACCGAACCCAGACCCCAGAAGGTCAGATCCCTCAGCTGCTCGTCATCGGCCCAGAAGACCAACAGGCCGATAAAGGCTCCAGCCATCGCACCGAGCGCGATGCCCGCAAGCAGCATGGTCGCAACCGAGGTGCGGCCATTGCTGGTGGAAATCCGGTAGAGCGCGAAGGTGAAAGCCAGCCCGCCGAGAAACGCTGCGAAGGGGACGTGGTAGATCCCGAAAAGTGCTGCCACCGGCGCCAACACGCTGCCGCCAAGCACGATGAAGGTCACCGCTCCCAGCCCCGCGCCCGCGGAAACGCCGACAATGCCCGGATCGGCCAGCGGATTGCGGAACAGCCCCTGCATGGTCGCCCCCGATACCGCCAGAGAGGCACCGATCATCATGCCGAGCAAGGTGCGCGGCATGCGGATATCGAGGATCACCACGCGCTCGACGGCGCTGACAAGGTCGTCCTGGCCTGTGAGCAATGCCCAGACGACCGACACAGCCGAGGTGTCGGTGGCGCCCGAAGCCAGGCTCAGCACGGCGGTGAGCAACAGGGTGACCGCCAGCACAAGAATGATCCGGCGCGCAAAAACCGACCGGTCGCCCGCATCCGACCCCGCCCGCTGTGTAGCAACCGCGTCGAGACTAATGCTCATGGCCGTAGAACGCGTCCGCCAGTTTCGAAATCGCCTCGCCCGTGCGTGGCCCGAACCCAAGCAACAACAGCCCGTCCATACGGATGATGCGTCCGTTCCTGACTGCCGGTGTCATCGAGAGCGCCGGGTGCGCCTCAAGCAGCGCGTTGGGTGATTGGTGATCTCCGGAGTCTCCACGCCCGTTCATCATCACGATGACTTCGGGCGCGGCCTCGATCACGGCTTCATTGCTGATCTGCTTGTAGCCGGAGAATTCGGTGATCACATTGTCGCCTCCGGCAAGCTCGACGATGTTGCCGGCGGCCGTGTTCTTGCCCGCCGCGTTGACCTTGTCGTCGGTCAGCGCCAGCACGAACATCACCTTGTGCCTGCGCTCGATGGAGGCGAGTTTCGCGCGGGCCCTGGCTATGTCGGCGGCGACCTTCTTCTTCAGGGCCTCGCCCTTCTCCGGCACACCCAGTTCTGCGGCGATGATGGCGATGTTTTCAGAGATCCCCGCGAGTGTGAAGTCATCGGCAACGTCGACCCAGCGGACACCGGTGCTTCTGAGCACTTCCACGGCCTCGGGCGGTCCATTGTTCTCGCGCGCCAGGATGAGATCCGGCTTGACCGACAGCACGCCCTCCGGTGACAGCGCACGGATATAGCCGACATCGGGCAGAGCGGTGGCTTCGGGCGGATAGCTGGAGGTCGAATCCCGGCCCACGAGCCGGTCCTGTTCGCCAAGCGCATAGACAATTTCGGTCACCGCGCCACCGATCGCCAGCACCCTTTTGGCCTCCGTGCCCTCGGCATGGGTCAAATACGTCGCAAGCGGCGAGGACAGCAGTGCAACGAGTGCGGACTGAAGCAGGAACCGGCGCTTGAGGCCGCGAGGCTTCTTCATCATCGTCTGTGTCATTGTGCTGGCTCCATGACCGGTGCGGACTCGGCCCGCGGCAGGGCCTGAACCAGCGCATCCCATTGCGCGACGGAGTCGGACAGATCGCCCCCGCGACGGTCGCCATTGATCAGGATGATCTGGTCATCGTTGTCGTCAAAGATCTCGATTGAATGGATGTCGCCGCTGCTGGTGGGTTTGCGCACCAGCCAGATCGCGGCAAAGCGGTCCTTGCGCAGATGCAGATGAAACCCGCTGTCCAGCACGTTAAGCCATGGGCCCACCTGTTTGATGTTGCGCACCGGACCCGAATGGATCTGGAGAATGCCGGGATTGCGGACGAAGGCCATGATCGGCACGCCCTGCGCAGCCAGTTGCTCAAACAACAGATCGGCTGCCTCGGAGGACAGAGGCTGCGCATAATCCTCGCCAACCAGGCGGATGGCGTCATGGCGCGAAATCTTGCTCTTGCGCAGCATGGACAGGAACTGGTGGGTGTCCTCCATCTTTGCCCAGCTCTCGCGCAGTGCCGCCAAAACTTCGGCGCTCGGCTGCGCGGCCGGCTTGCAGGCTGTCGCTTCCTTGAAGGCCGGGCCCAGCGTGTCCTTCTGCAGCCTTTGCCGGATCAGGTTCCATGTCTCCACGTCCGTCGCGTCCCGGGTGAACACCTTGTGGACGGCGTCGCCGCGGGCATCGAAGAACTGGAAGCTTTGCAGCGTGGAACCGTCGCCCATCGGATTGGTCACGTGATAGGCATGCTGCCAGTGCTTGGGAAAAATGCGCAGGTCAATGTCCTGTCCCAGCACCATCGAGGCATGTTTGCCGGCAGAATAATTCTCATACACCCCCGTCTTTTCATGCACTGCGTTGGCATTGCGCGAGAGCGCCATCACCACACCCGCATCCTTGAGCATGGGGAAAAAGACGTCGATCAAGGGTTCGATACGCTCGACATGGTCGCCGACGAAAGCGTCGAGGAATTCGGCTTCCGATATCCCCAGCTGATTAGCCAGGTCACGTTCACGCATCTTGGGATTGTCGCGACGTACGTTCTTGATCGCTGCCGCGTCGGGTTTTGTGCTGTTCATGCGCCTGCTCACTTGTTGAGTATCAATTTGCCCTGCTTGGTGATTTTCAAGCGGTAGAGGGCCCCATCATGCTCGATGGCAACCTCCCTGCTCTCACCGAACAGGTCCCGCGATTCGATCACACGATCGTCGTGGGGGGGCTCAAACTGGGGATTGGGCGCGCGGTGTGCGGCTGGATTCTTTTCCAAAGTCAACATCCATTTGTTGGCCTGGCTGGCAGCGAGCTGGCTTGGCGTGAATTGCTGTGCGAATTAACTTGACTAAAAAGCTCCAGATTTAGTAGTTGGTCTCTCGCATAAGCTGAGTGGAGATGTCAAGTTTGATGTTGGTGTCAAATTGAGACAGCACCACCAGGGGGGCAAGCAAGCGGTACGCCAGCCAGCCATTCAACAAAAAATGGATCAGGTAAGAGCGTTATGACTGCTATCAGAACAACCATGACTCGCACCGCGGTGACTTTGGCGCTGTGCACGACAACCGCCCTCACGGCGGTACCTGTGGCCCAGGCCCAGAAAGAATCCGAGCCGCAGACCGGCTTCACCTTGCTTCAGCGCCTTGTCATCGGGGCCGGCCGCGCCAAGGTGGCAACGGAAACGCCACAGGCTGTTACGGCCCTCGAACAGGAAAACATCGACGACAAGCAGGCCGCGACCGTCACCGACCTTCTCAAGGACATCCCCAATGTCAGCGTGGTCGGCGGCGCCAACCGTGCCCTCGGCCAGTCCTTCAACATCCGCGGTATCGGCAAGGGCGAATCGGCGTCGGACGAAGGCCGCATCCTGGTCAATGTCGACGGCGTGCCGCAGTTCTTCGAACAGTACCGCATGGGCGGGTTCTTCAACGACCCGGAACTTTTCGAGCGCGTCGAGGTGCTGCGTGGACCCGCATCGTCCACCCTTTACGGCTCTGGCGCCCTGGGCGGCGTCGTCAATTTCACCACCAAGGACGCATCGGACTTTCTGGCGGAAGGTGAACGCGGTTCGCTCAAGCTCAAGGGCAGCTACGATTCCAACCCCAATGGCTATCTGACAAGCGCCATTCTGGCGCTTCGGCTGAGCGATTATGCGGAAGTGCTGCTGACCGGCAATTACCGGACGGCAAACGCCTTTACCGATGGTGCGGGCAACGAGGTCCAGGGCTCCGAATTCACCACGCCGAACGGCCTGGCAAAGGGAACCTTCTATCTCGACGAGGCGAAGGAACGCAAAGTCCAGCTTAGCTACAGCCACTTCAACAGCGACCAGGATAACCAGGCCTATTCCCAGCTTCAGCCTACCGGCTTCTTTGGAACCGTCGACCGGGTGGTCAACAACCGCCAGGCACAGATCTCCTACGAAGACGCGGCGACCGACAACCCGTGGCTGGATCTCAAGGTCACGCTCTCCTACAACGACATCACCAACAAGCAGACGAACGCATCGCTGGGGGCGTCCAGCTCGATCGGTCAGGATTCGACCTATGGCTACGAGAGCTACCAGTTGCTGGCCCAGAACACCTTTGAGTGGAGCGGCGATAGCTACGAAAACTATCTCACCGTAGGCGGCCAGCTGATCCGTCAGAACCGCACCACCGGCACCGCCACCCCTCTCGGTCATCACCCGGAAGGGACCGACTCTCAGGCCGGGATCTTTGTCCAGAACGAGTTCATCTGGAACGACCGCCTGACGCTCATTCCGGGTGTGCGCCTCGACTACCAGAAGCTGAGCAGTGCCGATTCAGTCAGCACTCTCAACGGCGGTGCAACCCCCGGTGACAAGTCGGACACCGCGTTCTCTCCGAAACTGGCGGCGCTCTACAAGTTCAGCGACAAATTCTCGGTCTTCGGCTCATACGCCCACACCGCAAGATTCCCCTCCATCGACGAGATCTATTCCAACGATTACGGCGCCGGTGTCAGGCCAAATTACAGCCTTGGTCTGAAAAAGGAGAAGTCCAACAACTATGAAATGGGCTTCGTCGTCACGACCAACAACCTGGTCCAGGAAGGCGACAGCTTCGATTTCAAGACCACGGCATTTTACAACAAGATCAACGATCTCATCGTCCGCCAGCGCAACATGTATCCGCAATATGTCAATGTCGGCCAGGCGGAGATCTACGGTCTGGAGTACGAGGCTGGCTACGAAAGCTACAACTTCTTTGCCGATGCGGGCCTCGGTCTGACCGTCGGCAACGATCTGACTAACAACACCGCCCTGACGGAAGTTGCACCGGCCGAAATCAACATCGGTGCAGGTTACCGGCTGCCCAATCGCGGCGTGACCTTCGGCTGGGAAGGCCGCTTCGTGTTCGCAAAAACCCGGGTCCCGACCCCAACGGCGGCCACCACCGATTTCGCCGCAGAAGCGCTCAGGCGCGCGTCGTTCAACACCCACGATCTCTACGTCAACTGGCGCCCGGAACAGGACAGCCAGTTCAATGGCTGGGAAGCATCGTTCCGTGTCGAAAACGTCTTTGACACCAAGTATCGCGACTTCCTGTCTAACGACAACGGCAAGGGCCGGACCTTCAAGGTCACCCTGGCCAAGCAGTTCGGCTGGTAACACCCAAGGAGACCAAGAAATGGCATTCGCAAGCCCAAAACCTGTAATTCTGTCACTCGTTCTCGGGCTTTCGCTTGCCGCGACGGCTGCCTCCGCGCAAGACCAGAGCCAGCCGTCGCTTTCCATCGATCTGAATGCACTCGAACAGGTCGAGCAAGCCTGCCGGCTGGTCTTCGTCGCAAGCAACAAGACCGGTGCATCGATCGAGCAAATGTCACTCGAAACCGTGTTGTTCGACGCTGAGGGAACGGTCGACCGTTTTGCCCTGTTCGACTTCAAGGACCTGCCCGTCGGCAAGACCCGGGTCCGCCAGTTCGATCTGCCCGAGACCCGGTGCGGCGCCATCGGACGGATCCTGATCAACGGTGCGGCTTCGTGTAAGGGCCCGTCCTTCAAGGGCATCGAGTGCATCGAACACCTTGAACTCAAGAGCTCCTCCAGGACGGAGATTGTCGGATGACCCTGTTTGAAAACCCCATCGCCCAGATCCAGCAGTTCGTCGATATCGGCGGCCCCGTGGTCGTGCTTCTGCTCATACTTTCGGTCATCGCCCTGTCGGTAGCCCTGTTCAAGCTGTGGCAGTTCAAATCGCTCAGGCTGGGCACCGAGAAAGGGCTTCACACCATCATCTCGCTGGCCGTCCGGCTCAAGCGCCAGCATGCCGGCCGCTCGCCGAGCCGCGGTGATCTCGAGGATGTGCTGGCAGTCGCCGCCAATGCACAGATCAAGCAGCTGCAGCGCGGTTTCCGGGTTCTCGACACCATCGCCCAGATTGCTCCACTGATCGGCCTGTTCGGCACCGTGCTTGGCATGATCACGGCGTTCCAGGCCTTGCAGCAGTCCGGCAACAGCGTCGATCCATCGATCCTCGCCGGCGGCATCTGGGTTGCGCTGCTGACGACGGCAGTCGGCCTTGCGGTGGCCATGCCCACCAGCATTGCGCTGACCTATTTCGAAAGCCGGGTCGAGCGGCACCAGACAGCCATCGAGGCAGCTGTGACACGCATTCTCAATCCGGTGGCTCAGGCTGCCTTCGAGGAGGTTCAAGGCCACGCACCCAAGGCAGGCGCGTGGCCTGTTCCCGCCGATGCGGCTTGAATCCACCGGCTTTTGGCGGCGTCCGGTTTCCATGACGTCGCTCATCGACGTGATATTCCTGCTCTTGCTGTTCTTCATGCTCACTTCCACCTTTTCCAAGTTTGCGGATGTTGAACTGGGTGCATCGGGCGGGCAGAGCGCCTCCGCGCAAACAATGGTGCCGGCTTTTGTGAAACTCGCGGCAGACCGTGTCCTGCTCAATGGCATGGAGTTCGAAAAGGACGCGCTTGTAGACGAAATCGAACGCCTGCAGGCCTCCAGCCGTGTCAATGCCATCCTCATGTCGGTGGACGAAGCAGCCAACGCCCAGCAGCTCGTCGACATGTTGCTGATCCTGCGCAGACTGCCCGGCATCGACGTTCAGATTGTGCGATAGGTCTACGGATGCGCTTTTTACCGAAATCGCCGAAGCGCTCGAAGCCCGAGCCAACGATAGCGCTTATCAACATCGTTTTCCTGATGTTGATTTTCTTCATCGTCGCAGCCCAGATCGCGCCGCCGCTCGAGGGGGATCTCAACCTGGTTTCCACCGCGGACCTGGAGAACCGCGAACCGCCCGACGCGCTCGTGGTGATGCCCGATGGCCTGATGCAATACCGCGGCGCGCTGGTGACGCCGGCCCATTACGTCATCATCAAGCAGGAATCCGCGCCCGAAGGTCTCAAGACTATCCGGCTGGTGCCGGATCGCGACTTGGCGGCCGTCAAGCTTATCGAAATCGGCAATGAATTGCGCGGCCTCGGTGCCGAGAAGATCATGCTCGTGACCGAACAGGGGCTAGCCCGGTGATCACGTCGGCCTCCAGATTGCGCGTGGCTGCGGTCGTGGCAGTGCTCGCATCGTCATTGCTGCATGTCGGCGCCATGGCCATTGCACCGCAAATTTCCACCGAGGTCAGCATCGCAGGCAGCAAAACCGAGCAGTCTGCGGCGCTCGGAAGCAATTTTGCTGACCTGGTCAAGGCCGGCGATGAACTCTCGCCTTTGCAGACCGACCAGACCGAATTCAGCGAACCGGTCGCCACACCACCGGTCAAGCCCGTCGAAACCAGTGCTGTCGAGCCGGTCTCACCGGCCTCCCAAGCGGCGGTCCCGGCACCTGAATTCAGGGTCGAACCCTCCCAGGCAGAGGGGCTGGTCCCGCCTGCCGCGCCTGAGAAGCTGGAAGCAGTCAAACCTGAAGCCGCCGCTGTGCAATCGCCGGCAGAGCGATCTAAGGCGGTGGATCCCGAACCGGCACAAGCCATAAAGCCGGTCGAGACGGCAGAGACGGTGACGCCGCTCGAAGAGCTCAAAAACATTCCCACACCGGTCGCCAAGCCAAGGCAGAAGCCGCGTGAAAAGCCAAAGAAGACGAGCGCCGGCACGCGTAAGGCGAAATCCAATGTCAAAAACAAGTCCGGAAAGCAGGACGGGCAGAAGAGCGCAAAGGCCGCCATGAGCGGCAAGAGCATCGAGAAATCCGCTTTCCTGAATGCCGGCAATGCCGCAGCCTCCAACTATGCGGGCAAGGTCTACGCCAGGATCGCCCGCACACGGCAGCGAAATGCCGGCGGCAGGGGCGTGGTGCAGGTCCGGTTCAATGTCTCCCCCAGCGGCCAGGCGGTACGCATTTCGGTCGCCAGAAGCTCCGGCAACGCACGGGTCGACAGTGCGGCGGTTGCCCATGTCAAACGCGCTTCGCCCTTCCCCAAACCACCCTCCGGGGCGCAGACGCGCTTCGTCATTCCCATCGAGTTCAGGAGATAAGCAGCATCCAGGTCAGATGTCCGGTTCCGTCTGCACAGGCTTGCCCGCAAACAAACGCCTGACGACCATCTGACAAGTCCAGACAATCAACCAAGAAGAGATGACGAAAACATCTTCAGCCCCATTAGCCCCGAAGTCGTCTATCATCCGGGCACTTCGACTATCGACACGGCGAGACACCAAGGAGACCAGCCTATGTATATTGCAATGAACCGTTTCATCATCAATGAGGGCCACGAAAGCGCATTTGAAGACGTCTGGCGCAACCGCGACTCCAGCCTCAAGCAGGTGCCCGGCTTTCGGACATTCCACCTGCTCAAGGGTCCCAGGAACGAGGAAACCGGACAGACCCTGTACGCGTCGCACACCGTCTGGGAAACGCACGAGAATTTCGTCGACTGGACAAAATCGGAAAATTTCCGCAACGCGCACAAGAATGCCGGCTACAACAAGGGAATGTATGCCGGCCACCCCAATTTCGAAGGCTTCGAATCCGTTCTCGACGCATGAAGGGTTTCACACACGCGTGCCGATGGCCGGAGCGTACCACGCCCGGCCATTGGCGCATTGTGCTGTCGGCAACACCTGTCGAATGCAGTCAATCAGGCCCAAAAATCTACCTGGTACTCCGATCAGGCGAGAAAACCAGCGGCCGGCCGAAGCTCTTCTGGTGTAGACAACAGCTGGTGTGCGTACTCTTTTTGCCAGTCTGGTAGGTGATTTTATTCAGCCGCAAGGCCAACCCATCGATATCTAATGAATTATACAATGCTTATTTAGCTTCCTTGGCGCAAAACTGTTACTTTGCTGCCAGCGGCTAAGTGAGGAATACCGCCATGAAGCCGAAGAATTACCTGCTGACCCGGTCGGGTGAAGAGCTCAAGGAAACCCGGCGCGTTTACCCTCGCCGAGACGCAAACTGCCCTGTCATCGCCCGCGTCCGACAGCGTGGGCGGGAAGAACAGGTATCCGTGCCCTGCTGGTTGGTCAATCTGTGTGAAGAAGGCTGCATGCTGACATCCGATCATTTCCCACGCAAGATCGACGAGGTCCACCTCACCATTCCTGGCATCAGCACCCCGGTCCGTGGCAGGATCAGCTCCCAGGGTAAATTCACCATCAATGTGCGATTTGCCAAACTTCTAAAGGTTCAAACCGTCGACGTGGTGGCCCGCATCAAGACGATTCCGAAGCCCTAGGTGTCCAAAACGAAATCATCCGCCGAGGCGAACTTTAACGAGAATGCTCACGCCAGCCAGTCATCGAGCTTGGCGGAGCGGACATCGGACATCAGCTTGATAAAGCCCCTGGCCTGGTGCTGCGCGGTCGCTTCGCCTTTTTGCGCGGTCGCCAGTGCTGCCTCGCCGACTGCACCCGCGGCATTGAGATCGCTGGCAATCCAGGCAAAGGCATGTGTTCCGGTGTGGCGGAGAAGGTCGAACTCGGTTTCTGCCCGTGTCACGGCAGAGACGAAGGACTCTGCCTTGTCCATTGCGACTAGATCTCCGCGAAAATGCAGCATCAGGGAGGTTTCGACGTCGCCGCCATGGATGCCGTAGGATGTCTCGGTCTCGCTGTAGAGACCGGCTGGCAGACCGAACCGCATCCAGGAGGTCTTGACCGCCAACATGCGCGCCCTCACCCGCAATTCGCGCGCGACGATACCCATGATCTCTTCATTGCCGCCGTGTGAATTGACCAGCACCACCTTGCGGATGCCGGCGCGGGCGATCGAATGGCCCAGTTCGACCCAGTGATCGATCAGGGTCGTCGCCGGTATGGTCAGCGTACCGGCGGCATGCTGATGCTCGTTGGACTTGCCGACACACTGGATCGGCAGGATCCGGATATCGAGATCGTCAGGTACGTTCTCGATCACCGTCTCGAGCATGCCCTGCATGATGGAACTATCTGTCGAGACCGGCAGATGCGGCCCGTGCTGCTCGATGGCGGCAATCGGAAGCACGGCAATTGTCCGTTCCGGATCAAGTCTCTGGAACTCCTCGGTCGTGAAATCGCCCCACCAAATTTTTCGTGCCATCACAATGTTCCTTCAAATTTCAGTCCGGCGTTGCGGCAATCACTTCGATCTCAACCTTGAACGCTTCGCGCGCGAAACCGGAAACGATCATCAGCGTGGAAGCCGGCGCAGGATCGCCGAACAACTGGTCCCTGACCTTCATGTAACCGGGCAAATGGGCCCGATCCGTGACAAAGGCGTTGATCCGCACGATATCCTTGAGCTGCATGCCCGCGGCGTTCAGAACAGCCTCGACATTCCTGAAGCACAGCTCGGTTTGCTCTTCTGCACTCTCAGGAATATGGTCGTCGGGGGTGATCGACAATTGTCCGGAACACAGCACCAGCCGGTGTCCGGAAGGCACTTCCACGCCGTGGCTGTAACGGGCAAACGGAGCCCGGATGGATTTGGGCGTATGATACTTCATCAATCTGTCCCGGCATGAAGTTCGGTCGCGCCCATTAAACCCACAAAGTTCGCGCCGTCTATTCCAAACCGGTTCGCAATAGTCCAATCTTCTGCTTGCCGACCGGCAAAGTCACATTATTGGGCATTGTGGTCGCATATGAGGCAGTTTGGAATTGGAGGCGGAACGTCTGCACCGCAACCGCGCGGCGCGCCGGTTTGAGCCTCTTCTGGCATGGCAATTGCAGGATTGGTTAGTTGGCAAAATCAATGGGGTGACCCAATACCCCGATCAAACCAAGGGATGGTGCACATGACGCTTCTTCTTCGCTCATCGGCCGCTTTAACGGGCATTTTGGCTCTTGGCTCGCAGGCACTCGCCTCTGAATCGGTGACTTTTGGCACCAACTGGCTGGCCCAGCCCGAGCACGGCGGTTTCTATCAAGCTGTGGCCGATGGCACCTATGCGGACTGCGGACTCGATGTGACCATTGCCCAGGGTGGCCCGCAGGTGAACAACCGCGCACTGCTCCTCGCCGGCAAGATCGAGTTCCACATGGGCGGCAATATGCTCGAGGCATTCTCGGCGGTTGAACAGAACATTCCGGTTAAGGTGGTCGCGGCGTCCTTCCAGAAAGAGCCGCAGGTGCTCATGACCCATCCCGGTCAGGGCCTCGACACCTGGGAAGAGCTCAAGAACGCCGAGCAGTTCATTCTCGGTGACGCCGGCTTCCAGAGTTACTACCAGTACATGATCACCGAATTTGGTTTCGATGCATCCAAGCGGGTTCCCTATACCTTCAACCCTGCTCCCTTTATTGCCAACCCGAAATCCACCCAGCAGGGTTACATCACCTCGGAACCCTTCGCCGTCGAACGTGAAGGCGGTTTCAAGCCCAACCTGTTTCTGGTCGCAGATCACGGCTTTGACACCTACTCGACCACCATCGAAACCATGCAGGCGACAATCGACGAAAAGCCCGAAGTGGTGAAATGTTTCGTCGAGGGGTCCATCAAGGGCTGGTACAATTACCTCTATGGCGACAATGCCGCCGCCAATGCGCTGATCCAGAAAGACAATCCGGATATGAGCGATGAACAGATCGCCTTTTCGATCGGCAAGCTCAAGGAATACGGCATCGTCGATTCCGGTGACACGGAGACCATGGGCATCGGTGCCATGACCGACGAACGGATGCAGAGCTTCTACGACAAGATGGTCAAGTCCGGCGTCGCCAAGGAAGGCATCGACATCAAGGCCTCCTATACGCTCGACTATGTCAACAATGGCCTTGGCCTCGAGCTGAAAAACTAATGCACTTTCCCGCCCGGACGGCAGCCTTCCGGGCGGATCTTTGTGATCACCTTTAGTTTCTGGATACCCATGCCCGACCGGACAAGCCCCTTCCTGATTCTGCAATCAATCGGCAAGACCTTCGCATCCGGCGTCACGGCGCTGGAAAATGTCAATCTGACGGTCAATGAAGGCGACTTCATGAGCCTTCTCGGCCCGTCGGGCTGCGGCAAATCCACGGCACTGAGGATCATTGCCGGCCTGTCGTCACCGACATCCGGCGTGGTCGATTGGCGCGGTGCACCGCTTCAGCAGAACGACATCGGTTTCGTCTTCCAGGAACCGACCTTGCTGCCCTGGGCCAGCGTCTACGACAATGTCTGGGTGCCGTTGCGGCTCCGCGGCGTGTCGCGAAAACAGGCCGAACCGCAAATCGCGGAAGTGCTCGAACGGGTGCATCTGACCGGGTTCGAGGACGCCGTGCCGCGGGAGCTTTCCGGCGGCATGAAGATGCGCGTTTCCATAGCCCGCGGCCTGGTCACCAGGCCACGCATCCTGTTGATGGATGAGCCCTTCGCGGCGCTTGACGAGATCACCCGCTTCAAGCTCAACAACGATATTCTCGAACTCTGGCAGGAACGCGGCTTTACTGTCCTGTTTGTCACGCACTCGGTCTTCGAGAGCGTTTTCCTCTCAAACCGCATCACCGTGATGGCCGCCCATCCCGGCCGGGTGTTCGACCAGCTCCCAATCGACGCGCCCTATCCGCGCGACGCAGCTTTCCGCACTTCGGCACAATATGCCGAACTGTGCCGCAACACGTCCGACACGCTGTCGCGGGCCATGGGAATGGAGACTGCCGATGCCGTCCATTGAAGTCGCCCAACCCATTGTCATCGATGCCGACGAAGCCCGCCGGATAAGACGGCGCAAGATCGAGCGCACCGGCAGCTGGTTGCTGCCGCTGATCATCATGGTTGCGGCCATTGCGCTGTGGGACCGGATCTGCGTCTGGAACGGTATCCCGCAATATATCCTGCCGCGCCCCGGCGTGGTTCTGACCACCATGATCGAGGATGCGGGCCTGCTCTTTTCCTCGCTTCTGGTCACGCTCAGGATCACGGTACTGTCGCTCGCCCTCGCCGTCATTGGCGGCGTCGGACTGTCGGTTCTGTTCACGCAGTCCCGTTTCATCGAAATGAGCCTGTTCCCTTTTGCGATCGTGCTTCAGGTCACCCCGATCGTGGCGATCTTCCCGCTGATCAACATCTATGTCGACGACCAGACCACCAAGCTGCTGCTCTGCGCCTGGATCGTGGCCTTCTTCCCGATCCTGTCCAACACCACGCTGGGGCTGAATTCGGTTGACCGCAATCTGATCGACTATTTCAGGCTCAATGGTGCCAGCCGCTGGCAGACCCTTTGGCACCTCAGGTTGCCCGCCGCCATGCCCTATTTTCTGGGTGGATTGAAGATCGCCGGCGGTTTGGCGCTCATCGGTGCCGTGGTCGCCGAATTCGTTGCCGGCACCGCCGGCCAGTCCTCCGGCCTTGCCTCGCGCATCATCGAGGCCGGCTACCGGCTCAATGCGCCAAGGCTGTTTGCAGCACTGATCCTGATCTCGCTCACCGGCATCATCATCTTTCTGCTGCTCTCGTGGATATCCCACCTCGCGCTGCATCGCTGGCACGAGAGCGCGCTGAAGCAGGAGCAGTAAGTGACACAGCCCCCCATCGCCCTTCCCGCTTCCGGGTCCTATACACTCGCCAATCTCAGGCTGCACCGATCCCACCTGGACAAGACCGCCGGTTTTGCCTTCGGCAGCGAAGGCTTTGCGCTTGCGTCGGTCACCGTTGCAGACGGCAAGATCACGGCCATTGATCCAGGATCCGGCATGGTCGATGCACCCGATCCGATCGATTGCAGGGGCGCCATTGCATTCCCGGCATTCGTGGATTGCCACACCCATATCGACAAGGGCCACATCTGGGGCCGCAAGCCCAACCCCGACGGCAGCTTTGATGGCGCACTGACTGCGGTCGGCGAGGACCGCGAGGCCAACTGGTCAGCACATGATGTCGAGCGCCGCATGGAGTTTTCGCTGCAATGTGCCTATGCCCACGGAACCAGGGCGCTGCGCACGCATCTCGATTCCCTGCCGCCGCAGGAAGACATCTCGTGGCCGGTTTTCGAGTCCATTCGGGAGCGCTGGAAAGGCCGCATCGAGTTGCAGGCTGCCTGCCTGTTCGGCATCGATCAGGCACGGGACGAGGCCTGGTTCAACCGGCTGGCGCATCTGGTGGCCCGGCATCGCGGTATCCTCGGTGCCGTCACCTACATTGTGCCAGATCTCGACGCATTGCTGGACCGCATGTTCACCGCGGCCGTGGAGTTCGGCCTCGATCTGGATTTTCATGCCGATGAGACCGATGACATCAACGCCGTTTCGCTGGATCGTATCGCAGACACTGCATTGAGACACGGGTTTGAGGGCAAGATCCTCGTCGGCCATTGCTGCTCGCTGGCACGCCAGCCTGATGACATGATCAAGGCGACCCTCGACAAGGTGGCTCGCGCGGGCCTCTCGGTCGTCTCCCTGCCGATGTGCAACATGTATCTGCAGGACCGGCGTACGGACAGAACTACGCCACGCTGGCGCGGCGTCACGCTGCTGCACGAGATGGCCGAGCGCGGCATCAATGTCTGCATTGCCTCCGACAACACCCGAGATCCCTTCTATGCCTATGGTGATCTTGATGTGCTCGAAGTCTACCGCGAATCCACCCGCATCCTGCACTTCGATCATCCGGTCGGCGCCTGGCCTGCGACCGTCGCCGCCAACCCGGCCAAAGCCATGGGCCTTGCCGATCCAGGCATCCTGAAACCCGGCGCCGCTGCGGATCTCATCCTGTTTCGCGGCCGCAGCCTGACCGAACTTCTCTCTCGCCCCGAAAGCCGCCGAACACTTATCCGTGCAGGAAAGCTCATTGACGCGACTGTCCCCGATTACCAAGACCTAGATGATTTGATGGAGCCCTGAGCCATGGACATGACCGCCCTGATCGCCGACCTGGTGGGCATCCGCCTCGAGCAGAACGACAAGATCATTCAGCAGAAAAGCCGGGATTTCTACTGGTACTCGCCGGTGCTCAAGCGCCAGCTCGACCATGTGACTGGCGATCTGGTGGCTTCGCCCAGGACCGAAGAGGAGCTGATCCGCGTCCTCAAGGCCTGTTACGCCCACGACATCCCTGTCACCCCGCGCGGCACCGGCACCGGCAATTACGGCCAGGCCATGCCACTGTCCGGCGGGCTTGTTCTCAGCCTCGCCGACATGAATGAAATCAGGGAGATCTCGCCTGGCCGGGTGATCTGCGGCCCAGGCGTCATCTGTTCCGACCTCGACAAGGCAACGCGGGCGCATTCTTCTCAGGAAATGAGAATGCACCCCTCGACCTATCACACCGCGACCGTCGGCGGCTTTATCGCCGGCGGTTCGGGCGGTGTCGGCTCGATCAACTGGGGCGGTCTGCGCGATTTCGGCAATGTCATCCGGCTGCGCGTCGTCACCATGGAGGAAGAGCCGCAGATCTTGGAACTCACCGGCGAGGATCTGCACAAGGTTACCCATGCATATGGGACCAATGGCATCATCACCGAGGTCGAAATGCCCCTGGCGCCTGCCTATGACTGGGTCGACGCAATCGTCGGCTTCGACAGTTTCGATGACGCAACACTCTATGCCAATGCGCTGGCGCGTCAGGACGGCATCCTGACCAAGCTGATCACGGTGGTGGCAGCGCCCTGTCCGTTCGACTATTTCAAGCGCCACCAAAAATTCCTCACCGAAGGCCAGAGCGTGGTTCTGGTCATGGTCGCACCGCACAGCCATGACGCCTTCAAGGCCTTTACCGCCAGGCACAGCGGCGAAGTCGTGTTCGATGCGAGCATGGTGGAAGACCTCAAGGGCCTGCCGCCGGTGTTCGAACTCGCCTGGAACCATACCACCTTGCGGGCCCTTCGGGTCGATCCGGCCTGGACCTATCTGCAGTCGCTCTACCCCTTCCCCAACCAGATCGAACTTGCGGCCAAGATGGAACGGATGTTCCCGGGCGAGATGATCTCGCATCTCGAATTTGTCCGTTTTGACGGCGACATCACCTGTTTCGGTCTGCCGCTGATCCGCTTCACCACCGAAGAACGGCTCGATGAAATCGTCGAGCTGCATCACGCGAACGGCTGCCCGGTGTTCAATCCGCACCGCTTCACCCTTGAAGAAGGCGGCATGAAGCAGACCGATGAGATCCAGCTTGCATTCAAGCGCCAGGCCGACCCCAAAGGCCTGCTCAATCCGGGCAAGATGATTGCCTGGGATGATCCGGACTATGATTTTGGCTCTGGAGAGACATGGTTGTTCAAGGGCTTGAAGCAGGCAAGCTGAGGCCCAGTCCATGCGCATTCTCGTGGTCCACGCCCATCCCGTCGCTGCCAGTTTCAATGCCAGCCTGTTTCGCCTCACCGTCGAACGGCTTGCTGCAAACGGTCATCGGGTCGATGCCATTGATCTCTATCAGGAAGGTTTTGACCCGGTCATGAGCGAGACCGAGCGGTTGAGTTACCATGATCTCGAAACCAACCGGAAACCGGTCGAGAGCCATGTCGACCGGCTGCTCGCAGCCGAAGCCCTGGTGCTGGTCTATCCGGTCTGGAACTACGGCTTTCCGGCCATCCTCAAGGGCTGGTTTGATCGGGTGTTCCTGCCCGGCGTGTCCTTCGGACTGGTCGATGGCAAGGTCCGCCCGACTTTGCACAACATCGGCCGGCTCCTGGTCGTCACCTCCTATGGCGGTTCCCGGTTCCGCTCCTGGCTGATGGGCGACCCTCCGCGCAAGATCGCCAACCGCATGCTGCGCGCCACCGTCAGGCCCGGCGCGCCTGTTACTTACCTCGCCCATTATGACATGAACCTATCCACTGAGCAGACACGGCAATCTTTCATGTCCAGAGTGGAAAGAGCCTTGGACAAATTCTGATGCGTATTCTTCTGATCTATTGCCACCCGGTGCCCGAAAGTTTCTGCGCCGCAATTAGTGACACTGCCGTCAAAACCCTTGAAAAAACTGGCCACGAGGTCGATTTGCTGGATCTTTATGCCGAGGGTTTCGACCCCGTGATGCGGGCTGATGAACGCCGCCGCTACAACGGGATGCAGCGCACCGATCATCCCTGCCCGGACCATGCCGAACGGCTTGAGGCGGCCGAAGGTTTGCTGTTTGTCTATCCAACCTGGTGGTACGGGCTGCCGGCCATGCTCAAGGGCTGGCTCGACCGGGTCTGGACACCGGAACTGACCTTTCAGATCCCCGATGGCCCCGGCCCGATCAAGCCGCTGATGACCCATATCAACCTGCTTGGCGTGATCACCACCTGTGGCGCACCGCGCTGGTGGTCCTATCTGGTCGCACACCCGGGCAAACGCACCATCCTGCGCGGCATGCGGGCGCTGTGCGGCAAGTCCTGCAAGCGGCTGTTCATGGCCCATTACCTGATGGACAAATCGACACCGGAAAGCCGCGCCACCTATCTGGCCGCGGTGGAAAAACGGCTTGCCAGAATCAGGGGCTGAGGCGCTCAGAAATTGTTGTTGTCCGGATGCGCTCTGACAAAGGCCGTCAGCTGATCGCAGGCCTCGCGGACCGCTCGGATCCTCGGCATCGCCGACAGGTCGATGCCCCAGCGCTCGGCATTGTAGATCTGCGGCATCAGGCAGACATCGGCGAGCCCCGGCGTGTCGCCGTGACAAAACTTGCCGCTCTTTTCTTTGGTCAGCATAGCCTCGAATGCCGTCAGCCCCTGGGAGATGAAATGCTGCATCCAGTCCGAGCGCGCCTCGGCGCCACCGCCGGTGATCTCCATCACATGGGCCACGACCGAAAGATTGCACACCGGGTGAATATCCATGGCGATAGCATGGGCCAACGCCCGCACCCGTGCCCGCCCCGGCAGGTCGTCTGGCAACAGCGGCAGGCCCCTTGTCTCGATCAGATACTCGATGATTGCCAGCGACTGCGTCAGCATCTGGCCGTCAATTTCAAGCGCCGGAACAAAGCCTTGCGGGTTGCGCTCGAGATGCGGCGCGGCGCGATGACTGCCATCGAGCAGATTGATCACCACCGGTGTGTAGTCGATGCCGGCAAGGTTGAGCGCGATGCGTACCCGATAGCTCGCCGAAGAACGCCAATAGTCATAAAGAACCGGTTTCTGTTCTGCCATCTGGTTCAGTCCTTCCGCCTAGCCGCCTGCAGGGCCTCCGACAACACCTGCCGGTCGCCGATATGGTTTGCCAGGAGCAGGATCAGCCGCGCGTTGAGCGCATCGCTCTCCGCCTTGCTCAGCCCTTCATGCACCGCAAGCAACTCGGCATAGAATTCGTCCGGGGACTTGATATTGGCCTTGGTGTTGAGAGAATTCATCGTCTATCGCCCCATGGCCTTGCCTAGTGCTGCCTTCACTGCGGCCGCGTCGTAATGGTCCCAACGTGCCGCCACATGCTGATCCGGACGCACCAGATAGACCCCTGCCGCAGCATTCCCGAGATAGCGTTGCCGAAGATAGCCATCATGATCGTCGCTCGTGGAAAGAGCGAGCCTCTGGCATGCTACACCGTCGACGGACACCGTATCCGGCGCCTCGGCGTCAATCGTCAGCAGATGGAAAGCCGAACCCAGCCGGTCGAGCAGCCAGCCGCCGGGCACCGGCGCATCCACCATCGGCGATCCGGGCCTTGTGCGCTCGGGCATCGCGGCGCAATCAGGGCCGTTGAGCGGCGAGCCGTCATAGGTGCACGGCACCGACAGCCGGCCCGAATTGACCATCGGCCGAGTCGCCTCGTAGCGTTCGGAGAGGTCGAGCACCGCATCGCGGAAGATCCTGCTGATCTCCGATTTCGGCGTGATGAAATCGGTCGAGCGCGAGGAGTTGAGAATGTTTTCATCCGCGCCATGCACCCGCTCGGCATCGTAGCTGTCAAGCAAAGTAAGCGGTGACTTACCATCCATGATCAATCTGAGCTTCCATGCCAAATTGTCGGCGTCCTGAAGCCCGGAATTGGCGCCTCGCGCCCCGAAGGGTGAAACCTGGTGCGCCGAGTCCCCTGCAAACAGCACCCGCCCTTCGCGGAACCGCTCCATGCGGCGGCACTGGAAGGTGTAGATCGAGCTCCATTCGAGCTGGTAGCTGATCTCGTCGCCCAGCATTGCCTTGAGCCGCCGGTCGATGTTTTCCGGCTTGAGCTCCTTCTCGCGATCGATGTCCCAGCCAAGCTGGAAATCGATGCGCCAGACATTATCGGGCTGCTTGTGCAGGAGCGCCGACTGGCCCCGGTTGAAGGGCGGGTCGAACCAGAACCATCTCTCCGTCGGAAAGTCGGCTTCCATCACCACGTCGGCAATCAGGAAATTGTCCTCGAACACCCTGCCGGTGAATTCGAGCCCCAGCAGCGTCCGGATCGGTGACGCCGCACCGTCGCAGGCAACCACCCATTCAGCCGAGATCCGGTACGGCCCGTCCGGGGTGTCGATGGTCAACTCCGCGCCGCTTTCGTCCTGGCTGACATCAAGCACCTTCGAGCCGCCGCGCAGCTCGATCGGCTTGCCCTCGGCCTGGAGTTCGCGCACCCGGTCAACCAGATACTGCTCGAGATAATATTGCTGTAGATTGATGAAGGCCGGACGCTTGTGCCCCTGTTCGGTCAACAGGTTGAAGTCGAACACCTGCCGTTTGTCGAAAAACACCTTGCCGAGATTCCAGACCACGCCCTTGTCGACCATCGGGTCGCCGCAGCCCAGCCGGTCGAGGATTTCAAGCGGCCGCTTGGCAAAGCAGATCGCCCGCGAGCCCCAGCTCACCTTGTCGTTCTCGTCGACAACGACAACCGGCACATCTTGCATCGCAAGATCGACCGCCAGCGCAAGCCCCACCGGCCCGGCGCCGACCACCACCACCTTGTGGCGCACCGGTGCCCTGGCATCCTGGTCCGGCGAACGCTGATAGGGATACAGCGGAACCTCGAAGATCTTGCTCATACCACCTCCCGAAAAAGGAGCGGCTTTATCGGCCGCTCCTCCAGACGTTTCAGCCTTGCAGCTGCGCCCACATTTCCGCGTCGCGCTTGGCGGTCCAGATCCGTGGCGTGTCGATGTCGAGCGCTTCGTCATAGGCCCGGGCCACGTTGAACGGCAGGCAGTGCTCATAGATCGCGTAGTCCGAGAATTTCGGGTCGCACTCCGCCCGGCATGCATCCCAGGCTTCCTTCAGCGATCCTCCGCGCAACGCAACCTGGGCCACCGGCCGGTAGGTCGACCGGACAAAATCGCTCGTTGAATCAAGGGCGGCATTGACCATAGCCTTGCCTGTCAACGCATCGCCTCTCCCCGGCGCAATCGCATCGACGTCGAAGGACCGGATCTTTTCAACCGTTGCCGGCCAGTCGTGGAAATGCCCGTCGCCGCAATAGCAGGCGGAGTGATACTCGACGATATCACCGGTGAACATGACGTTTTCATCCGGCACGTAAGCCACGATATCACCGGCCGTATGGGCACGGCCGAGGAACATCAGGTCGACCCGGCGCTTGCCGAGATAGACCGACATCCGCTTGTTGAATGTCGTTGTCGGCCAGGTCAGGCCGGGAATAGAGTCGTGCCCCTGGAACAGCCGGGGGAAACGCTCGAATTCCGAATCCCAGTCTTCCTGGCCGCGTTCGGCGACCATTGACCGGGCCTTCTCGCTCATGATGATCTGCTGCGCGCCATAGGCGGATGCGCCGAGAACGCGGACTGCGTGATAATGCGTCAGCACAAGATGCGTGATCGGCTTGTCGGTGATTGACCGCACCTTCTCGATGACCTTGTTGGCCAGTCGCGGCGTCGCCTGGGCCTCGATGATCATCACGCTGTCATCGCCGATGATGACGCCGGAGTTGGGGTCGCCTTCGGCGGTAAATGCCCAAAGATCACGGCCGATCTCGGTGAACGAGATCTTCTTTTCCGCCATGTCGCCGGCGGATGCGAATTGCTTGCTCATTAAGAAGTCCTAAGCTTTTTCAACAGTTTGTTCGATTGCGCCAAAGATCGAATGTCCATCGGCATCTTTCATTTCAATGCGAATCGTGTCGCCGAAACGCATGAAAGGCGTCGATGGCTTGCCCGACTTGATGGTTTCGATCATCCGGATCTCGGCAATGCAGGAATAGCCCGCGCCGCCCTCGCTCACCGGCTTGCCCGGGTCTCCGTCGGGGCCCTTGTTGGACACGGTGCCCGAACCGATAATGGTGCCGGCACACAGAGGACGGGTCTTGGCTGCATGTGCGATCAGTTGCGGAAAATCGAAGGTCATGTCGACCCCGGCATTGGCGCGTCCGAAAGGTTCGCCATTCAGATCCACCTCGAGCGGCAGGCTCAGCTTGCCGCCGTCCCAGGCGTCGCCCAGCTCGTCGGGTGTTACCGTCACCGGCGAGAACGCCGAAGACGGCTTGGCCTGAAAGAACCCGAACCCCTTGCCGAGTTCCGCTGGAATCAGGCCGCGCAGACTGACATCATTGACCAGCATCACCAGCGAGATTGCCTCGCGGCAGGTGTCGATATCCGCACCCATCGGCACATCTCCGACGATGACAGCCACTTCACCCTCGCAATCGATGCCCCAGGCTTCGTCCGCCATCCGGATCGGGCCGCGCGGCGCCAGGAAAGAATCGGAGCCGCCCTGGTACATCAGCGGATCCTCCCAGAAACTCGCAGGCATTTCCGCGCCGCGCGCCTTGCGCACCAGTTCAACATGATTGACATAGGCAGATCCGTCGGCCCACTGGTAGGCTCTGGGCAGCGGCGACAGCGCGTCACGCTCGTGAAACCGCTCGGTTGGTTCGGCGCCGGTCTCGAGCATCGCCGCCACATCTCGAAGCCTCGGACCGACATGCTGCCAGTCGTCAAGTGCTGCCTGCAGCGTCCGCGCAATGTGCGGTACACCGGTGGCGCGGGTGAGATCACGCGAAACGACGACAAGACGTCCGTCTCGGCTGCCGTCACGAAGTGTGGCTAGTTTCATCCAATTTTCCTCTGTGGTTTGTCCGACGGACTTGAAGATCCAGCCCGCCTCTCCCTGTTTATTCTATCTGAACCCGGCATTCTTGCCCTCGCGTTCAAAATTGCCGCTCGGCCCGGCCACGCCTGACTTGCCATCCGGCTCGGCGTGGGTCCGGTGCCGTTCGGCCGATGTCTACTTGCCGCCCAACCAGCCGCCGGCTTCCGGCGTGCCGTCGAACTTGCGTTCAAGCCCCTCCCAGCAATTGACGTAACTGGTCTGAAGCGTATCAAGCTCGGCTGCATAACGCGTGACCATCTGCGGAAACCTGGTTTCGAACATGAACGCCATCGTGTCCGACAGCTTGACCGGTTTCAGGTCCACCGTCGAGGCCTTTTCGAAGGCGTCGTGATCCGGCCCGTGCGGCATCATCATGTTGTGCAGGCTTATCCCGCCCGGCACGAATCCCTCTTCCTTGGCATCATACTGCCCCTGGATCAGGCCCATGAATTCGCTCATGATATTCCGGTGATACCAGGGCGGACGGAACGAGTGCTCGGCCACCATCCAGCGCGGCGGGAAGATGACGAAATCGATGTTCGCGGTCCCCGCCTCGCCCGATGGCGCCGTCAACACAGTGAAGATTGACGGGTCCGGATGGTCGAAGCCGATCGCGCCTACCGGCGAATAGGTTCTCAGGTCATATTTGTAAGGTGCGTAATTGCCGTGCCAGGCCACCACGTCGAGCGGCGAGTGATCAATGGCGGTGACATGGAAGACACCGCACCACTTGATGTGCACCAGGCAGTCGGTTTCCTTGTCTTCATAGGCTGCCACCGGGGTCTTGAAGTCGCGCGGATTGGCCAGACAGTTGGCGCCGATCGGGCCGCGCTCGGGAAGCGTGAATTTTGCGCCGTAGTTCTCGCAGACATACCCGCGAGCCCGCTCGACGCCTTCTCCGCGCATCACCTTGAACATCATGCCGCGTGGCAGTACGGCGATTTCCAGTGGCCCCACTTCGATGAGGCCCATCTCGGTGAAGATCGTCAAGGCGCCTTCTTGCGGTACGATCAACAACTCGCCGTCGGCATCGAAGAAGTAGTCGTCCTCCATGTCGGCCGTCAGCGCATAGACATGCGTCGCCATGCCCACCTGTCCGACCACATCACCGGCAGTGGTGATGGTGCGCATCGAATCAAGAAAGTTCACCTTCCCTTCAGGATAGGGCAGCGGATCCCAGCGGCGTTGGCCGAGGGAAAGAATATCCGGCTCGTTGCGCGGCGCCGACAGCCAGTGCGGCCGTTCGACGATCCGAAAATCGTTGGTATGGCGTACCGTGGGGCGGATCCGGTACAGCCAGGAGCGTTCATTGGTGCCGCGCGGCGCGGTGAACGGAGAGCCGGACAGCTGCTCGGCATAGAGTCCGTACGCGCAACGCTGTGGCGAATTCTGGCCCTGTGGCAAAGCGCCCGGCAAGCTTTCCGTTTCAAAGTCGTTTCCAAAACCCGGCATATAGGCAAGCGACATTGGAGCACTCCGATATGTGATTGAATCCTGGCCGCATAAAATCAGTTGTAAATGTAACTATCAACAGTACCATTTGCGATAGTGCGAAAGACCGTAACGTGGCGTCTCCAGTCGGCGATTGTGACTAGCGGGCGCTTCCTGATAGTGTCTACGCGCACTGAAATCTGAGATACGGAGCCCATCAGTGAGTCTGGAAGCCGAGATAAGAGACTGGGACCAGAAGCCTGCGAAGGCGATCACGGAAATTCACGCCACCCATGCGGCGAAGCCGGATCTCATTGACCAATAGCTCGTGCTGGCAGGCAAACCCGAGCTCGAAACCGGCGCCACCTGGTTGCTCAAGCATCAGCTGGAACACAACCATGCGAAGCTCGATAAGCCACAGACGCGCAAACTGATTGGCTTGCTCCCGGAGCTGTCAGGCTGGGAGGCCCGGCTGCATTGTCTCCAGGTCTTCCCTGATGTCGACCTGCCGCGCGATGCTGGCGATGTGATCCTGGGTTTCGTGCTTGCCTGCAGCAGGGACGACAACAAGTTCGTCCGCGCCTGGGCCTATACCGGCTTGCACCAGCTTGCCCTTGCTCATCCAGAATACCGTGATCAGGCGCGTGTGGCTCTCGAGACCGCCCAGGAGAGCGAAACCGCTGCCTCGGTGAAAGTACGCCTGCGGCGCGCGCTCAAACAGGGCTTTCCGTCCGCGGGTGGATAACATCAGCTGACGCTTGACCGGCATTCACTTCAGCCGCTCGATCATGACTGACCGATCTCGACCTGTGCCTATATCTGCAGCCAGGTAGATGACGAGCCCGATACTCGTACACCGGTCGGCGTTCGTAGAAAAACATCGCGAGCGCGTCGGAACGTGAAGAGCAAAATAAGTGTCCTTGCAGGGTTCATGGTCTGAAAACGGACTTTTCGACGTGGAAAACGACACCGTCTTTCGCCAGTGCAGATAATCTCGGTAAGGCACCAATTTGATTCATGCTTTAGCAATCTTGTGGGCGCAAAGGATAAATTCGAGGCCGGTAGTTCCTGACTACGATTTGTGACCAGGCCCGCCATGTCCATGATGGATCCTTCAACTCTCTTGGTTCGCATCCCTCTCCATGCGGATGCCCATTCTTAAGGACAAGTCGCATGATCGGCTTCACCAACAGATCCCTCTCTACCAAACTCATTGCGGTGGCGGGCGCGACAGTCGCGTCTGTCCTCCTCATCTCCAACTATGTCCTGATATCGAGCAGCCAGCAACGCGTCGAAGCGCTGGTGTTCGAGCAGGCCCAGGTCGAAGCAAAATCCATTGCTGCCGATATCGCCGGCGAAATCGGTGGCCTTGCGACCGCCGCCGCCACCATGGCATCGATCACCGGAAGCGGTCACAATGCAGGGGACCTCAACCGCACGGCGATCATGAACCTGGTCAAGGCCACCATGCAGACCCACGAGATGGCCTTCGGCGCCTGGTTTGCTGAAGCCGAGAACCAGTTCGATGGCCGGCAAGCAGACTATATCGACAACAAGGAAATGGCCGGCAACAGCAAGGGCACTTTCAGCCCCTACTGGACCAAGACCGAATCCGGCAACATCCATTTCTCCACATTCGACATCGATCCAGCCGACGCCTGGTTCGCAATGTCGGCGACCAGTGGCAAGGGTGCCATCACGCCGCCATACATGGCCGAGGCGACTGCGGTTCCGACCACTCTGAGCTCCATTACCTATCCGGTCAAATCCGGCGAAAAACTTATCGGCGTTACCGGAATCGACGTTTCGCTGGCCTCGCTTTCGTCAAAGCTTGAGAAAATGAGGCCGTTCGACACCGGCCGCGTCATGCTGGTATCGCAAAACAGCAAATGGCTGGTCGGCCCCTCGCCGGAAGCGATGATGACCGACTTTGATGCCGACGGGAAGGCAGAACTTCAGGCCGCACTGGATCGTGGTGTATCGAGCACTATCCGCGACCTTGCCGACCAGAACGGCGCCACGATTCACCGTTTCGTCTATCCTTTTGAGCTTCCCGGTGTAAACGCAAGCTGGGTGGTTCTGGTCGATGTCCCCGAAGCTGCCATTGCAGGCCCGGTCATGCAGCAGACCTTCATGATGCTGATCGGGGGTCTGATTGTGCTCGGAGCCGTGCTGCTCGGCCTGTCCGTCTCGGTCAACCGCATGGTCAAGCGTCCGCTTGACGGATTGGTTGCCGATGTTGCGGTTCTCAGCAAGGGTGAGTACGGCAAACCGATCAGCGGTCAGGCAAGCTCCGATGAAACCGGTGCAGTTGCCCGTGCGCTCGAAGGCTTCCGTCATCGTCTTGCGGAATCCGATGAGCTCGAAACCCGGGCGGCAGCGGATCGCCAGACCGTCGAACGTGAGCGGGAAGCAAGCGAAGGCGAGCGCGCCAAGTCTGCCGCACTGCAGAAGCGTATCGTGACCCGCCTCGGCGCCGGTCTGTCGCGTCTGTCGGCCGGTGACATGACCCACCGGATCACCGAAGAGTTTCCCGGCGAATATGCGCAGCTGCGTGAGGATTTCAATTCCGCCATGCAGAGCCTCGAGCAGACCCTCAAGACGATCAATGCATCGGTGGTCAATATCACTTCCGGCACCGGCGAGATGAGCACAGCTGCCAACGACCTTTCGTCACGCACCGAGAGGCAGGCAGCAAGCCTGGAAGAGACCGCTGCTGCGCTGGATCAACTGACCTCCCAGGTCAATGCCAGTGCGGAAAACGCCAAATCGGCAGCCCAGGCGGTCGAAGACACCAATGAAAGCACGACCCAGTCTGGTGTCGTGGTGGAAAAGGCCGTTCAAGCAATGACCGCCATCGAGCAGTCCTCCCGTGAAGTCAGCCGCATTATCGGCGTGATCGATGAAATCGCGTTCCAGACCAACCTTCTCGCACTCAATGCCGGCGTCGAAGCAGCGCGTGCCGGTGAAGCCGGCCGCGGATTTGCCGTGGTTGCACAGGAAGTGCGGGAACTCGCTCAGCGCTCGGCTGCGGCCGCAAAGGAAATCGCCACCCTGATCAAGACGTCTGCCAGCCAGGTGGATCAGGGTGTCGAGTATGTCGGCCAGACCGGCGAAGCGCTCAAGGGCATTTCCTCGCAAGTCGTCAAGATCAACAGCCTGATCCGCGACATCTCCCAATCGGCGTCCGAACAGGCTGTCGGCATCAAGGAGATCAACGCGGCCATCAACCAGATGGACCAGGTGACGCAGCAGAACGCGGCAATGGTGGAAGAAACCACAGCCGCCAGCATGGCGCTCAACAACGAAGCCAATGTCCTGGGCGAACTCGTCTCCAATTTCCGGGTGTCCGGAAACGGGGCTGTATCGGAGCTCGGCGCAATGGCGGCACGGATGCGCAGCAAGGACCAGGCCCCTGCCCCGGCGGCGCCGAAAGCGCCCACCAGAGCGCCAGCCAGCGTGCGCTCCGGCGGAAGCGTTGCCGCAGCCGCTGCCGACTGGAGCGAGTTCTGAGCCGCAGGTGCGAGACATCGCCATCGATCAGAAAAAGGGGCCTTCGGGCCCCTTCTTTGCTTATGACATCGAAGCAGGCTGGAGAGCTCTATTTCAGCTTTTCGATCATCGCCGAGAAATCGCGGCCCTTGCCTTCTCCGGCAACGAACCCGTCATAGAGTTCCGTGGCCCGCGCGCCCATCGGCGTCTGGGCCGACACGCTCTCCGCGGCCTGCTGGCTGAGCTTCAGGTCCTTGAGCATCAGCTCGGCGGCAAAGCCGGGCTTGTAGCCATTGTCGGCCGGGCTTTGCGGTCCGACGCCGGGCACCGGGCAATAGGTGTTGACCGACCAGCAGGACCCCGACGATGTCGAAACCACGTCAAACAGGCTCTGCGCCGACAGTCCCAGCTTCTCGGCCAGCGCGAAGGCTTCGCAGGCGCCGATCATCGAAATCCCGAGCAGCATGTTGTTGCAGATCTTTGCCGATTGTCCGGCACCCGCAGCGCCGCAATGTACTGCCTTCTGACCCATGATCTCGAACAGCGGTGCGGCACGCGAAAAGGCTTCGTCGCTGCCGCCGGCCATGAAGGTCAGGGTTCCGGCTGCCGCCCCGCCAACGCCGCCCGACACAGGCGCATCGACCGACAGTAGCCCGTTTGCCGCCGCCAGCTCATGCGCCGCACGGGCGCTGTCGACATCTACGGTCGAGCAATCGATGAAGACCGAGCCTTTTGAACCCGCAGCCACAATCTCGGCATAGACCGAGCGCAGGATCTCGCCATTGGGCAGCATGGTGATCACCGCGTCCTGACCGCTGGCTGCTTCCGCTGCGGACCCTGCATTGGCGGCCCCTTCGACGGTGACGCCCGCGACATCGAAGCCTGTGACTTCATGCCCGGCCTTGATCAGGTTCGCCGCCATCGGCGCCCCCATGTTTCCCAGTCCGATAAATCCGATCTTCATGACGTCCTCCCAAACTCCATTCGCAAAACCGAGCGCGTGCCGCGACTAGAACCCGATATCGCCGCCGGGCGGTTCCGCCAGCATCGCTGCCACGGTCTCGGCGCTCACATCCCCGATGCCGGCATGGCGCCAGCGCGGGGTCCGGTCCTTGTCGATGATCGCCGCGCGGATGCCCTCGACAAAATCGCCTTCCGAGGCGCTGCGCGAGGTGAACCGGTATTCCTGCTGCAAGGCCGAGCGGATCTCATCGCTTTCACGCGCCCGCCGCACCAGTTCGATGGTGCAGTTCGTCGACAGTGGCGATCCGGCGCGAATGGTCTTGGCCGTCGCCTGCCCCCAGTCATCATCCGGTAAAGACGCCAGAATATCGCTGAGCGTATCGGCAGCGAAATGCGCATCCACCTGTTCCCGCGTCGCCATCAGCGGGCCATCCTCGGGATCGCGCGCCAGTGCCGTAACCGCGGACCAGTCACCGGTCTCGATCAGCGTTTCCGTGAGCCCCCGCCATTCGGCTTCGGGAATGAAATAGTCGGCAAAGCCTGCAAGGATCGCGTCCGACGCGTTCATGCGGTAGCCGCTGACGCCGAGATACTCGCCCAGCCGCCCCGGCGCCCGTGCCAGCAGCAGGCTGCCGCCGACATCGGGCACCAGCCCGACGGCGCATTCAGGCATCGCGATTTTCGAACTTTCGCCCACCACCCTGTGCGAGCCATGTAGCGACACACCGACACCGCCGCCCATGGTGAAGCCCTGGCACAGCGCGATATAGGGTTTCGGGTAGCCGGCAATCTTGGCATTGAGCCGGTACTCGTCGCGCCAGAAGTTCCGGCCGGCGTCAAAATCGCCTTTCGAGGCCGTGTCATACATGAATTGCAAATCGCCACCGGCGGAAAAGGCCTTGTGCCCCTCGGCGTCGATCAGCACGCAGGCCACCTCATCATCCTCGCGCCACTCATCAAGCGCGGCCTCGATCGCCAGCACCATCTCGTAGGTGACGGCATTGAGGGCTTCGGGCCGCTGGAGCGTGATCTGGCCGATCCGCCCGATCTTGCGGATGCGGATGCTCATGCGGCCCGCTCCGAAAGCAGCGCCCGCGAGACGATCAGCCGCATGATCTCGTTGGTGCCCTCAAGGATCTGATGCACCCTGAGATCGCGCACGATCTTCTCGACACCGTAATCGGCCAGATAGCCATAGCCGCCATGCAGTTGCAGCGCGTCGTTGGCCACCTTGAACGCCGTGTCGGTGACGAACCGCTTGGCCATGGCGCAATATTTGGTCGCGTCCGGCGTCTTGCGGTCGAGCTTGTTCGCTGCCTGGCGCAGGAAGATGCGCGCCGCCTGCATTTCGGTTTCCATGTCGGCGAGCCGGAACTGCAGCGCCTGAAACTGGTCGATGGTTTTGCCGAAAGCCTGGCGTTCGCCCATATAAACAAGTGTCTTGTCGAGCGCCGACTGCGCGCCGCCAAGCGCCGAGGCCGCGATGTTGAGCCGCCCGCCGTCCAGCCCGCTCATCGCGTAGCGGAACCCCGCGCCCTCTTCGCCGAGCAGGTTTTCCGCCGGGATCACGCAATCATCGAACTGCACCTGCGAGGTCGGCTGCGATCGCCAGCCCATCTTGTCCTCCGGCGCACCGAAGGACAGCCCCGGCGTGCCGGTCTCGACGACCACCGCAGATATCCCTTTTGGCCCGTCGGCACCGGTCCGTGTCATCACCAGATAGAGATCGGAAAATCCGCCACCGGAGATGAACGCCTTGGTGCCATTGAGCTTGTAGCCGTCATTGGTCCGGTCCGCCCGGGTCCTGAGTGCCGAAGCGTCAGAGCCGGAACCGGGTTCGGTCAGGCAATAAGACGCGATCTTGCGCATGCTGATGAGATCGGGCAGCAGCCGCTCCTTCATCTCCTGCGAGCCGTAGGACGAGATCATCCAGGTGCACATGTTGTGGATCGACAGGAATGAGGCCACCGACGGACAGGCCATCGACAGGGCCTCGAACACCAATGTGGCGTCGAGCCGGGTCAGCCCCGACCCTCCGTCTTCTTCCGGCACATAGATCGCAGCCAGCCCGAGGGCTGCCGCTTCCTCCAGCACTTCGCGCGGGATCGCCTCTTCCTTCTCCCATTTGGCCGCGAACGGCGCAATCTTTTCGGCACCAAACTCCCGCGCCATGTCAAAGATCGCCTGCTGTTCTTCGTTCAGCTCAAAGTCCATGCCGTTTCCGCCTCCTTATCCGGGAAATGCCTGCCGCTCGTTCCTCAGCCCATGGTCGGGATGGAGAATTCCGCCCCTTCCTTGATACCGGAAGGCCAGCGCGCGGTCACCGTCTTGGTGCGGGTGTAGAAGCGGAAAGCATCCGGACCGTGCTGGTTGAGATCGCCGAAGCCGGATTTCTTCCAGCCGCCGAACGTGTGGTAGGCCAGCGGCACCGGGATCGGCACATTGACGCCAACCATGCCGATATTGATCCGGCTGACGAAATCACGCGCGGTGTCGCCATCGCGTGTGTAGATTGCGGTGCCGTTGCCGTATTCGTGCTCCATCGGATAGCGCAAGGCTTCCGCATAGGTTGGCGCCCGAACCACGGAGAGCACCGGACCGAAGATTTCCTGGGTGTAGATGTCCATGTCGCGAGTGACATTGTCGAACAGGCAGCCGCCGACGAAGTAGCCGTTTTCATAGCCCTGCATCGAGAAATTGCGGCCATCGACCACGAGCTTGGCGCCCTGCTCGACGCCGGAATTGACGAGCCCCAGCACCCGGTCCCGTGCCTCACGCGTGACCAGCGGACCGAAATCCACGTCATCGCCATCGGTATAGGGCCCGATCTTCAGCGCCTCGACGCGGGGCGCCAGCTTCTCGATCAATAGATCTGCGGTCTTCTCACCGACCGGCACGGCCACCGAGATTGCCATGCAGCGTTCGCCCGCCGCCCCGTAACCGGCACCGACCAGCGCATCGACGGCCTGGTCCATGTCGGCATCGGGCATGATGATCATGTGGTTCTTTGCGCCGCCGAAACACTGTACCCGCTTGCCGTTGGCGCAACCCCGGCTGTAGATGTATTCGGCGATCGGGGTCGAGCCGACGAAGCCGATGGCCGTGATCTCGGGATGATCGAGGATGGCATCGACCGCGCCCTTGTCGCCGTTGACGACATTGAGAATGCCGTCCGGCGCACCGGCTTCACTCATCAGTTCGGCCAGCATCAGCGGCACCGAAGGATCACGCTCGGATGGTTTGAGAATGAAGGCGTTGCCGGCCGCAATTGCCGGGCAGAACTTCCACATCGGGATCATCGCCGGAAAATTGAACGGCGTAATGCCGGCCACCACGCCGAGCGGCTGGCGCAGCGAATACATGTCGATGCCTGGGCCTGCGCCCTCGGTGAATTCACCCTTGAGCAGATGCGGCGCGCCGAAGCAGAATTCAGCCACTTCGAGGCCGCGAATGATGTCACCCTTGGCGTCGGGAATGGTTTTGCCGTGTTCGCGCGACAGCGCCTCGGCAAGCTTGTCCATATCCCGGTGCAGAAGTTCGACGAACTTCATCAGCACCCGGGCGCGCTTCTGCGGGTTGGTTGCAGCCCAGCCGACCTGGGCCTTGGCGGCAACCGTCACGGCTTCTGCCAGTTCCTCGTTCGAGGCCAGCGGCACCCTGGCCTGAACTTCGCCGGTAGCCGGGTTCATGACGTCGGCAAAACGTCCCGATTTGCCCTTGACGTGCTCGCCGCCGATGAAATGAGTGAGTTCCTGCATGGTCCTGCCTCCGGGATGGTTGCGTTGACCCCACTGTGCGCTAACCGATCTTGATGTTCAATCTGCCTGAACGCTCAACCGATGTGCGCGAACTGTAGCCTTCAAGGCGGCAGTCACGATGCGCTCAGGCCGCCATCGACCTGCAGGGTCTGACCGGTGACGAAACTCGAGGCGGGGTCGGCAAGGTAAATCAAGCCGTTGATCACCTCGTCGACTTCCGCCAGCCGCCGCATCGGGATGGCCTGCACCAGCGAGGCTTCGGCGGCATCGCGGTTGTCGCCGGCCTTGTCGAGAAAATCCGTCGCCATCGGTGTCCGCGCAAAGGACGGGCACAGGGCGTTGACCCGCACCCCGCGCCGGGCATATTCGATCGCCGCTGACCTGGTCAGCCCCACCACGCCGTGTTTGGCCGCTGCGTAGATCGACAGCATCGGCGCCGCCACAACACCGGCCACCGAGGCGACATTGACGATCGCCCCACTCTCCCCGGTCTCGCGAAACCGTTGTTCCATCACCGGCAATTGCGCCCGCATGGCGTAGAACACGCCCATAAGATCCACCTCAATGATCTTTTTGGCCACATCGACCGGCGTTTTCGGCAAGGGCATCATGTCATGCGCGATACCGGCATTGTTGACGGCGATGTCGAGCCGTCCGAATGTGGACAAGGCTTGCTCCACAAGCCGTTCGGAGACGGCTGGATCGGACACGTCCCCACTCAGCATGGCCGTGTTTCCGCCGAGCTCTTCAGTCAGCGCCTCCAGACGGTCGGCGCCGAGATCACTCAAGACCACACTGGCGCCGGCCTTGGAAAAATACCGAGCTGCGGCTGCGCCAAAACCTCCGGTCGCCCCGGTAAGAAGAACCACCCGTCCTTTAAAATCCGCCATCTCTATGCCTTTCCCGACATGATGCTGTTGGCCATTGATGCCAGTTGCGGCACAGCCTTGCCGATTTCATGGGCGCGCTCGGGATTGGAGGCGTTGCCATCGATCGCACGCTTGTAAACCCCCTGCAGGATCGCTGCGAGACGGAAGAAGGAGAATGACAGGCAGAAGGTCCAGTTGTTGACGGCAATACCGCTGCGTTCGGAATAGCGCGCCACATAGTCGGCCTCGCTCGGTATTCCAAGTTCCTCGCGGTCGAGGCCACCCAACCCGCGAAAGCCGCTCTTGTGCGGAAGCCGCCACTGCATGCACTGGTAGGAAAGATCTGCCAGCGGATGACCCAGTGTCGACAGTTCCCAATCGATCAGTGCCCGCACTTCTTCGCCGTGGGGTGCAAAGATCATGTTGTCGAGCCGGTAGTCGCCATGCACCACCGAGACCAGTCCGTCGTCATCGGGCAGATTGTCCCAGAGCCACTCCATCAGTCGCTCCATATCCGGCAGTTCTTCGGTTTTCGAGGCGATGTATTGCTCGCTCCAGCGCCGGATCTGGCGGGCAAAGTAATTTCCCGAGCGGCCGAAATCGGCCAGTCCGGCAGCTTCCGGATCGACACTGTGAAGCCGTGCCAGCACATCGTTCATGCCGTCATAGATCGCGGCGCGCTCCTGCTTGTTGACCTCAGGAAGGGCCGGGTCCCAGAAGATCCGGCCTTCGATGAGTTCCATGACGAAATACATCCGGCCGATCGCACTGTCTTCGCCCGACAATCCGTAGACCTTGGGCACCGGAACATTGTTTTTGGCAAGCGCCTTCATCACCCGGTATTCGCGGTCAACCTGGTGCGCGGATTTCAACAGGGTTCCGGGTGGCTTGGCCCGCAGCACGTACTTGCCGCTGTCGGCCTCCACCCGGTAGGTCGGGTTGGACTGGCCGGTGTTGAACTTTTCCACCGCGTGCAACCCGGAAAAGCCGGGCACAAGTTCGTGCAGCTCATCGGCCAGGGCGTCCATGTCGAAAGGTTGGTCTTCCATGTCAGGCATCCTTGAACAGGCGGATATCGTGCTGCACCGACAGCCCGCCATCAATGGGGAGAATGGCGCCGGTGATATAGGATCCGGCACGGCTGCAGAGATAGAGCGTGGCGCCCGCCACGTCGTCCGGCGCGCCGATACGGCCGAGCGGCACCCCGGCGCCGACCCTCTCCACCTGTTCGTCCTTCGCCGTGGCAAAGGCCGTCATGCGGCTCTGGAAGGGGCCAGGCGCAAACGCGTTGACAGTAATCCGCCTTGACGCCAGTTCCTCCGCCAGGATGCGTGTCAGGTGATGCACCGCAGCCTTCGAGGCCGAATAGGAATAGGCACCGTCAGCCGCCGGCTGGGTTCCCATCACCGAACCGAGATTGATGATCCGCGCCGGATCGGCGTCGCTCGCCGCCTTGAGCAGCAACGGCGTCAGGTCGCGGGTCAGCGTAAACAGCCCGGCCACATTGACAGACATTACCTTCGACCAGGCCGCGTGCGGAAACTCCTCGTAAGGTGCTCCCCACGAGACGCCGGCATTGTTGACCAGGATGTGCAGCTTGTCGATGCGCGCCTGCACCTCCTGCACCAGCGCGACGACACCGTCGGCGGTGCCCACGTCTCCTGCAAATCCCTCGGCTTTTCCCGGCGCGCTGAGCGCGTTGATTTCCTCTGCCACGCGGACGCAATCCTCGCCCTTGCGCGATGCGATCAGCACTCGCGCACCCGCCTGGACCAGGGCCGTGGCGATCATCCGGCCAATGCCCGTCGCGCCGCCGGTGACCAGCGCCGTTTTTCCGCTCACGCCGAAAAGACTGCCCAGATAGCCGTCGCTCAGTTCACTCATGTAAATCCTCCCCGCTGCGTTCAAGCGTCTCCGCCACCGCACCGTTCCCTGACAATAACGCTGTCTCGATAATTGACAACATACTCGATAGTATGTTCAACTCTTGGCCAACTGCAAGACGGAATGGCAAGAAACTTCAACTCAGTCTTCCGGGCATCCACACGTCTGAACAGGGGCAAGCCGAAAGATGGCGACCGCCGCGCGATCGACCAAGTACCGTCGCCAAAGCGATACCGAGTTGTCCCGCATGGAAATCATGGAGGGCGCAGCCCTTTGCTTTGAATCCCGTGGCTATGCCGCGACCAGCCTGGATGAAGTCGCCGCCCGCATCTCCTCGACCAAGGGCCGGATTTACCACCACTATGCCTCCAAGGCCGAGCTGTTCCTCGATGTCTACCGCACCGGAATGATGATGAACTTTCAAGCCATCGAACCGCTGCTTGAGCATGACATGCCGCCTGTCGAGCGGCTCAAAGCAGTGCTTGGGGCACATGTGCGCTGTGTCATCCGGACCAAGGCTTTCCAGAACGTCGTCATTCAGGGCGTCGACATGCTCCGGCATGGTACAATGCCCGCCAACGAACACGCCGAACTGGCGCAGTTGGCAGAGTTGCGTGACGCCTATTCGGAGCATTTCAGCAAGCTGCTCGAGGACGCCAGGGCCGCAGGTGCGATCGACTACAGCAGGATCAAGATCGCGCTCAATTCGCTCTTCATGTGCATAAACGGACCCATTGTCTGGTTCACCCCGCGTGAAGGCCAGGCCGAACACGATATCGAAGCGGTCGCGGACGAGTGTGTGCTCTATGCGATGCGGCTTCTTGGCTACAGCGGTGAGATGCCCTGAACAGCATCTGCACGCACACACAGTTGGAGGAGAATTTTCATGACACAGGCAAAGCCGATGGATCTCGGCATCACCAAGCATCTCGAACCCATACTCGAGGCCGTGCGCGACATGGTTCGCAACGAAATCATGCCGCTGGACGAGGAATTCCTCGCAGCCGTCGGCTCGGAGGGTGACCGCTGGAGCTACACCGCCCGCCAGACCGAAATTATCGAAGGTCTCAAGGCCAAGGCCAAGTCGCGCGGCTTGTGGAACCTGTGGCACACCCAGGCCAAAGACGGGCTGACCACGGTCGAATACGCCTATCTCGCCGAGGAAATGGGCAAGGCCCATCTCGGTGCCGAGACCTTCAACTGCTCGGCACCCGATACCGGCAACATGGAAGTGCTCGACCGCTACTCAACGGCTGAACACAAGAAACAATGGCTCGAGCCGCTGTTGAACGGCGAAATCCGCTCAGCCTATCTGATGACCGAGCCCGATGTCGCCTCGTCCGACGCCACGAATGTCTCGATGTCCTGTGTGCGCGATGGTGACGAATATGTGCTCAACGGCGAGAAATGGTGGGCATCGGGTGCCGGCGATCCGCGCTGCAAGATCTACATCGTCATGGTCCGTACCGGCGGTGACGACACGAAGAAACATGCCCGCCATTCGATGATCCTGGTTCCCGCCGACACCGCCGGCATCGAGAAGATCCGGCCGATGCAGGTCTACACCCAGGATGACGCGCCGCACGGGCATCTGCATCTTCGCTTCACCGATGTACGGGTGCCGGCCAGCAATCTGCTAGTGGGCGAAGGCAAGGGCTTCGAGATTGCCCAGGGCAGGCTTGGGCCGGGCCGCATCCACCATTGCATGCGCGCCATCGGCCAGGCGGAAATGGCGCTCGAACTGATGTGCAAGCGCTCGCTCGAACGCGAGGCCTTTGGCAAGAAGATCGCCCAGCTCGGCGCCAATTACGACATCATCGCCGAATGCCGCATGGAGATCGAACAGGCCCGGCTTCTGTGCCTGAAGGCGGCCTGGATGATGGATCAGGGTGATGGCCGTGCCGCCGCCCCCTGGATCAGCCAGATCAAGGTGATAGCCCCCCGCGTGGCGTTGAAGGTGACCGACGAGGCGGTGCAGATGTTTGGCGCCCAGGGCATTTCCCAGGACACGCCGCTTGCCCGCAGCTGGACCCATTTGCGCACGCTCCGCCTCGCCGATGGCCCGGACGCCGTCCACCGCCGCCAGGTCGCGCGCAACGAGCTCAAACGCTACACCCAGGAAAAGGTGTGACCAGCCATGAAAGCGATCGTCTGCCCCGAATACGGCCCGCTCACCAATCTCGAGTTCCGCGACATGCCGGACCCGGCGCCCGGTCCCGACGAGATCGTGCTCCGCTCCGAGGCCATCGGCCTGAACTACCCCGACGGGCTGCTGGTTCAGGGGCTTTACCAGATGAAGCCCGAGACGCCATTTGTCCCGGGCATGGAAGCAGGTGGCATCGTCGAGGCGGTGGGCACCGATGTCAGCCACCTCAAGCCCGGCGACCGCGCGGTGGTTTTGCTCAACAATGGTGCCTATGCCGAGAAGGTGCTGGCGCCGGCCAACCGGGCGTTTCCGATTCCCGACAGCATGGGCTTCGCAGATGCCTGTGCGCTGATGTGCGCCTGGGGTACCTCGCATCATGCGCTCAAGCAGCGCGCGGAACTGAAGCCAGGCGAAACCCTTCTGGTTCTCGGTGCCGCAGGCTCCACCGGCCTGGCCGCCATCTCCATCGGCAAGGCCATGGGTGCGCGAGTCATCGCGGTGGCGTCGAGCGAGGAAAAGCAGCAGGCCTGCCTCGAGGCGGGGGCGGACATCGCCCTGCCCTATGACGGTTTGCGCGAGGCGCTCAAACAGCATGCGCCGGGCGGCGTCGACGTCGCTTTCGATCCCGTCGGCGGTGCCGCCTTTGACGTCGCCGCACGCGCCATGGCCCGCAACGGGCGCTTGCTGGTGATTGGCTTTGCCTCGGGCGAAATCCCCAAGCTGCCGGTCAATCTGGTGCTGCTCAAGGAATATGCGCTGGTCGGCGTTTTCTGGGGCGCCTTCGTCGCCAGGGAGCCGGAGGTCTATGCCGCCAACAACCGCGAATTGTTTAACTGGCATGCGCAGGGCCGCATCAAGACGAGGATCGACGAGCAGCGCCCGCTTGCCGAGGCCGCATCGGCGCTGCAGCGCATCCTCGACCGTGGCGCCATCGGCAAGACCATCCTGTCACCGTAAGGATTTCCCATGACTTTGCCTTCGAGCATGAATGCGCTGATCCTCAAGCACGACGGATACGGCAACACCCGTACCGGCGCGGCAATCGACACGCTGGAGCCCTATCTCGAATATGGTGCCCTGCCCATGCCGAAGCCCCGCTCCGGCCAGGTGCTGATCAAGGTCCGCATGGCCTCGGTCAATCCGTCCGATCTCTATTTCATCAAGGGCGAATACGGCCAGCCGCGGATCAAGGGCGCGGCTGCGGGGTTCGAGGGCGTTGGCGACGTCGTCGACGGCAAGGGGCTTTACGCGAGCTATCTCAAGGGCAAGCGCGTGGCCTTTGTCGGCGGCGTTAACGGTTCGGGCGCCTGGGCGGAGTATATCGTCGTCGAAGCGGCGATGTGCGTGGTGGTCAAACAGGCCATGCGCGACGAGGATACGGCCGGTCACGTGGTCAACCCGGTCACCGCCTGGACCATGTTCGACATAGTCAAGGCATCGGGCTCGAAGAGTTTCGTCTTCACCGCCGCCTTCTCCCAGCTCGGCAAGCTGATGGCGGGGCTTTCGCGCGACAATGGTTACGCGATGATTGCCGTCATCCGCAAGGAAAGCCAGGCAGCGCATCTCAAAGAGCTCGGGGCGAAACACGTGCTGGTGCAGTCCGATCCGGAGTTTGCCACGAAGCTCGCCGCGCTGATGAAGTCGGAGAAGCCGCGCATCCTGCTCGACGCGGTCGCCAACCAGCTCTCCGCCGATATCTTCACCGCCATGCCGGCGCGCGCCCGCTGGGTGGTCTACGGCAAGCTCGACACCGAGGCGCCGGCGCTCAGCGAACCCGGCCAACTGATCTTCATGAACAAGAAGATCGAGGGCTACTGGCTGATGAACTGGTTCCGCCAGGCCTCGATCTTCACGAAGCTGAAGACGCTGCGCGCGGTGCAGGATCGCTTCATCAAGGGCGGCTGGCGCACCGAAGTGGTGGCCACGGTCAGGCTCGCCGATGTCATGCGCGACCTGCCCGAGGCGCTCAAGACCGGTGACGGCAAGGTGATGATCGTGCCATAGCCAGTCTGGCGCGATAATCCTTTACATTATCATATCATCTCAAGCTAATGTTTTGATTCAATATTCTGCCACTGTTAAAGCGGCGTGTGAGCTCCGGTGAAATTTTCATCGCGGGATGAAACTTTCCATCCGGCAACGCCGTCCTACTTTTAAAGGCAAGAGGCCAGCTCATGACATATCCCCACCGCATACTTTTCATCCTCGCAGCAGCGCTGATTGCGGTGCTGACAAGTCTGGCCTCGGTGCGTGCCGATGACGGGGCCGCCGCCCGCAGCGTCATCGAAAGCCAGATCGCGGCCTTCCTCAATGATGATGCGGCCACCGCCTATTCCTTTGCCGCCCCCTCGATCAAGCAACTCTATCCCGACGAAAGCCGTTTCTTCGACATGGTCAAGCGCGGCTACCAGCCGGTCTACCGGCCCGGCAATTTCGCCTTCGGCCGTTCCAAGGCGACGGCGGACGGTGCGCGCTTTGTCCAGGAGGTGATCATCCAGGGACCGACCGGCCAGGACTGGACCGCGCTCTATTTGCTGGAACGCCAGCCCGACGGCAGCTTCAAGATCAACGGCGTGCAGATGATCCGCGCCGCAGGCCCCCAGACCTGAGTCACTTCGTCGTGCGCCACAGATTGATCATGTCTCCTGTCGCACCCGCTAACCTCACCGCTGGAGCCAGACCTTGCAATCCGCATTGATGGTGACCCGCCAGCATTGCCAGCCGGCCGGCGTGCCACCTATGATCGGCGTTCCGGAGTTCCGATAGATCGGCCTCGCGCACCGGGCATCAACAGACGGAGATTTTTCGTGAGCGTCGCCTTCACCAAGGAAGAAAGTTCCGAGACCGCAGCGGAAACGCAACTGCCGGACCGGCCGATTTCCCCGCACCCGAATTTGGTGACAGAGAGTGGACTGGCGCAGCTGCAGGCGGAGCTCGCCCGGGCGCGCGCCGCCTTCGAGGCGGCCAACGGCATCGACGATGTCAACGAGAAGCGGCGCCAGCAGGCGGGCCCGTTGCGCGATGCGCGCTATTTTGCCGAGCGGGTGCGCACGGCGCAGGTGATGCCAGATCCCATTTCCCACGACACCGTCGGCTTTGGGTCGACGGTCACCTACAGCCGCGACGGCAAGCCGCCGCAGACCTACCGCATTGTCGGCGAGGATGAGGCCGACCCGAAGACCGGCACCCTCTCCTTTGCTTCGCCGGTCGCCCGCGCCCTGATGGGCAAGACCGTCGGCGATGTGGTGGAGGCCGGCGGGCACGAGCTCGAGGTGATTGCGATCGCCTGACCGGTGGCAAGTCTGCATCGAGGACCTGCGCAGCGCAGCTGAATGACGGCATCTCGCGCTCAATCGGAGCTCATCGAGCGATGACGGACACGCATTCTATCAGGGCGCTCCGTCCGGGCAGCAGGAAACGCTGCCGCGCGACATCTGTCGCCGAGGTGTGAAACAGCAAGTCCGGAGGGCCGCACGCAGGCTTTGCCTCTGGAAAATAAGAATTGGGTGGCGCAACCTGCGCACGGCCCGATCATCGCCGGATGATGTCCGCATCCGACAGGCGGCACCTTGCACGTCTCGGGGCTGGCTTATCCACCAGGATCCCGCCCGGATTGCTCCGGTCACGGCCTGGACTGACCGCGCAGGTGGGTTTCGGGGAACCGGCACGGACGCTGCAGGTCAAAAACCTCGCATGTCCGCCACAGGCCCGCACCGCACTTCCCGCTCCGCGCTTTCGCCTTTAAGCGGCCACGAAACGGGAGCCGGCCCGGTGGCTGGCTTTGCACGCGTCCCGAACGGAACCCGCCCGCCAGCGGAACCCCGATGGCCTCCGCCTCCTCCCGCGACCTGCCGCACGTTCCGGCATGTTTCGAAAGGCCTTCCTCCCGCCTGGACCAACACGTTCATGTTCCATCCGGCGGCGGGAGCGCGGATAGTGTGACACGGGTATAGGGGGGTGGGGAAAAAACGACAGTAATACCAGCCTGAATTCCCTGCTTCACAAACCGGTGGCTGGGCGCGGTGATCAGTTTACTCCAGCGCCAGATTAGGTAAAATGCATTCGTTTGATGCCACCAAAACGGCCTTGGAACTGGGACTGCTCGATAAAAGATCGCGGGACAGGCTCACAAGCAAATGATGGCAGGTTGCCGATGAGGGTCACCTGTTTGACCGAACTTGACGCATTTGGCGTTGCAGGATTCTCTGAGGCTGGCTCATGGATATACTCAAGCGAAATAATGTGACTGTCATCGGCGAAGGAAGCACACCGCTCGTATTCGCGCACGGCTATGGTTGCGACCAAAACATGTGGCGCCTGATCACTCCGGATTTTTTGTCAGACTACAAGATCGTGCTCTATGATCTTACCGGCTCGGGCAAATCCGACCTCGCGGCGTATGATTTCAAGAAATACGGCACGCTCAAAGGTCATGCGACCGACCTGATTGAAATCTGCGAAGCGCTTGATTTGTCGGGGTCGATAGTGGTCGGTCACTCAGTAAGCGCAATGTCCGTTGCGTTGGCTGCCATTCGCCAGCCGGACCTGTTTTCGTCGTTGGTGATGGTAGCGCCGTCACCATGCTACATAAATGATGGCGATTACGTTGGAGGCTTTACGCCGGCAGATATCGAGGGACTGCTCGATTTCCTCGATACGAATTATCTGGGTTGGTCGAGAGAAATGGCACCTGCTATCATGGGCGTTCCGGACAAACCGCATCTTGCCGAAGAGCTGACAAACAGTTTCTGCCGGACCGATCCAAACATCGCTCAGCACTTCGGCAGAGTGACGTACATGTCCGATCACCGCCTGGATGTGAAGAAGGTGACCCAACCAACCCTTATCCTGCAGTGCAGCGAAGATATCGTTGCGCCTGTGGCCGTTGGCCAATGGCTGCAGGACAACATGAGAGCAAGCCAGCTGGTGGTGATGAATGCGACAGGACATTGCCCACACCTCAGCGCGCCGGCTGAAACAGTTTCGGCAATACGCCGGTTTCTCGACGTGGATGCAAACACAGAACGTCCTGAAATGTGACCGATAGGATGGCAACGCGCATCGAGGTTCAGGAAACCGCCGGCGAGATACTCGCCGAATTGCCTTGCGGTGTGGTTTCCACGCTTGAAGACGGCACGATTGTGCGGGTCAACCGCACCTTCCTGAACTGGACCGGACTGACAGCCGATGTAATCGACAACGGCAAGCGTTTTCAGGAGTTGCTGACCGTCCCTGGACGCATTTTCTATGAGACCCATTTCGCTCCGCTGCTTCTCATGCAGGGAGGTGTCAAGGAAGTTGCTTGCCAGCTCAAACGGGGCGACAAGGAGCCGATCCACGTCCTGCTCAATTCCATGGTCGTCGAAGGTCGGAAAGACCTGCCGCGCCTTATCCGCACGGTCGTCTTCGACGCCACGGACCGGTTCAAGTATGAACAGGAACTCAGACGAGGCCGCAATGAGTCACGGCAACTTGCCGCGATAGTACAGGCCTCCAGTGACGGCATAGTCAGCGCCGGCCTGGACGGCGTGGTGCGGACCTGGAATCCCGGTGCCACCCGCATGTTCGGCTACACTGAGGCCGAGGCTGTCGGGCGCAGTGTCGACGATCTGATCGTGCCCGTCGACCGGAAGCAAGAGCGGGAAGAAAAGTACAGGAAAATCAGGTCCGGCGAACATGTGACCTTCTCTGACACTGCAAGGCAACACAAGGACGGTCGACTGGTTCCAGTCGAAATCACGGCCACGCCCATGGTGGATGACCACGGTCGCGTGATCGCTGCATCGCTGATCTTCCGCGATATCAGCGACCGTAAACTCGCGGAAGAAAAACAACGGCTGCTGATGGGCGAACTCAACCACCGGGTCAAGAACCTGCTCTCGGTGGTTCAGGTGGTTGCCCGCCAGACAGCAAGTGTCAGCGATGCAACCACATTTGGCACCAGGTTGTCCGAGCGGCTGCTCGGACTGGCTGCATGTCAGGATCTTCTTGTGCAGTCTAACTGGCAGGGCGCCGAACTGTCGGAACTCGTGTCGGCGCAATTGGCACATTTCAGCGACATGATCGGCATCCGGATATTCATTGACGGCCCTGAAATCAAGATTTCTCCCGACGTCACCCAAGGCCTCGGCATGGCCTTGCACGAGCTTGCCACCAACGCCGCCAAATACGGCGCACTCTCCAATGCCACAGGCTGCGTCAAAATCAGTTGGCAGATCCGGGAAGATCCTGATCTCCGGTTTTCTATCCAATGGGTGGAACGCGGCGGGCCGCCGGTTCAGATCCCCACCAGAGAAGGATTTGGGAACAAGGTGCTCCGGCGGATGGTGGAGGCTTCGGTGAAGGGAAAAGTGTCGCTTGATTATCCACCGGATGGCCTGCGTTGGAAGCTTGAAGCAAAGCTGAGCGACATTACAGCGGATTAAGAGTCAGGCATTCGGACACTGACGTTTGGCTCGCTTCGGCCTGCAGCGCGATGTGCGTGGCAAGGAGTTCTCTCATGTCCCCGGATTTCTTCTTTGGGCGAAATCCGCTATGACCTTGCGCGGGTGCACGCTGCCCTCACCACTTTACCAACGCGATCTCCGAGGAACCTTGACCATGACATTCCGGCTTGCACTTCTGGTTGTCAGCGCCGCTTTCGTTTCGGCCTGTACCACCGCGTCGGTGGCTTCCAATCCACTTGAGAAGCGCTGGAACGGCAAGTCGGCAGGCAGTTTCTTTGCCGCATACGGACCACCGGTTTCCGACAGCGGCGGGGCGCTCGGCGCGACGCAATACACCTGGCGCGGCGGCTTTCGCGGTGGCCGGCCCTGCGTGGTCGAGCTTTCGGTTGCCAAGGATTACACCATTACCTCGATCAGCGCTGTGTCCGACCGGATTGACCCGAAGGGCGGGCCGTCCCATTGCGAAAAGACGCTCGATGCGGCGTAAGGGTTTGCTCAGCAGACCGCCGTTACCCAGGTCTTGATCCAGAAAAGCACAGCGACGTCGTAGCTCCGGGGTCCAGCCAGCCCAAGTCCTTTGGCTGGAAGACTCCTCTGACCCGGCGGACGCCGGGTCGCTGGATCCCGGCTCGTGGGCCGGGATGACGGAGGGGAAGGCGGCCTGTGCGGATCACGTTCAGGTTGAAGAACGGTGTGCTTCCGCAATTCGATGACTTCGAAGCCGGCCGGGTGGCAACCGGCGCCCTACCCCAGCGGCGGGATGTCGCCCTTGGCCCAGCGCTCTTGCGTCTCGGCGGAGAAGTCGTCGAAGCGCTGTGCTGCGATCGCGGCGCGGATGCCGGACATAAGGTCCTGGTAGTAGCTGAGGTTGTTCCAGGTGATCAGCATCATGCCCAGAATCTCGTTGGAGCGGACCAAGTGGTGCAGATAGGCGCGGGAATAGGCGCGCGCTGCCGGGCATGAGCTCTCTTCGTCAAGCGGCCGGTGGTCTTCGGCGTGGCGGGCATTCTTGATGTTGATCTTGCCGTGGCGGGTAAAGGCCAGTCCGTGGCGGCCGGCGCGGGTCGGCATCACGCAGTCGAACATGTCGATGCCGCGGCCAACCGATTTGAGCATGTCGTCGGGCGTGCCCACCCCCATCAGATAGCGCGGCTTTTCCGCCGGCAGCAGCGGACAGATGACATCGAGCATGTCGAGCATCACCTCCTGCGGTTCGCCGACGGCAAGGCCGCCCACCGCATAGCCCTTGAGATCGAGGCTGGAGAGGCCTTCAGCCGAGCGCTCGCGCAGTTTCGGGACATCGCCGCCCTGGACAATGCCGAACATCGCCTTGCCGGGCTGGTCGCCAAAGGCCACCTTGCAGCGGTCGGCCCAGCGCAGCGACATTTCCATGGCGCGCTCGATTTCGGTCTCGCCGGCCGGCAGGCGCACGCATTCGTCGAGCTGCATCTGGATGTCGGAATCGAGCAGGCCCTGGATCTCGATCGAGCGCTCCGGGCTCATCTCGTGGCGCGAGCCGTCGATATGCGACTGGAAGGTGACGCCCTGCTCGTTGATCTTTCTGAGCGCCGACAGCGACATCACCTGAAAGCCGCCGGAATCGGTCAGGATCGGCTTTTGCCAGCGGCCGAATTCGTGCAGGCCGCCGAGCTTCGCCACCCGCTCGGCACCGGGCCTGAGCATCAGATGGTAGGTGTTGCCGAGAATGATGTCGGCGCCGAGATCCTCGACTTGGTCCATATACATGGCCTTGACCGTGCCGCCGGTGCCCACCGGCATGAAGGCAGGCGTGCGGATGGTGCCACGCGGCATCGAGATCGCGCCGCGCCGCGCCTTGCCGTCGGTGGCCAGAAGCTTGAACTGGAAGGTGTCGGATGTGACGTCGGATTCGGCGGTCATGGCGCGCTCCGGAACAACAGGCTGGAATCGCCATAGGAATAGAAACGGTAGCCATTGTCGATGGCATGGCGGTAGGCCGCGCGCATGGTCTCGAGCCCGGAAAAGGCCGAGACCAGCATGAACAGCGTCGAGCGCGGCAGGTGGAAATTGGTCATCAGCACATCGACGGCGCGAAACCGGTAGCCGGGCGTGATGAAGATGTCGGTCGGGCCCGACCAGGGCTGGATGGTGCCGTCCTCGGACGTGGCGCTTTCCAGCAGCCTCAGCGAGGTGGTCCCGACGGAAACAACGCGGCCGCCGCGCGCATGGACCTGATTGAGGGCTTCGGCGGTCTTAGCACTGACATGGCCGACTTCCGAATGCATCCGGTGCTCGGTGGTGTCGTCGGCCTTGACCGGCAGGAAGGTACCGGCGCCGACATGCAGCGTGACGAAATGCCGGGAAATGCCGCGCGCATCGAGCTTGTCAAACAGCGCGTCAGTGAAATGCAGGCCCGCGGTGGGGGCTGCGACGGCGCCGTCCTCGCGCGCATAGATGGTCTGATAATCTTTGCGGTCCTGGTCGTCCTCGCCGCGCTTGGACGCGATATAGGGCGGCAGCGGGATTTGGCCACTGGCCATGATCGCCTCGTCGAGCGCCGGGCCGGAGAGATCAAAGATCAGCTCGAGCTCGCCGCCCTCGCCGCGTGTCCCCGCGGTGGCATCGAGCACGCCCGAAAGACAGGTGGCGCCGTCACCGCCAAAGTGCAGCCGGTCGCCTTGCTTGATCCGCTTGGCCGGACGGACAAAGGCTTTCCAGCGGTCGGGGCCCGCGCGCATGTGCAGCGTGGCGGAAATGCGTTGCCGGTTCTCGCCGCGGAGGCGGAAGCCTTCAAGCTGCGCCGGAATCACGCGCGTGTCGTTGAACACCAGCGCATCGCCGGGCGCGAGCAGACCGGCGAGGTCCGAGACCGAAAGATCCTTAAGGCTTCCATCGGCATCGACGCGCAGCAGCCGGGCACTGTCGCGTGGGGCTGCCGGGCGCAGCGCAATCCGCTCGTCGGGAAGCTCGAAATCGAAAAGGTCTACGCGCATCGGTGGGCCTCACAAAAAACGCGCGGAACTCACATGGCCTGAAGCCAGGGAACTCCGCGCGAAAATGACTTAGGCCTTGGCGTCAGCCGCAACCTTCATCGACACGATCTTGTCGGGATCGACGACGGGCTCGCCGCGCTTGATCTTGTCGACATTGTCCATGCCCGACGTCACCTGGCCCCAGACCGTGTACTGGCGGTTGAGGAAGCCGGCATCGTCGAAGCAGATGAAGAACTGCGAATTGGCCGAGTTCGGATCCTGCGCGCGCGCCATCGAGCAGGTGCCGCGGGAATGGTTCATGTTGGAGAATTCCGCCTTCAGGTTACCCTTGTCGGAGCCGCCCATGCCGGCGCGGCGGGGATCGAATGACGGCCCGTCGGACTTGCCGAACTTGACGTCGCCGGTCTGCGCCATGAAGCCTTCGATGACGCGGTGAAACACGACGCCGTCATAGGCGCCTTCACGGGCCAGTTCCTTGATCCGGGCGACATGGCCGGGCGCCAGGTCGGGCAGCATTTCGATGATCACTTCACCCTGGGTGGTTTCCATGATCAGTGTGTTTTCGGGATCCTTGATCTCCGCCATTGCGTCTCTCCTGTTCAGATTGAAATGGGTATCTGGTCAGCTGCCGGAGCGGACCTCGAGCATGCGGTCGGGATTGTCCACCGCGCCATTGGCATTGGCGCTGCCGCGCTTGATCTGGTCGACATGTTCCATGCCCTCGACCACCTTGCCGACCACGGTGTACTGGCCGTCGAGATGCGGTGCGGGCGCAAACATGATGAAAAACTGCGAGTTGGCCGAGTTAGGATCTTGCGAACGGGCCATGCCGACCGTGCCGCGCTCGAACGGCTTGTCGGAAAATTCGGCCGCCAGGTCAGGCTCGGAGGAGCCGCCGGTGCCGGCGCGCTGCGGCACGAAGCCGTTTTCCATGTCGCCGAACTGGACATCGCCGGTCTGGGCCATGAAGCCTTCGATCACCCGGTGAAAGGCGACATTGTCATATTCGCCGGCATCCGCCAGCGCCTTCAGCCGCGCCGCATGCTCAGGCGCGACATCGTCGGCAAGTTCGATGACGACATCGCCCGTCTTGAGCTTGATGGTCAGCATCTCGGCGGCATTGGCAAAAGCGGTCGAGGCCAGGCCGAGGGCCAGGGTCGCGGCGATGAGCAGGCGGGAAGAACGCATGGTGGCTCCATTAAAGTGCGGCGGCCGGGCTTGTCGCGCCGGCGGCAATCGTTTGACACACCGCCGCGGGCTTGGCAACGCCACGGCGAAGGCTGTTAGGTTCCCGAAAGCCGCGCTTTGAGTGCCTGATGCACGACGGCCGGGACAAACGGCGTGACATCGCCGCCCATCTTGGCGATCTGCCTGACAAGCGTGGCGGTGATGTGGCGGGACTCCGGACAGGCCGGTGCGAACACGGTGGTGATCCCAGGCGCCATCGCCCGGTTCATGCCCGCCATCTGCATTTCGTAGTCGAGATCGGTGCCGTCGCGCAGGCCGCGCACCAGTACGGTTGCGCCCGCATCCTGTGCGGCTTCCACCACCAGGTTCTGAAACGAGACCACGCTGACATCGCCAGCGCGCTGCGGAAACTGCGCCTTCACCACGTCGGTGATCATGGCCGCACGTTCATCGAACGAGAACATCGGCGTCTTGCCCGGATGCACGCCGATGCCGACCACAAGCCGGTCGCACAGCGCCAGCGATTGCTCGAGCACGTGGATGTGGCCATTGGTCATGGGGTCGAACGACCCGGGATAAAACGCGATGCGCATGACAAAACCCTTCTTTGCAAGGCCTTTTGTCATGACAGCGAAAGCGCTTCAAGCGATGATTGGACGAAACCGCCGGCAAGCCGGCTCAGAAATCGGCCGAAGACAACCAGATCAGAGATTTGCGGGTTTTCTTGTAGGCGCGCACGGCCGCCGTTTCGATCTGCGCACGATAGCGGTCGAAAGCCTCGAGATAGGCGGTATCAGGCGAACGGGCGAGCCCGGCGATCTGCTCGAGCGCCGGAGCTTCCAGCACGAAGCGGACTTCCATCACGCCGTCATAGCCGGAAAACCGGATCGTGCCGGCGTCCTCGTCAAAACTGCGCATCTGGTTGGGAAAACCGATCATCGCAGGGCTCGCAACCGCTGCGGCGCAAGCGCGGTCACTTCTTGGCTTTTTTCTGAAACGGGTTTGTTTCCAGCTGCTTGACCGCGGTTCCGACCGCCGCCGTGGCTTTCACCGCGGCCTTGTCCTTCTTCGGTTTGCGAACTTCCTTGTTCGACTTCATTTGGCCCTTGGCCATGACAGGTCCTGTTCCGGCGGAGCATCCGGGCGGCCGGGATTGGCCTGTTCGGATTGGTCTACGCGACATAGAGAAAATTCGGCGCCGTTCCTGGCCATGACCATGACGGCGGTGTCAGGCGCTAGGCGTTGCTGACGGAACTCACAAGTTCCAGATTGCTGCCCTGCTCGACGCGCTCATGGCCCTGTTCCTCGTTGCGGATCCGGTACTGGGCCTTGCCCTGATTGTCCGGCAACCGCATCAGCACGGTAAATTCCCTGGGAGTGCGCGGCGACAGCCCGACGCGCGATTGCAGCGTTACCTGCTGCCCCTTGGTGAAGACATTCTTGCTCATGGTCATTCCAATACGATCTGCGCCCGGCGCAGAATTTGTGCGTCCCGGGCAATTATTTTCAATTCTTGGTCGAGATGCAAACAGGGTGACAGCCAGCCTAAGCCATGCCGAACCACGCAATGTTTGAATTATTACACCTGTTTCATACGCCTTTATTGCGCTTTATCAAAGCCAATTCTTGCCGGCGCGCCCATCTTCATGACCATCGCGGCCAACAAATTGTGCGTCTGCGAAAAAGAATCGAACCACGACTTCAAAGCCATGTCATAGTGTTCGAGCGCGCCCGAAGGCGTGCACCCGGCACGCAAATAGCGCGACCGGCACTGGAACCAAGCAATGGCCACTTCGTTGCAGCAGTTCACGACATGAGGTGTTGCCATGCTGATCAGATTTGGATTTGAAATCATCGTCGACTGCCCCGCACCGGTCCCGATGCTGCTGGCACTCTCCACCCACACGGAATTCAATGGCCGTCTGATTGGCGCTGACTACGTCAGAACAACCGCCATGACGCCCATTTCGATCTATGTCGACCGTTACGGAAACCGGATATCCCGCGCCGTTGCCGACCAGGGCCGCACCACATTCTGGTCCGATTGCGTCGCAGAAGTCAGCGGCGCACCCGATATCTGGCCGACATTCGCGCTTCAACACCGGATCGAGGACCTGCCCAGCGACACGCTCGAATTTCTCGGCGCCAGCCGCTATTGCGATTCCGACAGCCTGGGCAACTTTGCCTGGGCCAATTTCGGCAACACCCCGGAAGGATGGCCGCGGGTGCAGGCAATCAGCACTTTCGTCCACAACCATGTCACCTTCGGCTACAAATTCGGCCGTCCCGACAAGACTGCGCGCGACGTGCTGGAGGAAAAATCCGGCGTCTGCCGCGACTTTGCCCATCTTGGCGTCAGCCTTTGCCGCGCCATGAACATCCCTGCCCGCTACGCCAGCGGCTATCTCGGCGACATCGGGGTGCCCGATTCCGGCTTTGACGATTTCTGCGCCTGGTTCGAGGTCTTCCTCGGCGGCAGCTGGCACACGATCGACGCGCGTTACAACGTGCCCCGCATCGGCCGCATCCTGATGGTGCGCGGCGCCGATGCGTCTGATGTGGCGATGATCACCTCTTTCGGCAGCTATCAATTGTCCTCGTTCAGGGTCTGGACCACAAAGCTTGACGACGGCACCAGCGTCCAGGACCTGAATGCGATGCTTGAGACTCTGCCGCCGCCCCGCCCCGGCAGACCGGATTTCGGCCAAGCTCTGCCGGGCGCCGTGCATCTGAACTGAACGGTACCAAGCAACCCAGGTCTGTTGACCAGGATGGTGGCAGTTGATCCCGGTCGGCCCGATGCGCCCAGAACACCAATTGTTAGCCATGAATGCATTCAGCTTCGGTTCATTGAGGATTTGTCACCATGTCTGCATCAGAGTTGGTGTGACGAAAGGACAAATGTGATGACAGTTGCTCTCGCCTTGCTTGCCTTCACGATCATCGCGCTCTTCAGTGGTCTGGTTTTCGGTGCCCTGCGTCGGGCGGCACCGGACGAGCCGGCCGATCCGGTCTGGTCCAGGCTCCGCTGAAAGCAGCAAAGAAACTTGCTTGCGTCCCGGCCGCGATAACCCGGCCGCGGTGTGACCGCGAACCGGGATGATTGATCCAATAAGCACGCGCGTCAGTTCTTGCTGCTGGCAACCACGCGGACGCGATGACCGTCCGGATCTGCCGCGCCAAATATAAGGCAAAACGGTTTTTCAACCGGCTCGACCAGAATGCTAAGGCCCCTGTCCACCCAGCCGGGGTGACGCTGGCGAAGTTCAGCCTGATCCGCGACATCAAACGAGATTTCGCTTGCCCCGGGCCTTGCCAGACCGTCCGGATCAGCCTCGGCGGCAAGAGGAGACCGAGCATCACCGTCGCGCTCAACGGCAGCATGGCAAAACCGGGCGTCGAATCGATGACCGGCTTGCCGAGCAGGTCAGAATAGAATCTGGCGCTCGCCACAGGGTCGGCGACATGCAACAGCACATAGTTGAAGGTCAGGTATCTCCGTCATTGGTGGGAATACCAGTCTTTCTGGACAGCCGGAGATTACTGTTTGATGCTGTCAATTCTTGTCAGCATCGATTGTTCTTTTTCCTGCCTGGAGCGCAACGCTATGCCCTCCTTGGCCTGCCACTGTTTCATCAGCGTAGCCCGTCGGTGCGGGTATGTGTTGGTTTCGACCTCCAGGCGGATCACCCTGTCTGCCCGGAAGTGCCGAAAATCATTGCGCAATTCGCACCAGGCGACGATCACCCGGGCCCTGTCGAAAAACGCCAGCGCAATCGGCCAGATCACGCGCTCGCTGCTCGCCCCATTGACGTCGGCATAGGCGATCGTCAGCTTGCGCTGTCGGCGGATGGCATCGCGGATGCGCGGCAACTCGCTCTCTCCGGCGGCAAGCGGAGACCCACCGGCGACCAGCAGCGTGGAGTCATCCAGGCCGGCGCGCAGATCTGGCGGCAGCACCGCGCCGATCTTGACCAGCGCATTGCGCGCGGCCGCTCCCAGGGGCTGGTCCGCGCGTTCTGCCACCCATCGCGAGCCGAGCACCAGTGCCTCGATCTCGTCTTCGGAAAACATCAGCGGCGGCAGCATAAAGCCCGGCTTGAGCACGAAGCCAACCCCGGCCTCGCCATCGATTGCGGCCCCTTGCGCCTTCAACGCCTCGATGTCGCGGTAGATGGTTCTCAGCGATACGCCGAGCTCCTCGGCCAGCGCGGCGCCACTGACCGGATGCCGGTACCGGCGGAAAACTTGCAAGAGATCGAGAAGGCGGGCGGCGCGGGACAAGACGGACTCCGGGATGGGATGATGATGGCCGAGCGTAGCGCCGCATACTGACAGTTTGTGACAGCATGGGAAAGCAGGCATCCGCGGCGGGGGACAAATGCCGGGCCGCCGGAACCGATTTGAGATCAGGACGTTGGGATAGGGGTCAGAAGATCGTGCAAAAGCAATTCTAAGGCGAAATAGATGTCATCATCAAAATCGAAAGACGAGATCTGGGACGAATGGCGCGATCTCGTCAACATGGCGCCAGCGGAACTGGAAGACTGGCTTGAAACGGAAGAGTCAAAATCTGTCGGCGATACCGATGACGACGAAAGCACCGGTCACAAATCGGGGCGCCGCATCGTCAAGATCAAGCGCACCAACAAGGACGATCTGAGCGACGATCAGTGGGATCACATGGCGACCGTCGTCGGCTACATCAAACGGCATCTGTCGCAGGGTGGCCCGGACAACAATGCAGAAGAGTCAGCATGGCGCTACTCGCTGATGAATTGGGGCCATGACCCACTCAAGGAAGACAGCTGATGTCGTCTGCCAAGAAAAGCGATCCCGAACTCTGGGAAAAGGTGAAGCAGGAGATCACCGAAAGCGACAAGGGCGGCGACCCCGGAGAGTGGTCGGCGCGAAAGGCCCAATTGGCGGTCCAGGAGTACAAGAAACGTGGTGGCGGATATGAGGATGACGGCGCGGACCAGGAAGACACCGACCTCCACCAATGGACCGAGGAGGACTGGGGCACGAAATCCGGCGGCAAGTCGGGCGAAAGCGGCGAGCGCTACCTGCCCAGAAAGATCAGGATGATCCTCACCGAGGACGAATACGCCCGCTCGACCGAGAAGAAGAAACAGGGCGACGAGCAGTTTGTCGACCAGCCCGACGACGTGAAGCGGAAGGTTGCCCGGATAAGGGATAACGGGCCCACCAAGGACATGCTGATGGAGCGGGCGCAGGATCTGGACATAGAAGGCCGCTCGAGCATGACAAAGGACGAATTGCTGGATGCGACCGACGCGGCAACCGACGACAACGGACGCGGCAAGGGCTCGGTCACGGCACTGCGCGCGAAGTCGAAGGACGAGCTTTACGAGATGGCCCAGGAAAAGGACATCGATGGCCGCTCGTCGATGAGCAAGGACGATCTGGTCGATGCGCTTGCGAACAAATCATGACTTCGCGACGGCAGCGGAACAGCAGAACGTTCCCGGCCTCCGCGAGCTGCCATTGCCGTGTATCCCGGCGTCTGCCAACGGGGCTCGCGGGAGACCCGAGGATGTTCAAAGCGAAGTCTGCGGAGTTTCAGATATACGGCCGTGAGCGCTTTTTGCGAAGCAACGAATGGTTCAAGCGCTTTCATCAAAGAACGCCTGCTCGCCGCATATCGGCAAGTTTTCACTGGTGCTTTCGGCCCGAAGCTGCGGCTGGCCTGAGAATGCTGCAATTATGACATTGCACCCGTATGAACCACAACCAAACAATATTCTTCGATCCAGTTCTTGCTCAGCCCCCCAGATCACTTATTTGCCCCCCAGATATACAATTGCAATACCAACACGTTTGACTGGAGACGATGAACACATTCGGTCGGCTACCGAGCGCGAAAAAGCCGATTTCTGAGGGGGAATATTTTTTGCCTGCTGACCAATTCTTCACGAGATAATCTGTGAACTCTCTGCTAATCGAAAGCGCGTGGTGCTTCCGTCAGAAGGCAGCCTGTTACGAGGGAAAAAATGCAAGACGTGGCAAATATGACGAGTGATCGTCTGGGACGTATCGTCGAAGACGCGGTAAGTGAGGTCTACATCTTCTCGGTGGAAGACTTCAGGTTCTCTTTGGTTAACGGAGGAGCGCGCAAGAATCTCGGCTTCACCATGGAGGAGTTGAGGACCAAGACGCCATGGGACATCAAGCCCGAGTTTTCACAGCAGGAGTTCCTTCGCCTGGTCGATCCTCTGATCAAGGGCGACCAGACCACGCTGGAATTCGAAACCATTCACCAGAGGAAGAATGGCTCATGCTATGACGTGTTCGTACATCTGCAGCTGATTGCCACTGATGGCGAAAACGTATTCTACGCCGCGGTCCAAGACATCACGAAACAGAAACAAACGACAGCCGCGCTGGTGAAGGTGTCGGCGCGACTTGATGCCATATTGAGCAATACCACGATGTCGATTTTCATGATGGATGATCGGCAGCATTGCGTTTTCATGAACAGGGCAGCGGAAAAGCTCACGGGATACACGTTCGAGGAAACGCAAGGCCGTCCACTTCATGACGTCATCCATCACACGCATCCCGACGGACGGCATTTTCCCATCGAAGATTGTGAAATCGACCGGGCTTTTCCGGAGGACCACCAAACGCAGGGAGAGGAGATCTTTGTCCACAAGGATGGAAGTTTCTATCCCGTGGGATTTACCGCCTCCCCCATGAAGGACGGAAGCGGGAAAACTGTGGGCACAGTCATAGAAGTTCGGGATATTTCCGATGTATTGAAAGCCCGCAATGCCGAAGCTGAGTTCACCAAGGCGCTAAATGCGAAAGTAGAGGAAGCCTTGGCTCAGCGAGACCTCCTTGAGGCACAGCTGGTGCAATCTCAGAAGATGGAAGCCGTGGGACAACTGACCGGGGGGGTTGCGCATGATTTCAACAATCTCCTTCAGGTGATTGGCAGCAACCTCCAGCTTCTGGTGAAGGGGTTGCCGGTAAACGACCCAAACAGAAAGTTCGCTGAGAACGCGATGACCGGTGTATCGAGGGGAGCAAAACTCACCGCTCAGCTTCTGGCATTCGGACGCCAGCAACCTCTTGAACCCAAACCGAGCAACGTAGGGCGGCTTCTCCGTGGGATGGACGACATGCTGCGGCGAACTCTCGGTGAAGCGATCGAAATTGAAACGGTGATAGCGGGGGGACTTTGGAACTGCCTTGTCGATCCCGTGCAATTGGAGAATGTAATCCTTAACCTGGCAATCAACGCCAGGGATGCGATGAATCATCGAGGCAAGCTTACTATTGAGGCCGGAAACGCGTCCTTGGATGAAGCCTATGCGGAGGCGCACCCGGAAGTTGTCGCGGGGCAATACGTCATGGTGGCAGTAACCGATACCGGCACCGGGATCGCCGCCGAGATCATCGATAAGGTTTTCGATCCGTTTTTCACAACCAAACCAACAGGGGAAGGAACCGGGCTCGGCCTGAGCATGGTGTATGGTTTCATCAAGCAATCGGGTGGTCATATCAAGATTTACAGCGAAGAAGGTCATGGCACCACGGTTCGGGTGTATCTCCGCAGGACGCGCGAAAGCGACCAAAGCCAGCAGGCGAGGCCAACGACTGAAACGCCCAAGGGGCACGGAGAAGTGGTTCTCATCGTCGAGGACGATGCTGCCGTCAGGGAAGCAGCCGTCGATGTGCTGCGGGATCTGGGATACACTGTGCTTACGGCGGAGACTGCCGACAGCGCGCTGGTTGTCGTGAACAGCGGAGTGAAAATCGATGTCCTTTTCACCGACGTGGTCATGCCCGGTACCCTGCGCAGCCCCGAGCTTGTCCGAAAGGCCAAGGAGCTTCTTCCAGAACTCGGGGTGCTTTTCACATCCGGCTACACGCAAAATGCGATCGTCCATGCCGGGCGTCTGGATGACGGAATTGACCTGCTAAGCAAGCCTTACACCCGCGAACGCCTGGCCCAAAAGATACACGAGATACTGAGCCGGCCGGCAAGCCAGGTATCCCGGGAACAAGTCAGCGAAGGAAACGCCGACATTGTCAATGGCGCGCATGCGCTGCAAAGGGGCTTGCGGGTCCTGCTCGTGGAAGACGAGGTTTTGATCCGCATGGCGACTGCGGATATGTTGGCCGACATGGGTTGCCAAGTGGTCGAAGCCGGCAGCATAGCTGAGGCCACAGAATGCCTCGGCAAGGATGATTTTCATGTCTTGCTCGCCGACCTTGGCCTTCCTGACGGGCAAGGAATGGATCTGGTGCGCCGTGTGACGGCGTCTTATCCGGACATCGCGGTCATTATCGCCTCTGGTGCCGATCCACGTGAATATACCGAGCGCAGCGATCTCGGGCGGCCGCTCACAGGATTGATCAAACCCTATAATGAGCGGGATCTGGAGCTCGCTCTGCGGAAATGTCTCGATGCGGATTGACGGCCGTGTCTCGGGCTCGGGGATTTCTCCTTTGAGTGGCGTGTGGATCGCTCCCTTTTCCACGTGGCGAAACCGGTTGAGGCGTGCAGCGAAGGGGTGCACTGCCGCCGGTGGCGGCACCCGCTCGACTTGATCCACCGAGGTTGGACCACCGGCTGTCCGGCCCGCCCCTGGCCTATGGCCTGGCGGTGGAATTAGCCGTTATCAAACGCCGATTGCAGGTGCTGTGGCTTCGGGCGGTGCGGCGCCACAAGGGTTATGTGGCGGGCACCATCAATCCGGCGTGGACACGCCGCGGCGCTGCCTGGAAAGGGCACGCCAATTGCGCAGGACCGGAAACACGATAAGTCCCGCCGCGAGAATGAGCAGGAGCAGGGTCATCGGCCGCTGGTAGATGAAACTCGCTCCGTCATAGAGCTGCATGGATCGTGCGAAATTGTCTTCAAGCATGCCGCCAAGAATGAAGCCGATCAGCAACGGTGGAAGCGGGAAGTCCGCGAATTTCAAAATCGTCGCCATGATCCCGAACGCCACCAGCAGCAAGAGCTCCGTCGAATTGTTCTGCCCGATATAGGCCCCCATCAGGGTGAAGAAGAGGATGAAGGGAATCAGGAAGTTGCGCGGCACCGAAAGGATCTTGGCGATATAGGGGATCAGCGGCAGGTTCAGGACCAAAAGCACCAGATTGCCGAGATACATGGAGATGATCACCGACCAGAAAATCTCGGGCTGGTCCACCATCAGGCGCGGGCCGGGGGTGACGTTGAGCGCCAGCAATGCGCCGAGCAGGATTGCGGTCGTGCCGGAGCCGGGAATCCCGAGCGTCAGCAGAGGCACGAATGACCCGGTGGAAGCCGCGTTATTGGCGCTTTCGGGGGCTGCGAGGCCTTTGACGGAGCCCTTTCCGAATTGTTTCTGATCCTCCGCGGAGGCAATGTTGCGCTCAACCGCATAGCCGAGGAACGACGCGATTGTCGCCCCCGCCCCCGGCAGGACACCGATGAAGAAGCCCTGGACCGACTGGCGGCCGATAACCGGCGCGATCTGGCGTGCCTCCTCGCGGTTGATGCGCAACTCGGTGATCTTGGAGTTGCCGCTCGATCGCTTCGAGCGGGCGGGATCAAGCACGAGATACAGCGCTTCCGGCAGGGCGAACATCGCCATGGCCAGCGTGATGAAGCCGATGCCGGATTGCAGTTCCATCATGCCGGCGGTGAAGCGCGGCGCGTTGAACAGCGCCGACGTGCCGACTGTGGCAAGCATCAGACCGGCAATCGTCATCAGCATCGCCTTGGCGACGTTGCCTGTGCCTGCAAATGCCGCAATGGCCGACAGGCCGACGACCATTAGGGCAAAATACTCGGCGGAATGAAACAGCAATGCGACCGAGGCCAGCATCGGCGCGAAAACCATCAGCAGGATGGCCCCGATGGTGCCGCCGCAGAAGCTGGCGATGGCGGCGATGGTCAGCGCCTTGCCCGCCTTGCCGTCGCGCGCCATCGGGTAGCCGTCAAAGCTGGAGGCGACGGTCGAGGCGACGCCGGGTGCGTTGATCAGGATCGAGGAGGTCGAACCGCCGAAGATGGCGCCGTAATAGACCCCCGCAAGCAGGATCAGCGCCGCCGACGGATCGCCGATCGTGATGGCGACGGGGATCATGATGGCGATGATCGACATCGGGCCGAGGCCCGGCAACATGCCGATGAAGGTGCCGATCAGGCACCCGCCGAATACCATGAGGATGTTGGTCAGGGTAAACGCGGTCGACAGGCCTATGAGGATGCCTTCGATCATGGCTCAGGTTCCGAACATTGCTGGAAGGGGGCGCAGGAAGATGCCAAGCACCTCCTGCACCAGGTACCAGATGCCGAGGCTGGCGATGCCGGCGGCAAGGATCATCGTCACCCAGCGCCTTTCGCCAAGGATCAGGCTGCCCAGGATCAGGAACAGGAAGGTGGAGGCGAGAAAGCCGAGCGGCAGTAGCAGCACGGCATAGGCCAGCATCAATGCCAGCAGGCCGATGGCCTGCCCGTAATTGTAGTCGGACCAGCGCGACAGATCGATGTCAGGATCGTCCTTCGGCTTGTGCGGTGAGACCAGGACCAGCAGGGCAAAAACCACCCCGCCGATCGCCAGAAGCTTTGGAAAGGACGACGGCCAGACCGGGTTGCGCGCCATGAACGGTGCGATCTGAGCATCCATGATGAACAACGCCGAATAGCCGTATACCAGGCAGGCCAGCAGGATGAACAACGCGATCACGCGGTCAAGCGTCATGAACAGGCACCTCTTGCTCAAAGAGATCCGGCCGGTAGCAGGCTAGACCGCCTTACTGGATAAAGCCCATGTCTTTCATCAGCTTTTCCATGTCCGCTTCCTGCGCGGCCAGGTAGTTCGTGAAATCGTCACCCGCGTTGTAGATGTCGATCCAGCCATTGCGGTCGCGCACCGTGGCCCAGGCTTCCGTCGTGGTCATTTCCTTGAGAAGATCTGCATACTGCGCGCGCTTTTCATCGGACAGACCGGGGGCTGCGAAGAAGCCGCGCCAGTTGATGAACTCCATGTCGACGCCGAGTTCGGTAAAGGTGGGCGCATCCGGGGCCGCATCGACACGTTCTGGCGCGGTGACGCCAAGGATGCGAACCTCGCCCGCGTCAGACAGGGCGATGGCTTCGGACAGGCCGGTGGAGAGTGCTGCGATCTCACCCGACAGCAACCCCGCCATGGCCTTGCCACCCGCGTCATAGGCGACATAGCGCATGTCCAGCGGATCGCTGCCTGCCGCCTGCATGATGGCCGCCGGGACAAGATGGTCCATGCTGCCGGGCGACGATCCACCGCCGATGGCCACACCGCCCGGATTTTCCTGATAGGCGGCGTAAAGCTCGTCCCAGCTCTGATAGGGGCTGTCCTTGCCTACGACGATGGCGGCATAGTCACCGATCACGCCGGCGACCGGGGTGACGTCCCGGTATCCCATGTTTACGGTCTTGTTTAGTGCCCGCACGATGATCGGCGTGGAATGCACCATCAGCGTGCCTTCGTTGCTTTGCGCATTCTCGACGATGTAATTGAGCGCCTTGCCACCGCCGGCGCCGGACATGTTTTCGAAGGTCACGGTCTCGACCAGGCCGGAATTGACGAGTGCTTCGCCGACCCCGCGGGCGGTTCCGTCCCAACCGCCGCCTGCGCCACCGGGAATAAGGAAATGGACCTTGTCCATCACCTGTTCCCGTTCCTGTGCGGTGACAGCACCAGGACCGAAAGAGATCATTGCCGCAAGCGCAAATGCCGAGATTTTGGACAGTTTCATAGCTTCCTCCCTATCTGGTCTCCATCATATGACCGGGTGGCCGATTTGCAACCAGATATCGGGGATGGTCGGAAGGCCGGAGGCAGGGGCAGATCCATCCGCTTTCGTCGTTCGGTGATGACGGGACTTGCCCCTTGCGGGTGGCAGGGATGGGTTGGACGAGGTCGGAAATGTCCGCTCTTCGATGATGTTTTGTTTCCAAGAGCCGCAGCAAAGGTCCCCTCCCCGCGCAAGTGGTGCTTTCGGCCCCATGTATGTGCCGGCTGCTGTTCGCAATCGAGAAATTGGCACGATTTCGGAAATCGCTCATATGTATCCGGCCTGTTGATCGGCTCGCGGGCCGTGG
>NZ_OCPC01000008.1 GCF_900220985.1 Parahoeflea halophila
TTCTTTGCACACATGGCTGCTTCTCCTTGTTGCACGGTTGATTCCGGTTAAGAATAACCCAACGGTGAGGGGAGCAGCCGGCACATCCCATTAGCAGACCTCCATGCGACCTGCTTCCGCCGCAACGCGGCGTCACTAAAGCGGCCGCTGGCAAAGTAGCGCAGCGTCGTTGATCTCACGGAGGTTCGCCGGCCGGGCGGTTCATCGTCCGCGGCACTTGTCCGCCGCTCTTCGACGTGATGTGCTAGCTCGAAGTTGTCGTTCGAATAATGCTGCAAGTTCTTCGCGCTCTGGCTGTCTTTAGTTGTTGTCAAACCAAATAGTCCGGGCTTGAATAGATACAACCAAAAATAGCACAATCACCTATGAATAGAAAAATGGCTTCGTTTGATGAATGGAGTGATGAGGCCGAAGCCGAAATCAACGGGCACAGGCTGCGTCTGGTCACTCTTCGGGATGGCCATGGCGCCGTCGCACAAGAGAAGGCGGTACAAATCCTGCCCGATCACTACGTCGCAACCGAGCAGGTGGCGCATGTCTTTGAGCGTCTGGGAAAGGAAGCGGCGGCGGAGTACCTCCGCCAGAAACTTCCCACCACACCGTCACTACGCTCGGGCGATTTGGGAGAGATTTATGCGACGGAGTATATCGAAGAACGTACGGACTTCTCAGCCCCTGTGAAAAGGCTGCGGTGGCGCGATCATCGAGAAATGGCCATGCGAGGCGACGATGTAATCGGTCTTCGCCCTGCGGCTGAGGGACGGCCAATCAATTTCCTGAAAGTGGAAGCCAAGAGCGAAGCCGCCCTTCAGACACGTACTGTTACGAAGGCCCGAGGTGCGCTGGATGGTGACGGCGGCTTGCCTTCGCAACACGCTTTAACCTTTATCGCAGACCGATTGTACGAAATGGGAGAGGAAGAACTTTCCGATGCTATTCTCAAAGCGCAACTCGTGAACGGTATTACAGCCGCGCACGTCCAGCATTTGCTCTTCACGTTTAGCGGCAATGATCCGAACAGATTCCTTCGTGCTGATCTGAACGGATGCGGCGATGGCATTCCTCAAATCGGCGTCGGACTGAGAATTGCGGACCACCAGGATTTCATCCGAAGGGTGTTTGAAGAGGTGTTCGGCGAATGAATACTGAAGAAGTTCAAGCGATTGTTGGACAGGCACTGGAGCCCGGTTATCGGGGCCGATTGCTCGCCCGAGGACAGGCCCGCGCGATGATCTGGCGCAATGGCCAGCTTCCTCCCGGCGCTCCCGGCTTTGCCCCTTCGCTTTCCTATGATCTCATGGGCTACGGCCATGCGTTGCTCTCGTTGGGCATTCGGCTTCGCGAGGAAGGCGGTGACCAGACCATGATACGCTCTGCGTTCGAACACGCAGGCGATGCCTTCGAGGCCATTGTTTCAAAGGGCGATCCTGGCGATCCGCCAAGGGGCTTCGTCCGTCTAATGGCTTCTGCCTCGTTTCACCTGGCGAGGCTTTCGGCCCGCGCGTTTTCGATGCTGTTCGTCACGTTGGAGGATGTGAACCTATCTCGCATGGAACGTGCGCTCGCCCTTCTTATCTTGCGATCCCTCGATCAGCTTGAAGCTGAAATCATCGCATGGAAACTGGATGGAACTGGTTCGGATGAAGCCGTGCGAGCAGAGTTGGTGCAGGTCTTGGATGACGACGCGGACCAAGGAGCGGGCAAAGAGGACGAGGATGACGAAGAGGGAATCTCCGAGGCTCTAGACCTCGTCCTCACAGATCAGCTCTACGGCGGCCTCGGTGCCTTCCTGCTTGCGCTTCAAACCGGCGAGGCAGACCTTGTAGAGGTCGCACGCGCACAGATCAAAGACGGATTGGCCGCTTCAGCCGAACTGAATCTGGTTCCCCAGTGGTGGTGCTTCCGCCTAACTCTGCACCTATTGGACGATCTGTGGGGCTCCAGTTTCCATGAAGTTCTGCCAACCAATCCACCGGAAGGCGACGGAGCGGCTTGGCAGCAATTGCGTCGGCTATTCATTGCAACGTTGTTTGGCCGTAAGCGGTCTGAAATTGAACTTTGGCCGTCTCAGATTGATGCGGCCCGGCGTTCGGTAGACTCCACGGACAATCTTGTCGTCTCTCTGCCAACGAGCGCTGGAAAAACGCGCGTGGCGGAACTCTGCATCCTAAAATGCCTATCGGAGGGTCGACGTATCGTCTTTGTAACCCCCCTCCGCGCGCTTTCTGCACAGACAGAGACCGGATTGCAGCGCACGTTCGGCCCGTTGGGCAAGACCATTTCAGCGTTGTATGGAAGCATCGGAACAAGCGGCTTTGAAGAAGACGCTCTAAAGACGCGTCATATCGTTGTCGCTACTCCCGAGAAGCTGGACTTCGCTCTAAGAAACGACCCGACAATCCTTGATGATGTGGGACTTGTGGTGCTGGACGAAGGACACATGATCGGTCTGGGCGAACGTGAAGTTCGCTACGAGGTCCAGATTCAAAGACTACTTCAGCGCGCCGATGCGGCCCAGCGTCGCCTTGTATGCCTTTCGGCGATCATGCCCGAAGGCGACCAGTTTGACGATTTTGTAAGCTGGATACGTCGAGACGAAGAGGGCGATGCCGTTTCCGTCGATTGGAGACCAACACGTATTCGCTTCGGAGAGGTGCTCTGGCGTAACAACCGAGCGCGGCTTGAGCTTCGGGTAGGCGACGAAAACCCCTTTGTCCCGCGCTTTTTCGGTCCGCGGGCTCCGACTCGCGGTCGTCGTAGGCTCTCCTTCCCGAACGATCAGCGCGAGTTGGTTCTGGCTACAGCATGGCGCTTGGTCGAAGACGGTCAATCTGTATTGATTTATTGTCCGATGCGTCGCTCCGTCGAACCTTATGCGGAGAGAATCGTAAAGCTTGCAGGGTACGACCTTCTTGATTCCGTCCTGGATCGTGACCCCGCGGTGCTTGCTCCCGCGCTAGCCATTGGCGCGGAGTGGCTTGGTGAAAATCACCCCATTCTCAAGTGTCTTTCCCTCGGGGTCGCTGTCCACCACGGGGCACTGCCGACCCCGTTCCGCAAGGAAATGGAGCGCCTGCTCAGGGACGGCGTCCTCAAGATCACGGTGTCCTCTCCGACGCTCGCGCAGGGGCTCAACCTAACGGCTACCGCTGTCATCATGCACTCACTGCACCGCAGCCAAGACGTTATCCCAACTTCGGAATTTAAGAATGTAATTGGGCGCGCCGGGCGCGCGTTTATCGACGTTGAAGGTTTAGTGCTATTTCCCATCTTCGACAGGCACGACTATCGCCAAGCGCAATGGGCCGAGCTGATTGGAAAGGTCAGCGAGCACAGCCTGGAAAGTGGCCTTCTTCGGCTTGTAATCACGCTTCTTGTTCGGCTGAGAAATGCCCTTGGCATAAACGATTTGAATGAATTGCAGGAATACATTCTGAATAACGCTGCTGCGTGGGATTTTCCGAACATCGCTGGCGAAGCAGATGAAGAGCGCGATGCCGCCGCCCGGAACTGGGAGCAGTATATTTCTGTGCTCGACACAGCAATTCTGAGTCTTCTTGGCGATCAGGAAATGAACGCCGATGAAATTGCTGCTCAGCTCGACAAAGTCCTACAATCTTCCTTGTGGCAACGCCGCTTGGAACGGCGAAATGCCAATTTCCAAGAACTGGTAAAGGCGAGCCTCGAAGCTCGCGCTAGGCTGATTTGGAACCAGAGCACCCCGCAACAAAGACGCGGTTACTTCCTTGCTGGAGTCGGCCTACAAACGGGCCAGCAACTTGATGCCGTCGCTGCGGCGGCCAATGACCTGTTGATTGCGGCCAACGGGGCGATCTTGGGGAACGAACACGAACCGGCAATCGAAGCGATTACAGGGTTGGCCGAAACCGTCTTTAACATCATGCCCTTCGTGCCCGATCCTTTCCCCGACAACTGGCGCGATGTCCTGCGATGCTGGTTGATGGGGCAACCACTTGCTGAAGTGGTTGCCGATAACCCGTCCGATGTACTGCGGTTCGTCGAGAACGGACTAATCTACAAGCTGCCTTGGGGCATCGAGGCGATTAAGGTTCGAGCGCAAGCCAATGGTGACACCATTGGCGATGACGGCATCTTCACCATCGATGACTTCGAGACCGGTCTTGCTGTTCCGGCCATCGAGACTGGCACGCTCAACCGTAGTGCAGCGATATTGATGCAGGCCGGGTTCACTTCACGGTTGGCCGCGATCAAAGCCGTCAATGACACTGGAGCGAATTTTGAGAATGCCGCTGGCATGAGAGCCTGGATGGATTCTGAGGCAGTCTTTGAGCTTGGCCAAGACGCCGAGTGGCCAACGCCAGAGAGCCATGAGCTATGGCTGGATTTCACCACCAGCTATGTGCCCCCCGAGCGGAGTATCTGGAGTACGCAATCTGCAACTTTCGAAGCTGAATGGCTCAACCCAAAAAACGTGCCTGCGACTGGGGTGGCCGTGAAACTTGTCGGTCATGGGGACGAAATTCTGATCCTTTCTGCCAAGATGGAAAAAATTGGTCGACTTGCCGAGCCGCTCATCATGATGTCGCGGGGCATAACCACAGCGCGTGTCGCGCCGGACAACCGATACCTTGATGTCGTCTACCACGGACCCGACGACTTGAACCTGCTCGCGGCGTAACCCCCAAACTGACCCTAGCCATCCATGCCGCGAATGACCGCTCTCCGCCCTTTCTAGGCATCCAGCGGGTGCGCCTTGATTGACTGCTTCTGGCAACAGGATGCCAGTACGTCGGCGACCGAATTGGGGATGCAAAGCAGCAATTAAAATACTGTTGCGGGGAGCTTTGCGAGGTGACGGCGAGCATATACCATCGAAACGTTCAGCTGGGGCTCCATCGTCCGTTCCAACCAGACCCACTTAGGTAACCCCAGGCGACAAATGCACGGTCACAACTGGCTCGAACAAGGGTATGACCGGCACCTATGGTTCTGATGGATGGTGTGAAGGCAACTGGGGCGGAACCGAATGTGGAACAACAAAATGCAAGATCGTGGCGAAATCAGCTGCCATCGTAACTGCAAGCACGACGGCTCCCGGGCACGGACGAGGTGCCGCTCAATTTAAGCTGCAGAGAATGTCCACTTTTGGATCGAGGGCAATCTCGAAATAGCAAATGACCAGCCCAACATCGAGGATCTTCCGCAAGAAGAGCGCCGGGGTCGTTTAGATCTATCCCCGGCGCGGGTCACCCAACAGGGTGTACCAATCAGTTTTGGCTTGGCTGTCTCTTTGCAGCAGATCAATTTCGGGAAAGTAAATTGAGAACCCCGCCAAATTAAACTTTCAAGCGCGACGTATAATTCCCGCACCGCGATCTACATTGCCGGGAGCGGCCGTGCAGGCTACTGTACTAATGAAATCCGGATCCATCCGGATGTCGGGCAGCATCCACACAAGCTTCACCGTTGCCCTTTCAGTTCGGCGGTCGAGGAAAGCAACGGAAGGAACGCCGTCATGACCACAATCTTCAAGGCCGCCGCAAGCGCCGTTCTGGCAGCCATATTCTCCGTGTCGAGTATGTCCGTCGCAGCAGCTCCCCCCAAAGGAGCGACCAGCGATACAGCAATATTGGAGTGCAGGGCACTTGGCGGGACTGTCATCAAACAACCGCGCGGTTCCGCAATTACCGCTTGTTGTTACGATGACGGCTGCTGGATTTGCGACGAGAATGGCAGTGACTGTTCATTCGATGCGGCGTCTCTGAAACGGTTCAGGCAAAACGAAGCACCGGCCAGTAGCGGCGCAGTCGTAGTCCAGCCAAAGAAGTCAAACGGACCTATCGTTACCAATTCACGCGCCGAAATATCAGTTAAGTCCAGCAACTCACTCATCCGGAGTCTAAACCGCGTGCCGAGAAGCCGGGTGAAGAGTATAATGGCCGGTAAGCGCGGCATGCGCGACGTCAACCGTGTCATTGGCTCCTCCAAATTTATCGGTTGCGAGGGGAATTTGTGCATCTGCACGGGTGACAAGGATTGCAACGACCTGTTTTCCGGCAAGTGCAGCTCTCCTTCATCCGGTGGCTCATGCGCTGGATCTGGATCTAGTACGATCTGTTATTGTACCCCGAAGGTCAAATAAAGCTGTTCACCAAGCGTATTTGTACATCGAAGCAAGTTGAAGTATAGCGCGACGATCAGGATGAGACAGGCGCGACAATCTGGATGAGATTCTTAGGTCGCGGTCCCGATCAAGTTATCACTTTGATTGTCGCTGGCAATAGCCTCGTCTGGTTCTGATTGCCGCTCCGCGACAAGTTCGTTGGTGTTTTTGATTGTCGCGTAGGAAGCTGGTCTGCCGCGTTGACGTTTGGCTTCCATGGCGGAACGTCGCCTGTAGCTTTCGACATTCATTTCGAAGATTGTTGCGTGATGAACAAGCCGGTCCACCGCGGCCAGCGTCATGGCTGGGTCCGGAAAGACGCGGTTCCATTCTCCAAAGGGCTGGTTGGCCGTGATCATGATGGATCGGCGCTCGTAACGGGCGGAGATGAGTTCGAAGAGCACGCTCGTTTCGGCCTGGTCCTTGGTGACGTAGGCCAGATCATCGAGGATGAGCAGATCGAACTTATCGAGCTTTGCAATGGCGGCCTCAAGCTGGAGCTCGCGTCGTGCGACCTGCAGTTTTTGGACGAGATCGGTGGTGCGGGTGAACAGTACGCGCCAGCCGTTCTCGATCAGCGCGAGGCCGATGGCCGCCGCGAGATGGCTCTTTCCGCCGCCAGGCGGACCGAACATGAGGATATTTGCGCCCTTTGCGAGCCTGCTGTCGCCGGCGGCAATGGCCATGACCTGGGCCTTGGAGATCATGGGGACAGCGTCGAAGGCGAAGCTGTCGAGCGTCTTTCCAGGTGGCAGGTGGGCCTCGGCGAGGTGGCGTTCAATCCTGCGATGGGCGCGTTCGGCCAGTTCATGCTCGGCGATGGCCGAGAGGAAACGGGCGGCGGGCCATCCTTCCCGATCCGCCTGCTCGGCAAATTTCTGCCACAGTATCTTGATCGTCGGCAGCCTCAATTCGTTGAGCATGATGGAGAGACGGGCTTCGTCGATTGCGTGAATGCTGGTCATGCGGCCTCTCCCGCATAAGACGCGCCGATCAGGGCTTCATAGCCGTTGAGGGAAGCGAGTTGCACATGAACAGTGGGCAACTGGTTCGGGTCCGGACCGAAGACCGCTCTCAAGGCGGCCAGATCAGGAAGTTTGCCAACGTCGAGTACTCTGGCAAGCTCCTCGGCCAGTTCACGCTCGCAGCCACGATCATGCGCCAGCGCCAGCAGTTCGACGGCGATTTTGCAAGCCTGTTTGTCAGGCAATTGCTCGACGAGAACGTCGAAGGCTCTTCGATATTCAGCCCGCGGAAACAGCTTGTCGCGATAGACGAGCCCCAGAAGCGCCATCGGCTTCTTGCGCAGGGAATGAATGACATGGTGATAGTTGACGACCTGATCGTGCTTGCCGTTCGCGCGGGCGCGGCCCCGTGGCAACGTCAGCAGATGCGTGCCGCCGATGAAGACGTCGAGGCGCTCATCGAACAGACGCACCCGCAGCCGGTGGCCGATCAAACGAGAGGGGACGGTGTAGAAGACCTTGCGCAAGACGAAGCCGCCGGTGCTTGATACGGTGACAATGACCTCCTCGAAGTCGGTGGTACGGCGATCGGGTAGAGCTTGCAGATGTGGCCGCTCGGCATCGATACGCTTACCATGTGCGGCATTGCGGCGGCTGACGATCTCGTCGATGAAGGCTCGGTAGGAGACGAGGTCACCAAAGTCCCTGGTGCCGCGCATCAGCAAGGCATCGCGGATCGCGTTCTTGAGATGGCCGTGAGAACTCTCGATTGAGCCGTTCTCGTGCGCGACGCCCTTGTTGTTGCGGGTCGGCGTCATGCGGTAATGAGCGCACAGGGCTTCGTAGCGATGCGTCAGGTCGGCCTTGGCGTCAGCATCGAGGTTGCGGAAGGCGGCCGACAAGCTGTCGCTGCGATGATAGAGCGGCGAACCACTGAGCGACCACAGAGCGTTCTGCAAACCCTCGGCCAGGGCGACGAAGCTTTCGCCGCCAAGGATGACATGGGCGTGCTCGAAGCCCGACCAGACCAGCCGGAAGTGATAGAGCAGATGGTCGAGCGGCTGACTGGCGATCGTCACGCCGAGGCTGCCCATATCGGTAAAATCCGACAGCCCCAACCGCCCGGGTTCATGGGTCTGGCGGAAGATCACCTCCTGTGCTTCGCCATGCACGGCGCGCCAGGACCGGATGCGCCGCTCCAATGTGCGGCGAATTCCTGTCGAGAGTTCCGGATGACGCCGCCGCATCTCGTCGTAAACGGCGACTGCCCGGATGCCAGGAGCGGCCTTGAGGCGCGGCACAACCTCGGTATCAAAGATATGCTCAAGAGGATCGGGGCGACGCCGGCCACGCGGCGGCTTGTCCTGGGACGGGAGGCGGACCTCATTGTCAATGCGGTAGGCCGTTGCCCGGCTGATCGACGCCTTGGCGGCGGCGACCTCGATAGAGTTGTTTTGTCGGTACTTCATAAAAAGCCTCGTCTGATGATCGGTTACGAGCGGTGGTCTCAAGACAGCCGAAGCGAATCGGTGCAATAATATCGAACCCAAAATGGGGTGGACTGCAGGATCCCGGAGAAGTCGCAAATCATTTGACCAGACCATGAGCCGGATTTTGCCGTCGGTTTGCCGGGCAGTATCGACTCGCCGAGATTCCGGGCCGTCACGACTGGCAGCTCAGGGCCGCTTCAAATCCCATGCTGTTGCATTTGGCTTTGGTGATTTTCGCCTTAAGCCCATCTGCGTAGCCATCAGGGCTACGATAGACTGGCGGCTCGCATTGTCGCCGTCTCCAAACTCCGGCATGCCAGGCTGCGAATCCGTTGTCATCCGGCTTATTATCGGGCTTGAAACGCCAGTTTTTCGGGGCCCAGCCTGTCACGTCGGAGCCCGAATCATAATTCCAATTACCATGGATAAGTACCCAACACACGGCTAACGGATCAGGCATTTCCAAGAATAGGGATCATTCCAATCCAGCGCCTTGGCCTTGTAGGCCGCGCTGCCATACTGAAGCTTGCAGGCCTTGCTGACAAGAATGCCCCTGCGATTGCCCGCGCTTTGCTCGCATGTCCATCCGCCAGCATTGTGGGCGATCAATTTGGCCTTGAATTGGCTGCCATAGGTTTTCTTGCACCAGGCTGTAAGGTTTACGCCCTTCATCGTGGGCACGGCGATTTTGCTGAAGCAGCGCCAGGAATAGGGGTCATTCTGATCAAGCGCTCTGGCCTTGTAGGCCTTGTTGCCATATTGCAGCTTGCAGGCTTTGCTGACCAAAATGCCGCGACGGTTGCCCGCACTTTGTTCACATGTCCAGCCGCCGGCATTGTTGGCGATCAGCTTGGCTTTGAATTGGTTGCCAAATGTCTTCTGGCACCATGCGGTAAGATTCACCCCGCCCAGATTCTTGTCCTGAAATGTCGTAGCCAGTGAGGGCTGGCTGACAGCGATAAGGATCATTGATGCGGTAGCCAGTGTTGTGATTTTTTCAAACATTGTTCTGCTCCGGTTTGGGTAGTTAATCGTGCTTCACTCAACAATTGAAAGATTGAACAATTGCATATGAATACTGGAGGAACGCTTTATTCATGGATTATTCAGAAAAGTAGCAGCGTTTTCGTTATGGTGCTAATCTGGTGCTGCCAACCAGGGGCGGACGGAGAAGAATCCACTAGCCGGGCCGCTTAAGTGTGGCAGAGTTCGGAGACACGCGGTTACGGTCTTTCAGCAGATTGCGGGAAGCTGCAATGCAGTTGATGAACGCCGTGTCGACAATGGTACGCCGAAAATTATGTGTTATTTACCGATGGCAGCGATTGAAGGTGTTTTGCCCGAGAAATAGCGCAGTGTAAGCGACCACGACGTTCCGCCGACACGGGAGACCTGAGCAACTTCGCCTTGGAGCTGCTGAACCAACGCTTCGATAATACGGCTACCAGCACCCTTTCGTGTCGCCTCCTCGTCAATCCCGGACCCGTTGTCGGCAACCATTAGTTGGAAACCATCTAATGTTTCTGCGAATGTCACCCGCACCACCCCTGTTTCTTGCCCCTTGAACGCGTGCTTAATCGCATTCGTGACCAGCTCATTTAGGAGCAAGCAGAGCGGCATGGCGGCTTCAGTTTCCAGTTCGGTCTCGATTGCCTCGCATTCAAGCGTGATATGTGGCGGACAGATCGCGTCGCGAAGGTGATCCAGAAGCGCGCTAAAGAGAGCTTTGGTTTTCACGATTTCTGTCTCGCTCGTAGCGTCCAGTATGTCATGCACAATGGCCATTGAGTTGATCCGAGCCGCCGCCGCAAGCAAGGCTTCGGTGGCCGCAGGATGCTCTGCTGACCGCGCTTTGGCGCGCAGTAGAGCCGAAACGATTGAAAGGTTGTTTTTCACCCGATGGATGATCTCGCGCCGCAATACATCTGCAGTTTGAAGGGCTATTAGCAGTCTGTTCTCAGTCCGCTGTTGAATAAATAGCTGGGCGTTGAGTTGCTGGAGCTGTGCCGTGTGCTCTGCAAAGCGTTGCGCGGACGTATGAGTCTCCATCAACAGAACATGTGGTGCGGCATACCCATCCAGTTTCGCCGCTGGGCGAAGGCGGGAGTATTCGAGAGTCTTTTCAAAGCCATGAGCGGTGACCCCGACCTCGAATATGCGCTCATCGACGGCACCATTGTTCAGGTTCACCAGAAGGCATCTGGCGCAAAAGGGGGCTCAGGCTCAGGCCATTGGGCGCTCACGCGGCGGCCTGACGACCAAAATCGTTGCACTCGTCGATGCTCTTGGGAACTTGGTCCGCTTTCTGCTGCTGCCGGGTCATGCGCACGACATGAAAGGCGTTGCGCCGCTGATCCGGGATGTCTCCTTCGGCGCCCTAATGGCGGATAAAGCATTCGACGCGAACTGGCTTCTAGAGGAGTTGCATGAGCGTGGCGCAAGCGCCGTGATCCCACCGAAATCAAATCGAAAGCAACAGCGTGACTACGATTTCGAAGCCTACAAATGGCGGCATCTGGTTGAAAACTACTTCGCGAAGATCAAGGAATTCAGAGGCATAGCAACACGCTATGACAAAACGGACTGTAGCTACACAGCCAGTTGGAACCTTGCCGCGACCCTGATTGCGTCAAGATGATTGTCCACAGGCCCTAGCTGGCCAGGTTGCCTACGATATTTTATCCACTTCTGGAACAAAAAGCGCGCTGTCGTAGTTCTAGTGGAGCGCCATACAGTGATGAGAGGAAAACGTCATGTTGATACGCGTGGGATACAGCATGACAGTCGAGGTGAATCAGCCAACACATCTATTTACCATGATGAGCGTTCATCCGGAACGTGCAGTCGACATAGTACGGCAAAGTCCTACGGAAACATTTCCGCAAGTGCCCAAACGCGCATTTATAGATCAGCATGGCAACAGCTGCCTCCGAATGGTGGCGCCAGTCGGTGAATTTACAATCACACAGGACGCCATTGTGACGGACTCGGGCCTGCCCGATCCCATTGAACCCGATGCCGACGAATGGCGACCAGAGCACCTGCCGGATGATTGTCTGCGCTATCTCTCCGCGAGTCGTTATTGCGAAACGGATCGACTGGCTGATCTTGCCTGGGGTCTTTTTGGTGCTACCGAGCCGGGATGGGCACGCGTCCAGGCCGTCTGTGACTATGTACACCAGCGCCTCACGTTTTCGTACGGTTACGCTCGCGCCACTCGAACCGCCATGGAAGCGTACACGGAGAGGGTTGGTGTCTGCCGCGACTTCGCACATCTGGCGATAGCATTCTGCCGGTGCCTGAATATTCCAGCCCGTTACGTGAATGGCTATCTGGGGGACATTGGCGTAGAGCCTGATCCATCACCGATGGATTTTTCGGCGTGGTTCGAAGTCTATCTCGGGGGGCGTTGGCATGCTTTCGATGCACGCCACAATCATCCCCGGATCGGCCGCATCGTCGTCGCGCGCGGACACGACGCTATGGATGTCCCGCTCCTGCATAGCTTTGGATTGCATAAACTCAAAGCCTTCCGAGTCTGGGCGAAAGAGGATAACCCTAGTTCCAGGGTTGCTTCATCTCGCTACGACACCCCGACGCGCACTCACTGGGGCCCCCCCGGCCGTTCGCCACTTGATCTGGGCGCGCCAAAAGGGGTAACGCACCTACTCTGAGATATCCGCCAGATTGCCAGAACCGGCATCGGTCATGAGGCCTGAATGAAGTTCAGCTATTGTATTCAGTTTCAGACATGCGTGCACCACCGCCGGGTGGGAATAGGAACAGCGGTCTCACGCCTGACAGCGGCGTGCGACCACTGTGGAGGGCGCCGGCGATGCTGAGGGTGGCCTACGCCGCTCTCGTCCTCGCTCTGACGATTACGCTGGTCATCCTCACCATTCTGCCCACCACTGACCTGCAAGAGTGGTGGATCCGGGCAATGGCTTTTCCTCGACTCCAGATAATCGCAGCAGCCGTTCCCTTAGCGACACTCGCCCTCTTTCTCAGTCCGAAATTGCGTGCAACGGCGCTTAGCGTAGTGCTGGCATGCATCGGATTTCAGGCATGGGAGGTATTTCCCTTTACCCCGCTTGCGCCCAAGGAAATTCGTCTGGCGCCATCGGGCGATGACCAACTGAGATTTCTGGCCGCCAATGTGCTTATGGAGAACCGCGACCACGAAGCCGTTGCCAGCCTCATCCGGCGCGAAACACCAGACGTGATCTTCCTGATGGAGACGGACCAGACTTGGATCGATGCGCTGGAACCGGTGCTCGGCGAGTATGACACGGTCCTCACCAAGCCGCAGGACAATCACTATGGGCTCGCGTTCGCCACCCGCCTGCAGGTTGTGGATGCTCAACTTCTCGATCTCGGCGACGTGGAAAGACCGACCCTCTACGCCGAACTGAAAGACCGGCACGGCCGTCTCTTTCGGTTCGTTGGACTCCATCCGGCCCCGCCTGTCCCGGGAGAGGACACCGGAACACGGAACGCAAAGACGGCATATACGGCACGCTTTGCGCGCCTGGCCGACGTACCGGTCGTCATCATGGGCGATTTCAATCAGCCTGCATGGTCGCGTTTTGCGCAAAGGTTCAAACGCCTCGGCGGTTATCTCGACCCGCGAGTGGGGCGCGGGCCGCTTCCGAGCTTCGATGCCACTCACCCGCTCTTTCGTTTCCCGATCGACCAGATTTACGTCACGCCAGACGTCGCGGTTGTGAACTTTTCGCGCGGCGAAAAAATCGGCTCAGATCATTTCCCGATGCTTGCCACAGTTCGGATCGCCCCGAAGATTGCAGCGCAATTCAATGGTGAACCAACCCCATTGGGGCCCGACGAGGCAGCCGAGGTGGAGCAGATGGTCGAAAAATATGCCGCGACGCTTGAGCATGACATGCGCAAGAGGTGACCATTCAGGACAGAACGAAGGCGTTGCGGCGGCGCTCGCCTGCCAGGTATTTACCGCAATCCTTAGGGTGACGTTCGGTGCCGGACTGCTGTAAAGGTATGATTGCCTCCAGATCTTCGCTGGTTCAGAAAAATAACTGGATCGACGTCCCTGAAGTGCATCAATTGGAACTTCTAGAGGGTTTGGAATGACTTCGAAAATTGGCTGGCACCTCCTGCGCCACATGCGCAAAGTGTGGGTGCGCGTAGCTTCGTTCGCTTTGCTTGGGATTGCGTCAGCAGGCGTCGCACAGTTGATGGCGGGGTTAATTCCGTCTGCCTGGACGGTTAAAATCGGCGCGGACTCAGTCGATCAGGTTCTCAATATTCTCGCGTCCTCGATGCTTGCGGTAACAACGTTTTCGTTGGCCATTGCGATCTCCGCGTTTGCGGCCGCCGCCAGCACCGCAACACCGCGAGCCACGGCGCTGCTTCAGGAAGACGCGACGGCGCAGAATGTTCTTGCGACGTTTCTCGGTGCGTTCCTGTTCAGCCTTGTCGGCATCATCGCGCTTCAGGCGGGCTATTACAGTAGCGCCGGTCGGTTGGTTCTGTTCGTAGCAACTGCGGCCGTGATTGCGCTGGTTGTCGTGGCGCTCCTTCGCTGGATCAGCCACCTGATGACCTTCGGCAGAATGGGCGACACATTGGATCGCGTGGAGGCAGCCGCCAGTGCATCCCTCGAGAACCGTCTCAAGAACCCGTTTCTGGGCGGCCGGCCGCTGCTGACGGAAATCCCCGAAACCTGCATTCCCCTGCTATCTACCGAGGCAGGCTATGTCCTGCATGTCGATGTCGGAAAGCTGGACACGGTTGCGCAGAGCTTGAAGACCAAAGTCTGGCTCAATGCCCTGCCAGGGTCTTTCGTGCATCAGGCAAGCCCGCTTATCCATGTTGAGCGGGAGATAAACGACGAGGAAGCGCTGAAGGCGTTCCGGAATGCATTTACTGTTGGCACCGAGCGCAGCTTTGAGCAGGACCCCCGTTTCGGCTTGATCGTCATCACTGAAATCGCCTCGCGTGCTCTCTCGCCGGCGGTGAACGACCCCGGTACGGCGATCAGCGTCGTGGGGCGGTTGGTGCGGATCCTCGCGCGCTGGACGGATGACGTGCAGCTTAAGATCGATTATGAAGCGGTTTTTGTACCGCCAATAACTCCGACCGAACTGATTGTTGATGCCTTCCGCCCGATCGTTCGGGATGGCGTTTCGTCTATAGAAGTGCAACTGCGGATTCAGAAGGCGCTGCATGCGTTGGCAGATATCGCGCCAGACGTTTTCGCGGTTCCGGCAACTGCTATGGTTGCCGACGCCCGGGAGAGGGCAAAGGCCGCCTTGACGGAGAGCGAGTACCGTCTGCTCGGAGCGGTTACCGCCACGAAAACAGCGGCCATCGAGCCGTAAAAGGCAACCTGACGAAAGCTGTACTGTTTCCGACGATATCGCGACCACGGAAGGATATACCGTGCGACCGATACTCTGGGTGCCCGCGATTATCTTAGTTTTGGTGACGGTCTTTTCGTTTTGCTCTGAACCCCGAAAACTTGAGGGAACTCGGGTCTCGGATCAGTAAGGCCCGCTGGCCGCAGCTCTGCTGTGTCGCTCCAAGCAACCGGCTGATCCGATTCTCTTTGCTATCAGTCTCGATTAAAACAGCGTATACAGACATGAGGTATCAGGCTCAGGGTGGTATGCGTGCCGAACCAAGTCTAGAATTGTGGTGAAACAGGCCTCGACGATTTCTTCGAGAATGGCGCCATTGCACTTCACATAGTTGGCGGCGACGGCAAGATTCAGCGCGCAAACAAGGCCGAACTTGAACTGCTCGGCTATCCAGCCCAGAATTACATTGGCCGGCATGTCTCCGAATTTCATGCCGATCGACCGGTGATCGAGGACATTCTCGATCGTCTCCTGCGCGGAGAAACAATCCGCCGTTATCCGGCCCGTTTGCGGGCGAGCGACGGCTCGATCAAGCATGTCGAGATCACCTCGAGCGGCCAGTTCATCTATGGCAACTTCGTCAATACCCGCTGTTTTTCCGTGGATGTGACAGACCTCATGGAGGCGCGGGCACAAGCCGCCCGCAAGGACGATTTTCTTCGGCAGGTTCTCGATGCGCTGCCCGCAGCCATCTTCATGGTGAATGCTAGCGGCAAGCTGACCTATGTGAACAATGCAGCAAACGAGTTGGTGACGCAGGAGCCCAAGATTGGCGAAGACGACTGGCATACGACCTTCCGCCTCTTCACGCGGGACGGTCACGAAATGCCGCACGAGCAACGCCCGATGACCATCGCGTTAAAGACAAATCGGGCCGTCTGGGGCGTGGAGGCCATGACTCAACGCGCTGACGGCTCGCTGATACCAGTCATGCCCTTTCCGACGCCTATCTGCGATGAAAGTGGAAACCTGAGCGGTGCTGTCAACATGTTCATCGACATGAGCAAGCGCAAGCAGGCGGAGGACATGTTCCGCCATGCCGTTGAGGCGTCCCCCAGTGGAATGATCCTCGTCGACCCCGACGGACGGATCTTGATGGTGAATGAAGCGACCGCGCAGATCTTTGGCTACAGTCGGTTGGAGCTTCTCGGCCGCACGATCGAGGATCTGATACCGGCACATTTTCGGTGCGATCACGCCGCATATCGCCAGGGCTATTCGGCGTATCCGACCGTTCGCGTCATGGGCGCCAGCAGAGAGCTTTTTGGCCTGCGCAAAGATGGGACCGAAGTGCCCGTGGAGATCGGCTTGAACCCCATTGTTACGGATCAGGGGCAGATGGTGCTGAGCACCATCATCGACATCTCCGATCGCAAGCGGGCTGCCGAGCGCGAGAGGCTTCTTGTTCGCGAGCTACAGCATCGTAGTGGCAATCTGTTTGCTATCGTCCGCGCGGTCATTTCCCGCAGTCTTTCCGGCGATCGCACTCTGAGTGAGGCCCGGTCCGTCTTGGATTCACGCCTGACCGCGATGGCCCGAACATTCCAACTCTTGCATGATTTAGAATGGAGCGACGTCAACCTGGGGGATATCGTGCGAGCTGAGCTCGAACCATTCGGCAACCGCGTGAAGATCGATGGTGCCGAGGTCACGCTGGCGCCCGCGGTAGCACAGAATTTCTCACTCGCTTTGCATGAACTGGCGACGAATGCAGCAAAATATGGCGCGCTCTCCGTGCCGGACGGACTGGTGGAAATCCGATGGTTCAACGCGGACGGAGATGTCGCCTCAAAGATTCAGTTCGAATGGCAGGAGCGCGACGGTCCGCCGGTAGCTGTCCCTCGTCGCCAGGGCTTTGGCAGCAAGCTGCTGAAAACCGTTTTCCCGGTGGCCCAGCTCGATTTCGTTCCGGACGGCCTGTACTGTAAAATTGCCGCTGAAACTTCGAGTTCAGCGCTTTAGGGCGTGCAAGCGTAAGCGTGGGAACCTCTCATGGCCGGCAAATGCACACTTTGGATGGTACACTTTTCAACCGGCTATTGCCGAACCAATAGACAGCAATAAAAGGAGGTGAAAATGGGACTGGGTTTTATCGGATCGATTATCGTCGGAGGCTTGGCGGGGTGGATCGCAAGTATGTTGATGAAGGCGGACACAGGTCTGTTTCTCAATATCATACTAGGAATCGTCGGCGCGATAGTCCTGAATCTGATTCTGGGCTGGATAGGAATCTATGCAGAGGAGGCTTTTTTGCCGCAGCTCTTCGTAGGAGCCGCCGGAGCGGCAATCCTGATCTGGGGTTACCGAGCAATCAAATCACGCTGAGCCCGCCTGAAGGCCTTGTCAAGGCGTAGTAGATGCAAGTGGAGGAGTGCTCGGCTCACTCTGATGAAACCTGCGGCGACCCTGAACGCGCGGATACTCAGTCGATAACCGCGGATAATGTTGCGGCGAGACTGGCCGGCTGTAATTACGTCAGGCGGTTTGCAAATTGCTAATGTTACGCTTGTCTCATTGAGATTGGCTGCAATCGGTCGGTCTGCTCCGCGTGCGTAGTCATGCGCGACCGCTGACCGGTTCAGGTTCCCCGCTTGCTCCCAGTCGAGCCCCGGGTTCCTTGCTTTGGTTGGGACTTTCAGGGCGGACGTCAAGGCGAAATCAATAACGCATCGACCCTGTCTGTCGCTCTTAAACCGGCAGGCATTTCACCCGGCAATCGAAAGGAATGTTGGCCATAGCGTAGGAGTCGGAGGAGATACGGCGTCAGCCTCTTGACTTTGCCGGGAAATGCGCCGTGCGCGCGCACATTAGGGTCTGCATTCTCTTTCCGCTCGGCCAAAAGAGGACCGTCTGGACACGGCTCCCTTTTGGTCATTTTACGATCCAACGAACGCCGGCTTTCCGCCCAAAGTGATAGTCGAGTGCGTTGCGGCGAAGTTCCGAAATGGCTCGTCGCTGAATGAACCCCGAGGCGCTCCCGGATCCGAACAGGGCTTGCGCGTTCACTAATTGTTCCTATTCTGCCTGCTATGCCAGAGCAGTATCGCAAGTTCCACAGACACCCCGCCAAGCCAATTCGAACGCTGCAGGACGCTGCCGATGATGCCCAGATCATCGTTCTTCGCTGTGGCCTTTGCAGGCGCCTGATCAATTATCTCGCCACGGATCTCGTCCAGGTGCTCAATCCATCTCGGCCCGTCGATGCGCCACCCTTTGCCTGTTCTCGTTGCGGCACCGGCGACTACATGAGTGCCCGGGTGAAGACACCTTCCATGGCAGATTATGGGCACCTCACCATCAGGCGGCTCTTGGGCATCCGAAGCGTTTCCAAATGGGGAAACCGCCAACTGGGCGACGAACTGAAAAGCGACGAGGGGAGCAATCGACGGTAACGCGTCAGGGAGCTTCAACGAGTAGGAGCTGATCGTCTGATAGCGGTCGCTGGAGCGCCTTTGCTTCATCCCATGGCGCTGACAGCCATGTGTCGATTTCCTCCTGAGTGGTGAGGATTACTGGCATCGCTTTGGGATGGATCGGCGCCACAACCGCATTGGGCTCGCAAGTCAGAAAGGCAAAGATTTCCGCCGTAACCATGCCTTCCTTGGCCTTACGAACCCCTTTCCATTCCGTCCACATGCCGGCGAAGACGAACAGCGGCCGATCCTCGGCCGTGGCGAACCAGTGCAGCGGCAGGCGACCGTCAGACCCCCTCACCTTCCCATATTCGGAGAACTCGGTGGCTGGAACCACGCAACGGCTTTCCACGCCCTGCCAGGGCCGCCAGTGCGGCGAATTCAAATTGCGTACATTGGTGGTGCCGGAATCGGGCTCGATCGACAGCAGGCGCTTGAACTCGTCGTCGTCGATCTCCTTGCCCTTGCCGCGCATCTTCTCGACCCGCTTCACCGTGGCGTCGAAGATTGCCTTCTTCGATGAAGGCATGCCCCAGCGCGCGCGCGCCAGCTCGCGCCGGCCGCCGTCGCCATTCCTCACGATCGGCGCCGGATAATCCGGGTAGATCCTCCCCGGCTCGAGGTTGCCGGTCTCTTCGAGGAGCGCTCGTGTGAACTCGCGGATCGCCTGCGGTCCTATGGTGATGTTATAGAGGTTGCACATCGCCGGGTCTCCATTTCGCCCAGCGAAGCGCAGAGCTCGCACTAATGCAAGGGATTAGCTGGGGCGTAGGGCAGCGTCCATCACATCTTCTATTTCCTCAGGATAGTAGACGTGCCTCCCATCGTAGGCCTGGAATAGGGAATGAGGGAATGGGCGGAAGAGAATTGCGTCGCGCAAAGGCAATGGGACTGAATAGCCCCGAGTTTTCTAGACGCCCTCGGTTTTCATTTCTTGCTGCCGTTCGAACTCGACGGGCGACAGCATCCCGTTCCTGGCATGCTTGC
>NZ_OCPC01000009.1 GCF_900220985.1 Parahoeflea halophila
CAGTGGATGCGGGATGGTGTTGATATCGCAGGCGCCACGGGCTCGACCTACACGCTGGGTGATGCGGATGTGGGCCGCGCCATCTCGGTGAAGGTGAGCTACACCGATGGCAACGGCACGGCGGAAGGACCGCTGACGTCAGCTGCCACGGCGGCGGTCGCCAATGTCAATGATGCCCCTGCCGGGGTGCCTGCGATCACCGGAACGGTGACGGAGAACGAAACCCTGACGGCAGACACATCGGGCATCTCGGATGCGGATGGGCTTGGCGCCTTCTCCTACCAGTGGATGCGCGATGGTGTTGATATCGCAGGCGCCACGGGCTCGACCTACACGCTGGGCGATGCGGATGTGGGCCGCGCCATCTCTGTGAAGGTCAGCTACACCGATGGCAACGGCACGGCGGAAGGTCCGCTGACGTCAGCTGCCACGGCGGCGGTCGCCAATGTCAATGATGCCCCTGCCGGGGTGCCTGCGATCACCGGAACGGTGACGGAGAACGAAACCCTGACGGCAGACACATCGGGCATCTCGGATGCGGATGGGCTTGGCGCCTTCTCCTACCAGTGGATGCGGGATGGTGTTGATATCGCAGGCGCCACGGGCTCGACCTACACGCTGGGTGATGCGGATGTGGGCCGCGCCATCTCGGTGAAGGTCAGCTACACCGATGGCAACGGCACGGCGGAAGGTCCGCTGACGTCAGCTGCCACGGCGGCGGTCGCCAATGTCAATGATGCGCCTGCGGGTGTTCCGGCGATCACAGGGACGGTGACGGAGAACGAAACCCTGACGGCTGACACATCCGGGATCTCGGACAATGACGGCCTGGGCGCCTTCTCCTACCAGTGGATGCGGGACGGTGTTGATATTGGAGGGGCCACGGGCTCCACCTACACACTGGGCGATGCGGATGTGGGCCGCGCCATCTCTGTGAAGGTCAGCTACACCGATGGCAACGGCACGGCGGAAGGCCCGCTGACGTCTGCTGCCACGGCGGCGGTCGCCAATATCAATGATGCGCCTGTCATCACCAGCAATGGTGGTGGTTCATCTGCGACTGTCAATGTTCTGGAGAATCAGGATTTCGTAACAACACTTACCAGCACCGATGTCGATGGTGGCATACCGACTTATCAGATCGCTGGTGGGGTAGATGCAGCCCTTTTCAAGATTGATGCTGCATCTGGAGTACTGCGGTTTGTCTTGCCACCCGACTATGAGAACCATGGCGATGGCAATTCGGACGGCATCTACGAAGTTCAGGTTTTGGTAAGTGACGGTTCTGGTGGATTGACCCGGCAACAAATACTGGTCGTAGTTACTGATATGATAGGTGAAACTGTAGTTGGTGCGAGCAGTGCGCCTACAACGACTACACCTGAGAGCATCGAAATTGACGATGTCGAAGCTCCCGGGACACCGATCGACGATGAACCGGTTCTCAACGAGATTCAGGTCGAAACTCTTCAGAAAGGGTCGGGTAAGTTAGTATCTGCTCAGAAGCTGGACGGTTCGGGAAGTAATGAGGCCACGCCGCCCGTCTTCAGCAATGAGGCGATGGCGCCAGAATTCCCTGAACTTTCAATTTTTGATACTGGTCCGCTCTCCTTGCCAGACCCAATCTTGCTTCCGGCCGAGACAGCGCCTCGGGAGGTCAGGTTGGAACTTGCTGATTTGAACGAGGCCGCACTCTGGAAAACACTCGACCAAGTCATGACGGATGTCGAGGAACGTGAAACAATTCTCGATCTTGAAGTACGGCAACTGACATTGTCCGGAGGGTTCGCGTTGTCAGCAGGTCTCGTGGCCTGGGCACTCAGGGGAGGTGCTATTGCGGCATCTTTGGCAACCGCAATGCCCACACTGGGCTTTTTCAATCCGGCTTTGATTGTTGTTGCGCGCAGAAACATGAACGACGCGACTGGCGGTGCTGCAGATCGGGTCGACCGAATGTTTGAGCCCTCGAATAAATCATCAGAACTGGGGCGCTAGGTGAGAGTTGTTCAGAAATTTCCACCAGCTGCCAAGCTCGCGGTTTCCATATCATTGCTCATTCTTAGTATCATGTCGGTTGCGAGCCTTGTTGGCTTGTTTCCCGACAAACAGACTTATCAGCTGCAGGCGCGTGCGCATATCGCGGAGGCACTAACCATTCAGCTTGCTGTTGCCGCAAGCCAAGAAAGGTTCGACATTGTCGAAGCCACTATTTCGGCAGTCCAGCGTCGTGAGAGCCATGTCAGATCGATCGCACTGAGGGTCCCGTCAGGTAGCCTCTTGGCTTCAACCTCAGGACATGATGGGTTTTGGGCAAATGCCGATCCGGATAAATCCACACAAACCCATATCAGAGTTCCTATCTCAAACGGTGATACGCATTGGGGGGAGGTGGAAATCGTCTTCGATCCGATAGGCGGGAGTTTGCCGCTATTGGGAATTCCTGACGATTTCCTTTTGTTTTCGGCATTCACTGCCGTTTCCTGCCTAATCGCGATTTTCATGCTTCTCCGGCTTGCCTTGCGGCAACTGGACCCGTCGAAACTGGTTCCATCCCGGGTGCAAAGTGCCTTCGATTCTCTATCAGATGGAATAGCTGTGATTGATGGGGATGATCAGATCTTGCTTATCAACCAGTCGTTGGCAGGTATCATCGGTGATCAAGGTGATGACAACCAGGGCAAAAAGCTCAGCGATTTGCTTTGGCGATACAGGAAGAACGAAGGTCAAACGTCTGAATTTCCATGGCTGACAGTGCTCAGAGAAAACAAAACAATCCGGGATGTCGCGATGAATTTACGGAGCGGCTCCGGTGCAATCGTTAATGTTCTTGTCAATGCTTCTCCGATCTCAACTGGTGGAAATTCAGTCAACGGTGCACTGGTTACATTCAAGGATGTGACGGTCATTGAGCGCAAGAACCAGGATCTTTCTCTTGCTTATGCGAAGCTCCAAAAATCGGAATCCGAAATAGCAAAACAGAACAGCCAGTTGAAGTATCTTGCGAGTCATGACCCGCTAACATCCTGCCTGAACCGCAGATCCTTTTTTGAAGAATTCCAATTAAAGTACGAAGCATCTGCCACCACCGGGCAGCCCCTCATGTGTTTGATGATCGACATTGATCATTTCAAGAGCGTGAATGACACGTATGGGCATGGGGTTGGCGACAGTGTCATCAAGGGGTTGGCTCTACTCCTGCGTCAGACCTGCGGGAAAAGCGACATCGTCGGCAGGTATGGCGGTGAAGAGTTTTGTATGCTCCTGGACGGAGCCGACGAAAGCGGTGCCGCAGAGGTGGCCGAGTACTTGAGGCAAGAGGTCAAGGCACAGTCGAGTTTGTGGTTGGGTAACGATCGGAGCCTTTCAATCAGCATTGGCATAGCGCCCGCTGACCTCGATGCAGGTTCTGTCAACAATGCAGTCGATCATGCAGACCAGGCGCTTTATGCAGCAAAAGAATCGGGGCGTGACCGGGCCATTCAATGGCGCACGGATTCGTTCGCCCGTGTTGTGACGGATGAAGTGGATCAGACGAAAAAAACAAAGGCTACCAAACAAGATGGATCGAGAGTTCGGTCCAGCAATGTTCATTCCATTTCAATTGAAACCTTTGTTGAGCGATTGGAAATCTCCATCGACCAGTCGAAGCGGAATCAAAACTCTGTCAGCGTTATCTGTGTGAGTGTGGATTCGCTGGAAGAACAGGTTTCTGGCGACGATCCCGAGATGCATTCAAGGATTCTTGGCAGCGTGGATAAAGGGCTAAGATCCATAATTCAGGATTCTGAATTTGTCTCATTAATGCCTGGCAACGAGTCTGCTTCGCTGGTGAAACTTGATGATAGACGATTTCTGATTGCAATTGGCCAGATCGAAGACCCCACTTCTGTGTCATGGATAATGCAGCGCCTCGCGGAGCAGTTCCCGGTGCCGGCCAATACCGAAAGCGGAGGCGAGCCCATACGGTTCAGTCTCGGTGCGAGCTTGTATCCGAGAGACGGTCTGAATTCTGAAGAACTGATAGAACGTGCGGTTCTCGCTCAGAAAAAGGCTCTAGAAACTGGGGGCAACAAAGCATTTCGTATGTTTGCAGCTGACATGACCGACGCAAATCAGGATCAGCTGTTGATTGAGAAGGGTATACGGGATGCCATTGAAAGGAATGAGTTCTCTTTGCACTTTCAGCCAATCGTGGATCTGGTCACGGGAGAGGTTGCCTGCGCGGAAGTCCTTTTGCGTTCATCAAATGCTTATCTGCAAGGCATATCAATAGGTGTCGTCATCCAGGTGGCCGAAAAGACCGGCCTTATACATGAATTGAGCAGCTATGTGTTCAAAACAACTTTCTCCATCATCAATGGATGGAAAAACAGTGGTCTCCATCTCCCCTTGATATCGATCAACCTGTCGGCGGAGCAACTCAAAAGCGAAGATGTCGTCATTGACCTTCTTGATCTTGTTGAGGCCCATCAGATTGATGCCGCCATGATCCAATTTGAAATGACTGAGACCGCGATGGTGACCGATATCGAGCGGACATCAGATATCCTGCGGACCCTGCAGAACTATGGGTTTCACATTGCTCTTGATGACTTCGGGACGGGCCAGTCATCGCTTTCGCATCTTCTCAACATCAATCCAGACACGATCAAAATCGACAGGTCTTTCATCCACTCACTTACCACCAATCGGACCAATCAGCTTCTTGTAAGCACAATCAACGAGCTGTCGAGAAAGATTGGAGCCAAGGTTGTCGCGGAAGGCGTTGAAACACAAGAACAGCTCACAATGCTGATGGAGATCGGTTGTCCATACGTTCAGGGGTATTGGTTGTCTCGGCCATTGCCCGCACAGGTTTTTGAAGATTGGCTGCTTTTGTTTAGCGCTGACAAGTCAGACATGACAGAAAATGTTGTTTCGTCGGCATCTGGAGCCAATCCTGGACAGGAAAATCGCAAATATTCATTCTTCGACAAGGGAAAACGAGGATATTCTAATAAAGAACATCCTAAAGCTGTTAGGATCGCGCGATGATCACACGTCTTGCTAAGGCTGACATTAGAATAGGCATGTTTGTTGAGGCGGTCGAGGGCGCCGAGTTGTCGTTTGGCAAGCGCCGGTTCCTGCTTGAAAGTGACGGTGATCTTGATGCCATCCAGGCAAGCACGGCGGAGTTCGTGCTGATCAACACAGCCTTCGGCGCAGACACGGCCAAAGCCAGGATCGCGGCAGCGAAGGATGGCCTCAAGAAGTCGCTTTCACCAGAGGAAGCACGAGTCAAAGCCAGCGAAGTAGTGGCGCGCTCGACCAGAATTCTCAAGGCTGAGCTGATCGCCATTGTGACGGGCGGAGCCTTCGACAAGACCAAAATTGCGCCAGTTATTGATGAAATCGTCGAAGCGGATCGCACAACGTCATCGCTGTTTTTTGAGGTTTCCAGGCTCAAACACAAGGACGAAACCACCTTCCAGCATTCACTTGCTGTTGGCACGCTGATGGGCAAGCTGGGCGATGCTCTGGAAATGGACAAGGAAACCGTCGAATTGCTGGTTCTTTCCGGGTTGATACATGATGTAGGCAAGCTGACAATCCCACAGAGCATCCTGCAGAAACAGGGGCCCCTGACACAGGCAGAGCGCAAACTCATTCAGATGCACCCAAAGCGCGGTCATCAAATCCTGAAACAGTATGCTGCCATTCCCGAGGAAGCTCTCGACATTTGCCTGCATCATCATGAGGTGCTTGATGGTAGCGGATATCCTTCACGGTTATCGGGGTCAAAAATCGGCCCACTGGTTCGCGTTTCGACAGTCTGTGATGTTTTTGAAGCGCTGACATCAGCGCGACCCTACAAGCACGGCTGGCCCGTTGCAGACGCTCTGACCTGGATGTTTGACCGGGATCATCTGTTTGATCGAAAACTCGTTACTCGTCTCGGCGGAGTTATCTGAGTTCGAGCAGCGTCCGGGTCGGTGTTCAGTCGCTCTTGGGGCAATGTTGGCCAATAGAAAAGCGCCAGGGAAAGGTTCTCAACAATCCCTGGCGTGAAAAGGTGAATGCACAGAAATCACCTGTTATTATTTTGCAGTATTTTTGTTAACAAATAATCAAGAAAATCGCCTGTATTGAGCTGTCCAACGACTTCCCGACGAAGGCAGGACACGAGTTTTCACGTCATGCTACTCATATCACCGATTCCTTGATCAGGACCTTTGTGATCCGTCGCCATAAAATGATTGCAAGGCTTTCTCGGCGTCCGTTCAGTACGGCGGTACCTCGAATTAGTTGATTCACAGCATGTGCTTTACCGACGATGCGGAATTCGACATGGAAAATCGGATGGATTGGTACAAGTTCCTTACCTTTTTCGGTATGGGTTCGGATCGCTCCACCAAACTGTGAAGATAACTCCGGCAATTCCAGCTCTTGGGTAGCGTCGCTAGCAATCCGGCTGACCACGAGCGGAATTGCCGCCCGCGTCGGATCATCAGGAATGAACACGCCACGGGTGTCGATGGTGACTTTCTCCAGATCCTCCTCGCTTAGATAGCCGTGCGTGACCTGCTCGCGGCCCGAGCTGACCAGGACAACCCATCTGTTGCGTGATACCCAGTTCCCTGGTCGCATCTCTTTGGACACCTGGACGACATGTCCATCCAGTCGACCAACTATGCGCAATTCACCAACCTGTAAGGACAGGTCTCTACCTCGGCGCTCCAAGGCTTCGATTTCATGACGCAACAACGCCGTCGATGAACGGTCTGTCTGGCTTGACAGTGCTCTTGCAAGTTGGCGCCGGGCGGCTTCGAGCTCGATGCTGTTCTTTAGAATTTCCGCCTGCAACTGCGGCACTTCAAAGTCAACGATCGGGTCTCCTGCTCTAACAAAATCCGATTGCTGGACATGAACTGCGCTGAGCCTGGCATTTTCTGGCGGGTATACCCTCTGCAGCTCACTATCGATCAATACGGCTGGTGAATAGACCTGCCCGAAAAGCGGTAGTGAAAAGCCGCCAACAAGACAAATCAGAACCAAAACCGGTCGACGCAGTACCCCGCTAATCGGGTGCTGCAGTTTAAGTCTTCTCCAGACTTTCAGCTCTCTCCAGATTGGTAGAAAAACCAGATAGAACACTGTCAAAAAAAACAGAACGAAGCCGAAGACTTTTGCTGTGTAGTTGTAAAAGAGCAGCGCTATTCCCACAAATATACCGAGGCGGTAAATCCAGCTCAACACGGCATATACGATTAGAACCGTACGTTTTCTTCGCGAATATTCTGCTGGAGGCTGAAGATCTGGAGCAATCAGAACCTGCCTTAATTTCCAAAGAGATATTTCCGTGGCGCGGGACTGGAGATTTTCAAATCCGATGAGGTCCGAGAGAAGGTAATAACCATCGAATTTGGCAAGCGGATTGAGATTGAACCCCAGACTGCTGATCCAGCCAACTGTCGCTATGTAAAAAGCGATATCTCGCGTTAGACCTTCATTCAGGAACGCCCATAGAAGCGTGGCGATTGCCGCGAGATAAACCTCAGCTATCATCCCTGCGGCGCTTATCAGAAGTTTTTGTTTTTTTGACCGGAGCCGCCATGAGTCACTGACGTCCGTGTAAAGCAAGGGCACAAATGCCATGAAGGCGACGCCAAAGGTGGGTACGCGGCAGCCGAAACGATACGCTGTAACCGCGTGCCCAAGCTCATGACATGTCTTGAGAATCACGAGCGCCAATCCAACATGAAACAAGCCTCTGATACTGATGTCTGCAAAAGAGGTGGAGATCAGGGCAAGCATTTCAGAGGCCGACAGATACAATCCGGCAACTGCGACGACAGCCATAAGCAGAGTAAATTTCTGCGTAAAAACAAGGGCAGTTAGGTGCCTTAGTAGTTGTAGAAGTGGTTCCGGATTGGCTAGAGGTAGTTTGAGCATGATGAGCCGGCCAAATATCTGGCCAGAATTCAATTTAGCGAGCCCGTTCTTCTTCTTTCGCAACGAATGCCATGAGCCATCCTGCGAAAGAGACAATAGGTTGGATGCCTCCAGGAACTGGACTAATTTCTGGATGCTTGAAGGACTAAGGTCGATGCCGAACTCGGTTCTGACTTTGGTGGTCAATTGTTCGGAGGTGGAGCCGGAATTCCATACGGAAAGGATGCGCTTGGTATCTTCATCTATCCGGAAGAAACGGTGCTGAACCGGGTCGTGTACCTGCCAATAGCGAACCCCGTCCTGCCCGTCAGTTCGCTCGACCCATTCGATGTCCGTGCGCAGCTGCGGAAGCGCTCCTGCACCCGCTTGAATCAGACGCCCAGCCATTGGCGGATCACCGTAATCGGTTTGCGAAACAGGTAGAAAGCAAGCGGGACCTTCTTGCCGTATATTTTAGCTGTTCCGCTTGTGCCAAGTTTTAGTCCGCGGAGTGTGCCGTTCTCTGGCTTGGCAATAAGCCTGTAGGATAGCATGCCCAGTGCATCAGGTTCGGCCTGATAGCTAATTTGGGTCAGTCTTGCAGTATAGGACTTGAACGGAGTGGCGTCTGGGAAAAGCTTGGTCACCGTTCCTGTACTCAGATCAATCGCGTCTGCAATGTCAAGAAAGATTTCAAACTGGACACTATCCGGATCAGCTATTTCAAGAATTCGCTCACCGATCGAAAACGGACGGCCGATCAAAGCGTCTTGATTAGATAATATAACTGTTCCGGCAAGATCAGCTCTTACGGTGGAACGAAGTAGTTGCTCCGTGGCAAAGTCTAACTCAGCGCGCTTTATGGCGACATCTGCCTTCAATTGACCGACTTGACGCCGGCCCTCTTCATCTTCAAACGAGAGCTGACTGGCGCGTTTGAGTTCCGCTTGGCTCATCTCGACTGCACGTTCAGCAATTGCGACCTGATTTCTGTAAACGGTGTCCGCGAATTTTATCAATGGCTGGTCTATTGCTACTTTTTCGCCGGGTGATACATAAATTTGCTCTATCGTGCCCTGGATCGGGGCAGATACAATCAGATGGTTTTGGCTGGAAACCTGGAATGGCGCGCTCACAGTCATTGTCGTCGGCATACACATCGCGATGAGCAAAAGCATCGCTACAACGAGGCCGGCTTTGCCAATGGTTGTGGAATGCTGAAGTCTGGCGGGAAAGTTTGCAGCAGGAGATTTGGAAGCGATTGATTGCAGGCGATCATTATATGTTTGGGCACAAGCATCGAGATGTGCAAGATATTCCGTGCGCCACGCTGCTTGCCGAGTATAGAGAATGCCCGCCGATGGTCTTTCCCCTTCAGAGCGGAGCGGGGTCCAAATCAAGCTCCTGAACGGATATGACTTGAGCTGCTGCGAAACATCCTGTGTGTCTGCGCCCAAGCTGAATATGCGGCTCGTCTGAAGTTCGCCCGCGTCGAGAAGAATACGAAAAATCTTCTCCAGATCCTGTATCAGAGGTGACTGCCGGTTGACACTTGGCATGCTAGAGACGGCGACAATATGAGGAGCTGGCGCGTTGCAGAATACAAAGATCTGCTGGGCCCCAACAACTTGGCGGGCCGCATTTGCCATGATGAGAAAAAGGTCTTCGGTGGTTTTGGCTTCGGCGACAATCTGCGTTAAGTCAGGTATGAAATCGCCCGAATAAGGCCCGTCCTTTGCGCTGTATGGCACCGCCACAGTATGTTCTATGCTTGGCAGTAGATGCCGGGGTTGCGAATTGCGGATTTGAGCTTGCGAAGTCATCGCAGCTGCCAATCTAGACTGAATGTTGCGTCGCCGCTCATCCCCGGCAAGACTTTTGCCCCCTGCTCTGCGAATTCGGCGTAAATCTTGAACGTCTGGCTGACCGGATCGACAACCGGCGCTATGCGTCTGACGACTGCAGTAAGCGTCTCCCCCGTTTCATCGATCCGGAAATCAAACCGCCGCCCAGGTGCGATCCCGTTTATCCAGTTTGATGGTACGATGAGTTCGATTTCAGGATCATCAATATTGATGATTGATAGGATGCGAGCGCCATCGGAAGGCGTCTCGTTTTCTCTGATATGCGTTTCGTAGACTGTGCCATCAAACGGAGCCTTCAGTGTGCAGCCGTCAAGGTTTGCGGCGATGGCAGCTATGTCGGCGTCGGCTTGATCCACTTGGGCAGAAGCGATCCGCACGTCTTGTGTGCTTCCGGCTTTCAGGCCACGAAGATATTTCGCTCCTTCTAATCTGACAGATTTTTCGTCTCTTATTGCTCTGGCCGCGCCCAGCCTCGCTTCTTCCGCTCGGCAGTCGAATTCGACCAGAGTGTCTCCTTGGGAAAAATGATCGCCTTCCCGAAATTTGAGTGCAGTAACCCGGGCCCTGAGATGTGTGGAGAGCGTAGCCTGATGTAGCGCACGTATCACGCCCCGAACGGCAACATCGTTAGCTGTCTCATCAGCAATAGCACTTGCCGGGAAACAAGCAGACATCATGACGGCGCAAACCATGTGCAAGAAACCCGGCAATAGATGTTTTGCGTTTCTCATCTGGTTAGCCTTGGACCGGACGGGTTTCATTGACGATCAAATCCGCATCGTGAATGTGTTCAAGCGCCGCATCCCATCCCGCTTCTAAAGCTTTAGCCAGAACATCCAGCGGTACATCGGATTCCGCAGTTGGGCTGAACTCAATTCCAATGCTGGCCAACAAGCCACCATAAGCTCTTTGGAGGTCGGCATAGGCGATATCACACCTGGCTTCAGCAATCAGTTCGTTCATTTCTTCGAGGATAAGCTCTTGTTCACTGACACGGGAAGCTTTGGCTTCAAGTCGCATTTGCCTTGTCAGGCGCTTTTGTACAGATAGCAGCTGCTCGGCCATCGCAAGCTTGTCGATGAAGTAATCGTACCGAATAAGACCCAGGTAGACTTGGGTCATCACGGTCATGGTCAGGCTGCGGGCCTTCATGTCGAGAAGCTGCTGCTTGGATCGAGTCACATGACGCTTTGCGGGGTATTGGAATACATTTAACAAGCTCCAGCTCATTGCTGCGCCGACTGACACCCAATTGCTATTGAGGAGAAAGGAATTGCTGTTCTGATTGCCTGTTGCGTAAGCACGCAGACTCGGAACCATGTTCAGAATATTGGCTTGAGACTCCTTGATGTTGATACGCTGTTCATACTCGTTCTGTCGAAGCTCGGGTCGCTTGCTGACGGCAAGAAGGAAGATATCGTCCAACGGCATGTTGATACGAAGGTGGTTGTGCGGGCGCCTGCTGATATCCAGCGAGAATTCAGTTCCCGGCCGCAAGTTCATCAACCGTGCAAGCTCGATCTTGGCATTTATGAGATCCTGTTCGAGATCATTGATAGCCTGTTTGACCTTGACGAGTTCACGCTCTGAATTGAGGGCCACCAGCCTGTTCGTTTCATAACCGCGTGAACGCTTGGCGCTGTTGGCAAGCGCGGCGTCAGTGCGGCTTTGAAGCTTTTTCAGGCGACCAATGAGCCGTTCATAGGTTGAAGCCCGCCAGTATTGGGTGCGCACGTCTTCCATCAGCTTATGGAGGGTCCCACGCCAGTTTTCGCGCGAGATGAGCACCTCATCGGATGACTGCTGAGCCTTGATGTAAGACAGACCGAAATCCAGAATATCCCAGCCTAAAGATATATCTGTCGAAATCTGCTGACGGTCCTGTGAGGTGGAGGGGCTGTTGTCCGCTCGGTTGGTTATCAGGTTGAGACTGGTAGACGCCTGCAAGTTGTTGCGACTGGTGTAGCCCGAGTTCAGGACGGCTTTAGGAAGCAGGCTGTAATGCTGAAGATCAAGCTTGGCCTTGGCCAGACTGGCTTCCTCCTGCTTTATACGAAGCTCCAGATTGTATTTCAGGGCTCGCGCCATCGCCTCGCCCAAACTTATGGCGCCAGAGATCGGCTCCTGATAAGCCGCCATTCGCTGAATGTTGTTCTTGGCGCGCAGTGTAAAGTGGGACTCGGTAAACGGTGCCGGGTGGATGGAGCAGGCGGAAACGCTACAAGCAAGAGTTATTGCAAGCGGCATTCGAAAAAGAGTTTCCTTACGGCCCATCTGTGCAGCTCTTGTTGCCCGGTGCGCTTCAGATCGTTGTGAGCGCTGTTGTTTTTTCCTTCGAAATCGTCGACTGCAATATTTAGAGAATTATGGATAATGATTGGTAAACGTGTTCAATATACATGCAGGGATTGCAGTATTGTAGAATGCACTCTTCCCTTGGTGGCAGGCTATCCGCAGTGCTCTGTTGGCTGATGAATGAAACAACCAATCCCGATCAGCAGGTGCAAAGATTAGCCCAGTTTACGTCATAAACTGTCTAACCCGTTGGGAATAAGTCAGTCACTGTGATTTGCAGCCAATCAAATGGGTTTACTGGGGCCCGTCAAAGTACGCCGGTTGAGGGCGATATTCTGGACAAAGGTGCATAGTCTACCAAAGGTGTTGCGTGCCCCCGCAACCAAATCAGAAACAACACAAAGCGCCCGAACGGGCGCTTTTTGCGTTTCCAAACCCGAGCCTGAGGAACGGCAGGAGTTGACGTGCTCTCGGAAACCGGTTCGA